>LVAV01000027.1 GCA_001604185.1 Clostridiales bacterium Firm_16 | reverse complement strand
GCTACAAAGATCTCGATTCGGAATTCAACCTCGGTTTCTGGTACGGTGAACCCAGTGACAAGTTGAAGGTTGGAACCGGTGCCGTTACTCCGCCGCCGTCTGAGGATCCGACATTCGAGGATTTTGTCGAGCGCCTTTACACCGTGGCCCTCGGCCGTGAATCCGATGCGGAAGGTAAGGCCTTCTGGGTCAAGCAGGTCGTCGAAGAAGGAAAGACCGGTGCCGACTGCGCACGCTTCTTCCTCCTGGACGCAGACGAATTCATGAAGAGAAACCTCTCCACCGAAGATTTCGTCGAGACTCTCTACAAGACCTTCTTCGACCGAGAATCCGATGCAGAAGGTAAGAAGGGCTGGGTAGATGCGATTTCCTCCGGTGCGAAGACTCGTGCTGAGGTCGTCAATGATTTCATTGAGTCTACCGAATGGTGTGACGTCTGTGCAACTTACGGCGTGAAGTCCGGTGCCATCTACCACAAGGCCACTAAGGCATCCAAGAACGCCATCAACTTCGCAACACGCCTGTACACCTGCTGCCTCAAGCGTGATGCAGAAGAGGGTGGACTCAAGTACTGGTCCCTGGCTCTGACGAATCTGGAGAAGACCGGTGCCGAAGCAGCGCAGTTCTTCTTCGAGAGTGATGAGTTCAAGGGCTTCAATACCACAGATCAGGAATATCTCCTGAGACTGTATACCACGTTTATGGACAGAGAACCGGCCCAGAGCGAAGTAGATTACTGGCTCGGTGAGATCGCTGGCGGAAGACAGAACCGCCACAGCATCCTTGCTTTCTTTGCTCAGTCCAAGGAATTCACCGGTATCTGTAAGCAGTACGGCATCGACCGCGGCGAGATCTGATCTCGCCCGGCTTCGGGCCTCGAGCCGGCTGCTCCCGCGCCCGGAGTCTTTCCGGGAACCAAGGCTGTTGGGCAATCCGTCTGGTTCCCGAGGGTCGGCCCCACCACGGGGCCGCATCCCACAATTACATAGTCAGCAATAAAATGGAATAAGAAGGAGGATCTGATTATGAAAAAATCAGTTCAAGTATTGCTTGCTCTTCTGATGGCAACCGCGATCGCGGTACCGGCGAAGGGCTTTGGCGCGACACTTCGCGCGGAGACGGACCAGGAACCGGGCTCCGAAGAAGTGGAACTCAATGAGAAGAATTTTCCGGACGCGATATTCCGCTCGGTAGTCCAGAAAAACTTCGACAAAGACAAAAACAAGAAACTCAGTGCGGAAGAGATCAAGGCAGCGGAAGAACTGGATGTCACGGACATGGGCATCAAGAGCCTCAAAGGTGTCGAGTATCTGCAGAACCTGAGCATACTTAACTGCGTGTCGAACAGTCTGACGGAACTGGATCTGAGTAAGAATATCAATCTTCTGGGTGTCGACTGCGCCATGAACGAACTGACCAAGCTGGATGTGAGCAACTGTGTATTAATGCAGGCGCTCCTCTGCGATCAGAACTATCTGAAGACACTGGATCTGAGTGACCTTAAGGTTCTCAATTCCCTAAGCTGTAACGTTAACGATCTCGCCGAACTGGATGTTTCCCACAACCCGGAACTGGCCTATCTCAATTTCGGAACCGTCGATGAGACGCACGTGTCCGAAGAGATCGGTTACGCGCCTGGCGAGGAACGTGAGATCAACAACCACATTTCGAAACTGGATCTGAGTAATAATCCGATGCTGTTCTCCATTTACGGCTCCGGCAACAAGCTCCGCGAACTGGACTTCAGCCATTGCCCGGAGATCGGTTTCATCTTATGTGAGAGAAATGAACTGACCAAGATCAATGTCGCAAATTGTAAGAATCTGATGTCACTTAACTTCATATCCAACAAGGTTAAAACCCTGGATCTTACCGGCTGTAGTAATCTGTCCGGCTTCCATTGCGCGGACAACCAGATCACGGCATTGGATTTCAGTGACTGCGAGAATCTCACTTTCATTGAGGCTCCTGCTAACAAGCTCAAGACCTTAAAGCTTTGCTCGTCTGACTCCCTGATGAGTATCAACGTGGAACACAACCAGATGGAATCCCTGGATGTAAGCGAACAGTACGGTCTGCAGCAGCTCCTGATCGACGACAACAATATCAAGAGCATCGATGTAACGTATAACCGCGAACTGATGGTCCTGGACTGTGGCGAGAACCCGATCACCAAGATCGACATTTCCAACAACAAGAAACTTCTGACTCTTGCCTGCATCTCCGCAGAACTGGAGACCCTGACCCTGCCGAAACACGGTGAACTCGTA
Source organism: Clostridiales bacterium Firm_16 (assembly GCA_001604185.1). Classification (GTDB taxonomy): domain Bacteria; phylum Bacillota; class Clostridia; order Saccharofermentanales; family Saccharofermentanaceae; genus Scatonaster. The sequence continues at coordinate 5,391 of LVAV01000027.1, read as the reverse complement.
GATATCTTTGTCACGGAAAACAAACTGAAGTCCCTTGACGTTTCGAACTGTTTGAATCTCCAGCACATCATTGCTGAGGATAACAAGCTGACAGAGATCGATGTAACTAAACTCGAATCTCTGGATTTTCTGTTCCTTGGCGACAACGATATTTCCAAGGTAGACCTCACCAAGAACCCGAAACTCCGCGGCGTCGGATTCCGCAACAACAAGCTGACCGAGCTGGATCTGAGTCGGTGCCAAGGTCTTGCGGAAGTGGAACTTGACGGCAACAACATCTCCGATCTGAAGCTTCCGAAAGAAGCACCGGAACTGAATTCACTCTTGGTAAGAAAGAACCAGATCTCCGAGCTGGATGTCAGCGGCTACCCGGCTCTTCGTGAACTCTTTGCTTCCGAGAACAAGCTCAGCAAGCTGGATGTGACCAATAACCCCATGCTGGAGACTCTGACGGTACATGGTAACAACATCACATCGCTGGATATCTCTTCCTGCGACACACTTCTGGAAGACCTCGGCAGATTCGGTGTTTCCGAAAGTGAAGACGGTTCTTATTTCTTCAGTGTCTACAAAGAGAGTCCGGAAGAAGAAGGTTTCTGCTTTTTCTCCGTGGATACGAAAGTAGATCTCAAGGGTTACGATCTTCCGGAGCCGTCCGTTCCGGTCAAGCCCGCTGATCCGACTTTCGAGGATTTCGTAGAGCGTCTCTACACTGTAGCCCTCGGTCGTGAGTCCGATTCGGAAGGCAAGACCTTCTGGGTGAAGCAGGTAGTGGAAGAAGGAAAGACCGGTGCCGACTGCGCACGGTTCTTCCTCTTGGACGCAGACGAATTCATGAAGAGAAACCTCTCCACCGAAGATTTCGTCGAGACTCTCTACAAGACCTTCTTCGACCGAGAATCCGATGCAGAAGGTAAGAAGGGCTGGGTTGACGCGATCTCTTCTGGTGCGAAGACTCGTGCGGAAGTCGTAAATGATTTCATTGAGTCTACCGAATGGTGTGACGTCTGTGCAACTTACGGCGTCAAGTCCGGTGCCATCTACCATAAGGCCACTAAGGCATCGAAGAATGCCATCAACTTTGCAACACGTCTCTACACATGCTGCCTCAAGCGTGATGCAGAAGACGGCGGACTGAAGTACTGGTCCCTGGCTCTGACCAACCTGGAGAAGACCGGTGCAGAAGCTGCCCTGTTCTTCTTCGAGAGTGATGAGTTCAAAGGCTTCAATACCACAGACAAGGAATACCTCACAAGACTGTATACGACCTTCATGGACAGAGAACCGGCCCAGAGCGAAGTAGATTACTGGCTCGGTGAGATCGCAGGCGGAAGACAGACCCGCCACAGCATCCTTGCCTTCTTCGCCCAGTCCGAAGAATTCACCGGCATCTGTAAGCAGTACGGCATCGACCGCGGCACCATCGCATGATCGGATAGCGCACCCTACGCTGCCATCTGAGCCGTTCGCACCGGCGCAACCCGCCCACGTAGACAGGCACAGTGACAACTGGAAAAGAAATAAACGAGAACAGACGCCTAGATCGGGAATCCCCGATCTAGGCGTCTCACTTATTTGCTCGAGAAACGACAAGACCGCTCCCACCCCCCCATATAAACATTTAGTCACAATTCTCAAAAAACCTTGCAATCTTATTTTCCCACGAATAAGATGGATTTTGGGAGACATTATTTTTGTCAGGTGGAGGTAATTCAACATGAAAAACAAGACAATCATGCTAAGTATCTGCTGCGCAGCTCTTGCTGTACCATTTGCGTACGGCCTGGTATCCCGTAGCGTAATAGCAGACAGCAAAGAGTCATCAGACAGCGATACCCAGGCAGCAGTCACCATCGATGCAGACCATTTTCCGGATGCCGCGTTCCGTGAGTGTGTTAAGTCTTTCGACTTAAACAATAACGGATCCCTTTCCACAGAAGAAATTGAGGAAGCGTATGATCTCTATTGCAGTGAACTGGGGATCAAGTCCCTCAAGGGCGTGGAATATTTTACTAACGCAGGCTACTTAGATTGCAGCGACAATGAACTTACCGAACTGGATATCAGCAAGTTGCAGAATCTGCAAACACTCTACTGTGGTGGTAACAAGATCCAGAAACTGGACTTGTCGAAAAACTCCAACCTGGAATATCTGGACTGTTACAATAACTGGGAATATAGGGAAGGGAAAGTAGTGTCGTATGGTTCACTGACTTCCATCAACGTAAGCAAATGTCCGAATTTAAGTACATTGATCGTCGATGGTAATAAACTGACGAAACTTGACCTCAGCAATAATCCGGAAATATACAGACTGAGATGTGAATCTAATAAGTTATCGTCTCTGGATGTCAGCCATCTTTCCAATCTTGTCGAACTTGAAGTGAGTTTCAACCAACTCACTAAATTGGACGTCTCAAACAGCTCTCGTTTAACAACGTTATATTGTTCTCATAATCCGATCACTACTTTGGATATTAGCAGTAACAAAGACCTGGAATATCTCAATTGTGAAGCGAACAAAATCTCTTCACTGGATCTCTCTGCACACTACTCTTTGACCACTATACAAACTCATGGGAATAAGCTGAGTGAACTGGATATCAGTGAAACACGAATTGCGGATGTCTTTGACCCGGCACTCGCAGAAGAAACCACTGATGTCGAGAATGGGGTTCCGTATTCGTATTACTATTTCTATTACACGGATGGCGCGAGTGAAGACCCGCTCGTTTATGTTCTCTCTTACAATACGTCCACGAAACTAACGTGCGAGAAAAAGAACCAGATCGTCTGCCAGATCGACGCGAAGAACTTCCCGGATGATCTTTTCCGTGAATACGTAACCCAGTTTGACCTCGATAAAGATAAGGCTTTGTCGGTATCCGAGATCGCCCAGGTCAAACTGATCGACCTCAGAAGGGAAGAGGATGACTTGGCTGCTGCCTCTCTGAAAGGAATCGAATTCTTTACCAACCTTTCAACACTGTCTCTTGAATGCCAGAATATCGAGGAACTGTGCCTGGGAGACATGCCGAATCTTTTCACAGTTGATGTCTCGAACACCTTCGACGAAAGAACAGGCGAACTCTTATCGAAACTCGTGAAGGTCGATTTATCCGGATGCCCGAATCTTTTTTCTTTCAATTCGTCGAATAATCCGATCAAGAGCATCGACGTTTCCAAGAATCAGAAGTTGGAATACCTCACTCTCTATGCAGCCGACATCTCATCTTTGGATGTTTCCATGAACACAAAACTAGATCTTCTGAGCGTCTCTTATTGCGCGAATCTTAAATCGCTCGATATCAGCAAGTGTACAAAGCTGGAGTACCTTGACTTTAGGGGAACAGGAATCTCTTCTATTAATCTTTCTAAAAACCCGGATCTGCATACAATCGATTGCTATGCCGCAGCACTCCGGACTTTGGATCTAAGTAAGAACACGAAACTGAGGGAACTCCATTGTGGCATGAACAGAATCACTACATTGGATCTGCGCAACAATCCTTATCTTGAGACTCTTGAATGCTCATTTAGCCAGGACAGCTGCCTGAAGAATCTTGATATCAGCAAGAACACTAACTTAAAGGAACTTAATGTGGCCGGTAATTCTCTGACCAAAATGGATGTATCCAATTGCCCGGATCTTACTGTGCTCAATCTTTACTATAACAAGATCACAGATCTCAATGTTTCCAAGAACACGAAACTGGAAGTACTGAATATCCTCCAGAACAAGATTCCGTCCCTGGATGTTTCCCATTGTCCTAACCTGAGAGAACTGGACATTTCTGCGAATCCGATCACCAAAATAGATATCAGTAAGAACAAGAAACTCGACTATTTCTCCTGCATGGCCACGGACGTCTCAAAGGTCGATCTGAAGAATGTTAACCTTAGATATCTTAACCTTGCCATGTCCGAAGTGAAGGACGTGGATCTGAGCGGACAAACGAACCTCGAGCAGCTCTATCTGGTCAGCATGGGTCTGGAGAAACTTGACCTTACTAAAAACACGAAACTGCGCTGGGTGGAAGTGGAAGATAACCTTCTTTCCGAGCTGGATCTGACGAAGATGAAGAACCTGGAATATCTGGACATTCGTTTTAACATGTTCACGGCCGTTCCGAAGAACAACTGCGCCGGCGAAGTAATTGTCGAACCGCAGAAGACAGTCGAAGCACCGAAGAATCTCCACCTTGAGGGACGCACCGAGATCGAGATCGATCTGGCCTGGGAAGAAGGAGAAGGTCTTGCCAAAGCGAACGTTTATGATATATATCGCAGTGAGTCCAAGAATGGTGAATTTGCGCGGGTCGGCAGAACCGCAAATACCTCCTTCACAGATGGCAACACGGTTGACGGCAAGAGATATTATTACTATGTTTCCGCCGTCCGTGACCTGAACGAGTATGGTTTAGGAGAATTTACCAAGGACAGCGAGGTCCTCGAAATCAAGGGAAACGGCGAAGATCCATCTGACGATGCGACCTTCGAAGATTTTGTCGAGCGTCTTTACACCGTGGCCCTCGGCCGCGCCTCCGAACCGGAAGGTAAGGAGTTCTGGATCAAGCAGGTCGTAGAAGAAGGGAAGAGCGGTGCCGACTGCGCACGCTTCTTCCTCCTGGACGCTCCTGAGTTCATGAACAGAAACCTCTCCACAGAGGATTTCGTCGAGACTCTCTACAAGACCTTCTTCGACCGAGAATCCGATGCAGAAGGTAAGAAGGGCTGGGTAGATGCGATCTCCTCCGGTGCGAAGACTCGTGCCGAGGTCGTCAATGATTTCATTGAGTCTACCGAATGGTGTGACGTCTGTGCAACTTACGGCGTCAAGTCCGGTGCCATCTACCATAAGGCCACTAAGGCATCGAAGAATGCCATCAACTTTGCAACACGTCTCTACACATGCTGCCTGAAGCGTGACGCGGAAGACGGTGGACTGAAGTACTGGTCCCTGGCTCTGACGAACCTGGAGAAGACCGGTGCAGAAGCGGCCCTGTTCTTCTTCGAGAGTGATGAGTTCAAAGGCTTCAATACCACAGACAAGGAATACCTCACAAGACTGTACACGACCTTCATGGACAGAGAACCGGCCCAGAGCGAAGTAGATTACTGGCTTGGTGAGATCGCAGGCGGAAGACAGAACCGCCACAGCATCCTTGCCTTCTTCGCCCAGTCCGAAGAATTCACCGGCATCTGTAAGAAGTACGGCATCGACCGAGGAACCATCTGATCAGGAATAAGAAAAAACGATAGGAATACTTTTATAGAGTGGAGGATTTGAAAGTATGATAAGTAAGCGTATATTACTGAGTTCTCTTAGTGTTGCTCTGGCCACGTCAATCTCGACGGGTGTGATCACGACGAACGTGCTGGCCGGCCAGG
>LVAV01000026.1 GCA_001604185.1 Clostridiales bacterium Firm_16 | reverse complement strand
GTTTTCAGAAGGGCGTTGAAAGCAGACGAAGAAAGCATATGCACTTCATCCACAATATATACTTTATAGCGGCCGAACTGGGGCGGATATTTGACGGTATCGCGCAGATCGCGCATTTCATCCACGCCGTTGTTGCTCGCGGCGTCGATTTCGATAATATCGAGACTCTCCTCATGATCCATCCGCTGGCAGTTGGCACATTCCCCGCATGGATCACCGTTGACAGGATGCTCGCAGTTGATGGCTTTCGCCAGAATTTTGGCGGTGGATGTTTTTCCTGTTCCGCGGGATCCGCAGAACAGGTACGCATGCGCGATCCGATCGTGGACGACCTGATTCCGCAGGGTTTCGATAATTGCCTTCTGGCCTACCACATGTGAAAAATCCTTCGGCCGCCACTGACGGTACAAAGCGCGGTACGGCATGGATTAATCTCCTCCCTCGCTGAAATCAAGCAGATCACGGAATAGTTCAAGCTTTTTCATTCCGATCCCCTTCACAGCAGTCAGGTCTTCAGGATAATAATAGTCCCCGTTTGCTCGGCGCTCAGAAACAATGAATTGGGATATTGTTTCTCCGATGCCGGGAAGTTCCAGCAGTTCTTCAGCACAGTCCGTATTCACGGAAATACTTCCGGGAGGCGCAGGAATATCCTGCATCTGCGATTTCCGTCCGGATGCCGTGCAGGTGAAACGGAAATCCTGAACAGGCGTTAATAATCCCGGGATCACACACATGCAGCATGCCAGAATCAGCAGCAAAACACAGGCTGCTTTCTGAAAACGGTCAGACATCCTTCCGGACCTTCTGTCCCTGTTTGGTATCTTCGATGATGTATCCGGCGGCGCGGATCGCGTCGCGCAGTTCGTCGCTGCGTTTCCAGTCCCTGTTTTTCCGGGCATCTTCCCTTTCGCTGATCATCCGGACAATATCGTCCGGAAGCGCATCCTTTTCCTTCGTCAGGAAACCCAGCACTCCGCAGAGGGCATTCAGGCTGTTCAGGGCGGATTCCGCAGCAAGACGGGAAGAACCTTCCCCGATGGAAACATTCGCGTCCTTGACCAGTTCGAATACAGCACCCAGGGCATCCGCGGTGTTCAGGTCGTCATCCATGGCGGCATCAAACCGGTTTTCATAATTTCTGATACGGTCGATGAAAGCGTTTTCCGCATCATTCAGCGGACGGTCTGCGCCGTTTTCCTTCTGGAAAAGGAGATGATCACGCGCAGTATACAGCCGGTTCAGGCTGGAATTGGCCGCTTCAATCTGATCGCGGCTGAAATTGATGGGGCTGCGGTAATGTGCACTCAGCATGAACAGGCGCACAGCTTCCAGATCGTATTCCTTCGCTATATCACGGATTGTAAAGAAATTGCCCAGGCTCTTGCTCATCTTCTGGTTGTCGATATTGATAAAGCCGTTATGCATCCAGTATTTGACATATGGCTTTCCGGTTGCACCTTCACTCTGTGCAATCTCATTCTCGTGGTGCGGGAAAAGCAGATCCTTCCCGCCGCAATGAATGTCAAATGTATCGCCAAGGTATTTCATGCTCATGGCCGAGCATTCAATGTGCCAGCCCGGACGTCCCTTTCCCCACGGACTGTCCCAGGCAGGTTCGCCCGGCTTCTGTGCTTTCCAGAGGGCAAAGTCTTCAGGACTCTCCTTGTCGGTTTCCACGTTCAGACGGTCGCTGGCACCCGTCTCACGGTCTTCAATGTTCTGACCGGACAGTTTTCCGTATCCGGGGAAAGCCGATACGCGGTAATAGACATCTCCGGAGGGAACAGCATATGCATGGCCGTTTTCAATCAGCCGTGTGATCAGCGTGATGATCTCATCAATGTGATCCGTGGCGCGGGGATGAACGGTGGCCGGATGAATACCGAGCGCTTTGGCGTCCTGATAATACTCAGCAATAAAACGGTCTGCCAGTTCCTTAACGGTGATGCCTTCCTCATTGGCACGGCGGATCATTTTGTCATCAATATCGGTAAAATTCTGAACGAACGTGACATCGTACCCTTCCCGTTCCAGCTGACGGCGGAGTACATCAAACGTGATAAAGGGGCGTGCATTTCCGATATGAAAGTAATCGTATACGGTCGGCCCGCAGGCATATATACCGACTTTGCCTTCGTGGACCGGAACGAATTCCTCTTTTTTGCGGGACATGCTGTTGAATATGTTCATATCAAATTCTCCTTCTGTGATAAATCAATATGCGGATTGCAGCCAGAAACCAGACAACAGCGGCAGCAATCATCATGATGCGGACCGGCACGGTCAGATCCGGGAAAACTATGCCGTCCGGACCGGAAGCGGAGGAGTTTCCCGCTACAGAGGCGGATGACTCCCCCAGAACGCTGCCGTCCGGACCGAAAACAGTCAGAATGAGCTCCACTTCGGAAAGATAAAGGTTTTCCGGCAGAAGCCAGCTTCCGGAAAACCGGATTTCACCGCCTTCCGGAAATGAAACCGTATATTCATCCTTCTGGTTGCGGATGGAAAGCTTTTTCCCGTTCACTTCTGAGAAGATAATGGTTCCGGACTCGGAAATGGCGGGATTGGTCCGGATGGAAAGCTTCATCGTGATACTGTCGGCTGAAACGGTTCCGTCAGAGGATACGACACCGTCAAACGGTGCGGATTCTCCGGGAATCCAGGAACCGGCTGCGGAGGAGATCCCGCATGAGATACCCGCCGAACGGGCGGCACACGGAATCATGAGAAGCATCAGAGAAAACAGCACGATACAACATCGTGTGCAACATCGTTCTTTCATGCGGATTCACCTCCCTTCAGATAATCTGGATTATATCAAAACCGGAGCCGTATTTCAATGGAAAAGCCTCTTCCGGAGAAGAGGCTTTAAAGTGATAATACAGGCCTGACGGAGGAATTATTCATCCTTATGATCGGAATTCCCGAGCAGTTCGTCAGCCATGTCATTCAGCTGTTTCCCGAAATGATCGGAAAACTTTTTCAGCTGTTCGCCCATTTCATCCAGCGAAGCGTTCACCTTGTCGGCCAGCTGATCCACCGGCGGCATCTGTTCAAACAGTGAATTGATTGCCGAACTGAGAGGTTCGTCAACCTTCTCCGGTTTATCCGATTCCGGAACTTCGATATATGGAATCTCATGGGAATCGTCTGATCCCGGAACGGAAACAGGTTCGTCCGGTTCACCGCACGCTTCCTGTTCCTCAGGCGCTTCAGCCTCATCTGCTTTTTCGGGTTCTTCCGGTTCCGGAACGGTTTCTTTCTCCCCGGAACTGTTCAGCCCGTCCAGCTGCAGCAATTCCCGAAGGATATCAGTCATGGGATCGGGAAATTCCGTGCCGTTCAGCCAGGCAATATATGTTTGTTCGCCCAGTGATTCATACAGTTCTTTCTTCCGGGCACCGGTATTGATTTCATTGACCTTCTGCCGGGTGCCAGCAGCGATATTGCTGGCAGTATTGCCGATCGCCTCCATGCCTTTGGTGACCAGTTCCCTGATGTTTTGTCCGATATCGCTCATAGTTTCTCCTTTCCGGTTTCGTCAGCAGATCAGAAGCAGCGATCCGGGATGAATCTGAAAATGTGCTTCATCAATCCGGCGGATTTCACCGTCAATATTGAATCTGAGACCTTTTCCGCGGATGGTCACGGATTCGGTCAGCAGATGGCTTGTGATCCTGAAAGACAGATCGCGGGAAAGCATCAGCCCGGGAAGATAGAACGGGATTTTCCAGCGCGGAACCTTCCGGATCATCACCAGATTCAGTTTTCCGTCCGAAGGATTCGCATCGGGACAGATGGGAATTCCGCCACCGATGAAACGTCCGTTTGCTACGGAACAGATCAGATATTCACCGTCCGCAGATTGACCGTCATGGGAAATCTGCAGATCTACCGGTTCAAAGATCCGGATGGCCTGTAACAGCCCGAGGAAATACGGTGTCAGTCCCCGGTACTTTTTTTTCTTGTCGTCCGCACATTCCAGAACGGTCACGTCAAAACCCGTGCCGCAGACATTCAGGAAGAATTCATCATTCAGGGTACCGGTATCCACAGGCCGGGCAGAACGGTCCAGCATGAAGCGCATGGCCGTCTCCGGATCCTTGGGAATTCGGACGGATTTGACAAAATCATTCCCGGTGCCGGCAGGAATAATCCCCATGGCAGTGGAACCGCCTGCAAGGCCGGCGGCTACTTCCGTCACGGTGCCGTCGCCTCCGACGGCTATCACTGCGGAAATTTCAGGATTTCCCTGCAGTGAACGGGCAATATCAGTGGCCTGCCCGGGAAAGGCGGTTTCATGAATACGGTACTCAGCACCCAGGGCATTGAGGATCCCCTCGATTTTCTTCATGGCCTGGACAGAATATCCGTTCCCGGCAACAGGATTCAGAATGAATTCATATCGCATGGACGATTATCTCCGGATTCCGGTATCAGAAGGCGCCGGCGATCCTGTCCGCAATCTGCTGACCGGTGAGGCCGTATTCTGCCAGCAGGTCGGCGGGTTTGCCGCTCTGACCGAATACATCATTGATACCGATCTTTTCGAAATACTTTACGCCGTTTCCGATAACGGCAGAGGCAACCGTATCGCCAAGACCGCCGATTACGGAATGCTCTTCCACGGTGAAAACCTTGCCGCAGCGGGCTGTAAAGGCGCGGGCAAGTTCTTCGTCAAACGGCTTCAGTGTATGGAAGGAGACCACGGCGGCGTCAATTCCGCGGGCGGCAAGCAGCTCAGCAGCTTCGAGAACATGCTCGAGCATGATGCCGCAGGAGAAGATGGCGCAGTCCTTTCCGTCGCGGATCACGGTCCCCTTGCCTACTGTAAAAGGACGCGGATCAAATACGGGAGTTGCCAGACGCGATGTCCGGATGTAAACCGGACCGTTGATTTCTGCGGCAGCTTCCACGCACTGATAGCATTCATTCGCATCGGAAGGAACGAGAACGGTCATATTGGGAAGAACGCGCATCAGCGCTATATCCTCAATTGCCTGATGGCTTCCGCCGTCTTCACCGAGTGTGATACCGGCGTGGCTGAAACCGAATTTGACGTTGAAATTGGGATAGCATACGCCATTCCGGATCTGATCGTAATTCCGGCCGGCAAATACGGCGAATGTGGAGCAGAAAGGAATCAGACCCATGGTGCTGATGCCTGCTGCCATATCCACCATGTTGGCTTCGGCAATACCGCAGTCGTAAAAACGTTCCGGGAATGCTTTCTTGAAAGTGCCGGTCATTGTTGCGGAAGCCAGGTCGGCATCCAGGACAACGACGCGGTCATTTTTTTCGCCCAGCTTAACCAGGGCTTCACCATATGCGGCACGAACTGCTTTCTTTTCCATGTTATCAGTCCTCCAAATCTTTCAAAGCCTGAGCGGCCTGTTCAGCGTTCGGTGCTTTTCCGTGCCAGCCAACCTGGCCTTCCATAAAGCTGACGCCCTTTCCCTTGAGGGTGTTCAGGATGATATAGCGCGGTTTGCCGGGACAGGCCGGTACGCGAAGGGCTTCCACGACCTGCTTCATATCATTTCCGTCAGCCACTTCGATAACATCATATCCGAAGGAAAGGGCTTTTGCCCTGATGTCGCCGAGGCTCATGACTTCGTCGTTGGTGCCGTCAATCTGCATTCCGTTATGGTCCAGAATAACGGTCAGGTTATCCAGATGATAATGGGCAGCAGCCATGCTTGCTTCCCACACAATACCTTCCTGGCTTTCACCGTCTCCGACGACAGTATATACATGGCAGGGGTTTCCGGTATGCTTGGCGCCGAGTGCCATACCGACTGCAATGGAGATTCCCTGTCCGAGGGATCCGGTGGAGGCATCCACACCGGGGCACTTCTTCGTGTCCGGATGTCCCTGGAGGATACCGTGCAGCTGGCGGAAACGGTCAAACTCTTCACGGCCGAAATACCCCCGCTCGCATAAAGTGCCGTAAAGCGCGGGTGCGGCATGTCCCTTGGACAGGACGAACCGGTCGCGATTGGGATCCTTGTCATTTGCGGGATCCACATTCATGATTTCAAAATAAAGGGCAACCAGCGCATCGGTGCAGGAAAGAGACCCGCCCGGATGACCGGCGCCTGCTTTTGAAACCATGGTGATAATATCCCGCCGAACCTGGCGTGCCTGTTTTTCCAATGCCTGAATATCCATGCAATTACCTCCCCGGATTCAATTATTCCATTAAAAAATTATAGGATTTTGATATGCAAAAGTCAACTCAAAGCCTTGCAGATCAGTAGTTTTCAGCATTGACTTCGAAATAACTCTGCGGGTGGGCACAAACCGGACAGATTTCCGGTGCTTCCGTTCCGACAACAATGTGTCCGCAGTTGCGGCATTCCCAGATTTTGACGCTGCTTTTTTTGAACACTTCAGCAGTTTCAACATTCCGGAGCAGTGCCCGGTATCGTTCTTCGTGATGCTTCTCAATTGCCGCGACGCCGCGGAACCTGGCGGCGAGTTCGGGAAATCCCTCGTCTTCAGCAGTCCGGGCAAAGCCTTCGTACATGTCGGTCCATTCATAGTTTTCGCCGTCAGCAGCCTCTTTGAGGTTCTCGGCGGTGTTTCCGATTCCGTTGAGTTCCTTCAGCCACAGTTTGGCGTGTTCTTTTTCATTGTCGGCTGTTTTGAGAAACAGTGCGGCAATCTGTTCAAACCCGTCTTTTTTGGCCCGGGAAGCAAAATACGTATATTTGTTCCTTGCCTGTGATTCTCCCGCGAAGGCGGCAAGAAGGTTCTTTTCGGTCTGCGTCCCGGCGTATTTGTTCTGACTCATAATGATGAATGCCTCCCGTTAATGATTTGTGATTTGTATAAAAAATTATACCAGACATAATCAGCTGAAATCAATAGAATCTCATGTATGTTCTGTGTGTACAGGGACGGTCCGGAATGCCGGACAGGGAGGTGCCGTCCAATCTTGCCTTTCTCGTCCGGTTGATGTAAAATTATTCAAATGTTTTGGAAGGATGTGCTGGCATGACGAAACTGGAAACAGCTGTTCTGGACCTCCTGAGGGAAGACTGCCGTCTTCCGTTGGAAAAGATTGCCGTGATGACTGGGGCTCCGCTGGAAGAAGTCGCATCAACAATTGAAAATCTTGAAAAGCGGAGGATCATTCTCCGATATGCCCCGATGATCAACTGGGATCTGACGGACCGTGAGCGCGTGGAAGCAATGATCGAAGTCCGCGTGACGCCGCAGCGGGATATGGGGTTTGATGCAATTGCGCGCCGGATTTATTGCTTTGACGAAGTGAAGAGCGTATTTCTGATGTCCGGATCCTATGACCTGCTGGTGCTTGTGGAAGCCCGTACCCTGAAAGAATTGGCTGCATTTGTTTCCGGGAAGCTCTCTCCGCTGGAAACCGTTACCGGAACAGCGACCAGCTTCGTGCTGAAACGGTACAAGGAAGAAGGCGTCATTTTTGATAACGGGGAAACTGATCGCAGGCTGGTGATCAGTCCGTGAATTATGAACGCTTCCTGAATTCGAGGATTTCAGCGGTTCCGCCAAGCGGAATCCGCCGGTTTTTTGATATTGCGGCCGGTATGAAGGATACCATATCTCTGGGGGTCGGTGAACCGGACTTCAAGACGCCGTACAGCATCCGCAATGCTGCGATAGAGTCCCTGGTGGACGGAGAAACCCAGTATACGGGAAACCGGGGCCTGATTGAACTGCGGAATGAAATTGCCATATATATGGAAGGCCGTTACGGGCTCAGCTACAATCCGGAGACGGATATTCTGGTTACGATCGGTGCATCTGAAGCAATCGACGCTGCCCTTCGGGCCCTGATTGAACCGGGTGATGAGGTGCTGGTTCCTGAACCGAGCTATGTCTCATATTCTCCCGGGGTGATCTTTGCCGGCGGAAATCCTGTCGGCGTGGTCACGAAGGAAGAAGATGAATTCCGCCTGAAAACCGAATACCTGGAAAAGGCAGTCACATCCCGTACAAAGGTGCTGATTCTTCCGTATCCCAACAATCCGACCGGAGGGATTATGGAGAAGCAGGATCTGGAAGCTGTTGCGGCGTTTGTCCGGAAACATGATCTGATGGTGATTTCAGACGAAATATACTCCGAACTGGTCTACGACGGCAGGAAACACGTCTCCTTTGCGGCAGTGGATGACATGGCGGAGCGAACCCTGACCATCAACGGTTTCAGCAAATCATTCGCCATGACCGGCTGGCGGGTCGGGTATGCCTGCGGACCGGCTGAAATCATCAGCGTGATGAATAAAATCCATCAGTACAGTATTATGTGCGCACCGCGCCAGGGACAGATTGCAGCTGCAGCGGCTCTCCGGAGCGGACGTGAAAACGGCTATGAGGAAATCATCAGAATGCGGGACAGTTATGACCGCCGGCGCCGTTATATGGTTAACGCGTTCCGCGAAATGGGTCTGGCATGCTTTGAACCTTACGGCGCGTTCTATGCGTTCCCATCCATCCGGATCACGGGAATGACCAGTGAGGAGTTCTGCTCAAGACTGCTGCGGGAAAAGAATGTGGCTGCTGTACCCGGAACGGCATTCGGACCTTCCGGGGAAGGAAATATCCGTTGCTGCTACGCGACATCCATCGAGAAGATTACGGTGGCCATGGAACGCATTTCGGAGTTTATTCATTCATGCTGACATTCAACGGAGGATCGGGAATATGACTCGTAGGCTGTTTTCTCTGTTATTATGCCTGATAATACTGGTCCCGGCCGCACTGGCGGAAGACGACTTTGACGGCGAACTGGAAATCACGGAAATCCTGGAATTCCTCCCGGAAGAACAGGACAAAAAAATCCTGAAGGACAGCGACGGAGCTGTGATTATGACAATCACATGCACGGGAGATTTCACCATCGGCGGGGATAATTATCACAAAAAGGATATATTTACTCCCGAGCTGAACGCCCATGGCGGAGATATCAATTTTACGATGTCCGGAGTTCGCGATATACTGATGAATGACGACCTGACCATCGTAAATTTTGAGGGAACGTTCACGGATACAACCTATGTGCCGTCCAACAAGAAGGAAAACGAGTTCCTGTTCAACATCTCTCCTTCCTATGTTTCTGTCCTGACGGATAACGGAATTGAGGCTGTTTCGCTGGAAAACAACCATGTAATGGATCATGGCGAGGAAGGATACGAGGACACCAAGAATACACTGCGGGAGGCCGGTGTCATATATTCAAATTCGGAAGAAAAAGGGATTTTTGAATTTGAAGGAATCCAGGTAGCAATGCTTTCCTACCTTTGTATCGACCGGTACGGGAAACCGTTCGGGGGATATCCGACATTTGAGGAAAAGGTTGCGGCGGATATCGCCGAAGCCAAACAGTATTATCCGCTGGTAATCGTTTCATTTCACTGGGGTCTCGAACCGACTTCGTCCCAGCCGAACCGCGGGTATAAGCCGACGGATAACCAGATCCGGCTCGGCCGCCTGGCGGTGGACAGCGGTGCGGATCTGGTGGTCGGCCACCATTCCCATCGGGTCCAGCCGATTGAGTATTATAACGGCGTGTATATCTGCTATTCACTGGGGAATTTCTGCTTTGCCGGACATAAAAGCCCGAAGGATATGACATCCATTATGTTCCAGATTCGTTATCGGATCAAGGACGGGAAAGTATCATACAAGGATTTCCGTGTCATTCCGATCCGGATTTCATCAAAACAGAAAGTAAATGACTTTATTCCGACGCCGTTCAAGCCCGGCGCGGAATCGGATTCCATTTTCAATACGATGCGGAGCAGTTACAACACCAAAGGACTGGATTACGCCATTACGGAATTCCCGATGGAGTTTGAGTGACCGGGCTTTTGCTGCATGGAGGATAATTCATGGATACTTCGTTTTTTCTGGATGTTCTGGAAAAAGACGGAATAGATTTTTTTACCGGTGTGCCGGATTCATTTCTGAAAGGCTTGTGTGACGAACTGTACGGCAGGTATGGAACAGACAGCGTTCATCATATCGTGGCACACAATGAGGGCGGTGCGGTCGGTCTGTGCGCGGGCCATTATCTTGCAACAGGCCGGCCGGCGGTATGCTATATGCAGAACAGCGGACTGGGAAATGCCGTGAATCCGCTGGCGTCCCTGATGGATCCGCAGGTATATGGAATTCCGTGTCTCCTGGTGGTGGGATGGCGGGGAGAACCCGGGGTCAGGGATGAACCGCAGCATATAAAGCAGGGGGCGGTCACGATCGGCCAGCTGGATCTTCTGGGGATTCCCCGGAAAATCCTGTCCGCTGAAACAACAGAAGAAGAATTCCTCACTGATTATGAAGAATTGAAGCAGGACCTTCTTGATGGAAAATGCGCGGCGTTCGTAGTCAGAAAAGGAGCGTTGGTTTCTTCCTGCAAACCGGATTACAGCAACCGGTTTGTCATGACCCGTGAACAGGCGGCGGAAATACTGCTGTCTTCAATGGGTGAAAGGGATGCGGTTGTTTCAACAACCGGAAAACTGTCCAGGGAAATATTCGAGATTCGCGAAAGAAACGGCGGCTCCCATGAACATGATTTCCTGACAGTCGGGTCCATGGGCCACGCTTCCATGATCGCACTCGGAATGGCGGAAGCTTTACCGGACAGAAGAATCTGGTGCCTGGATGGAGACGGCGCTGTCATGATGCATATGGGTGCGCTTCCGATCATCGGAAAACGGTCTCCTGCCCGCCTGGTCCATGTGGTAATCAATAACGGGGCACATGAAACAGTGGGCGGTATGCCGGTTTGCTCCGGGGCTTTGGATCTGAAAAAAGCAGCGTGGGCTGCAGGTTATCGGCGGATCCTTTCGGCAGACTCCGGGGAGTCGCTTGAAGCTGCACTGAAGGAAATTACGGATATAGAAACAACAGGCCCGGTGTTTCTGGAAATCTGCTGTGCATGCGGTGCCAGGAAGGATCTGGGTCGTCCCACAACGACTCCGCAGGAGAACCGGGATGCTCTGATGGAGTTTGTTACAAAA
>LVAV01000025.1 GCA_001604185.1 Clostridiales bacterium Firm_16 | reverse complement strand
ATGGTTCAGAGAAGTGGTGCTATTCTGCGAATCGGTGGTGCTTCTCAAGCGAAAGACTCAGGTTTTCCAATCGAAGTCCAACTATCAGATGCTGAGAAGCTAATTCAAACCAGGTTTTTAGTTTCAGAAAACATGAATAATCAAGAAGAATTAAAGGAGATTGCTACGAAGGCAATACACAATACATACAGGACCATCGCTGATCAACAAACAATGATATGATATTCTGGAAATTGCGTATAGACAGGGAGAAGAACTAGCATGCGCCCCCTGTCTTTATGCAATATTAGAATTAGAAATAATCGCATACGGAGAACGAAGAACGATGTCCGAAGGTAGAATCATTTTATTGGAATAGAATACAAATTCATTCCCTTTTCTGAATGTATTAGCACTATAATTGAGAATCTGTTCTGAACACCTGAAGCCATTATATAGATTAGCGACCGGAAGACATACATCATATGATACAATCCATTTTACGTCGGAGTAATTGCTCTCAAGAAACTCTGCAAGTGATGCATGATCATTATGTTCATAAGCATTCAGATAAAGCTCCGGTCCACGAACATAATAAGGAGGATCGAGATATACCAGAGCCTTTTGCTTACTTGCTTCAATTTTGATCTGTTCAAGAAAAACCATAGCATCCAGATTATGGATTTCAATACGATTCGCGTACATCGCGACTCTTCTGATCCTGCTAACTAAATTCTCTTTGTTGAATCTAGCATCGATTTTCCAGTTTCCCGTCTGATCTTTTCCTCCAATCGGACCAGCACTTAGAATCCCTGATCTATTTGTCCGGTTCAGGAAAAAAGTTGCGAATCCCTTGTCCAAAATATTAGTAACTGAAGATTGGAGGATAATTCTTTGCCTTTCCCATTCTGAAACTGAAAGCTTGGCATTCATAACTCTATCAACCAACTCTTCAGGATACTCAAGGACCGATCTCCAAAAAGCATAGATATTGAAATCTGCATCATTAAGTCGTAGATGGTAGATACTTTCTGAAAACAGGAGGTCGAGAGCCAATCCACAACCTCCAGCATATGGCTCTGCATAAAAACCATCTGAGACTTTGTTAGCGGATATCAAATGTTTTATAAAACCTGCGAGTTTTTGTTTACCGCCAGGATAACGCAAAGGACTTGTTGTTTTTTCCATGTCAAGATTATTCCATGAAATCCGTTCGTCCATCCGTAACATCTCCAGAACCTGAAGACTCCTCATCTTCGTCATCTAGAGGTGCTATAATCACTTTGGGTTCCGGATTCGTTAAAAAATAATCGATCGTAGACTCAAGGGAATCCACAAGTTCACGAACTTCAGACCTAGAATACAGCTTCCCTTGATAATGTACAATATTGTTTAGGTTGCACAATGAATTTGGTTTTGTTGCATCTCTTCCTTTAAATGCCTTTAAGGACTTCTTCACATCGTCATCATCAATAAGTTCACATTGTCGAGTTGTAAGAAAATCGATTATTTCACCGAATTGAGCGTCGCCAATTCTTATCTTCTCATTACCACCTTTATTGATGAACCGAATTTTATGATTTGAGAGAAACTGCCGAACAATCCTTTCGAAAAAAACCCTGAATATGATTGCAGAAATGCTCGGGGTTTTATCTATTTGGATATACATCAACTCGGCCAAAAGCTTTGCATTCGCCTTTCCCTTGACAGTGTAAGAAAATTGATCTTCTTCAACCAACATTCGCCGAGTTTTCTTTTTCGCGGGATGTGCTGTGGATGTTGTATTGTTTTCAAGAGAGGAAGGAAAACTTGGTTCAGAATCTAAACTGGCTTCATCATCTGAAGTTGGGTACAGCGACTCCTGGATGTCCACATCACTTTCTTCTAAGGATTCTTCATTTCCTCGGGTCAAATATCTTGTTTTCGCTTCAGTAATATATTTTTTCATCTGCTCGACGGTGTTGGCTGTACGGGAAGTAATTTTATCAAGTTTGCTTCCTGCTGGACCTTTATACATCCATTCGGTCAGGCATTTTATCACAAATTCAAAATAGGCCAAGTCAGCAGGAACATACTTGTTATCCAGAACCGTAACTTTTATCAACTTACGAATCGTAGAATTATTGATAAAACGCTCGATTGTCGTAATGTCAAACTTTTCAGGATCTTCAACATATGCTTTCACATCATCCACAACGAGTCGGAGTAATCGTTTATACAAATCAAGCCTTAATAAAGCATTGTCAATCAATTCTCGGCTTACATTTAATTTATTCGCGATTTGATCCAAATTTAATTCAGAATACTCTTCAACCTTCCGCTCGTAAAAAAAAGATTGCAGAAGAGGTTTCCAAGGGATCTCGGTATTCGTCGTATGTTTATTCAACACGATAGGGTCTGCTGACGCCCTGTCTGGTGCAATCAGGACATATGGATTGCTTATCAAAGACATCTCAATCTGATCATGTAATGCCTGATATTTCGACCTTTCTTTTATCGGTGCAAGCATAGGGTTGATCAACAACTTGAGTGCTGTCAACCTTCGATTTCCTTCAATCACGACAGGACGGTGATTCTCCCAAACAACGATCATCTGCTCACGAGGTTCAAATCCATTTTTAGAAATACTTTCAGCCAACGGAAGGATATTGTATCGCTCTACCATGATAGTAATTATGTCATTCTGAGAAGCCTCACTCAAATCAACAGGAATTCTGGGATTCAACTTGTCGAGTTGCAAATCCGTAACAGCAACATCCTTTGTAAATTTCCAAGAAGAATAATTGACCATAATATCAGCTCCTTTATATTTACCTACCCAAATAATCAAGACCAAAGAAATAATAGATCGTGTTGAACAACTGTACTAGAATCAACTTGCTCATGTGGAAAGAAATGTATTCTACTTGTTCCCGTTTTAGTTTCTCCAAGCCGATTCTATGATCTCCTTACCCGCTCCCAATAATGCGCATCAGATTCCCCTGGATTGCGAGGAACAGTCGGGTTGTCTCCCGGCTTTGCCGCCCAGCTTTCTTTCTGCTTGAGATATTGTGCCGATGCCATAGGCGTCGGAGGAGTTGTGGATGTCCTGGTCACAGGAGAACCTGACGTCGCAGAATTCGAGGATCCTTCTCCCTGTTCCAGGAAATCGAGTATCCGCCTTCCGGTATATTCCAACGATTCGACATTCTCACCGACATTCGCCATCCAAAACACGAACACAGAACAGACCCCGGTACAAACCGCATACACGAACCAAGGAAGAGCCATCTGAAGGCTGAAATGATAAGACCATCGATCAGGATCCCGACCATAGACGAAGCCGAATATCACAAGCAGAACAGTAATGACAATCAGTATTCCTCCGAGAACTCTCATAAACCCTTCTTTCCCGTATTTTCATCCGCTCCCAAGAGCGTTTATCACCCGTTTAAACTCAGAATAAACACATCATTCTTCTACGTGAACCCAACTGATCACCTTGCCCAGGACCATCACCCCGTCGGCATTTGCAGGCACATCTCTGACCGGGTACTTGTTGTTGTCGCTGATGATCGTCAGCTTGTTCGACAGCTTGTCGAACGAAACCCGTTTTATGAGGACGTCACCTTGGACGGATAGCGCGTAGATGCCGTCACCCTGCACACATTCTTTGGCGTAGATGGCGACGTCTCCATTGCTGATTGTAGGTTCCATGGAGTCCCCCACTACCTGGGAAGCGAGCAGCTTCTTGCCGTATTGGCTGACCAGCCTCTTGAGAACTGGTACCCTCTCGCCTGTATAAGCATCATCTCCCCATTCCTGGCCAGGCCCCGCGGACAGCCGTTGTTCGGTAATTGGGACGAACAGCATGGCATCATCTTTTGAGACGACTACATCACCCTTGGGCGTATGAATTGTAGCAGGTATGAAGTTTTGTTCCGAATCTTGGCCAGAAGAATTGACAGCCCTTGTTGAACCTGTATTTGCATCAAGAAACATCGGCCCCTCACCTGTAACAAGCCAGTGAATATTAAACCCTTTTTCGGCTAAATAGCACATGACAGATTCAGGAATAGCGCCCCCTAACTCGTATTTTGCATAAGTTGACTGAGCCAGACCAAGTTCTTTCGCAATTTGTGTCTGGGATATCCCAATCGCATTC
Source organism: Clostridiales bacterium Firm_16 (assembly GCA_001604185.1). Classification (GTDB taxonomy): domain Bacteria; phylum Bacillota; class Clostridia; order Saccharofermentanales; family Saccharofermentanaceae; genus Scatonaster. The sequence goes on along the minus strand of LVAV01000025.1, from coordinate 15,702 downwards.
CTTATCTGTTTCAGTCGCTCCCCACTCATTCGTTCATCCTAATCTAAATTTCGATTAATATTCCATATTTCGATTGACTCTATCGAAAATATGAATTATTCTAAATCTGACTTTATATCTAAAGTGATTTCACTATATCGCAGTCAGCGAGGAGGGGCAAGAAAAATATGGCGAAAGATTTACAGCCAAACCTGAAACCATGGACATATGAGGATTCTGTCTCCGTAGGGAAAAAATTGGTCGGAATGTATAGAAGAATCACACTTGATCTCGTCCGAGAGCTCTTTGCGGCGAATCAAGCATTAACAGCTCCTGGAAGCCGTACGGACTTAACCTCGCGACAAAATGTCGCAAGGTTGAACATGCCGACTGAAAAAAAGTCCGGTAAAGTCGTGGAGAGTCCGCAAACATGGCAACAATACTGCCAAGACATCGGGCTTTCCGTACGTACCGCACAGCGTTATCTCTCAATCTACCTTCCCGAAGAAGATCGTCTCCTTACGGACGAGGAAATCCAAGAACGCAAAGAAGAGGCAAAACGGCAACTCATCGAACTTTTCAAATCCATACAAGGGCATGTCGGTGATATCAACTGGAGACCCGAAGGCTGGACTCCTTCCCTAGAGCTCAAATACCAGGAATGGTTGCGGTGCCAACGCCTTATCTCCCAAGTCCCAGACCATACGGCATCATGGGAGCAGCTCGGCCTATTCGCTCCGGAATACCTTGACGCCATCGGACAGCGCATCCAGACAAAGACCTCCGGAATGGGGCTCATTGAATTCAACAACAAGTGCGTAGCTGCAAAGAAGATCGCATGTACCAAAGTGCCGGTCCAAGAACAGATGCGCATTTGCATGATCGTTGAAGCCGCACTTGAAGACTTCCAGCCGGAAGTCAGAGCCGAAGTCGCAAAATTCGTCAGCCAGCAGGTGCTGATCGATACAACCATGAAAGGAGAAACCATATGAAGAAATTTCAAGGTACCCGTATGATGTCCGATCTGATCGATCAGTTTGAGTCGCATGCATTCGCGACCGACCGGAGGGAATACGACAACCAAGGCAGTGACTTCATCGCCTTCCGGAACGGATGGATCGGAACCAAATTCATCGTTCTCTGCCTCGTTTATCCGTGGAATGGAAGATTCATCTGCAACCCGACAGGACGAATCGGAGAACACGTCACAGAGAGGAGCGAAGAAATGGAGGGAACTTCCTGGTATGACGAGTTGCTTTCCATGATCTACATCCCCGAAGGAGGAACCGAATGAAGACCACATATATCCATACCTATTGCATGCTTCGACTGCGTGAACAAGGCATCAGTCTGACAGCCGTTGCAAATGCAATTGAGGTCACGCCTCAGATGGTAAGCCAAGTCTTACTCGGCAAGGACAAGTCCGATCGAGTCCAATATGCCCTCGCACGTCTCCTTGGATACGCCTCATGGTACGACTTGGACAAAGCAGCTCAGACGTTCTCTCAACGTCTGTCGGAAATGCATAACGCGCCGAAACCGGCGAACGTGAAAGAACCGTTGGAGAGACGTGAATATGTGGGTTGATATCAAGCAGGTAGCACTTGCAATAGGAAAGACTCAACGAGCCGTTCAAATCCGTCTCAAGAAAGATCAGAGCATCCAACGCAGGATGAAGAACGGCAAGGCAATGGAACTGTATGTGCCATCCCTTCCCGCAGAATGGCAGGAAAAACTAGTTCAGAATAACGTAATCGCCGTTGAACAGCCAATGCTTCCAGCACTGGCCCCGACTGCTCAGGACAAGGTTGTCAGTGGATATCAGCAAGGTTTCCGACTGACACCGAAAATTCGCAAGCGACAGGAAATCATGCAAAAAATCCAAAGTCGACCTATCAACGTATCGCGATCGGAATGGCTGCATCATGTCGCCTTTTATATGGGAGTATCAGAATCTACCGTAAGACGCATCGAAAAGGAAGTCCTCACGTATGGAGTCACAGGTAGGCCGACAGCATCTGGAAGAAAAGGATCAGCATTCTGTTCTGATGCGATTTCGTATATCCAAGGGTACTACCTGAAGGCGATTAAGCAATATGGATCATGTACGAAGGAAAGCGCATGGAAGGCCCTACAAATTATGGCTGATCAGAACGGATGGAAAATCGGAAGTCGTAGCGCTGCATTCACTCTGTTGAAACAGATTCCTTCCGTTCTGTTGAAGTATGGGATTGAAGGCAATCGAGGCCTTGATAACCACTTCTATATTAGTCGAGATTGCAAGTCGCTCAGACCGATGCAGATCATCATCGGAGACCAACACATTTTCGACTGGTGGGTAGCAGATTATGAGACGGGAGAAATCTATCGTCCCCAATGCTATCTATGGATTGATATGTGCACGAAGCTAGTCTACGGCATCGCATTCGATCGCATTTACACCTCTGATACGGTCAAAGAGTCCCTACGAATCGGCCTAAAGAGATTCGGCATGTTCGATTGCTCGTATAACGACAACGGTTCGTCCGAATGTAGCAAAGCAATCAATGCCATCATCGACGATCTCATGCTCAACCATATGGCTGCCGCAGATATCAGCGATTTGTCAAAGACCATCGATGGAGAATACGTAGTCGAGGATGAAGAAGGAAACGTCCTGGCATCAGCCAAGACACCGGAAGAATGGCGCAAAACACATCGAAGAATATTTGCGAACGTACGTAATGCAAAAGCCAAGGACATTGAACGGTTCTTTCGGAGCCTCGAAGAAATACTCAGGTCTTTCATGCTTCCTGGTGCGGTTGCCACACCTGGTGCAAGCGCAGCCCAGGACGAAGAAGAACGAGCACGGCTTGAAAGACAAAAAGACAACAGGGAACTCCTGACGATGGATGAATTCATCGGTACCGTCTGCAGGGCAATCAGATACTATGAGACCGAAGAAGTGCACTCCACTCTCGGCATGACGCCCTGGGATTACCTGGCAGACCGACAACGACAGGGATGGACAGCTCGGTACATGGATGATCGTGATATCGATCTGATTCTCTTCGATCGCCGGCGTGCAACAGTCAACAGGAACAGGGTCATCGCAAACAACGTCGAGTATATCGGAGAAGACCTGACGGAATCCAATGGGAGGATTCTTGATGTCGGTCTCCATCGCTTTGAAGGACAAGCCGTCGAAGTCAGATTCAATAAATGGAACCCTACATATGCCTATGCTATCGTGCCAAGTCCGGAGAATCCCATTCGTCCACTCAAGGCGGTCGAGAAGCTGACCATGTTGGACGATGAGGCACTTGAGCAAGCCATGGCCTCAAAGCGACGTCAGATGGCCGCTGTACGTGATGTGTTCAGGGCATTCACCCGACCCGTCGGGGAGCTGACTGTCAAGAGTGACATGTCAAAATTCCTTCAGCAGGCCGAAACCGTCAAGGACGATATCCAAGATACGACGGATATAGATCTCCCAACAGAAGTCCACAAGCAAATCCATACTGTCAAACCTGTAAGGATCATTCCTCATCTGGCACTACACGCATCCACCTACGACCGATACAGATGGTGCTTGGACATGCTTATTCATGGCAATGAGCTCAAGGATTCCGACAAGCGTTTTATGGCCTCGTATGAGGCTTCAACCGAATACAAGGACAACGAAATTTACTGGATCAACTACAAGAAATTAGGAGGACAATCATGTTGACGCTAGCAGATGCAATGGAAAAAGCTAATATCACGAATACGATGGCAGGAGCTTTGGTAGGTATCGGGAAGTCGGCTGTCAGCAGAGTCAAAGCCCATGACTATCCGAACTGGCAGAATCTCGAAAAAGCAATCATTCGGAAAATGATTGATGGCGGCTTGCTTCAGGCAGATGAGGTTCCCGAACTGGATGTTGCTCCAGGAGTTCTGCGGGTGGATCCATATGTGTTCATCAATACGCAGAACGTGAATGAACTGGAAGCACTGGCCAACGATCTCTTGGACAATGACACGACATTGAACGCAAGTATCGGACTGGTGACAGGACGAGCCGGGTACGGCAAGACAACTGCAATCCAACATTACGCAGCTACCACAGACCCGGCCGTCTATATTCTCTACATCGAAGGATACACCATGACGATGCTCACAAAAGCGATTGCACAGAGACTCACGGGGACCTGCTCAAGGACCTATGAAGGCAATCTGAACATCATCCGCGACGCAACCATGACCTTCCGGAAGTTGATCATCATTGACGAAGCTGATCGATTACCCATCAAGTATCTTGAAATGCTTCGAGGCTTCAACGAAGAATGCCAGGTTCCAATTCTTCTCGTAGGAGAGGAGTCCTTGGTCTCGAAGCTGGCAAGCCAGCCCCGACTTCATAGCAGAATTCGCAAACCGGAAATCGTATTCAAGCCATTGACGATCGTCGATGTGGCGACCTACTACCAGCAGGCGGTCGGTCTCGATATCAGCAGCCAGACAGAGGCATGCAAGACGTTACTTCGGTGGGCGGGTAAGGATTTCCGAGTCTTGGTAAATGACGCACAGCATATCGTACAGATCATGAACACCAGCGGAATCAGCGAGTTGACACAGGAGGTACTCGATGCCTATAAGCCGTTCCGGTCGTGATGTCCTATTTGGTACAACCGTACCAGCAAGGCAGATGGAGAAATTTCTCGCACAGAAAAAAATCTGTTCATTCACACAATTTCGGGCGGAATTCTACGACCTGTCCAGAGGTCTCTTCTGGTCATCTTTTATCCGTCTGACTTCCACCGGAAAGGTCGTTAAGGACGGGGACTCCATTACATATACAGGAGATCCCAATCTGATGAGGGGGCAACGCGCTGAGATGGCATGGAAAGCGATGCATATCCTGAAGTCTTTCAATAATGCAGATATCGTCAAACTGTCTGGAATCCCAATGACGTATGTCAAACACCTGACTGCGCTATGGACCAAAGCAGGTTATCTGAGTCGGATTGGTCGCCAAAAAGACGGTCGACACTGGACGTACACCTACAGAATGATTTCGGAATCCCCTATCTGCCCGAGATCCTATAGGGGAATGAAAAATGAGTAGACGGTCCCTTCTTGCCGCAATCCACATCGCAAAGAAAGTGGCTCGTATGTGCACAGGCTGCAATCGCTTGTTCTTCGGTGAACTTTGTCCTTCCTGTGGTGCCCGAGGTCGTCCCATGGAGGAATGGGAATATCGTCAGTTTTTGGGTGCAGTCACCGGTGAAGATAGCTGCTCACATGCTGACGACGAGGGACTAAGGAAGGTTCTGGACCTATTCGACCGTGCTGGTTTTCGAGATGCATATCCGTACGCATCTCCTCAAAAATCAGCATGGAGAGCAAGGCAAGGAACCATCGCCCAAATACATCGACGAGCACGCCAGGTGTTCGGGTTGGATGGAAATACCAGGGTTGAAGGATTCATGAGAAAAGTAATCGGCAAACAGGATTTGAAGTTCTGTGACGAAGTGGAACTCAGAAGAATCATTGGCTGGATCAACCGTACAGCCAAATCCCAACAGAGAGGAGACAGGAAATGAAACCACAAGTTATCGATGGAAAAACGTACTACATGAATGGAACCGGCAAGCTCGTTCCAGAGGAACTAGTTCGTGGAATCGACCAGGCTCGAGATGAATTGGTCAATGCCATTGCAGAAAGAAGCACTGCCCTGAGAACCTCCATGATTGATGCGAAACGGTCCTTTATGGAGGACATCGAACAGTTCGTCAAGGTGGCAGCGGCTCAGTATGGAGTCAAGCTTGGAGGAGAAAGGAAAGGTAATCTTTCCCTCACAAGTTATGACGGTTCAATCCGAATCACGATTGCAATGAGTGAACGTGTGGGATTTACCGAGGAAATTTGGGCCGCAAAAGAAATCCTCGACAACTTAATCATGGACGCAACCAAGGATACCAAGCCGTTCGTCAAGGAACTAGTTTCCCGTGCATTTCGGGTCAAGCAAGGTTCCCTCGACTCAAAGGAAATCCTGCGTCTTCGGTCCTATGAAGTCCACGATGAACCTCAATGGGACAAGGCGATGGAAATCATCGACAAAAGCCGCAGGATCGAATCTACCCAACCCTGTTTCAGGATCCACTTCCGCGATGCAGACGGGAGATTCCAATTGTTGAATCTTGATTTTACAACCTTGTAGGAGTCAGGCGGTGCAGGAAGCTCAGCTGGACATGTTCCTGGAGACAGTCGACCAACGAATCTCAGCCGCATTGGATGGACACTTGTTGTTTTTCTTCGTGCGTGAAGCGGCCGAGATTCTTATGCTCAATGACAACCAAATTAGACTTGCGATTACGATGTATCGGTTGGACAGTCTGTTGATTGGCAATCAATATCGTATTCCTCGCAACGCCTTGATTCGATATCAGAGAGAACGACGATTCATCAGGAAGCAGTATCTGGCTTACCAGGCGTTAGTCGATCTTCTTGGGAAACTTCGTCCGGACAAGGTGACGCTTTCGTCACCCATGAAGGATGCCTTTCATAAGGATTGCGTCAACTGCTCAGAGGAACCTGCAGTCCAAGATTGGTACGATTTGTGGGAGCTCCCCCTTCCACAAGAAGCAAGCGTATCAACATGGGCCAGACTGTTGCGCATTCCAAGTGTTCGTCTTATTGAGGATCTTCAACTTTCAGCTTCAAACACGCTTCGCTGGCCGGATATCTACGACTGGATGATCAGTCGAGAAATGATCAACCTGCCTGTTGGATTCGAGGTCGTGAATAAACCATCGGTAAATGGTTTTTCAGAGAGCTGTGAATCACCTCTGCAACAGGTTTTATTTGAGGAGATGAACTGTGGAAACTGATACTCTTCGTTCTGTAGTTGATGAAATACTTCTGCATGATAAATCATTCGCCCCCAAACGTAATGAGGCATATGTTTCATCAAAAATGCTCAAGGCTAGCAATGGCAAACCTTATAACGTTCTTGTGGAGGTGTGGCCAACCAAGGAGGGAAACTATGTATCAGAAATTCAAAAAACTACTTGAAACTATTCAGGTCGTCATCAGTATTGTTTTTGTCTTAATTACCTTGGTGATGACTGCAATTATGATTTTTGGCATCATGAAACTTGGACCAGAAATATTTGTGCTGTTCTAAAAAACGCTTATTAGTCGATCAATTGATCGGCTATTTTTATGTCCGGTTGTCTCACTGCCAATATGTAATAATGTTCATGACCCTTCGCCACCGAAAGGGGTTGCATGTTCAGAGTCAATACAGGGGATGCCTCATTGTATCATGGGGATTGTCTGGAAGTTCTTCCAACGCTTCCTGTCGCTTCGATTGATTTGGTTCTTTCGGATCCTCCTTATGGAACTACAGCTTGCAAATGGGATTCGATAATACCACTAGACAAGATGTGGTCAGATCTGCATCGAATCAGTAAAGATAATACTGCTTACGTTTTTACAGCCTGCCAACCGTTCACCACAGTCCTTGGGAATAGCAATCTCCAGGAACTTCGCTATGCATGGGCTTGGGTAAAGAACTACAGCACAGGTTTTCTCAATGCGAAAACACACCCACTAAGAGCCCATGAAGATATCCTGGTCTTCTATAAAAAGCAGCCGACCTACAACCCACAATTTTGGTACAGTACACCGTATAAAGGAAAAACAGCGACATCCGGTTCTCGAAAAAGTAGTGAGTGCTACAGGCCTATTGATGATCGAACGACAGGATCGGAAGATGGCAGAAGATATCCACGTTCCGTTTTGGAAATAGCTAGGGATCTCTCGCATCATCATCCAACACAAAAACCAGTGGCACTAATGGAATATATGATCCTAACATATACAAACCTTGGTGATACCGTATTGGATTTCACGATGGGATCGGGAACCACAGGAGTAGCAGCTATGAACACGGGTAGGAAGTTTATTGGCATCGAACAAGATGATACCTATTTTGAGGTTGCCCAGAAGAGAATCGAGGCAGCCCAACAGCGTTTACAGATGGTTTAACTAAGAAGGAAAGGATGCCACGATAAACCACGAATAAACACTAAAAGACACGAAAAAAGTTGCAATAATTTCTGGATTTTGTGTCAAAATGCTGGATTTTTTTGTCAGAGTTTTTTGGATTGTACAACAGTTGTAACTTTCCGCATCTGAGGGCTATTATCATGGCATAGTTCGGATAGCCCGGCAGTAGGGAGGCATCGACATGCTCGGCGGGATGCGCGCCATCGTACGGCGGCACAAAGATTTTTTCATCTACATGATCTTCGGCGCATGCGCGACGGCGATCAACATGGGGACATATGCGCTGCTACGACGCCCCATCGGCATGGCGAACGTGCCGGCAACCATCCTCGCATGGGTCTTCGCAGTCACATTCGCATTCTTCACGAACAAGGTCATCGTATTTTCCAGCAAGGATTTCACCAGAAAGAACGTTCTGGTCGAACTCGTTGCGTTCTTCTCATGCCGTCTCGCCACAGGAGTCCTCGACGTGTTCGTCATGTGGCTTGCGGTGGATGTCCTGGAATTGACCCCGCTACTTTGGAAGTTCATATCGAACCTCATCGCAGGAGTCATCAACTTCACCGTGGGGAAACTGCTGATTTTCAGAAAAAGAAACCGACCTTTCGATTCCGATGATGCCGGTAGCCGTACCCTGCGGAACGGTCGATAAGAAGGCCTATCGCGGAACAACGCCGGTGGAATCCGGTTTCGTCTTGAAGAACTCCAGGTAGTTGCTCACCAATTCCTTGGCAAGATCCATGTCGTAGCTATCGAGGAACGCCAGCTGGAAGCAGAACGACTCGAGAAGAATCACGATATGGGCTGTCACTTTGTCGATCTGGCATTGGATCACCGTTCCTTTCGAGATGCCGACCCTAAGTATCCGCTTGAACAGGATGTTGAGTTTCGCCGTCCGTCGCATGATGATGCTCGAGAAATCTCGTCCTTCCCGCTTCATCTGGATCATGACGTCAACAAGGCTGGTGATTTCTCCTGTATGGAGCACGGCGGTATCCATGATATCGTTGCAGATGGTGATGATTCTATCTAATTCATCATCGGGGCTCGACCATGCATACTGGGCGTACTTGTTGAACATACGACCGGTCACAAGCTTGACTGCATAGTAGTAGATCTCTTCCTTGTCCTTGAAATACTGATAGATCGTGGGCCTGGATATCCCGCATTCCTGAGCGATGAGGGAAAGATTCGAGTCCCGATACCCTTCGCGAGCGAATACTTTCAACGCCGTCTGGAGTATCTTTTCCTTCCGTTCATCATGATCAATCTTCTTCGGCATTCCCTGCACCAATCCTCTTACAATACTCGTCTGGATTTCACATCACGGACATCACGCCCTGGTAGTATGAATATACTAGTGTTTGCGCAACATCCGTAAAGTATCCGCCATGGCTGTTCTTTTACACTATACCATCACAATGTAAAAAAAACCATCTTTGATGGTATATAATACATAATCTTTGTCATTACAAGAGCTTGGGTCACCAATAGGGAAAAATGAATCGTTTTGCAGTTCCTGTGAAATGACGTTTACGCCGGACAGCGGGCGATATTCCTATATGCCCGTCTGTCCGGCAACGCAGGATTGCGCCCGTATACTAAGCGAGAGTCGCGACGGAGACGGGATGAAAGCCAAGACGCCGGACAGCGGGCGATATTCCTATATGCCTGTCTGTCCGGCAACGCAGGATTGCGCCCGTATACTAAGCGAGAGTCGCGACCATCACCGCCTTGATCGTATGCATCCTATTCTCCGCCTCCTCGAACACCACGGAATGCTTGCTGCGGAACACTTCGTCGGTCACTTCCATTTCGTCGAGACCGAACTGGGCCTTGACAGCCTGGGCGACGGAGGTGTTCAGGTCGTGGAAAGAAGGAAGACAATGCTCGAAGATCACATGGTCGTTGCCGGAGGCTTTGAGGAGATCCATCGTAACCTGATACGGTTTGAGAAGAGCGATCCGTTCGGACATCTTGTCTTCCTCGCCCATCGACACCCAGACATCGGTGTAGATGATGTCGGCGCCTTTGACCGCCTCGTACGGATCGGCGGTACAGGAAATGACGGACCCTGTCGCGGAGGCGACGGGAGAAAGCTCGTCAAGAAGAGCCTGCGACGGAAAGAGCTGCTTGGGAGCCGCGACGGTATAATCCATACCGACTTTGGCGGCACCGATCATCAGCGCATTGGCCACATTGTTGCGCCCGTCGCCGACGTAGACCAGCTTCATCTTCGACAACGGTTTGGCGACATGCTCCATCGCGGTAAGGAAATCGGCCAGAACCTGAGTAGGGTGGTCGTCGTCGGTCAGACCGTTCCAGACGGGGACACCGCTGAAGTCGCGCAGATCCTCGACCAGCTTCTGACTGAAACCACGATACTGGATGCCATCGTACATCCGGCCGAGCACCTTCGCGGTATCTTCGATCGATTCCTTCTTGCCCATCTGACTGTTGGTGAGGAACGTCACATGCGCGCCTTCATCGTAGGCGGCCACTTCGAATGCGCAACGGGTACGGGTGGAGGATTTGTCGAAGATCAGAACGATGTTCTTGCCGACAAGCGCTCCATCGCATGTCGAGACCACGCCCGCCTGTTTCTTCGCCTTCAGCTGCTTGGACAGATCCAGCAGGTACAGAATCTCCTCGGTGGAGAAATCCTTCAAGGTCAGAAAGCTTCTCCCTTTCAGATCGATGTTCTTGTTCATGTCGTACCTCCATAAGCGCATGATTGGAAAGTGGTAGAAGCAACCTTACATTTTCATGCATATTTTGTCAACATATTATGTATAAATATGCAATAATAAGCTAGATTCCCACCTTTTACCCTAGATAATTGAATATTATTTCATTCGTCAGAGTCGATGCCGTTCTCTTGCCCCGGCGATTTTGGAGACTCCGGGAGGAACGAAGAGCCGGGCAGTTGTCCGAGCGTTCTTGCGGCCTCGTCGGAAGGAAGGCTTTCAACAGTCCGGAGTTTTCGCTCGATCGCCCGGGTACGGACAGAAGCGGATTCAAGCGTGCCTGCGGCCTGGGTGAGCTTGGCCTTCGTCTTGTCCAGGATATCTCCGAAACGGACGAATTCCGTCTTCACAGCACCGAGAATCTTCCAGACCTCGCTAGATCGGCGTTCGATGGCAAGGGTGCGGAATCCCATCTGGAGGCTGTTGAGCATTGCACTGAACGTAGTCGGTCCGGAAACCACCACTCGGTACTGCCGTTGCAACAAATCCATGAGCCCGGAAATCCGCAGCACTTCGGCGAACAGGCCTTCGACGGGAAGGAACAGGATCGCGAAATCGGTAGTCCGGGGAGGATCAAGATATTTGGTGGAAATATCCTTGGCCTCGGAAATGATCCGCTTGCGGATCGCCTCGACCGCCAGCTCGGCCGCGGCGCCATCCGCCTTGTCCTGGGCATCGAGCAGTCGCTCGTAGTCCTCCTTGGGGAACTTTGCGTCGACTGGAAGCCAGACGGGATGTGAGGCAGGATCACCAGCCTCCCGACCGGGTAGCCTGATGGCGAACTCTACACGATCGGAGCTTCCTTCCTTCGTAGCGACGTTCTTGTCGTATTGATCGGGCGTCAGGATATCCTCGAGCAACATGTCGACCTGGACTTCGCCCCAGTTGCCTCGTGTCTTGATGTTGGTCAGCACCCGTTTCAGATCCCCTACTCCGGCGGCAAGGTTCTGCATTTCCCCCAACGAACGATGGACGACCTCCAGCTGGTCGCTCACCAGCTTGAAAGAATCCCCCAGACGTTGCTCAAGCGTCGTCTGAAGCCGCTCGTCGACAGTCTTGCGCATCTGTTCCAGACGCTGTTCGTTATCGGTCCGGATCCGTTCCAGCTTAGAATCGACCTGCTCCCCCACCTGAGCCGTCTTCTTCTCCATCTGGACCAGACGGGCCTCGATATTCTGTGTGAGATTCCTCAGCTCGCTGAGCATCGCGATCTGATAACGGTTCAAGCCGTCCTGCAGTTCCGAGCGATTCGCCTGGTTCTGGTCAAGGACGATCTTTTGCAAAGAGTCAAGCGCCTGCAACTGCCGCACCGAGTTGTCGGAAAGCGCGGAGAACGCTTGAAGCCGCGCTTCCAGACCACGCATCCGGCTGTTGCGGCGAAACGTAGAAACGAGCATCGCCGCACTTGTGCCGATCAAGGCGATCAACAGGAACAGCAAGGTCCACATCAAGAATCCAGAAGAAAAAAAAGTCGAAGCTCCGGTATTCATCGCATGCCCTCCGTATATGTCTATGGTACTACGCGAAACGCCTCGTTGTCCACGGCCACCGCCTGGACGAACGCAGCCGTACTCCGTGAAACCAGATGCAAAGAAGATACCCCCTTCCGTAGGTATGGAACAGGCTGAAAAACGGTGGATAGGCAGGACATTTTCGTGACAAGGAGCAATCCCTCGTCCGACAAAAAAACCGAAGACATCGCAAGGACGCCTTCGGCTCCACCTTCTTAGGTTCAAAGGACGATTAGAAAACCAGGACTACTTCGCCGTTAGGATAGCGCTCAGCGACAAATTGCTTGACCTCGTCGCTCTGCAGCGCCTTGACCAACGCTTGGATCCTAGGATCATTCTCATTACCCGACTTGACCGTGATGATGTTCACATACGGGCTATCGGCGCCCTCGACGAACAATCCGTCCCGAGTGGCGATCAAACCGGCAGGAATCGCATAGTTGCCGTTGATGACCGCGGCATCGACATCCGCAAGGACACGAGGAAGAGAAGCCGCTTCGATTTCACGGAACTTCAAGTTCAGCGGATTTTCCGCCACGTTGAGCGGAGTCGCCTCCAGACCGGCGTCAGCGGCAAGCTTGATCAATCCGGCGCTCTGGAGCAACAACAACGCACGACCTTCGTTGGTCGGATCGTTGGGGATCGCGACGGTGGCACCCTGCTTGAGCTCCTTCAGGGAAGCCACCTTCTTGGAATAGACGGCGAGCGGTTCCACATGGATACCACCAGCGTTAACCAGATGGAAGCCGCGCTCCTTGTTGAAGGAATCCATATACGGAACATGCTGGAAGAAATTTGCGTCGATCTGACCCGACTCGAGCGCTTCGTTGGGAGTCACATAATCAGTGAACTCGATGACATTCAGCGTGATTCCCTGAGCGGCGAGATCATCCTTCACCAAATTCAGCATTTCGGCATGTGGCTCGGGCGTCGCGCCTACGTTCAGCACCTGACTGGAGGATTCCTTTGCTCCGCTGGCGAAAGCGAAAGAAACGGCGAGCAATGCGATCAAAACGATAGCTACGGTTTTTTTCATGATATGTTCTCTCCTAAAAAAAATTCTATGATTCTTCCTCCGTCAGCCGGTATGAGGCCTCTCTGGACGCGACTGGTCGAACGAGGACTCCGGTCTGGGAAGGAAACGATGGACGAAAATTGATAATTTGGTGAAGGATGATGAATGTATATGCCCGTTAGGGCATCATCATGAGAGACATCATGGACATGTTGGAAATGAGAACAGACTGTTTCATGCGCCTCTCCTTGATCGAATTCCAGCGATTTTTCGGCTGGTTGGTGTGAATATACCGTATAACATGCATTTTTGGCAAGGGCCTGGGATTTTTTTCGCTCCGGTACGGCAACCCGTGGCGGCGACGGCTCGCCGCAGGAATCATCAACCCGCGCTGTATCACGGATTTTCGCACCGCCAGCGTCCGTATGCCGGCCGGAGCGTATCGGTCAGCGCCGGGCCATCAACCGGGAGGAAAGTCGATTGCCGATCACCTGGATGATTTCGACCAGCACGAGGATCACTACGACGGAGATGAACAGGACATCGCCTCGGAACCGTTGATACCCGTAGCGGATCGCAAGATCCCCCAAGCCTCCCCCTCCGATGGCTCCGGCCATCGCCGAATAGCCGATCAAATTGATGATCGTCAGCGTCACTCCTGCGACAAGGGAAGGCATCGCCTCGGGTATCATCACTTTCCAGATGATCTGGTTGTTGGTCGATCCCATCGCCCGCGCCGCCTGGACGACACCCGGGTCGACTTCCTTGAGCGAGGATTCTATGATCCTGGCGACGAACGGAGCCGCAGCGATCGACAGAGGCACGATCGTCGCGGTAGTACCGATGCTGGTCCCGATGATGATTCTGGACAAAGGGAAGAGCAGAATGATCAGGATAATGAACGGAAACGAACGCAGGATGTTCACGATCCGTCCAAGTACGCTGTTGAGGATCGGCTTGTGCATCAACCCGCCCTGCTCCTCCGGCGCGGTGATGCTCAGCAGGATCCCCAGCGGCAAGCCGAGGATCAGGGAGAAAATCGTCGAGAAGAAGACCATCGAAAGAGTTTCCATCGTCGCTTTGCCTACAAGGTACCAGATTCCGTTCATTTTACCGCCTCCTCGACGACGACACCTTGTTTCTGCAATGCGGAGATCACCGATTCAACGGTATTGTCGTCTCCGGAGATATCGCATATCAACGTCCCGATCTCTTCCCCTCCCACATGCTGTACGCCGCCTGCCCGGATATTGAAGTCGACGCCCATTTCCTGGCTGAGCCGGCTCAAGACCGGAGTATCGGTCAGATCGCCGCGGAATCGGAAGATATAGCGACCTCCTTCGGATGACCATCGGACGATGTCGTCATAGTCGCCGCCTCGGATTTCCGAATCGTTGGAAGCAAGGTGCGAAAGGAAATCCTTCGTCACATTGCTTGAAGGATTGGCGAATATGTCGGCCACTGTTCCTTGTTCGACGACTCGCCCGTCATCCAGCACGGCCACCAAGTCGCAGCTGTCCCGCACCACTTCCATCTGATGGGTGATCATGACGACAGTCAAATTCATCTTCTTCTGGATTTCCTTGATCAAGGTGAGGATGGAGCGTGTCGTCTGTGGATCAAGAGCGCTCGTCGCTTCATCGCAAAACAAAATGTCAGGGTTGCATGCCAACGCACGGGCGATCGCAACGCGTTGCTTCTGTCCTCCGCTGAGGGTGCTGATCGGAGCGCTCCCGCGTCCTTCAAGCTCCACGAGCTTCAGGAGCTCCTGGACTCGTTTTTCGATCTCCTCCTTCTTCATCCCGGAGATCTCCATCGGATAGGCGATGTTTTCTCCTGCGTTGCGAGAGGAAAAGAGATTGAAGTTCTGGAAGATCATGCCGATACGTCTCCGCCGTTGAATCAACTGATCTTTCGGAAGATGGTCGACTCGGTCCTCGTCATAGTAGATTTCCCCGGCATCGGGCTTTTCCAACAGGCTGATGAGGCGGACAAGCGTGGATTTTCCCGCTCCGCTTCGGCCAATGATGCCGTACACGGTATTCGAGGGAATCGTCAGGCTGACATCATGCACCGCATGCAACGTACCGTAAGATCGCTGCAAATGTTCCATTCGTATCCGCATGGTTCCGATTCCCTTCCTCGTGTTTCAATAATATGATTTATTTCGTAGCTGCTTTCAGCCACAAACGGTCTTTGGAATCATAGTCAAATGAGAGGGATTCTGCAAGGGCGGGGCGAAGTCTCTCCTTCGTTTACAACTCACTGAGCAAGTTACCGAAAAAAAGGAAAGCCGTCGCACGGATCCCTGGGGGACGAGGCGACGGCTCGGGCGCACGAGGCGCGAAAGGAAAAGAAAAAGAAAAGGCCCGGCGGCGACCTACTCTCCCGCGGCGAACCGCAGTACCATCGGCGTGGG
>LVAV01000024.1 GCA_001604185.1 Clostridiales bacterium Firm_16 | reverse complement strand
ACCCCCATACCACTTAAGGTATGGAGATCTTTGAAGAGGCTGTCTTAACTTAATGACATTGGCGTGAAATGCGCCGGAGCCCTTCTTTTGTGCGATGATCTTGATCGTAATTATGCGACACAGCTTATCATCATCGGAATTCCGAAGAACATGAAGATGCTGCCAAAGGTAATGGCTATCACAGAAATTGTGCTGGGCTTCTTGCCTTGGTTCTTGGCTACGCTCAGGTCGATGACGCCGAGGAGAAAGCCCCAGAACGACAGGACAATCGTGAAGGAAAGAACCATTGCCACGATGGACAGCGGAGTAATTTCAGACGGAAACTTGCCGTTAACCAGATCTTTGTAGGCTTCACCGGCATACGGCTGCTCGATAACATAAGCTTTGTTTGCGCCACCGGCTGGGCCCTTGTATGTGATCTTTACGGGATCGCCGGACTCCAGGATAACGATCACGAATGTTTCTTGAGTTTTCCCATAACGGAATGTGATCTTGTGCGGGCCCGGTACCAGCTTGTAAGCCAAGGTCTCGTCTTTGTGAATCGAGCCGCGGATGTTGGCGTCGTTGCTGCTGAAGCGGACTTCCGAGAACGGATATGTGGCCTGATTGGAAATAACCAGGTTGTAGTTCAATTCAGGAGATGCTTCCTTATAAACGACTTTCTCGACAACCTTCTCGA
This sequence comes from Clostridiales bacterium Firm_16, assembly GCA_001604185.1. GTDB lineage: Bacteria > Bacillota > Clostridia > Saccharofermentanales > Saccharofermentanaceae > Scatonaster. The sequence continues at coordinate 22,219 of LVAV01000024.1, read as the reverse complement.
CGGCCAATTCTGTGAAACCGCAATACTCGCAGAAGTATGTATTCTTTGTGTCGTTGTAGATCAGTGTCGCACCGCAATTCGGGCATCTCATTGTAATCACCTTTCCTTTCAATGTTGGAAATATTATATGCGTAGTGCGGGTGGAGGTAAAGGTTTTTTCGGTCGAAAATAGATGATGTTATTTGCAGGCGGGGAGCGAGTAGGGAGGAGAGACGGAGTGCGTGGGTGATGGGGGAGATGTGAGGAGGGATGCGGGGACTGGAGCGGGGGAGGGGCGTGGGGACTAAATCCCGACTGCTCCTGGTTTAGTCCCCTTTTTACGAGCTTCGCGGGGGACTAAATCCCGACTACCCTTGATTTAGTCCCCATTTTACGAGCTTGGCGGGGGACTAAAACCCGACTGCTCCTGGTTTAGTCCCCTTTTTACGAGCTTGGCGGGGGACTAAATCCCGACTGCCCTGGGTTTAGTCCCCATCCCGAGTGGACCCGGGTGCAGGCCCACGAAGAACGGTTTGTATTACAATGAATTTGTAGGCCGGAGGCGTGACGGGACGCGGTGGCGGCTGGCGCGCGGTGAATAAAGCGGAGGCGTGACGGAAAATCTCAAAAGAAAATAAGCAAATTGTCATATTCGTCATTTTTTATTGATTGTCAAAGCCTGTGTCGGTAAGATGAAAATGCTAAAGAGTATTGTATTGACAACAGGAGGATTAGACGATGAAGAAGAAAACGGCGATGATCGTTCTTCTGGCATCTGTCGTTGTCGCGGCGCCTTTCGTATGGCGTGCGGGCGCGGGAACGGTGCGTGCAGAGGAAGAGGGATCAGTCAAGATCAATGAGGCGAATTTCCCAGACAAGATTTTCCGAGACTACGTGAAGAGTAGTTTTGACACGGACAGCAATGGGGAGCTTTCCGCAGAAGAACTCAACAAGGTCCAGAAGATCAATATCAGTCTGAAGCCGGGCGCCGAGCAGAAAGTGAAAAACCTAAAGGGCGTAGAGTTTTTCACGGAACTTCGTTCTCTGGAGTGTGATTGTAATGCGGTCACCAGTCTGGATCTCAGCACGAACACGAAGGTGGAGAAATTAAGCTGTAACTATAATAAGATTTCGAAACTGAACCTGAAGGGCTGTAGTTCACTGAAAGAGGTGTATTGCGCCCTTAACAGCCTGACACAGGTCGATCTGAGTGATTGTGCGGAACTTGGGTTTGTGGATTTTTCGGAGAATTTGCTGACGGCGATCGATATCAGTAAATGTACGAAACTTACCGAAATATATGTTGACGCCTGCAGCAGTTACTATCTTAGACCGGAAGAGTTGGGAATATGGGTAAATGACGGAACGAATAATCCGATCACGAAATTGGATGTAAGTCATAATCCGGATCTTGCCGGTATTTCCGCTGACGAGACATTGCTTGCGTCTATGGATGTTTCTATGCTCCATAAACTGGAGTGGCTCTCACTTGACAATCTCTGGTCAATCAGTAGTCTGAAACTCGGATCCCATCCGAATCTGGAGCGCCTGATCATCAATTTTGATAACGTTCGTTCTCTGGACCTGACCGGATGCCCGAATATTGTGGAAATTGCAGCATATGGAAATCATTTATCCAATATCGATCTGTCAAAGAACACGAAACTTGAATCTCTGGATCTGGGTTCTAGCGATCTCAAAACGATCGACCTTAGTCATTGCCCGAAACTCAATAATCTTGCTCTGGATGGTAATTTGCTCACCAGCATTGACGTAAGCATGTTGCCGGAACTTGAATATCTCGATGTTTCGAGCAATGAATTGACAGAGCTTGATCTGAGAAATAATAACAAGATAGTTTGTGTATCGGTCCCCAGCAATAAACTCACCGGTTTAAATTTCGGAAATATCGATGCTCTGGAGAATCTGGATATTCGAAACAATCAGGTTTCCAGTCTGGATCTTTCCAAAGCTGCAAGTCTGATTTATCTTGAGACCGATGAAACAAATCTGACTGAACTGAACTTAAGCAGCAGTACAGAACTGGAATATTTAACATGTGTGAACAACAAGCTGACAAGTCTGGATCTGGATCATTGCACCAAACTGCAATGGCTGGAGTGTGACCACAATGCTCTTACCGAATTGAAGGTTTCGAATTGTAGTAGCATGCAGGAAATGAATTGCTCTTGCAATTATCTGACCGAACTCGATCTGTCTTGCATGAAAAAGCTTGAAAGATTGCATGTTGAAGAGAATAAAGGAATGACGAAACTTATCCTTCCGAAGAACTCTGCACTGCAGTCTGTCAACTGTAATGATATGTCCCTTACGGAGCTGGACGCCAGTGACCAGCCGAATCTTAAGCAGCTCTATTGTTTCGCCAATCAGCTGAAATCTCTGAATGTGAAGAACGATACCAGCCTTGAATTACTGTGCTGCACATCGAATCAGATCACGGACCTGGATCTGAGCGGATTGCATAAACTGTATGAGGCCGATTGTCAATCCAATAAACTTCAGAATCTGACATTGGATTGCGATGGTCTGCTGAGACTGTTTATAGAAAATAACGAACTGACAAAACTGGATTTTACCAAATGTGAATCCTTCTTTAAACACGCAAAGGAGTGTGGTATTGAACAAAGTCCTGACGGTAAATACTATGAGTGTGCTGATGTTGAAGGCGAGGATGATGAGACTTTAAGACTTGTTTTTGCACGCTTTGATCTTACCGTGAAGGAAGTTTCCGGATTGAAACTTCCGGAGTTAAATCAAGGATTTGAAGCTTTCGTGGAGCGTCTTTATACTATTGCCCTGAATCGTGCATCGGATCCGGAAGGAAAGAAGTACTGGGTGGAGCGAGTAGAGAATAATGATGCGACCGGTGCAGATTGTGCCCGATTCTTCCTTCTGGACGCGCCTGAATTCGCACAGCGCAACCTCTCGAATGAAGATTTCCTGGAAACACTTTATAAAGTATTTTTCAATCGTGAATCCGATAAGGGCGGAAAAGAATTCTACCTGGGTGAACTGAAAAATGGCGTGACAAGAGCCCAGATCATTGACGACTTTATCGAGTCAAATGAATGGTGTGACCTCTGTACTGATTTCGGTATCGCTTCCGGTGCGAAAATCCCGCACGGTACCAAGCAGCGTAAGAAGGTTGAGGAATTCGTGACGCGCCTGTATCGTACCTGTTTGTTACGAGAGACGGATGAAGAGGGACTTCATTTCTGGACTGTACGTTTGTTGAATAAGCAGGTATCCGGAATCCAGGCTGCCAGATTCTTCTTCGGCTCGCCGGAGTTCAAGGAGCTCGAATACACTGATGATGAGTTTGTCGAAAGATTGTATGAAACTTTCTTCAATCGTTCTCCGGATTATGACGGTTTGGTCTTCTGGAAAGGACAACTGGAAAAAGGCGTAAGTAGAGATGCGATCGTGGATCTTTTTGTTACGTCAAAAGAATTCAGACAGCTCTGCGCAGTATATGGCATCGAGGTGGGAACGCTCTGAGCCGTATGCGAAGAACCTGAACGGGTGTTTATGAGATCCGCGGTTTTGCGAATAGATCAGCATTGAGAAAAGGGCCCCGGCGTGGTTAGCGTCGGGGCCCTTTTGCGCGTGCCCGGAAGCGCTGTGGTATGGGAATTATAAGCGATTTGTCACAAATGTAAACTTCTATTGATTTACCCTTCGGCGACAAGTATCATGGATTCATAGGGATTTATCATCATGTGGAGGATGTGTCTATGAAAAAGAGAACAGTTTTTACCTGCCTTCTTTCTGCCGCCCTGATCGCAACACCTTTCTTATGGAAAACTGGCGTGAAGCCGGTTCGCGCAGAAGAGAACGATTCTGTTGCGGTTGACGAAACGAATTTCCCCGATGCGGCATTCCGGGAATATATCACGAAGCATTTCGATGAGAATGGTGACGATATTCTTACCCAGGATGAAATCGAAAATGCCGACAAGATCGAATTCCCTCTGGAAGAAAACATGGATCCGAAGGTCAAGAGTCTCAAGGGAATCGAGTTATTCCCGAATCTTACGTCTCTGACCTGTGGTTACCAGGAAATCACGGAACTGGATGTAAGCAAAAACACGAAACTGAATTATATCTATGTTTCAGGAAATCAGTTGAAGACCCTGGATCTCAGTTCGAATCCGCAGATCGAATTCGTAAGCGCATCTAATAACGAGATCACAGAGCTGAAGTTTGGAAACTGCGAGTCGTTAACGTATCTGGAACTGCCCAGTAACAAGCTCACCAGTCTGGATATTTCGGGAGCGAAGAACCTGGAAGCTCTGGATGTGGGTACGAACAAACTGACCGTGCTGGATATAAGTTCGAATACGAAACTGAGTGAACTTAGATGTGGAGATAACGATATTGCGGAACTGAACGTAAGTGGTTGTGCGAATCTGGCAGTTCTGGAATGTGACGGCAACCGACTCACGAAACTGGATGTCTCCAATAATCCCGCCATCATGACTCTGGAGTGTTCAGGTAATCTGCTTTCTGAAGTTGACTTTACCAACCTCACTTCTTTGACACTGCTTTCTATTGAGGATAATAAGGAGATAACAAGACTTCCTCTGGCGAAGTCAGCACCGCTGACTTTCCTCGGCTGCTCGGGATTGTCCCTTACGGAACTGGATGCTTCCGGATACCCGAAACTGGAGTCGCTGTATTGTGAGAATAACCAGCTTACGGAACTGGATCTGAGCGGGGATACTTCGCTTCAGTACCTGAATTGCAAGAACAATCAGATTACAAAACTGGATGCAAGCGAATGCGAGCAGCTGTTCTATATGTATTGCAATTCCAATAAGCTTACTGAGCTTAAAGTGAACAGCGAAAGACTGTGTACGCTTCATGCGAACGACAATGCACTGACGAACCTGGATATCCGAAACTGTGACTATCTCGTCGAAGTGGTGGAGAAGAACGGCATCGAACTGAGTGCGGACAAGAAGTATTATGAAGTCTACGATGTAGAAGAGGATGTTCCGGATCGCAAGATCCTGTGTCTCCGCTTCGATCTGACAGTGGACCTCGTGAGCTTCGAGCTTCCGAATCCGAACCCGAGTTTCGCAGAATTTGTGGAGCGTCTTTATACCATCGCGCTGGATCGTGAATCGGATCCGGAAGGAAAACAGTTCTGGGTCGACCAGGTGGAGAACAAGGGTGCAACAGGTGCAGACTGTGCACGTTTCTTCCTGCTGGAAGCACCGGAATTCATGGAGCGCAAACTCACCAACGAAGAATTCCTGAATACACTTTATCGAGTGTTTTTCGACCGTGAAGGGGATCCGGAAGGACTTGATTTCTATCTAAAAGCTCTGAAGAACGGTGCTACGAAGCAGTATGTGGTGGAGTGCTTCATTGAGTCGAAGGAATGGGTCGAAGTCTGTGAAAGATTCGGCGTGGAGTCCGGTGCGAAGAATCCGGATCTGAACAAGCCGTCTCCGAAGATCTATGCTTTCGTGGAGCGTCTTTACGAGAACTGCCTGTTCCGTGGCTCCGATAAGGAAGGTCTGGAGTACTGGGTCAATGCACTGGCCAGCGGTCAGGCTACCGGTATTCAGGCTGCAAGATTTTTCTGCAATTCCGATGAGATGAAGAAAGCTGATCTCGATGACAGAAATTTCCTTATGAGATTGTACATGACCTTCTTCGACCGTGCTTCGGATCGTGCCGGTGAGGTATTCTGGGAAGATCAGATGAAGAGCGGTATGACGCGTGAAGCGGTGGTAGATCACTTCGCAATGTCGAAGGAATTCGGCGAGATCTGTGACGATTACGGTATCGTCAGAGGCGAAGCATAAATCAGTATTAAAGGTGCTGCGGGCAGACGGGGGGAATGGATCTTCCGCAGTGCGTGAGAGGATATGTGTCCGGAGGCAGCGGGAAGTCTGAAAAAGTTTCCTGCCGCCGCCGGAACGTATATAATGAATCTAATGGGATTTTATGAATCAGGAGGTTGTTTTTTATGTTAAGAAAGAAAGTATCAGTGTGTCTGCTTTCTGCTGCACTGGCTGCATCTCCCATCGTGGGGTATGTGGGTGCCGGGAGTGTGCTGGCCGCAGGTGATCAGGTGGAGATCAACGAGAAGAATTTCCCGGATCAGCGGTTCCGTACTTACGTGACGAACCAGTTCGACCTGGACAAGAACGGGTCTTTGTCCCAGTATGAGTGCGACATGGTTGAGTCGATCAATGTCTCGAGTGAAGCCGACTCACAAACGAAATTATCCAGTCTGCAGGGTATAGAGTTTTTCACGGAGTTGAAGTATCTGAATTGTAGCTATAACAAACTCACCAAGCTGGATCTGAGCAAGAATAAGTATCTTCAGCAACTCAATTGTGCTGATAATCAGATCTCATCGTGGAATCTCAAGAATTGTGACGAGCTTTTTGATGTCAACTGTTCAAGGAACAAGTTTAAGACACTCGATGTTTCGATGCTGCCTGAGTTGGGTTTTCTGGATTGTTCGGAGAATCTTCTTTCTTCGCTCGATGTCAGCGCGAACTCGAAACTGACTTCTCTGGATGCTTCGGCGATCAGTTATGCACAGCGTCCGGAGGATCAGGAAGAGCCGGAGCCGGGCTCGAAAACCAATCATATCAGTAAGCTGGTCCTGGGTAATAATCCGAATCTGACAACGCTCTTATTGAACAGTAATAGACTGACGACGCTGGATCTGAGCAAATACACGAAGATGGAGATCTTGGATGTTTATGATAATGGCATGACGTCCCTGACCTTGGGACAGCAATCGAATCTCCGTACGTTACTGGCGTCGGACAATAAGTTTACGTCACTGGATATTTCAGGATGCCCGAATCTTGAATACCTTTTTGCTGCTTATAACAAACTGTCCACTGTGGCATTGGAGAAATGCCCGAATCTTCAGGAAATCGAATTAGGCGATAATCAGATTTCTTCTCTCGATTTCAGCAAAAATACAAAAGTGAAGAATCTCTCTGTGACTAGCAATAAACTGTCAAAAGTTGATCTGAGTATGCTTTCGAAACTGCAGGGTCTGTATGTTTCTGACAATGATCTGACCGAACTTGATGTGAGCCACAACAAGCATCTTGTGTGGCTTGGCGCGGGAAATAACAAACTCGAGAAGGTCGATCTGGGGAACAACTCGATGCTGGATTGCATCTATCTTGATACAAACAAACTTACAAGTATAGATCTGTCAAAGGCTGTAAATGTGACGGCGGTTGGTATCAGTGGAAACAGGTTGACAGAAGTGAATGTGACCGCATTAAGACGTCTGAGTGAATTTAATTGCGGTAGTAATAGACTGTCTAGTCTGAATGTCAGTAACAATCCGGAGCTGAATATGCTTTACTGTGATCATAATCTTCTGACGGAGCTCGATCTGAGCCGGAACAGTAAGATCACGGCACTGGCTTGTGGTGAGAATTATCTGAAGGATATTAAGATCTCGAATCTTAAGGACCTGGATTATTTGTATGTTTCCGGTATTGCCGGGATAACGAAACTGGATCTCCCGAAAGGTGCTCCGTTGACGGGTCTGTCTTGTATGGATATGAGTCTTACTGAACTGGATGTCAGCGGATATCCGGAACTGAGAAGCCTCTATTGTGGTGGTAACAAACTGACCAAACTGGATCTTAGCAATAATCCGATGATCGAGAACTTGAATTGTGGGGGAAATCTTTTCAAAACACTGGATGTGACGTGTCTGCCGCAACTGGAATACATGGCTTTAGTGAACTGTTCTGAACTTACTGAATTGAAACTCGAAAATCCTAAACTGGATTCGTTGTACGTAGTCAAAAATCCGAGTCTGAAATCACTGGATATCAGTAAGTGTGAGACGCTTTACAACTATGTCAAGCAATATGGAATCGTTGAGAGCCCGGATGGAAGATATTTCGAATCTCGGATGCCGAACGAATATGATCCGGACAGTATTTTCACATTTTTCCAGATCGACCAGACTCTGGATCTGAAGGGTTTCGAACTGCCGAAGCCGAATCCGGGATTTGAGGAGTTCGTCGAGCGTCTTTATACCAAGGCTCTTAATCGTGCATCGGATCCGGAAGGTAAGAAGTTCTGGGTGGACAAGGTTACCAACAACGAAGCGACCGGTGCGGATTGTGCAAGATTCTTCTTGCTGGATGCGCCTGAGTTCATGGCGCGCAACCTTACTAACGAGGATTTCCTGGAAATCCTTTATACAGTATTCTTCGATCGTGAGTCTGATCCGGAAGGTAAGGCTTTCTATCTCAATGCTTTGAAGGAAGGCGCTACGAAGCAGTATGTTGTGGAATGTTTCATTGAGTCGAGAGAGTGGTGTGATGTCTGTGCCGAGTTCGGTGTGAAGTCCGGTGCGAAGAATCCGAACGGAACCAAGCCGTCGAAGCAGGTAGTGGCTTTCGTACATCGTCTTTACTCTTATTGCCTCGACCGTGACCCGGATGAGGAAGGTCTGAATTACTGGTCCCTGGCTCTGACCAATGGTCAGGCGACGGGCGTCCAGGCGGCTCGTTTCTTCTTCGGTTCGAAGGAGATGAAGGAAGCAGATCTTACGGATTATTCCTTCATTTATCGGTTATATAACACCTTCTTCGATCGTGAGCCGGAATATGATGGTATGCGTTATTGGGAAGACCAGCTGGCTGAAGGCGTCTCCAGAGATACCGTGGTGGATCTGTTTGCGATTTCCGATGAATTCGCAGGAATCTGCGCCAAGTACGGAATTGTAGTAGGACAGCTGTAAGAGCGCCGCGCACAAATGGAGCATGAGAGGACTGCCCCGACGAAGGTCGGGGTAGTCCTTTTGCTATGGAGGCGAGTCACAAACAAGACTCGGAAAAAACAATAAAATGCCGGGCCGGAGGCGGGAAGAATAAGCGTTTAGTCACAATGGGCCGGAGTGCTTGATTCGTGTCGGGGCAACTACTAATATGGACTTAGGGGAAAATGTCTAATGGAGGCTTTTATGAAGAAATTTGTCTGTACGTGTGTTGTGCCGGTTGCGCTTCTGAGCGTGTATCTGGCCATGGGATTCGGTGCGGAAACGGCACTGGCGGAGAGTGACACGACTTCGACCGGAAGTGAAGAAACGGTGAAGGTCGATGCGGCGCATTTTCCGGATCAGCAGTTTCGCGCCTATGTGAAGAAAAACGTCGATAAAGACGGAAATGGTGTATTGTCTGCAGCAGAGATGGCGGATGTCCGATCCATCGACGCGACCATGGCCGAGATCCGTGATCTGACAGGTGTGAGTTATTTTTCGGAACTGCGTATTCTGCGGTGCGGATACAACTCGATTTCCGAACTGGACGTCAGCGCGCTGAAAAAACTGGAGATCCTTTCCTGCGAGAGAAATAATATGACGAAGCTGACGCTTGGGGATCATCCGGCTCTGGCGGAACTGGTTGCTTCGGAAAACTCGTTGACCGAGATCGATGTCAGTCATTGTCCGAGTCTTCAGGAACTGGACCTTCCTTATTCGAAACTGACTTCGCTGGATCTTACGAATTGTCCGAATCTTCTCGTGCTGGATCTGCATGATAACCGACTGGCTTCGCTTGACCTGAGTAAGTGTACGAAGCTGGAATACCTTGTTGTGTCGTTTAACGGAATGAAACAGATCGATCTGAGTTGCCTGCCGTACCTGCAGCAGCTCTATACGGAGAACAATGACCTGGGTTCTTTGGATCTGTCGAAGAATTATCAGCTGGAAGAGATCTGGGTGGAAAACTCAAATCTTCAGGAACTCAAGTTGGGTGAGAAGAGGAGACTTGCTACTCTTAAGTGTTCGTGTAATCAACTTTCCGAGCTTGATCTGTCTCAGGTCAGAGGCGTCAAGAAAATGGATGTCAGAGAGAATAAATTGACCAGTCTGAATCTGAGCCGGTTGAACGAATTGGAATATCTCGACTGCTGTTATAACAAACTGGAAAAACTGGATCTCTCGGCCAATATGGCTCTTACGGAATTCTATTGTTCGAATAACAGTCTTACGGCATTGGATCTGCGTCAATGCCGGTCTTTATACTTTGTAGGGTGTTCGTTTAATCTGATCACGTCGCTGCAGCTGCCGTCGCATAGCAAACTGGACTTGCTTGATTGTACGGACAATCTGCTTACTTCGATCGATTTTTCTGATCTTCCTGAGTTGACTCGTCTGCATATCTCGGGAAATCCGATCACGAAACTGTCTTTCCCGGAAGGTCTGCTGATTTCTTATCTTGAATGTGAAAATATGGGTCTTACCGAACTGAATATAAGCTCGCTTTCAAAACTGGCATCGTTGAGTTGTGCATGGAATAAACTGACGCGGCTGGATCTGTCGGGGAACCCGGATATCGAGGAACTGAATTGCTCGCATAATCTTCTTATCGAACTGGATCTTCGTACGGCGAATAATCTGCTTTGGCTTGGTTGTAACAATAATGCGCTTAAGAAACTTGATCTGAACTGCGATGAGCTAGGTTTCCTTTTCGCCAGGGAAAACGACTTGCAGACGCTGGATATCCGGACTTGTGCGCAGATGAGCCAGTTGGTGAGGGACTACGGGATCGTGAAGAGTCGAGACGGCCGCTATTTCATAGGATTGTATTATCATGATGATTTCTCTTCGTCGTTTATGGAATTCGATCAGAAAACCGGTCTGGCCGGGTTTGCTCTGCCGAAACCGAATCCGGGATTTGACGAGTTTGTCGAGCGGTTGTATACGATTGCTTTGAACCGTCCTTCGGAGCAGGAAGGTAAGCAGTATTGGGTGGATCAGGTGACAAAGAAGGGGGCGACCGGAGCGGATTGTGCCCGATTCTTCCTGCTGGGGGCGCCGGAATTCATGCAGCGCAAACTCTCCAATGAAGATTTCCTTGAGACACTTTATCAAGTGTTTTTCAATCGTGGATCGGATCCGGAGGGAAAGGCTTTCTATCTCAACGCTTTCGCAACTGGTGCTTCGAAGCAGTATGTTGTGGAGTGCTTCATCGAGTCGAGAGAGTGGTGCGATGTCTGTGCTGATTACGGAGTCAAGTCCGGTGTCCGGAACCCTTGCGGTACGAAGCCGTCGAGAATGGCGATTGCTTTCGTGATTCGGCTTTTCGATTACTGTCTGGGCCGTCCGGCTGATGAAGAAGGTCTGAATTACTGGGCGCTGGGATTGACGAATGGTCAGAAGAGCGGGGCGGAGGTGGCCCGGTTCTTCTTCAATTCGCCGGAAATGAATGCGATGAATCACGGCAATGAGGAATATCTTTACAGAGTGTATGATACTTTCTTCGATCGTGCGCCGGATTACATGGGCATGCGGTACTGGCTGACTCTGCTGGAGAATGGTTTGCCGAGAGAAGAACTCGTCGAGAAGTTTATCTATTCTCAGGAATTCGCGGAGATCTGCGGAGAGTACGGGATAATTGTTGGGTGATGGAAGGCGCGGGAGCGCTGCGCTGAGGCGCACCACCGATGAGACGCCGCGGCGCCAGAGAGCGCACAAATGGAGCATGAGAGGACTGCCCCGACGAAAGTCGGGGTAGTCCTTTTCACATAGAATCGGGGGAATTGATATAAGGGAGATGATTTCTTGCTCCTTATATCAATGTTGGAGAGTTTGGATGATATAAGGAATGAGATTTCGTGCTCCTTATATCAATGAAAGAGAGATTGGATGATATAAGGGGTGAGATTTCGTGCTCCTTATATCAATGAAAGAGAAATTGGATGATATAAGGGATGAGATTTCGAGCTCCTTATATCAATGAAGGGAAGATTGGTTGATATAAGGATGGTGATTTGAAGTTCCTTATATCAATCGGCGAGAGACTGTGGCATAAGAAGAGAGAAATAGATCATCTTATGCCACAGGATCGAGTTTGGAGTGGCATAAGAAGAAGAAAAGTGAGCATCTTATGCCACAGGAGCGAGCTTGGAATGGCATAAGAAGAGAAAAACAGATCATCTTATGCCACGGGATCGAGCTTGGAGTGGCATAAGAAGAAGAAAAGTGATCATCTTATGCCACGGAATCGAGCTTGGGATGGCATAAGAAGAGAAAAATAGATCATCTTATGCCACGGGATCGAGCTTGGGATGGCATAAGAAGAGAAAAATAGATCATCTTATGCCACGGGATCGAACCGGAAGTTGCATAAGGTTTTTTTGGCTTTGTCTTATGCAAAAACACTTGCATGGGTGCTTGGCATGTCGTGGGTTCGGCCACCCTGATCAGATCACCAGATCGGCGACTTCGTAAATAAGTTCTTCGCTCTTTTTCCAGCCGAGGCAGGCATCGGTGATGGACTTGCCGTACACGCCACCGCCGATCTCCTGGCGGCCGTCCTCGATGTAGCTCTCCACCATGAAGCCTTTGACCAGCTTGGCCACGTCAGGATTGTGGCGCATGGAGTACATGATCTCCGTAATAATACGCGGCTGGGCAAAAGGATTTTTATTAGAGTTGGCGTGATTGGTATCGATAACCGCGGCCGGGTAAGGAACCTGGCGGGAAGCATACATCTCGCTCAGACGGGCGAGATCCTCGAAGTGATAGTTCGGCTGAGACTCGCCGTGCTTATTGGTGTATCCACGAAGAACCGCGTGAGCGTAGTCGTTACCGTTGGACTCCACTTCCCAGCCACGATAAATAAACGTGTGCGGATGGGAGGCGGCGGTGATGGCATTGAGCATGACCGCGTAGTCACCACTGGTCGGATTCTTCATGCCGACAGGCGCGGAAATCAGACTCGCCACGAGACGATGCTGCTGGTCCTCGACACTTCTGGCGCCCACCGCAACATAGGCCAGCACATCATCCAGGTACTGGTAGTTTTCCGGATAAAGCATCTCGTCGGCACAGGCAAAACCGGTCTCTTCGATGGCGCGCATGTGGAGATGACGTGTGGCCAGGATACCACGCATCAGGTCCGCTTTGGCCGAAGGATCCGGCTGGTGCAGCATACCCTTGTAGCCGTCACCGGTGGTTCTCGGCTTATTGGTGTAGATACGAGGAACGATGAGAACCTTGTCCTTGACCTTCTCCTGCACAGGCACGAGACGCTCAATGTAATCGAGGACACTTTCCTCCTGGTCGGCGGAGCACGGCCCGATGATGAGCATCATGCGGTGGTCGTCGCCACGAAGAATGGCCTCGATGTTCTTGATCTGGTTAGCCACCACGGTTTTCTGCGCTTCGGTCAGCGGATACATCTGCTTGACCTCCTCCGGGTTAGCAAGTTTTCTCATGATTCTTCCGTTCATTTTCGTTCCCTCTTTCTTGTTTATATCAGGCGCCGCGGCGCCGGGCTTTTCGTATCTCAGATCGCGACGTCGGGCTGATAGGTGCCGATGACCTTGATCAGCTCACACGCGGACTTCAGTTCTCGAAGCATCGTCTCGCCGGAAGGAGAGTCCAGCCGGCCCTCCAGCTCGATGTAAAAATAGTACTGCCAGTTGATGTCTTTGACAGGGCGACTGCGGATCACGCGCATGTTGTAGTTGTGCTGCCCCACGATGGAAATGGCCTTGGCCAGGGAACCCGCCACATGCTTGATCGTGAAGATCAAGATAGAGTTGTTTTGCTGTGGCAAAAACTCTTGCACCTGTGTGGGGGGCGTGGGTGCGGATGCGTCATTCGCGGGTGCCCCCGGAACGTCCGCCTCGGTTTCGCCCGCCGCGTAGCAAGGGGCGCCATCTTTTCTATAGAACACTGCAAAACGTGTGGTGTTCTGGTTGCTTTCGTTGATGTTTTCCGCCAGGATGGACAGGCCGTAGAGCTGGGCGGTTTCGGCGCTGGCGATAGCGCCGGTGGCGGCGTCGCCGCGGCGAGAAACTTCCCGGGCCGCGCGGGCGGTATTCTCATAAGGAGTGGTGCTCCATCCGTGCTGGGCGATATATTCGGCACACTGTTCCAGGGCCTGGGGGTGAGAAATGACTTGCTTGATGTCTTCCTGCGTGCTTCCGGGAACGCCCAGGAGGCAGTGGGAAACGGAGAGTTCATAGACGCCGCGGATCAGAAGATCGCCGGAGAACATGAGGTCGGAGACCTGGCCGACTTCGCCGGCGTAACTGTTCTCGATGGGAAGCACCGCGGCGTCACAGGTACCATCCACGACTTTGGCGTAAGCCTCTTTGAAACTGTGACAGTATTTCATCTCGCGGTCGGGAAAAACCCTGGAAGCGGCGATGTGGGCGAAGGAGCCCTCGATGCCGCTGATGGCGATGGGCGAGAACTTCTGCGTCGGAAGGGAAGCGGTGCTCGCGATCGGTGCGGAATGCGCATTCGTGCGGACTGCCGGCTGTGTTTCCGGATCGGTGCTCGCGCCGGTACTTCGGCTCGGTTCGATATTGCTTGTCTGGTTTGTTTGCTCGGTCATATTTCTCTCCTATTCTCGCAAGAAAAAAGTGCTGCTTTGGTAAAGACAGCACTTGATTCTACGCATATATCATTCAGGCTATACTTCACACGGTTTGCATCAACAATTGAGGTCTGCTTGTAAAGGCAAATCGGAAAAATCGGAAGTATTCAGTATTCTTAAACCAACGTGTGATCATCTGCGTATCCTTTGCGAGTTTGTTCCGCCATAATGTAACATGTCCATATATGGACGAGTCAAGCGCGGGGCGCCCGCGGCGGAACCCAGAAGACGCGAAAAGGCCCCGCGGCCGTCAGTGAGGCGTGAAGCCGGAACATGTAAAAAGGCCCGGCCGCGGGGGCACGGACCTCTATGTTGCCTGGCCGACGGGGCGCCCGCGGCGCGCGAGAAAATGAACGCCACGCGGCCCGCCGCACAAATGCCAGACGCCGAATCAGACGTTGGCAGAGTTTTTGAAGCGGTATTTTATGGAGCGGAAGAGGCAGGCCATGATGAAGGCCAGGACCGCGATGAAGAAAGCGCTGAGCAGGGATTTGCCGGTGGGGCCCTGGAAGCAGAAGAAGTAGATCACGAAGAAGAGGATCCCGACGATCCAGTTGGGGTGACCGACGATCTTCTCCATCTCCGGAAGCGGCTCGCCGAGGAAGTAATTGTCCGTGCAGTTAGCATAGAGCGCCAGACGGCCCACCTCGAGATAAATGTAACGAGTCAACGCTTCACGAGAGTTTTCGTCGAGAGAATCGGCGAAAGTGATGGATTCACAGGCGTAGCTGTTGTCGGAAATGCGGAGGAAGAAGAGGGCTTCGATGGGGCCGTTCTTGAAGAACCCGATCTTACGAAGGCCGTAGATCTTGCAACCGTCCGACAACTTGTTCTGGAGCTTGCGGAAGTCGAGGCTGAGAGCAAACTTCTTGCGGAAGGATTCTTTTGTCAGTTTTTTGATTGTGATTTCTACTAAGCCATAACCTAAGTTGTCAAAATGAATGAATTCCTCAGCTGTCTGATTAATTGTGTCGTTTGCCATGATGTCATCCTTCTTTCGTTTGCTTTCGGAGGCTCCCGCGGCGATCCGCTTTCGGACCGGTCCAGTGCCTTGCCTGATGATTCTATTTTGCATGGAGGAGATTAAAAAGTGGCTAATACTTGTTTAAGATGTTTTTTGAAAAAAACTAAGAAATGGTTAAGCGGGGGGCACGGCATGGGGGGCGCCATGTGGTGCACGGTATGGGGCGCAAACGGGGAGGGGCAGGGGGTGCGCATGGAGCGCAAACACCGAAACGAAGAGCGCCGCGGAAACATGGACGAGAGTTTTTGTAGAGTGACAATATTGAAATATTCCTATTATATAGATGTGCTATACTCTGCGTGACAAAGAAAGAAGGATGGTATAACTATGAAGAAATCAGTACGGCTGATGGCCGCGATTCTGGGCGTCTGCATGCTCTGTGGCTGCGCGGCGAAGGAGACGAAGACGACGAGAACGACGAAGAATACGACGGAGGCGGAGACCACCGAGAGCGAGTCGGAGAGTGAATCTGAGAGCGCCACGGAAAGTGAATCCGAGAGCGAGTCGGAGAGTGAATCCGAGAGCGCCACGGAAAGTGAGTCGGAGAGCGCCGGCGAAACTTCGACAGAGGCGACCGAGAATACGAGCGCCACGGAGACATCCGGCGAGGAAACTTCGGCCACAGATTCTTCCGCGACAGAGACTTCGGCAGGTGACAAGCAGAATGCCGGCAAGGCCTACGATGCTTTTCTGAAGAACGAGGCGACGCTGGATGTTTCGTATCTGCAGTCCATCAAAGACGATCTTTACGGGCTGGAGATGAACGGGGTCGATTTCCCGAATAAAGAGATGACCTGCAAAGAGTTCCTTTCCTTCATGAAGGCTCACGGCTGGCAGGACCAGCAGGTGGGGGATTATGAGAAGATCGATAAATATGCGATCATCGATTGTGGTCAGGACGGCGATCCGGAGCTGCTCCTGATGATCAGTGGTCTGGGCGAGTTCACGCCGCAGGTCGTGATCAAGTCTTTCGATGGTAAGCTGAAAGTAACTGCGATCATGGAGTCCTGGTCCAGAAGCGACACGCAGACCAACATGGCCGGATGCATTTTCAATAGCGGTTCCGGCGGAGCGGCGCTTCGTTATTCGGAATACGGTTATCTGGATGAGAAGGGCGCGATGGTCATCACGGCCAAGATCATGTCTCAGTACGCGAACTGGAGCACGATCCTGCCGATTTTTGACAAAATGGAGGAGTACCTCGATTCGCATGAGCTTTCGGTGGATTACTACATGATGGAGATCAACTGGATCGGTGACGATAAGACGTATTACGCGATCTCTCCGGCTGATAACAACGGCCCCATCGATTCCGAGTTGAAGAAGCTTTTTGACGAGACGAAGGTCGAGCAGATGGATGCGAAAGACGTGACCGCGAAGGTGATCGAGTCTGTGGGTGAGTCGCGTTACAATGCGCCCGCCATCGCGTGGAAAGAACTTAAGTAATTGTGCGCGCTGCGCGCCGGGGCGTAAGTGCGTAGGGCGCCAGGCGGTGCGGACGCCGAGCGCTGATCCGAATGCGTGTGCCGCGGCGCTGTGAAGCCGGTGCGGGGTCTGTGCGGTGGCCCGCCGCGGCGCGCGGGATGGCGCGATCCGGCGCCGAGCGTGGTACAATGAAGAGGGCGCAACTACGCGCCCGATCTTCGGAATCTGCCAGGCGCGTGTGGCGCCGGCACTTCACGCACGGAGGTGATTCGCATGTTTGGTCGCAAGAAAAATCCTGCAGATGGGAAGACGGCGGGCGGCAAAGGCGCGCTGGCCTGGGACCCGGCCATCGAGGAGCCGGTAGTGAAGAAGAGTATCTGCACCGGCGAAGCTACCGTGGGATTTGTAAACCGCGCAACGGGGCGCTACCGCGATATCCGCAAAGTCACCACACCCACCGAAATCGAGTTTTTTTGCCAAGAAGTCGGCATCAAAGACGGGAAGATCAAGACGATCTACTGAGGCGTCATTCTTTCTCCACCACGATGAGCGGGATCTCCAGCTCTTCCTGGGAGAGGCCTGCGTGGCCGCCGGGCATGAGGTTGGACTCGAGATGGGTGTTGAAGATGGAGACGTCGGAGACGGCGATGGCGAGGAAATCGCCGAGCATGTCGCGGAACAGCGGGTGCTCGGTGCCGTAACCGAAGAGCTGGCGCGAGATGACTTCGTCCTTCGGAACCAGCCAGAATTTGTCCCCGAAAGCCGCCTCAAAAATCCCCGGGAACTTGGCTTTGCACTCGTCTTTGACGAAGAGATTCAGCGTCCGTGGCTCGATGGAAGGCATGCGGACGAGGCAGTCCATGATTTCCGGATAATCCAGAATGACCACGTTTTTGCTGTCCATGTGCCCGTGATCGGCGGTGACGATGAGGAGCGTGTCGGACAGGCTGTCGGCCAGCGCCGCGACTTTCTGCTCCAGGGCCGTGATGATCTCGTGGGTCTGAGGGCTCGTGGTGCCGGTGCGGTGCATGGTGCTGTCCGGCTCATTCCAATAGGAGTAGATGTACTTTTTGCCAGGAGCGGCGCAAAGCTCCGTGATCCGGTCGCAGATGGCCTCGAAGGTCTGCGGGAAGGGCTCGAGGAACGGCATCGCCGCGTAAGCCTCGCCACCCGCGTCCTTGATCTGGTCGATGACGTTTCTGTACGGAATGTAGTGGTATCCTACGTGAAAATCCGCCGCGCTGCGTTCGTCTTCCCAGGGAGCGACGTTCTGCTTGCGCGCCATGTCCGTGATCTCCGACGGCGTGGCCTCGGTCTGTGTGGCAAAAGCGCTGCCGATCTCGAGGAGCTGGTTGATGTTGCGGAAAACCGTTACGTTTTTGTCCAGTTCGGGGAAGTAGCAGTCCCAGCCCAGCCAGCTGTGCTCGTCCGGGAAAAGTCCGCTCATCACGGAGGTGGTTGCGGCTACGGTCGTGGGCGGGAAAACGGAGCTGTACGCGCCGACGGTGTGTGCGCGGAAAAAGCTGTCTTCCGCGAAGTGTTTCTTGAGGATGGAGGTGCCCATCGCGTCCAGCAGAAGTACGACGACGTTCTTATAATCTTTGGCCAGATATCGGTCGACCATCGGAAGGGTCGGGGCGTGGGTCTCGGCGCCGAAATGCGCCAGCATCGAGTTGGCGAGATTTACAAGACAAGCGTTGTAATCCGGAAGCGGTGGTAACTGTTTCATAACTGTCCTCCTTTATGAAGCGGGCGCGCTCGCGCGGGTTTCCGTTTCCGCTTATGCGGGAAAAACTCTTGCGCTTCGTTGGTGCTGTGTTTTCCTGCGCGCGGCGAGATTTCCTCACCGCGCTCGCGCCTGATTTCATTCAGTATAACATTTTGGGAATCGGAAGGAATGTACCGGAAGTATAAAAACAGCGTGGATCGGACACGATTCAGTCGCGGAGGCGCACAAGGTCGATTCCGACTGACTTTGGAGCAGGGCTTTTCAGTCGGGAAAGCGGGTAGCCTCGATTACGACTGACTTTGGAGCAGGGCTTTTCAGTCGGGAAAACGGGTAGCCTCGATTACGACTGACTTTGGAGCAGGGCTTTTCAGTCGGGAAAGCAAGAATCCCTGATTTCGACTGAAAGCCAGCGCTTATTTTCAGTCGCGGAAGCGGGTAACCTTGATTTCGACTGAAATCAAGGCAGATTCTTCAGTCGTGGGGGCGTAGTTGTCAGTCGCGAAAACACCTGTCTCCGATTCCGACTGACACCTGCGAGACGCTTCGGTCTGTATCGCCAATACGCATATCTGAACCGAAGTGCGCGGCTCGAATTTCGGCGCAATTTGCAAGAATGGGTTTTCAAACCGAAATATACCTCGAAAACTTCGGTTTATATTGCCGCCTTGCGCCAACGCGCCGAACCCCGTCGCCTATAACTCGGACTCGCGCCAACGCGCCGCTATAGCTCGGACTCGCACGGGTCGCGGTCCTCGCGCAGGCCGCCGCCCTCACGCGGGCTTCTTGATCAGTGAACTCTTGGCCTTGGTGTCGAAGTCTCGGAAGTAGGTGCACATGGGTTTATTGAACTCCGTGTAGGAGACGGCGAGGATATTCTCGTCGTCGCAGAAGAAGGTGTACTTCTGCTGCTTGCACTCCCACACCTCGATGATGTACTCCTTACCGTTAAGCGTGCCGCGGTAGGCCTCGAGGCAGCCCGCGTGCATGGTCGGATTCAGAGCATCCGGGAAACGATAGTAGATCTCGTTAGCGGAGTAGTCCGCGGCAGATCCCGTGATGGTCTTCATGTCTTTGCCGGTGATATAAACGGTGTCCCCGATCTTAATGGTAGTGATATCGTAATCACTGTTTTTGCCGTGGTACGTGACCATCTCCGACTCGCAAAAATCGCCGTTGCTGTCGGCGGTGATCTCCGCCTCCTCGCGCCGCGAATTGCCGTAGGTGTACTGCTTGATATAGAAAGGATTATGGCGCTGGAAGTAGACGATGTAATTGATCACCACCTGAGACCCGCCAAAAGTTTCGCCCTTCTGGATATCGCCGGTGAGGTCGAAGAACCCGTCCGCCAGCGCATCCTTCACGAGCCACTCGTCGGCCGTGATCTTCGACTCTTCTTCCTTCTTATCCGCCTGCTCCTTAGTGTGGTTGCGGGCGTGATCGAGCATGGAATTGAAATCGAGCTGCTGCGAACCCTCGGAAATGCTCAGATAAATGGTGTAATCCGTCCCCTTCAAAGACCAGCCGCCCACCGGGTGCCCCTCGTTGTTGAGGACCACTTTCAGCGTCTCCGCACCGTCCTTGCTCTTATATGTTTCGAGGCAAAAACCCTGGAGCTGGGATGCGTTGTATCCGGAACCGGAACTGGGCGTCATATCCAGCTCACATCCACCCACAAAAGAATAGTTTTTTTGCAGCGAAGTCTCAAACATTTCAGGCTCACGGGAACCCTCGAATTCGCCGCCCGGATAGAAGATATCCGTCGTGTCGTTTCGGTAGAAAGTGTCTTTGCCCACACGGATGAACTCGTAGAAGACCTCATCGTTATAGAGGGCCGGGGAGCCGTTGCTGGCCGCGATCTGCAGGACAGACTTGGCTTCCTCGTACACAAGATTTTTCTGGTCCAACTCCATGTAATACGTTTTGTGAGAATTATCGGAGTCGAAAAGGACGAGGCTCGAACTGTTCGGCGCCGGGGACTGGGGCTGGAAACGTGAAGTGGTGTAGGACTTCGACGGGTCCTGCTTCCAGATGTTCCAGAGCACCGGATTGGAATCGTCCCTGTGCATCAGGATGAGGTTGGCCAGCGTATCGTAGCACTCCTCCAGCATGGCCTCGTTGTCCGCCGGATCTTTGGCGGTGAGGTACTCGCCCCTGGACAGATCACTGGCGTAGTACCAACGGCCGTCGCCAAGGTATTCGAAGCGCGCGTTGTCGTACATGCCGGTCACGACCTGGAAAACGTGATCCGGGTCGCGGCCGTCGGAGTAGTCGAGGGTGCTGCCCGTGGTCCACACGTCCGGGAAACGCAGCGTGACGTCGCATTTGGAACGGAAGTCCTGAAGCGACTGGCTCAGCTTCACCGCGTCAGATTTCTCGGTCAAAGGCGATCCGACCATGATCTTCTCCGACGTCCAATGACGAAGGACCAGATCCTTTTTACTCGTTGCGGCCAGCTTGTCCGCGCCCGAGACGGCGTCGATGACATTGAACCGACGAGAGCCGTCGAGAGAATTGGCCTGCATCTCGACGTAAAGACACCCCTCCAGCGGCATGTTGATTTTGATGTTATAGAAGATCGGCAGGTCGAAAATGACCTTATTTTCTTTCAGCGATTTTTCAATACTGGAGTAGCACTCCGTATCGCTGAAGAAAGTCTCCATCGCGTTACGGATGGCCCGGGAGAGCTGGTCCTGGAAGTCGGCGGAACTACGGTCGATGTCCGCACTGATGTTGGTGTCGAAGGAGAAAAACACCCGGTCTTCGGGAAGGTTTTTCAGATTGTAGTTTTCGTCAAAATCGTCGCGTTTCAGGATGCCGTCTTCGAACATCATGTTGATATATTCATCGTAAGTCATGCCACCTTTCGTTTCAGTGCCCTGCATGACTTCTTTGAAAAACTCTTCGCTGAGGGAGTAGGCGGCGAAATAGCTTTGGGCCGCGTCCATCATGGTGGTGGAATTGGCCTCGTGGTATTTGCCGTCAGTTCGAAGGGACACGGACATATCTTTGCCGCCGGCGATGGCGGTGGTGAGACCCTTGATGACGGCATCGTCCGGGAACTGCACGTCCCCGTCAAGAACGAGGGGCGCTTTGGTGGTAGGTTCGGAAGTTGTCGCGCCGGCGTCTTCGCGGGTATCTTCAGTCTCGCCTGTGGCGTCGGAGCTGCTGTCGGGATCCGTGCTCAAGGAGCCGGAGCGGTCGCCGCTGTCGTTGTCGGGATCCGCGCTCGAGGCGCCCGAGGTGGTATCAGTGGAGGGGGCGGGCTCGGAATGGCCGCGGCACCCTGTCATGCTTGAAAAACACACGGCCGCGGTGAGCACCAGGGCCGGGATGGTAAGTCTGCTTCGTTTCATATTTTTTTCCTTCTTCTTTTATGCGGTCGGGCGGCGCGTTTGCGCGGCCGGCCGGATCTGCCCGCGCCGGGCGAAGAGGGTCTCCGGTCCGACGCGATTGTTGTTCCCCGCCGGGCGCGGGCGAAAACGCCTGATGCCCGAGCGGAATTTGCCCAGGAGAATTATAACACGCGCGCGGGGGGAGGTAAATCGAGCGGCGCGCGGCGGAACTCTCGAGCGGCGGCACACCGCACTTCCGCCGCCGCACGCACTCCGGCAGCTGCGCCGCCACGCCGCCGCGCCG
>LVAV01000023.1 GCA_001604185.1 Clostridiales bacterium Firm_16 | reverse complement strand
TGGAGATTACGGCCTAGGTGAGCCATTGCTCCGCGAAAATTGAGCCACCCTTTTCACAAAAATTGAGCCAGTAGACAATCTATGCTGTTTTGAACTGCTAAACTCTAAAATACCATGCCCTGAGCATGAGATTGTTTTGGAGGTGGTCAAACATGACCAAGTTTAAGGAAATCCTGCGACTGCAGCAGCAAGGATTAAGTCAACGTCAGATTGCGGTGAGCCTGCGAATCTCTCGCAACACCATCAAGGAATTCTTCAGGAGGCTGGAATCCTCCGACCTGAGTCTTCCAATGAACGAGCACCTTTCAGATCAGGACATCTGGAATGCCTTGTACGGGACAAAATCCGAGGGGAACGAATACCAGAGACCCGACTATGATTGGGTAACGAAAGAGATGCGTCATAAAGGAGTCACGCTGTTATCCCTTTGGGGTTCTTATCGTCTCACTTGCAAGGAGATGCATGTCCAGGCCTACGGGTACACGCAATTCTGCAAACGGTATTCGGACTATGTGAATTCACAGAATACCACCATGAGCATCCCACGCAACCCCGGCGAAAATATTGAAGTGGACTGGGCAGGATCAACGCTGTTCCTGCAAGATCCCGTTACCGGAGAAGCAATTCCCGTGTACCTCTTTGCCGCAACCCTGTCATACAGCGGGTATTCTTACTTCGAGGGGTTTCTCAATATGAAGTCGCCTGCCTGGATTGCAGGCAATGTGAACTCCGTAGAGTATTTCGGTGGTACTACTGCAATATTCACCCCCGACAACCTGAAGACCGGTGTGGTGAAGGTTGATTGGTATGATCCTGAGCTGCACCAGTCCTATCTTGAGTTCGCAGAGCATTACGGGACGGCCATTCTGCCGGCCAGAGTTAAAAAACCGAAAGACAAGCCGAATGTCGAGAACAATGTGAAGATCGCCACTTCGTGGATCATCGCGGAGCTGAGACACCGCACATTCTTCACCCTGGATGAGATCAATACTGCCATCTGGGAACGTATGGAGTATTTCAATACCCGCCCGTTCCAGAAAAAGGATGGTTCGCGGGAAAGTCTGTTCCTAGCCGTTGAGAAACAGCAGTTGTCGCCTCTCCCTCCCATACGATTCGAATACACGGAGAGGAAAGAGGCGACCGTCGCTCCCGATTTTCATGTCAGTTACGACTACTGTCTGTACAGTGTACCCTATAAACTTCTCAGAAAGAAGGTGACCGTCAGGGCAACCGTCCTGAGAGTACTTATCTATCACAACGGCCAGCTTGTGGCGGAACATCAAAGAGGCCTCCACAAGGGTCAGCGACAGACGAATCCGGAACACCTGCCGGAGAAATATCAGCAGTACGCATCATGGAGCGGATCTTCGTTCCGCTATCGTGCGAAAACAATCGGCGTGAACACTTTTGGTGTCATAGACTCGGCACTGAAAGCATCCGAGTTCGAGGTTCAATCATTCCGGACCTGTGTCGGCATCCTGAATCTTGCCCGCAAGCACTCTCCTTATCTGCTCGAACAGGCCTGTGCTCTTGCTCTCGAGGACAGACGACCGAGCTATAGGCACATCAAGAACATCCTCGATTCGGCCATGCTGGAAGATGCCCAAGAGAAGTCATCATCACAGGAGGTTTCATCCGGGTCATTCGCCCGCCCCAAAGGATTCTATGCCGCACTTCCTTCTCCAAAGGAGGTGCAGCAGTGAAAGTCCCTACCCAACAGATGATGAAGACGCAGCTGCAGGGAATGCTGCTTGAACTGAATCTCCATACCATGGCTCAGGTGTTGGACGACCAGCTCAGCGATCCTCTGTACCAGGAATTCAGCAAGCTCGAATTTGTCCATCGCATGGTCGAGGAGGAATATGTCTCAAGGAACAATCTCCGCTCTTCCCAGCTGCTCAAAAGAGCCGGGCTATGGAAAACGCAGGCCGACCTGGCAAAGATAGATTATTCAATCGACAGGAAGTTGAACCGGGATCTTCTTGCGCAGCTCGAATCATGTGATTTCATCCTCGACAACAAGAATCTCTGCATCCTCGGTGCAGCTGGCTCCGGCAAGTCGTTTTTCGCCAAGGCGTTCGGCGTGGAGGCTTGCAACAGGCTTCACCGCACCATGTATTTCAATGCAAATGCGTTTCTCAACAAACTCCATGACCTGCATAAGGAAGATCGGAAAAAGTATGAAAGGCGACTCCGGTATTTTCAGCGCCTTCCCGTACTGATTTTGGATGACTGGCTGATGTTCTCCATCCATGATCAGGTCAGGGAATCCATTCTTCTTGATCTTATCGACGCCCGATACGGTACCGCCACCACGATCATCTGCTCTCAGGTCGATCCTGATGACTGGTGTGAACGGTTTTCCGGGTATACCATCGGTAACGCGATAACAAGCAGATTGGTGGCGAATGGTTTCACGCTGGTTATTCAGAGTGATCAAGACCTTCGACAAACGAAGTATCCTGGTGAACTGTAGTCTTTTCCCCGGTTGGAGGGTTCCTCCCTCCAGCTGGCTCAATTTCAGCGAAACAACTGGCTCAGTTTTTACGGATCACTGGTTCAGGAGCTCCGAAATATCCAGGAGGTTCAGTTCATTCGGCAGGAAGAGGGTTTTCTCCGAATGGCTTATCTGCTGCATGGCT
>LVAV01000022.1:850-243807 GCA_001604185.1 Clostridiales bacterium Firm_16 | reverse complement strand
CTCCTTAAATTATTTCGTTGGCCTTGAGCCACTTTTCAACTGATCCTGTCGCATCCGCTGCGCGGCTTCCTGTAATAGAGAGTCCTTTTCTTACTTCCGCTCCTGGCGCATATTTCTTGATATCTCTCTCACTGGAACCCATTCCGCTTCCCTCATTCGTGCAGAAAGGCAGGATCTTTTTCCCTGAAAAGTCAAAAGCCTCAAGAAATGTGAAAACAGCCATCGGCATCGTTCCCCAGTAGTTCGGAAATCCCAGAAGGATCGTGTCATAGGCATCGATACTGTCCGGATAATTGACAAGCACCGGTCTTGCATCAGCGTGCAGATCCTTTTTCGCTTCCTCAATACATGTCATATATACAGGAGAGTACGGAGCCTTCATTTCGATCTTAAATGTATCTGCATCGAGCAGGTCCTTCATATTGTTAACCACGATTTCTGTGTTCCCGATCTTCACATATCTCATCGCACCGCCGAAGTAATTCTCATCTGCTCTTGAAAAGAAAGCAATTAATGTCTTTGTCATGTTACGATCCTCCGTTCATGTTTTCTGACTTTAGTATCTCACGTTTTCATTGAATTCTCCAATCGAATTGATATATAATTGATTTAATTATTAAATAACGCAGGTAATCACGATGAACACAAAACAAATAGATTATTGTATCGAACTGGCACATACGCTGAATTTCAGCAGAGCGGCAGACAATCTGTTTGTCAGCCAGCCGACCTTTTCATACCAGATCCGTCTTCTCGAAGAAGAGATCGGGTTTACCGTGTTTGAAAGAAGCGGTAAAGGTGCCGTACTGACCCCTGCTGGTGCACAGTTTGTGGAGTTTCTCACAAATATGCGGAACGAACTGAAGCGTGCCATAGAACAGGGACAGAACTTTAGTGCAAAATACACCGATAGCATTTCCATTGCTCTTCCGCTCCGCCAGGCTATTTATTTTCTTCCGGAAGCGATCCGTCTTTTCGAGGAAGATAACAAAGATGTCCAGATCACTCCGATATTCAGATACGGAAATACCGTAGAATCATTTCTTAAAAATGAATCAGATATTCTCTTCGCGCTCAAGGAACAGACCAAACAGATTCCAGGGATCGTCGTGAACGACCTGTTTATCAGCAGAATATATCTGATCACTACAAAAGACGATTCCTTGGCATCTAAGGATAGAATAACTGAAGAAGATCTTTATGGCAGAACTCTGATGGTAGGCGGAGGATCACCGGAAGCTCTAAAAGCAGTGCAGCACCGCCTGATATCTACAGATAAGATCTCCTATTTCAACAGTGCCGATCACGATACTACTCTGACGAATGTTGCCGCAGGCCGCGGAGTATGCCTCGCGCCCGGTTTTCTTAATGATCACAGCGGACAGTTTGCGTGGATTCCGTTCGAGTGCAAAGAGCATTTCGAGTGCGTTCTCTGCTCGCACAAAAATGATAATCGCGACAGTCTTAAAGCATTTATCTCAATTCTCGAGAAGTTATATCAGGAGGCAGTCGCTTTTCCCTTATAAAAATGGATCGTGGCTGATCTCAATTATCAGTCCGGCTGCTGGCCATCGTGTGCTTTCCAGGCACATTCGGTGATCTTCAAGTCGGTAAATACCGCCTTAAAGCTTGAATCTTCAGGACTGCAGGCATATATACCGAATCTGATCTTTCCCGCGCCTTCCCACATATGGCAGACACGCATCTGGGAAAAGACCTTCCCGTCATAAGAGCATTCCACGCAGTAATCGTCTTCTCTGCGGCTGAATCTGTACCATATTGTCTTCACATCCGCAGGGATAGCTGTCGTTGACCAGTCAGAATATCCGTGATTGGTTACGACAGATCCCAGGTGCTGGAAGGATTCATTCTCGTATTCGACCGAAGCCTTAAGCCAATTGTCCGAATCCAAATACATGACGATCCCGCATTGATCAAAACGGTGATGACTAGAAGTGAAATCCGTTTTTACTACGAACGAGAAAAACCGCTCTTCTGTCTCCATCTGTAAAACAGGAGCATTATCATTGCGGAAATGATAGTACGTCCTTTGCCATAGATCAGTATGTGGTTCCGTCGTGATCTCGATCCGCTCGTCTGTAATCGTGTACTCAGACGGTTCTCTTGTCCATTCAAATTTCGATGTATTCATATTCACTCTTCCTGACATTATTACTTCCGAATAAACTTCTGATCCGCCTCATACTCATCGCTGACAAAGCGCTCAACCGTCATATGCAGATCATACTTCTCGCGAAGTTCCGCAAGCTGTTTCATCATCGGAGAGGCGTGGTGTGCATCGATTGCCTCCTGATCCGTCCAAGAATCGATAAGCAGAACCGTTTCCGGATCATTCATGGGAATAAAATACTGATATCTCAGATTTCCCTTTTCCGCACGTATGGCATCTGCGATTCCGGACTTTTCCATTTCTTCGGCAAAAGCCCTTGCGCTGCCGTTATTTCCTTTATAGTACAGATTCACAGTAATCATAAATCGTTTCCCCAAATTTCAAGCCGAATTATATGTCGTCTTGCAGAGTCCTTCTTTAAATCGATTATAACTCAAACTCTAATTGCAACTACCATACATAACCGGACATATTGACGCACTTTTTAACAACTTCAACCATTTGCTCGGGAGACTGACGGCAATCCTCCAGAACCCACTTTCTGCACAAACTGAAAATGCCTGCTCTTGCAAAAATAAAACGCATTTCCGCTTCCCATTCGTCGATACCCATTTGAGCGGATTGAGGGATAACGATCTCTCGTAGCAGATAATCTGTTCCTTCAGAACGGATGCCCAGTCTGCTATCTGACAGATATGTCCTGTAAAACACCTTGTGTTCTTTTACTAAACGAAACATCGTTAAAAGATAATCCATCGGATCGAATTTCGTTCCGGTTTCCCCTACTCTATTGAAAGAGTCCCCGAGTTCTTTCATCTCTTTGGAAAAAATAGCATCTGCAACAGCATACACATCTGAATAGTGAAGATAAAAAGACGATCTGTTCAGATGTAATGATTTACACACGTCTGTTACCGTGATTTCATTAACCGGACGTGTCTGCATTTCCTGAAGCACATACGATATAATTTTTTGATCAGTTTCCCGATATCGTTCATTTTTTTCCTTATTCATTTTGCAAGTACCTTTTTAAAATCAATACGTGAGAACGCCCATGTCAAAACCGCCGAAAGGATCGTAGTCACAAGCATAGCAAAGATGATACCGTACATATCTAGTGTAACACTAAGAAGATACAAGATGGGAATGTAAAGTAAGCCCTTATTCAGCACTGAGGCGATTACTGCCCAAACAGCCTTTCCCGTTGCTTGAAGGTAAGATGCACACATCTGATACAAAGCAAATACAGGACCTTCAATAATCGTAGCCAGAAGGCAGACACGGCCGATGGAAAGAACCTCGTCATTATTGAAGAATGCCAGTAAAAGACGATCTCTGAAGATCAGACATACGATAGATAAAATCGCCCCGGTCACAATTGCCAGAACCGTTGTTTTTTTCAGTATTTCTATCAGCCGTTCTCGATTATTCGCACTGAAATTATAAGAAATTGCAGGCTGCATACCAATACAAATACCCATAACGACCATAGAGATCACCATCCCGATTTTACCGGCGATGCTTTGACCGGCTACCGCGACTGCTCCGTAATCAATCATAAGATTATTGGCCAAAGCAGAAGACACACTCATCAGTATAGTGACACAGGATAACGGTAACCCTAATGATATTACCTTCAATACGATATCTTTACGAAATGAGACATTTCGAAGTGACATAGAGTACATCTTTCCCTTGGTCCTCAAAAAACGGATATAGAAGATCGAACCGACTATGTTTCCTAATACAGTCGCAATAGCTGCTCCTGTCACACCCATATCCAGACCAAGGATCATTATCGGATCCAGGATCATATTTATTCCGGTACCGATCAACGTTCCCATCAGCGAAGCGCTCGTGGATCCATCCGCCGGATCAATGCCGGAACAACATTGGTGAACATGATAAACGGTGCACCTATCGCAACGATCCGCAGGTATTCCATAGTAAACTGCTTAGTTTCGGGAGTCGCTCCTAATAATCCGCATATCGGATCCATAAACAGAATAACTGTAACTGAAAAGAGAATGCCTATAAACAGACATGACCATATACAAAAAGCACTGGTTTTCTTTATTGTTTCGTAATCACGCTGCCCGAGAGAAAGAGACATAGCCGTGCATCCACCATTTCCCATAAGAACGCCCAATCCCGAAAGGATCGTAAACAGAGGCGATGCAAGCGTCACAGCTGCTATCATATTCGGATCACCACTTCGTCCTATAAAGAAAATATCAGCCAGATTATATGCTACCGTCACAAGCATGATCAGGACGGCAGGAAGACAGAGTTTTCGGACTAATTCAGAATAACTTTCTGATTGAAGCATAAGTACATTATTCCTGTTCTCCTTCATGTCGATCACCTCCATACTTTCTTAATTCAAGTGTAGGTAACCGACATTAACGGTTCAACCATCAATAATGCAATAAGTGTAGTCTTAATAATCATCCTCGTGTTCAGACTTAGGGAACCATTCTTCTTACAAGGATAAAATGATGCTATAATGATGCAGTCATTTCAAAGGAGATCGGCACATGGAAAGAAGAACGATGACAGAGGGAACCCCCTGGAAGCATATTCTGCGCTTCTCGATGCCTGTACTGGCAGGGTCTCTTCTTCAGCAACTCTATAACACCGTTGATGCAGTCGTGGTCGGCAACTTCGCCGGAGAGGACGCCCTCTCGGCAGTCGGCACCACGGGAAGTTTCGCATTTCTTTTCCTTGCGATCGCCATCGGTTTTTCAGCAGGAAACGGTGTCGTCGTTGCCCAATACTATGGCGCGGGTGATCAAAAGAAAGTCCGAAGCAATGCTTCTACAGGCATCCTCTTTCTCATGATACTCGGTGTGATCGCAGCTATCGCCGGCGTGGCCGTTGCTTTTCCCGCATTCAAATATATGCTCAGCGTCGACGATAAGCTTCTGGATATGACGCTGCTTTACTTCCGCATCTATGCGCTCGGACTGATCTTCCAGTACGGGTATAATATCTTCTCGGCAATACTTCGCGCTGTCGGCGACAGTGCCGCAACTCTGTATTTCCTTCTGATATCTTCGGTCATGAATATCGGACTTGACCTTCTCTTCGTAGCTGTATTTCACTGGGGTGTGGCCGGAGCAGCGATCGCGACGGATATCTCCCAGATGGCTTCGTTTTTTGCAGCGTATCTTTACATGAGATGGAAGTATCCGATCTTGCGTTTCGGCACAAAGGATTATAAGTGGATTTCGAAAGAAGTCGGAAAGACCGTAAAGGTCGGGCTTCCTATTTCCCTTCAGCTGATCGTGGTCTCTTTCGGTCTGAGCTTTATTCAGAGAGCCGTAAACGAATTCGGTCCTACGATGACCGCTTCCTTTACTGTCGGTCAGAGAATCGAGATGTACCTGAATCTCCCATGTAATGCCTTCCAGACGACAATGGCGACATATACCGGACAGAATATCGGTGCCGGCAAGATCCACCGTGTCCGAGACGGTGTAATACAGACGGTCGTGATCTCTCTTCTCATGACGCTTATCATCTCCGGACTGGTATGGATCTTTGCAGGCCAGATCATCACGCTGTTCGACCTTAGTGATCAGGCCGCTGTATATTGTCTTTCCCATCTACGCGCCGTGGCCTTGATAAATGTCGTTCTGTCGATCTATATTCCCCTGTTCGGCGTCTTCCAGGGCGCAGGACACAGTGCTTTTCCCATGGTGGTTGCCTGCGCGGCACTCGGAACACGCGTAGTTATCGTATACCTTTTGCGTTACAGTTCCTTCCTCGGCCACACCGTCATCTGGTGGAACGGAATCTTCGGTTTCGGCATGGGCTTCCTCATCACCTGGACATTCTATCTGAGCGGTATATGGAAACGCGGCACGGATAAACTGATCCGCACCGCGTCATAATAGAGTCTTTCAAAGATTACCTTATTTCACGCTGATCGTAATGGTAACATCGTGGTCACCTAATAGTTTGGTCATTTCTTCCTCGGACAGATTAATCTTTCCGAGTCTAGTATATGACCAGGAATTCGATCCGTAAAAAACTACCAACTGGTTGCCCGAATAAAGGACAATGTCCCCCGCAGATGTAGTTGTCTGCGCATCATCTTTTGTAATGCTCTGCCCGATAGGTCCTACCTGTTCAAAACCGCCATACATCGACATCTCAATGGTGAGGTTTCCACTTGCAAGCTCTGCAAGTTCCTTTACAGAATCATTATTCTCCCAAGTGACAGGGACTTCAGTTCCATCGATCGTTAATACCATTTCTCTCCTCATCGATTCGCTCATTTCCGAGGAAGCTTCTGTTTCCGCAGACGACGGAAGCTCCGATTCAGATACTTTTTCCGTAGATTCAGTTACTTCAGCTTTAGTAGATTCTGTTACTTCAGTTTTAGTAGTTTCCTTACTCTCTACCGAAGTATCTGAGCCACCGGAACTACCGCAGGCAGTAATTCCCATCAGCAGAAAAACACTCATTAAGATAGCAAGTGCTTTTTTCATACGATCAGATCCATCCTCTCACAAGCTCTTTCTTAAGATTTCCTTCACTTCATCTTTAGTTAGAATCTTGTAGCCGCCTTCAAGGATCAGCGTAGCTTCCGTAATACCGTCGATCATGTCTTCCGTTGCTCCGAGTTCGGAAAGACTCATGGCAACACCAATCTTCTTCATCCAGTTCTCCATGGCCGCAAGTCCATCCTCTGCAACCTGTTCCTCGGTCTTTCCTTCAGAAGAAACATCCCAGACTTCTTTCGCAAAGCGGACAAACTTCTTGAGCCCGTACAGCATGATGTATCGATAATACGGAAGAGATACAGCAGAAAGCGTCATACCATGGGTCGCGTCAGTGTACGCGCCCGCCGCCTGACCGAGCATATGCACCATCCAGTCAGTGCTTTTCCCTCTGGATATCAGCGTATTCAGCGCCCATGTGGCCGTCCACATGATGTTCGATCTCGCCTCGTAATCCTCAGGATTCTCAATAGCGATCAGAGAACTATGTATAACAGACTTCATCAGCGCTTCTGCCAGGTAATCACTGGTATTATCATCTTCGCCCGAAAAGTATTGTTCGCAGATGTGATTGAAGATATCGTAAATGCCCGCCACCATCTGTTTTTTCGGAAGAGAGAATGTAAATCTCGGGTTGAGGATCGAGAATTTCGGCATGACTTCTTCGCCGAAAACATGTCCGATCTTCAGTTTCTGCTCATGATTCGTGATGACGGATCCCGCATTCATTTCCGAACCGGTACCGGCCATGGTAAGGATACATCCCACCGGAACGATCTCGCAGGAAGGCTCTTCAAATCGGATATAGTACTTATCCCATGGATCTTCGTCACAGTTCACGGAAACAGAAACAGCTTTTGCGTAGTCACAGCAGGAACCGCCACCTACAGCCAGAAGAAAATCAACGTTATTCTCACGCGCGATCCGGATACCGTCGTAGAGCTTTTCGACAGTCGGATTCGGCATAACACCCGCATCCTCAACTATATTCTTGCCATTTGCCTGAAGGATCTCAATAACCTGATCATAGATACCGTTCTTCTTGATCGAACCGCCTCCATAGATAAGTTGGACATTCTTTCCATACTTCGGAAGTTCCTCGTTCAGGTATTTAAGTGAGTCATCACCAAAATAGAGTTTTGTCGCGTTCTTATAACAAAAGTTTCCTAACATGTTTTAATCCTCCTTGCGATCGTCCCAGGTCAGGACTCCGGTCTTCTGTGCAATCTCGTATCGACGGATCTTATAGTCAAGTTTCTCGAGTACAATGTCGTATTTCTTCTTTGCTTCGATTATCGTTTCGCGTGCTTCCTTGAGAAGATTGGTACGGGCATCGATAGTAGAATCGCCCTCCTGGAAAAGCTTTACATATTCGATAAGCATTTCGACCGGCATACCGGCATCTCGAAAACATATGGCATTTTCCACCCAGGCGATATCCTCTTCCTGATAATCTCTGATACCACCGGCAGTTCTTGTCACTGCCGGAATCACGCCAACACGTTCATAGTAGCGGAGAGTATCGGCAGTAATATCGTACTTCTCGCAGACTTCCTTGATGGTCATAGATAGCACCTCCAATCACAATAATCATCAGCTGATGGTTCTATCATACAACTTGGAGTTAACTCCAAGTCAATAGGCAAAATAAAAACAGCCCGGATAATCTCTGGACTGTTTTCATACGGTTTTCTCTAAATTTGGTGCCAACAAGGTGTCAAATTGATTTCCCAGATGCCCGAAGCACTGAAATACGGGCATTCTTACAAAATTTTATGTATGCTGCCATGGCATATAAACAAAACTCGAATCATTCAAAACTCCTCTAATTCCAGCACCTCTCAAATTGACATCCGGAAGCAACATGGGATATTTTACCACTTATCTCTCCGAAGAAAAGAGGACCCGGAAAAATATCCTTTTCCAGGTCCTCTCATTTTATAGTGAAATATCTTAGAAATAAGATCTCTCATTAATCATCGTCGTTACCCTGTTGTAACAGATCGTCTTCTTATCTTTGTCAAGAACGTTCCTCCAGATACTCCACGCCGTTGATCTCCACACCACGTATATTTTCTACGTTAAATGCGGTGCCAAACCGGAAAGTGAAATAACCGCTTGCGATATCTCCCGTAACTACGTAGGTTGTATCACCATATGTCGTAACACTGATGCCGCCGTTAGAAGATATTCCGCCCGTTTCTTTTTCCGATAAGAGCTTGATCCGTTCACCGTTGGTTGATAAGACAGCAAAGTTTCGTAATTGTGAAGAGCTTCCCGGTTTTGCAGAGTTTTCATCCAGTTGACTTACACCGTAGGGTGATAAGGTAATTTCTGCTCCATCTGGTGAATAGAGAGTTTTGGTCGGAACATTCGGTTCGGAAAGCAGATCAAAGTAGATCCCCTCGTAATATGTATAGTCATCAATCGTTGTATAACTACCATATTCATTTAATTCACCCATGACATGTTCAAGGAACTGAATTCTTGTCGGGCGGGATTTATCAATGTAAGGCTCATTCACAACATATGAGAAGCTCCAGGTAACCTCATTGTCAGTCTTTGCATCTCCATAAGTCGAACCGGATCCTCCACCTGGGCATATCCACTCACCGTTATCCAGGTATATGCGTTTAGGATAAATTTGTAGATTGTGTATGTGCTCCTTTGCATCTTCTGTCAGTGCAGTCAGCGTATAGATGACCTCTGTGAAATTGCCGTCGCACATCTGCGAGTCAACAGTCAGTCGGATCTTCCCGTTCTCTACTGTAAATCCGCTCTCCGACAGATTTTCTTCGATCATCTGCGCACCTTTTTCACCGTAGAAGATGCTTACTTTATCGCGGTGAGTAAGTCTTTTGGCCGCAAATACCGTGGCAGGGACCAAAACAGCAACAGACGCGGCCACAGCAACTGCCATTCTGATCTTTTTCCGAAGTCGGATAGTACGATTTACTGCGATTTCTTTGTACTCGTTTACGAAACGCTCGTCGATTCTACTGGTGATGTTCATATATTCCTGCTCGTTCATAGTTCTCTTTCCTTTCTTTCAATAAACTCTCTTAATTCTTCTCTCATTCGGTGCAGCATCGTCTTGACTTTACTCTGGGAAAAGCCGGTCTTCTTTGCAATGTCTGAGATCGACTCGTTGTACCAGTAACGTCCAACAAAGACTAATCGCTTTTCACGAGGAAGCGTACCGAGATATTCGTTGATACACTCTCCCAGTTCTTCCGTTCTGTCATCGGACAGACTGTTTTGATCGGGAATACATTCATTCATCTCCGAAGTCAGTTCCACCAGCTGTACTGACCGCTTCTGCGCGGTGTTCTTCTTAATAACATCCAGCGCAGAATTCCGGCATAACACAGCCAGATACGCAAAAAGGTTTTCGGGACGAGTCGGCGGGATCGTGTTCCAGGCGCGCGCATAGGCATCGTTCACACATTCCTCAGCGTCTCTTTGATCGGAAAGAAAACGCGTCGCGAACCGAAGAAGCCGACCATTATAGCATTTAATGGTCTCACTGATCGCATCCTCATCTCTGTTTAAATACAGGTTGATAATGTTTGAATCGTTCATTGCTTTTTTCACCTTCTATCATCTCTTTCCCTGTAAGTAGAAATTCATACCCAAAAGGTTACAAAAAAAGATTCAAAAGTGAAATCTTCTTCGAAATTCTTCTGCCACGGCTCTCCCGCGGAATATGACGGCGCCTGCGAAAAGAATGACACTGACCATCAGGCAGACAGCCCAGGCCAGAGGCATTTCCGCACTCACCAGGAAAATGATGACACTTGGCACAACACCCATAAAAAGTCCTGTAAGAAGGTAAGACATCGTATTGCCGTTTTTATCTATCAGCGCCAGGACGAAATTCGCAACGATCGTCGCTGCCAGTGCACTCGGAACCACAAGATCGATCGTAATCTTCATAAAACCAAGGAAGTACGCGGTAACACACCACATTGCTATGGTAGTCAGCACCATCATGGTCACCTTGCCTGCCGATCCTGTGTCAGGCTTAAACTGCCGCATGATCCCGAACTCGATCCCCATAATCCACATGGCCAGAAGCAGACTCCAGTGCAGATCCGGATAACCCGGCAACCGAAGTCCGACCATAAAATCGAGACCGATTCCCGCGATCAGGAATCCCCATACAAGGAACAGCTGGATCTTATAAAATAGAGAACGCTTCTTCTGCGCCTCAAATTTCGGATAGCATGGGGCCTCACCTGTCCCTGTCAGTTTGCTCTGGCAAAGCGGGCATTTCACAAGATCCCCTTCGATTCCGACATTGCAATAAGGGCAGCGTCTCATTTGATCACCTCCGTCGCACATACGGTGATGTCTGCTCCGGACGCAGAGAGGAACCTCACGAAATTTTTCACGATACCGGTATTCATATATGCCGAGGACACCCCGAGAGTCAGATTCTCTCCATATCCGAACATTGTGGAGAAGATCGTGTTGGTACTGCAAAAGCCGCTGTAATTCTCGATCCTCTCTCCAAGTGACTGCGGAGGCTTCTGTACGCCCATATTAGAAAAAGTCATAGAAACCTTCATGTTCG
Organism: Clostridiales bacterium Firm_16; assembly: GCA_001604185.1. Classification (GTDB taxonomy): domain Bacteria; phylum Bacillota; class Clostridia; order Saccharofermentanales; family Saccharofermentanaceae; genus Scatonaster. Next base: position 232,592 of record LVAV01000022.1, on the reverse strand, counting down.
ACTTTTTCGTAAAGTGGCGTACTACCAACTGCTTGATAAATAACGGCACCACCCTGACCGGCGCCACATACTCCATGGTCTCGAAATTATCCATCTGCTTTTTCACGTTTTCTTCCGTTAACTGACTCTTAAGTGACGCGTCAAATTCCGCAGCCAGCTCTTCCAGCGAGATCTCGCGGTCAAAAACATGCGTCACATTCACGCTGTTGAAAAAGTTACGAGCAGTCTTGGAAGGATAGTAATTCCGTAGATTAACTGGCAGAGATATCGTCACCGGAAGATGCGATTTCCGAGGTGGCATCTCCTCACGGATCGCCAGCATCCAGAGCGCACCCAGGTAACTCGTCAATGAAACCTTCAGTTCTTTTGCCCTGGGAAGAATCTGAGACGTCGCCAGACGGATCTGAAAAAACTGTAGCTGATGGTAAGGAAGTTTCAATCCGCCCATGTGAAATGCCTTCTTGCGCGCCGGTCCATGAGTGAGATTCTTACTCCCGAAGAACTGGCGGTAACTATCCTGGCTAAGGTCTCCCTCGGAGGCGCCGGAATGAATGGTAACGTCCTCGTACTCGCCGGGATGTTTTCTCCTTAAATAATCAAGCACGATGATATTGAGGAACTCCATGGCTCCTGTACCATCTGCCAGAACATGCGAAATATCCAGATTGATCCGATTCCCGAAATAAGTAACCTGATAGTGAAGCATAGTCTTTGACGGAACATAAAGAAGCGGACAGATCCGATCCTCTTCCTTCTTCACTACAGGCAAGAGATCGGTATCCTCCATGTAATGCCAGAAAATTCCCCGACGAATTCTCACCTGCACCTGTGGACGGTCTTCGATCGCAGAAATTACTGCCTGTTGCAGCAGTTCCGGATCCACCTCCTCTTTCAACGTGCAGCTGAGACGAAAGGACCGGGTATCCCGCTTCCCGACGGTAGCCAGAAAGACTTTCGAAACGTTGTCAATTCTGTACCAGTTAGCGCTCGCCATATATCTCATTCGACACGTGCGCTGCAAGTCGTTTCATCGCATTACGAGCCATGGAACCGGGCATCAACTGGTACACATGCCATCCTTTCTCTTCAATATCCAGTTCAGCCTTTCCTCCTGCCAGATCTATCTTCTCCTTAAGTCTGATACTGTCATCCAGCAGGATCCCGTTTCTGCCGGCCATGATGTAAACCGGCGGAAAGTGCTCAAAACTTCCGAACAACGGGCTGAAGGCCGCATCAGTCGGATCCTTGTCTCCTATATATGACCTGGCGGCATTCATCACGAACTCCTTCGAAAGAATCGGATCTACATCACTATTGGTTTCATAAGACGCGGATGTTCCTGTCATATCCGTCCACGGGCTGAATAACAGAAGCTCCCGTGGCACAGGCTTTCCTTCAGCGATCAGTCTCTGGGTCAGGCAAAGGGCCATGTTACCGCCCGCCGAATCACCGGCAAGGATCACATGATCTGCCTCTGCTACATTTTCCATAATATAGGTCCACACAGCGTCCACATCCTCAGCTGCCGCCGGATAAGGATGCTCCGGTGCCAACCGATAATCGAAAGAATAGACTTTAAAACCTGTTGCCTTGGCAAGCTTCACGGAGAGATTTCTCGCGTAGTCAAGTCCGCCACTGATATAACCGCCGCCGTGGCAGTAAAGAATCACATAATCGGGACTATAAGAGGAAGTCGGACTGAACTCCTCGCAACGAATGCTGTCGAGACTGAATCTTCTACGCTTCACAACGCCTTTGGGCGTTGCAAGACTTCCCGCCAGATCGGCATATTTCCGATGACGCTTGATCTCCGCGACTGAACTCGCCTTACCGGCCATAAAATTCACGGTCTTTAAAGTTTTGACCAATGGATTTTTCATCGCCGCTGACAAGCCTCCGTTTCGTAAAGTTCTTTTCCCAGAAAAGATTATAACAGAAAAGCAGCCCGTTATCTTCCGAACTGCTTTCATTGTCTATCACATAATGGGTAACACCCGGGTTTACATCTTCTCTTCAACTATCACCGGAATACTATCATCATGAAAAAACGAGCGTATATTTGTCTATCATGGCGATCGGCTGATAAGACTGTTTAGATTGGCGAAGCCCGGGAATTCCCAGGTCGTCTTCCCGATTAATATATCTTACCTCCGGAAAAACACTTGTCGCGATATACTTGCAAAGTGCAACATAGAGGCCATCGTACTCCGTATCCGCCTTTTCAAAATGAATGTAGGCTGTATCCGGATGTCCGATGCTCCCGATAGAAAAGCCGACGATTTTACCGCCGATACGGATCGCCCCGCCTCGAAGATCAAGCTGTTCCCAATCTTGGAAGATCCGCTTGATCATAAGGTAGTCACTGTCTGCACTGTCGTGAACATCTACCGCCTTCTGGCGTGCCCATTCTCGAACCACTTCCAGGCACTCCGGAAACAGCGATCGTTCCATAAAGATAAATTCATGCTCAGGATAGGTCTCCATGAAGTGCCTGAGGTGATTGCGTTTCTTCGCGTATTTCTTTCCTGCCAGGCTTCGCAAAGAATCGGCATCATAGAGATAATCGGAGGAATCCCTATCGAAATAGCATCTTTGTACCGGGAACGGCAGACTACAAAACAGATCCTTATACTTCTCATCAATGGTACAGATACGGAAAGGCCAGTTTCTTTCCTGAAAAACAGGGCGAACCCGTGTGATGATCCGTTCCAGTTTTCCCGCATCCAGTTCTCCGAGAGGCATCAGCATAAAAGGTGAAGTATATCCTCCTCCGCCTGATATCTGAACCAGACAATCTTCAAGTATCGCGTATTCAATGGCAAAAACCACGTCCCAGGCAAACCGGCAATGGAAGGTCAGATCGGTGATCTTCGTGTCAGTCATATTGTAATAGTGATAGTACTTTTCCCGAAGATCCGCGGAGAAGGGCTCCCACTCAATGGGATCGGATGACGCTATAGCCGGGGAAGTCGCATCAGATATCTTCCCGCTTCGACCTGAATCAGAGGTATTCTCTCCTCTGACCTTCATCACCTCGAAGTATAAAGACGCGATCGTTCCTGGCGGCGTGATCTTCGGCGCGGATGAATGTGATTCCGGTTCTTCAAGATAACGGAAGAACGCAGAAATCAGGCTGTTTCCCGCCAGATTGGAAACATAAATACTGCCCATGGCACGCGGATTGATCTCCAGAAGCATGGGACGGCCATCCGCATCTTCTTTGAAGCTCATGCAGAAGATATAAGAAAGCGGCAAAATGCGAAGGATAATCTCACAGATCCGGAACAACTCCGGATTATCAGATGTTTCGGTACAAGCGGAAAGTCCGTCGAACATTTCATGGTTTTTCCTGATCGTGCAGGACAGAATCCTACCCTGGTCCGCCAGGATATCCACGTCCCATTCTTGTCCCGGCAGATAAGGCATAACCAGCATCGGGACCGAGAAATCGAGGCTAGCGGCCAAGGTGTTCAGAATCGATACCGTCGTAAGCCGGGATGCCTTTCCTTCTAAGAAAGCGACCTGATACTCATCTTCTTTTACAATCTTCAGGAAACCATCTTTATTCTCTCCGCAGACAGGTTTCATGATACAGGCAGAACCCTTTTCCTCGAAGAAACGAATCGCATCCAGCAGTTCAGATATATTCTTCACCACACGGTGTAAGCAGATATGATCTGCTACGGACTCTTCTGATTCAAGTCGATCCAGCAGCTCGCCCTTGTTATTGGCGATCCGGATCAATTCCACTTCTGATGTAACGACCATGGCACCGGTCTGCTCTTTGATCGTATCTGCAACTGACGCCAAAAACTCCAGGCTCTTTGTCACGACCGGAAACACCAGATCTACCTTTTCCTTGCGGATGATATCAACTAAAAAATCACAATAACCGGGGTCATCCCACTTTGGCGCGACATAATAGGCATCAAGAAGAGCACTATGCGCAGCGTACTCTGAAAACACAATACCGATGATCCTCACATCTCCGCATTCGCGAAGAGCGTGTATCATTCCGGTAAACTCACCATCTGTCAATAAAACCGTATGCATTATGTACCCTCTGTGTTACAAAACAAGTGTCATAGTTAGGTTGTAACTAAGCAATGCAAGGAGCCGTTCTTCATTTACCTACTGTGTTGATGGAACAATAGTAATCATATTCTAATGATCTGTCAATTCGTATCATTGGTGGTACTCTTAAGGGCGTGTTTGCTATTTTTTTGCATCTTACGGTTCCTCTCTTCTGCCTCTTTTATAACCACGATCATTTCCGCGCAGTTATAGAGCACACTGTCCTTGATCTTGCGTAAAATAAAGCAGGTGATCGAAGAAAGAAGCGCGATCAAAGATGGTGTATAGAAAACCAGTTCATCTATGAACCCGAAGGCTGTATCCGACAGGATCATATTCTCGAAGGTTGGGATCACGGCCTCGTAGAAGAAGAAATTCACAATAAAACATACAACGGAAATGATCACCCAGAGCACAGGTGTGATCCAGAGTATCGCAGGTGTTCTCTGCATCTCTTCTCGAACCCTCCGTATATTGTTTTCCCTCGTTCCCTTATAACAGAACGAGATAGTGAAGGCACCACGATCGCCCACCCATGTGTCATCATTTCCTCTTGCCTCGGAAGGCTTTTTCCCTGTTGTCTTGCGGCAAACCGCAGCGAGTCCCTCCAACGGCTTACCCTTACGTAATTGCCATAGACTGTCACTGTCCCCTGTTCCTCTGATCGCAAGTATAAAGAGCACGATCGCAATAAGGAAAAAGGTGACATTTATCATATTCAAGCCCGGTACACCCACAACGACTAAAGTATAAAACAGCGTGATTGTGACATACGTACTCATCCTACGAAGTAAGAACGTAAAAAAGCCATACAGACCGTCATCCGAGGCATAACCACCATGGGCAGTATGGTGGAACACACTTCCGCCGGAGCTGCCGGAACTGCCGTGAAAACCGCCGCCCGAATGGTGACTGCCGGAATGGGTACTACCTGCCATTTTTATGACCTCTCTTTAAGTAGAAGTATCGGATCAGCCGGCAAAAATCGCTTCAGAATATTGCTTCATAACCCGTGAAGAACGGAAGATCAACACGAGCTGCCAGATGGAAAGGCCAATAACCGCCAGTTCAAGAAGGATAAGGAAAACTGATGCAATCAGACCGATTACCGGCACAAAACCTGCTAGTGTACAGATCGCGATTGCTGCATATACATATGTGTATGCCTTTTTGAAGCTCTCCCAGGTGATCGCCATATAAGAAGCCACATTATCGAAGCTCGCACTCATTGCTGTTGCAAAGCGCAACATATAAAGGACGGATAAAACAGCAGCGAGGATGCCAAATGTAAAGGCCAGCATACCGCTGGTTGCACTATTTAACGAATCACATACTCCGCTGAGAATATAGAAAATGCCCGCTTTCTTGAAATCCTCGGAATACTTACCAAGCTGGATCAGAATCACACCGAATACTACAGCACTCACCGCGTTAACGATTGCGATTATGTTGACTATAACAGAGGTACTCTCTAGGAAACTATAATGAAAGAGACCAAAGACAGAAAGACCTATTGAAATCGTTCTCAATACAATGCCGGCGATCAGGATCATAAACAACCACATGAACTTCGAGGACAAATCTTTGCATTTGGCTACGCGCTCTTCATGCTCGATCTGTCTGCGCATCTTCTCTTGCGGAGTCTCATAATCGATGTATTCATCTGACTCTTCCGGTTCTTCCGGAACGTTCTTCTTAAACGCCTTCTCTTCTTGTTCTCTGAAGTAGCGATCTACTTCGTCCTCTTGATAATTCGGATACATAATTTAACCTCTCTTCTATTCAAATTTCTCTTATTCAAAACTCTCTTATTCTATAATCACATAAAACACAAATACCTGAATCTAAAAGCTCCACCTCGCAGTCACTCCACAGTTGTCTTACTGAAATCTGTCATGGTCTTGGACGAACGATATAAAAGGATAAACTGCCAGACAGCAATAACAATAGCAGCGATCGAGCAGAATAAGGCGCCGATCACAGCAAGAAAAGAAAGGATCGGAACGAACACCAGGAGCACGCAGGCAATAGATGCGATCGTAATAATGAGAAATGCTTTCTTAAAAGAAACCCATGTTTCGGCAAGATATGCATCTACCTGGTTGAAACAATCCTCCATGCCTGTACATAACTTAATTATATAAGCAATGCTCAACGCGCTGGCCATAAGAGAAAACAGCGTACCCACCTGTGTAAGTATCAGGGATTTAACCACGCTGGCTATCTGTGCCAGAATATAAGCGACACCCGCGTGTGTGAAATTCTCATTATACTTTCCGATAGAAAAAAGCATAACTACATAGGCTATGGACAGGACCAAATCAATAGCACCAAATGAAAAGACTATCTGCGGATTACTGAAAACATACGCATTCAAGATCGTAATAACAGACAGGCCCACGGAAACCATAGAGATGATAAACATAACCATGAATCTTTTTCCAAGAACAGCAGCATTTTCTCTTAAAGCAATCTGGTACTGACGTTCTCTCTCGGTCAGCTTCACCTTCGGTTTCTCAAACATAAATACACACCCCCGATCAGATCGTTAGAAATATTATACCAGACCAAAGGGGGTTAACAATAATCTTTGACACCGAATTAGAGGATCCTTATTCCTCTACAAGAGCATCTATTATGTCTTGACATGCCTGCCGGGTTATAAACGGATGAACTCCGGCGCATCGAAGATAACACCATTCTTGACCAGATCGTCCATAAACAGCGGGAAGTATCCGGGAACCATTTCTTCTGTTTCATCATGGGCATGGATCAGCAGGATATGACTGGCATTCTCTTCATAAAGCACCGCATCATGTTCCAGCTGGGTCGCGCGCATTTTCTCAAAAACGCTCTCTTTAGTAAAATCACTTCCCGGTCGTATACAGTATTCCTGGAAATCGAATGTCCACATTGTTTCGATGGCCTGATCCAGGCCATAATGCTTCCACCAGAAATAAGGGATCTGGGTATCTTTCAATTTATCAAAACCGTTCTCACGGAAGTACTTCTGCAGCGCTTCCTGGTTCTCGCCTCCCCGATCACCATACGGAAAACGGAACGGACAATACTTTCTTTCGACACCGGCATCTTTATAAAGCTGATTCAGGATTCCCTCCATTTTCTCGATCTCCCCGATTGCTTCCTCCAACGTAAGCTTGGAAAAGAAAGGATGCGAATAACTGTGGTTACCCACGATCATGCCATGCTGAAGCGCATAAATGGCGTTATCGTAGTTCTCTTCCACTCTCTGTCCCCAGCCAAACATCAGTGCCTGTATGCCCTTATCATTGAGATAATCCACGATCGCCCGTGTATTTTTAGAAGCTATATCATCAATCGTTAAAATCGCATGTACCATAGGAAATCCTCCCCGAATCTTTTCTTGATAATAACACTAACGGAACAGATACTCCATACACGGACGGTATAGGTATTCCTACGAGAAACTATACCCGAAATCACACGAGTCGGGCATCCTTAAGACGACAATACGTGGTGTTTCCTTCTTTATAGGTTTCAAAAACTCCGATCACGTTTACCTCTTCTCCAACCTTGGGATAGTCATCCGGATAAACATGTTCCCCTTGAAGAACGAATTCGATTCCCGAAGAACAGCATGCCGTCGCATCTTGAATCACGCAGGCAAAGTAGTAAATGTCAGTTGTCTCATCATGGTACACGTCAAAAGCACCCTTCATCTTGATGGTCTTTCCCACATATTCTTCCGGCTCCAGAACCATGCCGTAGACTTCAGCATAGACTGCTGTGGAAGAGAGAATAGAAAGATCCAGGTCAATTCCGTCTTTCGAAGCAGAAGTCTCCTTCGTCACAGATAGAGACTCAGAAGTCGAGACAGCTGTGGTGGTTTCCGAAGTCGTGTTCTCAGTTGTGGCTGACATGGCCGAAGAAAGCACATCATTGACACCTGTAGGCCCGTTACCTGCCCTTTTCGATTTCGGGGCATTCTGTCCGCATCCGCATAACGAGAAAGCCAAAGCAAGGATCAGTACTAAAGATAATTCTTTTCTCATGTGTGTAAACCTCCCTTCACACGACCGGCTACGAAGCAGAAAACAAATACGACTACATCCACCATAACGATAGTGGAACCGACCGGTGTTCCTCCCAGGATCGAGATCAGCATTCCGGCAAGTGCACTGATCACGGAGAACACAGCCGAAAAGACCGTCACCTTCTTAAAGCTGCGGAACAACCGCATGGCCGAAAGTGCCGGAAAGATCACCAAAGCCGAGATCAGCAGTGAGCCCACCAGATTCATGGCCAGCACGATGATCACAGACACCATGACCGCGATCAGAAGATTAAAACGATCTGCCCGGACACCGGATGCTTTAGAAAAATCTTCATCGAAAGTCACCGCAAAGATCTTATTGTAGGAAAGGATAAATGTGACCACCACAACGATCGATAGCAGGATGCAGATCCACACTTCCTTCAACGTCAATGTCAGAATAGAGGTGGAACCGAAAAGCGTACTGCAGACATCTCCGGAGAGATTCGACGAAGTCGAGAAGATATTCATCAGAAGATATCCGAAAGCAAGCGAACCTACGGAGATCATGGCAACAGCTGCATCTCCCTTGATCTTGGTATTCTGCCCGGTCCGAAGCAGTAGGATCGCGCAAAGTATCGTAACCGGAAGCACCAGAAGCATATCATTTGTCAGGTTCAACACCGATGCTACCGTCAAAGCACCGAACGCCACATGGGAAAGTCCGTCACCGATATGTGAAAAGCGCTTGAGCACCAGTGTCACGCCCAGAAGCGAGGAGCATAGGGCAATCAGTATTCCGACGATCAGGGCGTATCTCACTAATGGAAACTGCAGATACATCAGAAGTTTATCCAGCATTATTCTTCACCGCCCTTTCTTTGCATCAGGAATACTTTCCCGACATCGCTTTCCAGATATTCGTCCTTCGTACCGAAGAAGATCTTCGATCCGATGTGCAGGATATGACTGGCATAGTGCATGGCGGCATGGATATCATGGGAGATCATGATCACCGTGATCCCGTCACGGTTCAGTTCTTCGATCACATCGTACATCTCGGTAGTGACTTTCGGATCAAGACCGGATACCGGTTCATCCAGCAAGATCACTTTCTGGGTAGCGCAGAGTGCGCGGGCCAGAAGGACCCGCTGCTGCTGCCCGCCGGAAAGTTCCCGATAACAGCGGTCAGCCAGATCCGAGATACCCAGTCTCTCCATATTCGATGCACAGATCTGACGGTCGTTTTTGCCATAGAAGGGATGGAAACGACGATGACCCTGGCATCCGGAGAGCACGATCTCTCTCACGGATGCCGGGAAATCTTTCTGGATCGCCGTCTGTTGCGGCAGATATCCGATCTCGTTTCGTTTCAGGCCGTCACCGGTAAGGATCTGTCCGGCCAGAGGCGTCTGCAGATTCAGTAACGTTTTCATTAATGTTGATTTACCGGAACCATTCTCTCCCAAGATACAAAGGTAATCTCCTTTGTGGACCGTGAAATTGAGATGCTCCACGATAGCCCTTGAATCATATCCCAGGGACAGATCCGAAATGGTGAGCAAAGCCATATCACAAGCCTCCTACTTTATTTCAAAGCTTCTTTCAAAACAGACAGATTCTTCTCCATCGCCGAGAGATAGGACGCGCCGTTTTTCACATCGGCGGCGGTTGTGGACTGCATAGAATCCATAGAGAGGATCTTCTGGTCCTTGGACTTTGTATTGCTGACAATGGTTTCTGCGATCCTGTGGTCCTTACCTTCGATCGTCAGCACTACCGGAAGACCACATTCGTCCACTTTCTGAGAAAGGAAGGTAATGGTCTCGAAGCTGGCTTCGGACTCTGCAGAACAACCCACAAAAGCCGCATAATAAGACAGACCGTAATCATCTACCAGATAGCGGAACGGGAAACGGTCACCGAAAAGCACGGTCTTCACGGATGCCTGGGAAACCGTTGTCTTGAATTCCTCATCCAGGCTTTTTAATTTTTCCACATACGCAGCTGCGTTCTTCTTATATGTTTCCGCATTGGCCGCGTCGATCTTGGAGATAGACTCGGTGAATTTATTGACAAGTGTGGACGCATTGCGAAGGGAAAGCCAGACATGTTCATCGTATTCTACTTCCTCTTCGTGCTCATGTTCGTGATCGTGGTCTTCTCCCTCATCATGATCATCCTTCTCATCATGGTCATGGTCGTGATCATGTTCTTCGGCCTGCATGCCCTCTACCACTTCTTCTTCCTTCACGTCCTCTCCCAGAACGTCCAGAAGATTGATTACTATCATATCTTTATTGGTAGCCTGATTCAGGACACCGTCGACCCATTCATCAGACTCGCCGCCCACATAGATAAACAGGTCACAGGTCGAGATCTTCAGGATATCCTGTGCTGTTGGCTGGTAGCTGTGCAGGTCGACACCATTATCCAGAAGCATGGTCACTTCTGCCTGGGCCGGGTTGTCACCCAGGATATTTCTGACCCAATCATATTCCGGAAAGATCGTGGTTACGATCGATAGACTTTTGGAATCTGCACTGGCTTTCTTACCCACCTTTGCACAGGACGACAATGTCCCGGCCAGCATAAGTCCGGCGCAGATCAACGCACTGATTTTCTTCATAGATATACCTCCACGTATACGTAAAAAAGTATGCACTTAAAGACGGACAGACCTATAGTCAGGCCGTCCGTTCTCACCCACATTACGGGAGGAAATATCAATTGTTCATTCGGACTTTATCTGTTACCAGTGTCTTTCTCGGTACAGAAAAAACGACCAGACATGCCGCGAAGACCAGCAGCAAGACCGCTACGGAAACAGCGGTTCTGACGTTGCCTGCCGTACCAATCTGCTGAAGAGTATTCTCACACTGCTCCAGGACAGAACAGATATGACAGTCTTCACCGTCACATTCATGCTGAGATTCCGCGGCGATATAAAATGAGGAAAACAGGAGTACGAAAAGAAGCAGGAATCCCATCAGGGAAGCTGCGATCCGTCTTAGTCTTTTATGATTCATATCACGCACGACTATTTACTCCTGTTAGTACAGTTTTACTGAAAATGATTCTAAATTGTAGAAAAGTACTCCAGATTTGTCAATCACTCCGGAATCTGCTTCTGCATCTCTTTTCTCCTTCTTCTGCGGATCCGGTTTATGTGCCGTTCGAAATCCCCGCTTCGAAGAAGTTCCGCCAGAACATATTGTTCATAGATCGGTACGGTACAAGAATAAAATCCGAGTTTCTCGGTAAATGGTTCCACCAGATCCGAAGGAAGGATCATGTATCCGATACGCATAGACGGCGCCAGTGTCCGCGAGAAGGTATTCAGATAGATCACGGACACATCCGGATCCATGGAGAACAGCGGTTCCTCCGCTTTCGTGGAGATCGTAAGTTCAGAGTCATAGTTATCTTCGATAAGGATGGCATCCTGCTTTCTCGCCCAACGCAGATATTCGTGCTTCTTCGAGATTCCCACCGTTACACCGGTCGGGAAACTGTTAAACGGCGTCACATGAAGGACCCTTGCACGGGTCTTCTCCAGCGCATCCGTCGCGATTCCCTCAGACGTCATAGGAAGAAGATCGCAGCTCACACCCATAGATTCATATACCGATCGTATCTTCTTATATGACGGATCTTCAATGGCGAAGTGCTTTCTGTCTCGACCCAGAAGCTGGGCGATCAGACCATAAAGATATTCCGAACCGGATCCGACAATGACCTGAGCAGGATGGATCGTGATACCACGGCTTCTGGCCAGATACCGGCAGATCTCGACCCTTAATTCCTGACACCCGTGATTCGGAGATTTGACCAGTATCTCCTCGCCATGATCCAGCAAGACTTTACGCATGGTCTTGGAAAGTACCGAGAAAGGAAACTCTCCGATATCCTGTGGAAGATTCCCGCTTTCTTTCACGATTTCTTCTTTATCTCCGGGATCGCCGAGAAAGTCTTCACCTCGATAGATCACATAGTTTCCGCTTCTTTGCCTGCACTGTATATACCCTTCTTCACTTAAAAGCGTTAAGGCATGCTCTACCGTGATCACACTGACCCCGGTTTCATCTGCGATCACACGCTTGGACGGGAGCTTGGTTCCATATGGATAGACTCCTTCTACAATGTCGCGCACGAAGAGATGATAAAGCTGTAAGTAAGCCGGCGAGTTCTTTTCACTATTAATCGTATATTTCATCTGGTTATATAAAATTCTCCGATTCTGGTTATTTTTGCATATCCAGTTTTTATGTTACTCTTCTGAGCGTAACAAGTAAAGGGGATTTACGAACATGAACAGAAACAAGATCAATCCAACTATCCATATAACCATTACCGCCGTATTTATGGCCCTGAACATCGCCATGGCCTCCTTCGGCATCCCGGTACCGGGCGGACACCTGTATCTTTGCGATGTCATCATCTGTCTCGCCTCGATCCTGCTCAATCCTTTCGAAGCATTTGTAGTCGGCGGTATCGGTGCCTTCATCGGAGACATGATCTTCTACCCGCTTCCGATGTTTGTTTCTCTGGTCACCCATGGACTGCAGGCGGTCGTGATTTCTCTGATCGCACATCACACGTTGAAAAAGCACCCGAAAATCGCTTCCGGCATCGGTGTGGCTGTCGGCGCCGTGATCATGGTGGTCGGCTATACACTGGGCAAGACCTTCGTATACAGTACTTTCGAATACGCCATGATCAAGCTGCCTTACGAGATCGCACAGGGTACACTGGGTGCGGTAATGGGTATGGTACTGTGCTGGCCCTGCGGTATCGGTAAGCTTTACCACAACCTCATGGCCCGTAACGAACGTCATGCCAAGCACGAGGTCACCACTGACTGAGCGGCCACCCCCTCGTAAGAAAAGATAAAAAAGACGGATCCGTTCATTCAACGGATCCGTTATTTTTTCGGGTTCTATCGGAAGTAATTCCACTCCAGCAGGACTTTGATGAACTTCCAGCATTTTCTTTTCATAATGAGGCCGGAATCCATACGGCAGTCATAATTCTTGAAAGTCTTCTCCCATATGTCATCCACCACCCAGGGCTTCAGCCCTCCGTTGGCATGAAGCTTGGCGATCTCTTCTGTATAATCATCCGCCATATAGACGGTATAGTACTTCGTTGCTACATCCATAAAGTTCACCATAGGAACCGCCTGAGCCGATTCGATTGTAACTTTATCGCCTACCTTCTTGATCCGGACCTTGGCCATGGCTTCCACGCACTTCTCCGCGCGGATCATATTCGCTACGAAATTGCCCAGAGAATAAAAACACGGCACATTTCTTCCGTCAGCTGAGACGATATTCTCCAGTGGCTGGATCACATGTGGATGACACCCGATGATCAGGTCGGCACCGGCATCGGCCATCTGCTGGGCCATCGTTTTCTGCGCCGCGTTAGGATCGTTCTTATATTCTTCTCCCCAGTGCGGGAAAACAATGACGACATCCGCCACGTCTCGGGCACGGGCGATCTCAGACGTCACCAGATCCATATTCAGGAGTTTGACCATGAATTTACTGTCCTTCGGAAGCACACTTCCGTTCAGTCCGTAGGTATAGTTCAGGAAAGCCACACGAATTCCGTTGTACTCGCCCACTACGATATTGTCGTAATCTTCCTGACAGTCGTACATACCTGTCAGAAGTACATCCTGATTTTTCCAGAAAGAGATCGTCTCCAGGGCGCCGTCTTTACCACGGTCCCAGCTGTGATTGGTCGCATGGGTCACGACGTTGAATCCGGCACGGACTACCGCTTCTCCTACTTCCAGCGGACAGGCAAAAGACGGGAATCCTCCCCATTTCGAGGAATCTCCGGATAATACCACTTCCTGGTTGATGACCTTGATATCCGCATCAGCGATATAGTCCTTCACATTGGCATATACCGCGTCGAAGTTATAGGAACCGTCTTCCTGTTTACCGGAATTGATAACTTTCTCGTGATACAGGTTATCCCCGACTGCAATAAGGGTCGCGACCGACTCTTCTTCGGCCATTACAGGTATGGGAAGTAAGCATAATATCAGAAGGATACTGATCATGCTGAAGAACTTTTTCAATGCCCTGATTACTCCTTTCCCATCACTACACAGAATTCAGTATAGCATAAGAATCCTTCTTCGCTACTCGAATTATTCCACCAGTTGTCGGTAATATTTTCCCGGTATCCGGCTTATCCCGAAGGCAACGATCAATGAGATCAGATAGATAGCCAGACATTCAATAATCGAACCGCTTTCCCATCCGAATCTGCGGCAAAGGACTGCATTCCAGCAGTACCCAACTCCGAAATGGATACAGTAGATACCGAAACTGTATTTTGCCAGAAATTGAATGCATATGCGAAGGATCTCCGGCAGTTTCTCGAAGGGCAGCGTATAGAAAAACAGAAATGTCAGTGTTCCATATACCAGGGTGAAAATTCCGCCATAGGTGAAGCTCTCAGGCATGGTCGTAAAGAGTTTGAAGATACCGATAATGACCATCGCGACCAAAGAAACCGCACATGTGATGACCCGTTGTTTACTGAGGATCTTCATCACGCCAAGTGCGAGGAATATACCCACACACACGAAGGGAAACATCTCACATAGTCTTCCCAGCGGATACCGCATCTCGTACCGCATGGCGCCGAAAGCTTTGAAATTCAGTCCGGAATACTGCAGGAACAGCATCACCGCCGAAAGTCCCAGAAGAACATAGGGCGTGATCTTCTTCCCCATCTTAAACAGTAACCAGATCACCAGTGTCATGACCAGCATCACGAACTGATACCACAACTGCGGACAGAGCTTCTCCGAAGATCCGAGTCCCAGCTGCCACAGAAGATCCTTAAAGGACAGGTCCAGCCGAAGTCCGTCCTTCCAGGAGCAGGCCTTGATCAGAAGATCGATCAGATAATAACCCACAAAATACAGTATTCCCCAGGCAACATGCGGGAAAGCCAGGCGCCAGAGTCGTTTCTTCATTTTTGCAGAATCCTGTTCGATATAGATTTTCGAAGTCAGGAAAAAGGACGTAACAATGAAGACCGGCACCGCAACTCCGATCAGTCGCAACATCGCTGCGACCGGATAAGGATCTGCATCTGTCGGTCTCCAATAATGACAACATACCACCAGGAAGCTGAAGAAAACCTTCATGAAAGCAATACTGTAGTTATAGCCTTCAGAACTCCCTGCTTTGGATTTTTCAGATGATTCCCTGCTCACGAAAAACGGTACCTTTCACTCAATTCTTCATTCAGTGTACCATATTTTCGTGGTCATGAATCTGTCAGGACAAGGTACCATGTCCCTTCATAAGATAGTTATCGCACGCTCTTGCCGCGCCGCGGCCTTCGGTCAAAGCCCATACAACGAGGGACTGGCCTCTTCTCATATCTCCCGCAGCGAATACGCCCTGCACGTTGGTAGCGAATTTACCGAACTCCGCACTGACATTGCTTCGGGCATCACGTTCCAGAGAGAGTCTGGAAGGGATCAGGTCTTCCGGTCCCAGGAAGCCCATCGCCAGGATGACCAGGTCCGCATCGATAGTGCGTCTTGTTGCGTCGATCGGTACCGGAACCGTACGTCCGGTCTTCTCATCTTTCTGCCAGGCAACCTGTACCACCTGCAGTTTCTTGACATTTCCTTTGGAATCGCCGATAAACTTCTCCGTGGACATGAAGTATTGTCTCGGATCTTCTCCGTAGACATAGGCCACTTCTTCCTGACCATAATCTGTCTTCTTCACGAAAGGATACTCCGGCCACGGGTTGTTCTCGGCACGGGTCTCCGGAAGCGGTCCCATGATCTCCAGCTGTGTCACGCTCTTAGCGCCCTGACGCACTGCCGTAGCAGAGCAGTCTGTACCGGTATCACCACCGCCGATGATGACCACATGTTTACCCTTGGCAGAGATGGCCAGATCCGGTGCCGGACCTGCTTTATCGAAATGATCCTTTGCGAAAAGCGCTTGCGTGTTGGTGCGCAGATAATCAACTGCGAAGTGGATTCCCTTCAGTTCTCTTCCTTCCACCACAAGGTTTCTCGGTTTTGTCGCACCGCAGCAAAGTACTACGGCATCGAAACTGCTTCGGATCTCTTCGATCGTGATATCGTTTCCGACTTCCACACCGGTACGGAAAGTAATTCCTTCTTCTTCCATCAGTTTCACGCGACGCAGAATGACTTGTTTATCCAGCTTCATGTTCGGAATACCGTACATCAGAAGTCCACCCGGACGATCGGCTCTTTCAAATACCGTTACAGTATGACCGGCACGATTCAGCTGATCGGCACAGGACAGACCGGACGGACCGGAACCGATGACCGCTACCTTCTTTCCGGTTCTGGACTTCGGCGGATTCGGCTTCATGTTTCCTGTCTTCCATGCAGTCTCAGACAAGTACCACTCGTTGTTTCTTACGGAAGTGGAAGCGAAGTTATGACCACAGGTGCAGGCACCTTCGCAAAGTGCCGGACAGACACGACCCGTGAATTCCGGGAATCCGTTGGTCTTGCGAAGTCTTCTGTAAGCATCCTCATAGTGACCCTGATAAAGAAGATCATTAAACTCAGGAATGAGGTTGGAAAGCGGACAACCGGTGGCACCACGGCCCAGGAACATACCGGTCTGACAGAACGGGACACCACAGTCCATACAGCGTGCGCCCTGTGTTCTGGCCGCTTCTTCGCTCTGATAGATCTGATGTACTTCACGGTAGTCGCGTACACGATCCTTGATCTCTCGATCCGGGCCGATCGCTCTTTCATACTCAAGAAATCCGGTGTTCTTACCCATTGCTCTTCCCTCCTTTACCTGTCTTTGAGGAAGCAGGCTTCTTGGCACTTGCCGTCTTCTTCGTACTTACTGTCTTCTTAGCTGCCGGCGCCTTGGCTGCAGTCTTCTTCGGAGCGGCCTTCTTTACTGTGGCAGGCTTGGCATCTTCCACTACCTTGACCGGAGCTTCTACTTTTCCGGTAGCCAGTTCGAAGGCCATCATCAGTGCTTCATCACCGTCGTAACCCTGGCTCTTGACCTCTGCCAGTTTCTCGTTGAACTTCGCGTAATCATGAGGCAGAACTTTCACGAAACGACCGATCAGATCATCGAAGTTGGTCAGGATATGCTCGGCATATGTACTGTTGGTATTTTGTACATGCGCACTGATCTGTGTTCTTACAAACTCGATCTCTTCCGGATCAGACAACGGCAGCAGCTCTACCATCTCCTGATTGCATCTGACTGCGAAATCACTGTTAGCATCGTATACATAAGCGATACCACCGGACATACCGGCTGCGAAGTTTCTGCCCGTAGGTCCAAGGACGATAACACGGCCACCTGTCATGTATTCGCAGCCGTGATCACCGACGCCTTCTACGACGGCAGTCGCGCCACTGTTTCTTACGCAGAAACGTTCACCTGCAATACCGCTGATATATGCAGTACCGGATGTAGCACCATAGAGTGCCACGTTACCGATAATGGTATTTTCTTCAGAACGGAATGTCGCTTCCTGATCCTTATGGACCACGATCTTACCACCGGACAGTCCTTTTCCAAGATAGTCATTGGCTTCACCCTCGAGACGCAGTGTCAGGCCCTTCGGAATAAAGGCACCGAAGCTTTGTCCTGCAGATCCGCGGAAGTGTACGTCGATGGAATCTTCCGGCAGACCCTTGTCCCCGTGAACACGGGTGATAGCCGAACCAAGCTGTGTACCGGCGGCACGGTCAGTGTTATGGATCTCCAGAGAAAGCTCAACTTTCTGGTCACCGTTGATCGCCGGCTCGGAAAGTGGGATCAATACCTTATAATCCAGTGTATCTTCCAGCTTGTGATCCTGAGCCTGGACATGATGTGTCTTCACCGTAGAATCCAGCTGCGGACGATAAAGCAATGCAGAAAGATCGATTCCGGAAGATTTCCAGAACTTGATGGCCTTGTTGACACGGAGCATATCCGAACGGCCGACCATCTCATCGATGGTTCTGAATCCAAGCTGAGCCATGATCTCACGGAGTTCTTCTGCGATGAAACGCATGAAGTTTACAACATATTCCGGCTTACCTTCGAACTTGGCACGCAGCTTCGGGTTCTGTGTCGCAACACCGAAAGGACAGGTATCCAGGTTACATACACGCATCATGGCGCAACCCAGAGCAACCAGCGGTCCTGTTGCGAAACCGAATTCCTCTGCACCCAGCAGGCAGGCAATGGCAACATCACGACCTGTCAAGAGCTTACCGTCTGTTTCTACTGTAATACGGGAACGCAGATCATTCAGAAGCAATGTCTGGTGAGCTTCCGCTACACCCAGTTCCCAAGGAAGACCCGCATGACGGATCGACGTTCTCGGAGCAGCACCTGTACCTCCATCGTAACCGGAGATCAGGACCACATCCGCACGGGCCTTGGCAACACCTGCGGCGATAGTACCGACACCCACTTCAGAAACCAGTTTGACATTAATTCTTGCAAAGCGGTTCGCGTTCTTCAAGTCATGGATCAGCTCAGCCAGATCCTCGATCGAATAGATATCATGATGCGGCGGCGGAGAGATCAGACCTACACCCGGAGTAGAGTGACGGGTCTTGGCGATCCAAGGATACACCTTACCGGCCGGCAGCTGACCACCTTCACCCGGCTTTGCACCTTGCGCCATCTTGATCTGGATCTCCTTGGCATGTACCAGATAATCAGAGGTAACACCGAATCTACCGGATGCGACCTGCTTGATCGCACTCATCTTTGAATCACCGTTCGAAAGACGTTCGTATCTTTCCGGATCCTCACCACCTTCACCGGTGTTACTCTTACCACCGAGACGGTTCATGGCGATTGCCAGTGCCTCATGGGCTTCCTTACTGATAGAACCATAGGACATAGCACCTGTCTTGAATCGCTTCACGATGCTCTCCACGGACTCGACCTCATAGATAGAGATCGGTTCTTTTGCCGGAACAAATTCCAATAGGCCACGGATAGTGCAAAGGCGTGTATTCTCTTCGTTCAGTGCCTTACTGTATTCCTTAAAGAGGTTGTAGTCACCCTTACGTACGGCATTCTGAAGACGGTAGATCGTGTTCGGGTTGAACATATGGTACTCACCGTCTTTTCTCCACTGGTAAACACCACCGGTCTCCAGACCAGGCTGTGTGCTGTCTGTCTTAAAGGCTGCCTGCATACGGGCATCTACTTCTTTAGCGATCTCTTCCAGACCAATACCGCCGATACGGGAAGTTGTGGATGTGAAATACTTATCGATCACATCTTCGCCGATACCCAGGGCTTCGAAGATCTGGGCGCCTTGGTAACTCTTTACCGCGGAGATACCCATCTTAGACAGGATCTTAACGATACCATGACGTGCTGCGGAAATGTAGTTATCGATCGCCACTTCCGTATCCTTGTCCAGTCTGCCATGAGCGATCTCATCTGCGATTGTCGCATAAGCCATATACGGGTTGATCGCGGAAGCGCCGTAACCGACAAGCAA
This sequence comes from Clostridiales bacterium Firm_16, assembly GCA_001604185.1. Lineage (GTDB taxonomy): Bacteria > Bacillota > Clostridia > Saccharofermentanales > Saccharofermentanaceae > Scatonaster. The sequence goes on along the minus strand of LVAV01000022.1, from coordinate 212,980 downwards.
TGCAAAGTGATGAACTTCACGAGGTTCACCGGACTCCAGCACGATGGAAGTCATGTGACGTTGTCCTTTTCTTACCAGATGCTGATGCAGTCCGGAAACAGCCAGCAGAGCCGGGATCGGGCTTCTGTCCGCATCCGCATCACGGTCGCTGAGAACAAGAATGTTGGTGCCCTTCTCTACGGCTTCCGATGCCGCTTTACAAAGTGCATCCATTGCCTTCTCAAGCGTATGTCCGTCACCGTTCGCCTCGAAAAGGATCGGCAGTACGACTGATTTAAATCCCTTTCTCTTGCAGTTCTTCACAGCAGCCAGTTCTTCGTCCTTCAGGATCGGACACGGCAGCGCGATATGACGTGCATCCGTTGCCTTCGGTTCGATAATATTTCCTTCGTTTCCGAGATACATACGCTCCATGATGACAATGTCCTCGCGGATGCAGTCGATCGGCGGGTTGGTGACCTGAGCGAACAGCTGCTTGAAGTAGTTATAAAGAAGCTGCGGCTTATCGGAAAGTACTGCGATCGGACTATCGTTACCCATAGCACCGATGGCTTCATTTCCATCCTTGGCCATCGGAATGACCATCTTACGGATATCTTCGTAAGTATAGCCGAACATCTTCTGCTGTACTTCGATTTCCTTAACTGCCGATTCTGCCTTGGCGGACTTACTCTTTGCTCCCTTGGCCGATGTCTTGGCATCTGCCTTATAATCGTCTACCAGGTCAGAAAGCTTCACCATATTATCCTCTACCCACTGCTTGTATGGATGAGCAGATGCAACCTTCTTCTTGATTTCTTCGTTGGTAATGATACGACCTGCTTCCGTATCGATCAGAAGCATACGGCCCGGACGCAGACGGTTCTTGGAGATCACACGGTCTTCCGCGATTGGCAGAACACCTGCCTCAGAAGAAAGGATGACATAACCATCACTGGTCACCACGTATCTTGCCGGACGAAGACCGTTTCTATCCAGGGTCGCCACAATACTTCTACCATCTGTAAAAGCCAGTGCTGCCGGACCATCCCAGGGCTCCATCAACATACTGTTATACTCGTAGAAGCCCTTCAGGTCTTCATCCATCTGGGAATGCTTGCTCCACGGTTCCGGAACCATCATCATGGCGGTTTCTGCCAGGCTTCTTCCGCACAATGTCAGGAACTCAAGTGTGTTATCGAACATAGCGGAGTCGCTGCCATTCGGGTTGATGATCGGCAGTACCTTATCCATATCATCTTTGTCAAAAGCACTGGATTGGATCGATGCGGATCTTGCATACATAGCATTGATGTTTCCGCGCAGAGTATTGATCTCACCATTGTGGATCAGGTAACGGTATGGATGCGCACGTTCCCAGCTCGGGAATGTGTTTGTGCTGTAACGGGAATGGACAAGCGCCAGTGCCGAATCGAAAGAAAGATCCTTCAGATCCAGATAGAACGCATCCATCTGTTCCGGTGTCAGCATACCCTTATATACGATAGTTCTTGTTGAGAAACTTGCAAAATAGAAATAACGAGGATCATCTTCCTTCAGTTCGATGGTCTTCTTCTCGAGTTTCTTACGGATCACATAAAGCTTTCTGTCGAAGGAAATACCGGCATCCGTGCCTTGTCCTCTGCCGACGAAAAGCTGAACGATATATGGACGGTTCTCTTTCGCTGTATTTCCGATCAGTCCTTCGTTGACCGGTGTATCTCTCCAGCCCAGAACCACTTGTCCTTCTTCTTCCACAGCCTGGCTGATGACGCGCATGCACTTTTCTCTTGCATCGGACTGTCTCGGCAGGAAGACCATACCTACACCATATTCACCCGGAGCCGGAAGTTCGATTCCTTCCTTACGGCAGACCTTGCGGAAGAATGTGTCCGGGATCTGAAGGAGCATACCTGCACCATCACCGGTATTCTCGTCCGAACCTTCACCACCACGGTGGGCCAGATTCGCCAGGATACGAAGACCGTCCTTTACCGTCTGATGCGTTCTCTTACCATGAATATTCACTACAAAACCGATACCACACGCGTCGTGCTCGTATTCCGGTGAGTAAAGTCCTTGTTTTTGCATCATATCAATCAATTCCTCCTTAGATCCAAGAAGTGCTCCGGGGAGGAACTATACCGCAGTGGCACCAGCCTATGCGGGACTTCCTGCCGATCATCATACCGGCTTCCCGAATACACTTAGCACCATTGCTAATCTCGTTGATAGCATATTATCATTTTGCAAGTTATCATGCAACAACTTGCAAAAGTTAGGTTAAAAAACGATAAAAAACATGTATTATTTGTTCATCTCTGCATTTCTAGATTTGGAATTATTCATTTTGCCCAAAAATCTCTCGAATCCTCTTCATGGCTTCGACGGTGTTATCGTGCGTGTTAAAGGATGTAAAACGTACATATCCTTCACCGCACTCACCAAAACCGGAACCTGGAGTACAGATTACATTCGCCTTGGTAAGAAGCTCATCAAAGAATGTCCAGGAAGGCATATTGTTCGGGCACTTGACCCAGATATACGGGGAGTTCTTGCCGCCGGTAAACGGCCACTTCAATTCTGTAAAAGTATCGGCAATGATCTTTGCATTTTCCTTATAGTATGCAATATTCGCCTGGATCTCCTCTAAGCCGCGGCCCTTGAGACAGGCAGCCGCTGCTCTCTGTACCGGATATGCAACACCATTGAACTTCGTAGTCTGACGACGCAGCCACATCTTACGAAGCTGTACTCCATCCCGGATCAAGCTCTCCGGAACAACCGTGTAACCACATCTTGTTCCCGTGAAACCTGCAGTCTTAGAGAAAGAACAGAACTCGATGGCACAGGAGCGTGCACCTTCCATCTCATAGATCGTCCGCGGAACATTCTCATCAGTAATGAAAGATTCATATGCCGCGTCGAAAAGGATCACCGCGCCATGTGCGTTAGCAAAGTCGACCCACTTCTGAAGCCGTGTCCTGTCATAGGCTGCACCTGTCGGGTTATTCGGAGAACAAAGGTAGATAATATCTGCCTCCAGTCCCGGATACGGCATAGGAAGGAAGTCATTATCCGCAGATGCCGAAAGCTTGATGACCTCTCGTCCCGCCATGACATTGGTATCCACATACACCGGATAGACCGGATCCGTTACCGCAACAACATTATCCTTATCAAAGATATCCAGGATATTACCGATATCACTCTTTGCACCGTCGGATACGAAGATCTCATCGCTGAACACCTTTACGCCGGAAGTACGCTGATAGTAATCGGCGATCTCATCACGGAGAAAAGAATAACCTTGTTCCGGGCCATAGCCATGGAAGCCTTCTGCAGTTCCCATTTCCTCAGCCGCATGGATCATGGCTTCTACTGCCGACTTACAAAGCGGACGCGTCACATCTCCGATACCCATCTTGATCAGGGCCGCGCCCTTATCCTGTTCCATATACTTTCGAACCCGCTCGGCAATCTCCGAAAACAGGTAGGTTTCTTCAATGTTCTGGTAGTTCTTGTTGATCTTCATTTTCTTTCCTCCTACTTTACTACATCGCGCCTCTTTGGCGCCCTACTTAACTACTTATACTTCGATCACACCGGTAAAACTGATCACAGCCGGACCTGTCATAAGCACACGCTCGTCTGTATAATTGATCACCAGTTCACCACCGTTCAGGATCACACGCACGTCCTCACCCTTCTGGCAGTGACCATTCAGGCAAGCTGCCACAACGGTTGCACAAGTACCTGTACCACAGGCCCAGGTCTCTCCTGTTCCCCGTTCCCAGACACGCATACGAAGAAGTCCGGGTGCTTTGATCTCGGCAAATTCAGTATTCACTCTGGCCGGGAATATCGGATGATGCTCGAACTTCGGTCCGATAGAAGGCAGATCCAAATTCTCGACATCCTTTACGAAAAGTACTGCATGCGGGTTTCCCATAGATACACAGGTGATGTTATAGTTCTGTCCGTCAACAACAACTTCACGATCCACGACCGTGTCGCCTTCCAGATCCACGGGGATCAGCTGCGGAGAAAGGATCGCACGTCCCATATCCACTGTTGCGCCGGTTGCTTCGTCATTCTCGTTCAGGAGCATCTTCAGCGTCTTGATCCCGCACTTGGTTTCAATCGTAAGAGTATCCTTCTTTACACCCCAGATATCGTGAATGAACTTTCCGACGCATCGAATTCCGTTTCCGCACATCTCGCTTTCCGAGCCATCAAGATTAAACATGATCATTCGCCCGTCGGCCACTTCAGATGGGGCCACAAGGATCAAGCCGTCACTTCCGATTCCGAAATGTCTGTCAGAGACTTTCACCGCAAGTGCTGACGGATCTTCGATCGCATACTTTCTGGCATCGATATACACATAATCATTGCCACAGCCCTGCATCTTTACAAACTCATACTTCATTCATCGTACCTTCTTTCTCTTCACTTTCATGAACCAGCACGCCATTGTGTATGGTTTATATATAGGAACTAAGTATTAACTTTATTACTTATTCGTATGTCCGGATGATCTCATATGCCACTTCAGCACGTGTTCTTCCGCTGTTCATGGCTTCTTTCTCGATATATTTGTGTGCTTCCTCTTCCGTAAACTTCAATGTCTGCATAAGAAGAAGTTTGCCACGAGTGATGATCTTCTCATCATCCAGTTTTTTCTTTAAAACACCCAGTCGGATATGCGCCATATCTGCCGCATTGACCGCCGTAATGAATGCGCTCTGTTTAAGTGGCCGAACTAAGATCGTAGCGCCCAGGTCAAGGAAATCTTTCCGTGCGGTCTTCTCTTCCGCTGTAGAGAAAGAAGTTTCATCCGCCAGGAAGATAATGCTGGAAGTCGGATGTCCGGATGCGATACGGCAGGCTTTGCGAGCAGTCGGACTCGTAATCCCCGCACCGACGATCAGAAGACCATAATCTCCTTTTTTGGCAAGTTTCATACCCTCTTCATCAAGAGTGCTCCATACGATCTCGTGAGGATGCTTGAGACTCTGCATGATGAGATCTTCCAGAACCCGATTGGCTCCGGGCACCATTCGTAATATAAGTACCTTATCAATACCGGTAGAGCTCATTCATTTCACCTCACTTTGTCTGAAATCCAGTTGTTTTATGCTAACCGAACGCAGCCATATAACAACCTTTCTACTATAATGTACTCCTACGCGTTCGACTTTGCAACTTCTTTCTCGCAAAAATTCATCCCATGTGAAAAATCGTTCATTTTTTGCAGTCTAATCGATATTTTGTGCAAGTTGATGAATCAAATTATTCATTTTGGTGTTGACAATGCGTTTTCGTTGACGTATCCTTCAGACATAAAGCAAAGGCGCTTGGAGTGATTTCAGTCCAGGTGCCTCTTTCACTTTTTATAAGGAGGAAAATATTATGACTAACGTACCCGAGATCTTTGGAACAATGGTTTTTAATGAACAGATCATGAAGGCCCGTCTCCCGAAAGAAACTTACAAAGCAATGAAGAAGACTATTAATGAAGGTCTTCCGTTGAATATAGAGATCGCGAATGTAGTTGCTAATGCAATGAAAGACTGGGCAACGGAAAAGGGTGCCACACATTTCACCCACTGGTTCCAACCACTGACCGGTATCACCGCTGAGAAGCACGACAGTTTCATCTCACCTACATCTGACGGCGGCGTGATCATGGAGTTCTCCGGCAAAGAGCTGGTACAAGGTGAACCGGATGCCTCTTCTTTCCCGTCAGGTGGATTGAGAGCGACCTTCGAGGCAAGAGGATATACAGCATGGGATCCGACAAGCTACGCTTTCATTAAAGACGACACACTTTGCATCCCGACCGCCTTCTGTTCCTACAGCGGCGAGGCCCTCGACAAGAAGACACCTCTTCTCCGTTCGATGGAAGTAATCAGCAAGCAAGCAGTAAGAATCCTCAGACTCTTCGGAAACACAGATCCGCATCTTACAGTTAAGACAACCGTTGGTCCTGAGCAAGAATACTTCCTCATTCCAGTTGAGCTTTATAATAAGAGAAAAGACCTGATCTACACAGGAAGAACACTTTTCGGAGCAAAAGCACCGAAGGGTCAGGAACTTGAAGATCATTACTTCGGTTCCATCAAGCCGAGAGTATCCGCTTACATGAAGGATCTCGACGAAGAACTCTGGAAGCTGGGTGTACTTGCTAAGACAAAGCATAACGAAGTTGCTCCGGCACAGCACGAGTTGGCTCCGATCTTCACCACAACGAACATTGCTACTGACCACAACCAGTTGATGATGGAGATCATGCAGAAAGTTGCGAAGAAACATGGTCTGGTCTGCCTCCTTCACGAGAAGCCCTTCGCTGGTGTTAACGGATCTGGTAAGCACAACAACTGGTCCATCTCCACATCTTCCGGAGCAAACCTCCTGGAGCCCGGCGATACACCTTCTGAGAACGCTCAGTTCCTGCTCTTCCTGGCAGCCGTCATCCGTGCAGTAGATGTACATCAGGATCTGCTCCGTATCTCGGTAGCTACCGCAGGAAACGATCACCGTCTTGGTGCGAACGAAGCTCCGCCGGCAGTTGTATCTATGTTCCTGGGTGATGAACTCAATGCAATCATCGAGTCCATCGTAGAAGGTAAGGCTTACGATCAACACGAGAAAGTACAGATGGAGATCGGCGTAGACGTTCTTCCGAAGTTCCCGAAGGATTCTACAGACAGAAACAGAACTTCTCCTTTTGCTTTCACAGGTAATAAGTTCGAATTCAGAATGCTTGGTTCGGCTAACTCCATCGCTTGTGCGAACATCATGCTGAATACAGCTGTTGCTGACAGCCTCTGCGAATTCGCTGACAGACTGGAGAAAGCAAGTGATTTCAAATCCGAACTGCAGGCAGTCATTAAGGAAACAATTACCGCTCATAAGAGAATCATCTTTAACGGCAACGGTTATGACGAGAGCTGGATCAAGGAAGCAACCGAGCAAAGAGGTCTTCTCAATCTCAGATCTACACCGGAAGCAATGGAGAGATTCCTCGATCAGAAGAACAAAGATCTGTTCCTGAAGTTTGGTGTATTCAGTCTTGCAGAAATGCAGTCCAGACACGATATCCTGCTTGAGAACTACAGCAAGATCATCAATATCGAGGCACTGACCATGATCGATATGGCAAGAAAGGATATCCTCCCTGCCGTAACCGAATACATCAAGGAACTGGCAGATACTGCGATTGCTGTTAAACAGTCCTGCGGTGTAGATGCTGTCTTCGAGCAAGATCTCATCAAGCAGCTGAGCAAGCTCCAGAGCGATATCTCATCCAGAACACAGGTACTGGAAGATGCCGTGATCGAAGTTCACGAGATCTCCGACATTCTCCAACAGTCCTATGCATACAGAGATAAGGTATTCGTAGCAATGCAGGATCTCCGTGCCGCCGCAGACCAGGCTGAGTCCCTCTGCAGTGCCAAGATCTGGCCGTTCCCGACATACGGCGAACTGCTCTTCGGAGTAAGATAAGAAAGTAAATAGTGAAGTAAGATAAAAGCAGCAAAGGTGCTGTAGCTATCACCCGGAAACGGGATCCGCTACAGCACCTTCTCTGTTTACTTCACAAGAAGAAAAAATGAGGTGAATAAAATGGAAGCATTATTACAGTCAGCAAACGACACCATATTTGGTGTTTGGTTCTTAATAGGAGCTGCTCTGGTCTTCTTTATGCAAGCTGGTTTCGCAATGGTTGAGACCGGATTTACCAGAGCAAAGAACGCAGGTAACATCATCATGAAAAACCTGATGGACTTCTGTATCGGTACTGTAGTATTCAGTCTCCTGGGCTTTGCACTCATGATGAGTGAGGACTACATAATGGGAATCGTCGGTGTTCCGAACCTGAAAATCTTCTCTGATTTCAGCAACTTCCCGATGTCCTCCTTCGTATTTAACTTAGTATTCTGCGCAACAGCCGCAACGATCGTTTCCGGTGCCATGGCAGAAAGAACAAAGTTCAGCGCATACTGTGTTTACAGTGGTGTAATCAGCCTGATCGTATATCCGATTGAAGCAGGCTGGGTATGGAACTCTCAGGGTTGGCTCGCAAAGCTTGGATTCATTGATTTCGCAGGTTCTGCTGCCATCCATTCCGTTGGTGGTCTCTCCGCTCTGATCGGAGCCATCATTCTCGGGCCCCGTATCGGTAAGTACGTCAAGGATCAGAGTGGTAAGGTCGTCAAAGTCAAGGCGATCCAGGGTCACTCCCTCACACTCGGCGCTCTTGGTTGCTTCATCCTCTGGTTCGGCTGGTATGGATTCAACGGTGCCGCCGCAACATCTATCAGCTCCCTGGCAGCTATTTTCGTAACCACTACTGTCGCTCCGGCAGTCGCAACATGCGTAACCATGATCTACACCTGGATCAAGAACGGTAAGCCTGATGTATCCATGTGTTTGAACGCCTCGCTGGCAGGTCTTGTTGGTGTAACAGCAGGTTGTAACAACGTAGATGTGATCGGTGCTGCGATCATCGGTATCGTAAGCGGTATCCTCGTAGTAGTAGTAATTGAAAAGCTCGATATCAAGTGTCACGTAGATGACCCGGTTGGTGCAGTTGGTGTTCACCTGGCAAACGGTGTCTGGGGTACCATCGCAGCAGGTCTCCTCTCTACTTCCACAGCAGATGCCGGAGTAGACGGACCGATCTACGCTCTGATCCACGGCACATCTTTCTCAGACGGCATGAAGGTCCTCGGTGTTCAGTTTGTCGGTATCAGCGCGATCCTCGCCTGGACAGCAGTATGCATGGTCATCGCATTTAAGGTCATCAAGGCAACGATCGGACTTCGTGCTTCTGCAGAAGACGAGCTCGCCGGTATGGATATCTCCGAACATGGTCTCGTATCCGCTTATGCTGACTTCGCATCCGTTGCAGACTTTGCTCCGACGGTAGACGACACCGCACTGGCCGGAATCAAGGTCATCGGCGAAACACCTATGGCAGAAGCAGTCGAGGTCAAGGAAGTGGCAAGAGCCGCATCCGGTATTTCTTACAAGAGCCCGGACGGAAAGAAACTCACCAAGATCGAGATCGTCTGCAAAGAGCGTATGCTCGAGCCTCTTAAGTCCGCTCTCCTGGATATCGGTATCACCGGCATGACCGTATCACACGTTCTCGGTTGTGGTATCCAGAAAGGTAAAGCTGAGTTCTATCGAGGCGTTGAAGTTGAACCTTCACTGCTCCCGAAGATCCAGATGGATATCGTGGTAGCGAGAGTACCTGTACAGGCAGTTATCGATACCGCAAAGAAAGTACTTTATACAGGTCATATCGGAGATGGTAAGATCTTCGTCTACGATGTGGAGAACGTCATCAAAGTACGAACCAGTGAAGAAGGATTCGACGCCTTACAGGATGTCGAGTAACATAAACAATCTGAAATCCCATTGGGGTCCCGCCAGGTTCGACGGGACTCCTTTGGATATTTCAAGGAAAGAGGTACATTATGTGTTCAATTATGTTCTATCTTCGCCCGGATGTAGCGAAGGAAACTTTTAAGGAGGGATTCGATGAGACGATCTCAAGAGGTCCGGACCAAAGCCGGATCTTAGACTTAGGTGATGGTCTCATGGGCTTCCACCGTTTATCTATCATGGGACTGACCGAAGAAGGAATGCAGCCCTTCACACTCGGATCCAAGAGTCTCGTCTGCAATGGAGAGATCTATGGATTCGAAGCATTTAAGGCAGAACTTATGGACGATGGCTACACCTTCGCTTCCGACTCAGACTGCGAAGTCCTGCTTCCCCTCTATGAGAAATATGGTGTAGAGATGTTCAACATGCTGGATGCCGAATTCGCATGCATCCTTTATGACCAGGATACGAAGACTCTTGTTGCGGCAAGAGATCCGATCGGTATCCGTCCTCTCTACTATGGTTACGACAAAGACGGATATCTGGTCCTGGCCAGTGAAGCCAAGAACCTGGTTCCGTATTGCGATAAGATCCTTCCCTTCCCGCCCGGCCATTACTATAAGGACGGAGAATTCACATGTTATTGTGACATCACTCATGTAGATCAATACATCACCGATGATATCGAGACGATCTGCAAGAACATTCATGACAAGCTGGTAGAAGGTATCAGAAAACGTCTGGTCAGCGACTCCAAAGTCGGATTCCTTCTTTCCGGTGGTCTGGACTCTTCTCTGGTATGTGCCGTCGCACAAAGAATGGAAGATCATCCGATCAAGACTTTCGCCATCGGAATGAGCGAAGATGCCATCGACCTCAAGTATGCTAAGCAGGTAGCTGACTATATCCGTTCTGATCATACCGAAGTAATCATCACCAAGGAAGATGTCATCTCTTCCCTTCCGGAAGTCATTAAGATCCTGGGCACTTACGATATCACGACGATCCGTGCCTCCATGGGTATGTATCTCCTGTGCAAGAAGATCCATGAGATCTCCGATGTACGTGTTCTTCTCACCGGTGAGATCTCCGATGAACTTTTCGGATATAAGTACACAGACTTTGCTCCTTCTGCGGAAGCCTTCCAGGAAGAAGCCGTCAAACGTATCCATGAGATCCATATGTACGATGTACTCCGTGCCGACCGTTGCATTTCCAGCAACTCTCTGGAAGCACGAGTTCCCTTCGGTGACCTGGATTTCGTCAAATACGTTATGGCCATTGATCCTTCCAAGAAACTCAACACATACAACAAAGGCAAATACCTACTTCGTCATGCTTTTGAAGGTGATCTTCTTCCCCACGACATCCTGTTCCGTGAGAAAGCTGCTTTCTCCGATGCTGTCGGACACTCCATGGTGGATCATCTCAAGGAATACGCCGCTGAGTATTACAGTGACGAAGAATACGAACAGAAAAGACAGAAATACGATCATGCTCGTCCTTTCACGAAAGAGTCCCTTCTCTATCGTGAGATCTTCGAGAAATACTACGAAGGGCAGTCCGAAATGGTGGTGGATTTCTGGATGCCGAACAAGTCCTGGGAGGGCTGTGATGTAGACGACCCGTCTGCCCGTGTACTGAAGAACTACGGCGACAGCGGTAAATAAGCAATCATCGGCATGAGCCGGTACATAAAATGAAAGATAATACGAAATATTGAAAGTGAGGATTGGTGTATGACAAAGTATATTTTCGTAACAGGTGGTGTAGTTTCCGGACTTGGTAAAGGTATTACCGCAGCTTCTTTAGGAAGACTTCTGAAGACCCGCGGACTGAAGGTCGCTTCCCAGAAGCTGGACCCGTATATCAACGTAGATCCGGGAACGATGAGTCCTTATCAGCACGGTGAAGTGTATGTAACCGAAGACGGTGCCGAGACCGACCTGGACCTAGGTCATTACGAGCGTTTCATCGATGAAGACCTCAACAAGTTCTCGAACCTGACGACCGGTAAAGTGTATTCTTCTGTCCTGGCCAAGGAACGTCGCGGCGAGTATCTGGGAAGTACCGTGCAGACCATCCCGCATATTACAAATGAGATAAAAGAATTCATCTATAACGTAGGGCTGGAATCTCAGGCCGATGTTGTTATCACGGAGATCGGCGGCACCATCGGTGACATCGAAGGTCAGCCCTTCATCGAAGCCATCCGTCAGGTGGGCCGTGAAGTCGGCCCCCATAATGCCATGTACATTCACGTTGTACTGGTTCCTTACCTGAAAGCATCCGGTGAACACAAGTCCAAGCCGGCACAGCATTCGGTAAAAGAACTTCAGGGTATGGGTGTTTCGCCTGACATTATTATTCTTCGCACCGATGAGCCTATCGAAGACGAATCCATCTTCAAGAAGATCGCCATGTTCTGTAACGTCTCCCCTGACTGCGTTATCGAAAACACCACGATCCCGGTCCTTTACGAAGCACCTTTGATGCTGGAAAAGAGCGGTTTCTCTGATGTAGTCTGCCGTGACCTTCAGCTAGATGCTCCGCCTTGCGACTTAGGTGCCTGGGAATCCATGGTCAACCGCATCAAAAGCGCCACAAAAGTATGTAAGATCGCACTGGTCGGTAAATACACCCAGCTGCACGATGCCTATCTTTCTGTAGCAGAAGCTCTGCATCACGCAGGATATGAGAATTCTGCCAAGGTCGAGATCCTCTGGACCGATTCCGAGCATCTGACACCGGAGAATTACGAAAGTGTCCTTTCGGAAGCAGACGGTATCCTCGTACCGGGCGGTTTCGGTGATCGTGGTATCGAAGGTATGGTTCTGGCCGCCAAATATGCACGTGAAAAGAATATCCCGTACCTGGGCATCTGCCTGGGTATGCAGATCGCAGTAATCGAATATGCCCGCAATGTTCTGGGATATGCCGATGCGAACTCCCGTGAATTCGATGAAGGATCCGAGCATCTGGTCATCGACTTCATGCCGGGTCAGAACGATGAGATCGAGAAAGGCGGTACGCTCCGTCTCGGAAGCTACCCCTGCAAGATCCTCCCCGGCACTAAGATGGAGCAGTGCTATCAGTCCCAGAGCATCAATGAGAGACATCGTCATCGTTATGAATTCAACAATATCTACAGAGACCAGATGAAGGACATCATCAGCGGCATCAGCCCGGACAATCTCCTGGTGGAAGCCATCGAGATCCCGGGTCATCCGTTCTACGTAGGTGTACAGTTCCACCCCGAATTCAAGAGCCGTCCGGATAAACCGCACCCGCTTTTCCTCGGTCTGGTGAAGAACAGTATTAAATAAGCAGGAAATCTTTCATTTTATATCAGGTCCGCATGTGTGTTGATTAAGTACCACCAATCCCTCGACACATGTGCGGGCCTATCGTTTTACATCTTAGACGTAAGATACGCCGCCACCCCGTCTTCGTCATTCGACGTCGTAACGAAATCGCAGACCTTTTTCACCTCGGGAATCGCATTTTCAACTGCCACACCTGTTCCACAAGTGCGCAGCATCTCTACGTCGTTTAAGTCATCTCCGAAAGATACGATATCCGATATACTGATCCCGCTCCATTTTGAGAGTGCTTCAATAGCCTGTACTTTTCCCGCGTCCTTGGGCAGGAATGCGTACCAGTTCTCATTTCGGAAGCATTGCAGCTTGCAGTCCATTTTCTCTGCGATCTTTTCGGCATATTCTTTTTTATCGAATTCCACGGCCAGTTTATTCGCGCGGCAGGTCAGAGGCTCCTTATAATCGCAATAGACCGCTTTATAGAGCCTTGCTGACTCAGCGATATGTAAACTGTTCCAGAGCACCGTTTTTCCGGTTGCCACCGTCACTTCGGCTTCCGGTCTTACAGCAAAGATCTCCTTCAGAAGCCGGTTCGTTTCTTCTTCTGAAAAAGAGCAGCTATAGATACATTCATCCGCAGCATGGATCAAAGCACCATCTGTGGTGATCTCATAATCCGGCTTCAGAAGACGTATATAACGCTCGGCACCGATCCAGTATCTTGCAGTGGCGATCGCAAGTTTGACGCCTTTTAAGCGGCAATTCTGAAGCACAGAAAGTGTATGATCGGAGATAGTCCCGTCTGATCGGAGCAATGTGTGATCCAGATCCGTAAGGATCATTCTGAAGGGTAGTTTTTTCTCCTGTGAAACCGTCATGGCGTCCGCATCCTTTCCTGCATTCATTTCAAATCTTTACCAAATGATTCCAAAGCTTTTTCAGAAGTCATCCTACGCTTCTCCAATGTCTTTTCGAAAAGCGTATCCGCCGTTTCCGGGAACTGTTCATAGACGACTTTCGTTCCCTCCTGGGTAATGCCGCCGGGAGTCGCCACACGGGTCACCACATCCTCGAAGGACATTCCTTTAGAAAGCATCAGATCTCCTGTGGCACACATGGTCTGCAGTACCATCTTCACGACCTGCTCTTCCGGGATAGACGTATGCTTCTTTGCAGATGTACATAGCACATCGAAGATCGATGCAATGAAGCCCGGCATACAACTGACCAGTTCCGAACCCATGCCGAGTTCTTTTTCCGGAAGCTCGATCACATTTCCGAAAGACCGAAGCAGATCTTCCAGTACTTTCTTATCTTCTGCAGAAACTTTCTCGTTATAGCACACCAGCGTCTGGGACCGGTCCACTTCCGCTGTCACGCTGGGTATCACTTTCGCTATTTTCCCGGCAAAAATCGTCTCCAGCATGGAGAATGTAATGCTGCCGTTCAGTGAGATCACGAAAGTATCCTGCGTCAGTTGCGATGCGATCTCCGCCAGTACAGACTTAAGATCCACCGGTCTCACACAAAGGAAAACAATATCCGCTTTTGCGCAGTCACCGTTACACTCGCAGACGACAACATTTTCCGGTACGTCTTGAAGTTTCTCCTTGGAACGGTTGGTCACAAGAAGATTTCCTTTCGCAAGTTTTTCGGAAGCAGCCAGTTTCTCCGTGATCATTCTGCCCATACTTCCGTATCCGATGATTCCGATCTTCATATATCCAGTCCTCCCAGGATCAATCTTTCAATAGCCAGCGCCGCGCTGTAGAGTCTCTTTTCGTCTGCCCCATATAGGATCAGGCCTCTTCTCACTCCGTTTTCATCCACTTCACTGCCTGCGATGGTTACAGACGGCAGCCCGCAGAAATGCATGACATTACTGGGGCCGGTCATAAGCACGGCGTCCACATCCTCGATTTCATTTCTGACCTGTTCGATGCGGGCCTTTCTGAAACGGAGTGCCTCCAGGTACTCCTCGCCCAGAAGTCCGCCGGGTGTTTCTTCCAGTGCGGCTTTCAGAAATCCATGACCGTACTTCATCATGGTATCAGGATTCTCTTCATAAAAAGCAACGATTTCTGAAAGTGTCTTGCGTGAAGCCGTAGAAGAACGAAGATATTTCTCCAACATTGGTTGAAATTCCCACTTCATGATCGTTTTCAGCATCGGTTCTTTCTCCTGAAGGACTGTCTTGACTGATGTCCCTGCAGCCTGAAGTTTCCCGATAACTACATCGATGAAGGCTTTTTCTCCCTCTGAAACCAAATCCGGATTTGCCTGATTGACGGCGATACGAAGACGATCCAGAGGCAACGGACGCAGGTCCGGGAAAGGCTCATCTCTCATGGCCCGATACATCCGTAGCGCATCCAGCAGGTTCTCTGCCATAGGACCCGCGCTGTCGAGTGTTTTTGCAACAGGAATAATGCCTTCCTGAGAAAGCATTCCGACCGGCGGCTTCAATCCACATATGCCATTAAACTTCGCACATGCAATAATGGAGAAAGAGGTATCCGTCCCTACCGCCATGGAAACGATTCCGGCACTGACTGCTACACCGGATCCGGTCGACGATCCTCCGGGTTCCGCAGAATCGGAAATCGCATGACGCACCTGACCGCCACGGGAACTATAGCCTGCCGGCATCTTGGGAGAGACATAGTTTGCAAATTCCGTCATATTGGTCTTGCCCAATATCACGGCACCATGTCTTCTGAGGTTACGGATCACGTGAGCATCCTCCAGCGCAAGATTATCTTCTAGCGCCAGACTTCCTGCCGTTGTATGCATACCTTTTACATCGATATTATCCTTCACCAGGATCGGTACGCCGCGAAGAAGAAGTTCCCCCGGCATACCACTGGCTTCCGATGGTTTTCTACCCTGATAATTGGCCTCTTCCAAAGCCGACTCGTTGATCTCCGCAATACAGTTCAGCGCATCTTTGCCGCCAAGCTGCTGTGCTTTTCTCCATGCGCGCTGTGTTCTATGCATTGCTGATCTCCCTTTTGTTGATTCTGTCGTTACTTTATATAGTTGAGAAGATCTTCCGGTCTTTCCAGTCCGTCAAACTGATCGAAGATCTTCACTTTGCTTCGATTGTTCTCCTTGAGATACCATTTCGCCTGCAGCGGCTTCATGCCCACCTCGTATGCCGCCTCCAGTTCATGGCTTCCGCCGTCTCCGACGTACAGGCATTCTGATGCTTCGGCATCTAGGGCCTTCATGGCTCTCCGGTAGATCTCCGGATCCGGTTTCTTGACGCCCTGCTCATAGGAAAGCATCGTCACATCGAAATACGGAAATAAAGCACTCTTCTTGATAACGCCTACTTCTTCACTGAAACAGTTACTGATCAGTGCGATCTTCACGCCACGCTCTCGGATCCCCCGGAGCATAGTCAGTATATCTTCATCGAAAGAAGTAAAGACTTTCTGCTTGCATTGTACGCGTTTTTCAACGATCGTCTTCAGAACTTCTTCGGAATATACGCCATTGACTTCCATGATTCTCCGTATCGTATCTTCGAAAGTCAGTTTACCGATGGTCCGGTCGTCATCTGTCGTATCCCAGATCTCACGGAATTTCGATTCGGAAATCCCCATATCTTCGGCGATGTTCTCACCGAAATAGAATCCGGACCGATAGTGGGTCACCAAGGTTTCAAACATATCGAATATCACTGCTTTTATCATAGGACCTGCCTTCCAGACTATTCAATTTCTTCCTGAAATTCATAGATTCTTCGGGATCTTAATATATCCATACAAATCAGTTAATGTTTTACCGTCGATACTGATTTCACGAGCTCTGAGGATTTCAGCACCTAAATCTATGAAGAAGGTCAATCCGATCTGGTTCTCGACCGGGACCCAGAAATACGCGCCTTTAAACCCTTTTTTCTTCAAGGCAGTCATGGTCTCACGAAGAAGTTCTGTACCAAGATCCATATGCATGTACTCAGGAAGCACGCTGATGGAAAGAATCAATGCGTAGTCCGGATCTTCCATAGAAGGAATAAAACTTACCAAAGAAAAACCGATGATCTTATCTTCCAGTGTACATACAAGTGTTTCCTGATCAGGTTGATCCGGCTTCTCCGCCCAGATTCCCTCCGGTATCGAATCGAGATATTCCTGAGGCAGTACATCCTTATATGCGATCTTATAGCTTTCCTCATAGACATGGCTGATCGCATTACGATCGTCCTCGGCATTCATCGGACGGATGACAGGCTTGGTTTCAAAATGTCGGGTCTTGATAATACCGTTCTTATTCCACTGCAGGATTTTCTTGCAGCCGAAGCTCTCATACCATTTCGCCCTGGCATTATTGTGGAGATAGCAAACGTCATAGAACTCGTCGCGGAAGGACTTCATCAGAAGGAGATGCATGGCTCCTCCGATTCCGCGTCCACGATATTCAGGTATAGTTCCGAGACAACCGGGGCACCCGACCTTCCACTTCATGCCATCCACTTCATGTTCACCTGCATTTTCAAGCAAAGCAAAGCTGATAATCTTCCCGTTGTCCTTGGCACAGAAAATGTGCGAATCTTCATTAAAATACTGTACCCAGTCAGGTGAGACTTCGCACACCGCTTCATGAATGGGCTTCAGATCACCGTGGTACATTTCGAAAGTAATATTCTCCGGCAGTTTATCAATATACTTATATGGATCAAAACCTTTCAGTCTCAATAGTTCTTCCCATGAGATCGCCCACTCCGGTCTTTCCTGAACATCTTCCCTTGCAAAGAAATTCGGTCTCAGTTCATCGAACAGTTTCACATACTGTTCCTCTGTAATCAGATCACTTCGGAGCACCGAATAATAAGCTGCATCATAGAATCCGAACTTATTTATTTTCGCGTCTCGGAGCGTACCGTCATAATGCATCCCTGCTTTCTGCATGACACGGCCGGATTTCTCGTTACGCGCATCATGTGTAGTAAAAATACGATTCAGATCTTTCTCACCTTCGAAAAGATACCGGATCACGGCCTTCAATGCCTCCGGCATGATGCCTTTTCCCCAATGTGCCCGACTCAGACAATAACCGATCTCCATTGTTTTCATCTGCTCATCTTTATTGACGACCGCGATATTTCCGATCACGTGATCGTCCCCTTTGAGCGTAATGCCCCAGTTATAGGTGCCGCCATCCTCATAGTAGGAGACCCATTCCGTCAGCAACTCTCTTGTTACATTCACATCGGAATGAGCCGGCCACGGCATAAACTTCGCAACTTCAGGATCAGAAGTCCAGTTATTATACATATCTTCTGCATCTTTAATCGTATATCTTCTTAAGACAAGTCTTTCCGTCTCAATCGTTGTGGTTCCTACTTTATTCATTTCAATATCTCCACTTGTTCCAAATAATACTTTTTTATTCTACCGTAACCCCTCAGAGGTGTAAACAAACTCAGACCTCGGGTAGATCAACGGTATAATTTCTCATAGCAGTTCCTTATAATACGGACAGATATCTTCGTAGTGACCGTCCTTCATACGAAAGCCTCCCGGAATCGTACCGAGTTGCTTGAAGCCTAGCCGTTCGTACAGATGTCTGGCATGGGTATTCGTGGCAACCACGGCATTGAACTGAAGCACCCGAAAACCCCTTTCCCTGCCCATCCTCAGGCAGTCCAGAACCAGTTTCTCCCCGATGTGCAGACCTCTTGATTCAGAAGCGACTGCGTAACTGGCATTACAGATATGTCCGCATCTTCCGACGTTGTTCGGATGCAGGATATAAAGGCCATAGATCTGTCCGTCATCCTCGGCAACACCGGTATAACTCTGAGATGCGAAGAAGGATTCCCCGCTTACCGCATCAAGCGCTTCTTCCTGAGGAAAAGCGATCCCTTCTTCCACGATCTCATTCCAGATCCTGATCATGTCAGGCAGATCTTCTTTTCTATATTCACGTATTATCATTCTTCTCTCCTTTTCCACGATTGCCGGAAAACAGACCCGGCATCTTCCATATCCGTGTACCTCGCCCGAATACGATCAGCATAAGTACATAGAAAACAATCAGGTAATACGGGAAAGACCGCATGCCAAGCCATTGGCCGAGAAGTCCGCAGATCACAGGTCCCGTCAGTATCGCAAAGCTGGAGACCGCCATCTGTGTGCCGATAATAGCCGGCGAACGTGTCTCACCGAAATTCTCCGGAGTAAGATAATTGAAGTTGGGAAACATCGGTCCGTTACCCAGTCCGATCAGCATCAGTGAGACAACAGTCAGCGTATTGTTCGGGCTGACCAATAACAGCACCAGTGCCATACCAAGTAACATAAGACCGATCTTCACGATCTGCCAGCTATGAAGTTTTCTCGCCAGAATACCGGAAAAGAACCGCCCCGCTGTCATTCCAAAGAAATAGAAAGTTACCGATGCGGCGGCAAGTTCATTACTTAATCCTTTATGCTCGACCAAGAAAGTACTGCCCCAGTTACCGACAGAAACCTCAATGGTACAGGAACAGATAAACAACAGCCACATCACCTTCACACCTTTGATGGAAGCAGCCTGCTTGAGAGACAGATTCTCGAACTTCTCTTCTTCAGCGATCTTCTCTCCATGCACTTTCTTCCACACAGGAAGAGTGGCAAAAAGGACAACAGCAAGGACAAACTGGATCAGCGCCATGATCCTGTACCCGCTTCTCCAGCTCATGCCGTTTCTGAAAACGAATGTAAGAATGAAAGGACTGATCGTCACACCCACGCCATAAAAACAATGCAGAAAACTCATCTGTGAAGCACTGTAATGGAGGGCTACATAGTTGTTCAGCGCCGTGTCGATCGATCCGGCTCCCAGACCGAGAGGCAGAGCCAGAAGACAGATGAAAACAATATGACTCGAGAAACTGTATCCGAACAGAGATACTGCAGTAAGCATCGTACAAAACGCAGTCAGTTTATTGGTACCCAGCCACTTGATCAGCCGGGCACTCAGCAGACTGGATACAAGAGTTGCACTGCAGCAAATGCATGTGACGAGACCACCCAGTGAAATCGGAAGATGGAACTCTGTATAGATAGACGGCCAGGATGCTCCAAAAAGCGAATCCGGAAGTCCCAGACCGATGAACGCTGCATAGATGACTGTGATCAACAAAGTTGCCATATATTCTCCTTATACACAGCACAGTATAACACAACAAGTCGTCACAACAGGAAATGCATTGTTCATAAATACGTTACACACTCCCGTTGAAAGTAAGAAATAGCACTTGTACAATGAAAATAGAATCGGAAAAATTTTATCGATTTCAGATTTTTAGATTTGTTTTTTAAAGGAGGGGTGTGCAAATGAGTTTTCGATTATCCTTTAAGAAAGTCGTGACAGGAGCCTTGATCTTCAGTCTGCTTCTGAGCGCGGCACCTGGTCGCTCTTTAAGCGTACTGGCCGAAACAACGGATGACAAAGTTATTTCCACAACTGTTCCTCAGGAAGCTGAGAACGGTACGGTGGCAGATTTTGTCGAACGTCTTTATACGGTTGCTTTAGGAAGACCATCAGAAGCCAAAGGCAAAGAATTCTGGGTCAAGGAATTGGAAAGCGGCAACCGTACCGGCGGTGATTGCGGAATGGAATTCCTTTTCAGTGAAGAGTTCTCCAACAGGAACTTCAATAATGAAGACTTTGTCGAAGTCCTGTACAAGACATTCTTCGACCGCGAATCCGAACCAAACGGTAAATCCTTCTGGGTCGGTCAGCTCAACGATAACAAGATGTCCCGTAAGGACGTTATTCTTGGATTCATCGACTCCAAGGAATGGTGTAATGTATGTGCCATGTATGGAGTAAAATCCGGTGCTCCCACAGCAAAAGCTACGATTGCATCGAAGAATGCAACCGAATTTGCGACACGTCTTTACACATGCTGTCTGAAACGTGATCCGGAAGAGGAAGGTCTCGCTTATTGGGCCTTGGCTCTGACGAATCTCGAGAAGACCGGAGCCGCAGCTGCACAGCTCTTCTTCGAATTACCGGAGTTCATCGGCTTCAATACGTCAGATGAAGAATACATCACACGTCTCTATACCACCTTCATGGGCAGAGATCCGGAAGATGGCGGTATGGATTACTGGCTTGGCAGACTGAAAGATGGCGCCACAAGACGTGAAGTCATGGCAGACTTTGCCGCATCTCCTGAGTTTACCGACATCTGTAAGAAATATGGTATCGACCGTGGTGAGATCGATATGAATGCACCGGAGCCGAAAGCACCGAGCATTACTCCTACGCCGACACCTACGCCGACACCTACTCCTACACCGGAACCGACACCGGATCCTCGTCTTGAAGAAAACCTTCGGGGTTCTGGTGAAAAGGAAATCATTGTCATGTCTTTCAATACGGAGATCTTGACAATGATCGAAGATTACCTGAAGTTTGATCCGGAAGCGGCATCTAAGTATACTTTCCGGGTTTTGACGCACAATAACGATGATGGTATTTATCAGGGGATCCTGGATGAAGCTCTGTCCAGCGGCGTTTTTGCTCCGGATATCTACACCGCAGAAGCAGGTTATGTCCTGCCCTATACAAGAGGCATCTGCTCGGATTATGCTGCTACTTATTACGATCTGATCGATGACGTTGACGAAAAGCTCAAGGCAGCAGAAATCGCGCAATACTCCGTTGATATCGGAACCAACCAGGATGGTAAACTGGTCGCCCTCGGCTATCAGTCCACAGGTGGCGCCTTCATTTACAGACGTTCCATCGCCAAGGAAGTCTTCGGTTCCGATGATACAGCTACGATCGAGAACGCTATCGGTGCCGGTACACAGTCGTGGGACAAGTTCTGGGAAGCAGCGGAAGCTCTGAAAGAAAAAGGTTACGGAATCGTTTCCGGCCCCATTGACATCTGGAATGTTGCAGAGAAATCCGCTCAGAAGCCATGGGTCGTAGACGGCAAGCTCTATATTGATCCTATGAGAGAAGAATATCTGGATCTTTATAAGACCTTGGTAGATAACCACTACTCCAATCTCACAGAACAATGGACACCGGAATGGCAAGACGATATGAGTGACAAGGGCGAGAAGAAAATCTTCGGATACTTCGGACCTGCATGGCTGATCAACTACGCGATCGGCGAGTTCTGTGGCGATACATTCGGTGACTGGGCAGTCTGCACACCTAACGTAGGTTTCTGGTGGGGCGGCACCTGGGTCATGGCAAATAAAACCGTACTCGATAGCGATAAGCAAGACGTTGTTGCCAATATCATCCAATACATCACATTAGACTGCACCAAAGACGGACTCCAGTACAAGTGGGCGAACGGTCTTCTGAATGAGAACGGAACAAAGGACACCGTTGCTTCTGATACTGTACTGAAGATGTCTGACGGCTCCATGGCAATTCTTGGCGGACAGAATCCTTTCGATATCTTCGTCAACGCTGTGCATTATGCAGGCGGAAGATCCATGAGTGAATTTGATACCGAGATCAACTGGTTCTTCCAGGACGCAGCTCGCGAATATGCTTTTGGCGAAAAGAGCAGAGATGACGCTCTTAAAGACTTCAAAGCACGTGTAAAAGACGAGCTCGGAATCAACATTTAAGTAAGAATCAGCATCGTTGCTAAACAAGCAGCGATCGCTCTAAACAGAAAAATCCAATTCGAGTTGCGATCACGCAGGCGCCAGGCGTCGAGGACCAGCAACAAGAATTGGATTTTTTTGTTATGCGTTGATCGTCGCGATTCCCGGGATCGTCTCTTCCAAGACATCCAGCAGGATCTTAACGGTATCCAGCGAAGTAAAGATCGTCACACCGTTTTGTATCGCGCAGCGACGGATAGCCACACCATCTTCATAGTGCACACCGGAAAGGATCGCACGGGTGTTGATAATGTAACTTACATAACCGGCACGGATGGAATCCAGGATCTCGGTACTTCCCTCACTAAGCTTGCCGCGTACACGGGTACGGATACCGTGATTCTTCAGAAAGTTAGCCGTACCGATGGTTGCCTCGATATTGAAGCCCAGTTCATAGAAACGCTTGATCAAAGGCAGCGCCTCTTCCTTATCCTCATCAGCCAGAGTCACGATTACGGTACCGTAATCCTTCATCTTGATACCCGATGCCTGTAATGCTTTGTAAAAAGCTCTATTCAGTCTTGTGTCGTAACCGATAGCTTCACCGGTGGACTTCATTTCCGGAGAAAGGTATGCATCCATACCGTCCAGTTTCTGGAAGGAGAATGCCGGTGCCTTAACATACCAGCGATCGGTCGTCTCCGGCGGAGTCAGCTTCGTGATCCCCTGCTCTGCCAGGGACTCACCCAGCATGACGCGGGTCGCGATCGTTACAAGATTTCTGTCTGTAGACTTGGAAAGGAAAGGTACAGAACGGGATGCACGAGGATTGACCTCGATAACATACACACTGTCATCCTTATCAACGATAAACTGGATATTGAAAAGGCCCACAATGCCGATACCCAGGCCAAGACGCGTTGTATAATCACAGATCGTTTCTTTTACCTTATCAGAGATCGAGAACGGCGGATATACGCTGGTACTGTCACCGGAGTGAACACCGGTCCTCTCAACCAGTTCCATGATACCCGGAATGAAGACTTCCTTACCATCGCAGATGGCGTCCACCTCGACTTCTTTACCGACCAGATACTTATCGATCAGAACCGGCTTATCTTCATCCACTTCTACGGCATTCTTCAGGTATTTCACCAGCATGCCCTCGTTGGCCACGATCTCCATGGCACGACCGCCCAGAACGAAGGACGGACGGACCAGAACCGGATATCCGATCTTCTCAGCTACCTGGATACCTGTCGGAATATCCGTCACTGCTTCACCCTTCGGATTCGGGATGCCCAGGGACTTGATCACTGCATCGAAAGCATCTCTGTCTTCTGCTTTCTCGATAGCTTCGGAATCTGTTCCGACAATATGTACGCCACGCTTGGTAAGAGAATCGGCAAGGTTTACCGCCGTCTGACCACCCAAGGTCACGATTACGCCCAGCGGATTCTCCAGCTCGATGATATTCATAACATCTTCCGTGGTCAGCGGCTCGAAATAGAGCTTGTCCGCGGTGGTGTAGTCTGTCGATACTGTCTCCGGGTTGTTGTTGATAACGATGGCCTCATAGCCCGCTTCCTGAATAGTGCGTACTGCATGTACGGTAGAATAGTCGAACTCGACACCCTGACCGATACGGATCGGTCCGGAACCCAGTACAATGACTTTCTTTCTGTCCGATACGATGGACTCATTCTCATCTCCATAGGTGGAGTAGAAATACGGGATATAACTGTCGAACTCCGAAGCACAGGAGTCGATCATCTTATAGATCGGCGCGATCTTATTGTCACGACGCATCTTATAGATATCGTCTTCCGTCATCTTCCAAAGTTCAGCAACATAGGAATCGGAGAAGCCCATTCTCTTGGCTTCGATCAGATGCTCCAGAGAACCCACGTTCTGCTCCATTTCACGCTCGTAATCGACGATCTTCTTGATCTTATCCAGGAAGAACATGTCAATACCTGTGATATTGCAGATACGGGAGTGGTCCACGCCCAGCCACATCAGCTGGGAGATGGCATAGATACGGTCATCGGTACCTTCCTTGATGTACTCCAGAAGGTCATCCACGCTCATATGCTCGGAGTCGAACTTCGTCATATGGATATGGTTCTTGCTGTCCTCAAGCGAACGGATGGCCTTCAGCAGGCTCTCCTCGAAGGTACGCCCGACACTCATGACCTCACCTGTTGCCTTCATCTGTGTCGAAAGCTTATTCATGGCAGCCGGGAACTTATCGAAGGGGAATCTCGGCATCTTCGTTACGACATAGTCCAGAGCCGGTTCGAAGCAGGCCGGTGTATTGGCCAGCTGGATCTCGTCCAGATTCATGCCTACGGCGATCTTGGCAGATACACGTGCGATCGGATAACCGCTGGCCTTGGATGCCAATGCGGAAGATCTGGATACACGTGGATTGACCTCGATCACGTAGTACTTAAAGGAATGCGGGTCCAGTGCGAACTGACAGTTACATCCACCCTTTACACCCAGTGCACGGATGATCTTCAGGGCACTGTCACGGAGCATGTGATATTCCTTGTTAGTCAGCGTCTGTGACGGAGCCACAACGATGGAGTCTCCGGTATGGATACCAACCGGATCCAGGTTCTCCATATTACATACCGTGATCGCCGTATCATTGGCATCACGGATCACTTCGTACTCGATCTCCTTATAGCCCTTGATACTCTTCTCCACCAGCACCTGATGTACCGGCGAGAGCGCCAGGGCGTTCTTCATCATGGTGGTCAGTTCCTCCGGATCGTTGGCGAATCCGCCGCCTGTACCACCGAGCGTAAATGCCGGACGGAGAATGACCGGATATCCGATCTTCTCTGCTGCTTCCAGGGCTTCCTCGATACTATATGTGATCTGGGACGGTACTACCGGCTCCCCGATCCTCTCACACAGCTCCTTGAAAAGCTCTCGGTCTTCTGCGCATTCGATACTTTGAGCGTCGGTTCCGAGAAGCTCGATCTCGCACTCTTCCAGTACGCCCTTCTTGGCCAGTTGCATCGCCAGGTTTAATCCGGTCTGTCCGCCGATACCAGGAACGATGGCGTCCGGTCTTTCCAGACGGCAGATACGGGCCAGATACTGCAGAGTCAGAGGCTCCATATATACTTTATCCGCGATGGACGTATCCGTCATGATGGTAGCCGGGTTACTGTTCGCGAGGATGACCTCATAGCCTTCTTCTTTCAGCGCCAGGCAAGCCTGAGTACCGGCATAGTCGAACTCTGCTGCCTGACCGATGACGATCGGTCCGGAACCGATCACGAGTACTTTGTGTATGTCTGTTCTCTTAGGCATTGTCACGCACCTCGCTTTCCTTATTCTCCGCAAGAATGGATGTAAACTTCTCGAAAAGATAGCTGCTGTCCTGCGGTCCAGGTGCACTCTCCGGATGATACTGCACGGAGAAGACTTTGTCTTCCTTGCACTCGACACCCTCGATGGTATTATCCAGGATGTTGATATGGGTCGCGGTCAGTTTCGTGCCCTTGAGGCTCTCCAGATCCACCGCATAACTGTGGTTCTGGGATGTGATCTCGATCTTACCCGTCTCCAGGTTCTTGACCGGATGGTTACCGCCACGGTGACCGAACTTGAGTTTATATGTCTTGGCACCGTAAGCAAGGGAGATCATCTGGTGTCCTAAGCAGATACCGAAGATCGGAAACTTACCGGCCAGAGCTTTTACCGTAGAAATAACCGGAGTCACATCCTCCGGATCACCCGGCCCGTTACTTAAGAAAATTCCGTCCGGCTTCATGAACTCGATCTCTTCCGGTGTGATATCGAAAGGTACAACGGTCACATTACAGCCATAGGAATTCAGTTTACGAATAATATTGAGCTTGATGCCGCAGTCGATAGCGACAACATTGAACCGCGGATTGGCGGTACGGGAATACCAGCGCTTCTTACAACTTACCCGGGATACCTGATCGTGGGGTACCGGCGTATCCTTGATCTTCTGAAGGGCTTCTTCCACCGAGGTATCGATGCCGGTCATGATCACTCTTCGGGAACCCAGGTCACGGATGGATCGGGTGATCTGTCTTGTATCCACACCGAAGATACCCGGGATATTGTTCTCTTCCATTTCTTCGGAAAGGGTCTTGGTATAGCGGAAGTTACTCGGCATATCGTTATAGTCTCCGACGATCATGCCGCCGATGCTGGGGTTCTTACACTCGAAGTCATCATCCGTGATGCCGTAGTTACCGATCAAGGGGTAAGTCATGACCACCATCTGATCTGTATAGGAAGGGTCGGAAAGGATCTCCTGATAACCCACCATCGAGGTATTGAATACGATCTCACAGACACGTTCTACATCTGCACCGAATCCGTATCCTTCGTAAAAGCTCCCGTCCTCAAGAACGATCTTCCGGTCTTTCTGTCTCATAACGCCCTCCATTGCCTTTCGCAAAAAAAGACGCCCCCTGCATGCTTACTGATCAAGCATGTGCGAACGTCTTTGTTCTACTATTTTCAATCGATATAATTCGTTGTAACCCTTGCATTGTCGTACTTCTTCATATTCTGTGGCCGGCTTTCGATGCGTGCCACATAATTTCTTACGGGAATTATAGTAATACAACTCGGTTCTGTCAATGCATCAACAGAAGAATTCTTTATCGATTTCTGCTCTTTCCCTCTTCGGGTTATTTCAGGCAGGCTTCTTTCATCTCCTTGACAAAGGCACCGATGCTGTCCGGAGCATCCTTACCCTTGGCTTCCAGGATCTTCACGACTGCCGAGCCTACGATAACACCATCTGCTACCTGGGCCATCTTATTAGCCTGTTCCGGATTGGAGATTCCGAATCCGATGGCACATGGTACGTCGGTCACTTCACGGATCTTGGCTACGACAGCACCAAGGTCCGAGGAGAAGGAAGAACGCATACCTGTGACGCCCATACTGGAAACGATATAGATGAATCCCTTTGCTTCCTTGGCAATCATGGTCACACGGTCTTCTGAAGTCGGTGCCACCATGGAGATCAGGTCCACATCGTACTTCTCGCAGAAAGGCTCGAATTCGTCTTTCTCTTCATATGGGATATCCGGCAAGATCAGTCCGTCGATACCGATCTCACTGCAGGTCTTGATGAACCGGTCCGCGCCATAGGAGAAAACCACATTGGCATAGGTCATGAATACCAGCGGGATCGACACATCCTGGCGGATCTTTCTTACCAGGTCGAAAACCTTATCCGTCGTGATGCCTCCGGCCAGAGCACGGATGTTGGCGCCCTGGATCACCGGACCTTCTGCTGTCGGATCCGAGAAAGGAATACCCAGTTCGATGAGGTCGGCGCCATTTTTTGCCGCTGCAACTACGGTCTTATAAGTGGTCTCCGTATCCGGGTCCCCGCAGGTGATAAACGGGATAAATGCCTTCCCGTTCTGAAAAGCTTCTCTTATCTTACTCATAGATATTCTCTCCTCTATATCTGGCAATCGCCGCGCAGTCCTTGTCGCCTCTTCCGGATACCGTAACTACGATGATCTTGTCTTTATCCATCGTCGAAGCCAGTTTCATGGCATGGGCAATAGCATGGGACGACTCAATAGCCGGGATGATGCCCTCTGTTCTGGACAGATACTCGAAGGCCTCAACTGCCTCATCGTCTGTAATCGGCACATAAGAGGCTCTTCCGATATCGTGCAGATAAGCATGTTCCGGTCCGACACCCGGATAATCCAGTCCGGCAGAGATGGAGTATACCGGTGCGATCTGACCATATTCATCCTGGCAGAAGTAAGACTTCATGCCGTGGAATATACCCAGTTTTCCGGTATTGACCGTAGCCGCGGTCTCAAATGTATCGATACCGCGTCCTGCGGCTTCACAACCGATGAGCTGCACATCTTTGTCTTCGATAAAGTGATAGAAAGAACCGATGGCATTACTTCCGCCGCCGACACAGGCCATGACCACATCCGGAAGACGGCCTTCCTTCTCCAGCATCTGCTGCTTGATCTCCTTGGAGATCACAGCCTGGAAGTCACGTACGATCGTCGGGAACGGATGCGGGCCCATAACAGAACCCAGGCAATAGTGAGTATCCTCTACTCTTGTGGTCCACTCACGCATGGCTTCGGAAACCGCATCCTTCAGCGTCGCCGTACCTGTCTTGACCGGTACTACCGATGCGCCGAGAAGCTTCATACGATATACGTTCAAGGCCTGACGCTTCGTATCCTCTTCTCCCATGAACACCACGCACTCCATACCCATCAGAGCCGCAGCCGTGGCCGTTGCCACACCATGCTGGCCGGCACCGGTCTCCGCGATCAGGCGGGTCTTTCCCATCTTCTTGGCAAGCAGTGCCTGACCCAGTACATTATTGACCTTATGGGCACCGGTATGGTTTAGGTCTTCTCTCTTGAGATAGATTTTCGCACCACCCAGATCCTCAGTCATTTTCTTCGCATAATAAAGCAGAGACGGACGGTTGGCATATTCATTAAAAAGTGTTGCCAGTTCTTCCTGGAACTGGGGATCATTCTTATAGTGGTTATAGGCCACTTCCAGTTCCTGTACGGCATTCATCAGCGTCTCCGGAATATACTGTCCGCCATGTACACCAAATCTTCCAACTTTAGTCATAGTATCTGTCCTTTCCTTGCAAGATCCATGAAATCCTGCATTTTCTTCTCATCTTTTCTCCCATCCGTCTCGATGCCGGAACTGACATCTACACCATATGGGTGAAGGACCCGGATGGCTTCCTCGATATTACTGCAATTCAGACCTCCGGCGAGGATATAAGGCCGCTTGATCTTCTGAAGCAGCGTCCAGTTGAATGTCTCGCCCGTGCCGCCTCCCGGGGAATCCAGAAGCACCAGATCCGCCGAAGATCTCTCCGCACGTTCACAGTCTTCCTCAGAGCGGATCCCGAAGGCCTTGATGATCTTCGCATCCGTACCCGCTTTCAGTTCGCGGATATACTCCTCCGTTTCCTGTCCGTGGAGCTGGACCACATCGATAATACCACGGTCAAGAAGGTCTTGTACAACTTTTATCTCTTCATTGACAAAAACTCCCACCACAGAGATCGTCGGATCGAGCTTTCTTCGCAGCTCCATGACCTTCTCCGGACGAATGTATCTTCTTCTGTCCGGCACCAGGATAACCCCGGCCAGATCCGGATGACAACGGTTCAGGACGTCAATATCTTCTTCTCTCTGAATGCCGCAGTATTTAACGATCATGAGAGACCTCGCAGATTCTGAAGCATCGCTTTCTTATCTTTGGCACGCATCAGCGTCTCTCCGATCAGCACCGCATCCACGCCGACTTCACGAAGGCTTCTGACATCTTCCGGTGTCTTGATCCCGCTCTCAGCCACGAAAAGAATATTCTCCGGTACCATAGCACGAAGTTTTCTGCTGTTACCTGTGTCTACGGAGAAGTCGTGGAGATCACGATTATTGACACCGATGATCCGTGCCTTGGCTTCTACTGCTGCCTTGACTTCCAGTTCATTATGCGTCTCCACAATGGCAGAAAGTCCCAGTCTGTCGCAGATCTCGATGTATTCCCGGATCTGTGCGGAACTGAGGATCGAACAGATCAGTAATACTGCCGATGCACCCAGGACCTTGGCTTCATAGATCATGTACTCATCTACCGTGAAGTCCTTTCGCAGGCACGGGATCGAGACTGTTTTAGCAATCTCCTGTAGGTATGTATCGGATCCCAGGAACCATCTCGGCTCTGTCAGGACCGAGATACAGTCTGCTCCGGCAGCTTCATACTCTTTGGCAATATCCAGATAGGGGAATTCTTCTGCGATGATGCCTTTAGACGGAGAAGCCTTCTTGCACTCACAGATAAAGGAGACTTCCTCCTTCGCCAATGCCTTCTCGAAAACGAAGTCCGAGGACGGAAGGGCTTCCGCCTGGGCACGAAGTGTCTCCAGCGGGAGTTTCTCTTTATTAATGTGTGTTCTTTCCTTGGCAAAATCCGCCAGTTCGTCCAGGATCGTCATGTCTTACTGCTCCTCATTACTGATCTTGATCAGTTTTTCCAATGTTTCGGTTACCTTGCCGGAATCGATCAGTTCGCCCGCAAGCTTCACACCGTCCTCGAAAGTTTCTGCCTTGCCTGCAATATAAAGTGCCGCACCGGCATTCATCAGAACGGTATTTCTCTTGTGTCCCTTCTGTCCGCCCAGGATATCTCTTACGATCTGCGCATTCTCTTCCGGAGCACCACCCTTGAGGTCATCCTTAGTGCAGCGCTCGAAACCGAACTGTTCCGGTGTGATGGTATACACCTTGTACCATCCGTCCTTGAACTCACATACCGTCGTCGGTGCAGAAAGAGAGATCTCATCCAGTTTGTCCTTACCATAGACGACCATACCACGCTTTACACCCAGAGAGATCAGAACTCTTGCCAGAGGCTCGATGAGATATTCATCGTATACACCCAGCAGCTGCATCTTCGGACTGCCCGGATTCGTCAGAGGCCCAAGGATATTAAATACGGTACGGAAACCAAGTTCCTTACGGATCGCACCCACGTATTTCATGGATGTGTGATATTTCTGTGCGAAGAAGAAACACATTCCTACTTCGTTGAGAAGCTTTACGCACAATTCCGGACTCTGGTTGATATTGACACCCAGTGCTTCCAGGCAGTCTGCTGTTCCGCACTTGGAAGAAGCGGCACGGTTACCGTGCTTGGCCACTTTCACTCCACCGGCAGCACATACCAGCGCCGATACGGTAGAAATATTGAAGCTCTGGGCACCGTCTCCACCGGTTCCTACGATCTCCAGAATATCCATTCCGGTTTCAACCTGCGTAGCATGATCGCGCATGGCTTTCGCACAGCCTGCGATCTCATCGGTAGTTTCTGCTTTCGCACTCTTGGTGGACAGGGCCGCCAGGAAAGCCGCGTTCTGTGTTGCAGAGGTCTCTCCGTTCATGATCTCGTTCATGACGGTATAGGCTTCATCATAGGTCAGGTCTTCTTTGTTTACGATTTTTGCAATAGCTTCTTTGATCATGGTCTTTTCTCCTTTACGTATCTTCTTACTGTTCAATGAAATTCTTTAAGATCTTGATTCCCTGCGGAGTCATGATGGATTCCGGATGGAACTGTACGCCATAGATTGGATAATCTCTGTGGGTCACCGCCATGACTTCCCCTTCTTCTGTCTGTGCAGTCACTTTCAGTTCCTTCGGCAGGCTCTGGGCGTCCGCGATCAGGGAATGGTAGCGGGCCACCATAAACTTCTCCGGAAGGTTCTTGAAAAGCTTGTCGGAAGTATCAACTTTTACTTCAGACTGCTTACCGTGCATCAGGCGCGGAGCATAGGTGACGATTCCGCCGAAAGCCATGCAGATGGCCTGATGTCCGAGGCAGACACCCAGGATCGGGATCTTTCCCTTGATGTTCTGAAGCAGTTCCAGCATGATGCCTGCATTCTCCGGTCTGCCCGGTCCCGGTGAGAGGATGATGCGGGACGGATTGAGTTCCAGGATCTCCTCTACGGTCAGTTCATCGTTACGGATCACCTTGATATCCAGATCGATGGAACCAACCATCTGAAAAAGGTTATAAGAAAAACTGTCATAATTATCGATCAGAAGTATCATAATTCATCCTCCTGTGCTTCAGTCAGTGCACGAACGACCGCCTTGGCCTTGTTGATGCACTCTTCGTACTCCTTCTCCGGAACAGAATCGGCAACGATTCCGGCCCCGCTTCGTACGAATACTTTTCCATTCTTTTTATAGGCGATACGGATCGCGATACAGGTATCCATATTGCCGGCAAAATCGATATATCCGATAGCGCCGCCATAGATACCGCGCTTGTTGTTCTCCAGTTCTCCGATCAGCTGACAGGCACGGATCTTCGGTGCACCGGAGAGTGTTCCTGCCGGAAGAACGGCTTCGATGGCATCCAACGCATCTTTTTCTTCACGGATGGTGCCGCGTACGGTCGAACCGATATGCATAACATGGGAGAATCTCTCGATGGAATGCAGGATCTCCACTTCCACAGAACCGAACCGGCTGATCTTGCCCAGGTCATTTCTTCCCAGATCCACCAGCATATTGTGCTCGGCCAGTTCTTTTTCATCACGAAGCAGATCCATTTCCAACGCCAGATCTTCTGCAGGCGTCTTTCCACGCGGGCGGGTTCCTGCCAGAGGGAACGTATGGAGTGTTCCGTCCTGAAGTTTTACGAGGGTCTCCGGAGAAGCACCGGCTACTTCTACGTCGGTACCGGAGAAATAGAACATATACGGACTCGGATTGATGGTGCGAAGATGACGGTAAGTATCCAGAAGACTTCCTTCGAAAGCCGCCGATAAACGGTTAGAAAGTACGATCTGGAAAATATCACCTTCATGGATATAGTGCTTCGCCTTCTCCACCATCTCCACGAACTCTTCCTTATTGAACAGCGGTGTCGGCTCGGAAAGCAGCTTACCTCTGTGCTCTCCATCCGGCTTGCCGTGAAGGATCAGATCCTTGATCTTCTCGATCTCCATGACTGCCTTCTTGTATCCCACTTCAATATCGTTGAGATACATGTTCACGATGATGACGATCTTCTGGGAATAATTATCGAAAGCGATGACCTTATCGAAGAGCATCAGGTCGATGTCCTGGAAGCCCTCTTCGTCCTCGGTCTTGACCCGGGCCGTCGGCTCACTATATCCCAGATATTCGTAGGAGAAGTATCCCACCAGTCCACCTGTAAAAGGCGGAAGATAAGTAAAGCGCGGGCTCTTATACTCGCTCATGATCTGTCTTAAGTAGGCATTCGGATCCTGTGTCTCGATCTTCACATCGCCGATCTGCATGATGCCGTCCTTGACGGTAACGGAAGTCTTCGGCTCAAATCCCAGGAATGTGTAACGTCCCCACTTCTCATTATCTGCTACAGATTCAAGCATATAGCAGTGTGTCGAGACAGTCTTGAGGATCTTCATGGTCTCGATGGGCGTGCGCACGTCCGACAGGATCTCACAGCTGATGGGGATAATGTTGTACTCCCCGG
Organism: Clostridiales bacterium Firm_16; assembly: GCA_001604185.1. Classification (GTDB taxonomy): domain Bacteria; phylum Bacillota; class Clostridia; order Saccharofermentanales; family Saccharofermentanaceae; genus Scatonaster. Next base: position 179,640 of record LVAV01000022.1, on the reverse strand, counting down.
ATCCCGCGATCCGCTTCACTTCAGAAAGTTCCGGTAAAATCTTCATTTCGATTTCCTCCTTTGTTGTGTTCTGGAGGAAACAAAAAATCCTCGACAGAACCATAGTTTTCTGTCAAGGACGAATTACATCGCGGTGCCACCTTGATTCACGACACGTATGCCGTGCACTTAGCAGGATACCAACATATCCCCGGCAACTAACGTATGCCTTAACGTTGCAGAATACTTTGCACGATCGTGCATTTGACTGCACCCTCAGCGGTCCATTTGATGACTTGTTTTCCGCCGGATTCTCATCCTCGCCGGCTCTCTGTAGGAGCATCATCACCGTTATCTCCGCGTCAACGGTTTTCCATATATTGGGTGAATCATACCACTCGCAGAACCACTTGTAAATAGGTTTTCACAAATTCGTCCTGCGGTGATTGATTTTCATTCTGTTTCTTTTCGCATTTTCTGCTATGGATCAGAATACCAAGGCAAAAAAACTTAACCTGCTTCTGCCCGATCCCGACTCAGAGAAGACCCTGTTCCGGCTTCCACACGAAAAGACCGTTGGCCGTTGCCAGCTGCTGCAGTCTTCTGAGGAAATCCGGATTCGGATTATACACCGTCATATGGGTCTCATCGGAATGGATCGTCATCAGGACATTCTCCATCTCCAGGAGAATATTCAACGTTCCTTCATTCTGCATGATCTGTGCATACAGAGAATCCGGTGCCGGGTTCATGATGCTCTCTTCAATATTGAGATATACACGATAATCGTAATAGCAGTTGAGCTTCAGAATAATATCACCGAACAAAGAATGGAGTCGGTCCAGTTGCGGCGACTTAAGAAAGAAAGCCTCTACCGTGGCAAACTGTCCGGCGCTCCCCTGCGGAACCTGTCCGGGAAGAAAATCCACTACCCAGTATGGTTTCTCAAGAAGTACTTCTACCATTGTTGCAGCATCATTTGTGTTCATGTTTTTCTTCCTTTCCTTGTTCAAACTAATTTTATTCTATATTTCCCGCCGTTATCTGTCAAAGTCCGAAATCCCGCAGTTTAAGCACAAGTCTCGTGCGGTCGTGTTCGTCGAATTTATCGTAGATCGTGGACACATAATTCTTCACGGTTCCTTCACTGATGAAAAGAATGGATGCGATCTGGGAATTAGTACAACCTTCGCAGATCAATCTGCAGATCTCCTTTTCTCTCTCGGTGATTCCGTATGCGGAAAGATCCTTCTCGGCGGGTCTGCTCTCCTTCTGGGCATCCTTCTGATCAGAGGCCATCATGGCATTGAGCTTCTGCATCACTTTCAGATCCAGTACGCTCTGCCCCTTGATCGCCTGAGACACGGCATTCAGTATCGCTTCTTTTCCGGAATCCTTCAGAAGATAACCGGTAGCGCCTCCGGCAATGGCATTGGCGATATTCTTCTCATCGTAGAACGTGGTCAACACGATGATCTTCACATCCGCATAGTCCTTCTTCACTTTCGGAATCAGTTCGATTCCTCCCATACCCGGCATATTCAGGTCCACCAGCATCACATCCGGAACGGTAGAGGCAAGAAGTTTCAACGCCTCCACACCATTGGATGCCTTACCGCATACTTCATGTTCTCCGGACATCGTCAGGATGATCTCCAGACTCTCCAGCAATAAAGGTTCATCATCAACTAAAAGTATCTTCGCCATATCCTATCCTTCCAACGGTAATGACAGACTGACCGTAAAACCGTCTACACTGTCTATTATACACGTTCCGCCCCATTTTTCTGCCTGATCCACCATCTTACGAAGACCAAAGCCGTTATTGATCCGGATCTTCTTTTCTTCTACGCTGATATCCCCGAATCCGCACCCATTATCCTGCACCTTCATGCGGATATTCTTACCGTCATAGACAAAGGTGATCACGAAGATCGTTGCCTCGCCATGCTTCACACCATTCGTCAGCAGTTCCGAAAGTGAACTGCTAAGGAAAGATGCGTCCCGCATCGGGATACGATCTTTGGAATCGATCTGGGAGAAATTATGGTAGACCTTGATGTCCGTATCCATCTTGAACTCATCGACCAGTCGTTCCAGTGATTTCATATACTCGGAAAGCTCGATCTTATCATCATCTGCATCCAACGTACGTACTACACTACGCACCGAAGAGATGGCTTCATGCACTCTGGAATTCGCTACATCGATCTTCTCCAGTGCTTTATCTTGGTCATTCGGCACCAGCATAGATGCCGCATCCAGTGTCACCGTTGCCGCTGATAATGTATGACCGACGTAGTTATGGATTTCTCTGGAGATACGTTCTCTCTCCTGCAGTCTGGCATTATGCTCATTGACCGACTGGTTCTTGGCGATCTCTTCACGAAGAGTCCGCTGTTCCATCGCATCCACGGCAGATGCACGAAGTGCATTTTCCAACCTGGCATTCGTCATTTCGTTAGTTCGCATAAGGTACAGCATACCTTCCCAGACCAGATATGCTAAAAGAAGAAAGCCGAGTGTGATCAAAGCAGGAATGACAGACAGTTTTCCTAAGCAGACAGATAAAACCAGCGTAACCGCCAGGCTAAAGATCCCCAGGCACCGGCACAGCCGGATCTTGTCCACAAAGCAGGCAGCGATCACAGGAAGGGCTATGGCTCCGGTGTACCACACGGGAACAAGCACACAACATATAAGACAAAGCACCATCAGAAGGACCGCCATCACATCTGATACAGTTTTCTCAAGGAAATAGACACAGTTCAGCAGAATCAGTCCCAGTAACACCATCAAGCCCGCAGCCACCAGACTGAAAGACACGGCAAGCACGATGCTCTCTCCGATAATCCCCAATGTCGCACCGATCCATAAGATCGTTTTCTCAACGGAATCCAGTCGCATGCTCGATAATACTTCTCCTCTGCCAGTCTCTAAACTCATTATACAACGAAGGTCATTGAACCTTTCCATAATACTCTTCCAAGGTACGGATACCATTGTCGTACATTTCGGTGGCGACCTTCACGCCGACATAACGGAAATGCCAGCCTTCTTCGGCAATACCCGTGATCTGGCCGCAGCCACTTGGATAACGCCAGATAAAGCCATACTCATGACCATGTGCCAGCACCCATTTGCCCGCTGTGGTCTCTACGAAACTCTTGCTGATAGACGGATGGGATGTGGTTCCGATATCCAATCCTAATCCCAAAGGATGCTCGGAACGGCCCGGCCATGCATAGTAGGCACAGGCATGCGCAATACCCTTAGTATTGATGCAACGGTAGAAACTGTTTCTCTGGGTATCCTGGCTTCTATATCCGGACACAAGATAAAGGCTAGTTCCCGTTGCTTTCAGACAGGCATCGTGCATGGCTTCCCAGGCAGAAGCCGCTTCCGGGCGGAGCATCTGTCCCTTAGAATACTTCACAGGAACAAGTTCCGGTACATAGTCCAGCGGAACAGAATAATACTTATTGCAAAGCACCGTGATATCCGTAGGATCCGCGATCAGTTCTGCGCGGACCGTACGTGGATCCACATAACCGTTGTACCAACGAGGACCGCCGGCAATCACCGGCTCCACATATTTCTTAGGTGCGTAGGGATCTTTATTTCTATCCAGCACACCCTGGTCGATCCCGTAATCTTTACATACCGAAGCGAACTGCTCGGTCTCAGTCAGAGAGCAGATCACCTGATACTTGGTCATCTGTTTCCCGGTGATCTGGCCGGCCCAGAAAGTAATACCCGTTTCATCCCCGTCCTGAAGGAAGCAGGCACGGTACAGCCGGGTAACGTATTCCTTGTCCGAGAGTTCCAGTTTCTGACAATCTTCACCGGTAAAAAGTTCACTGATCATGGCACTTCCGGAGAGTTCCAGATTGGTAAGTCTCAAGCTGAAATCCGAAAGTTCAGCAGTACTGCCTTCCCGATCCAGGCAGGCCTGGATCGTTTTCTGGGAATAGATCCAGGAAGATTCTGTAGACTGCGTTGCTTTCGCAGTGATGGCGCCGGAACGGATACCATAGGAAGCACAGATATTACACCATTCCGGGCTGTCGATGAAGCGAAGGGTCACGGAATCTACCGTATCCCCCTTGCTAAGCTGTTCTTCCCAGAAAGCTTTTCCGCCTTCATCTGGTTCTCGATCCATAATGGCGGCATATAGCACGTCCAGGATCTCTCCGTTTGTCAGGCCACGGTCCAGGAATTCAGGAGCTCCCAGAAGGAAATTGCGGACACAGTCCGCGCCGGTCATCTTCAGACTGGTAAGCTGCTCCGTCCAGAAAGCAAGTCCCTCCGGATCCGATTCACGGACCAGAGCGATAGTATAAAGACGTTCTACGAAAGCACGAATCTTCTTTTCCTGTTCAGAAATCTCTTCGTTTTCCTCGGGATTATCAGGTGACTTCGGCGCATCGGGATCCCCCGGATCTTCAGATTCTGTCGGATCCTTCTCCTGCGCTTCCAGAATGAAAGAAGGCGTACCGCTTCCTCTCTGCGCCTCTCCACGAACCGTGACCGCAGGTAATCCGATCATCGGTACAAGCAATAATCCGGCAAGTCTTGTGAATAAGCGTCTTCGAAGCATACGCCCGCCCCCCTGTTAGTATTCACATAATGTTATTCTTCAATAGCTTTCTTCTCTTCTTCTCCCGTAGCCTCGATGCTTTCAGTCGTTGTTTCAACGCTTGCGGGTTGAAGATTTTTCTTACGTGTCAGTACAGTTCTAATTGTAATGGAGATGATTGCAGCAATCAACATAAGCAGACTGATCCACTGGGACGTAGAAAGACCGAAATAGATACCTCGTACCTCATCGTAACGGTAATCTTCCAGAACGAATCGGACAATAGCATAAAGGATCAGGTACAGTTCTACGTTAAACCGTTCCTTCTTCAGACATACCAGAATGAACAGGATCAGTGCAATTGTCATAAGGCATCCGGATTCTACAAGCTGAACCGGGAAAAGCTCGACTCCCGGAATGGCAAATGACCCCTCCGGAAAAACAACGGCGCAACGGCCATGATAGGGAATTCCATAACAGCACCCGGCACAGAAACAGCCGATCCGGCCGAAGCTGTGGATAAACGGGATCAGGAAGATGCATTTCTTGATATAAAATGCCAGATCCAGCTTATGGATCTTCGAAGCAAGGTATGCGCATCCGAGACCGCCGATAAAGCCACCGTAGAAAACAAATCCACCCTGCATGATCGATACGAAGTATTCCGGTTCGAAGAATCTCGACCAGTCGATATCCTTGATAGATACGATCAGATACAGAAGCTTTGCTCCGAGAAATCCGCCTAAGATACAGTAGGCTTCAATCAGAAGCAGGTCGTCAAATTCCCGCTTCTCTTTCTTTACGAGAATGGCGGCAATCGCATTGGCCAGTAATGCTCCGAGAACGATCATCAGGCCATAAGCCGGTATTTCTTTCCCGAAGATATGAAAGTAAACGTGCATAAAAAGAAATCTTCCTTTTGCGGATGGTTTTATGATAGAAAAAAAGGCTCCCGTCTTTCAACAGGAGCCCTCCCACTAATGTTTCAATTAATTACTTAAGAGAAGCAGACAGGGAATTTGCAGCACTCTCCAGAGCGTTTGTAGCAGCCTTTGTGCAAGCTGTGCAAGCGATGAAGAAAATAGCGTTCAGAGCCAGACCGATGATAGAGAGAACGAGTCCTGCTGTGCAAAGGCCCTTCTTCTCCGGGTTCTGCTTCTTGCCCATGATAGCAAGGATGATGCCGAGAACACCGCAAATTACGCCGATCCACCACGGTAACGGGATGATAATCCACGCAGTTGAAACAATACCAAGTACTAATGCAGCAATAGCCATAATAACCTCCACATAAATCATAAAATTTATGAGGTAATTATCTCATTCTCGTTTCAAGACGTCAAGTAGATTTATGAAAAAACCTTAATATTCCCGAATAAATCAGTCTTTCTTCTCCAGCAGGTCATACACATATTGCTGTATTTCTCCACCGACGACGAAATAGCCCTTCCGATCCGTGCTGTCAAAAACTTCACTGTCGATCAGATCCTCTACATGCTCAAGAGAAATATACTCCGGATGCTCGTCACGGACTCTCTTATACTTCTCAAGATCATTATTGTCGAAAATGAAGACAACTGCCGATGCATGTTGCTTCTTTACGCGGATATCCGGCGGATTATCCAGGGCAACATCGATCACGGCCTTAACATAGTCTATGCCGGTAGACAGTTCTACCAGATGACTTCCGATAAAGTCGCCGCCCATTCGGGCCCCCACTTCGATGAGCTTGATGGTTCCGTCCTCATCCACCTTCAGTTCTGTATGAGAAGCACTGTCGTGGATCTGCAGCGCATCCAGCGCAGAGAAGACGACCTTCTCGATGCTCTCCCTGGTGAAATTCACCTCCGGAGCCGGCTCGAAGTGTCCCCGCTCTACGAAATGCGGTGCACCGGTGGTGTACTTTTTTGTAATGGCCAGAAGATGGTGTTCTCCGTGATAGGAGATACATTCCACGCTATACTCCTGCCCTTCTACAAAATCTTCAACAAGCGCTTTCTTCTCGAATGATTCGGCTTTGGCTTTTTCGATAGCCGCTTCCAGCTGGGAATAGTCATAGACCTTATTGATCCCGCGGCTGCCGGAGCGGTCTGTAGGCTTTACGATCATCGGGAAAGAAAGCTCGATGCCTTCCAGATCCGAAACATCACTTACCAGGATACTTCTCGGAGACGGCACACCGTGCTCTTCAAAAGCTTTTCTCATGAGGTGCTTATTTGTAGCGATCTTCGAAGATTCCACCGAGTTGCAGTTGATCCCCAGTTTCTCACCTACATAATTGATCGTGATCGTCGCCACATCCGAACCGATGGAGCAGATGGCATCCACGCCGATATCCAGGCATTCCTTCAGGATCTGCTCCTTCTCAATGATACTGATCGGATGGAAAACATCTGCCAGAGACTCTCCGACATCATCTGCCTTCCAGGCAAAGACGTGTGTCTCATAGCCCATTTCCTTCGCTTTATTGATCAAGGGCACCTGAAAAAGGGATGCCCCGAGAATCGCTATTTTCTTCATATTTACCTCATTACCGTCAAATGTATTTCGAGTATAGTGCTGCCCTAAAAGCAAGTCAAGGTTCTCAGAATGCGACCTGCGCCTTCGAAACAAGGAGTTCCGCGATCCGGTCCGTTGCGTCCCGGATAAAGAAATGACCGCCTTCGAAAGCTTCTACCGAGAAGGTATCCGGATCCGAAACATAATCTCTCCACTGGCCGATCCTTGAAAGCGGGGTATCCTCTTCGGAATAAAGGATCGTCACCGGCACCGTAATGGTCCCCTTCTCCCCGTTCCAGACATATCCGTTGATCAGTCTGTAATCACTTCGGATCTGTTCCACAAATATCTTCAGAAACCGGGGATTGCCAATCAGTCTGTCGTCCAGCCCGCCCATCTCCTGCATACCGGAAATGAATGTCTTTTCATCACAGTCTGCGAACTTCGCACCACAGAACTCGATATGCGGAGGCTCATGGGCCGCCAGGAAAAGATGCGATACCTGCTTTCGTTCCTGTTCCGAGAAACACCGGGTCAGGATATCATAGGTGACCAAGGCTCCCATACTATAACCGAAAAGGATGATCTCGTCTTCTTCACTTTTATTCTTCTGGATCACAGAAGCCATATCCTCAGCCATCTCTGCGAAGGTAGAATAAGCCGGTTCCGAAGATCGTGCACCATGTCTTGCGTAATCAAGATCCAACAGTTCCACACCCTGTTCTGCCAGAGTATTCTTCAGTTTACGGAATAGTTTAGCCGTACCTCCGGCATTCGGTAATGCGAAGATTTTCCTTTTTCCCACGGGAATCCTCCCTGTATCAAGACTTGATCTCGGTATTGACGGCCCTGCGGACAACACGTGTCGGCTGCTTACTGATGGTCAGATAGATCTTACCGATATACTCACCCATCAAAGTCAGCAGGAAGAACAGGATTCCGAAGAAATTGCTTATGATGGCGAAAGTAACAAACCACATAACCAGAGACGAACCCAGAACGCCAAGAATAATGGCCGTGATAATGCATCCGAGGCATGCCAGCATGGACAAAGCACTAAAGAACAGCGCCAGACGCAGCGGAACTGCCGAGAAATTCGTAACATTCGTCAGCCACAACGTGATCAGCTTCGTGATCGTATAGCGGGAATGTCCGTCCATCCTCTCGCGCTGAACCACATCTACGTTCACCACGCGCTGGGTGCATTTCATTAAGTATGCGCCTGCCGATGGGAAAGGACTGTTATATCCCTTCAAGGCTTCGATCGAGAACTTGCTCCATGCCAGGTAAGGCGAGTTGATAATGCCCTTCTTCTGTGCACCGATCATCTCCAGGAGCACGGTATTGCCCCAGCTTACAAATCTACGGAACAGAGAAACCTTCTTCGTGGAAAAGCGGGCATATACAAGATCATATCCTTCGTTGACTTTATCCACCAGAGTATAGATCTGATCTGCCGGATGCTGTCCATCGTCATCCATACAAATCGCCACATCCCCGGTAATATATGGTACCGCGGCAAGTCTTGCATTGTTCTGGCCATAGTTTCTGGAAAGATCGATCCCGATGATATTCTTATCTTCTTCGCAAAGCTTCGTGATCACGTCGAAAGTATTATCGGGCGAGCAGTCATTTACCAGAATAAACTGGTACTCATTCTCCGGTCTCTTCTGGATCTCGGATCTGGCTTCCTTCACCACGTTTTCCAAAGTGTTTTCCGAACGATAACACGGAATCACTATTGTTATTCGCATATTGCACCCCGATCAATCTTCTGTGATCTCGATTTTATAAACTGTAAAGTACTGACCTATCTGGTCTACAGCGTTGAAACTAATGTTACCATACTGCTCTTCCAACATCAACTGCAAGTCATACTGGTAGCTACGGTCATTCGCACCGATGAAATACACATTATCATCCATCAGATTCTCGGTCAGGAGCTGCGTCTTGCCGTTACAAGCCAGCTGTTTATAGTATGTCGGAGTAAACACATAACTGGATCCCCAGACAACCGCATTCAGCGGTACACCCTCGTTCAAGTTGTATTCCCGGAACACATTATAATTCTGGGAACCGAAATGGTCATAAACATAGATATTCTCCGGATGCGCCATGGCATAGGCTTCCATATCCAGCGTACTGTGATTGCAGGCAGCACGATAGTTATAGTCATCCACGATAGAAGATTTGTACGTACGGAAAAGCGCTCCCGCCGCAAATACAGCGACCACTGCAGCAAGTGCACAGATCAGCCGGCGCTTTCTGGTATCACTTACAGCACGTAACTTCGCATACAGTTCCGGGAACAGTCCGTCAATAAAAAGATAAGACAGGATCAGTCCGCCCGGAATAATGCAGGCGAGCCATGCCCGAAGCGGCAGTCTTCCCTTCATGGCCAGGACCACTACCATCACGAAAGTTCCCATAAAACAACATATCGTCGCCAGCACAGCCGGCCACAGTTTCTTCAGAAGTTCTTTTCTAAACAGCATGACCATAGCCACGATAAAAACACTCAAAAGCAGAACAGTCTGCACGATCACGATCGAGCTGTTCTCGAACAGCACCTGGAAGGATTCCGAGAAATTCTCCATCAACTCATCCGTCGTGCCGAAGTTCAGCCAGGAGAAACGCTTCGTAAACTTCTCCAGATTCTCCTGATTGAATCTGGCGTCCATAAAGTACATCTCACCTGTCAGACGATAGAAATTCTCCGTCCAGCCCATGGATTCGAAAAGTTCCGGATCATCATAATATCCGATATGCGGATAATCCCAATACGAGACGCGGTACTTGTTGTACTCCATATATTCGGCCCACTCTGCGGAGGATTTCTTATTGTTCTCCACCTTCTTGCATGCAAAGACCGATACACCCATAGCGACGATGAGTCCTACCCACAGGATCGCCATCTTCACTTTATACTTCTTCTGGATGGCCCTGAAGGCATGGTAGACAAAAGCAACCAGAAGATAACAGCATGTAGCATAGAAGGCATTGAACTGGATCGCAAAGCTGAGGACAATGACCAGCAGCGCCAGGATCGAATCGATGATGATCTGGCTCTTCTTATCTTCGGTAAGGGAGATTCCGCAGATCAGGACGACTCCGGCCGTTCCGCTCAAGATCGCCGTGATCTCGAAGTGCATCAGGATCGTGGAAAAAAGGCAGAAAGAATAGTACAGGAACACATGCAGGAACACCGCCAGTCCCAAAGGAAGTTTCTTGCGATAGGAAACCTTGTAGATCGTCTTACCGATCAGTACACTGGAAAAACCGATCACAGCAAACTGCGCCAGGGCATACCACGGGAATCCCGACTTCAAACGGTAAAGTGCCGATATGATCGTGCTCCAGGGACCATAAGAAAACAGGTAATTCGACTCCGGAGTACCTGTCGCGTACCCTGCATATACGTAACGAAGGCGGGCGTCATCGATGGTCATGAAAACCGGGTGTACCACCAGAAAAACGACTCCCAATACGGTCAGTGAAACCACTGCCGCCAGAAAAAAACGTCCATACTCTGTTCCATAAAGAACAGAATACAGCCGTTTATTTTTACGTGTTTCTTCCATGAATTAAAGCTCCTGCTCCAACAAGGATCGTCTCCGTCGAAAACGAAAACGATTACTTGTTAGAATACATCTTCTCGTAGTAATCCTGATATTCACCGGACACGATCGGCTGCCACCAGTCTTCGTTCTCCAGATACCAGTGAATGGTCTTCTTGATGCCGTCAGCAAACTTTGTTTCAGGGGCCCAGCCTAACTCAGCCGTGATCTTGGCCGGATCGATGGCATAACGTCTGTCATGTCCATGACGGTCCTCAACATACTTGATCAGGGATTCAGGCTTATTCAGTTCAGCAAGGATCAGCTTAACAATGTCGATATTCGCCATCTCGTTGTGACCACCGACATTATACACCTCACCCACGCGTCCGTTGTGGATGATCTTATCGATTGCCTTGCAGTGATCTTCAACATACAGCCAGTCACGGACATTGAGACCGTCACCATATACAGGCAGCTGCTTATCATGCAGTGCGTTGATGATCATCAGCGGGATCAGTTTCTCCGGGAAGTGATACGGGCCGTAGTTATTGGAACAACGGCTGATAGTTACCGGCAGACCATAGGTTCTGTAGTAAGCCATGACCAGAAGGTCAGCACCGGCCTTAGAACTGCTGTACGGGCTGCTGGTATGGATTGGCGTCGTCTCAGTGAACAGAAGGTCCGGACGATCCAGCGGAAGGTCACCATAGACCTCGTCGGTCGAAACCTGATGATATCTCTTGAAGTTGCTGTCTTCCTTGCTCATCAGCATACGGCAGGCATCCATCAAGGTCTGTGTTCCCAGGATATTCGTCGTAAGGAAGATTCCCGGATCTTCGATCGAACGGTCAACGTGGGACTCTGCAGCAAAGTTTACAACGATCTCCGGTCTCTCTTCTTCGAAAAGAGCAAAGATAGCATCACGATTGCAGATATCTTCCTTTACGAAACGGAAATTCGGGTTATCCATGATCGGCGCCAATGTAGACATATTGCCTGCATAGGTCAGCTTGTCGATGCATACGATCCGGTAATCCGGATGCTCCTTTAACATGTGAAATACAAAATTCGAACCAATAAAACCGGCACCACCGGTAACAACTATAACCATTCCTGATTAGCCTTCCTCTTCTTCAACCTTACCGTCTGCGAGAGACAAAATGTACTGACCGTACTCGGAGTTCGACATCTTCTCACCCAGTGCTCTTAACTGGTCACGAGTGATGAACTTTCTTCTCCAGGCGATCTCTTCAATACAGGATACATAGAAACCCTGCAGTTCCTGCATTGTCTTGACAAATCCGCTGGCGCGGTACATGCCCTTCGGCGTTCCCGTATCAAACCAGGATACACCACGTCCGATTACAGTAACATTCAGTTCCTTGCGCTTGAGATACTCATTATTGACAGAGGAGATCTCTAATTCGCCACGCTCGGACGGAACAGTATTCTTCGCAAATTCGATAACGCGGTTGTCGTAAAAATACAGACCCGGAACAATGTAGTGGGACTTCGGGTTCTCCGGCTTCTCCTCGATAGAGATAACCTTCATGTCCTTGTCGAATTCAACCACACCGAATGCTTCCGGGTTCTTCATGTAATATCCGAAAATAGCCGCTCCACCGTTCTCGATAGACAACATTGCCTTCTTCAGAACAGACGAGATCGTCGCACCATAGAAAACATTGTCACCTAAAACAAGGCAGACACTATCATTGCCGATAAAATCCTCACCGAGGATAAATGCCTCAGCCAGTCCGTTCGGCTTCGGTTGTTCCTTATACTCAATATGGATACCGATCTGGGATCCGTCACCGAGAAGATCCTTGTAATGAGGAAGATCCTTAGGTGTGGAGATCAGTAACACTTCGCGGATACCCGCTAACATAAGCATGGACAATGGATAGTATACTAATGGTTTATCATAAACCGGAAGAAGCTGCTTACTGACAACTTTCGTGGAAGGATAAAGCCGGGTTGCAGACCCGCCAGCCAAAATAATGCCCTTCATATTGTCCCCCTTGACTCACTGAATGTAAATAATCAAGTCTGATTATACACAATAAAACTGATAGTGGCAAACTGATTTTCATTTTCTTTCAAACTTAATTCAGAATTGTCCATGATTACCTCTGTCTCCTTGACAGTTACTATACATTAATATAAAATCGCCATAAAGTTAATAGGGTATGGTGAGACAGTGATAACATTTAACGAACCCCCGTTCGTAGGAACGGAACTCGAATATATAAAGCAGGCCGTCGCGAACAAGAAAATCTGTGGTGACGGTGCTTTTACCATGAAGTGCAATACCTGGATGGAAGAAAGATTCCAGGCTAATCACGTCATGCTCACGACAAGTGGTTCCACTGCTCTGGATATGGCCGCTTTTCTTTGCGGCATCCACCCGGGTGACGAGGTGATCCTGCCCAGCTATACTTTCACAAGTACCGCCAATGCATTTGTTCTGGTGGGTGCCCGTCTGGTCTTCGTAGACATCCGTCCGGATACCATGAACATCAATGAAGAACTGATCGAGGATGCGATCACAGACCGCACTGTAGCCATCGTTCCTGTCCACTATGCTGGTATTTCCTGTGAGATGAACAAGATCATGGCCATCGCCAAGAAGCATAATCTCAAGGTCGTAGAGGATGCCGCTCAGGGTGTCATGAGTACCTATCATGGTCAGGCACTGGGAACCTTCGGTGATTTCGGATGCTACAGTTTCCATGAGACGAAGAATTATTCCATGGGCGAGGGCGGTGCCATCCTTATTAATGAAAATAAATACATCGAGAAGGCAGAGATCCTTCGTGAGAAGGGTACGAACCGTTCCCAGTTCTTCCGTGGCCAGGTAGCCAAGTATAACTGGGTAGATTTCGGCGACAGCTACCTTCCCAGTGATATCAATGCTGCCTATCTCTGGGCTCAGCTGGAGAAGGCCGACGAGATCAATGACAATCGTCTGGCAACCTGGAACAAGTACAACCATGCATTCCAGGAACTGGCTTCGGAAGGCCGTATATCTCTCCCCTTCGTTCCGGAAGGCTGTGTTCACAATGCACACATGTTCTACCTGAAGTGTAAGGATCTGGAGGAGCGGGCCGCATTCATCAACTACATGAAGGAGAACGGCATCGGCTGTACCTTCCACTATGTTCCGCTTCACAGCGCTCCGGCCGGACAGAAGTTCGGACGCTTTAGCGGTGAGGACGTCTACACGACGAAGGAGAGCGACCGTCTCGTACGTCTGCCGATGTACTATAACATGAAGGACGAAGACTCTTCTTATGTCATCGAGAAGTCCATCGCTTTCTTCCGCCAATAAGAGTCCTTCTTATTTTGCCCCGGACCTGCGATTATCCCTGTATATTTATGAGGAACGTCACTTCTCACCTTTCTGCAATTTGAATATAATGGTATTAATAGTTTAGATCCTGTCATATAAGGGTGTGATCACTCTTTGCTGATGGGAAAGGAGATCACCATGCTTGGCAAATTACTTCTCAGATCAACCATGAATTCCATGACCCGCGACATCGGCGGCGGTATTCTCGGAGGCCTCGGCCGCGCAGCGGCATATGGCGCCGGAGCCGTTCTGGTATCCGAACTCATCGACGGAATCAGCAATAAAAGATCCCCTGCCCCGGCCGGTAACTATATGCCGATCCAGGGTACTGCTTCTACTTCCGGATCCAGCCAGGCTCAGTTCGGTGCTCAGTATTCCCAGGTCGCCAATATTGCTCTTGCCAGGATCGCGCTCTGCTACTATATTGCCAAGGCTGACGGCAATATCTCCCCGGAAGAACAGATGGATCTGGACTATATGTGCTCCAGCCTCCTGAACAATCCGAATGCATCTCCGACATTCCGCAGCGAGCTTCAGGCAATCGCTTCCGACCGTTCCATGAACTTCCTGAATGTAGAGAAATACCTGGATCGTGTCGACGTAACCACTCTTTCTCAGCTTCAGGCCGACATGCAGCGCATCGCCGAGCTGACAGACGGAGTGACCGAGAACGAGCGCAAGGCGATGACGGTATTCCAGAACTATCTTTACGGGAAGCAAGGATTCCCGGGAAGCAATATGAATGCACAGTTCGCCGGGAATGCCAGAGTCTTTAACCTGCAGTGCACAGGCTGCGGCGCCACATTGGAGATCAACAACGCCCGCACCGAGACATACTGCCCGTACTGTGGCACGAAGCAGATCATCATGCATTAACAGGAGCATCCAAGGCACAAGTTCTTTTGCCTTAGGAAATTCGGGCAAATGCACAACACAAGATATCATCAAAATCCCCCTTCATTCTGGTAGAATTTCTGCTATGACATGATGGGGGATCATTTTATGACCAGGCAAAGACGTGACAACCAAGGCTTCTCCCCTCGACTCCCGCTTCAGATGCGAAGCAAGAGCCGTGATGTCGACATGCTTAACGGCAAAGTCCTTTTCCCTCTGATCAGATACTGTGTCCCGATTATGCTGACCCAGGTGCTGCAGCTGCTTTTTAATGCTGCGGACATGGTCGTTGTAGGACAATATGTAGGCGATACCGCCGTGGCGGCCGTCGGATCCTGCGCTCCGCTGATCAATCTCATTATTAACCTTTTCGTCGGGATCTCTCTGGGAGCTACTGTCGTTCTGGCATCTGTGCTGGGCGCCAACCAGAAGGAAAAAATCCATGACCTGACCCATACTATTCTTTCCCTCGGCGTGATCTTCGGTATCCTGACCTGCAGTGTCGGCGTGGTCTTTGCCCGGACTTTCCTGGAATGGATGGGTACGACACCGGAATCCATCGACCAGGCCTCCCTTTATCTGCGGATATATTTCATCGGTGCGCCGGCTTTCATGATCTATACTTTCGGCCGTGCCATCATCGTGGCCACAGGTAATACCCGTCGGCCGCTGATCTACCTGACGTTGTCCGGTTTATTGAACGTGATACTGAATCTTATCCTCGTGGCCGGTTTCGGCTTCGGTGTGGAGGGTGTAGCGATTGCCACCGTCGCCTCCCAGATCCTGTCGGCCATCCTCATGACCAATGCCCTGGTGCACCTGAATTCCGAATGCCGGATCTTCATATTCGAGTTAAGGATACACAAGAAGCCGCTGACCAAGATCCTGAAACTGGGTCTGCCGGTAGGTCTTCAGAATACCCTCTTCTCTTTTTCCAACGTTATCATCCAGTCTTCGGTCAATTCCCTCGGTACGTTCTGCGCCGCCGGAAACAGCGCCTGCATGAACATCGATTCCTTCATATATGCCGGCATGAATTCTTTCACCCAGGGATGTATGACCTTTGCGGGCCAGAACTATGGTGCCAAGAGATATGACCGTCTGAATTCGATCTACCGGTCGGCTCTGCTTTGCATCTCCGTGATCGGACTGTGGTTAGGCACTTCGGCCTACCTGTTCGGTGAGCCGCTGCTTCGCATCAACCTGCCGGATTCTCCGATCTCGGTGCAGTATGGTATGCAGCGTATGCTTGTACTGGTCATCCCGGATTTTCTCTGTGGTCTCATGGACTGCGGATCCGGTATCCTTCGTGGTATGAAGCGTTCGGTTTACCCCATGGCCGCCACGGTCATCGGAAGCTGTGGACTTCGTCTTCTGTGGGTATATACGGTATTTGCGCATTTCTCATCCAACACGGACAGTTTCAGCGCGTACCGGATCCTGCTTCTGTCCTATCCGATCTCCTGGTTCCTTACATTCATCGCACTGTTTACATACTATGTCGTCGTCAAGAGAAAGCTTACTATGCCGGCAGCCGAGAAAGCCGGGGCCTGAAGAACCGTACAATACTGGTTCATCTCTATATAAACCTACAAGAAGAAACCGGGAAAGACCCGGTTTTTTCTGTTTCTTATGCAATCTTTCATTAATGTAAGGTTGCCGTAAGGCACTTCGATGGTTCGGAATATCCAAAGACGGTAAGATGGAATCACAAAGAACGAAACAGCCTGAACACGAAAAAGTGAGGTAGGAAATATGAAGACAGTTAGAAAAGATCTTAAGAGCCGCATGATGAACATCCTGGAATTCCTTTCCGTCACAGCATTCGCAGTAACAGCCTTGCTTCACAACACTAAGGGCAACGTTTCCATCGCGATCCCCATGTTCCTTTCCGTCATCGTAGTTATTCTCTGCTGCTACGAGTTATTCAACAGAAAACCGATCAAGCGTTGATCGTTCCTTAATATCCATATTCCCTCCAAAGTAAATCATCCCCGTTACTGCCATTGGAACGTATGGCGGAACGGGGATGATTTTATATAGTCGTCTTGTAAACAGCGGAGGGGTGCGTTTTCAAGACTGGTCAGATTGCCTGATAAGCCAGTTGCTTGTCCATGGATTTGTCTCTTCTGGTATCGATGACCCGGGAAGAATCCGGATTCTTCTCGGTCACGGTCTTACCGTTCTCCAGAACAACGGTGCGGGTACCATAGGATGCACACTTCTCGGAGTGTGTGACCTGCAGGATCGTAAGGCCCTTCTCTCTGTTCAGCTTACGGAAAAGTTCCATGATCTCACTTCCGGACTGGGAATCGAGATTACCGGTAGCCTCATCTGCGAGAAGGATTTCAGGATGGCTGATGACGGCTCTGGCAATGGCCACACGCTGCTGCTGGCCGCCGGAAAGTTTACCGGGCATGGACTTGCGCTTCTCTGTAAGACCTGTGATCTCCAGGATCTCGTCCAATTCTTTTTTCAAAGAGGCACGGGAACGCCCTGCCACCAGGGACGGAAGAAGGATGTTGTCTTCGACACTCAGATTCTGCACCAGGTTATAGAACTGAAAGATAAAGCCGATCTTGCCAAGGCGGATCTTACTGAGTTTCTTCTCTTTCATGGAACTGATATTCTGTCCGCAGATCTCGATCTCGCCGGAGAATTCCCGATCCAGACCACCAATCAAGTAAAGCAGGGTGCTTTTGCCGGATCCGGATGCGCCCATGAGGGAGACAAATTCGCCCTTCTTCACTTCCAGGTCGGCTCCGTTGAGGACCGGAGTGATCACTCCGCCCTTCTTACCAAAAGATTTACTTACGTTTCTTACTTCGATCATATTTTCCATAGTATGTACCTCTTTCTATTACTCGTACTTCAGCTGTTCAGCTGTCTTCATTTTTCTCAAGTGACGGATCGGTCCCAATACAGTCAAGGTAAAGATCACCAGTGTTCCGGCTGCAAAAGCCAGTAGCGAACCAGATTCATGTACCTCCGGGAATTCGAGGCTCAAAAGGCGTACCAGGTTCAGCATATCGCCCTTCATGGGGTAAGCCAGGAGCAGCGATGTTACCACCGCAACAGATGCGGAGATCAGATTCTCCAGGAAGAACATCTTCTTGAGCTTACCGCGGCTCATGGATGTAGAGATCAGCACGGCGCATTCACGTTTTCTTCCTTCGAATCCTACGGCCTGGTTACTGATCACGGCGATCAATGTCAGGGCTACCCCCATGAAAATGAGCATATAGATGATGGTCGAAAGACCGGCATTGGAGTTCGCAAGCTTCTCTTCATAAGCGGCTTCGGTCATCACTTCATCAATGATGCTGGAAGCGTATCGGGAGATCTGCTTGATCACGGTATCCGGATCACCGCACTTAACGTAGGCACGATAAGGCGTATCGAAGAAGATCTTCTTATATGTACTTTCGCTGACCAGAAGCGAATCGTTACTGCCGTCGAAATATGAGGAATTGTAGATTGCGGAAACCTTCAGTGTCTGTCTGACAGGAATCACACTTCTTGCCTTGAAGAGGATCTCGATGGAGTCACCGACTTTCAAGCCGAACTTCTTGGCGGTCTTGGCAGTGATCACGATCTCCTCATCGCCGACTTTCTCCGGAATATCCCGGAATTCCATGTTCATCTTCATAGGACCATTCGCACCGACGACGCTGTTCATGTCGAACTCGAACTCGGATGTGGTGCCATTCTGGCAGGCTTTCTGGTACTCCTCGATTCGTTCGGTTCCAATGACAGTGTCATTCGTGAATGTCGAATAAAGCAGTTCCATGTCACTTACACTGTCGAGGTCCTTGATGAAATCATATCGTGTGCTTTCCTCGTTTAAGCCGTTAACGATAACATCGCAGTCAGCTGTTTTCGGATCCACCAGAGCCTTGTAGGAGATGATCAGGCTGAGGAATACCAGGCAAATCGTAACTGACATTACCAGAAGACGGGAGTTACCTACGCTGGCTTTCTTGGTAGAGGCTTCTACACAGGCCAGCTGGGCGATCGGCTGACTTCTCTTTTCGAAGAATCCGGCCAGGAGTTTGCATACTGCACGAAGCAGGTGCGGATATCCCAGGAAGAGCGCTGCGATCGGCAGCAGCCATCCTGCCAGAAGGATCAGCATGTTCTCTGCCATGATGGTCTTTCCGAGGATGAGGCACGGAATACCGATGGCCGCCAGGATCAAGGAAACGATCAGGCTCTTTTTGCCGTATTTGAACTCGGTATCTTTATTGTCGAAGATGATGTCACGGATCGGAGTCTTTACTGCACGGAGCAGTTCCTTGATGGGGCAGATGCACTCGATGAGGATCGTAGCGGCAACAACGCCGGCCATGGCCACCCAGGACACGCTTCCCAGGTTCATTTCCATCTGAATATCCGAACCGGAATGCAATGTAAAAACACTGTTGAAGATCGGATCACGGGTCAACGCATAGATGGTCACACCAATGGAGCCTCCGATGAGTCCGTAAAGTGCATTTTCAAGAAGTACGATCAAGGTAGTGGCACGTACCGAAACACCGAGGCTTCGAAGCGTTCCGACTGTTGACATTCTCTCCACCATGATTCTTTCAGAAAGAGAGATCGTAACGAATACTACCAGCAGCAGGCAGACCAGGAACAGGAAGTAGAAGATCGCGGAGATCTGTGTAACCTGAGAAGTAATGGTCTTACCGGAAACCAGGTTCTCGACTTCTGCATAGGGGTTATTCTTTGAAAGGGTACTACAGAATGACGCCAGTTCTTTTTCATTATCTACATGGATATAGGCCATGCTGTAGGTGATCTTGTTGTTATAGGTCAGGCGCTTCATGCCGTCTTCACTGACCAGGGCACAGAAACCGCTGTCGAGCACCCCCTTATAAGGAAGGATCTCTTTGACCGTATACTCTACCGGTACATCGTTATCGCCGTAGATCGTGATCTTATCGCCACGGTTATAACCCATTTCCTCTGCAAGTTTCTTGCTGATCACACATTCCTGATCAGTGATCGGCACTTCCTTGGCCAGGAGATTCATCCGGTCGAGACTGCTTACATCTGCGGCAGAAACCTTGAGGGATTTCTGATTATAGTAAGCATACATTTCATCGTCTCTGACACAGATAAATGAATTCTTGACGGATACCAGTGCGCTATCGTATGAAGTATTCTCCACTCCTTCAAATGTGCTCTCATCGATCCCGTGACTGTCTGCAATGATGACATTGCTGGTACCATATGCTGATCCGAAAGCGTCATGAAGTATATTCTTTAATGAATTCGTCATGTCGAAGGACAACGCTGCGACAAAACTTGCCATAATGATGCATACCAGAAGCATCAGGGTCCGGAAAGGTTTGGACCATATATTCTTAAATGTGTGTTTTAATACTACTCCCATTTCAACTTACCACCTGCTGACTCGTTTATCTTTCTCAACATACATGCCGTCGCTTTCCTTGATCTCGTAGGTTTCATAGAAAGCGTCACAGCTGCTCAGTACTGCATTGCAACGGACCATGTCCGGGCTGTGTTCATCCAGATTCAGTAATTCGATCGCATCTACATCACTAATCAGAGAAGACCAGATCGTGGCGTAGTTTCTGAAGAGCTTCTCCCGTCCTTCCTTCGTCTTGACTATGTTCGTAATGATTTCCATCGATCCGAGGTCAGCATAATTCTCGCCGAGGGTCTTCTTACCATCTACATGGTAGACACCCAGGATGGTATAGTCGTTATAGTAGTCTATGCACTTCTGAGATCGCTCTTTCAAGGCCTGTCTGTCTGCCTCACTGATCCATCCGGGATTGTAATATCCCTTCTCATCCCAGTTCATACCGTTGGAATCGAAAGCATGTCCGACTTCGTGTCCGATGACCATACCCAGACCGCCCAGGTTCGTGGCCATATCCTGCTGCGCGGAGAAGAATGGTTCGTTTACGATGGCAATGGTCATATGAACGACATTGTCCATCCAGTAGCATGCATTTACGGTCTGTGGCCACATATTCTGTCCGTTGATCTTACGCGGCTTATTCAGCGCTTCGATCTTATCGTTCCACTGCTTCTCACGCAGATTCGTTCTGGTTTCCCAGAGATCTTTACCGATCAGTTTCGCATCCTGCGGATCGACCTGCCGGTACTCCTCTACACCGGTTACAAACTTCAGGTTTTCCAGTTTCTTCAGAAGACCTTCACGTGTCTTCTCCGAGAGCCAGTCTGCATTGGAGATCACTTCCCGGTAGGAACTTCGGATCTGTTCACACATCTCTCGGACCTTCTGATCGGTTTCTTCCGTGTAGAATGCTTTGGCATATTCCTCGCCTAACTGCTCCGGAAGATAGTTCTTAACGAATGCTTTCGCCTGTTCATCTAAGGACTGTGTTTGCTCACCCAGTACATACTTCAGTTCGTCGAATTCCGATGAGAGATATGGCGCACTATCCTGGAGCACGCTGATCGCCAGCCATGTCTGGAACGTTTCGATGTTCTTTTCGTCATTCCACTTCGACGCAAGTCCGGTGAAATAATCTTCGCCTACCACATACCATTTGTGATAAGGATTAACGATCCCCAAGCTTTCCGCATAGCCTTGCGCCTCGAAGTACTTGGATATCTCATCATCCGTATACACTTTCATGTTCTCCAGAGAGAACGTCGGTGAAGGTCCTTGCGCAGAGATTTCTATACCTAGAAGAGTCAAGGCATCTGCTCTTCTTTCTGCTTCTTCTTCATCCATGCCGATAGATTTCAGAACATCGAGAGCCAGCTTCTTGCACTGCACTCTTGCCTGCTCCCCCTTAGCCATATCCTCGAAGCGGATTCCCATCAGAGCGGACGGGCCATAAAATAACATTGCATATTCATTCGGATTCTCAACAGATTCGGAGATGTTGAAGCCGAAAATGGAATCAACTCCCAATTTGGCAGCTACTTTACCTGCAACACGAGTCAGATCGGAGACACTGTCAGCCATGAAGATCTCTTTAAGAATACTTCTTACAGAGGTCGAAGCCTCGCTCTTCTCTTTATCGTAGCTCTGTACCTGGTCATAGCAGTCATTGATCAGCTGCTGATTGGAACCGGCCTCATACTGTACGTCAGCTGTTGTGATACTTTCGATCACACTGTCCAGCTGTGCCTGTGTCTTGATCTCACAATCAACAAAGGAGCCCGCCGCACCGTATTTCATATTCAGATCTGTGTTTCTCAGTTTTTCCGCATTAACATATCCGTAGAAGTCATCTTCCAGGCGGATCGCCTTGTTCTTGGCATTCTTTTCATTTTCATTAGAAACGGTGGTTTGCTCGGCACTTTCTTTCTCCTTCATGGCACAACCCGTCAGATAAAGCGGTGTGGTGATGCAGGTTGCCATTCCTACTGCCAGAAAGATGGAAAGAAGTTTGTTGTTGACTCTCATTTTCTTACTCCAAAGATTTACTCGTTTATTTAGATAGTTCATGTTTACTTCCCTGTCTATATGTACCATCTTACTTTTCAAAGCTTTATTAACCGCTAACGAAACCTAAACTAACGCTTAGAAAAGTATTAAGATTTGTTTAAGTTCAGGGCGCACTAACCCCACCCTTCGTAAATCCGCCACGACGAAAGGCTTGGGCAAGCCTCATCGTGGCCGGAAAAGGAGGGTTATTTACGTCTTGGTAGGTTTTCTGATTTAGGGATCTTTAACGATCAGTGGTTGGTGATATCCACGGATCCGGCAGAAGCATCAATAGTCAGAATTACATCGTATCCGGACTTCTCTGAATACTCCTTACCTCTCTTCTCGCCATTGATCTTGGCGGAACCGGCAGAGAGATCGAAATCATAACCGATCTTCTGTCCGTCTACGAAAGCAATGCTCACGCTGCCAGCGGACATATCCATATTCAGGCTCTTAGTAAGAGTGAATTCGCTTGCATCAAAGTCGCCGGCAGACATATCGACACTACCGCCTGCTGCCGTGCAGCGAGTCATCTTGACAGAGCCGGCTGACATATCCAGGTGGATCGCACCAAAGTCACAGTCTTCACAGGTAAGACCACCGGCAGACATATCCGCGGTCAGCGCACCCTTAAAGTTCTTAATTGTTGACTTACCGGCCGACATGTCCAGTGTTAACCGGTCGCAGGAAAGATCCTGTTCCATGATCACATCGCCTGCACTGGTATCCAGATTGAGGTTGCCGAACTCCGCACCCTTCGGATAATAGATCTTCACGTACAGATCTTCTTTATTCCAGGAAGACAAATTCCATCCGGAAAATAAATGGACCGCTGAATTATTCTCAATCAGTTCGAGTTTATTGTTCTCGACTTCACACTTGACGGCATTTTCCCGGCTTGTTCTCAGGCGATACTCAACAGCAAATGTATCATCCGTATTCTCAAGGAAGTAGACCTTGGCGGCAGATACATCGATCTTGGCATCTTTGAAATGCTCGACCTCTGTCTTTTGCTTTTCGACGATCGTATCATCGGTAGAAACCTTAAAGCCATCGTCCCAGTAGAAAGAGATCGGCTTGCCACCGGTTGCAATCGCACCTGCTGCGAATAATCCAATACCTACGCATGTTGTAATTCCGGCTGTGATCAGTGCTACTTTCAAAAACTTATTCATGGTATTTCTCCTCAATTATGTGTTGTGTTTTATATGTTTATGATCTTTGTTTGGGTTGGTTATGACTCGTTTATGCTACTGCAGCAGCGGCTGTCTGCCGTCTGTTCTTTTTGTGGACAATGCCTCCGAAGAGTTTAGCCAGACCCTTCGCAAGAAGTCGGATAAGAGTTACAAATCCGATCATCATGAAGATACCGATTCCGAAGCAAGAAAGTCCGCTGCCCAGGATACAAAGTCCCGCCAATGGTGAAACAAAAAGTGATATGATACCGGCAATTGTTACGATCACACCGGAAATCAGTATGCCTGCAGATGCCGCCACCAGAGAGAACAGTGTGATGAATGCGACCATGATCATTACGCATACCAAGATAAGCAGTGCGAAGACTACCGGCGAAAGCGGGATGGCGAAGAGTGCGGCCAGCGCGATCTTCAGACCTGTCAATGCGGAAGACTTCTTCTTCGGCTGAGCCTGTTCCTGCGGCTGCGCTCCCGGAAGCGGTACTCCCTGCTGGTATCCCTGACCCATCTGCGGGTTCGGTGTCTGCTGATACTGATTCTGAACCGGAATCTCAGCCTGTGGTGCCGGATTGACCATCGGTGCCGGAACCGGAGCGACTGTTTCTGCCTCATTGGTATCCGGTGCATACTGACGATCCACGATATCGATCAGGATCTTCTTAGCCAGTACCTTCGGCTCGCCCAGCTCAGCAATAACACTGGCCTCGTTCTCGACTCCGGCCTCGTCGAAATACTCTTCGTAAAATTCGACTGCCTCATCTCTATCCTGTTGTGGTAAGACTTTCAGTGACTTACGCAATTCTTGTAAATATGTTTCCTTATTCATTGTTGGCCCCTCCTAATAATGAATCTACGGAATCCTTGTACTTGTTCCATTCTTCAAAGTAGTAAGAATATGTTTCTTTACCTTTTTCTGTAATTCGATAGTATCTTCGGTTTCGACCCTGATAGGGTTCGTCATACGTTTCTAATGCGCCGTCTTTCTGGAGTCTGCGCAGTACCGGATACAGTGTCGACTCTGAAATATCCAGGACTGTCTTGACCTGCTGCGTAAGTGTATACCCATACGCATCTCCCTTATGGAGTACGGCCAGTACACAGGCATCCAATAAAGTTGAACCTAATTGGAATAACATACTATTCCTCCTTCCATATTGTTTCGATGGTTATATTATATGGCGTATAATATTGTTTGTCAACACAATATTGTAAGATTTTCAAAATTCGTTCTGAAGCCTGGAATTACAACGTTTTCACTGATTCTGACATAATCAGTCTACACTTCTTTTCCCGGAAATACTTGAACCAATCCTTGTTCAATCATTACCCGTTTCTTAATTTCTTTACCCCGAATGGAAGTTTAGCCCGAGGGTATATTGTTTCTCTTCTCATTATTTGTTACAATGCTCAAACTGATTCAGATATATATAATTCATATAAGGACAACTCAGATGCGTGACTTAAACGATAATAACAAGGACATAAAACGATTGATCAAGATCGCCATCCCGATGATGGTGCAGAACGGTATTTCCAACCTGGTCAACCTTCTGGACAATCTCATGATCGGCGATCTGGGTACGAATGCGATCTCCGGTGTGGCGATTGCCAACCAGCTGATCTTCGTATTCTATCTTCTCACCTTCGGCGCAACAGCCGGTGTGGGTATCTTTACTGCGCAATACCACGGCAAGAACGATACAGAAGGTATCCGCTATTCCTTCCGCTTCAAGATCATACTGAATACGATTCTCTCGGCCGCAAGTATTCTGGTCTTTGCACTGGCCGCACCTTTCCTGGTCAACCTGTTTCTTCAGGGAGAAGGAAATCCGGCAGATGCAGCTGAGATCCTGGATATCGGTGTCGACTACATCAAGGTCATGCTCATCGGCCTGATCCCGATCGGTCTGACCCAGGCCTATGCCGGTACGCTTAAAGATCTCGGCCGTACGAAGGTACCTATGGTGGCTTCTGTCTGCGCGATCTTTGTGAACCTTATCGGCAACGCACTTCTGATCTACGGTATGTTCGGATGCCCGGCCCTGGGTGCCACAGGTGCGGCGATCGCCACTGTCCTCTCCCGTTTCGTCGAGCTCTCGATCCTGATCTTCTATACCGCCACACATGCCGAGTCTTTTCCCTTCATCCGCGGCGCTTTCTCCAGCTTCAAGATTCCCCGCGATCTGTCCAGGAAATTCTTCATCAAGGCTCTTCCCCTCATGGGCAACGAGACACTCTGGGCTCTTGGCATGACCATGATCAACCAGTGCTATTCCTACCGAAGCCTGGATGCCGTCGCAGCGATCAACATCGAATCTACCATCTGGAACCTGATGGGCGTATCCTTCATTGCCATGGGTGAAGCCGTCGGTATTGTCATGGGTCACATCCTCGGAAGCGGAGAACTGTCCGGCGCCAAGAAGACTGCCTACAAGATGCGTCGTTTTACCGTACTCTGCGGACTGGTCTTCGGCATCGTCATGATCGGTATTGCCCCCTTCTTCCCGCTTCTTTATGACACAACTGAATTCATCCGCCATATGGCTACAGGCTTCATCATGATCGCCGGAGCCACGATGCCACTCTGTGCTTACTCCCACGCGTCCTACTTCATCATCCGCGCAGGAGGAAATGCTTTCATTACAGTGATCTTCGACGCGGTTTACACATGGGCCATCGTCGTATCTACAGCCTTTATCCTCAGCCGCTATACAGGGATAAACATCACCTGGATGGTCGCCATCATCCGGTCGCTGGAATTCTTCAAGTCCCTGATCGGCTTCTTCATGGTACGAAGCGGCATATGGGTCAAGAACATCGTAGACACGAAGTCCGAGGCCAATGCATGATTCACCTTTACCGTTAACACTTACCGAAACCCTGAACGCAAGAATGCCGCCCGGCAACCCGGACGGCATTTCCTTTTCTTTCGATTCGGAAGAAGCAAGATCAGCCCTCGACCTTCTTCATCTCCCAGAGTTTCTCCAGACTGTAGTTCTGGCGCTCTTCCGGATGGAATACGTGCACCACTACATCCTTGTAATCCAGAAGGATCCATCTTGCAGATTCACGACCCTCGATGTGATCCGGTGTCACGTCATAATCACGCTTGAGCATATATTCCACTTCGTCGGCCAGAGCCTTGATATGCGTGGAAGACGTACCGGAACAGATCACGAAATAATCCGCAAGCACGGTCTTCTCCGAAACCGGGATCAATTCGATATCCACACCCTTCTTATTCTCCAGAATCTCCACGATCTTATCAGCCAGCTCTTTAATCTCCATTTGCACCCTCCAAAGTGAAAAAATATTTATTCCATTATACACATTTTTTGTTTTTTGGGAAAAGCTCTTTCCCGTGTGATCTTCTTTTCAGGATCGGCCTGTCCGCTCCATTACTGCGACCGGTTGGCCAGCAGATATGCCAGGGACTTCTGCGTGTCCTCATGGATCTGCTGTCCTTTCCTGCCGAAACTCTCCTTGATAGCACAATAACACTCGATCAGCGCAGCATTCAGGTCATTTTCGGCGTACCGACGGATCATGGACAGGTCATCGTAATCACGACTGGGCTCCACCTTATCCGCCAGATACACGATCTTATCCGTAATGGTCATGATCTCTCTTCCGATGGTGTGATACTGAATGGCATCCAGTACCTCCTGATCCTCGACTCCGTAATGCTCCTTGGCATAGACCGCACCGGCCGGAGAATGCAGGATCTGCTTTCCGGGAATATAACCGTGGATGATCTTCGCTGCCAGATCGATCTGCTGCTGCTCCGGAAGCTCCTTGGCACAATCGTGGAGCAATGCTGCCAGCGCACACTTATCCGGATCCGCACCGAAACGTACGGCGTACCGGGTCGCCAGCACACAGACATTCATGCTGTGCAGAAGCCGCTTCCCGCTCATCTCATGGAAAAGCGTGAAACAATGCTTCATCAACGTGGTATACATTGCATCGGAAACATGCATTAACGGTGCATCTTCACAATACAGTCCGTGGGTCTTGATAAACTTTCTAACTGTTTCCGGCACATCATCGAAAACCGACTCTCTGCGGATAATATGCGATGCCGCATCGATGCCATCGATCTGGAAGAACTTGACCTTCGTATCGAATACTTCTTCCAGATGCAGCGCCTGATTTCTCGCCTGACCTTCGTCAACACCGGGTCGCAGCGCACAGAGAAGTTTTGCATGTTTCAGGATCTCCCGTGGCTCATGCCAGGACTCGAATTCGAAGAGGATATCCGAACCGAACATGAGATACATCTCATCCTTCTCCGAAACCACTTTCTGCTTCAGAAGATTCTCCAGCGTCGTTGCCGTATAACTGGGTTCGCCGAAGACCTGTTCGATATCGCAGACTTCGCACTTCGGCTCATCCTTCAGCGCCGCCTTGGTCATATAGAAACGATAAGGAGACAGCGTCACCTTGCGGGCTGGCTTAAAACACGGCATGCCCGTCGGAATTACGATGACACGGTCCACTTTCTTACTGGCAATGGCGCCTCGGATCATAGAAAGATGTCCGTTATGAAATGGGTCGAATGCCCCACCGTAGATTCCGATCTTCAAGTTCTTCTGTCTCCCTTCTTTGGGTTTGTTCTATTCTATTATTTCAGTGTACGGCCGATATCGGTTCTGTAGTGCGCCTTCTCGAAGGAGATCTTCTTGACTCCCTCATAGGCAGAGTCGATGGCCTCATCCATCGTGGCACCATCTGCATAGACACAGAGTACACGACCACCGGATGTAACAAGCTTTCCATCTTTCAGTGCTGTACCGGCCTGGAATACCAGATGACCACATTCCTTGATACCTGTGATCTCATATCCCTTATCGTATTTCTCCGGATATCCGCCGGAAGCCATAACAACTACGCAAGAGCATCCCGGTTTCCACTTCAGATCGACCTGATCGAGAGTACCGTCAATGCAGGCATCTACCAGTTCCATCAGGTCATTCTCCATACGTGGCAGGATCGCCTGACACTCCGGATCACCGAAACGGGCATTATACTCTACTACCTTCGCGCCTTCCTTAGTCAGCATCAGGCCGAAGTAAACGACACCCTTGAAAGGACGACCCTCGGCAGCCAGAGCCTTGATCGTAGGTTCTACGATGGAATCGTATATTGCTTTCTCTTCTTCTGCTGTCAGATCCGCACCTGGTGTGACGGCACCCATACCGCCTGTGTTGAGGCCTTCATCGTGATCGTATGCACGCTTATGGTCACGGGATGTGATCATCGGGATAACCGTCTTACCGTCTGCAAATGCAAGCAGCGTCATCTCCGGGCCCACCATGCATTCTTCAATAACAACTGTACTTCCGGACTTTCCGAAAACACCTTCACTCATCATGGAGATAACGGCTTTCTTCGCTTCATCCAGAGTCTGGGCAATGATTACGCCCTTACCCAGTGCAAGTCCGTCCGCTTTAATAACGATCGGCATTTCCTGCGTTTCCAGATATGCCAGTGCTTCATCCTGATTGGTGAATGTCTGATACTTCGCCGTCGGGATATTGTATTTCTTCATCAGTTCCTTCGAGAAAGCCTTGGATGCTTCAATGATCGCAGCATTCTTATAAGGACCGAAGGCACGAAGTCCGGCCGCTTCCATCGCATCGACCATACCCAGTGCAAGCGGATCATCCGGTGCAACGAATACGAGATCGAACTGTTCTTTCTTTGCGAATTCTACCATCGCCTCTACGTCTGTGGCCTTAATAGGAACACATGTAGCGAGTTCGGCAATACCGCCGTTACCCGGTGCGCAGAAAAGCTCCGTTACTCTCGGGCTCTGCTTCAGTTTCCAACAAATCGCATGCTCACGGCCACCGCCGCCAACTACCAATACTTTCATGAATCAACCTCCGGGTATCTTGTTTGTCTATGGGGTCGCAGAAACGCACATCCACGGACCTGACAATTCATTATAACAAACCCATCGGAAAATACCACCACTAAGTGATTTTACATTGTATACATCGGAGTGGTTTCTACACAGGTGATCTGGTTGACGACCCAGTTATCCTCGATCAGCGAGTACTCCGAGCCGCAGTACGGACATGTGCTGACATGGATCGCGTCAAAGGAACCGGCACACTTTTTACAGTTAACCGCGTGGATCGTGAAACCGTAGTCTTCTTTTTTCACCTTTTTCGCAAGGATCATGTGAAAGACATGCTTACTAAACTCCACTTTTCCGGTTGCACTTTCATAGTATGCACAGGTTACATAGGCCTTTGCACTGACGCGAAGAACATTATCAACAACACTGCTTCCGACATATTCAAGCGTGCCACGGTATTCTACATCTACGATATTATCCATATACCGAAGCGGATCGGGATTGTCATAGATCGTCAGCTTGTCACGATCATCCGAGAAAACGATACCTCGAAGCAGTGAGAGCACTTTCTCTTCAAAGTATTCATAAGAAAAGGCTTCGTCATACTTCTTCAAGTCCGCTTCCATTCTCGCCTTTGTTTCCGCAGCGGCCTGGCTATCCTGTGCTTCCTTACTCACCTGAGTCACTTTTTTTGCGGCCAGGACAGGTCCCAGCATCAAATGGAAAAATACAAAGCCGAAAAGCAGAAGGCCTCCGCCGAAAATCACAGTCGCGAAGATGACCATCGCAACTGCTTGTGCGCCTGCAAGTCCTTGTTCATCGGCAATCGACAGACCTGCCAAAAGGCCGAAAAACGCACCAAGAAGGCCAAAGTACCAGAAGCCGCCTTTCATCATTCCTTTATATAGTTTCTTACTGATCACCGTCGGTCTTGTATAATAGCCGGTAATACACGGATAGATTTGCGGCATCTCGTATGTAGTACCGCACATCGGACAGCCGGAAGCAAAATTAGAAAGGAAATTCGTATGTCCGCAGTTCTTACAGGTATACTGCTCCTGACCCTGTGTCTGTTTCTCCAGTATTCCTGTATATAGGGTCTCTTCCGTTATATCCGAACGGCCCACACGGGTTCCGTCCTTATAAAAGTCCGTCTCATAGTCACAGTTGTTTTTCGTAAGCGTATAAGTATAAGGATACTGGATATGCTCGAAGGACTTTTCGTTCTCTGCACCGTCCTTTTCGAACTTCTTCTGCATCGTGAGTCCGAACTTTGCTACCCTCTTTCTCTGGCAGTCCAGACCGTATCTCAGATCTGCCGAAACATTCTTCGGGAAAGCACCGCCCTGATAGAAATTCGTCAGTTCACTTGTGTACGTCTTTCTTAATGTTGAATAGTCCATTATTATATTCCCCCCGTATTCCGTTAATAAACCAAAGTCATTATACCACTCTTCCCTCTTTTTTCTTCCTTGTGAAAAAGTCCCCTGGGCGGATTGTAATTCCACCCAGGGGACCAACTTCTTCATATTATTTTGCGATTTCGGAACACCTTAGTCCGAATCAGTGGATCAGAAAGATCAATGTCTGAAGTGACGAACGCCGGTAAAGAGCATTGCAATACCGTACTTATCGCAAGCATCGATGCTCTCCTGGTCACGGATGGATCCGCCCGGCTGAACAATCGCGGTGATACCGTACTCGTTTGCAGTCTCTACACAGTCAGAGAACGGGAAGAATGCATCGGAACCAAGAACGGCACCCTTAGCCTTCTCACCTGCGAAATCCAGAGCGATCTTCGCTGCGCCTACACGGTTTGTCTGGCCAGGGCCGACACCCAGTGTCTGCTTATTCTTAACAACAACGATACCGTTGGACTTAACGTGCTTAACGACCTTCATGGCGAAGAGCATATCGTCCTTCAGAGCCGGATCGATCTCTGTCTTGGTAACAGTCTTCAGCTCAGCCTCGTCGTAGATTCCACGGTCGTGATCCTGAACCAGGAGACCGCCGTTAACACGCTTGTAGTTGTACTCACCCTCCGGGATCGGAGCTGCGATATCCGGCAGAACGAGAACACGGAGGTTCTTCTTGGCGCAGAGGATATCAAGTGCTTCCTGTGTATAGGAAGGAGCAACGATAACTTCGAGGAAGATCTTAGCCATTTCCTCAGCGGTCTTACCGTCGATCTCACGGTTCGCCGCTACGATACCACCGAAGATGGATACGGAGTCAGCCTCATAAGCCTTGACCCATGCATCGTAGATATTGTCAGCAGAACCGACACCGCACGGATTTGCGTGCTTAACAGCAACTACAGTCGGCTCGTCGAATTCCTTGAGGCAGTTGATGGTAGCGTCTGTATCGGAAATGTTATTGTAGGAAAGTTCCTTACCATTGAGCTGCTTGGCTTCTGCGAGGGAACCCTTGACCGGCAGAGCGTTCTGGAAGAATGTTGCCTTCTGGTGCGGGTTCTCACCGTAACGCATCTCCGCAACCTTATCAAATGTAACGGTATACTGCTTCGGCAGAGTCTTGTCTTCAGATACGGAAAGGAAGTAGTTAGCGATCAGAGCATCGTAAGCAGCGGTGTGCTCGAATACTTTCTTAGCGAGCTTGAAACGTGTCTCGTAAGTCGTATCGCCGGTAGCTCTCATCTCGGAGAGGACCTGCTCGTAATCTTCCGGATCGGTGATTACGGTAACATCCTTATGGTTCTTGGCAGCAGCACGCAGCATGGACGGACCACCGATGTCGATATTCTCTACACACTCTTCGAAAGCTACGCCCGGCTTCTGGATAGTAGCCTTGAAAGGATAAAGGTTAACAACGATCATGTCGATCAGACCGATACCCAGTTCTTCTACTCTCTTCATGTGCTCCGGATTACCGCGCATAGCGAGGATACCACCGTGGAGGAGCGGATGCAGTGTCTTAACACGTCCGTCCAGGCACTCCGGGAAACCTGTAACTTCAGATACTTCCTTACAAGGGATGCCCTCCTTCTCAAGAAGTTTCGCAGTACCGCCGGTAGAGAGGATCTCTACATTCAGTTCTACGAGTTTTCTGGCAAAATCGGCGATGCCTGTCTTGTCGGATACACTGATAATCGCTCTTTTAATCATACTATCGTCCTTTCCGAATCAGTTCTTGATTCTTACCAAATTATTAACTACTTCTATCTTGCCATCCGCGATAAGCTGAATTGCTTTCGGGAGAATGACCTGTTCGCATTCCTTCATGATCCGCTGTTGCAGCGTCTCCGGTGTATCGTCCTGAAGAACATCCACCGCTTTCTGAAGGATGATCGGTCCTTCGTCATAGTTCTCGTTGACGAAGTGGACCGTAGCACCGGAAATCTTGGCGCCCTTGGCCAGTACCGCCTCATGAGGACGGATACCATACATACCCTTTCCGCAGAACGCCGGGATCAATGCCGGATGGATATTGATGATCCGGTTGGCGTAAGCCTTTACGGTCTTCGGCCCCAGCATAGAGAGGAAACCGGCCAGTACGACCAGTTCGACTCCCAGAGAATTCAATTCCTCGAGAGTGGCGTTGTCATAGGCCTCATCCCCAAGTTGTTTCTTAGAGATAACCTGACTGGGGATACCCGCCTTCGCTGCTCTCTCTATGGCGTAAGCTCTGTCATTACTGGCGATGACTTCGGCAATCTCCACATTGCGGATCTCTCCGGATGCGATCTTGTCTATGATCGCCTGCAGGTTCGTGCCGCCACCGCTGACAAATACTGCTATCTTCAT
This sequence comes from Clostridiales bacterium Firm_16, assembly GCA_001604185.1. Taxonomy (GTDB): domain Bacteria; phylum Bacillota; class Clostridia; order Saccharofermentanales; family Saccharofermentanaceae; genus Scatonaster. Next base: position 146,510 of record LVAV01000022.1, on the reverse strand, counting down.
GGGCACGCCTCAGATCTTATGCGGAGAATCTTCACCGGACTCTTCCGGAATACCTGCCGGGAAGATACCGTCGAAGCATGCGGAACAGTGACCGCAGAGTGCACCTTCGGTAGAAGCCTTCAGGCCTTCCAGGCTGACATAACCGAGGGAATCGGCACCGAGCATATCACGGATCTCTTCAACACTCATGGAACGTGCCGGCAGCATCTCTGCTTCGGAAGCAGATACGCCATAGTAGCACGGGAACTTAACCGGCGGAGAAGCAACACGGAGATGTACTTCTTTTGCGCCTTCCTCACGCAGGAAGGAAATAATATGTTTCGTAGTTGTACCACGAACAACAGAGTCGTCGATGATGACGATCTTCTTATCCTTTACCGCCGTCTTCAGAACGGAGAACTTCAGTCTTACCGCCATCTCACGGGCAGCCTGTGTGCCTTCGATAAAGGTACGGCCTACATAACGGTTCTTCAGAAGAGCCTGTCCATATGTAATACCGCTTTCCTGTGCATAACCGATGGCTGCGGCGATACCGGAGTCCGGAGCGGCAACAACGAGGTCTGCATCACATGGGCACTCACGAGCCAGTGCACGACCTGTATTTACACGGGATTCGTATACACTTGTACCATCGATGAAGCTGTCCGGACGAGCCAGATAAACGAACTCGAAGATACAGAGTTTACCATTCTTATGTGCGCAGTCTTCCGGAACGGTGAAGATGGAAGTATAACCCTCTTCTGTGATAGTGATGATCTCACCCGGCAGTACGTCGCGGATGGTCTCGGCTCCGATGGCATCGAATGCGCAGTTCTCGGAGGCCAGCATATACATATCATCTTTCTTACCCAAAACCAACGGACGAAGTCCGAGAGGATCTCTGGCACCGATGATTCTGTCTTCACTCATAACGAGGAACGCATATGCCCCCTTAAGCTCGCTCATCATCTTCTGGATCGCACCCTCGAGGGAATCCGTAGAAACACGGTTTCTGGCGATAAGGGAAAGCAGGACCTCAAAGTCTGCGGTGGTCTGGAAGATCGCACCGATTTCCTTTAAGGATTCACGAAGCGCTTCTGCATTCAGGATCGAACCGTTGATAGAGATCGCGATCTGTCCGGAATGGGACTTGATCTGCATCGGCTGAACGATGTCATAGCCGCTCTCGTTCGGTGCCGGCGTACGTACGTGACCGATTGCCGCGTGTCCGGTCAATGTTCCCAGGTGCAGGTCATCGAAAACATCCGCTACCAGACCATGGGCCTTGTGACAGAGGAACTGTCCTTCGTGGTTGACTACGATACCGGCAGACGCCTGACCGCGGTGCTGCAGCGAGAAGATACCGTAATACGTGAGTTTGGAAATGTCGGGATTGGTCTTCTTTGTGTCAAAAACACCGAATACACCGCATTCTTCCTGCCATTTACTGCTCATAGTGTTACTCCCCCAGATTTGCTATTTTTTCTTGAAGCCGTGCGTCCCGTTCGGCGACCGAAGCGGCCAGACCGGCTTTATATTCACTTAATTTGTCGGAAAGAGATGCATCGCTAAGTGCCAGCATCTGTGCAGCCAGGATCGCTGCGTTGCTTCCACCGTCGATCGCCACAGTGGCAACCGGGATACCGGTCGGCATCTGAACTACTGCATAAAGAGCATCCACACCATGCAGTGCGCCACCCTTACAAGGAACGCCGATCACCGGGAGCACCGTATGGGCTGCGATGACACCTGCAAGATGGGCAGCCAGTCCTGCCGCCGCAATGATCACACTGTAACCGTCCTCCTTGGCCGAAGACGCGATCTTCGCCGCCAGATCCGGGGTCCTGTGTGCCGAACACACCTTCGCATCGAAGGGAATTCCGAACTTCTTCAGGAGCTTGAAGCAACCTTCCATAACCGGAAAATCCGAGTCACTCCCCATTACTACTAATACTTTTCCATTCGCCATGGCTCTTTATGCCTCCGTATCTTATATAAAAAAAGAACAGACCTATTATAAAACAAAAACGGTGCTTCTTACCATCAATTTTTCAATTTCTGTAAAAACACCGTTTTCCGGTTCTCTTATTCATTTTCGTCCGACCAGCGCAGTTTGTTCATGACGCGGGTATACTCTTCAGTGCCCTTCTGATAGGCCACAGGACAATAGTCATTTCCGCTTCCGGTAGAACGCATGGAGAAAGGAATACACTCCATCCGGCTATACTTCACCCGCCCATCCTCAACATAGAACGCGCACTGGAAGATCGCCGTATCCGGATCGGACAGCCAGGGTTGTCCTCCGAAGCAGAAATTGGACTCACTATATATAATATATTTACCGTTATAAAATTCCACCGGCTGCAGACGATGCGGATGAGACCCCACATAGATGTCCGCACCATAGTCGATTACATCGTGAGCCAGCTCAATGGCTGCATTCTCAGGCTCATACATCTTCTCTACACCGATATGACAGGAGATGATGACGATATCGCACCCCTGCTCACGAAGCTTATCTATGGCTTTATAGTACTGTTTTCTTTCATAGGTAAAGTTGAAACCCGCCATACCGATCTTGACTCCCTTGACCTCATATGTCGAGAAATGGGTCGAATCACTCCAGATGATGCCGGCCTGATCCAGTGTATTTCTGGTTTCCTGCGCACCCTCTTCCGTATAGTCGTACTGATGGTTATTGGCAAGGTTAGCACATTCGATGCTTCCCTGCTTCAAGACTTCCACAAATCTAGGATCACCTTTAAGGTAGATCTCCCGATCCGGGCGAAGTTTCGTAGAAGTCGTCAAAGGTCCTTCCAGATTAACCAGTGTCATATCGTCCTTCTCCAGGTACTCCTTGGCATACTGAAAGGGATAGGAATAGTTAGTGCCGACAACATTGGTGAAACAATAAGACATACCGGCGTGGTTGCGCTGTTCTCCCAGCGTTGTATCTCCGATGAAACTGACAATGATCTCCGTCGGAGTCGGTTCCGGGGTCGGTGTCGGACTCGGGGTCGGTGTCGGAGTAAATGTAGGCGTCGGTGTGGGTGTATCCGTCGGAGCGGCGGTCGTTGTCGTAGTCGTGACCACTGTCGAAGAAGCAGTCGTCTCTTTCCCGGGAAGCAGGTCACAGGAGGTCATCGTAAAGATGGGGATGATAAGACTCAGACATAAGATTTTAGCCAAGCTCTTGATCCTACGCATTCTTTCCTCCTATCAGACGAACATCGAAGAGAATAACCTGTCCGGAAACCTCTTCATTTAACCTATAACAGTTTACCAAACCAATCTGAAAAGAGGAAACACTTTTTTCGAAATGTGTCATTCTTGTACACATTTCAACCACTCACATTCTAGTCCGTCAAATCATTTTAACCTTTTATCGCGAACAGATTTTTACGAAATCCATTAAGATGTCCTATTCCCAGGTATCCGCAACTACAGCACTTCCACTCGGAAAACATTTGCACCGATTCTCCCTGGCAAAACCTCTTAAAAAGAATTAAGATAAAAGTCGATTCGTTCACAATTACGAAACAATTTTTTTTATAGATATTCTCATTTACCTATAGCGCAAACGAGAAAAGAAGTGCATAATCTAAATAGAAACTACAAACACTTAAAGAAAGGGGCGATCCGGATGGCAAAAATTGATAGATTAACCGAAAAAATCGAGAAGCTCGGTAAGAAACAGAATCTGGGCGCGCTGTTGAAGATGGCTGAGGATCCTGAAGACGAGATCCGTATTGCAGTAGCGAAGGCAATGGGGCAGATTAGTACATACGAGTCAGGTATGCATCTGATTCCCCTCTTTAGAGACACTTCTCCACTGGTACGCGCAGCGGCTGCAGAATCAGCAGGTATGATCAATGCGAAGCATTGTGAAGAGTATCTCAAGAAGCTGGCCTTTGCAGATTCTGATCCAAGCGTTCGAGCTGTCGCAAGAGAAGCATACGACAAGATGAAGACTCCTGTTGTATAATTCGAATGATATGACATGAATCAGAGGATCGTTGCGAAGCATCGATCCTCTTTTTTTGTATCTTCTCTTCTCAATTTCACGCATTACAAGTAATATAGTACTTGAGCATGATGAACCATTATTGAATACAGATCAGGAGGAAACGCTATGGCTGTAACACTGAACCCGGATCAGAATATCGTTAACACGATCCGAGAAGGATTAAAGCGTACAGGAGGATATTGTCCCTGTCGTCTCGAAAGAACGGAAGAAACCAAGTGTATGTGCCAGGAATTCCGCGATCAGATCGCCGATCCTGAATTCGAGGGCTTCTGTCACTGCTTGCTGTACTATAAGAGTTTAGAAAAGTGAGGTAACCATTATGGCTGAAATTACAATTACCAAAGAAAACTTTCAGAGAGAGGTATTAGAATCTGACATTCCTGTCGTAGTAGATTTCTGGGCAACCTGGTGCGGACCGTGCCAGATGCTGGGTCCGGTACTGGCAGAGATCGCGCAGGAGTACGAAGGCAAGATCAAAGTCGGCAAAGTAAATGTAGATGATGAGCGTGATCTGGCCATTGAATACAAGATCTCTTCTATCCCCTGCCTGATCCTGTTCGAGAATGGCGAGGCTAAACGTACCGCCATCGGACTGCAGCCCAAGGAGAAACTCCTTGCCTTTATCCAGGGCTGATATCGCGATTTCGAATCATTGATCCAGACGCCACGATGCACTAAGCTCGTGGCGTTTGGCATTTTAATAGGTTTGGATTATAATCTTTCTGAAATGAAATGAAGGAGACCAGAAAATGTCAGAAGTTGCTAAAGTGACGAAACCAAATACCAGTTCTATCTCTAAGGAAAGGGAAAAGACCAGCAAGATCATCAAGATCATGACGATCGTTGAGATCGCGGTGATCGTCGCTCTTTCGATTCTGAATATTTTCTCCGTACGGGCCATTTCGGTCTACGACACTTACTACCATATTTTCTACGGTTTCGCCATTACAGGCGCGATCCTGATCCTGGTTCTCATTGCGGCCTATTTCCGTAAGTGGTTCGGCGTCCAGCTTCTGTCGGTTATCATTGTCCTCTTCTGGGGATCGTTCTGTCTGATCTCGGCATACAGCTGCTTCATTGCCGCACACGTCATGAAGCAGGAGGAACCCTATCGTAATTCACAGATGTATGTCGTTTTTAACGGAAAACAATATACCTGGGACGGTTCGACGGTCGTATACGGACTTCCTGCTGAATGGGAAGAACTCGACAAGCGTGCCACCATCACTGCCCGGGATGACTCCAAAGCCCCTACCGAAGAACTGCACAGTATGGGCATCGATGCCGGTCGCGTCATTTTCTATCAGGATAATTACAAATATATCCTCGTTGAGGTAGTGGACGGCAGTCTCTTCGAATTCATCGATCCGGAAGATCCGCCGGAAGATACGATTTCCACCAACGTAACAACCATCGGTATCGGATAAAAAGTTACGCTACGTCAACAAATCCATCGACCAGCCATTCTTCGAGATCCGGTTCGGATTCGTTGTGGCATACCGAAGAATTCACAGAAAGATAATGCATAGCGCGAATGAAATCCAGCGGATCATATTGCGCCATAACCAGTGCGCAGTTGTTTCCCTTACCGTCGCCGTTATTGATCATGGCAAGTTTGATCGCCGTCTCCCCGTCTGCCGCCGATCCGTCCGGATTGAAGGTGTACTGATCCGGAAGGTCTAAAAGACAATCCTTCAGGCTTTCCCTGCTTTCTTTATCCGTCAGGGCCATCATGTAGGGGTCAATCGCGTTCTTCTGCACCATCTTCACCCGTAACATGTTATAAGCGAATGTACCGGCATGGGTCAGGAATGTATCTGCCAGCATAGACAAATAGTCATCATTTACATAGTACTCTGTCGCCTTCGTGACCTTGATCCCGCAGATCGAAGACGGCACCGAATACTGCTCCTGTGTGCCGAAATAAGCAAAAGCCAGAAGCGTATCATCGTCCAGAGTCTTAAAGTAGAATCCGGAACTCTCTTTATCCCGGATGGAAAGGTATTTCTTGGTCTCGCCCGGTATCTGCCGCTTCTCGGCCGGTGCCATTACCAGTTTCTTGTCACCGAAGCCCTCGCCTACCAGATTCACATAAGTACCCAGGCGGATCGTCTTTACGCTGTCCTTGAAGCTTCTGTCCCCAAGTTCCTCGACACGAGCTCCGAAAATGGTGTCCGGGACCGTCACTTCTTCTTTACTGCTGAAGCACTTATCGATCACGATACGGGCATGAGCGTAATCCTGCTTGGAGTAACGGGTATATGCATAACCATGGATCGGATCATAGGTCACAACCCAGGCCTTCTTCGAAAAATCATAATGAGCAAAGAAAGACCAGAAGATCACAAACAATGCAAGCAGGATACCTGCTACCGTGCAGGCCACCCGGATTCGGTGGATCATCAGGCGCCGATATGCCAGAGCCCGCCGGTTCTCTTTATCTTTCGTGACCGGTTCCGCAGATTTCTCCTGCAATGACTCGGTCTCTTTCATCTGTTCCTTATCTTCTAATTCATTCGACATGTTTCTTTTCCTGCTTTAAATAAGAATAACGTTGCTATTATACCACAGACTTCCCGTCTACTCTCGCGTCAACAAGGCGATCGTGGATATAGTGAAGTTTGAGAGAAAAGACATCCGATCTCTCCTTCAGCAGCCGGAAAAAGATCTTGTCTCCTTCCCAGATCGGCAGAGATTCGATCTTCTCTTCCTCGACCCAGACCAGTTCGCCCTCATTGCATTCCCGCAAATCGCCGGAATAATCGTCACATGTATAAAGAAAGGTAAGTTCATCAATATCATCAATGAGGAAGGTAATGATGCCCCGAAGCCGGAAAGACCGCATCTGAAGTCCCGTCTCCTCCGAAACTTCTCGCAGGATACATTCATCCGGAGACTCTCCCTGCTCAATATGTCCGCCGACTCCGATATACTTATCCTTATTGATATCGTTCTCTTTCTTCGTTCTGTGCAGCATAAGGACACCTTTCGGTCCATAGATGTAACAAAGCGTCGTCTCGTATCGGTTCACTGAAGCACCTCCCGGATCAGAGCTTTTCACAAACAAGGATTTTGCGATCGAATTTGTCAAATCGTCTTTCATTTGAAAGCGAAGCAAAATCATAATGAAAATCAATTAGTGAAAATACTCGTCTTTTTGTCAGCGTTTATAGGATATCACATTTTTTTCTTGTATAAATAACGAATGAAAAAGCAAGATGATTTCGACCACGCAAATGGTATACTCTTCTACGGAAAAACACAAGACAGGAGAACGACAGTATGAAGAATTATTTTGATTTCAAAGGACAAGTTGCGATTATCACAGGTTGCTCGACAGGCTTGGGCGTACAGATGGCCCGTGCACTGGCAAATCAGGGTTGTGCCATTGTTGCTGTTGCTCGTCGTCAGGAACTGATCGATGAATTCACAGCTACTGTAGCTAAGGATTTCGGCGTGGATACACTGGCGATCCGTTGCGACATCACAGACACGCAGGCAGTAGATTCCATGGTTGACCAGGTCCTGGAGAAATTCGGCCGTATCGACATTCTGATCAACAATGCAGGTACCGGTGCTGTTGCTCCCGCTGAAGATATTACAGATGAGCAGTTCCAGAACGAGATGAACATCGACCTCTTCGGTTCTTTCCGCGTAGCTAGAGCCGTTGCTAAGAAGTACATGATCAATGCAAGATATGGTCGTATCATCAACATCGCTTCCATGTACGGTCTGGTCGGAAACAAGATCTGCGGTTCTGCTCCTTACCACGCTGCCAAGGGTGGCGTAGTAAACATGACCCGTGCACTGGCTGCCGAGTGGGGTAAGTACAACATCACTGTTAACGCTATCTGCCCGGGTTACTTCTATACCGATCTGACACGTGACACCCTCAACAGCGACTTCTTCCAGCAGAATGCCAAGACCATGATCCCGGAAGAGCGTTATGGTGAAGAAGGCGAACTGGATACAGCTGCGATCTTCCTGGCTGCTCCTGCTTCTTCCTATGTCACAGGTGTAAACCTTGCCGTTGACGGCGGTTACACAGCTATGTAATCTCCAAGCATCCGAGCTTACTTATTTAACAGGCCTGCACTTTCTCGGAAGTGCAGGCTTTTTCTATACGAAAAAAGCCATATTCTTTTGTAATGAATACAACAAGAATTTATGATATGTTCATTTTTCCTCCCACTCGTTGTTTCACTTGAGGCGTATAATGAAAATATGTTAGTCAGGAGGTGAAGCGAATGAATTTCCTACTGGTTGCCATTAATGCGAAATATATACACTCAAATCCTGCGGTCTATTCCCTTCAGGCTTTCGCCGATCGTGTCTATCCCGGTGTGACGTCTGTTTCGGAGTTCACCATCAATCACAACTTTGACCAGATTCTCTCCGGGATCTTCTCTCAGCATCCGGACGCCATCGGTATCTCTACTTATATCTGGAACATCGAGACCGTCAGGAAACTTCTGACGGAACTTCCCAAGATCTTGCCTGATACAGAGATCTGGCTGGGGGGTCCGGAAGTCTCCTATCACTATGAGAAACTTTACGATGAATACCCATGTATCCGCGGCATCATCGTAGGCGAAGGTGAAAAAACTTTTACTCGTGTAGTAGGCGAATACGTACGATGCCAGGATAGTAAAGAAAGAGATTTCACTTCGATCCCGAATCTCTCTTTACGAGAAAGAAAAGAAGTGATCGAGCATACCCTTCTGGATCTGGATGCCCTCCCCTTCATTTACGAAGAAGGGATGGACGCATTCAATAACCGGATCGTTTATTACGAATCTTCCCGAGGTTGTCCTTTCCGTTGCAGTTTCTGTCTTTCTTCTATAGACAAGACCCTACGTTTCAGAAGCCTGCCTTTCGTGTTCCGGGAGATACAGTACTTCTTGGATGCCGAGATTCCGCAGGTCAAGTTTATCGACCGCACTTTCAATAGTGACAAGGACCGTACGAAAGCCATCTGGAACTACATCCTGGAGCACGATAACGGCATCACGAATTTCCATTTCGAGATCGCCGCGGAGCTGATCGATAAAGAAGAAATCGATATTCTTCGCAAGATGCGTCCGGGACTTGTGCAGTTGGAGATCGGTATCCAGTCCACCAATCTCGATACTCTGCAGGCCGTAAACCGTCCGGCCACGCTTCATAAAATCAAGCAGATCGTGAAGGACTTGAACAAAGCCCATAATGTCCACATCCATCTGGATCTGATCGCAGGTCTTCCTTATGAGGGACTTCGCAGTTTCCGGAGTTCTTTTAACGATGTATATGACATGCAGCCGAACCAGTTACAACTGGGTTTCCTGAAAGTACTGAAAGGATCTCCCATCGAAGCAGATTGCGAGAAGTTCGGGATCCGGTATACAGACAGTTCTCCTTACGAAGTCCTCTCGACCCGCTGGCTTCGTTTCGAAGAGATCCAGTATCTCAAGCGGATCGAAGAGATGGTTGAACTGTACTACAATTCCAACCAGTTCACCACGACCCTTCCGCTCCTGATCAAGGCCTTCGAATCTCCCTTCGATCTTTTCGGCGCGATGGCAGATTATTACGAAGAGAAAGGATACTTCGTCCAGACACCGGCAAGAAGCCGCCGTTATGAGATCCTGCTCTCTTTTGTCGACGAAAAGACCACGCTTTATATCGAAGAGATCCGGGATGCCCTGACCATGGATTACTATCTGCGGGAGAAGCCCAAGAGCAAACCGGACTTCGTGAAGAACGTTCCGGACAAAGAGCTTTTCGATTATGCGAACCGGGATCCGCTCACCGGAAACTTCCGTTTGAAAGAAGATCATCCGTAACACTGACAATCTGTTCATTCATTGAAAAGGCCCCTGAAGTTCTCCTTCAGGGGCCTTCCTTGCTTCATAAACATCTTTACTTCGTCTTACCGGAAACCACACTTGTGTAGGCACCAAAGATACGATGCGTGTTCCCGCCCTCATCTGTATAGAAATAGTAGGCACGAACACGGTAGTAATACGTTTTACCGGATTCCAGACTGTAACTGATCTTGGAAGTATTGGCAGTCCTCTTGATCATGACACCCGGGGTGGCCGTCGCAGAAGTCATTCGATAAACTTCATAACGGATATTGTCTCCACTGACGGCATTCCACTCCAGCGAGATCGAATCCTTCGTCGTAGCGGTCACTTTCAATCCTGTCGGCGTACCTACCGTCACGGTAGGCTTAACCGAATACACGGAAGTAAATGCGGAGAAAACCTTCGTCCCGCTGTCAGAAACGACATAACTTCTGAGCTTGAAGTAGTAAGTCTTGTTCGGAGTCAGATACTTGACGATGCAGCTCTTAGCCGATCCGGAATAACTTCCCACCATCTTATAATCGCTCTGTTCTGCATTGGCTTTGTCCGTCTGCCATACCTGGACATACTTCACATCCGAAGTAGCACTCCAGGTGATCTTGGCCGATACCGGAGACTGTGCCTTCACGGAAATACTCGTCGGCAATGACGGCTTAGGTGCCGCACTTACGACCGAACTGTATTTGCCGAAGAATCTTGTTCCGGCAACCTCTTTATAGGCACGGACTTTATAGTAATAAGTCGTACCGGTCGTCAAAGCTACGCTCTCTCTGCTGGTAGTCGTTACAGAACCCAGGCAGACATATTCACCGTTGGATGCGGTGGAACGCCATACCTGATAGCCTGTCGCGCCACTGACTGCATCCCAGGAAACCTTGATGCTCTTATACGAAGCGGACACGGCTTTCGGATTACTTACTGTTCCTACACCGGGAGCCTTGATCGTAAAAGTTGTCTTGGTCGTTCCCGTATAGTTTCCTTTGCCCTTGATGGTGATCGTGGCTGTACCGACGTTGGTATTATTCGCGTAGGCAAGTGTATAATCCGTACCGGAAACCAGATCCCGGTCACCGCACTTTACCTTAACGGTGGGCTTGATTGGAGAGCCTGTATATGTCCTTGCGGCAACTGCTTCTACCGTAGCAGAAGAAAGACTCGCTGTTGTGACATTAACAGTAAAGGATGAACTGGATGTAGAATTTCCGATGGTAGTCTTAACTGTGATCTTTGCCGATCCCTGTCCCACTGCCGCGATCTTGGTTCCGGAAACCTTGGCCACAGACGAAGCGGAGGAAGACCATGTGGATGTCACCGAAGAGGAATCCAGCGGAAGTCCCGGTCCGTTTCCCCAAGTCTGACTGGAACGGATCGAAACATTCAGAGTCGGACGGGTAGCACTTTTACCATATTCCAGTGTCATGCTGGATTTACTTAACGAGGTCGTCAATGAAAGAGACGCCGTATCGATCTTGAGTTCTCTTGCAGCTGTCTTATCTACAGGAGATGTAGCCGCAGCACCACTGTTCTTACTGCCGAATTCCTGGACATAGAAGTGACAACCGTCTACGACGACATGAGCGATACCGATTGCATTATAGGAACTGCCAAGCATGTTACGACGATGGCCCTGTCCGCTATAGTATTCTTCCTCTTCCAGCCACTGCAGAAAAGCATCATCTACACTGGAATAATTGATGGCGATATTCTCTGCATACGAACGGGTCTTCTCATATATTGCGGTGAAGCAGGATGAGCCGTCCGGTCTTGTATGTCCCCAGCAAAGTACGATCTCCATCGCTCTCTGCATGGCAACCTGTTCAAGATTGTAATCGTATGTCAAAGTACTGAGGTTCGTATAATAGATCTTCTCAGTATTCGTAGAGTTCCAGATCCACGCATCATCACCGGTGCGGAAATCATTCACCATCTTCAACATACTTCTGGCTGTTGTCTGCTGATAAGTCACCTTTCCCTTAACGGTTGCTGTATCCGCACGGACAACGGAAGCGACGCTTCCAAACAAGGCAACTGTCAAAACAAGTGCGACTGCTCCCACATATATCGCCCGCAGGATCCCCGTACGACGAACATGAAGTCCACTTGATCTACTCATAGGCATTCCCTCCCAAGAACGCTAGCCAAGAGTTCCCCCTTCTCTCAGCATGATCAGATTTCTACATGTTAATTATACCTTGCCTGCGTCTCTAATAGTGTGAAATAACTGTTAATCTTATAACCGCGTCAGCCTCCGATAACGATGCCTTCGAACAAATCGTAAATCTCAACACCATCCATTAAAATTCGTGCTCGCGTATTTTCTTTGCTGTCCGGTTTGAGGATATTCACGATCAGTTCCTTCGTCTCCGGAATATAACCGATCGCCGCTACCGTTTCGCCCTTTTTCAGCGTACTCTCTTTCCAGGAGTCCTCACCCGACAAAACTTTGCACGAAATATCCGTCTTAGTGATCACAGCGGCTAGTTCATTTACAAAATAATGGGCATCGGTCCGCTTTTCGTCTCTTGTACCGGTCAAAGTAAACGAGGAATAGCAATCAGCCATACCGAAAGAGTTGCGACTATACATTTCATCCGCCGGGACGAATCGTGTCTGATTCGGATCGTGAAGAATATCAGTACAAGTTGCATCATCGTAGCCTCTGCTTGCGCCTTCAACATACTCCGTGGTCAGATCCTTCTTCACGTAGAAGATCTGATCGAAGGAGTCGTCCGAACCACAATAGCTAGAAGCAAGGATATAAAATCCTTTATCTGTATGCGCCAGATAGAATGACGATTCACCGTCCGGCAATTCGTTCTCGGCGAATGCAGAGGGATCATTGTAGGTGCTGACCACATCACCGACATGGATCTCGAATACATCCTCGTTACCATATTTTCTGACAACATAGATCGTATCGGAAAGCCCGTCGCCATCGATATCCCAAGTGATCGTATTCGTGAAATCCGACTCGATAAAGTAGTTCTTCGGAGTATTCAGGAAATACTGCATATTAAGTGAATCCGCACACTGGAATGCACCGATATGTGTCATATAGTATTCGTAGTATAAGGTGATGCCATCGTAAGTCAGAAGGAAATGAACCGAACCATTCTGAATACTCTTGATCAGACCCTCCAGCATTTCTTTTCTGCTCTCATCCGACATGCCGTAGTAATCGTTACCTTCATCAAATACCTTCCGGATATACTCGCAGAAACTATCTTTATCCTTGATCACATCATCCAGAGTGATCTCCTCGCCGGTCTTTGAAAGGAAGTTATAGTATTTTTCTCCATCGGTCCTGTCGGCAAAACCATCCTGACCATCCTGCCACCAGGATGTATCCGCCCGGAAGGAAAAGATCTGATCATCATTGCGGGCAACAATATTGCGGCTGGTACTATAACCTTCACGTAACTGGGATTGATTGGAAACATCTTTCAATAAAGCTTCCAGCACTACTTTATACTTCTCTTCACAAAACTTGTTATTCTTGTCGAGGATCGCATTCACTTTTTCTTTCAACTCGTTAAAGTCTTTATTCTGGATTTCAAAAGCATCGCGTGTGTAGCCGACTCTTTTTACCATCTGATCGACCGGATCCATTGCGGCGTATTGTTTCTCATCTACATAGCGTCTCATACTCAGGTTTGTAAGAGACTGCTCAATCTTGATCTCTTTCTTAGGCACCGGTGTAGGTGTCACAGCGGCGGTTTCAGAAGTTGTGGTCTCTTCCGATGTTTCTTCTTCCGTTGTCGTGGTTTCCTCTGTTGTTTCTTCTGTTGTGGTCGTCAATTCTGTTGTTTCAGATGTGGTAACCGTAGTTTCTTCCTTACTCTCTGTAGTCGCTTCTGTTGTCGTCTGTGTTGTTTCCGCACGCGAAGAAGACGAAGGAGAAGATTCCTTGCTCTGTGCACATGCAGCAGCAGACATAATGAAGGAACAGATCAGGATAACAGCAATTTTCTTTTTCATAATGACAACCTCCAACCAAAACAGTTATGAACCATTTCTTATCTTATGCCACGATAGTATCACTTGATAAAATCGAATGCATAACATAAAAGTCACTTAACATCTAAATATTCTAACTGATTTGTCACATGCGAAAATATAAAGCGTGTCCTGAGCTGATTCTCGGCATTTCATGCTGTAGAACCGCTCAAAACACGCTTCTGTTTTTCTAGAATTTGCAAACTGGTCTAAGGACCTTAGTTCTTGCACTCCACTTTCACTTCATCAAAGACCTTACCGATCTTCTCATCCGGCGCCTTGGTTGCAAGGCTGACAACAACGATAAAGATACATGCGATGATGAAGGCCGGAAGCAGTTCATAGATATTCAATACTGTATCGGCGAAGACTTCGCGGATCACGAACTTCCATACGAAGATCGTAATACCACCGGAAAGCATACCGGCGATAACACCGAATTTGTTGGTTCTCTTCCAGAACAGACCGAAGAGAACGACCGGTCCGAATACTGCGCCGAATCCTGCCCATGCGAAGGATACGATACGGAATACGGAACTACTCGGATCCAGAGCCAGGAAGACAGCGATCACCGAAATACCCAATACACAGATACGAGCCAGCCACATGGCCTTCTTCTCGGAAAGCTTAACCTTGAAGGTCTCCTGAACCAGGTTCTGGGAGATCGCAGATGCAGCAGCCAGAAGTTGGGAGTCTGCAGTGGACATGGTGGATGCCAGGATACCGGCCAGGATCACACCACCGACGAATGCCGGAATATAGCCATGGGAAGCGATCCATTTTGCTACGTCAACAATGATCGTCTCAGCAGCAGAAGCATTCTCGTAGCTTGGAACGATGCCCTTCGACATCAGAGAATAACCGACGATACCGATCAGGACTGCGATCGCCATGGAGATGACGACCCAAACCGATGCAACACGACGGGATGTCTTGAGTTTCTTCTTATCCTCGATCGCCATGAAGCGCAGCAGGATATGCGGCATACCGAAATATCCAAGGCCCCATGCCAATGTGGAAGCAACCGGAAGTGCGCCGTAGCTCATGACGGACTTACCCGCCACATCGTAGCCTCGGAACACATCCAGGTAGCCGTCGAAATTACGAACATTATCGAAGATATTGCCGAAGCCGTTCATGACGCCCTCACCTACACCAACTACCACAAGCAGCGCAATTGTCATGATGATGGACTGAACGAAGTCGGTAGTGGATGCTGCAAGGAATCCACCCAGTGTACAGTAGATCACGATTACGATCGCGGAAATGATCATAGCTTCTACATACGGAACACCAAAGAGCGAAGAGAAAAGCTTGCCGCAGGCAGCAAATCCGGATGCCGTGTAAGGAATGAAGAACACTACGATAAACAGTGCTGCGATCAGGGTAATGATATGTTTGTCATCGCCGAAACGCTTGGAGAAAAAGTCCGGAAGTGTGACTGCCTCGATCTTACTTGTGTAAACACGAAGACGCTTGGCTACAAACAACCAGTTCAGATACGTACCGATGGCAAGTCCCAGGGCTGTCCAGAAAGCTTCCGGTATACCCGTCATAAGAGCAACCGCAGGAAGACCCATCAGAAGCCAGGAACTCATGTCCGATGCTTCCGCACTCATAGCCGTAACGATCGGACCCAGTTTTCTTCCACCGAGATAGAAATCATCTGTGTTCTTGTTCTTCTTACTGAACACCGCACCGATGATGACCATGCCAAGCAGATATACCGCAATGGCAATCATAATGACAACATTTGTATCAGACATAATACCCCCTAACCATCAGACCAGGCTGCTTTTCCACTAAGCAAATGCCCTCGCCATACGGCCGGCCTCCACTCCTTGCACCCCATTCTGAATAACCTCAAATTCGCTGTGGCCCTCTACCTCCACAACACTTCCATAGTATCAAAGACAAGTAGGAAATTCCATAGGCGGAAGCGTATTCGATCCAATCCGCCCTCTCTTTTTTTCGGTGTATGTCAAACTCAATTATGTTGTTTCAAATTCAGATCGTGTGATCTTGCCGTCTTCCCATTCCAGAACTCTCAGGACTCTGCCGCCGCGCAGGCAGATACCCTCCACGCGTCCGTGCTTCTTCCAGGCCTCCGGAAGTGCCGGTAATAACCGATCTTCCTCTTCGTGACTCTGCACCAGCATCTCCACGATTCCGGCCACGGCACCGAAATTACCGTCGATCTGGAACGGCGGATGGTTATCGAAAAGATTGGGAAGTGTCTGCTTCTCAAGAAGTGTACGCAGATTGTCATAGGCAAGATCTCCCTCACCCAGTCTTGCATACATATTTATGATCCATGCCCGGCTCCATCCTGAATGACCGCCACCGAAAGAAAGCCTTCTTTCGAGAGTCTTCTTGGCCGCCGCGAAGAGTTCCGGCGTACCGTCTTTCGTGATCTGCGATCCGGGATACAAAGCGAAAAGCTGCGAGATATGGCGATGACCGGGTTCTTCTTCGTCGTAATCCTCGTTCCACTCCATGATCTGTCCGTGCTTTCCTACCCGGGTCGGTGCCAGTCTGGCAAGTACGTTCTCTGCCCGCTCGGAGAAATCGTCATCCACATACAGATATTCCCCGGCATCTTGCTCTTTCTTCAATGCTTTCTGAGCCTGAATGCAGGCCTGCAGCAGTTCGGTCATGATCTGGTTATCCATAGAAGCTCCCTTACAGATCACACCCTTCTCCCCGCTTGGAAGAATATACGTGTTCTCCGGAGAAAGCGTCGGGCAGGTCACCAGGTATCTGCCGTCTTCCACCAGGAAATCCATGACGAATTCCGCCGCTTCCCGCATAGTCGGATAGTGTTTCTTCAGGAATTCTGTATCCTTCGTAAAAAGATACTGTTCCCATATATGAAGTGACAACCACGCACCGCCCATGACCCAGTAACTGGAACTCAGGCACACATCCTGTGGCGCGGTATCACCCCAGATGTCCGTGTTATGGTGGGCCATAAAACCTCTGCAGCCGTACATCTTCTGCGCAGTGATCCGTCCGTTCTCCTTGATCCGTTCAATATGAGACAGTAACGGCTCCGTGCACTCCTTCAGATTCGTAGAAAGCGCCGGCCAGTAATTCATCTCCGTGTTGATATTGATCGTGTATTTACTTCCCCACATGGGAGTAAAATCCTGATTCCAGATCCCCTGCAGATTCAACGGCAACGAACCGGGACGTGATCCGGCGATCATGAGATATCTGCCGAAGTTGAAAAAACGTACCAGATCTTCCTGTCCGTCGATCTCAAGCTTTACCCGAATGAAAAGCTCTTGATGATCGCGAATATGTTCATTCAGCAGCTCGCTCCACGAGTGCTCCGCCACCTTCTCTACCCGATCCAGGACAGACTTCACCGGATCCGCTTCACGGAATGTCGTATCGGCACAGAGAATCAGAACAGCTTCATCTGCATTACGGATCAAAGTGGAATTACCGATGACTTCCACTGTACCTCCCACCGGAATCACCTTCACGGCACAGGCCATAGAAATACCGTCTTTACCACCGGCAGATGCCTCCATTAACTGGATGTTTCCCGTCTGTGCGGTAATACGGTCGGCATAGATGTTATAGCACTGTCTGCGGATAGTCTGCATCTGATACGGCAGTTCTTCCCATGGCTTGCCGCCCCGCCCCAGCTGGGCGTGAAAAGAAAGGCTTCCCGGACGGTCACAGGTCAGATGGATGACCATGGCATTTCTGGGATAAGACGCAAACACTTCGCGGGTATATGTCACTCCCTGCATCGTAAACGTTGTCGTCGTCACGGCGCGCGACAGATCCAACTGCCGAGAGTAAGAATCATAGGCTAGTTCTTTTCCCGAAAATTCAATATAAAGATTTCCGAGAGGCTCATAATGGCGTTCTTCTTCCGGGATACCGGATAACGCGAAAGTACAGAGTTCCTCTGCTTCCGAGATCTTCCCGTCGAAGATCAGCTGACGGATCTTCGGAAGATATTCCAGCGCAGACGGATTGTTCCGATCCTGGGGCCCCCCGGACCATACACTGTCCTCATTCAACTGGATGCGTTCCGTATAAGGCAGGCCGAAGACCATGCCTCCCAGCTTTCCGTTACCGATCGGAAGGGCTTCTTCCCAGGTCCTGGCCGGAGAAGAAAAGACGATAGTATTCGGGTCGAAAGTCGTATTATCAGCCATAAGCAGAATCCTTTCACGTACTCTCAATATTTTAGCACAAAAGCCCTGCACGATGCGATCACACCCAGATGCTTTTCCAACCATTCATTCTACCTTTTGCCGGGTTGATAAACTGTGCAGGAAACACCACATCTTCCACCTGTTTTTTATGAATCCTATAGAGAAAAGCAAATGAGTTTCTTATATACACTATGATATAATTAATGATTGCGTGAGTACGTTTGCATCCCACAGACCGGCACGAGCCGGGAAAGCGGATTCACCACAGGAAAAAGGACTAGTTAGGAAAAAGGAAGTAGACGATATGTCTTTATCTCAGCTTTTATACCAGCTGTTTCTGTCTCCGTTGACGTTGGTTTTCGAAGCGGTTTACAGTACAGCTTTCCATCTGTTGCGCAGCAGCGGTGCGGCAATCTTCCCACTGAGTATGGTGGTGAATCTTCTGCTGCTCCCCTTCTATAACCGTGCAGATGCCATCCAGGCCGAGGAGCGGGACCGTGAAAAGAAGATGGCCCCCTTCGTCGAGCATATCAAGAAGACCTTTAAGGGCGACGAGCGTTACATGATGCTCCAGACCTATTATCGGCAGAATCACTATAAGCCGATCTATTCGATCCGCAGTTCCATCGCACTTCTTCTGGAAGTACCGTTCTTCATTGCGGCCTATAACTTCCTGTCGAATCTTCCGGACCTGCAGGGTGCCCAGTTCGGCGTGCTGAAGGATCTCTCCAAGCCGGACGCTCTCATTACTATCGGTGGTGTGGCCATTAACGTTCTGCCGATCCTCATGACCTTGATCAATATCGTTTCCAGTGAACTGTACACCAAGGGACTTAAGCTGAAGGATAAGATCCAGCTCCATGGTATGGCACTGATCTTCCTGTTCCTTCTTTACGATTCCCCTTCGGGACTTGTACTGTACTGGACACTGAATAATATTTTCTCGCTGTTCAAGAACATCGTAAACGCAAGCTCCAACAAGCTGCGCGTGACCGGCTATTTCTTCTCTGCCGCTGGTCTGGCAGTCGTTCTTTATGCTTTCGGTTTCTACCAGGGCCCACCGGATCATCGTCTGGCGATCCTGGCTACCGGTATCGTCATGCAGATCCCGCTGATCCTCAGCATCTTCATCAAGCGCAAAGAGAAGAAAACAGAAATCAAAGAATCCCGTTCCTATGCAAGACTTTTTCTCGGCGGCGCACTGTTCCTGTCGATCCTGGTGGGCGGACTGATCCCTTCTGCTGTTATCAAGTCTTCCCCGGCGGAATTCGTTCTGACATCTGCCGTACATTCTCCGAACCGTTACATCGTTTTCTCTATGCTGACGGCTCTCGGTCTCTTTGTTGTGTGGTTCGGTCTGTTCTACTATCTGGCCGGTCCGAAAAGCAAGCGTGTCTTTACCATCGCCATCTGGATCTGTGCCATCACAGGCGTGGCCAACTATATGCTTTTCGGTACCAACAGTAACTCCCTGACACCGGATCTCCGATTCGATGTCGCACTGGACCTGGCTACCTCCCGAGTCATACTGAACCTGCTGGTCATTGCCGTACTGGTGGCACTGGTCATCGTGGTATTCCACTTCAAGAAAGAGAACATCATTTCCTTCGTATCACCTGTACTTCTGCTGTCTGTAGCCGCCATGTCCGGATACAACATCTACCAGGTGCAGTCCGCTATGCCGGAGATCCGCCGCGTCATCAGCGAGAGTGCCGATGACCGCCCGACACTTACTCTCAGCAAAGACGGACAGAACGTCATCGTACTCATGATCGACCGTTCTATCTCTTCTTATATCCCGTATCTTTTCCAGGAGAATCCGACTCTGGAGAAACAGTTCGACGGCTTCACCTATTACCCGAATACCGTATCCTTCGGTACTCGTACTCTGGTCGGTGCACCGGCGCTGTTCGGCGGATACGATTATATGCCGAAGAATTCAGACAAGCGTACGGATGTCTCTCTAAAACAGAAACACAACGAGGCCCTGCTGACCATGCCGATCCTCTTCTCCGAGGCCGGTTATGACGTCACGGTCATGGACCCGCCTTATGCCGGATACAGCCTGATCCCGGATCTTTCCATCTTCGATCCGTATCCGCAGATCAAGACCTATAATACGGAGTTCGGTCAGTTCCGTGTCTCCAGTGATATCGCAGACAACATGCAGGCCACCTGGAAGAGAAACTTCTTCTGCTACAGCCTCATGAAGGTCTTCCCGCTCTTCGCACAGCCGGCCGTATATTCCACAGGTATCTACTTCCATCCGGGTACCTCCAGCACGGCCTTGATCCAGAGCGGCAACATCGATAAATACGTGGTACCGAATGGACTTATGGATTCCTTCCTGAACTCCTACGAAGTCCTTAAGGCATTGCCGTCCATCACGACCGCCGAGTCCGCAGGAAAGAACACTTTCCTCATGATGCAGAACAGTGCGACCCATAACATCATCCCGCTGCAGGAACCTTCCTACGAGCCGGTATTCGAAGTAGATAACAGTGAATACGATAAGACTCACCAGGACCGCTTCACCTGTAACGGCAAGACCATGAAGATGGAGACCACCTATCAGATGGCCCACTACCAGAGCAACATGGCCGCCTTCATCCAGCTGGGTAAATGGATGGATCGTCTGCGCGAACTGGGCGCCTACGATAACACGAGGATCATCATCGTATCTGACCACGGCTGGGGCCTGGGTCACTTCGATGACATGCTCTTCGGCACCGGTGAGAACAAGGATGCGATCTACGATCCGGAAGATGCCATGGGTTATAACCCGGTACTTCTCTATAAGGATTTCGGATCCGGTTCCGGCTTCACCACCGATACCACCTTCATGACCAATGCCGATACTCCGACCCTGGCCATGACCGGTATCCTGGATAATCCGTTGAACCCCTTCACCAATAATCCGATCTACCAGCCGGACGCCAAGAAGGAACCGATGTACATCCTGTACACAGATAACTGGTCACCGGAATCCAACTCCGGCAACGTCTTTACAGACACACAATGGTACTCCCTGTCGAATCAGAATGTATTCGATAAGAACAACTGGAAGAAGGAGGAAGACTGATCATGCATATCGTAAGACTGTATATCGACCCGGGTACGGGTTCCATGCTTTTCGCCATCCTCATCGGACTTCTGGGTGTGGCACGTTTCGTATTTAAAGGCCTGTGGGTCAAACTGCGTTTTCTTTTCAGCGGTGGCTCCAAGTCCGACCTGGACAGCAAGACCATTCCCCTTGCCATCTTCTCCGATGACAAGCGTTACTGGTCCGTATTCGAACCGATCTGCCGCGAGCTGGACCAGCGCGGTTTCGACGTCGTGTATATGACTGCATCCGAAGATGATCCGGTACTCAAGAACGAGTATCCTCACGTAAAAGCCGAGTTCATCGGTGCAGGAAACAAGGCTTTCGCGAAGCTGAACTTTCTGTCTGCCACGATCCTTCTGTCCACTACACCGGGTGTAGACGTGTACCAGTGGAAGCGCTCCAAAGACGTCAAGTATTATGTGCACATTCCGCACTCTCCTGCCGAGCTGACCACTTACCGCATGTTCGGTACCGACTATTACGATGCTATGCTGCTTTCGGGACAGTTCCAGATCGATGACGCAAGAAAGCTGGAAGAGATCCGTGATCTCCCCGCCAAAGAGCTGGTTCTTACCGGTAGTCCTTTTATGGATGAGAAAGCCAGAAAGTTTAAAGAGCGCAAGGCCGAAGCCGATGCGAAGAAAGAGCAGAATACCTCTTCTACCCGTACCGTCCTTCTGGCACCTTCCTGGGGCACCAGCGGCATCCTGAGCCGCTATGGCGCAGAATTCATCAAGGACCTTCTGGCTACGGGCTATCACATCATCGTACGTCCGCATCCCCAGTCCTTCACTTCGGAAAAAGAACTGATGGATAAGCTGATGGCTCAATTCCCGGAGAGCGATCAACTGGAGTGGAACCGTGATACGGACAACTTCGACGTCCTGAACCGTTCCGATATCCTGATCTCCGACTTCTCCGGTGTCATCTTCGACTTCTCTCTCGTATTCGATAAGCCGGTGATCTGCGCTGACACCGAATTTGATCCGTCTCCTTATGATGCATGGTGGCTGAAGACGCCGACCTGGGGTTTAAGTGTCATTCCACGTCTCGGCAAGAAACTGACCAAGGAAAACCGCGGGGATCTCAAGACCATGATCGATGCCTGCATCGAAGACCAGTCCTTCACCGAGAGCCGTCATCAGGTGCGCGACGAAGCCTGGGCCTACCAGGGCGAAGGCGCCACACGCATGGCCGATTACCTCATCAAGAAATACAATGAGTTAAAGGCCGAATCTAAGAAAACGGAAAACTCAAAATCCGAGAAACCGGGCAAGGTCCTTAAAGAGTCTTCAGATACTCCATGAAGTTCTGCTTGTTCTCCAGCGCTGTCGTGGTCGGACGACCCAGATCGTCACGCGCACCAATGGAGCACATCACCTCAATGAAACAAAGCTCGTTCAGAGCTTTTGCCAAAGAAAGCTCACGATCCAGTGATTCGAAATCGTCCACACGGACCGCATAAGGATAGCCACAGGCCTTGGCCACACCGACCAGGTCTACGCTGTCCATTACGGTCGGCATACCGCCGACTGTCTCGTGGGCTCCGTTATTGATAACGATATGCACCAGATTTCTGGGCTGGTTGGCACCCATGACCGCCATGGAACCCATATGCATCAGCACCGCGCCGTCGCCGTCCACACACCAGATCTTCTGCTCCGGCTTGTTGATCGCCACACCAAGTGCAATAGATGAACTGTGTCCCATAGATCCCACTGTCAGGAAGTCGTACTTATGGCTCTGGCCGTTGGCCACTCTTGTCTCGAAAAGCTCTCGCGACGCTTTGCCTGTGGTGGAAATGATCGGATCCTCTTCACTGACTGCTACGATATGCTGGATGATCTCTTCACGGATCATGGTATTCTCGTTCTCATAGACTACTTTCTCATCGTAAGAGAGAGCGCCCTTGCGGATCACGAAAGCCACGTCTTTGCCGGCTTCGAGAATGCCGCGGAACTCATCCATCTTCGCCTGGACTTCCTCGTCGGTCGTATCCTTACCGATGGCAAAATTAGCAATGCCCATATCGTCCAGAAGCTTCACCGTGACCTCACCCTGATAGATATGCTGCGGTTCATCGTGTACGCCTGGCTCACCGCGCCAGCCGATGACGAAAACCATCGGGATAGCATAGACCTTATCGTTCAGAAGGCTGGCCACCGGGTTGATGATATTGCCCTCACCGGAATTCTGCATATACACCACCGGATACTTGCCGGTAGCCAGATGGTAGCCTGCCGCCAGAGCCGTGCAGTTACCCTCATTTGCTGCGATCACATGGTGATGCGGATCGATACCGTATGTATGCATCAGATAGTTACAAAGTGCTTTGAGCTGGGAATCCGGAACACCGGTATAGAAATCCGAGCCAATAATTTCAACAAGTTTTTCGACCTTCATAGTTTAGTCCTCCCATAACATCCATTCGCTATGTATTCGTTTTTCCGCGCCATATCGGGCGCGATGCCGTCTCAGATCTCGTCGATCAGGGTGATGATCTCCTTAATGGACATCAACCGGTCATCGACTTCCTTGGCACGGTGGTAACGCAGAATATCTTCTGCGGTCTGTTTCATCGCAGGAAAAGCACTTCTCGTGAGCTGGTTGGCATAAATGACGATGTTCACTCCATGCTGAGCCAGCTCTTCTTCCGTGATCACATTAAAGCTGGACGGTACCACCACGATCGGTGTCGTACTGTCTGACTCACGGAACTTATCACAGAATTCCAGGATCTCTGCCGGATCTTTCTTTCTGCTGTGGATCATGATGCCGTCGGCACCCGCCTTCACGAAAGCTTTGGCACGGGTCAGCGCATCTTCCATACCCTGCTCCAGGATCAGGCTCTCGATTCTGGCAATGATCATGAAATCATCTGTCAGCTGAGCCTTCTTACCGGCGGCGATCTTCTCGGAGAATTCCTCGATTGTCGCCTGAGTCTGCTTCACTTCCGTACCGAAAAGAGAATTCTTCTTCAACCCCTTCTTATCCTCAATGATCACGGCCGAAACACCCATCTTCTCCAGGCTTCTTACCGTGTACACGAAGTGCTCGGTCAGTCCGCCGGTATCACCGTCGAAGATGATCGGCTTTGTAGTCACTTCCGTAATATCGTCGATGGTACGGAAACGGGATGTCATATCGACAAGCTCGATGTCCGGCTTACCCTTGGCCGTACTGTCACAGAGAGAACTGATCCACATTGCGTCGAACTGGTCCAGTTTACCTTCATGCTCAACAACAGTCTTCTCCACAATCAGACCGGTCAGGCCACTATGAGCCTCCATAGCCTTTACTACAGGGGTCATGGAAATCAGCTGACGAAGACGCTTCCTTCTGAACTCCGGCATCGCCAGTTTCTCACGAAGCTGCAGGTCGATCTTTCTGACCTGCTCGTTATAGGTATACGGAATATCGATCAGTTCTCCGCCATACTTCTCCAGAAGTTTCTGGACATGCGCACGGATCGCACTCTCCGGACCGTTCTTCCAGTTATCACCGTGCACCACATAATCCGGGTGGATCAGTGAGATCACGTCATCGTAGTGCATCTTCTCCTGGATCACTACCTGCTCTACACCGGGAAGAGAACGGTACATCTTCACTCTTTCTTCCTGGGACACCGTCGGGAACTTGTTGTAGCGGATCAAGGCCGCATCTGAAAGACATCCCACGATGACCTTGCCCAGTTTTCCCGCCTCGCGAAGGATATTCAGGTGACCGTCGTGGATCACATCCGTACAGAAGCATGTATATACTGTTTTCATATGAATCTCCAATCTTATCTTCGAAGCACTCGTCATCGAGGCTCGTCGTCTCTTATTTCGCGTCGTTGTATCTTACCGGGATCGCGATGTTATTCACTTCCAGTGCTTCGCGGAACACTTTAAAGAAAGCATCGATATCCGGTGCATCGATGGCACCCAGAGCACAAAGACGGAAAGTATTCGTCGTCGAGATCTTACCAGGATAAATGGTAAACCCTCGCTCATAGCAATAGTCATGTACCTTCTCGAAGCTCCAGTTCGGATCATCCGGATAGATCGCAGAAGAAACCAGTCCGGCCCGCCACTCCGGCTTGATGACCTGACGGAATCCTAACTCATCCAGTCCGCTGTTGATCGCGTCGAAAACACGGGTATGACGTGCCCACTTCGCTTCTTCGCCCTCTGCCCAGTATTCCTTCAGGGCCTGGATCGTAGCGTAGATCGTCTGGACCGGCGGAGTAAAGTGCATCTCCCCCGTCTTCTCAAAGCAGTCATACTGCAGGAAAAGATTGCAGTAGTAACTGCGCTTCGGATAATCCTTGGACTTCTCCAGAATAGCGCGGTTTCCGACTACGAAAGAAAGACCTGTCATAGCCATAAGACCTTTCTGCGCGGAAGCCATACAGAAATCAATGTTATCCTTCTCGATATCGATCGGACGCATCGCATAAGTACTTGTTGTATCCACGGTAAAAACGGCATCGTACTGATGTACCAGTGCACCGATCTCGCGGATCGGATTGAGGATACCTGTACCCGTCTCGTTGTGGGTCGTATGCACAAGCCCGATATCCGGGTTATTCTTCAATGTCTCTTCAATAACAGCCAGGTCCGGACGCTGGTCCACCGGGAACTTCAGGTCGATATGCGGCAGTCCGTAGAACTGACAGATCTCCACCGCACGGGACGAATACGCGCCGTTATCGATCACCAGCACTTTCTTTCCTTCCGGAAGAAGGGAGTTGATGCACACATCGATGTTGATCGTACCCGAACCACAGAAAAGCACGGAAGTATACTTCTGAAGGTCACCATGTACTACCTTCACCAGTTCCTCGCGAAGACCCTTCATAAGACCGGCAAACTCCTTCTCACGCGGGCAGATATCCGGCACGACCTGGGCGTACTTCACGGTATCCGTTGTCGTCGACGGACCCGGATTTAATAAGATGTTTCTCTTAATGGATTCCATATTTATTCTCCTTTTTCACGCAGTTGATCCGACTAAGAAGGATCAGACATCGTATGCTTTATCGATCTGCTTGAGTTCACGGAATGTATCGATCTCGACAATATCGTCGGCCTTACACTCCCGTACCTCAACCTTATAGTTCTCCTTACGGTAAACAAGCGGTACCTGCTCCCAGTAGCGCTCCTTGCCTCCCGGACCTTCGTAGACAGAAGGAATATCCTTCGAAAGTTTCTCACCGTCTTCCTTATTCCAGTAGGAAATACCCACCATCTGCCAGCAGTGCTCTCCGCCGACTTTCTCTTCCCGGATCACACCGTCCTTGACCTCGAAACACCAGTCATCGGTACGTTCCACAGGGATTGCCAGGAAATCGGAAGTATAGTGATACTTCGTGATGATATCCGGATTGGAAAGCAGAAGATCCGCTTCGAAAACATAGGAATTAGAAAGCATCTCTCGCGCCACCATGCCGCTGCTGATGTTGTTCGCTTCGTTATAGACCGGATTTTCCAGGAAATGGATATTCGGATATTTATAAAGAAGCTGGTCGAACTGCTCCGCCAGATAGCCACGCACGATATAGATATCCTGGATCCCCGCGGCAAAACATGCGTCAAGCAGTGTATCGATGATGCGCTTTCCGTGAACACGGACCAGCGGCTTCGGTGTATTTAATGTGATGGGAACCATTCTCGATCCGAATCCGGCTGCGATAAAAACGGCCCGCTTCGCGCGGTACGGTTCCAGCGCATCTTTTCCACTCTGGGTGATGACGCCATCCTTGACCAGATCCTGTTCAACCAGTTCACGGAGCACCTTGTTGATCGTGCCCAATGAATGTCCGGTGGCACTTTCCAGGTCACGCTGTTTCATAGGCGAAGACGCCTTCTCTAGCGCTACCAGTAAGTCAAACTGTTTTCGACTGATACTCATATTGCCTCCATCTATCTGTTCATTTTTTAGTTATGCTCATTCAGAAATGAACACTTCTTCATTATACCCTCTTTTCAGGATATGGCAACAAAACAAATGTGGAAGAGTTGTGAAATATAAGAAAAGAGGTCATCCTAATGGACGACCTCTTCCTGGTCGAGGTGACAGGGTTCGAACCTGCGACCCCATGCTCCCAAAGCACGTACGCTACCAGCTGCGCTACACCTCGATTTTCAGACGCTTAGATATTATACCGATAGATTCCCTGTTTGGCAAGTAGGGATTTGAGCACGATAAAAGCTTTTGTAGTATAATAATTTTACTTAATGTACAAAGGGGGATGTACTTGGAGTTATTTGGCAGAAAGCTGCAGAAGAATCATGTCATACGAGGCCTCATTGCCTTCGTTCCGTTCATTCTGTCCGCAGGATATTACGTGAAGTCTTATGGTGTACACACACCTCTTATAATACTTTGCCTTTATTTCCTGACAGCGGTCGTCCCGATCCGTTTCAAGAAGGCATTTACCCGAGACCTTTTCCTGGGATTCTCGACTGCATTCTTCACCTGCTATTTCGCCCAGTACGCCATTACTTTGAGTTTCAAGGCCCTGTCCGGCATCTATGCCGAGATGATACTCATGAGAATCGTGTTCATCAGCGGCGTGGAATCGATCCTTTGCACGATCCTGATCGCAGGTACGCTTTACATGATACTTCGCACTTTCCGAGTCCCCTACAAAGTTGCTGCCTGGGTCACACCTTTACCGTTTCTCCTCTTCAGCGCCGCGGACTACTTCGTGACCTCCGCCCGCGGATACGAACTGATCGCCCTGGACCTGGTTAATATCTCCACCGCCAATAACGTAGTCGAGAACTACCATTTCCACTTGCTTCCTATCCTGTTCTATCTTATATGCCCGTATATTCTTTTCATTCTTTCCGTGAACTCTGTCCGTGGCAAAAACACTCTTGCGCATCCTTCCGGGGAATCGGAGGAGAGCTCCGTTCCTGCCTCCGTACAGAAACCGAAGCCGAAGATCCTCTCCGCGCTTTCCAAGAGAAAAGATCTGGCCGCCTGTGTCCTTTCCACCGTCGTCCTCATGGGACTTTCCGGCGCCTCGTATATGTGGTTCCGGTCCACACATGAAATCGCAACATTCGGTTTTCACCCTTCCCACGACAATACTTTCGTGATGAACTTTCTCTATTCTATCGAGCTGTTTTACCCTGCCAAGCCTGATGACTATTCGATCTCCTATATCAACGAACAGGCCTCGGCCATTACGCAGAATGCGGCAAAGGACGAAGAATGGATCACCGATGACGTCAACATCGTAGTCGTCATGAACGAAGCCTATGCCGACATGTCGATCTATCAGGACAGACTGACGTCCTACACCGATCCGGCTCCGTTCTACCAGGAGCTCATGCAGGACCCGAACTGCATCAACGGCTACTATCTGGCCTCGATCTACGGCTCCAATACCGCTAATTCCGAATTCGAATTCCTGACCGGTCTTTCGCTTGGATATATCAACAAAGGCCTGGTCCCCTTCACTACCGGCATCAACGATGCCAAGATGTCCCTTCCCTACTATCTTTCCGGTCTGGGCTATACCACACTGGGCATGCATCCCTGCAATGCCGCTAACTGGAGCCGAGACCGCGTATATCCCCTTCTGGGATTTGAAGAACAGATTTTCTCCGAGGATATGACTCTGACCAAAGCCGATCTGATACGAAAATACGTGGCCGATCTTCCCACATATAAGATGCTGACAGAGAAACTGGATACCTATCACGCCCAGGGCAAGGACAAGGTCTTCGCCTTCCTGGTGACGCTGCAGAACCACGGCGGATTCTGGAACCACGGAGATTTCGACAACTTCTCCTTAACGGAATACGCTACCGCTGACTCTACCAACGGACTGGACATCGACGAGATGAACTGCTACCTGTCTCTTCTGAAAGAAAGTGACGATGCGCTCCGTTATCTCATCGACTATTTCCGTAATGCCGACGAGAAATATGTCCTGTTCTTCTTCGGCGACCACCAGCCCTCTGTTACCGGTCTTTTCGATCAGGCCGCCTATCCGCAGGAATCCTACGAAGTACCCTTCTTCCTCTGGGCCAATTACGATATTCCGGAGAACATCAAGGCATCCATCGAGGAACAGCTGATCCACACCGACAAGAGCCACGCCAATGTCAGCATGAACTACTGTGCACTGGATGTGCTGCGCTATGCAGGTCTGCCGCTCTCTCCTTACTATCAGACCCTCTCCGCGATCCGCAAGGATGTACCGATCATAAACTTTGACTGGTATTATGACCGCAATAACGACACCTTCGAAGAGATCCCCGACGACGGATCTCCTACGCCCCTCATGAAGCTTTATTCCTTCATCGAGTATGATGTCATGTACGATAAGAATGATTCGGATATCACACGCCTGAAAGATCCGACCTGACGCCGGGATCCCAACTCTCGAAGAGATACACATTAACTCTCGAAAAAAGAGATCTTCTTGCCTGCCATGGATTCCACGTTCTGAATATACTGGATCGCATCCTTGATGCAGGAGCATCTTTCCACCCGGACCTGACCTGCATCCGAAGCGTCATCGTGGAACACGCGTTTACTCATACCACCGGCGCCGAAAGACAGTACGCTTCTCTGGTCACCCATCATGGCCACGTTATAGATACAGGAAGTATCACCTTTCTGGTATCCCACATTCTCATGTCCGCCCAGTGTATCTTTCTGCTTATAAAGGTAGTAAGGTGCATATCCTGCTTCCGTCAGCGCCGAAAAGGCAAAAGAAAGCATAGTTTCCATCTTCGAGAGTTCTTCTGCTTCGAACTTCACGATCTCTTCTCGCGACAGATCCGAGCGACGCTTCTTCGACAGAGAATGTACGGTAATGTTTTCCGGCTCAAGATCAATGATCTGTTTCAGTGAATCGCAGAATTCCTCCGCCGACTCCCCGGGAAGGCCTGCAATCAGGTCGGTGTTGATGACCGAAAAGCCCATGGACCGCGCCATCGTATAGGCCCGGATAAAGTCCGCCGCGCTGTGATGCCGCCCGATGCGGGTCAATGTCGCATCGCAAAGTGTCTGAGGATTGATACAGATCCGGGTGATGCCGGCTTTCCGCAATGTCTGAAGCTTCTTCTCCGTGATGGTATCCGCCCTTCCGGCTTCCACCGTCACTTCACGAAGATTCCGGAAAGCATCATGGGAGAACACGCCGTTAATAAACTTCTCGAAAAGTTCTTCATCCAGAACCGTCGGCGTTCCTCCGCCGATATAAAGGGTCTCGATCTTCTGATCGATCTTCGGCAGAACGAGATCGATCTCCTTCAGCACCGCATCTACATAAGATGGCAGAAGTCCCGTCTTTCTGGGTGCTTCCTGGGCCACGAAAGAACAGTAGGAGCATCTTGACGGACAGAACGGGATACCGATATAGATATGCAGGCTGTCCGGCTCGGATTCTTTCAGCACCTCGTCTTCTCCGACCTTCGTCAGGAAAGCAAGCTTGGCTTTATCCGGACGGACGCCGTAGATCTGCGAGAGGTCCTCTTCACAGGATACTTCTCTTGCCACCTGGGTCGGCCGGATGCCGGTCAACGCACCCCAGGGCAGTTCTTTTGCCAAGGCATCACAGAGAAGAAAATAAAGTTGTCTCTTGATCTCTCTGGATACAGGAAGTCCCTCCGAAGTGCGGTCACCTTCGCAGTCACACTCCCGGGATCTTCCCTCTTTCAATTCGGCAAAACCATCCTCAATATAGGTCATAGCCTTCCTGTCGGAAAGGCAGCTTACGATCCCGGCTGTTTCTTCTATATCTACATGGATCTCCCCGTCTTCCACCTTCGGGATCACGCCGGTCAGAAGCCGCACCACATCACACAGCGGATAGAAGTGTTCGTGCCCTTGCAAACGGATCGTCAGCATGCTTCACCTTCGAGGAAAATATAGTAATAATCGGCCACCGTAGAGGTAGGCATCTTATAGGTCTTCACGCCCTCTTCCTGCTGGTTGGCTTTCAGGAAAGAGTCGTTCACGGTATTGGAGACTTCCTGGATCAGGGGCGGCGGATTGATGGAAAGCCAGTACTCGCTGACCGCTGTCAGATCCCGGTAGAAACCGTCACAGAACTGTACTTCGTTCAAGATCTCATTGAAACGTTTCCGATCGCCGTTCAAAGCTTTGCTGAGGTCCTCCTCCACCATACCGACGGCGTCATATAGCGCCGTGTACCGCACTTCCGGAACATCACTGTTCAGTCGCAGTACCAGAGACGCCAGATTGGCGTTATTCTCTACTGCATAGCCGTTCAGATGAGAAAGCTCATGGAAAGTATGTCCGATCATCTCCACCATCTGCACGTCCTTATTCACATTACACTCCGCAAAGAAAGGAAAGTACATCCCTACGATATCTGTATAGATCCAGTAACGGGACATCGCCACCGGCTTCGGGCGGCCCACATTACCCGCGATCGACGGGAAATCGACTGCACTTTTTCTATAGAGCTCCGGAACATCCTTCATGAAACCGTTTATTCCACCCGGATAAGTCATCACGCCGGATTCATCCTCCATACAGCGCGCCCGAGTCGCATTCAGCTCGTCTACCACCCATTTATAGACCTGTTCCAGTTCTTCTACGCTATAGTTTCTCGTACCGAAATGAAGGGATTCCGGAAGGGTCCTCCGTGCATAGTTCAGACCGTGGAACAGCATAAAATCAGCATATAAGATACATAATCCCCAGGCAAGGATCCGGGCACTTCTGAACCAGAATTTCTTCCCTTCCTTCTTCTTCAGCGCACGTACCATCCGGATCAGGAACCACGCGATCAGAAGTGGCGTACTCATGGCCAGGGTAAGCACCAGCACCTCCGTCAAGGAGATCGGAATAAGAGAAACCAGTTTGGCAGGAATATAGGTCAGCCAGACATATACTGTCGTCGTATAGACCTCGCCGGCTTTCGGGAAGTTCAGCATAAACTTCTGAAGGAAATAAAGTCCCACCAGGAGAAGGACCGGAAGCACGATCCCGATTCCCCACCTCTTCAGCGTGCGGCGGCGGGATTTCTTGGTAACAGAATCTGGAGACGTCACGGCAATACCTCCAGATACTTAAGAAGATAAATAATTCCCATTACCACCGGCTGATGCAGGATATAGATAATGAGAGAATGCCGTCCCAGCCACTCGACAGGTCGCGATATCGCACGGACCGCCTTCGGTGCATTGGGAAACAGCGTCTCTTTATTCTTATACACATGACGTCCGATAAGGATACCCACGAAGAACATGCCCATCCAAGGCACGATGGACGTATAGTCACCCATTGGGATCAAGGCATCCTCTGCCGGCGCGATGCCCAGGAAAGACCAGGCAAAGTGATGGAAGCGGTTGTCGAACATCGGAAGTCCATGGGCCAGGATCAGGAATGCGCCCAGGATCAGGATCAAGACCAGATCGCCGCCACGGCTGTCCCGAGAACCCGTCTTCTTCTGCTCCACATGGTCGAAGATTGCGAAGAACAGCATCGACAAAGCAAGCAGGTGCAGGACATTAAAGTAGATCGCGCAATTCAGTTCCAGGAAGTGGTCCGCCGTAATGGTCACGACCGAGAAGGCAAGCGCCACCAGGCCCACTTTCAGGGCCCGCCTAAAGTTGTTTCTGGAAAACTGGCAGCAGATTCCGGATACACAGATAAAGCAGCTCAGGAAGAAAGGCTGAACAAAGGCCCAGAAGGGTGTGCAGCTCGAATCCAGGAAAGAACATACATCGTATCCGAAGAAATACCGAAGATCGAAGGCCGTATGGTGGAAAAGCAGGTCGATTATGGCAATTCCGCGGACCAGATCGATTTCAAAAGCTCTTCTACGTCTTTTCTTCTCTTTCCGCGTGGAATCGTCGGGCGTCATTTCTTCTGTGATCTTCTTATGCGCCTCATCCTGCATCGTCGCTGTTATTCCTCCGAAGCGATCGCCGCACCAATAGCGGTTGCAAATTCAGACATCTGCGGCACGATAAAGTTCAGATTATAAAGTGCCGAGAAATCGTTATAGATCGACTGACACATCGGTGCCTTGGTTGCCTGACCGGTAAAGACCACATCCTTTAATCCCGTGGTTCTCGCCGCCAGTACTGCCATGGTTCCGACTGACTGGAACACCAGGTTAAAAAGTCCCAGCGCCACATCGGACTTATTGGCATCCTCCTGCATCTTACCGAAGTTCGATGCGGTGGTATCCATCGTCAGGCCCGGGATCACGGCATGGGAGATATCTCCGATAGTCAGGTCCACGTGATTCAGGCTTCCATCCGAAGCCATATCGGCAATAATATCGAAATCGCGCATATTCAGCGCACAATTGGCAAGTCCTACCAGCGTACCGCCACCTACACCGGAACCGATGATATGACGGACTTCTTTCTTGGTGGCTTCTACGAAAGCCGTACCGGTACCCATGCTGACAACAACTGCATGCTCCAGACCCGACAGGAAAAGGCCGCCTTGTCCGGTTGCGAAGAATTCCTGGATACGCACGGTCGGGATACCCAGAAGATTTCCGTTCGGGAACGAGGCCCCTACACCGGTGATCTTAAGTTTCTCGATATCTGAGATCTTCAGGTCATAGGAATCCATAAGCTTTCCCAGCGCACCGAAAGCAGATGTCACCGGGTCGTCCGCCTTGACGATCTTGTTACCGATGATCTTGTCGCCATCCATACCGACAACTTTCGTGGTACTTCCGCCTACATCCAGTCCGACAATGATTCCCATATTCTTCTCCCCTCTGTCTGAAACAAATACAGATACGCTTAGCGCCAGTACTGCAGATACAGCAGTACAACGATACCGATCACGGCGATAAGTGTGAAAATATAGTATGCGATACCCTTCGGCTTTCTAAAGCGCAGTCTTGAAACGAACAGCACTGCCGTAATAAACATGAAGGTATCGAAAAGGATCGTAGTAGAAAATCTCTGAATAAAGCGGGAGATCAGCCACAATGTCGGGAAGATCACGGCCGCGGAAGTAACCGGGAGACCGGTATAGAACTTCATGGGCGAACTCTTGTCGGCCTTGGCCGCCAGTACGTTAAAGTATGCCAGACGGATGACACCGGCCAGCACATACAGCACACATACCGTGATACTGATCGGTCCCTGATGTCCCATCTCCAGCGAGATCAGAACAGGCAGAACAACGAAAGCAACCGTGTCACACAAAGAGTCGATCTGCACGCCGAATTCCTTGGCTTCTTCTGTACGGTTCTTGCAGGCTCTGGCGATCTTACCGTCGAACATATCGCATACGCCTGCCACGATCAGGCAGACTACCGACCAGGTAAGGTTCGTGACATAGGCAAAGCAGATACCCACAACGGCAAAAGCCAGACCGATATAGGTCATGACTACCGACCGGTCATAAAAACCGATCAGGACTGTGGAGAGGACGGACTTCTTCGCAATACGGGAATTCTCCTCCTGCGAACTATTATCCTTGGTCTCCTGCTGCTGTATCTGCTCCTTGTTTTGCTCCGACATGTATGTTGGACCTCTTCTTTCTATTCAGTACAAGTTATCCCTGGTAAAGATCTGCAGCATATTGATCGCCGAGATGGTAGACTGTCTGCTTTCCTTCCGGATACTCAACGATCTCCGATGTAACGGGCAGACGGTAGACATAACCGTCCAACGTCAGCACATCGACAAACGTCTCGTTATCGGTACGGCACCAGTAGAACTTCGTGCCGGCCTTCATGACGACCGTTTCACCGCTTAGGTTCTGACAACGGATATCCATTGTCGGGTCGTGGAGGAAGGAAGCCTGTTCTGCATCCACATCTACGAAATAATCCCAGGCCGGGAACAGGAAATCCCGATCCGACGACAAGGAATAGGTGCGATATAACTTGTGTACACCATATATAGTATCATAAGTGTAGAATTGTACACCAGTACCATTCTCACTTCCGCAGAGCAATCCTCTCACGCGGGAAGCCTTGACCTCACTACCGTCGAAACGGGCAACGAGAGTCTCGATCTCCTCCCAGTTATCTCTTGTCAGAACCACACCGATCTCCAGATACTTATCTGAAGGATCCAGATCTACGGTAAAACCACGGATCTCGCCCTTGCAGACCTGGGCGTCATAGTCCTTGTTGTACATAAAATCAGATCCGGGCAGAACATAGTCATATGCCTGACCGTTCTTTCTTGCCAGGAAATAGAAGGAACCACTGTACTCATCCAGGCTGACGGAAAAATACTCGCTCTGTCCGTCTCCGTCTGCATCCAGTTCGAGGTAACCCTTGTAAGCCGTATAATACTTGCCGTCCGAGGTCTTCTGGGATTCTTCCGTCAACGCATACATCGGCGGCTCATTGCCAAAGATCTTCATGGATTCACGGCTGATCTCTCCGTCCTTGGAAAGCGGGCCATAGGTCTCCCCGTCACTTCCGCCGGGCGAGACCGTCGTGGTGGTGGTTCCGGAGATGGAAGGCGCCACAGACTCACTAAAAGGATTTGCAACCACAAGGTAGACCACGATGCCAAGAATCAAGATGACATCGAAGATCACAAAAGCAAAGACAAACTTTCTATTTCGCATTCTAAAATCCTGTAACTATTCTTCGTGATATTACTTCTTCGGCAGAAGCTTCTCCTTGCCACCCATATACATACGGAGCGGCTGCGGGATGTTGACCGAACCATCTGCGTTCAAGTTGTTTTCCAGGAAAGCGATCAACATACGCGGCGGAGCCACAACGGTGTTATTGAGGGTATGTGCGAAGTAATTACCCTTCTCTTTATTCTTAATACGGATTCCGAGTCTTCTGGCCTGCGCATCACCGAGAGTGGAGCAGGAACCTACCTCGAAATACTTCTGCTGACGCGGAGACCAGGCTTCTACGTCGCAGGACTTCACCTTCAGGTCGGCAAGATCACCCGAGCAGCACTCCAGTGTACGTACCGGGATATCCAGGCTTCTGAAGAAATCAACGGAGTTCTTCCACAGTTTGTTATACCAGTCCATGCTGTCTTCCGGCTTGCAGACGACGATCATCTCCTGCTTCTCGAACTGGTGGATACGGTAAACACCGCGCTCCTCGATACCATGGGCACCGACTTCCTTACGGAAGCAAGGAGAATAACTGGTCAGCGTCTGAGGCAGGTCTTCCTCATCCAGCATCGTATCGATGAACTTACCGATCATGGAGTGCTCGGATGTACCGATCAGATAGAGGTCTTCGCCCTCGATCTTATACATCATGTTCTCCATCTCGGCGAAACTCATAACACCGTCAACAACGGCAGAACGGATCATGAACGGCGGTACGTAGTAAGTGAAACCACGATCGATCATGAAATCTCTTGCATAAGAAAGGATCGCGGAATGCAGTCTGGCGATGTCACCCTTGAGGTAGTAGAAACCGTTACCGGATGTCTTTCTGGCAGCATCGAGATCGATACCGTCAAAGCGCTCCATGATATCCACGTGATACGGGATCTCATAATCCGGAACCACCGGCTCGCCGAAACGCTCATTCTCTACATTCTCACTATCGTCTTTACCGATCGGTACCGAATCATCAATGATATTCGGGATGACCAGCATGATCTTTCTGACTTTCTCGGTCAGCTCCTGCTCCTTGGCATCCAGCTGGGCCATCTCGTCAGCCATGGCCGCTACCTGCTTCTTTGCCTCTTCGGCTTCATCCTTCTTGCCCTGGCCCATGAGCATACCGATCTGCTTACTGATGGTATTTCTCTGGCTTCTGAGATATTCTACACGGGTCTTGGCCTCGCGCAGTTCCTTGTCCAGAGCGATCACTTCATCTACCAGAGGAAGCTTCTCATCCTGGAATTTCTTCTTAATGTTTTCTTTTACCAAGTCCGGATTAGAACGGACCAATTTGATGTCGAGCATCGTTGTCGCCTCCAATTAAACAATTAACTTTTTAATTCTACCATAAAACTCAGGCGCGCTCCACCATATTCATCATGGTCAGATCTGTCTTGAGAACTACGCCCGGATCTTTCTTAATGTTATCAAAGTACGTCTTCAGACGGTCTGCCGCCACTTTGCCGCCGGATTCCGCATTGGCGGAAGGCAGCATGATCACGTACTGAGAACTGCTGTACTTCGTGAAAACATCGCCTTTACGCAGCGTATCCTGGATCGCGGAATACAAAATATCCATATTCGGCTGCAGAACATCTGCCTCCAACTGCTCGCCGTTCTCATTCATCAAGGTGGCCAGCATAACGCAGAATGTACCCTCTGAGCGGGCCTGCATTCTCTCGATAAAGCGGAAGATCGCCAGGAACGGGTCATATTCCTGCCAGTATGCGCCACGGACCGTACCCGGTTCACGCAACTGCTGGATCAAAAGAGCAATATCCGTCTCGAAAGTGTTAGGACGGTCGACCTTGGCCGCCTTAGACGGCAGCGTCGAATCATAGAAACGGAAACCGTTTCTGCTTTCCTTCTTCACCACGTAAAGAGCACGATCGGCCTTGTCATAGAGAATATCCATGTTCGTGCCGTCCTGAGGAGCCAGCGCAATACCGATAGACAATGTCG
Organism: Clostridiales bacterium Firm_16; assembly: GCA_001604185.1. GTDB lineage: Bacteria > Bacillota > Clostridia > Saccharofermentanales > Saccharofermentanaceae > Scatonaster. The sequence continues at coordinate 108,860 of LVAV01000022.1, read as the reverse complement.
CGATTCCCTTGGTGGTCTCTTTCAGGTCTTCGTTGACTTTCTCCTGGAAACGGGCGATCCGGTCGCAAAGCACCTCATTCTCCGGCGGGTTCTCGATAAAGATTACGAATTCGTCGCCGCCGAGACGGGCAACCGTATCCTCCGGGAAGTGCTCCATCATCATATGGGCCAGACGGATCAGTACCTTATCACCGGTGATATGTCCCAGTTTATCGTTGACGCTCTTGAAACGGTCCACGTCCACGATCAGATACGCGGCATTGGAACCATTGGCCAGTACCTCATCGATCTTATTGGTCAGATAGCTTCGGTTCCAAAGTCCCGTCATGGCGTCCTTGGAAGCGATATTCTCGAATTTCTTCGCGCGGTTCTCGGCAAGACGCCGGTATTCCTCAAGTTCCAGCGTACGGGCAATACGTGAACGCATGACCTGCGGCACGAAAGGCTTGGCAATAAAGTCTGTCGCACCCAGTTCCAGACACTCGACCTCCGTTTCCGGATCGGTCTTGGCCGTCAGGAAAATGACCGGTATCTCTCTATACTGTTCCACTGCACGGATCTGCCGCAGCGTCTCTTTACCATCCATCTCCGGCATGTTGATATCCAGCAGGATCAGATCCGGCGTCTTCTTCTCCAGGAAACGTAAAGCCATCTGTCCGGAGATCACCAGACTCACCTGGTAAAACTTCTCCAGCGCCTGCTTGGCCAACGTCAGGTTCGCTTTGCTGTCGTCTACGACTAGGATCGTTTTCATTTACTCGTTTCTATCCTTCCAAAAGTTTATCTATATTGCCCACAGCTTCATCGTACTGGAAGTCATTAAGCAGATTTCGTGTACGATTCAGGCAAAGTGCTCTCTCCTCACCCACATTGAATCCCAGTATCCAGTCCAGTTTCTCTAGTGCCGCATCGGCCTCGAAGTCCTCTACCGAAGCACGCACTTCCATAAGTGCCTGACGGAATGTCTCCTCCGGAAGTTCCGGTTTCGGCGATGCACTGTCGGTATTTTCCGACGGAACAGACATGGCACCACGAGCCGAGAGTTCCACGGCTATATCGTCCAGAAGGGAACTGTAACGGGAAAGCAGGTCCTCATAGTTCGTATCGATAAATTCGAAACGGCCGTCATAGTTGGCGTATTCATGTTCTTTCGCCTGTTCGGACAGTTCCATGGCACCGATAGAGGCAGCCACACTCTTCAAGGCGTGGACCTCGATACCGTATTCATCGTAATTCTTATCCTGGGCCAGTTTACGGATCCGTTCCACCTTCTCCACACCGTCATCGTAAACGACCTTCAGGAGACTGATGTAGTTATCCAGACTGTCACCGCAATTGAGAAGTCCACGGGAAACATTAACACCGCGAAGCAGGAAGTCCCCTTCCCCGGCCTTAGGTGCACTCTCTACGGTATGCTGCTTACGGATGATCAGTTCCGTCGGCAGATTATTCTTCAGGGCTTTTTCCAGTTGAGCCAGCTCGATCGGCTTCGATACATAACCCTGGAAGCCTTCGTTCATGAACATTTCCCGGACACCGCTTACCGCATTGGCCGTGAGGGCGATTACCGGTACACGCTTGTAGTAATCCCCGTCCATCTTACGGATCAGACGGAGGGTGTCGATACCATCAAGGTCGGGCATCATGTGATCCATAAAGATCATATGGAACTGCTCGTCACCTTTCCTGAGCATCTCCAGGCACTGTCTGCCGCTGTTGGCGGTATATACATGAAGCTGGTACGGCTCCATGAGGCCCTTGACTACCTTAAGGTTGACGGCATTATCGTCGACCACGAGTACATGGGCTTCCGGTGCAATGAAGTTCTCCTGGAATTCATCGGAATCCAGGGACTCGATGGGCTTGTCACGAAGAACAGATGCAAATACTGCCGAATATACCGGGCGGCGCACGATCAGTACATCCTTGTAACCTGTCGCCAGCTGGTCCTTATCGATCATAAGAACGATCTTCGGATCACCGTGGGTCTGGGCGAACTGCCGGATCTGCTGCGCACCGTTATCGAAAAGATCCTTCGGTACGAAAATATAGGAGTAACGGGCATTGGACTGAGGATCCAGATCCTCGACTCTCTGCTTGATGCGGGCCGATACACCCAGACGCTGCAGATCGGCACGAGCCGACTCCAGATAGACGGACTTATCTTCAATATACAAAACATGCACACGCTTGGCTTCCGGCACGATGGACATCGGCTGAGGTTTCGAGACGAACTGGTGAAGTTCGAAGGAGAAGGTACTTCCGACGCCGTAAGTACTGTCAACAGAAATGGTACCTCCCATAAGATCCAGAAGACGCTTACAGATCGAAAGTCCAAGTCCGGTTCCCTCGATAGCACGGTTCTGTCGGGTATCCAGTCTCTGGAAACTTCCGAAGAGGCGCTGCTTATCTTCTTCTCGGATACCGGCACCGGTATCGGAAACATCGAAATGCAGAAGGCACATATCACTGGATATCGCACGAGAATATACCCGCAGTCCGATATGACCTTCGTTGGTAAACTTTACCGCGTTATTCATCAGGTTCAGGAGGATCTGACGAAGACGGATCTCATCACCGATCATCTCTGCCGGGATATTCGGGTCCACATCTACTACCAGATCCAGGTTCTTATCCGCCATACGTACGGTAATGATATTGATGATGTCGTTAATGACCGAGGTCAGCTGGTAACGTACATTGATGATCTCCATCTTACCGGATTCGATCTTGGAGAAGTCCAGGATATCGTTTACGATGGCCAGAAGTGCATTACCGGCACTCTTGATGTTACGTGCATTCTCACGGACACTGGGGTTGATCTCATCACGAAGGATCATCTCCGTCATACCGACGATGGCGTTCATCGGTGTTCTGATCTCATGGGACATGCTGGCCAGGAAGTCGGCTTTGGTCTGGGAAGCGGCTACTGCCTCCTGCTTCTTGATCTCTACGATACGAAGCAGGGCTTCTGTACTCTCGGACTTCTCAACCAAGGTCTGTCGCGATCGCTTGATGGAAGATACCAGTGCCATCAGGAACACCTGGGCAACCAGCAGGAGCGTGATACGTACGGCCAGCTCCATCGGAGACGCAGAAAGCAGCGTCGCATTCAGAAGCTCATAATCATAGACGATCCAGAATGCGTAGTAAAGCGACGTGAAGAACAGACAGTACAGGTTCACGCCGAATTCGAAGTACAACGAGACGATACAGGCTACCGTGATAAAACCGTCCTGGATCGTACCGGGGTTCTTGTACATCAACCCGTAAAGCACGACCATCAGCAGGAAGAACGACGTCATCATGTACATCTGGAACTTGAAGTTCTGTCTCGCGATCTTCGTCAGAAGGATCGCCACGATCGGGGTAACACAGCAATAAACTTTAAAGAACAGAGGATACTGCTGGGCTGTCGAAGACAAAAGCATAAAGAAAATGCACACGAAGCAGTAAATACTCAGCAGGACTCTTTGGGCATCACGTCTATCTAAAAACATACTTACTGTCCCTCCCTGCATTGTTCTTTCAGGGCCACACCCTGCGGCACGACAAATTTCAGTGCGGCCGGCACGTTGCGGACAGTGAATTCATTGTTATGGTCTTTCATTTCGAAGGTCTCTCCGTCCGCCGTGAAGTACATCTTTCTGTTCTCCGGCATCTTGACCTTCATAGAGGTTCCCTCCTGGGAAACGATTGATTTTCCGATTTTCTCCAGTTCTCCCTTACGGTAATTTCTCAGATTCGCCCATACCGAGAAGATGGACGGTGCATCGTAAAGCAGGAAACGGATCTTGCCGTTTACGGGACTGGATTTCGGTACCGGTGAGAAAGAACCACCATATACGACGCCGTTCAGTGCCGTAACGAATGTCTTTCTTCCTGAATAATCCATGCCGTCGATATCGATGGTATACATGGAATGGAGAATGGAGATTGAGTTGCGGATGATGGCCGCATAGTACGGCACTTTGGAACCGGCAATGGAGAACTTCGCCATACCGTTTACATCCGCAGATACTTTCGCATCATATCCTGCGGAACAGAAGTTCAGTGCCTTACCGAAACCATAATCCAGAAGATCCATGTACATCGGCGTACCGCCTACCAGCGCATTGAGATTCAGGAAAGGTTCATCTTCACCCTCGAATACCTTCAGGATATCGTTGGTCATACCACATGGATAGAAAGCCACTTCTACCATAGCCAGGTTCGGGATACCGCTGACGGCCCGGCACAGCGTACCGGAGCCTCCGCAGATATAAAGGCGGATCGTCTCGTCCTCGAAGATATGACACAGACGTCCCACCAGAATGGTCTCATGACCGCTGTATTCCGTAGTAAAAACAAGTGCTTCCAGTTCCGGCCTCTGCTTAAGAAAGGCACGTACACGGACAGCGATATTCTCTTTGTCTCTTCCCGCACGTGGATTGATGATAAAAATGTGCTTCATGCGTCTACCTAACCTTACCCCGAACCGCGTCAGGCACGAAAGCCCCGCAATCCCCCAAATTACGTTAAGGATACCACATTTCGGCTATATTTTAAAGATAGGTTGATATATCAGACGATGTTTCGGATCCCCTCACAGATACGTCTTGCCACCACCGGATTATTCATGGTGTAAAGGTGGATTCCGGGGATATCACTGGCCAGAAGATCGATGATCTGGCTTAAGGCATAGGACATGCCCGCATCGAAGAGTGCTTCCTTTCTGTCTTCGTACTTTCTTACGATACGGTTGAAACGGTCTGGGAACGAAGCATTGCACAGAGAAAGCATGCGTCGGATCTGGGCGGCATTGATCACCGGCATGATGCCCGGGATAATGGGGACATCAATGCCTGCGATCTTACAGCGCTCACAGAAATCATAGAATTTCTCGTTATCGAAGAACAGCTGGGACAGAAGTACCGAAGCACCTGAGTCCACCTTCTTCTGCAGTCCCTTGATATCACTGACCTTATCTTCCGACTCGGGATGCCGTTCCGGATAACAGGCGCCGAGGAAACAGAAATCATGGTCGTTCGAAAGATACGAGATCAGGTCGGAAGCGTGATGGAAATCCTCTTTCTCCGCGATCTTCGGGGTACGGTCTCCACGAAGAGCAAGGATATTTTCGATTCCTTCTGCTTCCATCACATTGGCAAATTCATCGATCTCCGCCTTGTCATAATGCAGAGACGTCAGATGCACCACCGGCTCCACGCCGTATCTTCTCTTGATGTTTTTGGCGATCTCGATGGTGCGGTTGCTGTTACTGCTTCCGCCGGCACCGAAGGTCACGCTGATAAAGTCCGGATTCAGCTCGCAGAGCACTTCCAGCGTCTCATCGATGCTTTCCAGTTCCGTGTCTTTCTTCGGCGGGAAAATCTCGAAGGACAAGCTTTTCTTATTTTGTTTGTAAATGTCTGCGATCTTCACTTTCTCATCTCTCCAAACGAATCGTCTTCGCGGCTTCTACCAGGTTCTTCAGGCTCTGTACCGTCTCTTCCACACCACGTGTCTTCAATCCACAGTCCGGGTTGACCCAGAGTTTACGATCTTCGGTCTTCTCACGGATCTTCGTCAGCTGTCCTACCAGTTCCTCTACGGAAGGAACGCGTGGGCTGTGAATGTCATATACACCAGGACCTACCTCGGTCTTGAAGTGGTTCTCCTTCAGGGCATCCAGGATCAGAAGATCCGAACGGGATGCTTCAAAGGTGATGACGTCGGCATCCATAGAATCAATGACCGGAATAATGTCTGTAAATTCGCTGTAGCACATATGAGTATGGATCTGAGTCTCCGCCTTTACGCCGCTATGTACCAGACGGAATGCCGGAATGGCGAAATCCAGATACTCGCTGTACCAGTCAGACTTGCGCAGCGGAAGTTTCTCACGAAGGGCCGCCTCGTCGATCTGGATGATGTTGATATCGTTGGCCTCCAGATCCAGTACCTCGTCACGGATAGCCAGGGCGATCTGCTGTACGCTCTCCTTGATGGAGATATCTTCTCTCGGGAAAGACCAGTTCAGGATCGTTACCGGGCCTGTCAACATGCCCTTTACCGGCTTATCGGTTAAGCTCTTGGCATACTTGGACCACTCCACCGTGATGGGTTCTTTTCTGGAAACATCGCCCCATACGATCGGCGGTTTTACGCATCTTGTACCATAAGAAAGTACCCAGGCCTTCTCGGTAAAGACGTATCCGGAGAGGTGCTCACCGAAGTACTCCACCATGTCGTTTCTCTCGAACTCGCCGTGCACCAGCACATCCAGACCCAGTTCTTCCTGAAGGCGGATGCACTCCTCGATCTTCTTCTGGTTGAACTTCACATATTCTTCCTTGCTGATGACGCCCTTACGGAAATCACTTCTGTTCTTTCTGACATCCGCCGTCTGCGGGAAAGAACCGATAGTCGTTGTCGGGAAAAGCGGAAGGCCCAGAGCTTCCTTCTGGATGACCTCTCTTTCCTCGAATACCGGAAGACGTGTATAATCCGAATCCTTGATGGCCGCAACTCTTGCTCTTACCTTCTCATCTACGCTGTCCACTCTCTTCTCGAAAAGAACTTGATTCGAAGCCAGTACCTCGTCCGTGAGATTGGACAATTCATTCAGTTCGATGAGCTTCTCTTCGGCAAAAGCAAAGTGCTTCTTATATTCCTCAGGCAGCTTTGTCTCGTTGTCCAGTGTGTACGGAACATGTAGCAACGAGCAGGATGTGCCGATATAGAGCTTCTCCGGATCCGTTACGATGGCGGAGATCTCCGAAAGGACTGCCTTGGTCTTGGAATAGTCGTTCTTCCAGATATTCTTACCGTTCACCAGTCCCGCTACCAGAATCTTGTCCTTCGGGAAACCCTTCTCCTTAACAAGGGACAAAGTCTTTCTTCCTTCCACGAAGTCCAGACCGATGGCGTCGAAATCCAGAGCCACGACTTCCTCGTATGCGTCGCGGACATCTCCGAAATACGTCTGCAGAAGAACCTTCAGACCGTTCTTATTTCCGAGAAGCTGTCCGTAGATCTTCTTTAAAAGTGCAAGATCTTCCGTATCCAGATCCCGTACAAGATATGGTTCATCTACCTGTACCCATGCGGCACCGGCGCCGGATAACTTGGCAAAAAGTTTGCCATACTCAGCCGTCAACGCATCGGCCACATCCTCTGCCTTCTTGCTTCCGACGAAGCGGGTAAGTTTCAGAAACGTGAAAGGTCCTACGAGCTGTACTTTCGTCTGGACCTCCAGTTCTGCAGCTTCCAGGAATTCGGAAAGCGGTTTGCTTCCGATGAGTTCGATCTTGGTATCGTCCTCGAACTCTGGAACGATGTAGTGATAGTTCGTATTGAACCACTTCTTCATGGCCAGGGCTTTAACATTACCCTTCTCTCCCTGATAACCACGAGCCGCGGCAAAATAGGTCTGAAGCAGGGACAGACCCAGGTCCTTATATCTCTGCGGTACGATATTAAAAAGGAACGCCGTATCCAGAACATTATCGTAGAAAGAAAAATCATTACTGGAGATTAGGTCGATTCCTGCATGCTTCTGTGTCTCCCAATCGAGTTCACGGATCTCTCGTGCCACTTCCTGAAGTTCTGTCTCCGGAATCTCTCCTCTGAAGAACTTCTCCGATGCAAACTTTAATTCTCTATCTCTTCCGATTCTCGGAAAACCAATTACCGACGTTTTCATGTTCTTTCCTCTCGCTTTCGCTGTTGTTAAGCGAAGTATAAACCTAGGCATCCGATGGGTAAAATACATCTTTTTGGCACGTGTCCATAGATTGTTTCTATGGCAAGTGATATAATTATAGCCGTCATCTATTGCACGTTATAAGGAGGATTTATAACCCCATGACACTAAAACAACTTCGCTATGCCGTAACCGTAGCCGATACAGGTAATATGACCGAGGCCGCCCGGCGTCTCTTCATCGCCCAGCCCAGCCTCACTTCTGCCATAATGGAACTGGAGAAAGAATATAACATCACGATCTTCTCTCGCAGCAATAAGGGCATCGAGATCACTACCGAAGGGGAAGAATTCCTGGGATATGCCAGACAGATCCTGGATCAGGCCGATCTTTTTAACGAGCGATATACCGGCAAGACCGAGGGCAAGGTCCGTTTCTGCGTCTCTTCCCAGCACTATTCCTTCGCCGTAGAAGCCTTCGTCGAACTTCTCAAGAAACATGGCGGCAGCAAATACGAATTCCATATGCGGGAGACCCAGACCTATGACATCATCGAGGACGTGTCCCACCTTCGAAGTGAGATCGGGATCCTGTATCTTAACGAGTTCAACGAGACCGTTATCCGTAAGACCCTGCGGGATAACAACCTTCTTTTCGAGCCGTTATTTACCGCCAGGCCTCACGTCTTCATCGGCAAAAACTCCCCGCTTGCGAGGAAAAGGAGTCTGAGTCTTGACGACCTCAAGCCCTATCCGCGCCTGTCCTACGAGCAAGGAAGCCACAACTCCTTCTATTTTTCTGAGGAGATCCTCAGCACCGTCGATGCGGACAAAGAACTCATCGTCCGTGACCGCGCAACGCTCTTTAACCTTCTTATCGGTCTGAACGGCTACACCATCTGCAGCGGTGTCATCAGCGAAGAATTAAACGGTCCCAACATCATCGCCAAGCCCCTCAAGGTAGATGACTATATGCAGATCGGATATATCCTTCCCGCCCAGATCCACCCTTCCACGCTTACAGAAGAATACATACTGGCATTAAAACGCATCTGCCAGAAAGGAAAGAAAAAAGGGAAAGAGTGATGCTTACTCTTTCCCTTTCTGATATTATCGAATCTCTTCTTCTCAGACCTTACAGCAGTGATCGCAGGAATTCTCCTCCGGGAACTGACTCTTATCGTACTCGATCCCGTTCTTATCGTAGTAATCCTTTACTGCCGACTTGATGGCCTCTTCTGCCAGAACGGAGCAGTGCAGTTTATGCGCCGGAAGTCCATCCAGTGCTTCGGTTACAGCCTTATTGGTCAGGGTCAGTGCTTCGGAAAGCGGCTTACCCTTGATGAGTTCCGTTGCCATGGAGCTGGATGCGATGGCGCTTCCACAGCCGAAGGTCTCGAACTTGACGTCTGTGATGATATCGTTCTCGATCTTCAGATAGATCTTCATGATGTCACCACACACCGGGTTTCCGACTTCACCAACACCGTCTGCGTTCTCGATCACGCCTACGTTTCTCGGGTTTCTGAAATGATCCATTACTTTCTCACTATACAATGCCATATTGCCTTACCTCTCTCTTTCTCACTCTGCAAATACGTGCGGTCTCTTGCCTTCTGTCAGGTCTCTCCAGAAGGGGGACATATTACGAAGATACGTTACCACGTCTTTTACGGCCCGGATCATGTAGTCCACTTCTTCTTCCGTAGTATCCTCTCCTAAAGAAAGGCGAAGAGAACCATGGGCCACTTCATGAGGTCTTCCGATTGCCAGAAGTACATGGCTCGGATCCAGGGAACCGGATGTGCATGCCGAACCGGAAGATGCGGAGATTCCCTTATCGTCCAGGAGCAGCAGCAGGGATTCACCCTCGATGCCCTCGAAGCAGAAGTTTACGTTACTCGGGAGACGGTTCGTTCTGTCACCGTTTAATTCAGAATACGGAATCTCGTCCAGTCCCGCGATAAGCTTGTCTCGAAGCGGGATCAGGTGGGCTGCATTCTTATCGATATTCTCGCAGGCCTCTTTCAATGCAGCTGCCATACCACGGATGCCGGGGATATTCTCGGTACCGCCGCGCTTGCCTCTCTCCTGGGCGCCGCCCTCGATCAGGTTAGAAAGCGGAATACCGGTCTTGGAAAACAGGATGCCGCAGCCCTTCGGGCCATGGAACTTATGGGCCGAGATGGAAAGCATATCGATGTTCTGTTCCTTCACGTCGATATGGAGATGGCCGGCGGCCTGAACGGCGTCAGTATGGAAGATCACACCCTTTTCCCGGCAGATCTTACCGATCTGCGGGATAGGCTGGATGGTACCGATCTCGTTATTGGCATACATGATGGTCACCAGCGCCGTATCTTCGCGGATGGCATTTCTCACCGCCTCCGGATCCACGATACCCTTGCTGCCTACATCCAGAAGGGTTACTTCATAGCCTTCCTTCTCAAGCTTGGCCAGAGTATGCAGTACCGCGTGATGCTCGAACTTTGTCGAGATGATGTGCTTCTTTCCTTTCTTCGAACCGATGATCGCCGCAGAACGGATCGCCTGATTGTCCGCTTCACTTCCACCGGATGTGAAGAAGATCTCCTTCGGGGAGGCGTTCAACTGCGCTGCCACGATCTCTCTTGCTTCTTCCAGTGCTTCCTTCGCCTTCTGGCCGATGGTATAAAGACTGGAAGGATTGCCGAATATCTCACTCATGTAAGGCAGCATCGCATCGATGGCCGTCTGACTCATACGTGTGGTGGCTGCATTATCCGCATAAATGTATTTCTTCTCATTTTCAGTCATTTTCTGTGCCCTCTTGTGTTTATTTACCTACCAATTTACTAGGTGTATAAATTCTAGCAAATGGGACACAGGCTGTCAATGCTGTTTCAATGGATTTTCTAAACTTTCAGGAAAGTTTGCGATCAGTCGTCTTCTTCCTCTTCACTGAAGATCTCAGAAGCCACATCTTCTGCCCTTTTTCTTGGCAGGGGAAGTTTACGGGACAGGTTCACGAAAGCCGTCTTACCCGGCTCACCGATATTCAGATAGACAGTCTTGGCCAGACGCTTCTCAGACTTCTGTACCAGATGCACAAAGCCCCCCACCTTCTTCCCGATGGCCTGGGTAGAACTCTTGATCGGGATCGGCTTCGGCTTTAGCTTAGCCAACAGCGCCCGCTCCTCAATACGATGCTTCTTTGCCAGTTCTTTTTCCTCGGCATGATTCTTGGCACTGAGTGCACGCCACTGGTTATAGGTCTCCAGAGCTGTACCGCTCTTACTGCGGACCGTATCTACACCGCCGTAGATCCCGCCGCCGAGTTTATCGGAGATCACCTTCATCTCGCCGGAGATCCCGCCGATGATGAGAAGTTTCTTCTTAAAGCCGATGATGGCGCAGACGGTAGCCACAATGTCGCAAAGCATAATGATGGAAAAGATCCCCTCGAAAGCGATCTGGGCCCAGTCCGGCACGCGGTGCAGTACCCAGAGGACACTTGGATGGATCACGTAGATTCCCATGGAACAGGCAATACCCCAGTACAGTGAGAACTTCGGGCAGATGAAACCCCACAGGTTCAGTTTCTCATCCCGGTAATCCCACCAACGGAGCTTGAAGATCTTATAAAGGATATATCCGGCCCAGAATTCGACGAAAGTACAGATCGCCATGGAGCCGAAAAACAGAAGGAAGAAATTAAACTTAATGCGTTCGAGGATCAGGATAACGCCATAGAATCCGATACCGTATACCGGACAGAGCGGGCCGTTGAGAAATCCTCGGTTAACAAAACGTCCTTCGTCTATTCCATAATAGATGACTTCAAGTATCCATCCCAGAAAGGCATAGATAAAGAACATGGAATACGAATCGACAAATGGATAAAAATGCATAAGAAATTGTACTCTCCTCCGACCTTTGATTATACATTTCTTTCACTGGATTTGCTATAATGACTTTAAATTTGTCGGGTTTCTCACAGAAATGCCGATTTTCCCTTTCTCGAAGGGACTGACAACAAGAACAAGACAAGATGTTAAAGGAGATCAACACTATGGCCAATCCTTATCTTCCTATGTGGGAACACATTCCGGACGGCGAGCCGAGAGTTTTCGGCGACAGAATCTATATCTACGGTTCACACGACAACGCGGACACAGACGAGTTCTGCGATTTCTGTCTGAAAGTATGGTCGGCACCGGTATCCGATCCGACGAACTGGACATCCCATGGCATTGCTTTTGCCACCCGTGATTTCCCGGGTCATCCTTCCGATACGGACTGGACTGACGGACGTCTCTTCGCACCGGATGTTGTGGAGAAAGACGGAAAGTATTATCTCTATGCCTATATTCAGAATGCTCCGGGCTGCGTAGCCGTAGCCGATAAGCCGGAAGGTCCTTTCAAGCTGATCTCCCGCTACAAGCACAATATCGAGCATCACCCGGACGGCGGTATCTTTATCGATCCGGGCACGCTGGTAGACGATGACGGACGTGTTTACGTATATTGCGGGTTCCTCCGTTCTTATATGTTCGAGGTCAACCCCGATAACATGTGTGAAGTCATCGACGGCAGTTTCAAGATGGACATCATCCCGAATACGGCACCGTTCTACTTCTTCGAGGCCTGCTCTCCGAGAAAGATCAACGGTAAGTACTACATGATCTATTCTTCTGCTGAGCCCACCAGCCAGCTGGTCTATGCCGTATCGGATTCCCCGACGGGGCCTTTCGAATTTAAGGGCACTCTCGTGGATTCCGGCTGTGACTATCCGGGCGGAAACGACCACGGTTCTGTCGCCAAGATCGAAGACCAGTGGTATATCTTCTATCACAGAATGACCAACGGATCCATCATGAGCCGTGTAGGCTGCGCCGACAAGTTGACTCTTAACGAAGACGGCACCTTTACTCAGGCTGAGATGACCTCTCAGGGATTCGAAGACATCCTGAATCCTTACCGTGTCACAAATCCACAGATGGCATGTGTCCTGACCAATGGTGCCACCATCACCGAAAGAACACCATTCGACCAGTGCATCACGAAGATCTCTGACGGCTCGGTCATCGGATTCAAGTATTACGACTTCGGCAACCATTCCGGTTCCGAGATGAAGTGCGTCATGAAGATCGACAGCTGCTACATGGGCGGTAAGATCCATATCTTTGCCGACGGCGTTCCGATGGATGCCGTTAAGAAGTATGCCCGTCCGATCTTCCCGGATGAGCCTTCTGCCGAGGAGAAAAAGGCCGCACGCGAAGACACCTCTTCCAAGGTCTACGGATTCAGCGGCAGACTCCTTGAGGAGTTCAGTACTCAGGAATACACCGGCAAATACGGTCTTTCCCGCGAAGGACGCGAGATCGGATGCGCAGAATTCTCTTCGAACGCAAGTATCGTTACTGCAACAGTCGAAGGACTGTCCGGCAAGCACGCTATCTACTTCCTCGTAGAAGGCAAGTACAAGGGCTGGGGCGGACACTATATGGATGGAAGAAATCTCTTCGATTTCTTCGGATTCGTATTCCAGGTCTGATTCCTTAAATCGGAAAGACTTCGCAAAACTATAAGAACGAAGGTATGAATAATGAGTGAAATCTATGTTGTAGGTCACAAGAATCCGGATACCGATACCGTGGTCTCTGCCATGGCATATGCGGCACTAAAGCATGCTCTGGGCGAGCAGGATTATGTTGCCGCCCGTCTGGACCATCTCAGTGATGAGACCAAGAGAATGCTTGCACGCTTCGGCTTCGAAACACCGATTCGTATCAGGGATGTACGCACCCAGGTACAGGATCTGGACTTCGATACACCTCCGGCGCTGAATGCATCGGTCACGCTGGATATGGCCTGGCGCATCATGGCGGAAGAGAAACTGTCCGTCATCCCCGTCATTAATGAGGACGGCACATTGTACGGAACCCTTTCTTCCGGCGATATCGCTTCCTACAACATGAAGGCTATTCATGACCCGCATATCGAAAACGTACCGCTCTTTAACCTTCTCAGTGTTCTGGAAGGACGGATCGTCAACGAAAGTGAAGTGACTATGGATGCCATCTCCGGAGAGATCACCATTGCCCTTCCTCAATCCTGTGAGAACCTTCTGTTCTCATCCAAGGATTCGATCGTGCTCTGCGGCAACCAGCCGGATATGGTGAAGCGCGCCTTAGAAATCGGCGTCAACTGCCTGATCCTGTGTCAGACAGATGTGGATCCATCATGGTTCTCCAAGCCCACTTCCACATGTGTCATCTCGACTCCCCTGGATGCCGGCAAGGTAACCAAGCTGATCTATCAGGCATTACCGATCTCCCGCGCCTGCTACACAGGAGATATCGAATGCTTCCACCTCACCGACTACATCGATGATGTTAAGGAAGTCGTGCTGAAGAGCCGTTTCAGAAGCTATCCTGTTCTGGACGGAAACGATAAAGTCATCGGAACCTTGGCCCGTTTCCATCTCCTTCGTCCGAGAAGAAAGAAAGTCGTACTGGTTGACCATAACGAGCTGGCACAGGCCGTACCGGGTCTGGAGCAGGCGGAGATCCTGGGTATTATCGACCACCACCGTCTGGCCGATATCCAGACTACCCAGCCGATTGCCATGCGTAACGAGCCGGTAGGCAGTACCACCACCATTATTACCGAACTTTATCAGGAGAACGGTGTCATGCCTTCTATTAAGATGGCCGGTCTGATGTGCGCCGCCATACTGTCCGATACAGTTATGTTCAAGTCCCCGACATGCACCAAGCGGGATATCGCCATGGCAGAACGTCTGGCTCGTATCGCTGCAGTCTCCATCGATGAACTGGGGCACGACCTCTTCGCCTCCTCCTTCGAGAGCCGCTCGGCGGAAGAGCTTTTCAAGGGAGATTTCAAGGAATTCCATATTGCCGAACAGACACTGGGCGTGGCGCAGATCATCTGCATCGACTCCGTCAAGATGCTGGACAGAAAGGACGAATTCCTGGCCCACATGAACAAGCTCAAGGAAGAGAAAGGCTACGATTTCGTGATCCTGATGCTGACGGATGTATTGCTTGAAGGTACAGAACTTCTGTATGTCGGCGACGATGATACCATCCGTTTTGCTTTCAACGTGGAGCCCAAGGACAATCACATCTTCCTGCCGGGCGTCATGTCTCGTAAGAAGCAGATCATCCCGATGCTCACGGCATTGTGGGGCTGATTTATCAAGAAGGAAAAGTTATGTCAGAACGCAGGATCCGAATCATTACAAGTATCGTATCTGTTGTCCTGTTTATCTGTTTTGCCACCTTTACTGTACTCAAGATAGTCAACTTGACGAAAAGCAGTTCGACCCGAATGGAGCAGAATGCTGCTATGCGAACGGTACAGATAAAAGACAACGGAATGAAGCTGCTTGACGATAAGCTGATCCTTGAAGATTACCGGATCTACTACGAAAACCAGAAGGAAGGCGTCGGAGTTTTTCGCACGTTTATCTATGCCATGATGTTCATGATCATCGCGATTGTGATAATCATAATCGTATCAAAGATCGCCATCGCTTTCTCACGACAGGAGAGCTTCCCCATTCTGACCGTGGGAATGACATTGGCCTTCGGTATTCTCTGCATTGTCACCCTTTTCTTCTTCTCTTCCAACCTCGGAAAGAACCTGAAGAAAGATGAAAGTGAGTTCGACACCGTCGTGATCTCTGTACTCCGGAAAAATACCAAGGTCACCTACGATTCAGATGGAGACACAACAACTCTCTACTATCTTTATCTCGATGACGGTAACGGCAACGAAGCACAACGGAGAGTCTCCAGAAATATCTACGACAACGTCACAGAAGGTCATCTCTACTATCTCGCCATGACCCAGGGAAATGTGTGGTTCGCTGTATATGACACGCAGGAATATGAACCTGCGTAAAACAGTTTTCCTCAACAGCTTACCAATCAAAGAAAAAAGTATGCCTCAGCGCTGAGACATACTTTTTGTTTGATTCTTAATTGTCTGATGAAGGAAAAGAATTACTCTTCTACTTCAACTGTCTTGATATGCAGTTCTTCCAACTGCTTCTCTGTAACGTATCCCGGAGCATCCATCATGATGTCCTGTGCGTTCTTGTTCATCGGGAACGGGATGATCTCACGGATGGACTCCTCACCGGCCAGCAGCATGACCATACGGTCTACGCCAGGAGCGATACCGGCATGCGGCGGTGCACCGTAGCAGAATGCGTTATACATAGCCGGGAACTTAGACTTCACGTCCTCTTCTCCCAGACGAACCATCTCGAAAGCCTTGATCATGATCTCCGGATCGTGGTTACGAACGGCACCGGAAGAAAGCTCAACACCATTACATACCAAGTCGTACTGATCTGCAGTAATCGCCAGAGGATCGATCTCTCCTCTTTCCGCCTTCAGAAGTGTCTCTAATCCGCCGGACGGCATGGAGAAAGGATTGTGGCAGAACTCCAGTTCACCGGACTCCTCGCCGATCTCGTACATCGGGAAATCAACGATCCAGCAGAAGCTGTACTGCTCTTTATCCATATGACCCGGAACAGCGGCACCGAAGGTCTTAACGATCACGCCGGCAGTCTTCTGGGCAGCCAGGAGCTTACCACAGGACAGTACTACCAGATCTCCGCTCTTGATACCCAGAGCAGAAACCACCGCATCCTTGATCGGTGCGACGAACTTAGCAATACCACCGACGATCTCACCATTCTCATCCATACGGAACCAGCAAGCCTTATTACCGGACTGAACCTCAACATCGGCGATGGTCTTATCGATGAACTTACGGCTCTCCTTGAAATCAGAGATCACGACAGCCTTGATGCGCACATCGGTATCTTCACCTGCTTCGTTCTTACTTGCAAACGGTGGGAATCCGCAGTCCTTGAGCTGTTCGGTTGCGTCCTGTACGGTCAGGTCGATACGAAGGTCCGGCTTATCGGAACCATACTTCTCCATCGCCTCCAGGAACGGGATACGTGCAAACGGTGCGCCGGAAGCACGGTCATACTTACCGTACTTAGCAAAGATCGGCGGCAGGACATCTTCGATTACGGAGAATACATCTTCCTGAGTGGCAAAAGCCATCTCCATATCCAGCTGATAGAACTCACCCGGAGATCTGTCACCACGGGCATCCTCATCACGGAAGCAAGGAGCAATCTGGAAATAACGGTCGAAACCGGATGTCATCAGGAGCTGCTTGAACTGCTGCGGAGCCTGAGGCAGTGCATAGAACTTACCCGGATGCTTTCTTGCAGGAACCAGGTAGTCACGGGCACCTTCCGGTGAAGAAGCCGTCAGGATCGGAGTCGTGATCTCCAGGAAGTCGTGTTCGGTCATGGCCTGACGAAGTGCAGCCACAACATTGCAACGCAGGATGATATTCTTCTTGACCTCCGGATTACGAAGATCGAGATAGCGGTATTTCAGACGGGCATTCTCATCAGCCTCACGTGAGTGATTGATCTCGAAAGGAAGCTCGTTATAACGGCAACGGCCGAGGACTGTAACGGATTCCGGAACCACTTCGATATCACCTGTTGCCTGGTTCGGGTTCTTGGAACTTCTCTCACGTACCGTACCGGTCACAGAGATCGTAGACTCCTTGTTGATGCCCTTGAAAGTCTTGACCAGTTCTTCTGTCTCAAGGACGATCTGTGTTGTGCCGTAGAAGTCTCTGACAACGACAAAGCCCAGGTTGCTTCCGACTTCACGCATATTCTCCAGCCAGCCGACCAGAGTAACTTTCTCGCCGGCATTCTCCAGACGGAGCTGCCCGCAGTTATGAGTTCTAGATTGGATCATAAATCGATTCTCCTTTATACTATGTCCTTAATCGCCCCACTATTTTATAGCATGCTTGCCCCTGCCGCAAGACGACAAAATGACAAAAAGCCCTTTTTTCTCTGCAAAAAGACTGTCTCTCCGAGATCTTCCGATCTCGAAGAGACATATCCATGCATATAGGTAGAGGTTGAAAAAACTGTTATTCTTCGGTTACTTCGCATTTTCTGACCTTGCGCCAGTTCATAAAGATGACCAGCAAGATGATCAGGGCCTCGGTGATCACGGTTCCGGTTACGGCGGCACCAGAGATCCCGTAGAAATGCTGACCCGATGACCATAGTACCTGATTCAGCACCAGGATCACGGCTCCGTTGATGATCGCTCCCAGGATGATCGCGGCCGCGTTCATGATCAGGACTTCCGATGCGATCTTCCTGAAGATCTGCCATCTGGTGAATCCGATGGCCTTGTAGATGGCAAATTCGTGTTTTCTCTTGTCGTAGGCTGCCGTAAACGCCGCATTGATCGTTACCAGAAGTACTACTGCCAGCACCATGATGATCGCTCCGAAGATGTAGAACATGAAGGCACTCTGTTCCCGTACTTCTTCCATGAGGGTTGACGGAGTGTATATATACAAGTGCGGATATTTCTTAGACAATGTATTGCTGAGATTCTCCAGGTCCTCGTGGAGCTGCTGACTGCAGTTTCCGTCATTTCCAAGAACCAACGTACAATCTGTTCCTTCGTCATCCTTCAGGCGGAAGGCTCGCATACCGGGTTTATCCAGGATCGCACCCAGTGTCAGTTTGCTATCGTTAATGTGATCTCCCACCTTCAGGCCCTTGTTATTGGCAAGAAGTTCACTGAATGCATACTCTCCGTCGTGTAGCACCACATCGTCCGGGATCAGATGTGTTCTTTCCTTGAAAAGTTCGAGCTGCTCCTCACTCTGGAAACACAGGCACTCCGTCGTGCAGTTGTACTGCATCATGGAATTATAATTCACGTAACAGAAGTTCACATGCATGATCTCCTGGGCCGTTGCCGGAAGAAGATCAGCCAGTTCGCTCTGCATCTTATGGTACTCGTCGATGGCATCGTTGCTGCTGCCACGGGTCGTGGCCAGTAAGTAACGGTTGGAATCCTGCCAGGAAACCTCGAAGATCTCCAGCGGGTTATAAACATACATACCTCCGATAAAGCAGGCCGTAATGAAAGACATCATCATTACCAGTACCAGAGAACGCATCTTGTTGCTGCGTATATATGTGAATGCGGAAAAAGGTCTCATGACGGTTCCCCCTTCATCTCCACTTCCGAGATGCTTCCATCCCAGATCTTAACGATCATGTCAGCATCCTTGATGATACTGGTATCGTGGGTGATCACCAGTACCAGTCTGTCCTTGGCATATTCCTTCAGTCTGTCCATGATCAGATAGGCATTCTCGTGATCCAGAGAAGCTGTCGGCTCATCCGCGAAAAGCACTCTCGGATTGTTCATCATGGCACGTGCGATGGCCACTCTCTGTCTCTGACCTCCGGAAAGTTTCGTCGGCTTATGGTTCAGTTCGTTCTTCTTCAGTCCGATCTCCATAAGCAGTTTCTCCGCCTTCGCGCGGGCCTCATTCATCGGGATCGTTGCCGCCAGGGTGGCATTCTCGATCGCGGTCATGTAGTTGATCAGATAATGTCTCTGGAATACAAATCCGAATTCATTTCTGCGCAGGTGCTGCTTGTCGGAATCGCTGATTGAGGATAAGGATTTCCCGTTATAAAGGATCTCTCCTGAAGTCAGTCTTTTTAACGTAGACATCGTATACATCAGCGTGGACTTACCCGATCCGGACGGGCCGATAATACCGACCAGTCCTCTATCCGGGAAGGTAACATTCATGCTCTTCATGGCATAGACTTTCTCCGCCTTGTCGATATCGTAGATCATGGTTGCATCTTTTAAGGTAAACATTTTTCACTTCTCCTATCATTACTCGATCGCATCGATCGTCTGAATCTTTCTCATACCATTGAAGATGGGGATCTGTGCGATTCCGATCAGGATGGCAAAGACGGTAAGTACTCTCGGCAGGGCCTGGGGCCGGAAGACCTTAATACTGATGCCGATGGGGTTATAAAGCAGTTTCTCCATTACGAAGCATCCGCCCAAAGACAGGGCACTTCCTACAAAGAAAGCTATGACTACGCAGATCAGGAGTTCTTTGAGTGCCAGAACGTAGATTTCTCCTGTTTTGAATCCGATGGAATTGATCAGGCACCACTCGTTGTGACGATCCAGGATATGAATAGCCAGGACCACGAATACACAGATCATCAGCAGCGCACCGGAAACGCCGGTAAAGATCGTCTGTACGACATCCAGGGCACCGACAGATTCGGTCAGGTCCTTCTCTGCCGTCTCGTAATCTTGATAGTACCCATAGGGAAACCCGAGTTTATCCATGACCGGTCGAAGGTCCATATCGCTGTCCGGCTTCATCAGAGCAAGGATACTCACGTTGTTCTCTGCTCCCCGGGCAATACCGAAGGAAAGATAATAATCGGATTCCACCTCGCCGACGACTTCATAGTTACTGCCGACACTGGTCAGAAGATCGTTATCGTTTTTATGGTTCGCCATCAGCAGCTTATCCATCAGAAGCTCACCCGGTTTCTCCGGCATTCTTCCGGATACGAGTTTCGCTCCCATGTGATCCAGATAGTCCTGACAGTCCTGAGCAGATTCGAAAAGATAGCACGGCGTACTCATCTGACCGATAAAGGAATTCAACTTGACATACTGCCTGCTGATGGTTTTGGCATCCACCACATCCTCTTCCTTCTCCAGGACTTCACCTCGCTTGTCGAGTTCCTGCCAGGCATATTCCAGAAATGCATCTCCGGATTCAAATTCTGAACTCTTCACATCCAGCATCATTGATATATACCGTTGCCTTGTATATGGTTCAACCACGCATGCCCGAAAAGGTTCATCGGTTCCGCCGATGATGTAATTCATCGTGTAGATCATAACCATAAACATCGCAAGGCTGATGATCAGAACCGTCGATCGTACCCGGTTGTTCCGGATATATGGCCATGGTGAAAGCTTCGATCTTGACTTACTCATTGCTTGTATTCCCACTCCTTCGTATCTTGTTGTCCTCACTTTACTAAACTTACGGAATACCTAGTAGTTACTGCGGTCATATTTGCTTTTATGACTCAAGTCACGGGACCCGTGTAACAGGTATGACCGGAATCACAGGCACATAGAAAAAGGGGCGTCTCTTCGTGATATCCATCACGCTTGAGACACCCCTTAGGGTCTTCGTTATAAAACAGTATCAGATCGATCCGCGGTCAATGCCGTACCGCTTACAGATCTTCGTGAATTCCGGAGACTGGGCGAAGAAAGCCAGTACGCTCTTTCTGGTCTGGTTTCCGGCGTGAAGCTCGTCTACCCAGTATTCGATCTCCCGCTCATCCGGCTCTCTGTCCATGAAGGTAGTATAGAGTCTGCGGATATACTCCATACTTCTTAAGCGAAGTCCTACAAACTCATCCCCTTCGAAGAAGAACTGTGCCGCAGAAGCGCCGGTCTGTTCCAGATTCGTGAGAGCCAGTGACCAGTAGTTCAATCCTACGCCTTCCGGATCACGCTTCAGGCAGCAGGTATAAAGCCGGGTCGCAAAGTCATAGGCATTCTTGGAAGGTCTGGTGGCTTTGTGATACAGCGCGCCGGACTTGACTCCGTAGGTGGCACAGACATCACACCATTCGGTAGACTCAATGAAATCGTTCACCACCTCGGCGCGAGATTTTTTGCCGCTCTTGATCGCCTCGACCCAGCCCTTCTTGCCGGCCGGATCAGACTTACGGTCGAAGAAAGTCTTATAAAGGGTTTCTACAAAATCTTCTACGGAAAGATTTCTCTTCATGAACTCCGGTGCAGTCAGCAGGAAGTAACGTGCACAATCGGCGCCGGTCTTTCCTTCGTCCACTACCTGCTTCACCCAGTAGGCCTTGCCTTCCGGTTCAGATGCACGGTTCAGTGCTACGGTATAAAGACGCTCGACAAAATCCTCGAAGGTTGCATCTCCCGGGGCCGGTGTGATCGGCTTCGACGGGATCGGCGACGGTGTCGGGGTCGCGGTCGGATTGCCGGGGATCGGTGTCGGATTCTTCGGTGCCGGGGTCGCCGTCGGTCTCGGTGTGACACTCGGAACCGGGATCTTCGGAGGCTGTGGTACGTTATTCTTCTCCAGCATTCTCTGGACCGTGAGTTTAAACTCATCGATGGTTACTTTGCCATGAGGATCGAAGATCTGCTGATCTCTTGTGGATCCTGCCGGACCCTTTCCCTCCATGATGTTCCAGGTAATGGCCCAGGTCACGGCTTCCCATGCATAGTAATCGATCTCGAAATAATCGATGAATTCATCAGAACGACCGAAGTCGATGGCGCGCTTATAGTTCTTCAGTTCAGAATAACGCATCAGCAATAATGCCAGGTCCTGTCTTCTCAGGCATTTGCCTACGCCGAAGTTATCGTCGGAGATCTGCGGATAACCCACACAGATCTGCGCATTGTCACCCCAGATGACTGCATTCGCATACCAGGCACCCGGCTGCACATCCTTAAATCTTGTGCTCAATCCGCTGACATCCGGACTTCCGTTCATCTCATAAAGAGCCTGGACGGCCATCTCACGGGTAATGTCCCCTTCCTTGGCCGGATCGTTGGCATCCGGATCCGGTACCGGAGTGACCGGCTTGGTAGCAGTAGTACTCAGAGATACCTTATCGTCAAAACAAAGGAAGTATTTGCTGTCTCCGCCGGTGGAATCATCGCCACCGAAATCGATGGTCCAGGAATGACACTGGCCAACATTGTACTCCGCCTTCTTCTCACCTTCGTTATAGGTCTTTAGAAGGAAAGGCGTATCCCCGATATTCAGTTTCGTGAATGGGTTCGTAAAGGCCTGCAGGAAATGCATATAGGGATTATTCGAAATATCCAGAGTGGAGATCTCATTGCATGCGCAATCCAGGATACAAAGCTTCGGATTATGGGAAAGGTCCAAAGTCTTGATGTCATTATAACTACAAACCAGTTTCGTCAGTTCCGGATTGTGGCTGACATCGAGGTTGACCACATCATTATGCGCACAGTTATATGTCTGCAGTTCCGGATTGTGGCTGATATCTACGTTATTCAGTCCGGGAATATCCCAGATATCCAGTCTTTTTAATTTCGGATTATGGGTCAGGTCCAGGGACTTAAGAGGATTTCTAAAGCAATCCAGGTGACCCAGTTTGGGATTGTGAGTCAGATCCAAGGAGGTCAGCTGGCAGGAACCACACATCAGGTGCTCCAGTTCCGGGTTATGGGAAACATCCAGAGACTTCAGCGGATTGGTGTTGCACTCGATGTAGGCCATCTTCGGGTTATTGGAAACATTCAGATAGGATACCTGATTATCGTGACAGTATACCCACATCAGCTCCGGATTCGGAGAGAAATCCAGATAGGTAAACTTGTTACCGGAACACCATACACCCTGCAGTAATTTGTTATTGCTCAGGTCCATGGTAGCGATCTGGTTATCCATGCAGTACAGGCCACGAAGTTCAGTCAGATACTCGATACCTTTCAGGGATTCGATGCCCATGTTCTGACAGTAAATGTCTCTGGCATATTCGATCTCTTTCTCATCCAGTACTCCATTACCGTTACTGTCAAAAGCACTCGAAACATAGCTTCTGAAGATCGGGTCCGGGAAGGTACTCGCATTGATCGATACACTTTGAATGTTGGAATTCTGCTTGCCGGCTCCATCGGCATAGAGCGATAAACCGCCGCTACCGACAGCCATAACAGACGCCAGGCAGCCCGCAATAAGCCTGGGCGTCCGTAAAACGGATTTTTTCATGTCATTTTCCTTCTTCTTTCTTACTTGGATACTTATTACGTATCCGGCACACAATACGTTCGTATTATAGAAATTTTTGAGGAGTGTTGTCAACAAAACCGGGACCGCCTTTCGTGGTTCCGATTTCGTCGAAAACACATGCCCGGGCTCTTCCCTTTCCTTGTTCAAACTCGAGTCACCTATACCGAAAGTATAAAAATCTATATCCTAATTGTATCGTTAGTGTATTTCTTTCCCGGGACAACTGTCATAGAATAGAAGCATAAAGAACGACGCAAGCGAACCGAAAGGAGCCCACCATGAAAACGAAATTATCCGAGAACATCAGAGCTTTTCGCAAGGAAAAAGGACTGACCCAGGAGCAGCTGGCCGAGGTCTTCGGTGTAACGGTAGGTGCCGTGCACAAGTGGGAGAACGGTCTCACGACTCCGGAACTGTCTCTGATCCTGGAAATGGCCGACTTCTTCGATCTGTCCCTGGATGTCATGATCGGCTTCGAGCCTAAAGATAACGGTGTACAGGATTCGATAAATCGTATACGTCGTCTCAGCGCCTCCCACGATTCCGAGGGTGTGATCGAAGCGGAGAAAGCACTGAAGAAGTACCCACACAATTTCGAGATCGTGTTTCACTGTGCGCAATACTATCTAACGCTCGGATCATTCCTGACAAGCACCAAGAAATATCTGGTCCGTGCCAAAGAGCTCTACTACCAGGCGATCCGTCTTCTTCCCCAGAACAAGAATCCGTATGTAGACGAGGCCATGATCTACGGCGAACTGGCCTGGGCGCATCGAGGACTGAATGAAACAGACAAAGCCATCGAGGTCTTAAAGGACCACAACGCAGCCGGAATGCACAATACCATGATCGGTCTTTTCCTGGCCCAGCAGCGTAAACCCGAAGAATCCGACAGATTCCTGTCTTACTCACTTATTCAGCATATGGGCAACATGTGCAATCTTCTGGTGGCGAAAGGCTATGTCTACTCCGTAAATCATCAGTACAAGGACGCTAGGGATCTTTTTACCTGGGGCCTCATGACCAACCGGGCCATGCGCAAAGACAGTGAGCCTTCCTTCCTGGACAAGTCCTCCTGTATTTTTCTTACCTGCCTTGCCTGGGCAGAGTTGAAACTGAAGGATAAGGAAAAGGCGAAAGAACACCTGCAGGAAGCGATCCGTACCGCCGAAGCATTCGATGCATCCCCGAACTACGACGCAACGAAAATGCGCTTCATCACCGTAAACGAGCGAGCAGACGTCACCGAGAATTCCGGTGAAACAGCCCGTGAAAGTATAGAAAACGCCATCCGGGAACTCCGCGATCCCGAGATGGAGAAATTCTGGAAATCCCAAATCAAATAAGCGAGGTATAAAATCATGAAAACGAAATCCAATCATGTGGAACTGGTCTCCCGGTTCTACAGGAAAAACCACTGCGCCTTTTTTCTCTCTTTAGTCAGCTCCATACTCGGTGCTTCCGTCAGCCTGATCGTCTCCTGGATCATAAAGATCGCCGTCGATATTCTCTCCGGTGTCGAGACCACCATTACGGCGACACAGCTCCTGATCATCTGCGGTATCTTCGTCGCTTTCATTTTCGGCGTCTATCTTCTCAACTACATTTCAGAGCCGAGATTCATCCGCCGGAGCCTCCGCCAGTACAAGGACTATGCCTTCTCCATGCTGACCGGCAAGAACATCTCCGCTTTCCGCGACGAGGACACAGCCACTTACCTGTCTGCCCTCACCAACGATACTGCGACCATCGAGGCCAATTATCTGTCGCAGATCTTCCCGATCATCACAAAGGCAGTTACCTTCTTCGGCGCGCTGATCTTGATGCTCATCACTTCACCTGTTCTTACCGGCGTCGTACTTCTGGTGCTGACCCTTCCTACCCTGGCTTCTGTTCTCACAGGCAAGAAAATGAAGAAAGCCCAGCAGGTCGTTTCTAACAAAAACGCTGACTTCACATCCATGCTCAGTGACGTACTGGGTGGTTTCCAGGAAGTCAAAAGTTTCAAGGCCGAGAAAGAAGCGATCACGATCTTCACTGACCAAAATCGTGAACTGGAAGATTCCAAATTCACACTCCGCCGAATCGGCGTCATCATCGCCATGTTCGGTACCGTCGCAGGTTTAAGCGCACAGCTTCTGGTCTTCGTTGCAGGTCTTATTCTTTCCGATTACGGCTTCAGCATCACGGCAGGTACGGTCCTGATGTTCGTTAACCTGATGAATTTCCTGATCATGCCCATCAGCGAGCTGCCCCGACTCCTTGCCGGCAAGAAAGCAAGTTCCGGTCTCATCGACAAACTCGCCGAATCCCTGGGTAAAAACAACAATACCGATGGCAGCCAGACCGTACAGGCCCTGGAAAAGGGCATCACCTTATCTGATGTTTCCTTCTCCTACGACGGGAAACAGGATGTCCTTCACAACATCGACCACACCTTCCTCCCCGGCAAGTCCTACGCCATCGTCGGCGGCAGCGGCAGCGGCAAGTCTACCTTCCTGAATCTTCTGATGGCAGGAAACAATAACTACAAAGGTGAGATCTTTTTCGATGAAAAAGAACTGAAGACTATCTCTTCTGATTCGCTATACGACCTCATGACCGTTATCCGTCAGAACGTCTTCATCTTCAACTCCGACATCCGCAACAACGTCACGATGTTCAGATCTTTTCCCGAAGAAAAAGTCAGAACTGCTCTTTCCAAAGCACATCTTGATGAACTGATCCGCGAACGTGGTGAAAACTATCTCTGCGGCGAAAGCGGCAAGGGGCTCTCCGGTGGTGAGAAACAGCGTATCTCCATCGCAAGAAGCCTTCTGAAGGATGCCTCCATCCTCCTGGCTGACGAGGTCACTTCTGCTCTGGATGCCCAGACTTCCCACGAAGTCATCAACGAGATCCTGGATCTGGAAGACATCACACGAATCGTCGTGACCCACTCTCTCGAAGAATCCATCCTCCGCCGCTACGACGAGATCCTGGTCATCAAGGACGGCACCATCGAAGAGAAAGGAAACTTCGATACCCTTATGGCCAACGACGGATACTTCAAAGCTCTGTATACCGTTACGAAATAAAAAACGGGGAAGTGTCACCAAGACACTTCCCTGCCGTCCCGTTAATAGGAGTGCGAGGAAGACAGGATCACCACTTATCCACACTGAAACAGACGAAAGCATCGCAGTAATCTTCGTCGAACCTGGCCGGAATACCGATCCGGTACTCTCCGGGCGGAAGCGGACCGAAGAATGCAAGGGCGATTTCACATGTCATTTCCTTACCTGCACGAAGATGCTGATTTAAATGAATGCCTCCATTAAGGTAACTATCGCTGATGTCCGGATCATGTCGCAAACAGTACCACTTTCCATCTACCAATACTTCGAGACTGACATCAAGAGCTTCGTTCGAATATTTCCAATCCTTTTCGCTATTATTCTTGAGAGCCACTTTCACTACCTGGTATTCGTTCTCTTTATATTGTTTCTCAAGTTTCACGACAATTCCTTCCGACTCTGCCGGATACTGAAACTCCGAGAGAACAAGCATATCCGCGTTCCACTTCAGATCTGCATATGCCAGAGGCCGGAACTGGCGTATTTTCGATGCATGATCAATCTCATACTCATTATATTTCCATCCGGAATTCTCTTCCTTGGCAACATAAAACATGCCTTCAAAATCTACGTCACATTCGTATACATCACCGGAATTCGTCATCAGATACCCATTCGACCAGACCACCGTTTCTCCTCGGATTTCTTTCCCGTCTTGGTGCCTGGGTCGGATCGTCAACGAATAAATGGGATACGTGATCATGTCTTTCGTCCAGTCGGTCGCTTTCTTTCCTCTGCAAGAAGTAATCTTTCGCAAAGTCTTCTTCGCGGCTTCTCTCTGTTCCGGAAACATCGAGCCTTCTATAACTCGTCTTTCCGTTTTCCCATCATAAGCAATAAGATACACTTCACGAAAAGAATCGATGAATCCATCCATTCTCTCCAGTCCCGGGATCGTCTGTGTCGTAAAACGCATATACAGATTCCAGCCGCCGACAACAAGCAAACCAATAATAATCGTAAATACAACCGCACCCATAAGGATCTTATACGATTTCCCGGTCTTCTTTTCCATAGCTGCTGTCCTCCCTCCTGCTTTCGCACAAACCACCCAATGCTTTTCGTTCATTAGACAACACAAGATCGGGATTCGTTACCTCGAAATACAGATTCAGCTGTCAGATTTCAAACACAACAATTTCCGGATTATTGAAGAAACGAGGCAGTGGCGTACTCTCTCTTGCCAGGCCACGGCTGACAATGAGGTACTCTCCCGGTTTCAGTTCATATATGCCGTTGACATACTTGGCAAAGAAACCCTGGTTCGGTGCATAAACACCTCGATTCAGAAGCGGTATTCGGAATTGTCCTGAATGTGCATGGCCGGCCAGAACAAGGTCGAAATCGTATTGCGCGTACACATCCACCTTTTCCGGGCGATGGGTAAGCAGAATCTTATAACTATCCTCTGAAGTTTCCGACCAGGCCTTCGCAAATTGCTTATGCCAGTCTTCCTCCGAGAGATATGTAGGGTCATCGACACCACAGACATCTATCTTTTTCCCGTCAAGAACAACGGAGGAACAAGCACCTCTAAGAACGGTTATGCCGAGACTTTCGGTATATGTGCACATCTCATCAACACGTCCGCTCCAGTATTCGTGGTTACCCGTGACATAGAAGCAAGGACAGATATCCACGATCGTTTGCAAAAAGATCTTCGTGTTCTCATCGTCGAGTTTATCATCATAGATATCCCCGCCAAGAAAGATAATATCCGGTTCCTGCTTCTTAACCATGGACACGAGTGTTTCCTGATCTTTCCCGTAACTACATGAGTGAAGGTCAGTGATCAAAACACACTTAACAGAAGGATCCGTTGTGTTCGGTATGGTTATCTTCTCAGTCACCGGAATCTCAAACAGCAGAGAGATACCGATGAGTGCGAGAATGATTCCAAGCAGTATAAGTAGTCTTCTTTTTCTCTTTTTCTTATCCATGGAAACTATTATATAGCAAAGCAGACCAGCCTGTTATGCCTTATTTGTCTTCTCCCACTCATGCTTCAGAAGTCTGTATTCCAAACGGTCTTTCATCTTACCGTCGTGCCATTCAAAGTCTTTGTGCTCTGCTTCTTTGATCATGCCGTTCTTTTGCATAACACGTTCTGAGCCCTTGTTCTCGGCAAGGCATCCGGTTGTTACTCTATACACGTTATCCTGTGTGAAGGCATATTCCAGGACTTTACTTAATGCCTCTGATGTATACCCGTTACCCCAGAATTTCGGATAGGTAAAGTAGCCCATGTGAACGATCTTCCCTACAGGCGTATCTCCAACTACGGTATAACCTATGCTTCCCACCTGCTCGTGGCTCTCCTTCAGTTCCATGTGCAGAAAATAGAATTTGCGGTTCTTTTGCGACATATCGGCTATTACATCCGCAAGTTCCTGTCTGGCCTGATCCATCGAATCAAGTCTGATATCCTGCATATAGTACATCGTCTGATCATCTGTCTTTAATCGGTAGTAAGCATCCAGATCATCTGACGTATAATCTCGTAGTATAAGTCTGTCTGTTTCTAAATATATCATGTGACTCCTTTGAACTGTCTTCCTCGGCTATGAATCACTGAAGAATAAAGATCGTCGAAAGGTCTTTGCCCTTCAGATATTCGTCTACACCTTTATCCGCAATCTCTTTCTGCTCCGCTGCAGTGATCGGCTTAACCCAGAGAAGATTTACCTTCTCACCCATAAAGTCTTTATACTCGGGAGAAACCGCCTCGGGGAGCATTCTTGCATTCAGCAGCAGGAGATAATCCATCCCCTTAATATTCTTAAAAGGAACAGTGTGGCCATGCCCGAAGAACGTCACATGGTCCCACGGATAGGCTGCCAGCGACGAAAGTGTGGAATACATATTATTGAGCAGTGGCTCATGTCTTTCCGAACAAGCAAATCCCAGCTCGATCCTGCGGTAATCCTGATACTCGTCTCCATAGTACATCTCTACTTTAGGCATAGGTATCATGCTTACACCCAAAGTGATTCCGTAAATAATCCCGTTTTTCCGTCCCTTTAACAAAGCCTTGGGCGGGAATTCATTGCGGTCTATAACAAAGTATTTCTCGTGTTTCCCGAAGAATGTCTCGAGTGTATCCATATGGAAAGACTGCACTTCTCCCCAGAAGTCATCTTTCTCAAAGAAGTCCCAGAACGATCTGCTTTTATTGACTTGTTCCTCAAAGCGCGCATATGCGTTCTTAAGTTCCCACGCGAATGGACCTGTTCCCTTAGCGTATGCTGAATATCCGGGGAAATCATTGACTCCGCTAAAGCACGGTATTACCGCGATGATCTTGTCTCCGGATAAGACTGCTGCCGCATCGCCTTCTTCAAACCACTCGATGGACAAAGAATCTTCATCCAGGTCTATACCTTGAGGATCATGGGCAACGAATTCTTCAGGCATACATGGCGCTTCGCCTTCGTACCGGAAAGCTTCCTTAACATTAGCCGGCGCCGGCACGCGATTACAGATCCAGCAGGCTCGTAACTCACTTTCAGGAGTTTCCGGATTGACCCACAGATATAAGTAGTAATTTCTCTCTGACTTCTCTACCACCGCTTGAATGTTACTGACCGGAGAAGCACTATCAATTACGATTTCATTTTCCATGCTGCACCTCGTTGTATTGATGTTATCTTATCACTTTATACCGAAGTCGGATATAGGAGTCAACCAACGGTATACACTCGATCAATTGAAGTGCTCCGAGCGTATCCAGACCGTAGCCATTTCGAAGTGATACTCCGTCGATCAAAGTGGCTGTATCCTTTCCTCCAATAAGCACAGGAGCAACGACGATATCTACATAATCGAAGAGCTTTTCATGAAGAAACATCCCGTTCAGTGTGCCACCGGATTGGATCGTAATACGCTCACAACCGAAGTCCTTTTTGAGCGTCATAAGCATCTCAGAAAGTGACAATTCTTTCTGTAGGATGATATGAAGATTCCCCGCCTCCACTCCGAATGCAGGATGCTCGGGATTCGTTGTTACGAGAACGAATTCTTTGGAAAAAGCACTGAAGTAGCGCACCCCGTGTTCTGTCAGATGGTGATTATCCAGAATTACAAACGACACCGGTATCCTCTCCGGGAGCGGCTTTTCGTTCACGCCCATCTTTGCCTGGACACGGCCTGTATTAAACGACCACAGATCTGTGGTCTGCTCGATCTCATAGTATTGGTGAAGTCCTTCCCTGACGCCCTCGATTTTAGGAAGATCCTTATCGACATCCATGTCATCGGTCGCACCGGTACTGATCTTCCCGTCTACCGACATCAGCATATATAAAGTGGTGATTGGTCTTTCTTTGTTCATACACATAAACCTCCTTCATATATGCAGGCTACGATATCCATCGATGCAAAACATTTCTTATCTTGCGAGATTATGTCAGCAGCTGTTGATTCAAAGTTGTTTTTAGCTATGTTTTTTCTGAAAACTTCAATCCTTTTTCAGGTTCATACAACTTACAAAACTGTTTCAGAGGTTCTTCATCGGTTCGCCCCAGGCGCCCAGATCACGTCCATCGTTGCTGACATAACGCTCTTCGCCACCGGCCAACACCTGCTTGACTGATTTGAAACGCTCGATGAAAGGAACGTCCTTATTTGTCAGATCCTCTCTCATGGTTTCGCCCACGATCTTACACAGGAACACATCGCTTCCACTGGCGAGATTGATTTCCTGCATAACCTTCAGTTCCATGCTGACCGGACTCTCTGCGATCGTAGGAACATTGAGGACTACACCTTTTTCAACTGTAGGTACAAACTTCATCTTGTCATCGTGCGCTCTTCCTTCGGTACCTCCGTAATAGTCGGCAAGCGGAAGCAGTTCTTCCGTAACCAGATTTGCAGAGAATACGCCGTTCTTACGGATGAGGTCCTTGGTCAGTTTCTCACCGCCAATACAGGCCATTACGCCCAGACCGTCTCCGCCGTACTCATCTTCCGTTGTCCAGATATAACTGAACCAGCAGAAAAGTCCGAAATTCGGCGTTCCGTCTTCTTTATATGTGCCGTACAAAAAGAGCTGCTGCGGGCAAAAATCGTTCCAATTTTTTACTTGTACCTTTGTCATATTATTCTTCCTTTCCGTTTCGGGGAGTGCGCTCTGACTGTTCGAGATTAAGAAGGATCCGGTCAAGGAACTGATCGATGATCACCACTTCTTTCTGAGTGAAATCCTTGTAGAAGATCTCGTTCATCTTTTGCGATACTTCATCGTACTTTCCCTGAAGATTTCTGGCCTTTTTCGTCAGAACGATCAGTGACTGCCGCTTGTCAGATGCGGCCGCTTTTCTCTCGATCAGGCCGGCTTCTTCCATACGCCCGAGCATTGCCGTGAGTGTATTCTTGGCAAGGCCCGTTTTCTGGGATAATTCAACGATAGGAACTTCATCCTTCTGCCAAAGAACATAAAGGATGTGTCCCTGCGGTCCGTTGAATTCCTCGACACCGCTTTCCTGGAGCAGCCGCTGGAAAATGCGTGACTGCACCTGCTTGATCTGTGAGATTAAAAAACCTGTTCTTGATTCCATATAGTCTCCGGAGCATATAAGGTCTACGAATAAATAGTACTATATGGAACTATTATTCGTCAAGGTTCTATATGGAACTAATCACTTATCAAGCAGTGAATCATCCTCTGAACTTTTCCAGTCGGATAATGTGCTCGGCATCAGGTTCGGTTATTCCATCCTTATAATCGTATCCGAACTTTCTATAGAAAGGCACGCCCGTAATGGATGCCGGGATCTCGATTCTTTTGGCGCGGAGAAAGAACTCGTCCGTTTCGAGTGTTTCGATTATGGACCGCCCGATGCCTTTTCCCTGATACTCCGGATCCACGAAGATCGTAAACAGAGAACTCTCGTCCTCTTTGCCCCAGAACGGACCGATTGCACCGCAGCCGATGATCTGCTTCTCGTCTTCGACAACATAGAAATGCGTCCAGCCGGCTCTTTCAATAACATGTTCCGGTGTTTCTGTCTTATCGAGAATGTCGATGATATCCGCAGGATAATCCTTCACGTTGGAAATCTTGATTGTCTTTCTTATAAGGTCGGACACAGTTTTCGCGTCCTCTGTATTAAATCTTCTAATATTCATTTTCTGCCTCCAATTAACTGATATTCGATGTGGTTAGTGATCGATCTGATCGTTTGCGATTTAAGCGGAATGATCCTGCTCCACATTCGAACGCCCTGGTATGAATAAGTCAGAATGCTGACGATCTCGTCGACATTGACTTTATTAAATTCGCCTCTTTCGATTCCGTAACGGATAAACGAAGCCCATTTCTTCTCGCCGTCCTTATTGATCTTGATCATTGAATCCGAATCTACCATTTCAGAATACTCATATACGGCAAGACTTAACGAATCCTCAGGATGCTTCATCTCCTCTTCCATATTGCGCAGTGTCTTCTTCAGAATCATCACTGCAGAAACACCTTTCTCCATCTCCGAATACAGGTTATCGGCAGCATTACCGGTCATCCGCAGGATAATGGCTTCGAAGATCTCCTTCGTGCTCGAAAAATGGCTGTACAGTCCTCCGCGGCTCATATCCGTTGCCTCACAGATATCCTTCATGGTGACGGACTTAAATCCTTTCTGAGCAAAAAGCGCATACGATTTATCCAATATGAATTCTCTCGTTTTCTCACCTTTTGTCGCCATGCGAAGCACCTCCATTTCCGACACTCGTGTCGTTTTTAATAATAGACACGTGTGTCGGTTTTGTCAACAGGGTATTTTGTG
Source organism: Clostridiales bacterium Firm_16 (assembly GCA_001604185.1). GTDB lineage: Bacteria > Bacillota > Clostridia > Saccharofermentanales > Saccharofermentanaceae > Scatonaster. The sequence goes on along the minus strand of LVAV01000022.1, from coordinate 75,526 downwards.
AAAACAGAGATGGACACGAGTGATAGAATATATCCATGAGAAGTTTCAGGAAGGAAATCCGGATCGCATGAAGATATATGCCGCCCCGCTTGAAGGCGTGACAACTTACATATTCCGCAAGGCTTATAACGAGATCTACGGTAGTGTGGATAAATACTTTGCACCCTTCGTTTCACCGGCGGAGAACCGTCCGATGACTCACCGTGAGAAAAAGGATATCGCCCCTGAGAACAACGAAGGAATAAATCTGGTCCCGCAGATCCTTACCTGCCGGTCCGATCATTTTATTGATGCGGCAAAAGCACTTCACTCCATGGGTTATAGTGAGATTAATCTGAACCTTGGCTGTCCTTCCGGCACCGTCTGCGCAAAAGGAAAAGGCGCGGCCTTCCTGCAAGAAACAGACGCTCTTCAAGTGTTTCTGGATGCCATCTACTCCTATTCCGAAGCAGAAAACATGAAGATATCGATCAAAACAAGACTCGGATACACTGATCCGGAAGAGTTCCATGATCTCGTAGAAATCTTCAATTCTTTCCCAGTGAGCGAGCTGATCGTACACCCCAGAATTCGAACTGACTTCTATAAAGGTGAACCTCGAAAAGAATACTTTGCCTATGCACTGGAACATGCAAAATGTCCGCTCGTATATAACGGAAACATCTTTAGCGCTGAAGACTACGAAGAGTTAGTTCGCTCATATGGAAGCAGCCTGGATCCCATCATGGCGGGTCGAGGCCTCATCTCCGACCCTTCTCTTCCTGACAAGCTTAAAGGTTTCACTTCAGAAACGGATTTTGCCAAATTCAGAAGATTACACGATACCCTTTATCACGAATACCAGAAAGTCCTGTCCCCTGATATAAATGTCCTTCACAAAATGAGAGAACTGTGGACGTACTGGCAGGATCTTTTCGACGGTAAAGACCGTGATATCAAGCGTCTGCTGAAAGCAAAGAAATACGCAGAATACGAGGATGCCGTAGATCGTATCTTGATGGATTAAGTGCATCGCTTACCAAGTCCGTATTCAATACAGGAGAGACCACAAATATCTTCTCATCACTTCTTACATTCGAAATCGTTCTATTCACCCATATCGTACATTTTCATCGTTTCACGATTGCGATATTCATGCTTTTCGTAATATGCGATCAGATCTCCGGAAGCATTACGCAACGCGACCATATATACATCTTTGTTTTCCTTCTCATTATAGAATGTATACACGAGATTGTGATCCTTGGAAGCGCGAAACCAGTCCAGAACTTTGTTAATGATCTCTCTGGATCTTTCGTTATGGCAGTTAAGAAGACTCTTCCCAACGAGGGCTTCGCCACCCCATTTCTCATAACGCTTGACCGCGGCCGGATTCATGTAAATGATCGTGTGATCTAGGTCGCAGATCACTACCGCCGCTCGGTCCGCCTCTAGTACGCTCTTATAAATTTCATTCAGATCTGCCATTATAATCCCTCACCAGTAATGTTAATTCTCATTCTTGTCGAAAGATGCAACGTCGTTGGTCAACGGACACCCTTCAGTAGCCATTATAACACTTAATCATCGCTGATTATCGGAGCTTATACTTACAAGCCAGCACTTCCGAATACAGAGCATCACTTAACTTTTTTCAAAAACTTTGTGACGTTCGTCTGCTGTTTGTTGATTAGTAGGGTAAAAGATAAAGAACATGTGAGGTAACTATCATGAAAAAGAAAATAAGATTCCTGCTGGTAACTCTTCTGACCGTATCGGCAATTCTCCCCCCTTCCGGGTGCAAGAAAGGTGAAAAATCCACAAGGCCGGTGAGAAATACCAGTCAGACACTGAATACAAACACATACGACCTGGTGGTCCCGACCGGAACCCGCGTAGATTCTGACGAACCGGATCTTCCCAAAAGCATCGCATACTGGGATCCGACACGCGCACTGAAAGATGAATATACGTTCCAAGAAGTACAGAAGAAATATGCCATCGTAGTGGGACATTCAACATTGATCTACACCGCATGTAAGGATCTGCATCTGAGCCACAGAATGTACTGCGCAGACTATGGCGAAAACCTCTTTCAAAACAGTAACGATGTCTTTTTTCTCGGGGTGGACGGAAAGTATATCGACAGTCGGATCACCTATGCCGATCTCAAGGATCTGGTGTACCCTTCTCTTGACTTTTTTAAAGAGAACCTCGGTCGGCTCTACGTCGGAAACATGGGGTACTATTCACCGGAGGATCCGGATGCGCCGCAGATCACGATCGTCGAGGAAACCGATGACCACGTTTTTGCTACGGTAAAAGATTACGGTGACGAGGGGCTCTTCTATGCATCATATGTCGGCGGCAAGCTGTTCTATACCATGAATAAGACCGGGGCCGAATTGACAGATGACGACCGACAGTATTTTGTCCACTACTCCAAGCTGCTCTTTGATCACCTAAGTCCAGACGACGGTATCGAACCATATCTTTATGACAAGCTCGTGAACACTCCCATTCTCGGCGACAAGTATATCACAAGCTTTGATCACATCACGCATTCCGGCGGAAACAGCATCAGTCTGGAAACGAAAGATGACACCCCGATCGATTATTTCACTCTTATGATCGGTGTAGAGGACAGCGATCTCAAAGCAGAAAACGTCACAGAATGGGAAGAAAAAGACGGCATCAAGATGCGTGAAACTACGGATTATCCCTACTGCCAGGAATTTCTCTTCACTATCGATGGCATTCGTTACAAAGCCCTCGTCCAAAACCATGACCAAGAGAAGATCAATGCTGATTCCCTCGACGAGTTTCTCAAGCTTGTAAAGAAATGCTGTAACATAGAGTGAAGGATCAGACGGTCTGCTTGTAATGTCTTACTCGGTATCCCTGGTCAGGCCCATCATCGCGACGATAGAAGCGGCCGTTCCTACATAGTCATTACACTTGCCGCTGAGGATACCGCGAAGCTGGCCACACTTAAGATACTTGTGTTGCTCTGTAAATCTTCTTTCAAACTCAGCAATATCCGCATCCGTTCCACCCAGCTCACGGATAGTCTGTTCAGCTGCCAGCACAGCTCCGCACATTCCGCCATTATCTCTTGGTCGCGGAGGAGTCGTCTTGCCAGGATTATTGAGGCCTAACGAATTATACACGGCCATAGCACAATTCATACCATTTTGGTGATTGCTTCTTGCTATGGTTTCATAATCTATCATGTCATTACACCACCTTCCAGATTTCATTCCATAGATCATCATGAGGCTTGGTAAACAGTTCCGGTTTTACATCTTTGGAGAAGAACTTCGCCTTATTCACAAAGCATTATACAAATATAGGTAACGGCAAACAAGAAGCAGACAAATCCTCTATCGAAATTGCATGCAAAATAAAGTAAAATCATTTTGGGGTGATAACAGGAAGAGCAAAACATGCAACAATGACAGGAAAGGTAACACAAATGAAAAGACCGCTAAAACTCTTGATAATATCCCTTCTGACCGTGTCTACACTGGTCCCCGTTTCCGGGTGCAAGAAAAACGAGTCGACAAGATCGGAAACAGATAACAACCAGGCAGTAAACACAGATACAAATAATTTGGATGACCCGACAGAGACCATCGAAAAATCAGACGAACCGAAGCTTTCTGAAATCGAAAACTCAAAGTCGACAGACCCGATAAAAGACAGCTATCTGACATTTAACACAGACACATACAGTTTGATCATCCCGGGAGCGAGAGGAACCGTCGAAGATTCAGACGAACCGGAAACACCAGAAGCTCTCGTGTATTGGGATCCGAGCCGCGCGTTGAAGGAAGAATACACAATGGATGAAGCATTTAAGAAATATGCCATTGTAGCAGGAAAATCGACATTGATCTACACCGCATGCGACGATCTCCGGACATACCACGAATTTTACTGTCCAGACTACGGGTATGGAGAGTTCTGGAATTTTAATCAAGCTGTTTTTCTCGATGCAGACGGAAAAGCAATCGATGGGCGTATCACTAACGCCTACCTTAAAGGTTCGGACTCTGCTTCTCTCTCTGAATTCAAAGAAAACCTCGGTCAGCTTTTTGTTGATAGCAAGTTACCTTTTAGGGTTGACCCGGAAGACCTGCAAATCACAATTATTGAAGATACTGACGATCACATCTTCGCATCAATAATAATAAAATCTGTCTATCGGAACGAGGAAAACAATGAAGAAGTCGATTATGACGAGGCGCTCTTCTATGCAGAAATCATCAGTGGAAATGTATTCTTTACCGTTTACGAGAACCGGTGGCTCGATCATGAGTTTACAGATGAAGAAAGACAGTATTTCACCCGCTACTCCAAAATCTATTTTGATCATCTCAGCCCGGATGACAAAGTTGAACCGTACATCTATGATAAGCTCGTAAACACCCCTATTCTCGGCAGCAGGCATGTTACAAGTTTCAATAACATTCATGAAGCCAGAAACGGATCAATCCAGTTGAGGGCAAAACCAGAGTCTCCGATTTATAACCTCCACATATATATCGGTGTAAAGGACAGCAATTTCGAGAAAAAAGACGGCACAGAGTGGGAAGAAAAAGACGGCATCAAGACGCGCGAATCCACTGATTATACCTACTCCCAGGAGTTCCTCTTCACTATTGATGGAATACGTTACAGAGCTACGTTTCAGAACTCTAGCGAAAATAAAAAGACCGATGTTGAATCGCTTGATGCCCTTCTCAAACTTATCGAGGATAACTTCTACATTACAGGCTCATAAAGTGGAGCAGATTTTTGCGCTTGCCCCTATAGTTCTTAAAAACAAGCATGCCTTCGTCCTCTTCATTGTTCATGTATAGACGTATCTCCGTTTCTTTCAGCGGATAGTACTGCTCGCCTGCCTTGAAAGAAAATGAGAAATCATTCTTTTTGTCTCCAACCTGAATGATGAATTCTACTTGCTCGGATTCGTCATGCTTAGCAAATACTTTTTCAAAAGCACTTAGCATTTCCGCTTCGCTGAAATACACGAAGCAGGAGTATCTGTGAATCTTATCTTCAAAACGCAGGAACACATCTTTCAGACGTGACGGATCCATCTCTACTTTCCATTCTCCGCCGGACAGGATCTTTTCCCCATTGAAAAAGTTGCAGATGGTTTTGGTAATATTGTAACGGTTGTCCTCCGCCTGGAATCGTATCGTATAGTGGAAATGCTTCATGTAATTGTTGAGGGTGTCAAGTGAGGGCATCTCAATTGTTTCATCGATCTTCTCACCAATTCTCTCATGCGTCTTGATATAGCTTTCTTTCTCCTTTAAGAACTCGGAAACAGCCAGCTCATACTCATTTGTCACCTGACCCTGCAATGGATGATCGAGCATGATATTGTGTATCTGATTGTGCCGGTTATGGAACATGACGACTTTGCCTTTTGGAAGGATGCGGAATTCAATGTCATCCTCAGCAAACCGCTCCGTATCATCAAAATAGTGATTCAGTTCACCCGGTAAATCCGCATCAAATTTGTAAGCATTTCCGTCAGAAAGATCATACCATGCGAGTACCACATGGCTGGGAACAAACGAAGGTTTAGTATTGATCCCGGAAAATTTACTTGCGTATCCGAGACGTCCACTTATCAATCCGGTCCGGGTCATTTCGACCGTTCCTGTCTCAAATGCAAATCGTCCCTCCAAAGGAAAACAGCAAAGCTGTCTGAATGTCTGGATCATTATTTCGTTACTGTCATACACGATCCAGTGCGTGAGCTCTACCGGAGCCGCATCAAGTTCTTTTCCCTCCCATGCGTCATTTTTCTCCAGCATCTTTGCCCGAAACAAAGATTTCCTATAGTCTTCCCTGCGTATATGCGCCCATCTTGCCTTTTCATCAAATTCATCACCGTATAAATACGAATGCCGGTTCACCAGCATATTGCGAATTCCAATGCATGCGGCTATCGCCAAAACAATATACAGTCCCCAAGGTCTTCCATCCGGCTTGAAGAACTTGATAAAAAGGTAGGAGATCACACCGAGGAATATGCCCGCGGCATTGTTAAAAAGCGATCGAAAACCCATAGCCATGCCGTTTCCTGCCGCGTCACTGTTTGGATGAAAGGGGGCAAAATAGAACCAATAGATGTCGAAAAACGCGATTGCGATCACGGCAACAAATGGAGATTTCAACGCAACGGAATAGATGGCGTTCAGTTGGATCAGCAAAGTCAGGAACAAAAAGACTGTCAGAAAGAAATTCTTTATACGCTGAGCAAGCTGGTACTGTTCTTTTGCAACTATACCGGCCAAGCTGAATAAGATACCCACTACCCATAATCCGATGATCTTGATCATTATTTTTCCTCACTGAGAATACCGAACAAGCTTTACTCCTGTCAGAGATGATTCTCACATACACATTCATTCTACAACTTAGGATTAACACTAAGTCAAGCATTTTAAAGAAAAAGACGTTGTATCATGTTTTTCATGCATCAAGCACTACATTTGGGGTACAATCATAATACAAACAGAGCCAGGTATCTGAGAGAACTACAAGATGGGAGTCATATCGAGGGAAAATGAAGAATAGAAATGATGCTATCGTAACCATAACAGAGATTCGAAATATCATAGAGACGCGTGGTTTCGAATGCAAGATCGATGAGGGGTTTGATAATCAGGAACAAGTTTGGTTCACGAACATACAGGTGTTTAACGGAAACAGCAAACTGATCCTGGATCTGGCCAATGAATATACGATCTATTTCGGAGACTGGCACGGCCATTATTTGCCGGATAGTAAGGAGAACATGCGGGAATTCCGTGAGATCTTAGAAGATCTTTTAGACAGCAAAATATGCTCTGTAGGCCGTTTCCGGGATGTAGACGGGGTAGAAAACTGGTGTGGATCTTCCATCGGATTCAGGGATTATCTTGACCGCGAGTACTTTCGAAGAGAATACGGCGATGACAAGATAATCCGCTGCAAGTTTTTCGATGAATCACTGAATAAGACTTATATGACCTGATAACTTTTCAAAGGTTGCCAGTTCCATTTCACCGTCTTTACCCCAAGGTCTCGATCACTTCGTTCATGCTCCCGGTCCGGTAACCAATCAAGTCCATTGAGACATAGGTGAATCCAAAGGATTTAAATGCTGCCGTGACTCTATTACGGACGTCATCACTGATAAGCTTAGGAAACTCCTCCGGCAGGATCTCTATTCTTGCCATGGTACCATGAATGCGCACGCGCACCTGATGAAATCCAAGATCCAGTAACAGTTGTTCTGCCTTATCCACCATTCCGAGTTTTTCCTTAGTAATAGTCTCTCCATAAACAAATCTGGAAGCAAGACAGGCAAAGGACGGTTTCTCCCATGTCGGCAGACCAAGATGCCGGGAAAGTGCGCGGATATCGTCTTTAGTAAAACCGATGGTGCGAAGAGGACTCTTAATCCCTAACTCAGCGACAGCCTGAAGACCGGGGCGATAGTCTCCGTTATCGTCCAGATTGGATCCTTCCGCGATCACCGTGATGCCTTTCTCCGCTGCGATCTTAATGATCTTCTCAAACAGCTCGCGTTTACAGATATAGCATCTGTTCTTGGGATTCTGTGAAAAGCCCTCGATATCCAGTTCTTCGGAATCGAATATGATATGACGGATCTGATGCGCCTGGCAGAATTCTTTTGCCTCGTTCAGTTCTCTTTCGGGAAAGGAACAGGACTTCGCAGATATAGCAATGACCCGGTCACCCAGGGCTTCTTTTGCCGCATATAAGAGAAATGTCGAGTCAACACCACTTGAAAAAGCAACGGCTACACTTCCGTAGCTTTTCAGCAGTTCTTTCAGGTCATCGTATTTTTTCAGCTGTTCTGCTGTCAGATCATGTACAGATTTATTCATTGTTGTTCCTTCCATATTCGCTCGTCAGATCTTTGATGACTTCTCCTGCAATGATCAATCCTGCAACAGAAGGAACAAAGGCGGTACTTGCGGGAGTGGCTCTGCGCTTACTGCCAGGGCGATCTGTTTCGGAAGCAGTGCTACCGTCATCCTGGTTGTCGCCAGTCTCAATCGGACGAATCGCCTCCTCTTCCGAATAGACGACTTTCAGCTTCTTCACGCCTCTCTTTTTCAATTCGCGGCGCATAACTTTTGCCAGAGGGTCCATCTGGGTCTTGTAGATATCGGCCACACGGAACTTCGTCGGATCCAGTTTATTACCCGTGCCCATTGAACTGATGATCGGTACCCCGGCTTTCTGGCACTGCATGACCAGTTCGATCTTAGCTGTGACAGTATCGATAGCATCGATTACATAATCGTACTTATCAAAGGGAAAATCCGAAGCATTTTCGGGAAGGAAAAAGCATGTATGGGTGTTCACTTCCGCATCCGGATTGATGTCCAGAATACGTTCCTGCATAACTTCTGTCTTATATCTGCCGACTGTCTTACTGGTGGCAATGATCTGCCGGTTTATATTTGATTCGCAGACTTTGTCATCGTCGATCAGGTCAAAAGCACCTACACCGCTTCGAGCCAGTGCTTCACACACATATCCACCGACTCCGCCTATACCGAATACCGCAACGCGGCATTCAGCCAGATGTTCCATCGCGGGCTTTCCCAGTAATAATTCAGTTCTTGAAAATCGGTTTACCATGCTGTTTCATTCACCTACTGCATTAATAGGATTATGGTATACACAAATCCCGTTTCTGTCAATCAAACCTGGTCATGTCTCACTCTAATAAGAAAGTTTCGGCAATTCGATGATTCTGTACTGTTGTAATCAAAACCATTCTTTTCAGCGATCATCAAAGCAGTATCTTCAAATAAATCACACATAGTATCAACAGCCGTCCACATCTGCTCAGCATCTGCTCCACAATACGTACTGAAATAGGTCTTCCACTCTTCATCCGAAAGCCATTCATATATACTGCGTGAATTCTGTCATCATTTTGCGCAGTAGCAAGAATCAAATCCATCATTTCTTTTTCGGTACGCATTGTAAAGATCTATCTCTCCATATTTTCACCTCTTATATGACAACTATACGTTGCTACATATTAAAGGTTCATTTCTTGTACTTGTATCCGTATCTGCCGGATTCACCTCCGTATTTCTTGCCGGTTGCCTCTTCCTTCTCGGTAGGCTTGCAAAAGATATGCATGTACACACTGGTGCATGAATACGTTCTTGTGAAGTGCTGCCTTTTCTTATCGAATTCTTCCAGTGAAGAATATGTATAATCGAATATCTCAGCCTGTTGTTCCATAGTCAGGACCTGATCCGAATAGAATTTGATCGTTGCGTTATAGGGCATGACCATCCCTTCTGTTTTAGCCGGCTCGAGTTGGCTCTGCTCGATCCTCAGATCATACTTATCGATGAGTTCTGAATAATCCGTTTCTTCCAAGAATACTTTCAAATATTCGTAATCGAATTCACCACTCACATAGGACCAATCGTTTTTATGCTGCGCAGTGTTCAGCGCCTCGACGCGATAAGTAAACCCGTATTCTTTATCTTCCAGAACCGTGATCTTCACTTTTGATCCGTCATCATGTTCTGCCGCCGTATAACTGTCGATCTCTTTGCATGGTCCACACCAGACCTCTGCATATTCTTTGGCCGTCTTATAACCGTAAGGCATATCATCTTTTTTCCGATAACATCCCGTCGCGAGGATCATAGCAAACGAAAGAAAAACGCATAGTGCTTTTCGCATAGTAATTCTCCTTGTATAACAGACACATTTGTTTTCCAACATATAATACCACACATATGAAGTTCCCCCCATTCATTGTACATCGCTGTACAAAAATGGGGGGAACTTCACCTCTTTTGTTGCGGATGACAGGACTAAATGTAACCACGTCCGATTCTCAATAGTTTCCGGGTTTCATACCCCAGGTTTTTGATACTTAGATATACTGTTCCGCCCACTCCTTAAGACTTACTTCTGATGTGGAAGGAGCAAACTTCTTACCGTCCTTTACGATTGATGCCGGAGCTAATGCCTGCATGTTCTTAAAAGAATCACCAAGTCCCGATCCTCCGGATGTGGCAAACGGGATAACTGTCTTTCCACTGAAATCGTAGCTTTCCATAAAAGTATCAATGATCGACGGTTCCCTGTACCACCAGATCGGGAATCCTACGAATACCGTGTCATACTGCTCCATGTTCTCGACTTTCGTTCCGATGGCCGGACGACAGGATCTGTCTTTCATCTCGACTGTGCTTCTGGATTTTTTATCCATCCAGTTCAGATCCTCGTCTGTGTATGGAACCTCCGGAGCGATCTCATAAAGATCTGCGCCGATTGCTTTGGCAAGATTTTCTGCTACCTTTGCCGTGACTCCACTTGCGCTGAAATATGCTACTAATGCTTTTGTCATAGTCATTACCTCCGATTAAAGACTGATACTAATCGTCACATCTGCTGAGCTAAGAAGATCTGTAAGCTTTGCTTCGCTCATACCCTGTATCTTTCCGAGTCTGGTGTAACTCCAGGAGTTCGAGCCGTAAAAGACTACGATCTGATTTCCGGAATAAAGAACGATATCGCCAGGTGAAGTTGTCATCTGCTCATCGTTTCTCGGAAGACTTGTTCCAAGCGATCCTACCTGTTCAAATCCGCCGTACTTCGACATTTCAATCGTTATCGGAGCACTCGAGCACAGGTCTTTAAGGGCAGCAGCCGATTCGTTCTCTTCCCATTCCACTTTAATGGTCTGATCATTGATCTTAAGTACCATATTGCTCTCTTCTTTCATGCTCTCGATCCGCTCTTTTACTTCGTCTTCACTGCTTGTTGCCGTAGTGTCCGATGCCTGAGTCGTCGTTTCTTCCGCTGTCGTCTCAATTACTGCCGTAGACGATGTAGTTGTTTCGGAAGAACTGCTCTCTTTGGTGGACTTACTGCAGGCCCCGAGCATATCCACCATACTCAGGCAGCAGATAATAGATACCAGTCTTTTTACCATATTATCACCTTACAAACTCTCCTTAAGGATCTGCTTCACTTCATCTTTAGTGAGCACCTTGTAGCCGCCCTCGAGGATGAATGTCGCGTCGGCGATTCCATCGATCATGTCTTCTGTAGCTCCGAGTTCGGAAAGACTCATCGCGACACCGATTCTACGCATCCACTTCTCCATCTCCCGAATACCTTCTTCCGCAATCTGTTCGTCTGTCTTTCCGGAAGGAGAAACATTCCATACTTCCTCTGCAAAGCGGACAAACTTCTTTAGGCCATATGGCATGATGAATCGATAGTACGGGAGAGATACGGCAGACAATGTCATACCGTGGGTCGCGTCGGTGTAAGCGCCTGCAGCCTGGCCGAGCATATGGACCATCCAGTCCGTAGTTTTACCTTTTGCAATAAGCGTATTCAACGCCCATGTCGCTGTCCACATGATGTTGGATCTTGCTTCGTAATCCTCCGTATTCTCGATCGCGATCAGAGAACTGTGTACAACGGACTTCATCAGAGCTTCCGAGAGATAATCACTCGTGTTATCGTCTTCACCTGAGAAGTACTGTTCGCAGATGTGATTAAAGATATCGTAGATACCCGCTACCATCTGTCTCTTCGGAAGAGAGAAAGTATATTTCGGATTCAGGATCGAAAACTTCGGCATGACTTCTTCACCGAAAACGTGGCCGACCTTCAGTTTCTGTTCATGGTTCGTAATGACGGAACCCGCATTCATCTCGGAACCCGTTCCGGCCATAGTCAGCACGCATCCGACAGGAACGATCTCACATGTCGGCTCTTCAAAACGGATATAGTATTTGTCCCATGGATCCTCGTCACAGTGAACGGAAACGGATACCGCCTTCGCGTAGTCGCAGCAGGAACCGCCACCTACCGCAAGAAGCAGATTGACTTTGTTGTCACGCGCGATCTTGATGCCTTCACGGAGCTTTTCGACCGTCGGATTCGGCATAACACCGCCATCCTCCACGATCGTTTTTCCGTTATCCTTAAGGATCTTCACGATCTCATCGTAGAGACCGTTCTTCTTGATCGAACCGCCGCCATAGATGAGCTGGACGTTCTCTCCGTATTTCGGAAGTTCCTCGTTTAAAAACTGAAGTGAATCATCTCCGAAATAGAGCTTTGTTGCGTTCTTATAACTGAAATTACCTAACATGTTTTACTCCTCCTTGCAGAATTTTCCTGATCACAACTTCATTCTACAACTTGGAGTTAACTCTAAGTCAAGAGTTATTCTGCAAAAGAAGACGAATCAGTCGATAAAACCCGCTTCTTTATAATGCGACTCATCATGAAATATGACATAAGCCGTCTTAAGTCTCTTAAATCCCCAATGCTCATATAGTCCGATGTGCTTCGGGTGTGTATACAAGGTAACGTTACATCCCTCTACTCTTTTCAAGATCTCGTCAACGATTCTCTTACCTATCCCGTGACCTCTGTACTCATCTCTCACGGCAATGTTAAAGATCGCGGCATGCGTGATACCATCAGATATGGCTCGTCCGACCCCAATCAATTTTTCATCAGTTTTGATGAAAATCGTTACATAGCTGTTCTCAAATACGGTCCTCTGTGTTTTCGCATCCAGATTGCTCAACCCATAGAAAGAAAGGATTTCAGCTACTTCCTCAAAGTCGATCCCGTCGACCGTATCAATTATCTGGTATTCTATATCTTTCTTCATGTCAGTCATCACTTCTTGATTCCGTCGATACTTCGCAACGCGGGAAAGTCAGTCGCATCTGATACCATGTGACCCCTCCATGCGCCGATCCGGAAACTCCTTCATTTACGAATCCGAGCCGTTCATAGAAGTGAACCAGATAGTCCTTACAGGTAAGAACGACTCCGAGCCTTCCTTCCTTCTGGGCATATTCGACAAATCGTCTGACGATATCGGAAGCAAGTCCCTGCCGGCGGTGATCCGGATGCGTCGCCACCCCGAAAATCATTTGCCACTTCCCGTTCTCATCGTGAAGATCCGCGGATGAATACATCTCATCCGTCAGATCCTTCTCATCCGTGACCAGACCGTTGACACAGCACAGGATCTCACCATCCTCTTCCACTACCAGAAAGTGATTCGGATACACGCGCAGACGGTCTCGAAAAGCAGATAAGGAGGCCGCCTCTTCCTTAGGAAAAGAACCTGCCTCCAGCTTGCTTATCTTATCTGCATCTTTTATTGTTGCTTTCCTAACTAGCATTACTCCTCCGCGAACAAGTTCGTAGACTGATTTGGATGTTATGCATTCATGCTATCATCCGGGTACATATTTGAAAAATACCGGCGTTTTATCGTCCGAGATAATCTTCACTTATCACAGCGATGACCTCGATCTCCACGAGGGCTCCTTTCGGAAGAGCTGACACTTCAACACAACTTCTTGCCGGATTTCCCGTAAATGCCTTTGCATAGATTGAATTGAATGTAGCGAAGTTACCGATATCCGATAGAAAACAGGTCGTCTTCACGACTTTATCCAGACCACTTCCCGCCTCTTCAAGAACCGCCTGAAGATTCCGGATAACCTGCTCTGTCTGACCTTCGATCGTCGTCTCCGTGATGCTTCCCGAAGCCGGATCGATCGGGATCTGTCCCGATGTATAGACCAGTCCGCCGTTAACGATGGCCTGGGAATACGGTCCGATTGCTGCAGGTGCCTTCTTTGTTTCTATGATTTTCATACTCTCCATCCTTTCATGATTCATATTCATTCATCATGTTGTTTCAGTTACCTACTATGTTAATAGGATAATGGTATACACAAGCGTCGTTTCTGTCAATCTGAAACTCACTGACCAGATCAATATCCATGTTTGCGCCGGTAAGCTCTCGAATCTTTTTCTCGCTTTCTCCATGAACACCGACAGCATCTATAAACGACCTGATGATCCTGTATGGACCGTCCCCTTTATAATCCAGTTGGGGTATAAAAAGAGTACCTACAAAGAAAGGATGCTCTTTTAACTCGAATCCTCGTAGAAATCCGTCATGATTCTGTACTGTTGCCGCGATCACATCGCTATCTCGAAAAGCACTGTGATACGCTTCATTAAAGCCAAAATTGCATCGATATTCTCCGATGAATTCGTCTTCGCCCATTGTACGTCCGAGGATCGTATCGGGATCGGATATCTTCAGTTGTTCCTTCTGCTTCATTAATGAGCAAGCTAATCTTTCGATCACCGCATCTGCGCATTTCTGGTCATTTTCAACGCTGTCTGCTCCATATAGACCTAACACATTACGTGCAAATTCAATGACCATGTGTTGAAATCCGGCACACGTTCCCAACGCAGGCACTCTGTTTTCTCTTGCATATTGAATTGCCGCCAAAACATTCTTAGTATTCTTATATGGGCATCCCGGAGAGAACCAAAAACCGTCAAATTCGCTTAGGTTCTTCTTAGATATTGCCGGTTCATCGCTTCCGATCCACTGCGTTTTCAGATCAACATTCAGTTCTTTCTGAATATCTTCGATGGATCTCAAGATAAGGGTATGTGTTTCTTCCTTAGGATTGTAGTCACCAATAATTGCTATTCTCTTCACTTCGCACCTCCACCGATGAGCGTAAGATAATACTCAACGACCTGTTCAGGCGCGAGTTTTAATCCCGCAGTTATCCACCATTTGACTGTTTCCACAAAGCTTCCGATAATAAACTGCTTCCGGAAATCCTTTGGAATCTTCATATTCCCGTGTCCCAGAACATCGTCAAAAGCATCCTCCAAATATTCACGGAAGAATCTGACAAATGTCTGCTCACTCTCCCCGCCTAATATTGCCGAGATATTCTCCTTATGTTCCGAGATGTGATAAAGAACATGCGTCAGTCTTTCCGCTATTCCCTTGTGACCGCCGGAGAAATCATGTCCGGCTTCCGGCGCCAGATCATATAAAAAGACGTGTTCGAACATCTCACGGCACATCTCTTCAAGAAGCTGATCCTTCGTCTCAAAGTGAGAATAAAATGTACTTCTTCCGATATTGGCTTCATCGATGATGTCCTGCACGGTAAGGTCTTCGAACCTTTTCTTCTTCAGAAGTTCCGAGAGGGCATCATAAATGGCATTCCTTGTTTTCTGCTGTCTTCTGTCCATAAGCAATTACCGTACAATTTTGTCTCTTTTGTTCAGTAGTGAACAGATTCCGGAATCTGCTCTTCGTTTTACTACCCTTCAATTATATCATGATATCGAACACGATGTTCGATATTTTTTTCAAAGGAGTTTACTATGGAGAAACGCGATTTCAAATTTGATAAAAGAGCCGACAAATACGATGACCACTTCGAAGGGAAGCTTTCCAAGGTCTTCTACAGGCTGATCTATGACAACATTGAACTGTCACCTTCCGCTGAAGTACTGGATGTCGGATGCGGTACGGGAACGATATTGCGGACCCTTTCAGATCGGGAAAACATTTCAGCCCATGGGATCGATATCGAACCGGAAATGCTGAAGATCGCAAGAAACAAATGTCCTGACGCAGATATCCGGCAGTGCTCATGCGAAAACACACAATATACCGAAAATCAGTTTGATGTTCTTACCGCATGTATGGCGTATCATCATTTTCCGGATAAAGAAGCTTTTGAAAGAGAGGCGCAAAGGATCTTGAAACCTGACGGACTGCTCTATATTGCCGATCCGAACTTTCCGAAGATCATCCGAAAAGTGATCAACCGGCTCGCACAAAGATATAACGGTGAGTTTTTCTCAAGTGATGAGATTTCTGAAAGATTCAGCAAGTCTGGATTCTCGACAGTGGCCATCAAAAAACGCAAATACGGGCAGCTTGTCATCTTACAAAAAACATGACAGACAAAAAAACGAGGCCGGTTCTATTCGCCATCCTGGCAGCTATCCTCTATGCACTGAGTACCCCGATATCAAAGATCCTAATGACACAGATTCCTCCGTCATTTCTGGCCGGTCTACTTTATCTGGGAGCCGGCATCGGGATGTTTCCGGTGAGCCACGCAAAGAAGAATACCGGTACGTTCAGAATGATATGCAAAAAAGATTCTCCATATATTACCGTCATGGTGATCCTGGATATCGCCGCGCCGGTCCTTCTCATGATTGGATTATCAAAGTGTTCTGCCGCGAACATCTCACTGATCAACAATTTCGAGATCGTCGCGACTTCTCTGATCGCTTATTTTCTCTTCCGCGAAAAGATATCCGGAAAGCTGTGTTTCGGTATCACGCTGATCACGGTTTCCAGCCTTCTTTTGTCCTTTGAAGGAACGGAATCACTTTCCTTCAGTCCATACTCAGTATTCGCTTTTCTGGCCTGCATTTCATGGGGATTCGAGAACAACTGCACCAGAAAACTTTCCGAATGCGATCCTTCTAAGATAGTAGTAATCAAAGGTATTGGTTCAGGATCCGGTGCACTCCTTGTATCACATATACTGCAGGAAGAGATCCATCTATCTTTCTTTGTGATTGGAGCCCTCATTCTCGGTTTTTTCGCTTACGGACTCTCTGTGTACTTCTATGTATCTGCCCAACGGAGCCTTGGCGCGGCCAAAACCAGTTCGTACTATGCCATTACTCCGTTCATAGGCGCGCTATTATCCATAGTGCTTTTTCGGGAATTACCGGGCATTTCTTTCTTAGTTGCTTTCGCGATCATGATAAGCGGCATGATCCTGATAACGTAAATACCCCCATTCCCTGCACATCTGTACAAAGAATGGGGGTAACTTCATTTCTTTTGGTGCGGATGACAGGACTTGAACCTGCACACTCTCGTACCAGAACCTAAATCTGGCGTGTCTGCCAATTTCACCACATCCGCATGTATAAAATCTTCACGGGAAATGGTATCATTCTTTTCCTTTTCGGTCAATGACGAAATGGCTCAATTGCTTCACTTAACGAATCAACAATGAGTGAATTTCAGTTGACAGGTTCTTTGTATCATCTCGTTGTAGTATAATTTTCATGAACCATTCTGGTCCAAGGGGAAAGATTTCACGTCTTTCGCCCGTATTTCTACCTGGGAGGCGGATATGCGTACAGACGTACACAATCATACATGTCATTTCTCACCGGATGCGAAGATGACCATCGACAAGCTGATCTCCACTGCGGTCAAGCGCAATCTGGACATCGTGGCCGTCACGGAGCATTTCGAGTATGACAATCCGGATCCCAACGATAACATCCAGACCTTCGACCTCAAGGAATATAGTGACGCCTTCCGCAAATGGCGCAAGCTCTGTCCCCCGACGCTCCAGCTTCTTCAGGGCGTGGAGTTCGGTTATCAGACCCATACTGCCGAAGCCATCGACAAATTCGCCCAGCACAAGGATCTGGACATTGTCCTTCTGAGCAATCACCTCTTCCGTGGCGTTGATCTGTTCTTCAGTAAGGAAGCCTACGTTCTATCCGCGCAGGACAGAAACCGGGAATACATTGCCCAGATGGCCGAAATGGCGGAGAAAGTCGATCATTTCGATGTTGCCGCTCACTTCGATTACGTCAACAAATTCAATCCGAACCAGGACGAAGAGATCCTGTATCAGGATTGTCCGAAGGAATTTGACCGTTTGTTTGAGGCCCTGATTTCTAAGGGAAAAGCTCTTGAGATCAACACTGCAACTCCGGTGAAGCGCCACAGTAAGCCGGACCCGGAGATCCTGAAGAGATATATGCAGATGGGCGGAAAGCTGTTCACCTTAGGTTCCGATGCCCATATTCCGCAGAATCTCGGCACGGCCATCACGGACTTCTCCCTGTATCTGCAGTCACTGGGAATCCGGGAAGTCTGCTACTTCAAGCGTCACCGCGTCTTCATGGCGCCTCTGGACGAAAGATAAAGACGAGAACCACGTTCCGGTCTCTTTTGCCACATTATACTTCTACGTTTCCTGCGATGATCTCCTTATAATCTGCCAGGTTCTTGCGAAGAAGATTCGGTGTATCCAGGCCATAGGGGCACCTTGTTTTGCAGAGACCGCAGTCGATACAGTTCTCGATCTTCGCCATCTCTCCCTGCCAGAATTCGCCCTTGAAGTTCTCAGACGGTGCACGGCGGATCAACTGGGACATACGGGCACACTGGCTGATCTGGATCTCCACGGTACAGGGCATACAGTAACCACAGCCTCGGCAGAAATCCCCGGAAAGATGCTGCTTGTCTGCCTCGATGAACTCCCGGATCTCCTCGGTCATTTCCGAAGGCTCGGAGAAGAATGACAGCCACTGCTCCAGTTCTTCTTCCCGCTGGATCCCCCAGATCGGCAGGGCCTCGTACTGACTCATAAAGGCCATGCATGCGCGGCTGTTGGTCAGAAGACCGCCGGCCAGGCCCTTCATGGCAATAAAGCCCATACCCGCTTTCTGGCAGGCCTTTACCAGCGCAATATCGCGATCGGATGC
Source organism: Clostridiales bacterium Firm_16 (assembly GCA_001604185.1). Classification (GTDB taxonomy): domain Bacteria; phylum Bacillota; class Clostridia; order Saccharofermentanales; family Saccharofermentanaceae; genus Scatonaster. The sequence continues at coordinate 57,109 of LVAV01000022.1, read as the reverse complement.
AAGATAGGAGAACGGAAACTGAAGCGTCTCATACAGACCGCTCTTCACGATTTCTTCCGCGACACCGATCAGGTGGGCCGTAATGCCCGCGTGACGCACTTTTCCCTGCCGGATCGCTTCCTGCATGGCTTCATACATACCGGTTCCGTCTCCCGGGGCAAAACATTGCTTGGCGCAATGGAACTGATAGATATCCAGATAATCGGTTTTGAGATTGGTAAGGGTAGTATGCAGGTCCTCCCAGAACTTCTCCGGGGTATTCGCCATGGTTTTTGAGGCGATGAAGATCTTGTCCCGCATGCCGTCGAAAGCTTCGCCCATCTTCACTTCACTGTCCGAGTAGGCTCTCGCCGTATCGAAGAAGGTCATGCCGCCTTCGTAGGCCCGGCGCAACAATTGCTTGGCCATATCCAGATCCACACGCTGGATCGGTAACGCGCCAAAAGCATTCTGAGGTGTTGTGATTCCTGTCTTACCTAGTGTGATAACTTTCATAGCCGCACCCTCCTCTTCGACACTTCATGTGTCCATTTTACCATATGGCACAGCGGTTCAACGCGCGACTTACAGGTCGAAAAGACTCGGCTGTGTGTACTTCTCAGGAAGCGTATTCAGATACCGGAAGCACTCCTCCGGGTGATAAAGGATCCCGTGTTCCTGACAGGTTTTCCGAAAAAGATCCATCAACTGTGGCGAATTGGGACTGGGGAGTTCATAGGCATTTCCATAAGTCCGGATATACTTTTCTTTCACGCCCGGGAAATGCCGGTCCAGTGCAGCATAGAAGTATTCTCGGTCTCCTTCCCGCATCGTCACACCCATACCCATGCAGATGATGCCCTTAACGCCCAGACGCACACAGGCATCCAGGATCGGCCGTATATTTTCCACTGTGTCATTGATAAACGGAAGGATCGGTGTCATCCACACCACCATGGGAATGCCTCTTTCCTGCATCTTTTCCAGGACTTCGATCCGACGGCGGGTGTTACATACATTGGGTTCCAGGATCTTGCAAAGATCATCGTCGTATGTCGTCAGCGTCATCTGTACCACGCATTTGGCCGATTGATTGATCTCATCGAGAAGATCGATATCCCGCAGGATCCGGTCTGATTTCGTCTGGATCGCTAAGCCGAAGCCATACTTTCTTATGATCTCCAGACATTGGCGCGTCAGCCCCAGCTTCTCTTCACAATGCATATAAGGATCCGACATAGAACCGGTACCGATCATGCACTTTCTGCGCTTACTTCGAAGCGCCAGTTCCAGAAGCTGCGGCGCATTCTGTTTCACTTCGATATCTTCGAAATCATGGGTAAACTGGTAGCATACACTTCTGCTGTCGCAGTAGATGCAGCCATGCGTACAGCCTCGGTAGATATTCATACCGGTACCATTGTTGCTGGTAAGTATTCCCTTGGCGTCTACAAAATGCATATCGGCTTCCTCGTGCGGCAGAAAGTGTTTCTCTTACCAGCTCAGATTTTCCACGATGACGTTATTATCTTCGCTATGATGGAAATAATACGAACGGATATATTCCACCTTGCGAGGCTCGGTCATGTGTAATGTGTAGTATACATCGGATTCTTTTACCCAGTTTGTACTGTCCGATGCCTCCGTCATGTAATACACCGTGATATCACAGACCTCATCACGCTTTTTCGCGATGGAAAGCAGTTTCTCGGCCATTTCCTCTTCGGAAGGATAAATTCCGTCTTTCTTGACCAGTGCGACCCTGACACGGTTCAGCGTCACACAGTTCTTGACGTATTCCTTCTCAGAATAATCGACCAAAGGGCCATATGCATCACGTACCATATACGTGATCTCATGCCGGTCGCAGTCGAATTTACCTTCGAAATAGTCGTAGATGTATTCCTCTGCAGCCTCTTCATAGCGTATGGAATTGTAATTGGTCAGAAGTTGACCATCGACTTCCTTCACTCCGACAGATTTATGCGGATACTTTTTCGAGTTTGGATAGGTTAATCCGGATTTTTCTCCCAATTCGCCGCTTGCCGGACCATCGTAGGTGAACTCGTCATCCTTGAACACCTCATTCATCTTGTCGACCCACCGTCTCTGCTGCGCTCTTCCGACAGGTCCGACACATCCGGAAATAAAAGTGATCACCAGACACAGTGTCACTCCCAGACTACACACTCTTCTTATACGATTTTTCATATGCGTCTCCTCTTCGCAAAGATTATCGTTTTCTTCCTCATACTTTATAACGCTTGATTCAGGATTTTACAAGTCTCGGCGAAACGGAACACACAAGGACATCGTCACTGGCATGGAGCAAGATCACCAGGTCACGTTTTCCATGATTCTTTCGAACTTGGTTTTTTTGCCTTCATCATGGGCGACTCTAATATAGTTTACTTTTCGCTCCTCTTTCATGTACAGTTCGAAGTACTTGTCACTATCCAGGACCCAGTCATCATCCTTATCCCTAATGCAATGAACATATAAACTACAGATTTCATCTCGGTCTTTTGCTATCGCTAACATTTCCTCGGCAATCTCCTCATCCGAAGGGAAATTTCCGTTTTTCGAGATCAGTGCGATCCTTACACAGTTAAAAGAGAAGCATTCATCGTAGTACTCATCGAAAGAGTAATCGATCACAGGTCCGAATTGATCAACCGGAGCATACTTCACTTTGTAGCTGTCGCAGGAGAATCTACCTCTGAAATAATCGTTCACATAGTCAACCGCTTCGTCGCGATAACGGATCGAGTTGTAATTTGTCAGCAACTTTCCGTTTAACTCTTTCACGATGATTCTGTTTTCCGGATACTTCTTCGACTTGACGTCAGCAATATACTGCTCCTGGCCATACTCTCCAGAATGCGGTCCCGCATAGGTGAATTCGTCCTTCTTGAAAGTCTCGTTCATCTTTTCGACCCATTCCTTCTGTCTGGCTCGGGACACGGGTCCGGCGCACCCGGCAAAGAGCGCGAGCATCAGGCAAAGGATCATTGCAAGGCTGACATTTTTTACTACGTGTTTACTCATATGTATCTCCTTCTTACTATGACGTTTCTTTTCCTCTGTAAAAGAACTTACAAACTTTGGTAGAATGCCGTTTTTGTTTCTTTCTCATAGCCGGCATTCTCATAGAATCGCAGTGTTGACTCCTTTTTCGATCCTGTCATGAGCATCATCTTGTAGCAATCCTCCCGGCGGGCAAGATTGCGGGCATAATCCAGACACTGGGTCGCATAACCCTTACCCCGGTAGTTCTCATTTGTTACTACATTCTCGATGAATGCGTAGGGACGCACACCGTGTGTCAGATTCGGAACGATCAGACAGGTACAGGATGACACGATCTTCCCGTCGATCTCATTGACGACCAGATGGTAGTTAGGGTCTTCCATAATGGTGTTCCAGGTATCTGCCAGATGTGCATTTCTCTCCGGCACACATGTTTCATGAAGAAACAAATACAATTCCAGCATTCCGTCCAGATCATCACGATTCGCTTCCCGTACCATACTTCTTCTCCTTTTCCAAAACCGATAAACCTTGATTTTTCTTTGTTATTTCTCGAAAACCACCAGTCCGCAGTCCGTCGGGTGGTCCATCAGGATGGCGTCTTTGCCCTTCGTCTTATACTTTAGAAGCATGCACGTGACAAGCAGATCTCCGGCACCACCCATGGTTTGAAAAGCCCCGATGATCAGCATCACTACATTCCCGAGGAAAATAGAAAGGACGCCTACAACGATACCGAGTATCGTCATAGGCATCAATGCTCCAAAGATATAAAGCGGCTTTTTCAACGGGGAAAGACAGGCACAATACGGAGTGATCTTCTCCTTGATGAAACCGAATTCAATGTCCTTATAACCGTTTTCGGCGCCGGCCCCCCAGATGAGACCGTGGATGCCTTCGTGGAGAATGGCACATACCACGAAAGAGACCATAATGACGGCCAGTCCGATAAAATACAGAACCAGATTGTCGTGCAGCGCATTCATGATGCCGAATTCACCGTTATAGAGATAGTAAGCCAGAACGAGTGCGCCTACCAGGGGCAGTGTCAGAAGTGCTCCCACCGTATTGGCTTTCTCGATGGAGATCGTCAGGTCATGGCGGGTATATCCCTTTTCCAGGAGCGCCGCCTCTTTTACCTTGAAGTTTTCGCTTCTCTTGATCTCCGCTTCCGTAAGCTTGCGTTCTTGTTTCACCGTGTTGTCTTTTGCTTTACCCATGTTGTCACTAGATCCTTTCGTTTTTGTCCGAAAAGATTATACCACAATCCCGAGGATCTTCTCGGCAAGACATACCGTATCCTCTTCGCTCCTGTTCTCATCTCTGTAGATGATCGGGAATCCGGCCTTTTCCAGCTCGTCGTAGCTCTCCTTCGAGCAGATCCGGGTCAGGATCTCCCTATAGTTATCCAGTGCCGCCTGCGGGTCCGGCTCCTCGAGCATCAGCTTATAAAGGAACTGTTTCTCCGCGTCCGGACGGTCAAAGAACCGGGTGATCGAGATCTGCGGGTCTGAAAGCATTACCAGCACGTGCTTGTCGTCCGTGATCTGATGCAAAGTCTCGACACAGATGTTCGTATCGATGAAGATCAGTTTTCCCTGGTTCTCCGGCTTCGGCAGGAGTTCCTCCAAAATCTGGAATTCCACGATCTCACATTCTTTCTTAACGTTCTGGATCCAGTTGTAATACTCGTCCGGAGTACGGCGGATGAATTCGTGCCAGTCCTGCAGATCCCTGGTATAGCAGAGATTCGGGAACTCTTTACTGTCGAGCTCCGGAAGTTTCGCATCATGGTAGTTCTCTTCCAGGGCGATGCCGTTATGCTTTTTTGCCAGGTTCTTCACGATGGTGGACTTTCCCGCATAGGAAGTGCCGATGACGAAGTATACACGGCTCCAATCGTATTTCTTAAGTTTTTCAATATCCATTTTTATTCTCCTGTTATCTCTATTACTCTCTTTCCTCGCAGAAGATTCCGGTCAGAAGCGGTGCGGAAAAGCGATTCGTAAACAACTCACATTTGCAAAGGAAAGAAAAGTAGATATGTCTTCCCTGCCGGCTCAAGGATTCGTAATTTCCCTGTCCTTTTGCCAGGATGACATCTGCTTGATCTATTGCCTGTTTTGCTTCATCCGGAAGCATCGTATAGACTGTACCCGCGATCGGAAGACCGTTGCTGATCACATTGGCTACGCGGTCGAGGCCCACGGTTTTCGCATCTTCCACTGTCGCATCGTTCAGGACTTCTTCTCCACGCACCAGTACGGAAACGGAAAGATCCGGGAAGCGCTTTCTCAACTGCTCGATAAAGAGCTTGTCCAGGACGATCTCGCCACAGTTATCTGAGATGAGAAGTAATCTTTTCGCCTTCTCGCAATCCGCGACGAAATGTCGGATCACCTCTTCTTCCTGCGGACGGTTCTGCACGTTCTCGAAGAGCTCCATCAAGGTCTCTTCTTTAATGACATTCATGGCCGCCACATCGATATAGTTGCCGATCCGTGCATAAAGGAGCGCCTGAAGAAGCGGATCCTCCGCGGCCTCGATTTTTGCACGGAAAGACTGCTCCATGGAAAGCAGAAGGTCATTGTACTTCTTCTTGACCTCGCTGTAAGAAGATTTCTTTCCGAAGCGTTTCTCGTATTCGAGATTGAACTGATACACCAGATAAGGTGATGTATCTTCCGGCTTTCGGTTGTCGATGATCTCCTTCACTCTCGTAAGATAAGAAGGATCGCTGCAGCGATGAGCCTGTTTATCGTAAAGGCACTCCGCACAGCTTTCGATGATTCGCATTTCCATATTGTTCTCCTGACTTAAACCATTTTTCCGTTTTCTACACGGACCGCGATCTGCCACTCGTCTTCGTACACGATGTTGCCGACGAAGTTGGTATAGACGATATCGTACGGCTGCTCGTACTTATCCATAAGGGCCACTGCCGGCGCGATCTTTTCGAGCATCTCTTTCGTAGTCTCGGTCTTAAAGAAAGTAATGACCGTTTCTCCATTCTGACACGGAACCGGCTCCGGAAGATTCTCCTTAAACCAATCGTCGATGTCGCGGAAAAGCTTCTCATCCTCAGGGGACATGCTGCCATCCTGGATCAAGCGCCAGCCCATAGCAAAGATGCCTCTCGGGTACTGGGTTCTATATGCCTTATCTCTTCCCTGGATCCGAACAAATTTACACGTCATATTTCTTTCCTCCATTACAGATCAAGATACCAGATAAACTGGATCTCGTCTCTCGTTTCCGGATCGGTGTAGTAGGCGTAGGCATCCATCTTGCCCAGCAGCGCGCCCTGCTTTTTATAGAAATTGCACGCTGTCACGTTATTGTTCTGGCATTCGATGATCATCTGCTTGTAGCCGTCCGCCTGCGCTCCGGCCTTTGCCATATCGAAAAGTTTCTGTCCGATACCCTGATGCTTATAGGCATCTGCCACACGGATGTCCCAGAGCACGCATGCATCTGCTCTTCCGCTCAGCATATTGATATTCGGATTCGCACCGGCGATCGTCGCCGCGCCTACCGGAATATCTCCGTCAAATGCCATGTAGAAATGCCAGTTGCTGACATCGAAATTCTGCTCATACTCGGTTGCCCTCTCATAGACACTCAGGTCCTTCACATACGGTGTAACCGGAACTTCTTCCAGAATCAATCCGCCCAGACCGCCATTTACACGCTTGATCCGGTACTCTGATTTTACTTCCACATTCTGGGCGACCTGATCGTACATCTCAAAACAGGTCTTATCCATCTCTTTAAACGTCACCATAATTGTCCTCTTTCTTCACGATCCGGAAGCGGCACTTCTCGTGTCCTCCAAGGATCGTCTCTATCTCTTCCACCAGAAACTTCTCCTCCGGCAGAAGCTGTCCCAGCCAGTACGTGATGCTCTGTCTTGAACACTCGCAGAGTTTGGGGGTATTTACATTCATTTTGGTGTGCAGATCGCAGTCACAGGACAGAAAATGGATCTCATATTCTTTTCCCGGAATGACCACAACACCGTCTACCTTCTTAAGCTCATGCAGTCTTCCGAAAAAGCAATCCAGATTGCCCTCACACTCCGCAAAAAGATCTGCATACAGGTACTTCAGTGCATCCTTTCCACACATGGATGCACACCCCTGAAAAAGCCGTCCCCGCTCTTCACGCGACATCTTCTCCAGACCTTCTCCAAAACCTTGAAACCATCTCTCCATAAACGACATAAGTTTTTTATTCTCCCTTAAAAGAATTGAACCAGGCGCGGTCCGAAAACTCTTTCTTATTCGGCATTTTCACTTCGTCTTCCGCAATACCTACCGGCAGATAGCAGACGAGTTCGTATCCTTCCGGCACGCCGAGGATCTCCGCCATCTTCTCTCCGATCCTGTCTTCGTCAGTGATATGGCCTTCGTACCAGCAGCTCTGATATCCCAGTTCCACGATAGCCAGGAGCATATTTTCGATTGCCGCAGAATAATCCTGGATGGCGAAGCATCTGTCACGGTATGCGTTGATTCGCTGCGTCAATACACAGATTGCGGCAGGCGCAGTCTGTGCAACCGGCGGATCGATCACTGCCTTGAGTTTAGAAAGCACCTCCGGATCGTCAACCGCAATGAGGGATGTCGTCTGCTTATTGCAACCGGAAGGCGCGGCTAATCCCGCCTCCAGGATCTTTCGGAGGTCCTCTCTCGGAACAGGTGTATCCTTAAACTTCCCACGATAACTGCGTCTTTGAAAAAGAGCTTCGAAAACATTCATGTTTATTCCCTCCACTCCTCTTTGCTGATCTCCAGCTCCACGATGCGAAGTGTCTCTCCCTCGATTTCTTCAAAAGAATCCTCGCACACTGTCGACGCTCTAAACCCGGCAGAAAGATAGCACTTATATGCCGAAGTGTTATTCTCGAAAACACCGATGGTAACAGTATCCACTTGGAGGATCTCGAAAGCGTATTTAAGCGCCAGCTGGATCATCTGCTTCCCGTAGCCTTTTCCTCGCTTGGATCCGTCTACAACGACCCATCCGAAACGAAGGATCTTGTTGTTTCCGTGGATATATCTCATGATCAGATGTCCGACTACGCCGTCTTCGTCGCAAGCACTCATCGGGTAGAAGTTATCTGCTTCGACGCAGTCGCCGTTGTTCTTCAGATACTTCTCATTCATGTCTTCCGCCTTTAACGGATAAGCACCGAAGCGGGCTCCTCCCCAAAACGCGAAGGTCCTCTCATCCGAGATCCAGGTTACGATTTTTTCTGCATCGCATGCTTTATACGGTCTTAGTCTCAACATCTTCACATCCTCTTTTCTCTCACACCGAAAAATAATCACACTATTTATTCTATCGCAGGCACACGTTCGGGGAAATATACCACTTGTATATTCTAAAAAAGTTGGATGTCTTTCCGATAATCCAGTAGACATCAACGAAATTCTTTATTACAAATCCGTCATTTCCTCTGAAAAATAGATAGTAAAATTTTTATATAAAGAAAGGTTTGGGAGAATACTGCAATGGATACTAACGACACCCACGAAAACGTGCAAAAAACCACGGAAACTATGCCGCAACCGCTCCTTACTCCGGCATCTGTAGCAATTACTCCGATGTTCGAAAATCCTGCGCCGACAGACACTGACGCAGACAACAAGGCAAATGCAGAAGCTCCTTCCGGATCACGGAAAAAGCGTAAATTCGTCCTTCTGTTTTCTATCGCCGGCGTGCTTCTGGCCGGAATCGTAACGATTACCGTTCTTGCTTTGAATGGCGTATTGTTTAATAGTACTGCCAAAGCCGAAGAAGAAAAACCTGCGTTGTTCAATTCACCTGAAGAGTTGAGCGAACAGGTGACCGCGGACATGGACATGGAGGCTGAGGCCTTTTTCGATAAGAAGCTGAAAGACATCAATCCGGATTGTGCTGACAAGATCACTGTTGATGCATTTCATTTTGTAGGTATGGTATATGTGGAAGCCGTCCGTACGGGTGAAGTCGTCGACTCATTTATCGAGAGAGTCTATCAGATACAGGTTACCGATAACACAGGCGAAGAAGCGGTTAAGCGGCAGTTCTTTTTCCCGGTTGCCTTTTCTGTATCCCCTGCCGGAGACAGATTTATGGCTTTGGGTCATTTGGCCGTACCGTCCTACCTCTTCTTTGATAACTGGTACATAGACGCCGGGTTCACGGATGCAGAAATGGTCGCTCAAGATTTAGGCCGTGTCTATGCTGTGCGATCGAATACGATCGACAAAAGTCTTTACCTCCCCTTCGATGGTAAAGACCCGTCCGAATTTGAAAAGCACGATCTGATCAGAACTGTGGATGAAATAACAGATGGCATGATAGAGGGTACGAAAAAAGGTATCGCGCCGTTCCTGGATAACTTTAAGAAAACGTTTCCGGATAAGACCCGGTTCGTATCTGCCGAATATACCGGAATGGGTGTATTCTATGATCCCGAACATAACCAGAACAAGGCTGTGATCGCATACAAGATCGACTATGTGGATGAGAATACGACTCCTGCAGAGAATAAGGTCCTTTACTGGTATGTCTGGTTTGATAACGCTTTCTATCAAGACAGTCAGATCAAAGTAAAAGGTGCCACTTGTGACAAAGATACCGATAATGCTTTTGAATGGCTTCTCGAGCCCAGATCGACGATTGCTGCGCTTCGTACCAGACTAAGAACGAATACAGGTGCAGAACATTGGGAGTTCACAGACAATTTCCCGGACGATGGTTCCGATAGAAAAACAACAACTACGACTGAAAAAACAGCGTAGGGAAAAAGAGAATCATGCTATAATGAAACCAGACATGAAAATGTCCAATATCGTATTGGGAGGGGTTGCAATATGAGTTTATCGCAGAGGACATTTAAGAATGGTGAAGAGATCATCAAAGAGGGAGATATCGGCAAGAGTTTCTATCTTCTCACAGAGGGAAAAGCAGGTGTCTATGCGAATTATGACAAGAACAATCCTTTCCGGATCGCGGTTCTTGAATCAGGCGAATACTTCGGCGAGATGGCGATCCTCGAGGCCTATCCCAGAAATGCTACAGTTGTCGCAACAGGAAACGTGACCGTCATCGAGATCCCCGCAGATGAGATGAACACATTTTTCGAAGAGAATCCCGAACAGATCCTTTTACTCATGAGACACATCGGCAGAAGGATCCAGCTCATGACCGACGATTACAATGAATCCGAAGCCCTTCTTAAAGAAGCACGGGAAACGAATACCAATACCCAAAGTGACTCTTTCTTCTCCAAGATCAAGAAACATATCAGCATGTATCAGTCCAACAAGAATGCAGTCAACGAGCCAAACGAAGATGCACTTCATGCAGAACTGGTACAGTTGTTCGGCACGCTGTCGAATAAGACGGAAGCCCTTGAGAAGGACACCATCGTATATAACGAAGGCGATATCGAAAATTGCATGTACGTTCTTCAGAGAGGAACGATCGGAATGTATACCAACTGTGGGCAGGCAGACGAGGCGAAAACCTCTGAGCAGAATGCGATCTCTTTCTTTGGCGAAGTAGAAATGGCAACCGGCGAACCAAGAAGTATCACGGCTGTTTCTGAAACCGACGATACCCGTATCGAAGCCATTTATCCGGAAGACCTGGAAGAGATGCTGCAGTCGGATCCGGCAAAAGTGATCCTGATCCTGCGCTATCTGTCCTATCGCCTGAGAAAGCTGAATATCGATTTTCTTAAAAACTGCAAAGAGATCACCGAATCGTACAACAAGTGATTCGTCTGCGTTATTCCTTTACCGACACGATCATAAGATGTTCTGTATGTGTCAGGTAATCCTCTTTATCGCAGAATCGTATGGCATAATCATACCAAGCCAGCCGTACTTTTCGGGAACTTTCCCTCAATACGTTCTTGTATGGGGAAAGGATACTCTCCTGTCCGAAAACCGTCTCCGTCCGAAGTCCGGGAATCGAAGCGAGCAGTTGCTTTGCCTCCTTTACATTCGTCATGTAAGCGAAGGTAAAAGCCTCGAAAGAAGCACTCTCGTCTTTGGCCGTCGCATCGAAAAGATACTTTAATCGATTATCATCCTCGACGATCGTTTTCTGTAAATCCCGAAGACCGAAAACCACACCGCCGTATAACAGGATAAAACTGCTGAACAGATATCCTCCCGGCTTAAGAACTCGTTTCGCCTCATTCAGTGCCTTCACCCGGCTCTTCTCTTCCATCAGGTGGTAAAGCGGTCCCATCAGAAATACCACATCGAAGGAATTATCCGGGAAACGGGAAAGGTCCATGGCATCGCCCTGCATGGCTGTGATCTTTGCGCCATACTGTCTGGCCTTCTTCTTCGCAAAGCGTACATTCTCATCGCTTAAGTCCAGAAGAGTCACTTCATGACCCTCTTTCGCATAATGGATCGAATAATGACCCGGTCCGCCTCCGATATCCAGTATGGTACTGCCGGGCTTTATGTATCTGTCCATCATGTGGATCGTTATATATTTCTCGTAAGGATGCTGACTCTTTAGTCGTTCCCATTCTTTCTTCGGATCCGCATTATAATGCTCACGAATTGCTTCTTTTTCTTCACGCATATTACTTACTCCTCGTCTACTGCTGCTTAAGAAAATCCAATACCTTCTTCGCGAATAACTCCGGCGTTTCGTAATGAGGTGTGTGGCCTCCGCCCTCTACCTCACAGAACTCTTTTCGCGGCGCCTTCAGGGCATCACAGAAGGTCTTCGTCAACTGACAATTACATACATAATCCATCTCCCCGGAGATAAAGAGCATCGGAACACCGAACTCCAACGAGTGCTCATACACATCGTAGTAATATGTCGTCGTAAAAAGCTCTCGCTCCAGTTCCTGATACTTCTCAAGATCGATCTGCTTCAACACCCATCGGATGTCATTTACACCTGTGTACGGGGAAAACAAAGCAAGCAACGGTGTATTCGCTTTATTCTTCGCCGGGTGATACTTGGATGTTGCATTGCGAAGTGCCATGTATTCAACGATCGAATCACCACCCTGATACTCTTGATATGTCTTTTCAAGTTCCGATGTATCTTCTCCTCTTGACCGTGCCACCGATAAAGCATCTTCATAGGCCAGCCGGTCCGATTCACGGCAGTTTACGAACTGTCCGATACCTACGTAAGCCGCCACTTTCCCGCTATGTTCCTGAATATAGTTTGTGCCGACCAATGTTCCATAGGAATGGCACATCAGGATGACTTTATCCTGGTTAAATCTCGTTCTTACATAGTCCACCAGTTCATCTGTGTCTTTTATGGCCTGCTCAAAATTCACCGTCAGATTCTTCGGATCCTGGTCGGCATTTCGGAAATAGCTCCGTCCGCATCCACGCTGATCCCAGCACACGACCGTATAGTCATCGATCAAGGGATCAGTAAATACAGGTGAGATCAAGGAATCCGGACCTGCAGGACCACCATGGATATATACAATGACCGGATTTTGAACATTTCGTCCACGGATCAGAAGATATAACTCCTGCCCGCCGACAGGCACATAGGCCGATTCGTTGATTCCCTTGGATGTATCGATCGGATGGCTGAACCAGTTGATGTTTCTTCCTGCAATGGTCACAGTCGTCAGCAACAAACCGGCCACCACCGGGATCAGCAGCACGACTCTTACGATACGAATGACCTTCCCGGGCTTTTTCTTCTCCACGACTTCGTTTCTGTGCATCAGATGGATACCGATATGACCCACAGAAAGAATGAGCGAAGAAAGGATCAGGAAGATATTGCTTCCATAGATTCCCAGCATAAAGAATGCCACACAAGGAAGGGATGCACCGGCTACCGGGAATCCGGCAAAACTTGAATACATATCCGTCATCGTCTTGGGACTTCTGAAATACCGGATCCAGTACAGTTCGTAGAAGATCATGAGAAGGAAGGAAACCAGAAGCCACAGCAACCATATCGACTCCACCCGGATGTTCAGATCAGAAAATACCAGCGCACAGACACTGGTCAGTCCTTCGCCGATCCTTTCCAGAAAAAGAAGAACCTTATTCTCCTTATGAACATACTTTTCGTAATCGGCCGGCTGGTTTTTCGCCCAGATGATATTGGGTACAAACAGCATCACCAGATAGATCAGCCCGACATAGGAAAAACCAAAATGAACCATTCTCTCTACCTCACTTATTATCCGATCGTACAGAGCTTGCCGCGCAGGATATAACCGATCTTCTCATAGCAGGCATTTGATGCGACATAGTCAGCGTCTGTATACAGCATCGGAATATATCCCTGCTCCTTGATCAGCATGGAAACCTGATATACCAGATTCTCGGCATAGTGCTTTCTTCTGAACTGCGGATGCGTGAACACAAGATTAATAGAGGCCATATCTCCGTTCGGCGCATACTTACAGCTGGCTACGCTGTTACCCTGCGCATCTTTCCACAGGAAGGTCTTCCCGGAAGAAATAAACATTTCCGCATCTTTCCGATAGCTCTCCTCATCCTTCTGATCCACTTCGGTCTCCTGATGGAAAAAGTTGATGATCTCCAGCAAATCCTCCAGGTCATCCATCGTACACGTATGGATGCCGCCATCCGGCTGCGACTCCGGCTTGATCGGCTCCGGGCAGTCATAGGCAAACATATTCGTTAGGATAGAAAGTTCGACACCGTCTTCTTTCGCACGCTTCATGAAGTACTCTGCCAGTTCGTATTTCAGATTAAAGTGCTTCCCGTTACCAACCAGACCATTCTCCTTGGCCAGCATATATGCCCGTTCCATCTCTTCGGAGGACGCACTGTCCGGTGTCCAGATCCAGACAGGATACGGATCACCCGTGAAGCAAAGGATCAGTTTCTCATGGTCCGTCAGTCTCAGTTGCACATCTCCGCCAAGGATCCGTCCCAGAACGAAGAAAGTATATCTATCCCTTTCCAGAAGTTTATGATCTCTTTCATCTACGAAGTTATCCATTCTCATATCCTCTCACTTCTTAGCTTTGTACCCGCCATCCACGAATACCGTGGTTCCTGTAACATAATCGGCCGTATCCGACAGAAGGAACATCACGACGGATGCCACATCCTCCGGAATACCGATCCGGCTTACCGGAATCAGTTTCTCGGATGCGGATGCAATCGCCGGATCGTCAAAAGCCTTTGCCGTCATGCCGGTCCGGATAAATCCCGGAGCCACGGCATTGACCCGGATCCCGAAGGGGGCCAGATCCAGTGCCATCGCAGAACTGAAAGCAGATACACCACCCTTGGATGCCGCATAGTCAGCCATATTCTCTTTAAAGATCGTCGAACGAATGCAGCTCACATTCACGATCCGGCCGCTTCTGTTTTCGATCATGGAACGGGATACATACTTCGACATCAGGAAGGTACCGGTAAGATTCACTCCGATGACCCGGTTCCAGGATTCAGAATCCAGCTCGTAGAATGGCTTGTTGTTGGCAAAAACGCCCGCTACATTAACCAGTCCGTCGATCTTCCCGCACCGGGAAAGGATCTCCCGGATCGTCTTTTCTACTTCGCCTTCGTCTGCAACGTTCAACTGGTAGTGGGTATACTTCTCGGATTGGATCGTTCCTTCGGAAAGATCGATGCCGAAGACGGATGCGCCGGCAGCAAGAAGCGTCTCACTGCAGCTTCTTCCCATACCGGACGAAGCACCGGTCACAATATAATTTCTGTTTTCGTAGTTATAGGTTATATCGCTCATATGTATTTCTCCAAAGAATAATCCTGTTTCAAATCTTCTTCTGCATCCACATCAGATCGTACCATCGGTCAAATTTCTTGCCTATGGTCTTGAAGTGGGCAACCTCAGTATACCCTTTTTTCGAGTGGAAGTTGAAACTGTCATGTGTCAGGTACTCGTCCTCTTCTTCACTGTATGCGGCGCCGGCCAGGAGATTGACGATCCCCATGGCTTTCAGTCTTTTTTCCAATTCATCGTAAAGAAGTGTGCCCAGGCCCTGTCTTCGGTAATCTTTATCCAGATAGATGGAAGTTGCCACCGTCCAGGAATACGCATCCCGCGTACTGTACGCGCTCGCATACACGTAGCCGAGGATCTTTCCATCCTTCTCACAGACCAGATACGGATACTTGGCGCTGATCGTCTCGATCCGCTGCGAAAACTCTTCCTCCGAAGGAACGTCATACTCAAAAGAGACCGCTGTTCGTAAAACATAGTGAGAATAGATCTCCAAAAGTCTCTTCGCGTCTTCTTTTCTCGCGTCTCGGATCGTAAGTTCACTCATTGTATCTTTCTCCCTGCAGTTTGTGTTTCTATTTATTCATGATACTCCTTCCCAACCCGGAAGGCGCATCAGATACTGAAAATGTCGTCGATGATATGTCCGTCTGTAGTATAGATACATACATATCTCGCAAACTGAGAAGTTTGTTTCTTTTTATATACATCCAGATAGACTTTCAGAAGATCGCATCCATATTTATCGGTTACGCAGAACGCATAGCCATTCAATCTGGCTTCTACGGAATTTCGATCTAAAAGGCCGAACTCTTCAGCTTCTTCTTTTGTGATCTCATCCGTAAGATAGTCGTCATAGCACACCCAGAAATTATCGAATGTGCGGTTGATCAGATCACAGGAAGCAACAATCGCATCCAGTGCTTCTCGCATATTCATAGTGCATCCCTCTTTTGCTCTAAAATATCGAATCAGATCCATTTTTCTCACCTCATATCTAAGGCGATTATAGCAGCAGAGGCACTATGAAATCATGCTCTTTCTAGTATAAAACTCATTTCAGAAACATCTTGATGGCAAATATCAGAAGCAGATGTGCCGGATAGAATATATAGAAGATCCACTTAGAAAACTTCGAAGAGCTTCCTTTCTTCCCGTTATAGAAGAACGTGATCATCGTGATGGCGATCATCTCGGGAATGAACCACTGGAAAGACGTAAATGTCAGATCGAAGAAAAAGCCGTTACAAATAAACTGATGAAGCAGCAGTAAAACCGAAAGAACGAAATAGCGGATCATGGGCTTTTCACGAAGAATATAAAATGTAAAGATCAAAATCGGTCCAAAGATCATCCACTCTGCCTGCATCACCCAGGTCAGGGCCGTGATGGCCAGCATGACCAGGATACGAACAGGAAGCATCCATTTGCTGTCCCATACGATAAGCACCATCAGCCCCATAAACAGCGTCGCCAAGACACTCCAGGATGTAAACATGGCCGTGAGCGATTTCCCTTCAGTAAAGTAGTGGCATAAGTATAATGGAATCTGTGTGATCAGGGCCATGCTGAGAAGCCGGATCGCATACTTTTTTCGAGATTTGGTATGGATATATCCTTCCGAGATAAAAAAGAAAAAAATCGGAGGTGCAAACATCTGTCCGAAGACAAAGAAGCGAAGCACTGCGCGCGGCAAGAACAGGGCATGCCCGATTTCGATATACGTGATCAAGTGACCGATTCCCATCATAAAAAGTGCCATATATTTCAGCACATCACGATTGATCACCTTTAGATTTCTTTTTTCTTTTGTCTCTTCCATGAAGTCGTCTCCTCAAAAAAGTTCATCGAGCAGAATGTAGTAATTGATCTTGTCCCAGTCCGGCTCGATCCCCAGTTCAGTAAAAAGCATGTTCGGATCGATATCGGGATACACATCCCCGCCGAAAGTTCCTTCTGCGTTATGTTTCAGGCTTCGGTAGCAAAGGGCGATATCTCTCCACTTATCCGCAACACCTGCCTCCGGAAGATCGATAAAGCCACAGAACTTTCCATCCTCGATAAACACATTCGGCAGACAGTAATCTCCATGGGAAAGCACCATCTCGCAACTTGGGCGATGGGTCTCCAGCCAGGAAAGAAGATCCTCCGGATCCTTGAATCCACCTTCACCGTATGTCTCCGGTTCCGCGTCACTGGTATCCACATCATTATTCTCTACACGAACTCTTGCTTCTTTCAGTTCTACATCCAGATCCATCATTCTCGGGCAATCGGAAATATCCACGCTCCAGAGAAATTTCATGCCATCCGCCAGAGCACGGATCATTTCTTTCGGGCGGTTCATGTAGTAAGGATCACAGCTCATGGTGCCTTTCACTTTGCTCATGAGCAGATACTGATACTCGTCTTCTCTTTCGTACGCAAGCACGCGAGGGGCCGGCACTTTTCCCTCCAGCCATCGCATCAGCTTGACCACATCTTCGTTTCTCTCCCGGAACTTCACGATCTTCAACACCGCATCATCGAAGATCAGGACCTTCGATCCGGACTTACCCATATCATTGAAGGAATACTCCTTACCCTCGACCATCTTTCTTATACTTTCAGGCAGATATATCTTTTCCATTTCACTTATCCTTTTTCGATTCTTTGTCGCTCTTGTTGCTCCTGGAGAAGGCCATGATGGAAAGTGCCATACAGTCAACAAGCATATATGCACCTACCATGGCGCTTGCCATCGTGAATTTTCTATATACGTTCAAATACAGGCCGATGGCGATCAGTACGAGTATCGCCAGTCTGCAGAACCATTTCACACTTTTAGCGGATTTGATCTGATCCCATGTCGGATAGATCACAATGATACTCAAGGACTCCACCAGGCACAGGAATATGATCGCACAGCCCTGGTTTCCGTAGTTATAGTGCAGATAAACAAATCCGATCAGCTGGATCAGTACACTTAAGCCTACGATCGCACCGAAGAATAATCGAGCCTCCGCTTTCGGGGCATCTACCGGAATGTAGGCGACCAGCCGGTCATATCCGACGAAGAACGCAATCGCCGCGCCGATCAGGATCGGGATCCCGATATACATTTCCGTCCAGTGAATTCCGAAAGTCAGATAGCACGAAAGCACAACAAGTGCAGTAGAAAACAACACATCCAGGACGATCAGACCTACTGATTTCTTCTTTTTCTCTTCACCCACGGCTCTTCGTTCTCTTTCTGCATCAGGATCGCGTTCTGATGCCCTCTCATTATACCATTTCGTCTCTTCGGATCACCGATACGTGCGTGATCTTATTGGCCTCATCCGGGTACTCTTTCTCGAAATGCATACCGATGGATTCCGCCGTCTTGAAAGATCCGACATTGGTATACTTGCAGTAGGAATAAAGTGCGGGATACTCCGTATTGGCGAAGGCCCAGTCACGCACCGCGGCTGCCGCCTCTTTGGCATATCCTTTACGTTGCTGGTCTTTACGGATATGGTATCCGATCTCCGGCAGCATCTCGCCTTCGATATTCTGAAGTGTCAGACCGCAGTCACCGATCATCTCACCGCTCTCTTTCAAACATACGGCCCAAAGTCCGAAACCATTGTCATGGTAACGGTTCATGTTGCGCTCGATCCACGCACGTACACGCTCCTCATCGAAGGAATAGGGATAGTGCTGCATGATGTCCGGATCGCCGAGCACCGCATAGAGTGCATCCAGATCGCTCATCGTCATCTCACGAAGGAAAAGCCTTTCGGTCTCCAGGATCTTCTTTCTACACTTCACAACGGCCTCTGTCACATTGGTCATGACATGCTCGCCGTATTGGTTATATACTTCGATCGTCAGCTCCACCAGACCATTCTTCTCGCTTCTTTGAACCAGATTCGTGATGGTTGCTTTACCGGTCAGGACATCCTCCGCAAACACGGGTTTCATCCACTCGATCTTGGAAGACTTTCCGGCCAGAAGCGCATCTTCAAAGAAAGCCACATCCAGATACTTCGCCCATACCGCCATAAAGGACATGACGCCCGGCGCGATGATTCTCCCGAAATGGGTCGTCTTTGCGTATTCCTCATCCACATGAAGCGGGATATTATCGTATTCCCGGGCAAATGCCAGCATCTTCTCTTTCTCGATCACCGCCGGTGCCGTCTCTACTGTCATACCCTTTTTCAGTTCATCAAAGTACATATTTCCTCCTGATTGCCACCTGTCAAAGAGTATCGATGATCGCCTTGGCCCGCATAAGTACCGGCAGTTCTCGGTTGGCTACCAGTCTTCCGATAGGTGTCTCCCTGCGCATCTCGTATTCTGCCACCGCCTCATCGAATGTCATCTTCAAGGTAGAAAGATGGAAGTCATTGATCTCATCTTCTGTCAGATGCTTGTCTCCGAAAGACTTCACCTTGCAGAGAAAATAGTTGCTCAGGTTATGTCTGTGGATGACGTTGTAGTAGTCACTGACCACACCGATCTTACAGATCACTTCCACTTCAACCCCAAGTTCCTCACTGAGTTCACGGCGGATCGCCATGTTCAGGTTCTCGCCTTTCTCCACTCCGCCGCCGGGAGTCTCGATCATGGTTGCTTTTCCGAAAAGATCATCGCGCTCGGCACGGACGAAATAGAAGTTGCCTTGTTCATCGAAAACGATACCTCTCGCGATCCAACGGTCGTGGTCAATGTATTCCAAAGGCCACTCGTTATCCTTGAGTTCGTTTCTCATCTCCGCCATCTTCTTTTCTCTCGTTCCGCTTTCGAAGAAGTAGTACGGTCTGTCGCCGATGATCTGAATCTGGTCTCCGTTAACAAAGATCGTATCTTCTTCAGGCAGGGCGTACACCGACTCATTCTCGGAAGTATACTTCTGCAGGAACTCTGTAAAACGCTGGTGTGCCTCCTCGGTCCACTCATTGGTGTAATGCGCAAAGATAGATTCTCCATCCAGCACATCGAATCCGGCGGTATCTTCCAGTTCTACATCGTTCGGATCCATAGCGATGGCCGTCATAATATCCTTACCGAAGATAATCGCTCCCGCCGAGCCGCCCATAACGACTCCGTCGTTGCGGATATACTCTTGCAGCTTGGCAAAAGCACCACTGTCCTTGATTCCTTTCAGAAGTTCGAAAGTATTGCCGCCACCAATGAAGATCGATCCATATTCAGCAAGGTTCTTCGCAGCCAGTTCTTCGTAAGAACGGACCATCTCGATAGAAGGCACATCTACCTCAGCCAGTTCGCCCTTGATCCACTCATAGCAATCGTCATAAGAATGTTCATTCTCATCCATGGCCAAAGGAATGTAAAGAAGCGGTTTATCGTGGTCGATGACCGCATTAAATACACGATTGACCGCCGCGGTCTGCTCGCCAGATCCGCCGCCACATAAAAACAGTTTCATATTCTTTCCTCGTCTTTCTTGTGATAACTCAGACAGAGAGCTTCTCGCTCCACTCAGTTTCTTTGAATCCGGTCAGAACAAAATCTTTACCGACCAGAAGAGGGCGCTTGACCAGCATGCCGTCGCTTGCCAGAAGTGCAAACTGTTCATCCTCACTCATATCCGGAAGTCTCTTAGACAGTTCCAGTTCACGATACTGGATGCCGCTGGTATTGAAGAAACGCTTAAGCGGAAGTCCGCTCATTTTGTAGTATTTCCGAAGATTCTTCTCATTCGGATGGTTTTCCTTGATATCGATGACCTTGTGCTCGATTCCCTTTGCTTCCAGCCATTTTAGGGCTTTCTGGCAAGTCGTACATCTACTGTAGCAATACACTTCCAACATAATCATTTCCTCGATTCCATGAAATCTTGAGGGACCGATCCGATCCCAGGATATATTGTACCATTTCTTCTAAATCTTTACGCAGGATTAGACTTACAGTATACGCACAAATTGAGATATCCGGCCGGTCTCAGAACGGGTAGTCTTCGTTCTCGTTTGTAATAAACCGATGACCGGTAAAATCGTTGCGCTTCTTCTCGAAAAGGTCTTGCAGGATCCCTGCCGCTTCATAAGAAGACAGTGGCGCCGGATTATCTTCCCGTCCGTCTGTACGGATCCATCCGGGATGCACGCAGAAGATGTTGATGGACCGATCATCCTTAAAGGTGTTTACCAGATTCATCGTAGCCATATTCAATGCGGCTTTGGCCATGCCGTAATCGATCATATTGGTGCGGTAACACTTCGAGATACTGCCTGCTTCGGAAGAGATATTCATGATCAAAGCCGTCATCTCACTCTTCTTAAGAAGGCCATAGAAAGCCTTAATGACGCGCATGGCACCTACAGCCGTGATATCGACGGTTCGTGCGATGTAATCGAGATTAGCATCGAAGAATCCCTTATCACAGTCGGGGGATACCGACACGGCATTATTGATGATCAGATCCAGATGATCCAGTTTTTCACCCAGTTCCGAGGCCGCCTGCTCAACAGAGGGTGTGCTTCCGATATCCATGGTGAGGATAATCAGTTTCTCGCCATACTTCTCTTTCAGTTCTTCCAGTTCCGGACATGGTTTACGGATCGTTGCTACGACCGTATCCCCTGCTTCCAGATAGCGAAGTACCAGATTAAATCCTAATCCTACTGCTTTACCTGCACCGGTTACCATAACATTCTGGCTCATACACTGCTTCCTCCTTACGGTTCACACTCTCAATCAATAACCCTTTTTTCTATCCACGATATGTTTTAATGGAAGGCCCTGCGAATAATTGAGCAGATCCTCACAGAACATATCCACGTTCGTATCCAACGTATAATCCAAAGTAAGATTGCCTGCCACGTGCGGCGTGATCAGAAGATTCTTCGTATTCCAAAGACGACTGCTCTTACGAAGTGGTTCTCTCTGGAATACATCCAGTGCCGCACCGCCCAGGTATTCTGCATCCAGAAGATCCGCCAGGGCATCTTCATCGATAGCAGAGCCACGTCCCACATTCACGATATATGCATCCTTCGGGAGAAGAGATAATCTCTCCTTCGAAAGGATTCCTTTCGTTTCCAGTGTATCCGGAAGACTCATTACCAGAAGATCGGTGGAAGGAAGGATCGCATCCAGTTCTGCGGTGGATACCACACGGTCATAGCTTGGTTCCGTACTCTTTCCGCTACGGCACACACCTATGATCGTCCTAGGTTCGAAAGCCTTTGCCCTTTTTGCAAACTGACTTCCGATATCGCCGGTTCCAAGAACCGTGATCCTGCAGTCTTTCAGAGACTTCTGCGGCTTCGGACGGCCCCATACACCGTTAAGTGATTCCTCATATGTCAGCGTCAGTTTTCTCATCATCATGAGACTGACTGCAATGATATGTTCCGCAATGGTCACACCGTAAGCTCCGGAAGAATTGGTCAGGATGCAGTCTTTATTGGCAAAAGCATCCTCCTTCATCATATAGTCCACACCGGCCGACGGCACACAAAGCCACTTTAAGGCAGTACTCGTCTTGGCTGTGATCATGCCGAATCCATATAATACTTCCGCGTCCTGGAACTCAGAAGGGATCTTTCTTTCCTCTTCCACGAAGCAGACCTGTGCGCCTGCTTTCTCAGCCGTTTCCTGAATCTTCTCTATGTTTCTCTGCTTTAAAGCGTGACTTAATACGATGACTTTCATAACTCTCTCCTGCGCCTTACATCAGGCTGTCTTTATGCTGTTCCAGAATCATATGCGTATATACTTTCTCCTGGTCCGATTCCCGCACGATCTTCCACAGCCGTGCCGCGGCTTCCAGTCTTTTCGGATAGACTTCAGTCGCGGGATCCGAACAGAAATCTTTCACGAACTGATTCCATTGTAACGCAGAGCGATCATATGTGGCATAGGTCTTTTTGCCATAGTAAATATCCAGAAGATCTCCCAGTGTGAATGACTCATCGCCGTTTTCCTTGACGGCTTTCGCAGTCGCTACCATATCCACATTGAACTTGAATCGTTGTACACCTATCTGTCTTTCGAAGAATTCCCGGAACCGAGGACCGAAAGTAAAGCCGCACTCGATCAATCCTGTTTCCGGAGTAAGCTCCGTAACGGTAGATTTCTTCTTCCTGACCGGCCTCTTTTCCGGCAGGATCTTCTCTCCTGCAAAATACGCTTCAATGATCGTATATAATTCGATCTTTCCGCTTGCGGTCTTCAAGCCGTGATCCTTACAGATCCGGATCAGCTCATCTCTGTACCAGTAATACTTACAAAACTCCGAATAATCCTTTATGCTGTCAAAACTCGGTCTGTCCATCCTATTCTCCGTTTACTTCTTCGGCGGGTACCAGGGCTTCGGCGTCAGGAGCGTGGTCTTACCGATATCCGGAAGCACGTCATAGATCGAGCATCCCATTCTGGCCTCGAAGTCTTCCTTGATGGCAAAAGCCACTTCCCATCCTTTAATGTATCCTTCCATGATTCCGTACCGGCGTGTCACATCCACGAAACGCTTCTCCAAAATCACGAATCCATAGTCGACTGCCAGTGCATCACAAAGCTGAATGAGCTTATCGTAGTCATCTGCCTCTGTAGCCGAGACATATTCCTTGATCTTCTTCTCATGCTCGGTCTGCGGTTCATAGGTGAATTCATCCTTCATCAGCAGATAAGAATGCGTCATGCAGATCCGCGCGACTTCATCCCAGCCTTTCTGCATGCAGTATTCATATCCCGCATATACATGCGTCGGAATATCGACGATACCGATCCGTCGGCCGATATCATGCAGTACGCCGACGATAAATGCTTTCTCAGAATCCATTCCCGGAATCTTCTCTGCGATATTTCTTGCTGCAATACCGGTATTCAGAGAATGCTTGGACCAGGGTCCGGGGTTCATCTCTCCTGCTATTCTCAGTTCCTCTAATGCTACTTCCTTTGTAGGTAACATACGCTTTCTCCGCTTCGATAAGTAATCAGTTCAATGACTGATCAGCCAGGATCTCAGAATACTATCGAATACTTCCGGCTGTTCAATCTGTAAGTTATGACCTGCTTTCTCTACCGCACAGTATGTGGAATTCGGATAGATCTTCATCAGGTCAAACTGATCCTTGTATCCGACTTCCGTGTCCTGCTTGGCTGCAATGATCAGAGTCGGAATCGATACCGGCTCCATCTCATCAACAGTATACGAGAAACTTCCCTCGAGATCCGAATTCAGATACGCCCAGTCCGCCCTGGCCAGTGCCGGCATAAGGTACTTCTTATATCTCTCCCAGACAGGCCTTGTCAGTACCACATTCATGAGAGTAAAGCTCTCATAATCTTCCTTCGAAAGAGAGGATAGTAGTTCATCATCACGTTCCATTACTTGAAGTTGCTCGACACGTCCCTGTCTGACTCCGGGGATGATGCAAGGCACAAGAAGGATCAGTTTCTTCACAAGATCACTATACTGATTGACGAAGCCTCTGGCAAGCAGACCACCATAGGACTGTCCCACCAGAATAAAACTTTCTCCGATCACATCAACGGCAAAGCCATGCAGGAGCGAAAGGATATCATCGGAGTTACGGACATCTCCGTGTTCGGATCTTCCCATACCCGGAAGATCGATATAGAAACGTTTGTATCCGCCAAGTTCAGAAAATACCGGTTCGAAGGCAGCCTGCATCGTTGTCCTGTCGATTCCCCAGCCGTGGACGATGAGGACCGGTGTACCTTCTCCCACTATCTCGTAGTCAATAATGCTGTACTTCATTTTCCCTGTCTCTCTGTTATTTCTTTACGGCCCAATAGCCCTTGTAGGCATAGCGGTCTTCGCCACCGACCAGGAGACGATCCGACTTTTCGAAACCGAGTTTCTTCGCTGCATCGATACGCTCCACGGCATAAAGCGGGATCTTCGTGATGATCTCCTTGCAATCCAGAAGATCGTATGCCTGTGGAATCAATAGTTCCAGTATCTCCTGCAGTTCTTCGGACTTCTCATAATCACTTCTTACATCCAGACGGATCAGTCCGTCTCCATCAAAATCATCATCGGACGGTCTGTGGAACATCTCTATGGTACCAATGGCCTGCGCGATATGCTTGTCCACGATCGCAAGTCTGACAAACCACTTATCCGTATAAGACTCGATCCAGAAACGGATCGCATTATCCATCTTCTCCTTCGTGTTGTAGTAGAAGTTATCTTCATGACAGTTATCACTGTTGAAGAACGGCAGCGCCTGCTTATCTCCATACACTTTCAGAAGATCCTCGGCATCTTCCTCTTTAACAAAGCGTAAAAGCCATCTGTCATTCTCCAGTACCGGGCATTCCTCGTAAATGTTACTCATTTCATTTTCTCCTTTATCACATCTCTTAAGATCGTCTAGTTTATTTCTGCGACAACGTAAGAAAACAGTCAGTTTCGTTCTGTTTTACAAAGCCTCTTTCAGAGGGATTCGTGGCAGAATCTTTAGCAAAAACGGACAACGGCGACCGCTTATACTATGACGTTATGAGAAAGACTCGCTGATTCCGAGATTCTCTCTTGCTTCCATATTATTTCCCAACACCATGGAGGCCTTCTCACAGGTAACGACTTCACTGCAGTCGGCGCAGGTCTCATACTTCTTTTCCGAAGAACAGATCTTGATGGGACACATGGATTCACAGAAAGGAAATTTCACACCCGGCATACGGCAACCGGTACAGTTGATCATCTCCGGTGTGATCTCGACTTCATTCATAACTGACCACTCCTTGGCCACTTTCTGACGAAGTGCATCATCGTTATTCACGGTCGCGATACGTGCTTCACACTTCTCGCAGTCCAGTCCACAGTAAGCAATAAAGTCCTTCATAAGATTCACCTTCCTTATTTCTGCTTTCACAGTTCCTGCGATTCAAGTTTCCGGAATTGCGCCTTGCATCGCATGTAAATATTGTAGCACATTTGTTCGATTTATTGCAACACGCAACTACTGTTTATCCAAATGCATTTTCATACTTTGTCGGAATAGAAATCGATCCTTACAAGCGCTTTGCCATTAGGAAGAGATTCCGAATACTGAGGACCTTTACAATATCCGGCACTACATACCGCTTCAGAAAGACGGTCTGCCTCCATCTGGTGATGGACTGCATCCAACCCATCAAAGGCATGCAGATAAGGAGAATCGGAAACCCAGTTCTCCTTGTCTGTGTTGATCTGAATAATGCAGGAAACATATTTCGGACAGGTATGACGGATAGCATTGACGAAAGCTTCATTCCCGATATACTCCACCAGAAGGTCAGCGATCAGAAGATCTGTTTTCGGAAGCGCGTCCGCCTCCTTCACCACATCCAGGTGCAGACACTCCAGCACATCGCCCAGATACGCATACCGTTCGGCAGTTGTACGCAGGTAATCGCAGTTGATATCCACGCCGTATACTTTCTTGAAATGGAAAGAAGAAACATGTTCCAGACCGTTTCCTCCGGCCACACCCAGGATCATGACAGTATTCACCGCATAATCCTCGAACTGCTTCTTCATCATGGCATTCAACGTCTGAAGCTGGTTCACAGACTCCAGACGCATGTGATTCTCGTAATCATCCAGACTGATTTCTTCCCAGGGGTTCTTCATGGCCTTGCCTCAGAGGTCACACAAGAGACCTGCATAGGGGAACTGGTACAGCAAAGCCTTGTTTCCGAAAAACTCCACTTTCTGTCCTTCTACGGTTCCGTTCTTGATCTGCTGTGCCCCTTCCAGAAGCTTGCCGATCAGATCCGGCTTCACCGGGAAAGAACCGTGCATCGGATAAATCTCATCGAAGGACTCTTCGAACTCCGTAAGATGCTTCAGGCTTTCCATAAACTGATCCAGATTCCGCATTGGTCCGAACATGAAAATGTGTCCGTCCTGTACAGTATCTCCACTGATCAGGACACGATAATTCTCGTCCAGGATCGCAATGCTTCCCGGCGTATGACCCGGGATGTCGATGATCCGCAGGATACGTCCGCCAAGGTCGATGATCTCACCTTCACATACAGAAAGGATCAATCCCTTGCCGTTAAAATTTCTGTAGTTCTCTTCTTCATTCGGAGACATATAGAACTCGTCAAAAGCTCCGTTGCCGGCAATGTGGTCCGGATCCGCATGGGTATTGATCAGGATCAGCGGAAGATCCGTTAGACCTTCTGCGATCTCTTTGGCATTCGTGGTGGTCATGCCTGTATCGATGAGCGCCGCTTTCTCTGTTCCGCAAAGAAGCAGGAAACGGACCTGTCCGTCTTCGATCCTCCAGGTGTTGTCATTGATCTTGATTGCATTCGCCATGTTTCTCTTCCTCCTGATCGTTATTCTGCCAAAGCAGGTATTACCTTTGTCTCGATAAATTCGACTCGATCGAAAATCCTGGGTTTGAATGTACCGGTGATACCGACAGAAATGTTCTTGTCTTTGTTGATGTAGATGATATTTCCCCCGTCACCAATGGCTGCATAGACTTCTTTGTCTTCGTACGGTTTATACCAGAGATAACCGTAACTCATAAACCCAAACATCTCTCCCAGTTTAACACGAGGCGTGAGCATTTCACAGATATATTTTTCGGAAAGGATCCGCTGCCCGTTATATGTACCGTTTCGAAGGACCATTTCTCCGAGTTTTGCCATATCCCGCGCGGAAAGACAAAGTCCCCATCCGGCTGTCACGGCATCTTTAGGATCCGAGTACCACTCACTCTTTCTCGGTTCCTTACTCATCACATAGTTGAACTGGTCATCTTTGCTGCTGGCCCCATGGATCCTGTGCTCCGGGATACCTAAAGGAAGAAACAGATCATGGTTTGCAAAATCAATGCATTTCTCTCCCGTCGCCTGTTCCAGGATCCCCGTAAGAATCTGAATGCCCAGGGTTGCATACTTGAAATCACCGGTAATCCCCGCGCGTCCGCCAAGAAGATCCAGTGCAGCAACTGTCCAGTCTGAAGACGTACACACCTTCACCCAGGGTTCCGAACGATACTTATAAGGAGCAGTCATAGTAAGCAGATGCCTAAGCGTGACATCGTAGATCGTCTTCTCTCCCCGCTTCACCTTATAGTCCGGAAAGAAGTCCAAAACCTTCTGATCGGCACTTAGAATATGACCCTTATCCATGGCGATGCCCACAAGAAGTGCCATGACCCCTTTGGTCACAGACATAACGTGCGCCGCATCGTCAACGGAAAAGCCATGCCAGGAATCTTCGTACACCATCTCACTATCCTGGATCGCGCAGATCTGACAGATATTCTTCTCGTTGCCGGTACTGCTTGCAATGTAACTATGGAGTTGTTCTTTGTTCATCTTAAACCTCGTTTGTTTTCAGGATTTGGACGTCCTACAAAGAAGGCTAATATGATTTAAAATTGTTTTCAAGTACTTTTTTCGACAATCTTTTTTCAGATATAACTGCACTTAAAATCCGAAACGGTATTCTTTCTCCTCTTTCTCGACCGGTACCAGTCCGAAGGCAGTAATGACCTTCTCTGCCACTTGATCCGGTTCCAGATTCGTGTTATCGATCTTGATATGGTTCTCGCAGAAGACCTCGCCTTCGTCTGTGTTCAGCTTATACTTTTTCGCATCTGAAATAACATTGGCCCGGCTCCATGCAATATCACGCTTGGAGGCTTTTCGTTCCAGACGGTAGGGTGTTTCATTTCGCGCAAGTCGTGTCTCCAGATCCGTGAAAAGCTCTACAAAGTAGAATTTACCTCCGGCATTTTCGAAGAGGGACTTCAGACTCAGAAGATAATCCCTGTCCTTCGGGATATCGAAGGCACAGACATAGGTGAAGATCAGGTCGACATTGTTTTTGACCGCGATCTCGAAGGCTTTTTCTCTGAACACCGCATTGAACTCAACTTGCGCAGGGGTGTTAAAACCGAAGATCCGGTCGGATACTTCGATGCTGTCATGATTCATCATCATGTTATAGTGCAGTTTATCTCTCAAGCTTTCCGCCACCGTCATTTTGCCGACGGCCTGCGGTCCACAGACAATGATCAGATTTGCCATAGCTTTCTCCTTACTGACTTTTTCAAGTCTCCATATCTTTGACCATGTATCCGACATCCTCCGGAGTATGGGCATCCGAAGAAGTCACGATCTTAACGTTGTGGGATTTCAGAATATGCAGCAGTTCCGGATCCATTCCCAGAGGCGCCGTGTCCGGACATCTTCGATGTGCGCCGCTGTTCTGGTCGGCATACATCCCGCTCTTACTCAATTCCACGGCCAGGTTCTCGTAATACTCTGTTAGTGGGAAAGAGGGTCTGTGCCCGAATAACTTAATGGTATCCGGATGTCCGATCCCGTCAAAAATCCCACTACGTGCCAGCAGCACCGAATCTTCGAAATACCGCCGATACACCCGGTCCACGTCCTCACCTTCCCACATTTCAGCATTATGGTCGAAGGCAAAATCGTCCACAAAATGCATACTTCCCAGAAGGAAATCGAAGCCCTTATCTTTCACCAGATCAGAAGTAAACTCTTCGTACTTGGGAAAGTAACATACTTCCAGTCCGAACTTGATCTTCACGGGGAATTCTTCTTTACGGACCTGGTCGATCAGCCTGAGGTATTCATCGAGTTTCCGGTTTCCTGCTTTTCTTTTAAACCAGTTTTTCACGTATTCACTGTAGGCACATGCCGAGTCATACATAGGTGCGAACTCTTCAAACAGATAGTTATGTTCCAGAAGTCCGATCTCATCGATCCCCATCTCCTGAGCCTTCTTTACGAACTCCCAGATCCACTCTATCGTATACTCGCCACGTTCAATATGGATATGTCCGTCGATCATGTTATTTCCTTTTTCCTTTCATCTGTTGTGAAGAATTTCACCAGCTGTTCCGGATGCTGAAGTTCCGACTTAAAGAATGTCGGATACATCGTGACCGGAGTATCCAGCGGCACCCATTCCAGGAACTCTTTATTTCCTTCTTCCAGGAACACGTTGCTTGCAGGAGAGTATCCTTCCGGCACCTTCATGTAGAAGTAGTACGACATCTCGTAGATCAGTTTTCCCATATTGGACGGAACATCGCCGTAGAAATAATTCTCATTAACGAATCCGAGACGGTCGATCTCCATCCGGACACCGGTCTCTTCTTCTACTTCACGGACGATCGCTTCTTCTGCCGTCTCGCCGAACTTCACTCGTCCGCCTACGGTATAAAGATAATCGTTCTTTCCATTACTGACCATCAGGATCTTTCCGTCCTTCATGATGATCGCTCCTACACGAACCGAGATCAATCCATCCTCACAAGGAACTGTCATGTCTTTTGCCATACGAATATCTCCTTACAACATTCCATGTACCGTTTCAGCAGCAGCTAAAAAGTCCTCTTATCCGATCAGTTTTCTCACATCTTCCGCGGTAGCCGCCAGATGCGTGGCACCGGCCGTGGTCAGTTCTTCTTCATCTCCGTATCCATACAGAACTCCGATGGAATCGACCCCCACTTCATTGGCCGCCGAGACATCGTTTTCCCGGTCACCTACCATAACGCAGTCTTTCGGATCCACTCCCTTGCAAAGAGAGAGCGCATACCGGATCACATCCGACTTATGCAGACGATCTTCATCGTTGGCCGTCGCCACGAAATCGAAATACTTATTCAATCCGAAGTGCTCCAGCACAAGTGTCGTTCCGCGTATATTCTTAGACGTAGCCACGAGGAGGGTCTTGCCGGCTTTTTTCAGTTCAGAAAGCAGCTCCTCGATACCTGGATAAACCGTATTTTCTGTCGCACCGCCTTTACCGAAATAGTATTCCCGATAAAATACAATAGCTTTCTGCGTATCCTCCGGAGAATACCCCAGCACACGCCCGAAAGAATCCTGAAGCGGTGGTCCCACAAACTTTCGGAAAGATTCCTTGTCCGTTACCTGCCCGCCCATTTTCTCGACGGCGTAGGCAAAGGAATTCATAATACCCGGCCCGGAATCTGTCAGTGTTCCGTCCAGGTCGAAAAGAATGTGCGAATAGGTTTTACTCATCCCTTATTTCCTCCAGATACTCTTGAAGATCTCACGATGTTCTCCCTGATAGTCTCCGACGCCTTCGAAAACCTGTAATCAATAATCGTTCTGTTTCCAGTTTCATAAATATCTCCTGTTTCTTTTCAAGCCCTTACCGGTCAGAGTGAACGCAGGACCTGTAAGGTGATGTTTTTCACATTTTCTGTTGCCGCCTCCAGATTCTCCTCATAAGCGGCATCTCCGCTATATTCCGCCGTGTCTGTGATACAACGGATCGACAGGAACGGGATCTTGTTCACATAGCACGCATGCGCCATAGCCCCGGTCTCCATATCTACCGACAAGGGATGAAACATCTCGTTGATCTTATCGCGTCCCTCGTTCTCGATAAATGCTTCTCCCGTTACCGTTCTTCCGAAGTAGATCTTCCCCTCCGAAGGATAATTCTCCAGTGCTTTTCGCGCGGTAGAAAGCAGTGCCTCGTCTGCCCGGAAAAATGCATCCTTCATCCAAGGATGAAAGCCTGTCAGGATAAAGTCCGCCACGTCATGGTAAGCTACTTCTGTGGAGACCACCGTATCCAGTATCTTCACCTTCGGATCCATGCCGCCGGCCACGCCCGGATTGATCACTGCATCTACTTTGTAATGGTCGATCAGGATCTGGGTCGCAATGCCCGCATTGACCTTACAGGCACCGCTATACAGCATCACCACGTCTTTCCCGCCAAGGGTTCCTTCGTAGACCTTCAGCATCGTATCATCGACGGTACGTGTTAACTCGATTTCCTTAAGAAACGGCTTCAGCTCATTGTCATTGGCCGTGATCAGTCCATATTTCATAATCCTTCATTTCCCTTTCTTATCCGAGAAGATCCTTCCCACTTTCATTGTATCATTCCCGTTCCGTTTTTCTTTATACGGTAAGTATACGGGTGACCGGCAGGATTCCCTTCTCCCCCAGGATCTCGGTGACACAGCCGTCTGCGATCTTTTCTTCGGTCTCACTTCTGATATAGCTAAGTTCTCCTTCGAAAGCCGCCGGATCGGGATAGAACTCGTGATGCAGCCGATACCCCGTTTCCGTCTTCTGCAAGGTCAGTTTTCTCGGATAACTCTGGATTCCGCGGAACCCTTCCTGCTCCATCGGCGTGTTTCTTGCCCCCTCCGAGAAATCTCCCAGCCACGCAATCAGGATCGTATCCTTCACATTGGCGAAGATCGTCCCCGCGTAGAAATCCGGCCCATAGTCCACCAGCAGTACTTCTTTCTGCTCCTTATCTACGGCAAAAGCTCTGCCATCGAATCGGCCTACGAAGTATTGCATGCAGCGGGCGTGAGCTACGGCTTGTTCGGGGAACTTTCCGAACTCCGTTTCCGGCACATCCATACTCAGCATCAGAACGGTTTTCGATGCTCCGTTCTCATCCAAAGTTTCGAATATACAGGGACATTCGATCATGCCGGAAAGCGCATATTCCGGAAGGAGAAACGCACCGGTCTTTTCCCAATCCACGAAATCATTCGAGTGATAAAACTCCACTTCTTTCTCCCTCGTGATCACCATCGAAAATCCGCCGAGGATCCGGTTTCGGAACACCTGCGGATCTCTTGCCGGAGTATAGTCTCTTCCGGGAAGGATCGGGTTTCCTTCGTATTTAGTGAAGTGCACACAGTCGGTCGTATAGGCCAGACACTGCATCTCTCTTCTCGTTTCCATGTTATGGGATGTATAGAACAGCAGCAGCGCAGGATCTTCCTTCGTTCCCCATCCCGTGATATTCTCTTCGTCCACGAAAGCACAGCCGGAATAGATCACGCCCTGCTCATCCGGGCAAAGTGCGATCGGCAGGTGCTCCCAATGCACCAGATCTTTCGATCTCGCATGTCCCCAATGCATGGTATCCCACACCAGGGAATCCGGATCGTGCTGGAAGAAAAGATGGTATTCTCCCTTATAGAACACCGGGCCGTTGGGATCGTTCATCCAGCCCTTCTCAGGCGTGAAGTGGAGGTTCGGGCGCTGTTTCATAGGCAGTCCTTTCTGAAGATACGTAGTCTGACTTAACATATTCACTATACCATTTTACCGCAGATCTTCTCCACCTCGTCTCCTACCGATGGTAGAATCTTTCTATATCTGTCAGTATGGAAAGTCATTCCATTCTTCCTGTCTATCAGGTACAATAAAGCGGATCAACCAACAGGAGGCACGACACATGGAACTGATGCTGTCTGAAAACATAAGGAAACTTCGTAAAGAGCGGTCGCTGACCCAGGAGCAGCTGGCCGAGGTACTGGGTGTGACCGTGGGTGCGGTATATAAGTGGGAAGCCGGGCTTTCGATCCCGGAACTGAATCTGATCGTAGAGATGGCAGACTTCTTCGATTCTTCCGTGGACGCCCTGCTGGGCTACGCTATGAAGGATAACCGCATTACCGCTACCGCCAAGAGGATTCATACCTATTTCGATTCTCAGGATCCGGCCGGTATTCAGGAAGCGGAAAAAGCTCTGAAGAAATATCCTCACGATTTTGCCATCGTGCATGAGAGCGCCAAGTATTTCATCAACTTCGGCATGCTTACCTCCGACATGAAGATGGTCAACCGCGGACATGAGCTTCTTATCCAGGCCACCTCCCTTCTTTCCCAGAACACAGATCCTCTGATCAGCGAAGCGACTCTCTACGGAGATCTGGCGCACAGCTACTGCAATCTCGGAGAATGGGAGAAAGGTGTCGAGATCTATAAGCAGCACAATGCGGGCGGCATGTATAACAGTAAGATCGGTCTGAATCTCGCCATGAGCGAGCACCCGGAAGAAGATTCCATCGGGTATCTTTCCTATGGCCTGATCCTGACCATCTCCCCGTTTATCGAAGCCATCATGGGATTATCCATTCTCTACTGGAGGAGAAGAGATTATAAGAATGCGTTAGACTGCCTGAGCTTCGGACTCTCCTTCTGCGCCGGATTCAAGAAAAGAAATGTTCCGAATTACATGGATAAGATGAGCGTACTGTTCCTGACCCATATCGCCGAGATGCAGATCCACTTGAAGAAACCGGAGGAAGCGGACACCACATTAAGGAAAGCCGTAAAGCTTGCCAAAGAATTCGATGTCCACCCGGACTACGACACGAAGAATCTTCGCTTCATCTCCATCAACGAAAGCAGCAAAGGCTACGATACCCTCGGCAAGACAGCCATGGAGGTCATCGAACTGAATGTCTCCTACTACGAAGACAAGGCTTTTTCCAACTTATGGAAGAAGGTCAAGAAAGATCTTAAGATCGTTGAACAGTAATTCATTCATAATTTCATAGGCTAAAAAAATATCCCTGGTCTTGGCTCCCAGGGATATTCTGATTGGGGGTTATTTAGGGTTTCTGAAATGTTGGTTTCAGATTTCCTGCTTTGCTTTCTCGAGTGACGCGATCACCTTATCACACCATGCATCGAACTCCGGATCTTCTTCGTATTCATCCGGATGACTCAACACATAGGACAGTGCGATCCGCACACCCTGATCGAATCTCACATTTGTCCGCATAGTCGGAACAATGTGCTTCAGTTTGCTGTTATCGAAAACGACCGATACCGCTTTATCGCCGATGAGGCTTCCTTCGAAGTCGAAACCGTACTTATCCCCTGCTCCGCTTAAGAAGGAAGAAGATACATAGTAAGGCTTCAGTTCTACATCCAGTGCATCTGCGATGGTCTGGTAGATCTGATTCCAGGAAAGAGTCTCATCCCCCGTGATCTGGAAGGCCTCACCGATGGCGTGAGGATTACCCATCAATCCGGTATATCCGATAGCAAAATCCGAATTAAAAGTCACAGTCCAAAGGGAGGTTCCGTCCCCCTGGATCAGTACCGGCTTACCCTGCTGCATACGGCGGATCACCTGATAGAATCCCTTCTTTCCGTGCACACCCAGCGGTACATTTCTCTCATCATAAGTATGGCTGGGGCGAACGATGGTGACCGGGAATCCTTCTTCACGATACATCTTCATGAGATACTCTTCGCAGGCGATCTTGTTTCTGGAATACTCCCAGTGCGGATTGGCCAGCGCCGTGCCTTCTGTAATGACATAGTCAGCAGACGGCTTATGGTAAGCCGATGCGGAACTGATGTAGATAAACTGTTTTGTCTTCCCGTTAAAGAGACGGAAATCCCGCTCCACATCCGCGACCGTAAATCCGATAAAGTCTCCCACAACATCGAATGTCATACCGGCCAGTGCTTCAGCTGTCGCTTTCTCGTCATGTACATCACAGAGTATCGTCTTCACGTTAGATGGCACA
This sequence comes from Clostridiales bacterium Firm_16, assembly GCA_001604185.1. GTDB lineage: Bacteria > Bacillota > Clostridia > Saccharofermentanales > Saccharofermentanaceae > Scatonaster. The sequence continues at coordinate 22,079 of LVAV01000022.1, read as the reverse complement.
ACAGCACTTCTGTTTCCGCGATTCAGAAGATACACTTCCCAGGAAGGATCTTCACTTAATCTCTTCACAATAGCTGTACTGATGGTACCGGTCCCCCCGATAAATAAAGCTTTCATGGTATTATCCTCTCTCACAGCATCATCTTATAAATGTTCGTGCAGTCTTCTTCGTTCACATCAACGAAACCATAGATCGTACCGTCTCTTCCATCCCCATGACAGAGAACATCTACAAGTTTCGGAATATCCTCTTCCTTCGCTCCGATATCGGCAAAAGTACTCGGCATACCGATGGAGATCAGGAACTTCTGGAATGCATCGATTCCCTCAAGAGCCGTCTTCTCCGGATCCTGGAAATTCATCTCGCATCCCCATACACGAACCGCAACCTGTGCGAAACGCATAACATCGTGCTTCAGAGAATAACGGAATACTGCAGGCATAACGATAGCCAGACCTGCACCATGTGCACAATCATAAAGAGCAGACAGTTCATGCTCGATGCAGTGACTTCTCCAGTCCTGGGATCTTCCTACACCACAGGAATGGTTATGACCCATCATGCCGGCCCACATCACGTTAGCACGTGCATCATAATTCTCCGGCTCGAAAACCGCTCTTGCGCCTTCCTTCTTCATGGTAAGGAGCAGTGCCTCGATGAGACGGTCTGTCACTTCTACTTCTTTCGTATTGGTCAGATAACGCTCATAAAGATGTGCCATGATATCTGTTACACCACAAGCTGTCTGGTATGCGGGAAGTGTCATGGTCAGTGCCGGGTTCAGGATACTGAACTTCGGACGAATCGCATCTCCGCTGGCACCACGCTTGAACATGCCTTCTTCCTTCGTGATGACCGAGTCCGGGCTGCCTTCACTTCCGGCTGCAGAGATCGTCAGGACCGTTCCCACAGGAAGTGCATTCTCGATAGGCTTACCGCTGTAAAAATCCCAGAAATCGCCATCGTAGACCACACCGGCTGCAATCGCCTTGGAAGAGTCGATGGAGCTTCCGCCGCCGACTGCCAGGATAAAGTCTACCCCTTCTTTGCGGCACAACTCGATGCCCTCATATACCAGTCCGCTTCTCGGATTCGGTTTTACTCCGCCCAGTTCGATATATGGGATATTCTCATTCTCAAGTGACTTCTTAACACGATCCAGAAGACCGGAACGGATAACACTTCCACCACCATAATGGATCAAGACTTTCGTTCCGCCAAACTTCTTTACAAGCTGTCCCGCCTGGTTCTCGGTATCCTTACCGAAAGCAAAGTATGTCGGAGAATAAAAGGTAAAATTTTCCATGTTTTTTCCTCACTTCGTTTCATTTTTACACATTACTATTGTAAGTCACGGGTCTTTCAGAAAATACCAACTATTTACTGAATAATGTTTGCATTTTGCCATATATGCAATTACCGGTCCGGCCATCTTCCTTTCTTCACATCACACAAAAATCGACGTGTTTTTTTGGACATGAGAATCAGTCTTTTTTATTGCGACTCGTTTTTCGTTGCCGTAGAATTTTAGTAGAGTGATTTATTTTATAGGAGGTAGAATTTATGGGTAAGACAGATTCTCAGAAACAAAATGAGAAATCAGGCACGACCGAAGTCCCTTCTTCCGGGTTGGACAAAGTGTTCAAACTGAAGCAGAACGGAACCACCGTACGGACGGAAGTCATCGCCGGCTTGACAACGTTCATGACGATGGCCTACATCATCGCCTTGAACCCGAATCTTCTCACAGGATTCGGAGCAGAAGGACAGAACCTTTGGAACGGTGTCTTTCTTGCCACCTGTATTGCCTCGGCGATCGGTACGCTCTGCATGGCTTTCTTAGCCAACAAGCCTTTCGTCATGGCACCGGGAATGGGGTTGAACAGTTTCTTCGCTGCGGTAACGGCAAACATCGTAGCAATGACAGGAATGACGTATCTGCGTTCTTTCCAGAGCGCACTGGTCATCATCTTTATCGAAGGTCTGGTATTTATCGTTCTCTCGGTATTAAACGTACGTGAGAAGATCGTAAAGGCCATTCCTCTGGGTGTTCGTCTGGGTATAGGACCTGCTATCGGTCTGATGCTTATGAATATCGGATTCGGATCCAACGTTGGTATCTATTCCGATAAAGGTGGTCCTTTCTATGCAATGCGTGATTTCTTCGGATCTCTGACCGCAGCTTTTGCCAAGGAATCCATGGGTGACGGATATAACATGATGATCCTGACCGTTGTGACGATGCTCATCGGTCTTTTCGTTATCATCGCCCTTGACCACAAGAAGGTAAAAGGTGCCGTTCTCTACGGTATGCTCGCTGCATCTGCCGTTTACTGGGCAGCTGAAGCACTCTTCTTCGAGATCAATCCTTTCGAAAGCCTGAAGACCGCATCCTTTGTTCCGCCCTTCCAGGACATGGTAGATACTACTTTGTTCAAACTGGACTTCCAGGGATTTGCCGAGATCGGCTGGTTCACCATCATCACACTGGTCATCACCTTCTGTATCATCGACATGTTCGATACCATCGGAACTCTGGTCGGTACCGCATCCCGTGCCAAGATGCTGGATAAGGACGGAAACATGCCGAACATGAAGCAGGCACTTCTCTCCGACGCTGTCGGTACGATCACAGGTTCCGTAACCGGTACTTCTACCGTTACTACTTTCGTAGAATCTGCATCCGGTGTTGAGGCCGGCGGACGTACAGGATTGACCGCGGTTGTTTCTGCGATCCTCTTCCTGCTTTGTATCTTTATCGCACCTCTTGCTGCCATCATCCCGGCAGCCGCCACATCTTCTGCACTGATCTATGTTGGTATCCTGATGCTGGGCAACCTCAAGGATATCGATTTCTCTGATGTTTCCCAACTGGTACCGGTCGCCATCATGATCCTGGCTATGCCGATCTCCGGCTCCATCGGTCATGGTATCGGACTTGCCCTCATCAGCTACACCATCATTAAGGTATGCACAGGCAAGGCGAAGGAAGTTTCCGTACTGACATACATTCTTTCCTTCATCTTCCTCTTCAAGTTCTTCGTAGCTTTGTAAGAACCTGCGGCAGAAGATATACCATCACAAATAAGAAGGTCCCGTGGATCACTCCACGGGACCTTTTCTCATTCAATAATTCCAAACGCTCAGGAATTAAAGCAATGCTTCCATATCCTGAAGCTTAGCGTTGAACATGAAATCGAGGAACTCTTCATACAGATCCGCTTTCAGTTCACCGTTGTAGTAAAACGCGGTAACGACCTTACCGTCCAGCTTGAGGTAAACACCCTTTACCATGTTCTTGCTCTCAGAAAGAACAATACCGGCATAGTAGTTCTCGCTTTCATCATCTACGCCCGTCTCCAGATCCTTGATGCTCTTCTTAGCTTCCTTGAGATCCTTCGAGTCGAATACCAGGCTCTTAGCCAGCTCATCATATACATCAGCGGCAAGTTCCTTATCTTCCAGTTCGAGAGTCTGTCCGAAAACGATGGAATCGCCTTCATTCTTAATAACGAGCATTGAACCGGTTGCTCCGCCGCCCTTCAAAGCCTTCAGCCCGTAGGTGGACTTTCCGATATCCTCTTCATCTTCGATCAGATAGCAGCCGTCCTTAAATACGCTGTCATCCGGTGAAAAATCGTCACTTTCAATCGCCTTGAGCTGCTTCTTGGACGGTTCAGATGCATCGAAATACTTCTCTGCGTTCTTCTTCAGTCTTGCTCTTAAAGTCTTATATGCGCTTGCAGAACAACCAACAGAAGCAAATGCGATCATCACTGCCATAGCGGCCCCCAATACTTTCTTCATGATTCCTTCACCTCCTAGTGATATGAGTGTATTATATCACATACCTCAAAACTTAAAACCGCATAATTACCGTGAATCTTTACAAACTCTTAGTAAACTGCCGAGAACTTTGTATTAGAATATAGGAAAACCCGCTAAAAAAGGAGACATAGCATGTCTGATAACAATAATATGAATGACGACGAACTCGAATTTACCCCACTTGTGGAGGAACTTCATAATGCCCTGACACCGTATCAGGAGGACTTTGTAAGAGAGAGCCTCATGTCCGATGAATTCCTGGATTTCGTAGAAGCGAATACCAAGCCGATCGATCAGCTTTTCGCCTATTATCACTGCGCCATCATGGAAGTGGAAACGAAGTTCAAGGTCCTGGACGAAGCCCTTTCCGTCGAACTGGAAAGAAACCCCATCGAGAGTATCAAGTCCCGTGTCAAGTCTGTGGACAGTCTGCTTCGCAAGATGCGCAGAAAGCACCTTCCGCTGGATCTTTCTTCCATCGAGGAGAACATCCACGATATCGCCGGCGTCCGCGTGATCTGTTCTTTTCCGGACGATATCTACGAACTGGCTGAATCCCTTCTTTCCCAGGACGATATCACCCTGATCAAGCGCAAGGACTATATCAAGGAGCCGAAGCCCAGCGGATACAGAAGTCTTCACCTCATCGTAGAAGTCCCGATCTTTCTGAAGAACGAGAAGCGCAACATGAAGGTCGAAGTCCAGCTTCGTACCATCGCCATGGATTTCTGGGCCAGCCTGGAACATAAGCTTCACTATAAGCACGATCTCCCGCCGGAGCGAGCCAAGGTCCTGGCCGATGAACTACGTAACTGTGCCGAACAGATCGAGATCCTGGACCAGCGCATGCAGGCCGTCCGTAACGAGATCATCACCTATAACGAAGAAAACCCCAAGGACACATCGTTCCCGGGGTTCCCGCTTCTTGGTTGATTACATTCAGGCCACTGGAAAAAGTCCTGTATCAGTCATCGTCCAGCCGCAGCACGCTCATGAAGGCTTCCTGCGGTACTTCGATGGAGCCTACCTGACGCATACGCTTCTTACCTTCCTTCTGCTTTTCCAGGAGTTTCTTCTTACGCGTAATATCGCCGCCGTAGCACTTCGCCAGTACGTCTTTACGGAAAGCACGGATCGTCTCTCTGGCGATGACCTTGCCGCCGATGGCCGCCTGTACCGGTACTTCGAACTGCTGTCTCGGAATATTCTCCTTCAGCTTCTCGGTCATGCGGCGTCCTCTGGCGTAGGCCTTGTCCTTATGTACGATAAAGGAAAGGGCATCCACCACATCGCCGTTCAGAAGGATATCCAGTTTGACCAGATCGCTCTTCTCGTAGCCGTCCATCTCATAGTCCAGAGAACCATAACCACGAGTCCTGGATTTTAATGCGTCAAAAAAGTCGTAAATGATCTCGTTGAGTGGCATTCTGTAGTGGAGCATCACGCGGATATCGTCCATATACTCCATGTTGATATACTCACCACGACGATCCTGACAGAGTTCCATCAGGTTACCGACATATTCCTTCGGGGTCATGATCGTGCACTTCACGATCGGTTCCTCGATATAGTCGATCTCCGCCGGATCCGGCATATTGGTCGGATTATCCATACGGATCTCTTCACCCTTGGTCGTGTGAACTTTATAAACTACGGAAGGCGCCGTCGAAATCAGGTCCAGATTGAATTCTCTCTCCAGTCTCTCCTGGATAACTTCATAGTGAAGAAGGCCCAGAAAACCGCAACGGAAACCAAATCCCAGCGCGGCCGAAGTCTCTGCTTCGAAAGATAATGCTGCGTCATTCAGCTGCAGTTTCTCCAGTGCATCTCTAAGGTCCGGATACTTCGCGCCGTCTACCGGATACAGACCGCAGAATACCATCTGCTGAATCGGCTTATAACCCTTCAGCGGCTCAGATGCCGGGCTGTCGGCCAGTGTTACGGTATCGCCCGGAGCCGTATCTCTTACATTCTTAATAGACGCACAGATATAACCTACCTCACCGGTCAGAAGAGACTCGGAAGGAACAAATTCACCCGGATGGAAATAACCAAGTTCAGTTACGACGAACTCGGCGCCGGTATTCATCATGCGGATCTTATCACCGAGTTTTACGGAACCTTCTACAATACGGACATTGACGATAACGCCCTTATAAGAATCGTATTTGGAGTCGAAGATCAATGCACGAAGAGGCTTGCTCTCATCTCCGTTCGGAGCCGGCAGGTAATTCACGATACCTTCCAGCACCTCATCGATGCCGATATTGTTCTTAGCTGAGATCAATGGCGCGTAGGATGCGTCCAGACCGATCACGTCTTCGATCTCTTTCTTCACTTCCTCCGGCTGGGCGGAAGGAAGATCGATCTTGTTGATGACCGGAAGGATCTCCAGGTTGGCGTCTACAGCCAGATAGGCATTGGCCAGTGTCTGGGCTTCGATACCCTGGGCCGCATCCACGATCAGAATGGCGCCGTCACAGGCCGCAAGGCTTCTGGAAACCTCGTAGTTAAAGTCTACGTGACCGGGAGTATCGATAAGATTCAGGATATATTCTTCGCCGTCTTTCGCCTTATAAAGAAGCCGGGTCGACTGGGACTTGATGGTAATACCACGTTCCCTCTCGATATCCATATTATCCAGTATCTGGTTCTGCATCTCACGTGTTTCGACCACGCCCGTATTCTCGATCAGGCGGTCCGCCAGTGTGGACTTGCCGTGATCGATATGGGCCACGATACAGAAGTTACGTATTTTTTCCTGTCTTTCCATGTTTTACTTTACTCGTTTCTATTAGAAGAACTTGATCTTGTTGAAAGGATAGATCCGCATCAGGACCTTCGATTCCAGCTGACTCTTCTTGAATGGTCCGAGACGTCGGCTGTCTTTACTGGTGGAGCGGTTATCGCCCATGCAGTAATACTCATCCGGTCCCAGTGTCAGTTCCATATATCCGCGGGCCTGTCCCTCTGCACCCACATAGGTTCTTGTCTCACTTGGAAGATAAGCAGATTCATCCAGAAGATTACCGTTGATATATACATTACCGTCCTCGATCTTGATGGTCTCACCCGGAAGTCCAATGACACGCTTGATCAGGTTTTCTTCGTGGGTATAGCCTTCCATGCCTTTTGCATCAATGGTGACGATATCACCGCGGTTGAAGTTGCCCATATAAACGGACAGCATCTGTACAAATACCGCATCTCCGGACTGCAGTGTCGGCTCCATTGAAGTACCGTACACATCGTTTCTCTGGATCACGAATACCACCAGAAGGATACCGACCAGAAGACCGACAGCTACGAAACGAACCGTATCCAGGAACATATAAAGAGAACTCTTCTCTTTCGCCAGTTCCTCCTCATCCAGTTCTTCCTCGTCGGCATGTTTTCTGGATTTTCTCTTCTTCTTAGCGGCAGCCTTCGGAGACTCTTCCTCTTCCTCTTGCTTTTCCTCTTCCGAAGATTCCTCTTCAGAATCGGACTGATCGTCACTCTCTTCGACCGCTTCTTCTGCATCGGAAGTTTCTTCCTCTGCTTCTTCGGTTTCTTCTGACACATCCTCATCGTCGGATTCCGATTCTGTCTCCTCGGATGATTCCGGCTCCTCAGCTTTCTCATCCACGGATTCTTCGACAGTTTCCTCGGATGCAGATTCAGACGATTCCTCTTCCGAGACCATCTCTTCAGCAACCTCTTCCACCGGTTCCTGTTCTACTTTCTCCTCTACCGCATTCTCTTCAGCGATCAGCGGCTTCTTCGGCATACTGTCCTTATTATTCTGGTTGTGTTTCTTCATCGTCTCCTCCAATAGTGGACGTTCTTCACAAATTACTTTTTAAGAATCTGCGCAGATCTTATGCGTTCCAGTTCCGGATCGCATCTGCCAGTGCGCTCAGCTCGATCTCCTTCTCGGTACCATCTGCCATGGCCTTCAGTTTCGCCTTGCCGGAAGCGATCTCATCGTCGCCCAGAACCAGAAGGAAGGGAATACCGGTCTTACCTGCATACTTCAGCTGCGCACGGAAAGAACGGTTCATAAGATCGATCTCACATCCGATGCCCTGCTTTCTTAAAGCGAAAGCGATCTTCTGTGCTTCGATCTGTGTCTCCGGTGAAAGATTGGCAATATAAAGACTTACAGGCTGATCCTTCTCGATCTCGATACCCTGGGCTTCCATCTCCAGAAGGAAGCGCTCGGCACCCATGGCGAATCCGATACCCGGTGTCGGCTGTCCGCCGATCTCCGAAACCAGTCCGTCATAACGGCCACCGCCGCAGATCGTACCCTGAGAACCGACATTCTCGGACTTAAACTCGAAAACAGTACGTGTATAGTAGTCCAGACCACGAACGATACCGGAATCGATGGTATACGCAATACCCAGACCTTCCAGATTCGCCTTCAGTCCTTCGAAGTGTGTCTTACAATCGTCACAGAGATAATCGATCAGTCTCGGAGCCGAAGCCGCCAGAGCCTGGCACTTCTCTTCCTTACAGTCAATCATACGAAGCGGATTCTTCTCGAAACGGGACTGGCAGTCCTCGCAGAGTTCAGACAGGTGCGGACGGAAATAATCCTTCAGGATCTTGTTATACTCCGCACGGCATGTGGGACAGCCGATGCTGTTGATGCAGAGTTTCGTCTTCTTCAGGCCCATTCTCTCGAAGAAGGCAACCAGAATACTGATGATCTCGGCATCGATGGCCGGTCCTTGTGCGCCGAAAGCCTCGACGCCGAACTGATGGAACTCACGATAACGGCCCTTCTGCATCTTCTCATAGCGGAAAGCCGTAATGTTATAGAATAATCTGACCGGACTCGGCAGAGAGGCCATACCGTTCTCTACGAAGCTACGAACGACACCCGCCGTACCTTCCGGACGAAGCGTAATGGATCTTCCTCCCTTATCCTCGAATGTATACATCTCTTTCTGGACCACATCTGTGGTATCACCGACCGAGCGCAGGAACAGATCTGTCTGCTCAAAGGTCGGAATGCGGATCTCCTTATAGCCGTACTGTCCGCAAATATCGGCAAAAGCTCTCTCGGCTTTCTGCCACTTATAGATCTCTTCAGGCAGAATATCCTTCGTGCCCTTCTGACAACTGTATTTCATATCGTTCTCTCCTACAAACTATTAAACAATTTATTATACACTAAATAAGTTCGCTTCGATAGACCAACATAGCCAAAACTGCGGGCGCCGCTGTCTCGGTCCTTAGTATCCTTTTACCAAGAGTGACCAGTTTTGCGCCGTTTTCCTGCGCCATACGTGCTTCTTCCTCGGAAAATCCTCCCTCTGGTCCGATAAAGACCGCGATCTTCGGGCATTTCTCGAAATCGAAGGCATTCAGGATCTCACCCAGCTTTCCTTCTTTCTCTTCCTCCCATGGGAAAAGAACCAGGTCGCAGGTTTTTCCTGCCTCGATAAGGGCATCCTTCAGCTCCATAGGCGCTTCCACCGTCGGGACAATGCCTCTTCCGCATTGTCTTGCCGCTTCCAGCGCGATGGCCTGCCAACGGTCCTTCTTCCCGTCTTTACTGCCGGGTTTCATTTTCACGATGGAACGGCTGCAGGCTGTAGGCACATAACGTGTCACGCCCAGTTCTACGGACTTCTGGATAGAAAGATCCATCCGTTCCCCCTTGGCCAGACCCTGGTAAACGGTAGCCTGAAATTTCGGCTCGTTGGTGTTGGGATGTCGGTCCTTGATGGAAACGGCCACATGGCCTTTTGCGATATTCTCGATCACACACACGTGATCGATCCGGTCCTTATCGCAGAGGATCAGTTCCTCACCGGGACGCATCCTCAACACGTCAGACAGATAGCGGGCATCGTTGCCCTCGATCTCCCACACCGATGTAGCTTTATCGATCGCATTTTCAATAAAAAGCCTTGTCATGATCCTTCTACTTCTCTTTCCATAAAGACTATGTCTATCGTAAATCAAAGTCCCCTGTTTTTCAATTGTTCCGACGGTATAACCGCTTTCTTCGGAAAGAAAAGAAAATGCCCCCGGTCTTGCGACCCGGGGCATCCTTTTTTCCAAATGATGTGAATCGGTGATCCTTCGATCAGCCACGACCCGGAATGTGTGCACCGATAATACCTGCAACGGCGCTGAGCGGCATGGTCTGGATCCATACACGGCCGGGGCCGGTGACCTTCGTATTGAAGAGTCCCTCACCGCCGAGGAAGATGTTCTTCACACCGTGAACCATCTCGATATCCATCTGAACGGTCTCGTCCATCATGGCGAGATAACCGGTATCCAGAAGCATGGTCTGTCCGGCCTGGAGCTGATATTCAACCATAGAACCGTCGATCTCTACGAATGCGGTTCCCTGTCCGGAGAGTTTTTGCATGATGAAACCTTCACCACCGAAGAATCCGGCGCCAAGCTTCTTCTTGAAGTGAATGCTGAGTTCAACTCCCGGCTCAGCCGCAAGGAATGCGCTCTTCTGGCAGACGATGCTGGATCCCGGAGCAATATTCAGAGCACGGATCTCACCCGGGAAGCTGGATGCAAAAGCAATCAGTCCCATACTGCCTTCAGCGGTATACTTGTTCTGGAAGATTGATTCACCGGAGAACATACGACCCAGTGCTTTACCGACACCACCGGCCTGTGTTTCCATTCTCATGTTGGATGTCATCCAGCTCATCGCACCACGCTCAGTGATCATCGACTCGCCCGGATTCAATGTGCAGACAACTACAGGCAGCTGATCGCCTTTAATCTCATATTGCATATTCATACCTCCGTTTATTCTTTATTCTGATACTTCAATTTTATCATTCAGCATTTTGCAAAACAACAAAAATTGATAAACGCAAACAGAAAAAGAAACGGTCTTTCCTGACATCATCTGTCAGGAAAGACCGTCTCGAAAAGTTATTGCTATTGCTACTGATATGCTTCGAAAAATTATACGTTAGCCAGTCTCTTGAAGTTCTCGGCCATCGGAGCATAGAGATCCTTGTAGATCTGGTAGAAGGGCTCGTACTGCGCATGTACGTCTTCTCTTGCAGACATGGAGGATGCGGAGAAGATCGTCGCACCGCAAGCTTCCTGGATCGTCGGATATACGCCTGCAGCTACGCTTGCCAGGAGAGCGGCACCCAGTGCACCACCTTGGTCAGAAGCGCATGTATTCACTGTGCAGTTGAATACGTCAGCCAGCATCTGTCTCCAGAACTTACTCTTGCTGCCGCCGCCACATGCATACATGGAATCGATCTTAACACCGAGGTTATTGAAGATATCGATGGAATCACGCAGAGCGTAAACAACACCTTCCATAACGGCACGGAGCATATCTTTTCTCTCATGCATAGCAGAAAGACCGAAGAATACACCACGGGCATTCGGATCCAGATGCGGTGTTCTCTCACCCATCAGGTAAGGCAGGTACAGAAGACGGTTGGCTCCGATCGGAACATCCGCAGCGATCTTGTCGAGGAGCTGGTATACATCGATACCCTGCTTGTCTGCTTCGATCACTTCTGCATCACAGCAGGTGTTCTTGAACCACTTCAGGGACAGACATGCAGCCTGATGAACACCCATTACGTGCCAGCAGCCCGGAACGGCAGAGCAGAATGTATGTACACGGCCCTTCGGATCAACCTGCATATCATCTGTATGAGCAAAAACAACGCCGGAAGTACCGAGAGTTGCAAAAGCAGTACCCTCTTTTACGACGCCGCATCCGATAGCTGCAGCCGCATTGTCACCGGCACCGGCAGCAACCGGAATACCGGCCGGAAGACCGGTCTCTGCTGCGATCTCTTCGGTCACGCGGCCGGAGATCTCGACAGACTCATATACCTTGGCGAGCCAAGCCTTATCGATATCGAGGAGCTGGAGAACTTCATCGGACCAGTCACGGTTCTTGATGTCCAGAAGCTGCATACCGGAAGCATCGGAAACATCAGTTGCGAACTCGCCGGTCAGTCTGTAACGTACATAGTCCTTCGGCAGAAGGATGTGAGCTACCTGGCTGTAGATCTCGGGCTCATTGTTTCTTACCCACAGGATCTTCGAAGCGGTAAAACCGGTAAGAGCCGGGCTGGCTGTGATGGCCATCAGCTTCTCCAGACCAACCTTCTCGGTGATCTCTTCGCACTCTTTAGCGGTTCTCTGGTCACACCAGATGATGGACTTACGAAGAACCTTGCCATCCTTATCCAGCATAACGAGACCGTGCATCTGACCGGAAAGACCGATACCTGCGATATCGTCCTTGTTGACGCCGCTCTCCTTAACAACCGTCTTCAGACCGGTAAGGGCAGCATTCCACCAATCATCCGGCTCCTGCTCTGCATAACCGTTCTGCGGCTGGTACAGAGGATATTCCACTGTATGGGCAGAAACCAGTTTTCCATCCTGGGAAAACAGTGCTGTCTTCGTTCCGGATGTTCCGATGTCGATACCAATAAGATATTTCATAGTTATTGTCTCCTTGTTTTATATTTTCAGGGTCGAAGCCCAAATTAACTAAATTGTCGCGTTACTTATTTTACAACAGAAACGCGGATACAGGGAACACCGCTGAGGGATTCACTGTACGGATCCGGCTGCGAGCAACCGGCAAAGATGTCGAACTGATTGCCGTCCGTGATGGTCTCACCTGCATCGTTGACTACCTGGAAAGCACGATCGTCGATGGTAAGCTCGATCTTCTCTTCCGAGCCGGCGGCCAGAGCCACGCGATGGAACGCACAAAGCTTCGGGTATGGTTCTGCAAATTCGGATGAGGTGTTACGGATATATACCTGAACCACATCTTCTGTATCTACATCACCCTGGTTCTGTACCGTCACAACGACAGCCTGCTTGTCCGGATCATAAACGCAATCCGTGACTGCAACTTTCGAATAAGTAAGACCGAAACCGAAGGGATAAAGGATATTCTCACGCGTATAACGATAGGTTCTTCCCTTCATGGAATAATCGGCAAAATCCGGAACCTTATCGATCGTCTCGTAGAAGGTAACCGGCAGTTTACCGGATGGAGAAATCTTACCGAAAAGGATATTCGCCAGAGCCTTTCCGCCCAGTTCACCCGGATACCAAGACTGGATCAATGCTTCTGCTTTCTCGCAAAGAGGATTAATGGAACTTCCTGCGGAAAGAACAACGACTGTCGGCTTACCCAGTTCCAGTACCTTCTCGACCAGGACACGCTGACCCTCCGGCAGGAGCAGATCTCTCTTATCGCCAGAATCGAAAGCATTACCTGTATCACCCTGTTCGCCCTCCAGTGTGGCATCAAGGCCGACACAGAGGACCACTACGTCAGAACGCTCAGCCAGGATCAGGGCCTCGGCAATACCGTCACCCGCTTTTGCCAAGGACTCGATCCGGTCTTTGCTCAGATGTGCACCTTCTGCATAGTATACACGGATCGCATCACCGGCTTCGTCACGGATACCTTCCAGGAAGGTCTTCGGACCGACACTGGTTCCATAGTAATTACCACGCAATGCATCGATACTGTCACTATTCGGACCGATGACGGCGATGGAAGAAATATTCTCTTTCTTAAGCGGCAGCAGGCCCTCGTTCTTAAGAAGGACCATGGATTTCTCTGCACACTCCAGGGATACTTTTCTATGCTCATCACAAGCAACAACATCGTAGGGAATGTCATCCATCTCTGTATGCTCTTCGAAAAGGCCCAGACGCATACGTGTACGCATCAGACGTACGACAGCATTACGGATGGTCGCTCTCGAAACAAGACCCTCCTGCTCAGCTTCCAGCATATGAATATATGTGTTACCACAGTTAAGATCACAGCCTGCGTTGATGGCCATGGCTGCAGATTCGGTAACTGTTGAAGTAACGTGGTGTTTCTCATGGAAATCGCGGATGGCCCAGCAGTCAGAAACGAAATAACCGTCAAAGCCCCACTCCTTTAACTTACCCATCAGGTATTTGCTGGCACATGTGGGCTCACCGTTCAAACGGGTATACGCACCCATGACACCTTCTACCTTGGCCTCTCGGATCAAGGCTTCAAAAGCAGGAAGATACGTTTCTCCCAGATCCTTATCAGATGCGACGGTATTGAATTCATGACGAAGTGCTTCCGGTCCGCTATGAGCAGCAAAGTGCTTGGCACAACCGGCCGCCAGCATATATTTTCCGTCACCCTGAAGACCCTTAACGAAGGATACACCCAGTCGGGTCGTAAGATACGGATCCTCACCGTAGGTCTCGTGTCCTCTTCCCCAACGAGGATCACGGAAGATGTTGATGTTCGGGCTCCATAAAGTCAGTCCCTTATAGATGTCACGGTCTCCGTGCTTGGAAGACTCGTTATATTTCGCACGGGCTTCCGTCGCGATGATATGTGCCACCTTATTCAGAAGACGGTCATCGAACATGGCCGCAAGACCGATGGCCTGCGGGAACATGGTGGCCGTACCGGAACGGGCAACACCGTGCAGGCCTTCGTTCCACCAGTTATATGCAGGAACACCCAGTCTGTCGATGGCCGGTGCGCCGTAACTCAACTGCGGAACCTGTTCTTCGAAAGTCATTCGGTCCGCCAGATCTTCGGCTCGTTCCTGAAAGGAATAATTCGGGTCAAGATACTTCTCCATATATCATCCTCACTTGTTCAGATTTTTACAGCTTTCTCCTAAGATCAACTGTGGTTCAAGCAAAATCGTCTTCTCGATTCCACGATCGGAAGAGATCTGCGAAAGAAGATTCTTCGCCGCCGCTTCTCCGATGGCTCTCGTATCCTGGCGGATCGTGGTCAGCTTCAGGCTGGTACGCTGTGTGATCTCGATACCGTCAAATCCGACAACAGAGATATCATCCGGAACCGAAAGTCCTGCATCACGGATCGCATCGATCACACCGATCGCGGAGTAGTCGTCACTGGCGATCACGGCTGTCGGTCGATCCTGAGCGGTCGCAAGAAGCAGTTTACGCATAGAATCGTAACCGCCCTCAATAGAATAATAATGTGACGGGAACAACCGGAAAGAAGACTTCTCATCCCCGATCCTGGCCGCGGCCTTCTCCAATGCACGGATCCTGGCTTCTGTAATAAACTTACCGCGCTGTCCGTGCAGATAGACAATATTCCTGTGCCCCAGAGCATAAAGATGCTCGTAGATCATGGACATGCTCTTATCCGGATCCGTCATGACGCAACCGATATTCTCGTTTTCAAAGTCGATGGCGATCTTCGGGAGATTGCTCTCTATTAACTCCTTGGCATCCTTCTGGTCATGGTCGGTATTGACGATAAAGATTCCGTCCACATGACGGTACCGGCAATGTCCCAGATAGGACAGGCCGAGGTTTCCGACTTTGTTGGAAATGAATACGATGTCGTATCCGTGCTGTTCCACGTAGTCCTTGAAACTCTCGATGACCTGCGCAAAGAGATAATGCCAGAGACCCATCTGTGATGCGTCCTGGCACAATACTCCGATTGACCAGGTTCGGCTTTGGCTCAGAGCTCGCGCCCCTGCGTTCGGCACATAATCCAATTCCTGTGCCGTGCGGCGGACACGCTCACGTGTCGCTGCACTGACATCACTGGCATTGGACAACGCCTTAGATACTGTTGCCGGTGAAAGCCCGCAGGCCTTCGCTATGTCGTAGATCGTTGCCATAGCCTCTCCTTAGTCTTTATTCTTTTTTATGGTTTATGTAGTAGCTCTACTGTATCGGATCTTACTTGGAAGCAACTTCCTTGCAAGCCTTAACAACGTTCTCAACTGTGAAACCATACTTCTCCATGAGCATGGACGGCTTACCGCTGGCACCGAAGGTATCCATGGTGATATAAGCACCGTCGAGACCGACAAGCTTGCCCCAGGAGTAGGAAGAACCTGCTTCTACAGCAACTCTTGCAGTTACGGAAGGCAGTACGATGGAATCACGGTATGCCTTATCCTGAGCGAGGAATACATCGAGGCAAGGAACACTTACGACACGAGCGTCGATACCTTCGCCGGCCAGAACATCCTTCGCCTTGATTCCCAGTTCAACCTCAGAACCGGAAGCCAGGATGATCACATCCGGAGTATCCTTGGATTCCTTAGCTACGATATAAGCACCCTTGAGCGCTTCCTTAGAGGAAGTGGTCAGCGGCATGAGGTTCTGTCTGGAAAGTACCAGAGCAGACGGTGTCTTCTCAGAAGAGATAGCTGCTACCCAGGAAGCAACAGTCTCGGTTGCATCACACGGACGCCATACATTGAAGTTCGGCATAGAACGGAGCATGGTCAGCTGCTCGATCGGCTCATGTGTCGGACCGTCTTCACCAACACCGATACTATCGTGTGTGAACATGAAGATCTGCGGGATGTTCATGAGAGCGGACAGACGAGCCATCGGCTTGGTGTAATCGCTGAATACGAAGAATGTTGCGCAGTAGGAACGCAGACCGCCATGGAGCAGGATACCATTGGAGATACCGGCCATAGCCAGCTCACGAACACCAAAGTGCATATTTCTTCCGGCACGGTCTTCCTTGCTGAAATCACCCTTACCGTTCATGTAGGACTTGTTGGACGGAGCCAGGTCAGCGGAACCACCGATCAGGTTCGGGATACGGTCAGCCAGCTTGTTGAGGACCTTACCACCCAGAGCACGGGAAGCCTGTGGCTTGTCATCTACTGTCCACAGATCTTCGTCGTTAAGCAGTGCGGAATAATCTTCACAGAAATACTTGTCCCAGAGAGCCTTCAGATCCGGATATGCCTTAGCATACTCAGCAAAGAGAGCGTCCCACTTTGCGTGAGCATCTGTACCCTTGGCACCCAGCTCAGCATAGTGATCGTATACATCCTGCGGCACTACGAAGGACTCAGCACACGGCCAGCCCAGTGTCTCACGCATCTTAGCGATATTCTCCTCACCCAGCGGCTCACCGTGAGCGGAAGGTGTACCCTGCTTTGCTTCGCAGCCGTAACCGATGATCGTACGTACTTCGATGAAGGAAGGCTTGGTCTTCTCAGCCTTAGCAGCCTCGATAGCCTTAGCAATAGCATCTACATCGTTACCATCTTCAACCAGGATCGTCTGGAAACCGCAAGCTTCCATACGGCCTCTTACATTCTCTGTGAATGCGATGTTGGTGGAACCCTCGATACTGATGCTGTTGGAGTCATAAAGAACGATCAGCTTATCAAGACCCAGAGTACCTGCAAGAGACAGAGCCTCTTCGGAAATACCTTCCATCAGGCATCCGTCACCGCACATTACGTATGTGTAGTGGTCGATGACCGGGAACTCCGGCTTGTTGAATGTCTCAGCCAGATGAGCTTCTGCTACTGCCATACCGACAGCCATGGAAAGACCGGCGCCCAGAGGACCTGTTGTAGCATCGATACCAGCTGTATGACCGTACTCCGGATGACCCGGTGTCTTGGAATCAAGCTGTCTGAACTGCTTGAGGTCTTCGATAGACAGACCGCCTACTCCGAAGAGATGCAGCAGAGAGTAATAGAGTGCGGAACCATGACCGCCGGAAAGAACGAAACGATCCCTGTTGATCCACTTCGGATCCTTCGGGTCGAAGGCCATCTCCTTTCCCCAGATCGTGTAAGCCATCGCGGCTGCACCGAGCGGGAGGCCCGGGTGACCAGAATTCGCCTTCTGGATCATATCCGCGGAAAGAACACGGATGGCGGAAATTGCATTTGTTTCGATTTGTGTACTCATAGATTCCATACACTCCTTCTTCTATAAACTTTATATTTCGCATACACCAAAACGGCGTAATACAGACAAGAGTAAGCGGCTCGAATCCTCATCGTTCTGAGGAGAAGGATTTCTTTTCGAAATCGCTTTCGAAAAGAAAAGAAAAAAATGAGAGCTCGAGCTCACTTGCTATTTAGTTTATATTCTTAGGGGCAAAGTGTCAATGTTCAAGTTGCCTTGATTTCACGAAAATACGTCCAAAAATACACGGTTTGGACCATATTCACAAACTGTTTGCAAATTGCTGATTTTAAAAGAAAGTTGACCATTCTTCCGGTTGCGAAAGCCTTGGAGATTGTATTACAATAATCATAGATATGCTCGAATTTGGGGAGAGTCTTTTTGAAACGACAGTATAAGTACGACAGCCTATTTTCTACTTTGGCAGCTCCGGTCCTGAAAAGCGGTAAACTTGAGCCTTTACGCCAGTATACCCAACATGGGAAATGCACCTGTTACGACCACAGCCTGATGGTGGCCCGCACTGCGCTTGCCATGGCTATGCGGCTTCCCTTCCGTTTCCATAAAGATCAGCTGGTCCGCGGGGCTCTGCTCCACGACTATTTCCTCTATGACTGGCATACCGTCAAGCTGGACAGACTTCATGGATTTGCACACCCGTACATTGCCCTGGAGAACGCCAAGCGTGACTTCGACCTGACTCCTATCGAAGAGAATATCATCGTGCGTCACATGTTCCCGTTGACTCCGGTTCCGCCGAAATACAGAGAAAGTCTCCTTGTCACCCTCGCAGACAAGCACTGCGCCAACAAGGAATTTTTCATCGGAGTCGGACGCAAGCTTTCCCAGAAGAAAGTCTTTGCACAGATCGCACGTGCCTTCTCTGTTCTGATCGCACTTCTGCCATGGACGTAGAAGCACTTCTTTCCTGGTTCCATGAGAACCATCGCGATCTTCCCTGGCGGAAAGAACGTACCCCTTACGGCACCTGGATCTCCGAAGCGATGCTCCAGCAGACCCGCGTGACAACTGTTCTCGATTACTATCCACGTTTCCTAAGAAGGTTTCCTGACCCCATGACCCTCGCCTCTGCTTCCGAGGACGAAGTGTTTAAACTCTGGGAAGGTCTCGGCTATTATTCCCGGGCCAGAAATCTTATGCGTGGTGCCCGATATGTCTGTGACCACTTCAACGGTACCCTTCCCTCTTCTCCGGATCTTCTTCTGGAGATCCCCGGGATCGGGCCTTATATGGCCGGGGCCATCGCTTCCCAGGCTTTCGACGTTCCTGTCCCCGCCGTAGACGGAAACTGTATCCGTATCTTCTGCAGGCTTGATGCCCTGCCGCTGATCCCGTCAGACAAGAGCACCTATAACGAGATTTTTTCCCGTGTAAAAAATCTGATCCCACAAGAGGATCCCGGCGACTTCAATGAGGCCCTGATGGATCTGGGATCTCTGGTCTGCACACCGAAATCCCCTCGATGCAGCATCTGTCCGCTGGCCGCCGACTGCAGTGCGTCGCTTCTTGGCCTGCCCGAGAAATTCCCGCAGCGCAAGGAAAAGAAAGAGACCCCCATCGAGGAACACACGATCCTGAAGATCTATATCGGCGAGAAGATCCTGGTCAGAAAGCGTCCGGACAAGGGACTTCTGGCCGGGCTTTTCGAGTTAATGGATCTTCCCGGAACACTTTCACATCACGACGTCGTGCAATGGCTTTCCGATCATCTCGGGATCGATCCTTCGGACGAAGATTCCTTCGACATCCGTGTCCTGGGACCAAGCCGCCACGTCTTCTCTCACCTGCGCTGGCAGATGCTGGGTTACGAGATCCGTATCCCGTCCTCCCGACCAAAAGGCGTAACTAAAAAAGCGGCATCTCTTGGGCACCTGGTCACACCGGAAGAATACGAAAACCTCGCTTTTGCTTCCGCCATCCGCGCCTACCGCTGAGAAGAAATCCACAATCTTTTTTTCATTTTTCTGCAACGAATCCTCCTCTTGTTTCGTCTAATAGACAGAGCACCCGAGGGGCTGGTCGAAGACTCGCTTCTTTGGTGAGTAAGAAGGAGAAAAAGAAAACATGAAGAAAATGATCGCAACACTTCTGACACTATCCATGCTGATTTCAGCCGCATCCGGATGTGCAGGAAAGAAATCCACAGACAAAACATCCTGGATCACGATGCAGGATCAGCAGGCCGGCAATCTTGTAAGTTCCGAGATAGATGAACTCCGTCGCGCCTATTCCGAATTCGTATTCGGTGTCATGAAAAGATGTGCCGAACAAGCTGACGGCACGAATGTCATGATCTCTTCGGACTCCCTGCTTCTGGCACTGGAAATGGCCGCAGCGGGTGCCGAAGGGGATACACTGAAAAACATACAGGACATCCTTGTTCCGGGAGTCGGCAGCGAAAAAGCATTGCAGTTCGCCCTGGATCGTATGAGCTCGCTGCGAAGCGACAAACTCAAGATCGCCAATTCCATCTGGATCAACCAGAAGTTTGCACCCGCAGTCCGTGAAGAATACATCAATTACGTAAAGGAACATTTTGACGCAGAGGCGGAAGCGCTGCCTTTCGACAAGAACGCCGTATCCACCATCAATTCCTGGGTCAATGAAAAGACTGACGGCATGATCCCCCAGTTGATCAATGATCTGGATGATAAAAGCGACCTGATGGTCTTGATCAATGCCATCGCTTTCGAAAGCAAATGGGAAACCGGAATTGCCGAAGAGTCTGTTTACGAAGAGACATTCTGCGGCACGGACGGCACCGAGACAGATACGACCTTCCTGCACAGCAACGAGAATATCTACATAAGCAGCGACAAGGCCGCCGGATTCATCAAGCCATACGAAGGCGGGAAATACGGATTTATGGCAATCCTTCCTTCAGATTCGGAAAAAGATATCAATGCATTTATGGCAGAACTATCTGCTGAAGATTACTGGGAACTCTGGACCAGCCAGACCAACAAATACAAGGTTCACACATCTTTCCCGGAATTCAAGAGCGACTATTCCAAGCATATGGTGGAAATCCTTCAGGATATGGGTATGCTTTCCCCCTTCTCCGGCGGTGCGGATTTCTCGAAGATGTCTGAATCCTCTGCATCGATCACGGAAGTGATCCATAAGACCCATATCGAGGTCGACCGTGAAGGCACGAAAGCGGCAGCAGCCACAGCAATCCATATGACCCTCAGTCTCTCCGTGAAGGAGACAAATGTCCGCTATGTACGTTGCGATCGTCCCTTCGCCTATGCAATCGTAGATATGGATACGGGTCTTCCCGTTTTCCTCGGAACGGTTGCCTCTGTAAATTGATAAGATGCTTCCGTTAACCCCGCGGAAGCGATACCATACACTCCCTCCAAAGCTGAAAGGAACCGCCACAAGACGGTTCCTTTTTTCGGTTCTTCACGGAAAACTTGGGAATAACTTGTAAACATGCCACTTTCTGCTGATGCGTTCATTTTGAAATAGTATACAAGGAAGTCCTGTTCTGGGCGCTCAAGTAGGCATACGACGGATTATCCGTTTAAGCGTATTCTGTCGTACGTTTTTTCTTGAAAAGTAGGACTGTTCTATGTTTTCCAGAAGATCCGTCGTATGATTTCAGCTGGGGCGTAGGACGGATTCTACTCAAACATAGAAACCGTCTGATGAAACTGTGAAAAGT
>LVAV01000022.1:0-836 GCA_001604185.1 Clostridiales bacterium Firm_16 | reverse complement strand
CAAACATAGAAACCGTCTGATGAAACTGTGAAAAGTATAGGACGGTTCTTGCACAAACAAAGAAACTGTCTGATGAAATCGCCCAAGGATTCCGTGAAGATCAACATAAATACTGTAAGAAGATCTTAATTTACAGAAAGCTTTTCACACTCTCTGAAGATCCAGCATTTTTGTTTGTTATCAGATTCGTGATGCTTCTGCTCGAAAAGCACTGGCGCGTAGCCGACTCCTAAAAGACTTCAGGTATTTACCTGATTCTCTAATATATGGCCGGAATCAGGGCTTCAATGAAACAGAACATTTTGAGACACCCTCTCATCTGATTCGCTTTGGGGTTACAGAGAAAACTCAACAGCAACTCTATAAGTTTTCCGCTCTGTAATTTCACCATCTTCATAGGTGAATAAGTTCACTGGCTGCACAAACCGATAATGACCGGAAGGCAGTTTCCCGAACATTTCCGTCGTATCGAATGTATGGACATCCTCCCCGTTTTGCCACAAACTCTTCCCGCTTCCCATAAAAGTCAGTTCAGAAGGAACAGTATACCATTCACCCTTGTACCCGTATTCGATCGAGTATTGTTCACTATACGCACACTCCCTATCCGAGAGGTTCTTCAACCTTACTTCCAAAGTCTGTCCCTCTTGCGACACCAACTCGTACTCCAATGAAATCTCTTCCGCAGAGACGATCCATAAACGGGACTTTTCAGGATACGGATTTTCGCTTTTTCGGCAGCCAACGAAAGAAAAAATCACCGCTAATACTAAAGGCTCATTACAATTTAATAGTTGACAGCAGAACACATGTTCTGTAGAATATAGTTAAACAAA
>LVAV01000021.1 GCA_001604185.1 Clostridiales bacterium Firm_16 | reverse complement strand
TCTTCCGATCTTTGATCGAACAGGCAAGCGGAGCCGACCCGGAGGACCCCGACGAATACCGGGCCCAGAACATATTCTGGGTTCCTTCCGAGGCCCGATGGAGCAGCCTGAAAGCCCAGGCCAAACAGCCGACAATAGGCAAGCTGGTAGACGACGCAATGAGTGCCATTGAACGCGACAACCCCCAGCTGAAAGGTGTTCTCCCCAAGGATTATGCCCGCCCCGTCCTCGACAAACAGAGGCTTGGGCAGATCATAGACCTGATAAGCAACATCCAGGTTGGAGACGAGGATTCACGCTCCAGGGACGCCCTGGGTCGCGTTTATGAATACTTCCTTTCACAGTTCGCCAGCGCGGAGGGCAAGAGGGGCGGAGAATTCTACACACCCCGGAGCGTAGTCAAACTGCTTGTTGAAATGATCGAACCCTACTCCGGTCGGGTTTACGACCCATGTTGCGGATCATCCGGCATGTTCGTGCAGTCAGTGGAGTTCATCCGCGCCCACCAAAACGGCAACGGAAACGGCGGCAAGACAAGGGCCGATATCTCCATCTATGGCCAGGAGCTGAACTACACCACGTGGAGACTTTCCAGGATGAACCTTGCCATTCGGGGAATAGACGGACAGATCGCCCATGGAGACACCTTCCACAACGACAGATTCCCTGATCTTAAATTCGACTATATCCTTGCCAATCCCCCCTTCAACGTAAGCGAATGGGGCGGCGAAAGACTGAAAGAAGACAGGCGCTGGAAGTTCGGCGTACCTCCAAAGGGAAACGCAAACTTCGCCTGGGTACAGCACATGGCGCATCACCTGGCTCCATCAGGGATCGCGGGTTTCGTGCTCGCGAACGGGTCGATGAGTTCCAATCAGTCGGGCGAGGGAGAGATCCGCAAGAACATTATCGAGGCCGATCTGGTCGACTGCATGATAGCCATGCCGGGCCAGCTCTTTTACTCTACACAGATACCGGTCTGCCTCTGGTTCTTGGCGCGAGACCGCAAGAACCACAAATTCCGCGACCGTAGAGGCGAGGTCCTGTTTATCGATGCCCGCAAGATGGGCAGCATGGTCGACAGGACCCACCGTGAACTGACCCGGGATGACATAGCGCGTATCGCCGGCACATACCACGCGTGGCGAGGCGAAAAGGAAGCGGGGGAATACGAGGATATCCCCGGCTTCTGCAAAAGCGCTTCTCTGGATGAGATCCGCAAACACGGCCATGTGCTCACCCCCGGCAGGTACGTTGGTGCCGAGGCGCAGGAAGACGATGGTGAGCCATTCGACGAGAAGATGCAGCGGCTTGTTGCGCAACTGAGAGAACATCAGGCCGAGGCCGCAAGGCTTGACGCTGCCATCGCCAAAAACCTGGAGGCGCTGGGCTATGGCAAATGATTCTGTTTATCCCTCAGAAGAGGATGTAAAAAGAAAAATCATTGCGGCTATATGTATGCTGTATCAACATGACAGTGAACTGCTTGATGTGAATGAAAGCGAGCGCTCCATCACCCATAAACTTGCGGAGCACCTAAGCGGTGAATTTTCCTCCTGGCATGTCGATTGTGAATACAACCGACGCGGTTCAGATGTAAAACGGCTGAGCTTTGACTTCGGTAAATTGGAGCCTTGTGATTTGGAAGCAAAGACGGTTTTTCCGGATATTATCGTGCATCGTCGGAGAACAGATCAAAACCTGATAGTAATGGAAGTAAAAAAGGCAACTGGATCTGAAGCCACAAAGGACATTGAGAAGCTGAAGGCATTCACAGGGAACCCGGAATATGGGTACAAACACGGGATGTTCTTAAAACTGGGCTTGAATTCCAATGTCATTCTGGAACTCTACAAGGATGGAGCATTCGAAGAAGACTGGACTGTCGATATTCAGCGTGAGTTGAGGAGTCTTGGCTATGGCGAGTGAGTGGGCAACAATACGACTGGGTAAAATTGCAGAAGTCAATCCCGATGCGATTGGTCGATCTTGGCCGCATTCACATATTCGTTACATTGACATCTCTTCCGTGGGGGAGGGGCAAATAGCGACCCCTCCGCAGTGGATGAAGATTTCAGATGCTCCAAGCCGAGCAAAGCGCCTGGTACGTAAGGGCGACACCGTGATTGCAACCGTTCGCCCAAATCGACGCTCAATGTTCTTCGCATCAGATCCAGGCTATGACTGGGTTGTGTCCACGGGTTTTACTGTTCTACGGCCCAAACCCCAGATGGTTGATCCCAGATTCTTATACACTTGTGTTTTCAACCAAGCCTTTACAGAATACCTACTCACAAGAGAGAAGGGAGCAGCATATCCCGCTGTGTCTCCCGAGGACATTGCCAACGCCGAAATACCTTTCCCCCCACTCAAGGAACAGCGCGCCATCGCTCATATCCTCGGCACGCTGGATGACAAGATTGAACTGAACCGAAAAATGAATGAAACCCTTGAGGCAATGGCCCGGGCGATCTTTAAGGCGTGGTTTGTAGATTTTGAGCCTGTCCGCGCCAAAATGGAAGGCCGTTGGCAACGCGGGCAATCCCTTCCCGGCCTCCCCGCGCATCTGTATGACCTCTTCCCCGACCGCCTAGTGGATTCTGAACTCGGCGATATCCCGGAGAGGTGGGAGGTGAAACCCATTGGTGATTTGGCCGAAATTACGGGAGGTAGCACACCGCGTACTAACGAGTCATCTTACTGGGACAATGGCAAACATTTCTGGGCCACACCGAAGGACTTGTCTAATCTTCATGTTCCGGTGCTTTTAGATACCGAACGGTGTATCACTAACGCTGGGCTTGCTCAGATTAGCTCAGGGTTACTTCCGCCGGGAACGGTGCTCTTTTCGTCACGTGCTCCAATAGGTTATTTGGCTATCTCGGAAATACCTGTCGCGATCAATCAAGGATTCATCGCCATGGAATCGCGCAAAGGTGTTTCAAATCTTTTTCTTTTGCGTTGGGTCGAAGCCCATCTTGAAGATATTGTCAGCCATGCGAACGGATCAACTTTTCTGGAAATCAGCAAATCCAACTTCAGACCAATACCTGTAACTGCTCCGCCGGAGCCAGTAATGAGAGCATTCGATCAACTTGCCCGACCAAGTTATTGCAAGCTTGTAACCAATGAGCTCGAATCCCGTACGCTCGCCGCTCTACGCAACATACTGCTACCCAAACTTATCAGTGGCGAGCTACGGGTGAAGGTCTCTGGTAATTCGACTGGGAGGATTGTCTGAAGATGCAAAAGTCTACCAAACCCCAAAGTGAGGGCTTAAAGGTGGCCCGCATGCTTATGGTTCTAAGCAGCATCTCTCCACTGTTTATTCTTTGGGCGATCCGAGGTAATGCACTCATTCCGGATCGGTTCTTCATTGGATTTTGTGTCCTAATTGTCGTACTTCCCAACTTCTTTCTCTGGCTTCGATTGTGCACAGCGAGGAAAACCGAAGATAAACGCAAGATCATTGTAGGCAAGGCTGAAGATCACCGCAATCACATTCTCATCTATTTATTCGCAATAATGTTGCCTTTCTACTCTGAAAACCTTGGTAACTGGCGATACTTGGGATCCTCGATTGCAGCTCTTAGCTTTATTATCTTCCTCTTCTGGCACTTGAATTTACACTACATGAATCTGTTATTTGCGATCCTCGGATATCGAGTCTTCACCGTTTATCCACCTGATAATGGCAACCCGGTCACAGGTAAAGCCACACTCGCCCTGATTACACGGCGAGTGAGATTGCTTCCAGGAGAACCTTTGACTGCCTACCGCTTGAGCGACACTGTCTATCTGGAGGCAGACATATGAAGCTGAATTTTGATATGGAAAACGTGAGGGTTACAGAGTTTGGTGTAGGTCGAGATTACAACGAAAGGCAGACTTTTGTCGCAGTACCGGTGGATGCGGACGTGCAAGCTGCTCTGCGCGAGATAGTGCAAGCCACCTGGGATGTGATGCAGAAAGAAGATGGAGGTCCGGTGAGATACGAGCCATCGGAGAAACATGGAGGCACTGAGTATTTATATTTGCCGGTAAACGACGATCTTTCCGCAGCCATTCGCGATTTGCATCAGGCCGCTATTCTTGACATGGATAGCAGCGCCTTGACAGATCCGTCCGACGTGTTCTGTTACTTCGCACGGCTGACCGACAACAATAACCGACACCTGACAGCCTTGCGAAGAGCTACCCAGTTCAAAGGAGTCCTGAAAAGTCGCCTCGTTCGTTTTCTGACGAATTCACTCAAACTCGTCGAGGATCATATCTTCAAGTTGGATAGTGACTTCGATCTCCTTGTTGACTCAGTCAATGTGTACATCCTTAGGCCTAGTGGTTTTGAGTTTGCTGGAAAACTCCAACAGGCAATACTAGATGCCGTACCCGATAACATCAAAATGCTTCAGAAAGATTTGGTATTTGTGGAATTCGACGGGATCGAAGCATATGCCAGCAAACACCCGCGTGCTGCACGCTACTTGGCTTCGATCAAAGGACAGGATAAAACGAACAACATCGATAAGGAGAAACTTGGAGAGCTTTGCGAGAAAACGGGCGTAGAGATTAATGAATCAAATGGCAAGCTAACTGTGAATGCTGGGCATGAGCTGGGTTTCCTGGAAGTTCTGGATCGTAGACGATACGAACTAGAGCTCGTAAAAGGATATCCTGAGCGCTTCAAAGCAGGTAGTCGAAGGCCTATTAATAAATAGCATGAATAGGCATCAAGGGGTGTTATGATGGCTGGAATTTCGACATCGTCTTTTATTATGCACGGTGCGCGTGAGGCTCTCGCAAGCGGGCTTACGCACATCGAACAACAAGTTACAAGCATTGAGCGAGCAGTTGTTGAGAACCCCGGCCTCGCATTTGATCTATCTAAAACGCTTGTTGAAAGCGTATGCAGAACTGTGCTGAGTGAGAGAGCCATATCGTATGCAGATGATGACGACCTTCCGAAATTGTTTAAAATGGTGAGCCAGTTTCTTCCGTTTCTGCCAGAGACTGCTAGTGGAGAATCCGAGACACGCCAGAGTCTCAATCGCACGCTTAACGGTCTAAGCACGGCCATCTTAGGCATTTGTCAATTGCGTAACCAGTGTGGGTTTGCTTCACACGGTTCGGGCTCTCCGCGTCCACCTTTGGAATCTGCGCAGGCGTTAATGGTTGCTGAAGCTGCAGACACCATAATTGGTTTCCTTCACCGGGTTCATCGGCAGGACAGGGTAAAGTTGAATTCATTGCGGAATTGTTATGAAGAGAACCATGGATTCAACGACTCTATTGATGAAAGTTACGGCATGATCCACATTTTCGATATCGAATTTCGACCAAGTGAAGTTCTTTTCCAGATGGAACCGGAGAGCTATCGTGTCTATTTGGCAGAGTTCGGTTCGGAGGTCGATGTCGTTGAATGCACGGACCAAGATATTGGACCAGAGGAGGTTGCTCCATGATGAAAAGGGGCATCACCGAATCCCTCATCGAGCAGGCTGCTCTCGCCTGGCTAGAATCACAGGGCTGGAACATTGTAAACGGGCCGGAGATAGCCCCGGATATGCCGGGGGCAGAACGGGCCGATTACAGACAGGTGGTGCTGGAACAGCGGCTCTGTAATGCTCTGGCCTTTCTCAACCCGGAATTGCCTACGGATTGCATCGAAGATGCCTTCCGGAAGATCACCCATCCTGAGGGTTCCACGCTCGAAGCCCGCAACCGGGCATTTCACCGCCTGCTTGTTGACGGAGTCACGGTGGAGTATCGCACGAAAGATGGATCGATCCGCGGAGCACAGGCAAAAGTTATCGACTTTGAAGATGCAGAAAACAACGACTGGGTTGCCGTCAACCAGTTTTCCGTACAGGAGAACAGTCACGTTCGAAGACCGGACATCTTGCTGTTCCTCAACGGGTTGCCCCTTGGCGTGATAGAACTTAAAAACGCCGCCAGGGAAGACGCCACCATCTGGACGGCATGGCAGCAGATCCAGACCTACAAAGCGGAGCTTCCAACGCTTTTTGCCATGAACGAACTTATCGTCGTTTCGGACGGAACCGAGGCTCGTGTCGGCACGCTGACGGGTGAGCAGGAGTGGTTCAAGCCCTGGCGGACAATCACCGGCGAGTCTCTGGCAGGTCCTCATATCCCAGAACTGCAGGTGGCGATTCAGGGCCTTCTTGCCAGAGACCGTTTTTTGACCTTTATCCGGGACTTCATCGTTTTTGAAGACGACGGAAGCCAGAAACTCGTCAAGAAAATGGCAGGGTATCATCAGTTTCACGCCGTTCAGGCTGCGGTCGAGGAGACCCTTCGCGCATCGCAGGCAAGCGGCCCCGATACGATCCGTGTAGCGTCGGATCTTAAGAGATACAACACGAACAAGGGGCAAAATCCCCAATACGGCGACAGACGGATAGGCGTCGTGTGGCACACGCAGGGTTCCGGCAAGAGTCTTACCATGGCATTTTACGCCGGGCGCATTGTTCGCGAGCCGGATATGGGAAACCCCACTATCGTTGTTCTCACCGACCGGAACGACCTCGACGGCCAGCTCTTCGACAAGTTCTCACTCTGCCGCGACTTGCTTCGCCAGCCGCCCATGCAGGCGGAAAACCGGGCCGATCTCAGGCAAAAGCTTTCGGTAGAGTCCGGCGGGGTGGTGTTTACCACCATTCAG
>LVAV01000020.1 GCA_001604185.1 Clostridiales bacterium Firm_16 | reverse complement strand
CGTTCTGGCACAATGTTCTGCCTTACCAGTACCACCCGTGCATCAGCGATGGCTGACCGCAAAGAGGAACTGTTTGAAGCGCTTCGTGCCGAGGGGCATGGCGGACTGATTTAAGAAACCGTCAACGCAAACAGCTTATCAGCCTTCGTCAGAGAACAGATATCAGAAAACAATGACGTTTTACCCGAATGGCTTGATGGTCTGGTCAATGTATTTGAAAAAACCACTGTGGGCGTCCGCAAAGCGACCCGCAAGTAATGAAAGGATGAAAATATCATGAAAAACAACGAAAACAAAGCTCTTGCTACCAAGAACAGTGCGTTTATGGCACTGAAGGACTTTAACCTGAACGATGCGCTTACCGAAGAACTATCCGGCTTGTCCGGCAGCTTTGAGCGCATTAGAATTCCCGCTGCCGGTATGACGGTGTTTGAGATTCCCGGTGAAAATTCCGACAGTCCTGAAACCGTCAAGGAATTTTCAGCGGTTATCCTGCATCACCACCCGCTGTATGCCTACTATACGGACAAATACACAGGCGGATCTAATCCACCTGATTGCGGCAGCTTCGACGGCATCACCGGTGTAGGCAATCCCGGCGGAGATTGCTCCAAGTGTCCGTTTAACAAATTCGGCTCCGGAGAGAACGGAGCAAAAGCTTGTAAAAACCGCCGCCGCATTTATCTGCTCCGAGAGGGCGAGATTTTTCCGATGATCCTCTCCCTTCCGACCGGATCGCTTAAGGACTTTACCCGTTACATTATGCGTCTGCTCTCAAAAGGCAAAAAATCCAACGCGGTAGTTACGAAATTCACCCTAAAAAAGGCTACCAACAACAGCGGTATCGCATATTCCCAAGCGCAATTCTCAGTCGACCGTGATTTAACCAATGAGGAATTTGCGCTTATTTCAGGGCTCACCGAGCAGGTCAAAGCATTCTCCGTTCGTGTCGGCTACGATAACGAATCTTCAGTTGATGTAGCTGCAAATATTGACCCCGAAACCGGCGAGATTATTGAGCCTTTGGCCTAAAGCAATAAAGCCGCAGGTCGGGTGGTCATGCACTACCCGACCTGCGGCAGATTGGAGCTGTTTATGGATTATAACATTATTTATACAACCAAAGAAATACACGCTTATATCGGCGATGCGGGCATCGTGGCATTTGACTTTGAGACAGCGCCGGACGATAAATGGCGCGGCGAGCCGAAGGCGGCATTGGATACGCACAAGGCACACATTGTTGGTATCAGCCTTTCGGTCAAAGAAGGCAGCGCCGTGTACATACCCCTCTCACATAAGGTTGGAGTTAATACTAATGACCACGCTGGTGTGCTGGAATACCTGAGAGAAGCCGTATTTGAGAATCCAAGAGTGGTCAAGGTGTCGCACAATCTTTCCTTTGAGGCGATGTTTCTTTATGCACTGGGTATCGTCGTTTGTGAGCCTTGTTATGATACCATCGCCGCAGTGCAACTGACACTTAAGAGCAGATTTGAGTTTCGTAACCTGTCAGACAGCGGTTTGAAGCTGCTTTCGACGTCACTATTCGGTGCGGATATGCCGGATTTTGCAGCTGTGACGGCAGGTCGCCTTTTTGATGAGATGGATCCTGCGAATAAAGAAACTCTTCGTTATGCTTGTGCTGACAGCGATTACACCTTGCGGCTATACCACAAATTCAATGACTGGTTTGCCAAAAACCTGCCCCATCACAGAGAAATCGTAGAGCGCGTTGAATCGCCGACGTCGGTCTATTGCGGCATGATGAAATATAACGGTGTGCCCATGAATGTAGCGGCAATGTGTGAAAGGCAAAAAGAAGCTGAGAAAAAGCTCATAAACATTCGTGCCGAAATTGACAAGATTACCGGTGGAGTAGACATCGGAGCAAATGCCTCAACATCGGCATTCAAAAAGTACCTCTTTAGTGACCTTGGTCTTCCGGTACTTAAAACGACAGAAAAGCATCAGGAAGCGACGGATGATGCGACAATGATAATGCTCGCTGAATACTGCCGAGTTAAGCGCCCAGAACTTGTCCGCCTGTTTGAACTGGTACAGGAGTATCGCAAGTGGGGCAAGCTCAAAAGCACATACATCGACGGATATATGACACATATCAATTCTGCTACTGGGCGCATCCACCCCGACCTCATGCCTCTCGGTACTGAAACTGGGCGTTTTGCCTCGCGTAACCCCAACCTGCAAAACTGCCCACGCAAGGATAATGACCCGGTTGGCGTACGCAATTTCATTGCAGCACCGGAGGGCAGCTTGATTGTCTCATTGGATTTTTCCCAGATAGAATTACGTGTTGGTGCTTTCTATTGTCGCGACGAAAAAATGCTTGATGTTTATCGCAGAGGCGGAGATATCCACGCCCAGACCACAACGGTCATCTACGGCATCCCTTTTTCGGAGGCAATAGATAAAAATGCACCTCATTATAAGGAGCGTCGAACCATTGCAAAGAACTGCAACTTCGGTGTGTTTTATGGGCTATATGCCGCAGGACTACAAAAAACACTGCAATTTAAGGCAGGGCTGGACATTTCAAAACAGGACTGCGAAAAAATTATTGATAGTTTGAAAGCAGGATACCCCGGCTTGACGCGCTGGCAGGACGAAACAAAAAAGCGAGCCGCAACAACGTTATATGCGGAGACATGGCTTGGCCGCCGAAGATACATCGTCGGCATCCTCTCGACCGACTGGGGCAAGCGCTCTTTTGCCGAACGCTGCGCCATGAACACCCCGATTCAAGGCACTGCCGCCGATATCATCAAGCTGGCAATGGCACGTATCGTCCAAGGTATCAAGGAACGTCCGTGGCTCCAGCCTTTTCTGCAAATTCACGATGAGCTGGTATTTGAAATCCCTGCAAACAAGCTTGATGAAGCAGTTTCCTTTGTTAAAGATTGCATGGAAGAGGTGCCCTTTTCAGAATTTGACGTGCCGATCATTGCTGAGGCAGCATACGGCACGAATTTCGGTGATCTGATTGAAGTGGAGGGTGCGTGATGTGGATAGATAAATACAATTCTGAGGGTTATTACGACCCAACAACATATGAAGCCATGCGTGAGATTCTACGCGAGGAGCTGAACCGCCGTTATGGAACAGGTTATCGCCCTCTCGTATTCATTTGTTCGCCATTTGCAGGAAATTTAGAAGCGAATACCGAGCGGGCTAAGCACTACTGCCGCTTCGCTGTAGGGCAAAATGCAATCCCAATCGCACCGCATCTGCTTTACCCGCAGTTTATGGATGAGCATGACCCTGACAGCCGGAAACTGGGTCTTTTCTTCGGGCGCGTCCTGCTCGGAAAATGCCAGGAGTTGTGGGTTTTTGGTGATACCGTATCCGAAGGCATGAGCTACGAAATACGCAAGGCGCAAAAACATAATATGCTGATTCGGTATTTTACGGAAGACTGTGAGGTGAAAACAATATGACCTATCCAAAAGAGCTGATGGAACGAAAACAATGGGTCAACTGGCGGCTCATCCCCGATAAGGATGGCGGCAAGGATAAAAAGATGCCGTTTAACCC
Source organism: Clostridiales bacterium Firm_16 (assembly GCA_001604185.1). Lineage (GTDB taxonomy): Bacteria > Bacillota > Clostridia > Saccharofermentanales > Saccharofermentanaceae > Scatonaster. The sequence continues at coordinate 255 of LVAV01000020.1, read as the reverse complement.
GGTGTCAGGCAAGGGTGCTGCATCCAATAACCCGGCGACATGGACGGATTATACAACTGCCGTCGACGCAGTGGAACGTTATGGTTTTACAGGTGTGGGCTTTATGTTCTCTAAGGACGATGATTTTGTAGGCGTAGACATTGATCATTGTTATGACCCCGAAACAAAGACATTTAACGATACGGCCAAGGCTATCATCGCAAGGCAACCAACATACATGGAGTTTTCGCCCTCCGGCACCGGCGTTCATCTTTT
>LVAV01000019.1 GCA_001604185.1 Clostridiales bacterium Firm_16 | reverse complement strand
GTTTATGGAGATCCTGCACCCTTCTAGGGCAGGTTACGATTGTATTCAAGGACTGGCCTCTTCGGAGGCCTTTCGTTGCGTCAGGAGCTCTAACACATCGTGCAACTTTCTTCTCAGCTGACCGTGCAAATACCGCTATATAATAATGCGCCACTCAACATTGCAAAGGACGCAAGAAGAAAGGCTCTGAGGAGGAACGGGAGTACCAAGAAAGGATGGGGCGCCAGCAGAGGGAAAGAGAAGCCTGTCTGGCAGAAGAACCCGAGAATTCCTTCTCCGCTCTGGAGATGAGGTGTTCGGTGACGGCCAAGCAGAACGCCAAGGGCACGAAGCAGTGGTTCGTCGGCTACAAGGCGCATCTGGCGGTCGACGACTTCGGTGTTCCCCTTTCCTATGCGCTCACCGGAGCGTGCGTGCATGACAGCACGGTGGCCGTTCCCCTGATGAAGATGGTGCGCCGGCGTACGGACTTCTTCTACGCCCTGATGGACAAGGGCTACCAGAGTCCTGCCATCGAGGCCTATGCCGCGCTGATCGGGCGCAGGGTCATCGTGGACAGGCGCTCCATCCGCAGCGGCCCCCCTGTCCCGCTGGACGCGGCCGATGCCCTCCGGTACATGGCACGGACCACCGTGGAGAGGACCAACAGCGAGCTGAAGGACGTGTGTTTGGTCAAGTAAAAAAGGATAAAATGATAGTGAGATTTCCCTATTTTGGTTTTCATCAGAACAGGTCTCAATTTTCTATATCTTTTTTGTCTCCTTTTCCTTGGAAATCTTTACCACCTGGTCTCTCATCAGGGAATGTTCAAGTCTCCAGTCTTTCGAGCCGGTATCTATGAGATGTCCGTAGTGCACCAACCTGTCAATGATTGCAGTAGCCAGTTGTTCGTCGGTCATCAGCTTCCCCCATTCACTGAATGGAAGATTGGTAGTGACGATCAATGACTTCGTCTCATAACTGTCTGCTATCACCCTGAACAGGAGCTGGGCATCCTCACGGCTAATCTGGCAATACCCCCATTCATCGATGATCAAAAGATCAAGTTTCTTCAGCTCCTGCAAGGTCCGTTCCAGAAGTTCCTCCGAGCGTGCCTTTGCCAGGCGGGCAATCAGCTGGCTCATGGTCATGAACTTCACCTTATACCCTTGGTTGCATGCCATGATGCCCAATGCGACCGAGAGCATCGTCTTTCCGCTGCCACAAATCCCATAAAATATCAGGGTGCGCCGTTGGGTGATGAAGTCAAGGGACAGCACGTCGTCCTTGCCCATCAGGGCGGGGAACCGTGTATGGGAGAAATCATAGTCGTCGATGCTCTTAATGCTCGGGAAGCCGGCATGCTGCACCATCCGGGACTTCCTGGTTTCCGCCCGCCGTTGCAGTTCCGCTCCCAGCAGCCTGTCCAAGTACTCCAACTGTTTCGGGGTTCCGGTCTCGATGGCATCCCGAATGCCTTCCTGGGAGAAGAAGAACTGTCTCAACTGAGTGGACAGGGATGCGGTGAGCAATCCCTGTTTCTTCTGGGTTGCAATCATGATGCGGTACCTCCGGCCTTGTTCAGCAATGCATCGTAGGCACCGAGGCTCACGTTGGTAGGATTGTCGCTCGCCTCGATAGGAAAGGAGACCAATCTGTTGCATAGTACTATCAAGTCTTCCTTGGAAGGGACCTTGCCATCCTTGCACAACCGGTTTGCCGCTACGGAGGCAATTCCGAAACCATAGCGTTCCGTGCATTCATTGAGCATGTACAGCCCTCTCCTGCGTCCGGCACTATCAATTCCATCAAGATATTGCTTGAAGCCCCCGTCCTCCATCACGTCCCTGACAGGGCTGTTCATCCATGCGTTGGGCTTGTAGATGCTGGCGGAAAGCATCGCCTCGATGTCATACGTGGTGGTAGGCTCCTTGCCATAGGCCCTGGGAAAAGTCTTGATGAATGCGCCGTCCCTGGTGTAGACGGAAATCTCCCAGGCTCCCTTTGAGACCAGCACCGAATCATTGGATCGTTCAGGCCCAAGTACATAGGTGTGGTTGGACTCCAGGGTCAAACTGCCTGTTCCGTTCGTCCTCATGGACTCGATCCTGGCAACGTGGAAGGTATTCTTCGGCAAGGAACCCAAGGCTTTCCTGTCCAGTTCGAACAGCTCCGTGCCGGTGATTCCTTTCTCGTAATGCAGCTCGTCCGCACGGAAGGCGAAGGATTGAGGAATCATCACTTCCTTGTTGAATTGCTGAATCGGGTATGCAAGCTTCATCGGAGGGACCAGAAGATTGCGCCGTAGCGCGCCCACTTTGTTCTCGACGCAGCCTTTCTCATATCCGGCATGTATGTTCGCAAACCGTGCGATAAAACCGTAGTGAAGCCTGAACCGGGTGAAGAGTTCCGATTGATGGATGATGTTCGCATACCGTTTTGCAATCCCGGTCGCGTTGTCGAATACAATGTTGTAGGGAACCCCGCCCAGATACATGAAGAAGTCCAGCAGGCCTTGGCATACACACTCCCCATTCTCCCCGGGCAGGATCTCATAGACGGCCATATTGCTGTAGGGGAAGGAAATCACCAGATAATGCTTGCGTACATAGCTGCCGTCGGTGTCGATGAAATCGGCCTGTCCGAAATCTACCTGGGCCTCACCTGGATACCAAACCAGCTTCAACGTACCGGGATCGTTGTTGCGTCTTCTCCCGTTCTTCCATGCTTTCATGTATTTGCGAACCAGGATGTAGGAGTGTTCAAGCTCCTTCGCACCACATTCCTTGACCAAATACTCATGCATTCTCGTGGCTGTGAATCGCTGCTTGTGATAATACTCGCTCTGCTTTTCCAGCAGGTCGTCAATGACTGGCTTGTACGGATCCAGCTTGCTCGGCCTGATGTCTTTTGCGTACTGTTCAGGTTCTTCGCTGAAATCTTCCTGCTGGATGTACTTGCTGATTGTTTTCCGATCCAGTTCGGTAACCTCCCTGATCTCAGCTATGCTACTTCCTTCTCTCCACATGTTCTTGATATTCTCTATCTGGGACATTTTCAACATACTCCGGTTGATCTCCTTGTCGTTTTGGCTGACAAGAAGGTAGATTCGATGGGACTACTGTTGCAAGTGTCCCTTTCTTCATCACAACCAGAATAGGGAAAAGGTCACTACCATTTTGGGTATTTACACGGTACCATACAGAAGGACGGCTTCCTTCCCGCTAAGATGTATAGACGCGGCAGCCAGGCGCGTTATGACATCGAGCTGGCGATCCTGCTGACCACACTGAAAATGGCAGGCAGGGTCCTGCGGATGAAACAGGACGCGGCCACACAGAAAGCGGCCTGAGAAACAGCATCATCACAGAAGATGAGCCGCCGGGGAACCGGGCGGCCGGGTGCTCATGTCCCCACAGCAGATCGTATCGGCGCTTCTGCTCGGATTTTCACCCTCATGGCATATCCTCTGTACCGGAGCGGTGACATTCTGGCTATTCTGTATCTTTATGCACACATCTGTGAATT
>LVAV01000018.1 GCA_001604185.1 Clostridiales bacterium Firm_16 | reverse complement strand
ACATACCATAAGCCGGAAGAGAAGGTCGGCGGCCTGAAGGTAACCAAGACCAAGTCCGCAAACAGTGATGCGATTGCAACGGATGTTAAGTTCGATATTACGATCGTACTTACTGCTCCGAACGGAAAGACTCTGGAAGGTGTGACCGTAACCGGTGGAACACTCGAAGGAAATACGATCACTGCGAAACTTGCAGTAGGTGGATCTGTAGAGGTAGCGAACCTGCCGGATGGAACCACATACAAGATCACAGAGGCAGCGAAGGACAACTTCGATGCAGTTGCTCCGATCGAGGGTGCGATTGACGTAGATACTGCTGAGACAGTAGAAGTCGACGTTGAGAACACATACCATAAGCCGGAAGAGAAGGTCGGTGACCTGAAGGTTACCAAGACTCAGTCTGCAGCCAGTGATGCGATCGATGCAAGTGTAGAATTCGACATCACGATCGTGCTTACTGCTCCGAACGGCAAGACTCTTGCAGGTGTAACCGTTGATGGCGTTGCCATTGACGACGGAACGATCAATGCGAAACTTACGGTAGGTAAGTCTGTACTGATCGAGAACCTGCCGGATGGTACAACTTACAAGATCACAGAGGCAGCGAAGGATGACTTCGACGCAGTTGATCCGATCGAGGGTGCAATTGACGTAGATACTACTAAGACAGTAGAGATCGACGTTGAGAACACATACCATAAGACAAATCTTGACAGGTTCGGCAGCCTGACAGTAACCAAGACACAGGCTAACGGCAGTAAGGATTTCGAAGATGGCATGACGTTCAACTTCACGATCACATTGACAGCTCCGGCTGGCAGAGAACTTGAAGATGTAGTTGTTGAGAATGGTGAGCTCAATGGTAATGTTGTAACCGCTACCTTGGGTAAGGGCGAATCCGTAACGATCAGCAATCTTCTGAACGGAACAACTTACGTGATCAGCGAGGAACCGGTAGAAGGCTTCAAGAAGATCGCGGACAAGAGTGGAACGATCGATGTTGATAAGCAGGAGGACGTAACCGTTACTTTTGCAAACAATTATCAGCCGACTCCTACACCTACACCGGGCGATGGTCCTACACCTACACCGGGCGATGGTCCTACACCTACACCGGGCGACGGTCCTACACCTACACCGGGCGACGGTCCTACACCTACACCGGGCGATGGTCCTACACCTACACCGGGTGACGGTCCTACACCTACACCGGGTGACGGTCCTACACCTACACCAGGTGATGGTCCTACACCTACACCGGGTACACCTACACCTACACCGGGTACACCGACACCTACACCAGGTGACACGCCGACACCTGTGCCGACACCGAAGAAGCCGACTCCGACTCCTAAGAAGAAGCCGACTCCGACACCAAAGAAGCCGACACCTGTGCCGACTCCGACCGACACACCGACACCTACTCCGTCTCCGACGCCGACACCGACTCCGGTACCGACGCCGACACCTACACCGACACCGGGCGTATCGATTCCGAGCCCGACACCGGTCAGCGATCTGACACCTACACCGTCGCCGAGTAATACACCGGCTCCGAGTGCAAGTGGTACACCGACACCGTCACCGACAGGTGATGTATCCGGCGGACGCCGAGTCAAGACGGGTGATGCTTCGATCAACGGACGGATCAGTGTAGCGATGGTTCTGATCGTTGCAGCTCTGGCTATCGTAGTATTCAGAAAGCGTATTCTGGATCAGTTGGAACAGCTGGACAAGTAAGTCGTAGACGAACAATCACATGATGTATAATGGTACAGGGATGAAAATCCCTGTACCATTTCTTTTGCCGCGGAATAATCGGGAAAGCAGAGAACGTAATGAGTGAATTAAAACGTGATAACCGGTTCGATAATCTGAAGGGAGTCATGATCTTCCTGGTCGTTTTCTGCCATTTTATCGAGAAGATGTATGGCGCATGGTCAGGGGATGTCATCACGAAGGGAATCTACTACACGGTATACCTTTTCCATATGCCGGTGTTTATCTTCATAAGCGGGTATTTTTCCAAAGGAGAACAGACGGATGAATTCTTCAGAAAACTGATCCGCAACTGTCTGATTCCGTATCTGATCTTCAACTATCTGTATGGCCTGCTCGATACCGGCGGAGATTTCTGGAAGAGCCTGGTCAATCTCTGCTATCCGCAGTGGACCATGTGGTATCTGCTCAGTCTTCTTTTCTGGAAACTGCTGGCCAAGCCGGCGTCGATGTTCAGATGGACCATGGTGCTCTCGGTCATTGTTTCCGTATTTATCGGTTTTACGAATTTCGGAACCTTCCTTTCTCTGGCAAGAACGATCAGTTTCTTCCCGTACTTCCTGGCAGGATATCTGCTTTCGAAAGAGTCGGTGGAGAAAGTGCGCAGTCTGAAGAAAGTATATGTTCTTCTGGTCTTCGTTCTGGCAATCGCAGTCTCTTTCTTGATTCAGAAACAGAATGTGGGCGTGTACGCACTTTATATGTCGGTGCCGTATAAGAATGTGGGTATGTCCGCTCTTATGTCCGTGATCGTACGTATGACACTTCTGGCGACCGGATTTCTCTGCATTTTCGGATTCCTTTGTGTGGCATGGAATAAAAAGAACGTGATCACGACCCTCGGAAGAAACAGTATGCTGGTGTTCCTGATCCACTCGGGGATCATAAGGATCCTCATGAAGGTGGCGGGGAATGTGATCGGTAACGGACTGCTCTGTGTTGCCTGGGCGGCACTTTTTGCAGCCGGCGTGTGTTTCCTGTTCGGAAATCCCTATGCCGCTAAAGCATATCAATATGTCATCCGCGGTATCTCGAAAGTATTCATCAAAGAGAAAGCTTAACGGTAGATCTTGTTGCGTTTAAACTGGATCACTTCGAAGTGATAATCTTCTTCGAAGGTCCGTCTGGCATGCCAAGTCCACCAGTCATGGCTGATGAGATCCAGTCTGTTCATGCGGTCGAAAGTTTTGTTCTTCTGGTGATGCAGTGCATCGGAAGTGCGTGACAGGATCGGAAGGGAAGCGCTCTGCCGCATGCTCTTCAACAGCGTACGACCGCGTTCGGAGAACCCCAGAAGACGAAGATAAAGAGGGGATTTCATCTCCTGAAGATCGGATTCGGTCTGCCCGACCACCAAGGACGTGATAGCCCGCATTATGCGTGCATGCGGGAAACACTTGGTGTGGACCTGCTTGATAAAGGCGTCCTCAGAAGACAGAGTCGGATCGAAATGCATCGAGGAGACACGGCTTTTCAGATGATTGGCCAGTTTCTCTCCCATATGAGCCGTTCCCGAAAGGGCAGTTGCGCTCTGGGCGCGAAGAACGGGACCCGCTGTCTCGATCAGGAGACGCGCATCCATAGGACGTGTATCTGAGGACCAAAGCTGAAGCATCTCGGCTAACATGGGCACAGGTACGAAAGGTTCCATGTCGGAAAGCGAAGCGAGAAAAGCGCCGCGTTCGCTGGTGTAGAAAGAAGAAAGAATCTTTTTTCTTATGGCTGTTGCAGAAGGAAGGGTGCCTGTCTTCAGATCTTCGTTGTGGTAACTGTCCACACGATGCACCAGATGTGGTGTGATCGAGGACGACAGGCGACGTAATTCTCTCAGATAGGCGATAGCCAGAGTATTATTCGGTTCGCGCAGGATCGGAATGAGCTTCTCCTTCATGTCTGTGCATTCTTCCCCCGATTTTTGCAAAAACTCTATTGTGGCTTGCTCCCAGGCAGAGGCATAGGACGCCCCGTCTTTCTGAAGTGTACTGAGTTTCTCCAGAAAAGAAGGAGATTTCTCCGGTTCCAGATCCGCGATGGCGGAAAGATCCGAAAGAGAATCGTGTTCCGCACCGAAGAAAAGATCCGTTACGATCCCGGTGGAAACAAGGGAGGCGATGGCGCCTGCGGCAAAACGGTCTGCCGAACCGGTAGCGAAGGTGAAGGGAAGTTCCAGCACCAGATCCGCACCACATTGCAGAACGGCCGCTGTTCTTGCGGCTCTGTCCACTAAAGCCGGCTCGCCGCGCTGTACGAAATCACCGCTCATGATGACCACGATAGGTGTATCCGGCCCGAGTTCCTGACGGATCTGCTCCATCAGATACAGATGTCCCCGGTGAAAAGGATTGTATTCAGCAACGATTCCGGCTATGCGCATTTCATTCCTCCAAAGTAATGGTACAATTACTATAACTTATTTCGTATGTTTCGAAAAGGAGAAGAGGACATGTCCTTTCTGAAAGAGGTCAAGCAGAGTAACAGAAGGATCTGGTGGAGGGCGGGGATCGCCGTTGCCGTCCTGGCCGTTGTCGGAACGGCAGGATATTTCCTGTGGAAGAGCGACCTTTTCTATAAGAAGATCAACACCGGTGCGAAAGAATACACCGTAAATACAGAGATGAATCAGCTCATGCAGGAGAGCGTCCTGCAGACAGGTTACATGTCATCCCGCATGAAGCAGGTCCTGATGGAAAACCGGGGAATGGATCCCTGGATGCTCAGCTGGGTGATCGTGCCGGGCACGACGAGAAGTGTACCGGGATACCAGTCTGAATATGTGGATACATTTGAACAGGTACTTTTGCTGGAAAATTATGTCCAGGGCGGAAAGAAGAGCAGTGCCGAGACCCTCATGAAGGCCATCGAGGCGAACCTTGTAAGTGAAGACGGAAGACTCCTGAATTATGCCAAGGCGGATTCCCTCGGAGTGGATACATCTTCTGCTACGGCTACCTACGATCCGAATAACGATTACGAAGAGTCGGCCTACCCGCTGATGGAAAAGCCGGCTGTGTCTATGCAGGCGACGACAACATATCTTCGGGTGCTGCTGGACTATTACGACAAATGGGGCAACCAGAAACTGCTGCAAAGGATCGAAGAACTGTCGGACAGAGTTTTTGAAGCGGAAACGGTTACTTCTTACCGGGCAACCGACGGCAAAGTCAGACCGACACCGATGCCGGTCAGTGAGATCGTAACCTTGACGCCGACACCGACTCCGAAGGATGAACAGCCTGCGGAGAAACTGGTGGGGCAGCAGGGTATGGAACTCTCGGCCATGGATCTGGACGCACTCCGTCGAGTCAGCGAGATCTGGCCGAAGTATAAAGAGAAATACGAATCGATCCTGACACGCGTGAAAGACGGAAGAATGTCCGGAACTCTGCCTCTTTATGCATGGGTCTGCAGAAGCGACGGGAATTACACCTACTATGCCGGCAGCCAGGGAGACATGGAGCTGATCCCTTCGCTGTACACGATGGTGCATCTGGCCGAGGTCGGGGAGCTGGACAAGGAATCCTATGCCTGGGTATCCTCGAAGATCTATAACTCGGGAATGCTGTATACGAAATACAATCTTTTCTCCGGTGACGCTGCCACCTCCGATGAGGCGGTAGAAGCCTACCCGCTGGTACTGCGGCTGGCCGTGATCTCCGGGGACTACAATCTTTTCTCTGCGACTTACAATATCCTGATGAAGGATTATTCGACCCTGGATACCAGCCAGGTGCTGTATACTTTCTACCGGAATGTGCCGGAGCAGAGGATCGCGCTCTATGCCAGAGAGAATCTGCTTCTGCTTCTTTATCTGAGGTGAGATATGTCTTTCGTACTGATCCTGGCTTTTCTTTTCTACATCGGTAGCCTGACGGGCTGGGTGCTGGAGCTGTTCTACAGAAGGTTCTTCTCCCAGCATAAGTGGGTCAATCCCGGTTTCCTGTCCGGTCCTTATCTTCCCATCTACGGCATGGGCCTGATGGTGCTGTTCCTGATCGCCTCCTTCGGAGACCGGCTGGAGGTGGCCAATACCTATCTCAAGCATGGGATATTGTTCCTGAGCATGGCGGTGTGCATGACACTCATCGAGTTTGTGGCAGGCTGGATCTGCCTGAACTATTTCCGCGTCCGCCTCTGGGACTACTCGAATAATTTCGCCAATTACAAAGGCTTGATCTGCCCTACATATTCCTTCTTCTGGACGGTGCTGGGAGCGCTGTACTATTTCCTGATCCACCCGCACATCCTTTCCGCGCTGGACTGGCTTTCACGCAATCTGGCATTCTCCTTCTTCATCGGCTTCTTCTACGGAGTTTTTGTTCTCGACTTCGTGCACTCGACGAAGCTCGTGATCGCCATCAAGAAGTTCGCAAGACAGAAGCAGATCGTCATGCATTACGAAGAGATCAAGGAACGCATCGGACAGTACAAAGAGAGTCGTCTCATCAAGGCGGGATTTATCTTCCGCTTGTGGATGGACGGCCCCATTACGCGTTTCCTGAAAGATACCTATGAGAGCACCAAGGACCGGATCTCGGACCTGACCGGCGACATTAAGGAAGAGGTAAAGAGCGGCATCGAGAAGACCTTCAGAAAGACGGAGAAGTAGTTTCCCTAAGTGGCAAAAGCACTTCCGCTCCAATAGATAAAAAAGAACGTTTGTTGTCCTAGAAATGGTACTCCTGATAGAGTATAATGACACTCTAAAGATGATTGGAGGCCGTTATGGAAGATTTACTGGAAAGCTTAAATGATGAGCAGAGAGAGGCCGTTCTTCACGATGAGGGACCGCTTCTGATCCTGGCTGGAGCGGGATCGGGAAAGACCCGAGTGATCACATACCGTATTGCGTATCTGATCCAGGTGAGAGGGGTCTATCCGTCAAATATCTTAGCCATCACCTTTACAAATAAGGCCGCCAACGAGATGCGGGAGCGTATCAACGGACTCATCGGGGATGTGGCTCGCAATATGTGGGTGGGTACTTTCCATGCTATGTTTGCCCGTATCCTGCGCAGACACGCAGAACTTCTGGGTTATACACCGACCTATACGATCCTGGACACCGATGACCAGGTGAAGGTCATCAAGGAATGCATCAAGGAACTGGAACTCAATGAGAAACTTTTCACACCCAGAGCCGTCCAGGGTGCCATCAGTAAGGCGAAGAATGACATGGTATCCCCGGAGAGATTCGAGATGGAGTGCAAGGGTGATTTCCGTCGCATGAAGGTCGCCCAGATCTATCACCGGTATAACGAGAAACTGGTGAGCAACAATGCCATGGATTTCGACGACATCCTGTTCTACACCGTGAAACTGTTCTCGGATCATCCGGATATCCTGACCACGTACCAGGATAAGTTTAAGTACATCATGGTGGACGAGTATCAGGATACGAACCACTGCCAGTATATGCTGATCCAGCTGCTGGCCAAGCGCTATAGAAATCTGTGTGTGGTAGGTGATGACGACCAGTCCATCTACTCCTTCCGTGGTGCGGACCTTCGGAACATCCTGGATTTCGAGAAGGACTTCAAGGATACCAAGGTGATCAAGCTGGAGAAGAATTACCGCTCCACGATGACGATCCTGAACGCAGCCAATGGCGTTATCGCCAACAACAAGAACAGAAAGAAGAAGACCCTGCGTACCGGCGGGGACAAGGGCGATCCGATCACCTATCTGTGGGCGGATCACCATGGCGCGGAGGCATTCTACTGCGCCGAATCCATCCGAAGGGATGCGGAGAGCGGAGCTTTTGCCTATAAGGACACGGCGATACTGTATCGTATGAATGCGCTGTCCCGTACCATCGAGTCGGCTCTTCGAGAGAGAGGGATCCCGTACCGCGTCTACGGCGGTATGCGATTCTACGACAGAAAAGAAATCAAGGATATCCTTGCCTACTTAAGACTGATCTATTCCGACAGCGACAACTACGCTTTCGAGAGGATCATCAACGTGCCGAAGCGAGGCATCGGTGATGCGACGGTGGCACGAGTCCTGGCTATCTCCGAGAGCCAGAACGTACCGGCGGTGGAAGTCTGCAGAAATGCATCTTTGTTTGCTGACCTGGGCCGGGCAGGAAGCCGTCTGCATGATTTTGCCGTGCTCATCGACGATATGCGGGCCGTCCTTCGCAGAAGTGATGTGTCTTTTGCAGAATTCATCGAATATGTACAGGACCGTTCCGGCATGATCAGTGAGATCGTGGAACAGCAGGAGAAGAAGGGCGAGATGGTCGACCGCGTGGAGAACTTGAAGGAGTTGCTCTCTGAAGCCGTCGAGTTCGAAGCCAGAAGGAAGAAAGAACTGACCATGGCTGTGGTCGGAGGTGAGAATGCGGCACCGGTAACGGAGGATCCCTTCCTGGATGCAGACCCGTCTTTCGGACTGGATCTGACAGGTATCCTGGGGGCATATCTTCAGAATGCGGCTCTCTATGCCGAGGGTGACAATGCAGACGATGACGATGATTTCGTCCGCCTCATGACGATCCACAGTGCCAAGGGCCTGGAATTCGGTTCGGTATATCTGGTAGGTGCCGATGAGTCGATCTTCCCCAGTTCCCGCTCTACAGAAGAGGACGAACTGGAAGAGGAGCGTCGTCTGATGTACGTCGCCATTACCCGTGCCAAGAAAAAGCTCACCATTATCGCGGCCCGAAGCAGAATGCTTTTCGGTCAGACACAGAACCTGATGCCGTCCCGCTTTATCCGGGAGATCGATCCGACCTGCCTGCGGTGCATTGCCAGCAAGCGGCAGCCGGCGCCGAGAGAAGAGACGAATCCGGCCTACAGACGAAGTGCAGAAGGCGGAGGAAGAACCTATAACTACGACGGCGGAACTTCGGGAACACCTGAGCCGAAGAAGTATATTCCGCAGTTCCAGAAGCCTGTGGCGGCGCCGAAGACCAACTCGGATTTCACGCCGGATACCATCAGCAAGGGCATGATGGTCCGCCATCCCCGATTCGGAGAAGGCGTGGTGGTCTCCTGCGAGAAGGTGGCCGGAGACGCACTGGTGTGCGTGGATTTTGACGGCATGAAGAAGAATATGCTTCTTAATAAGTCAGGTCTGACGAAGTGCTGACGGATTTCATGTTATACTGATTGAAGGAAAGATAGGAGGTCTGCATTATGGATAAAGAACAGTCACTTTTCGAACAGTTTCCATCGGCTTTTCCGGAGCCTTCTATACATAATGACGGGATCGATAATCCCCGGGACCGCGAGATGCTCACGATCCTGAGAAACGAGCGTGAGAAGAATCTCTCGCCCTATGCTTTCCATACGAAAGACAGCCGCGGAAGAAGGATCCAGGAGGAGCCATGCCTCGTACGTTCTCCCTTCGAGAGAGATACCGGAAGGATCATCTTCTGCCAGGCATTCCGAAGACTTCGTCATAAGACCCAGGTATTCTTCAACGCGAAGAATGACCATATCTGCTCCCGTATTGAGCACGTGATCTATGTGAAATATATCTCCACCACCATTGCCCGGGCATTGAACCTGAACCTGGATCTGGTAGAGGCCATCGCCCTGGGTCACGACCTGGGACATGCTCCCTTCGGACATTCCGGTGAGAAGGTACTGGAGAAGTGTGCGAAGAAATACGATCCGGACATGTTCTTCCGGCATGAGTTCCAGAGCCTGCGTGTCGTGGATCTTCTGGAAGAAAGACCGGCGGGACACCCCGGCGGAATCAACCTGTCCTTCGAGGTCAGAGACGGTATCGTATCCCACTGCGGAGAGACCTATAGCGAATATATACTGACACCTTTCCGTGAGAAGCCGACGGATCTGATCCTGGATCCGAAACTGGCACTGACTTCACGCCCGGCGACACTGGAAGGCTGCGTGGTACGTATTGCAGATAAGATCGCCTATATCGGAAGAGATATCGAGGATGCCTGTCTGGCAGGCATCATGGAATTCGAGGATATTGCTCCGGCCATCACGTCGAGACTGGGCAAGACCAATTCGCAGATCATCAACACGCTGGTCAGTGACCTGATCCATAACAGTATCGACCGGGATGAGATCCGTCTTTCGGATGAAGCCGGTGAAGCCATGAAGGAACTTCTGGAAGAGAATGTGGCCCGGATCTATCGTTCTGAGAAGATCAACCGCTACGAAGAGACAGTCAAGAATTCCATTGAGGGACTTTTCGAAGCGCTGATGGCGGCCATGAAGGATAAGGAGAAGGCGGCCGCTTCCGGTAACTCCGTCTATGCGGGTATGGCCCGCTATGCGGCAAGTTATCCCCAGAAGGACGCCAGCGATACGCAGATGGTGGTGGACTACATCGCCGGTATGACGGACTCCTATGCCATGTCCTGTTATGAGAAGATCTACTGGATCTGACGGGAAAACGAGATAGAAGAGAAAGAAGGCAGAGACCGAGGCGGTCTTTCTGCCGTGAGATAAGAGAGGAAAGAACATGAAGGAACAATACAGTTTCTATGCCATGCTGGACCGTATGCAGTATATCCAGCGTTGGGGCCTGATGCGCAATACAAGGACCGAGAATCTCAAGGAGCATAGCTTCGATGTGGCGGTGATCGCCCACTCTCTGGCCCTGATCCACAATAACATCCTCCGCCTTCCGTATATCGATCCGCTTCTGACCATGGGAGAAGCGTTGCTTCACGATATCACGGAGATCATTACGGGGGATATGCCCACACCTATCAAGTATAAGAATGACCAGCTGAAGACAGCCTATAAGGCAGTGGAGGCCCAGGCGGCCAACAATCTTCTGTCTCTGCTTCCGGAGGAACTGCATCAGGAATATAAGGATCTTCTGCTGCCGGATCTTTCCGATGAGAACAGAAAGATGGTCCATCGTCTGGTAAAGGCCGCAGATCGTATCAGTGCCTATCTGAAGTGCCTGATGGAAGATAAAGCCGGAAACGATGAGTTCCGTTCAGCAAGAGAATCTATCGAGACATCGATCCATAATCTGGAATGCGAAGAGGCAGAATACTATATGGAACATTTCGTTCCTGCCTACGGCATGACATTGGATGAGATCAGTCAGTGAGGCGGTAAATGGAGGGAACGATCCGAAAACTTTACATCGTACTCGCCAGTGTAGCCGGTGCTCTGGGAATCCTGCTTCTTGCCACGGTGGTGGCGATCCTTGTCCCGCTGAACCGGGAGACCTCTCTTACCAATGAGGCGTCCGATACCATGTACCGGGCCGCGGTGCTGACCGGCACGGAGGAAGCCCTCCCACGCTGGAAAAACGAGGTGGAGCAGGGGCATATCTGTGTCAGTGACTACGTACGCACCGTATTGACCGGCCACGAATATCTTCTTACTTCAAAGGATGACAAAGCTTTTGCCGCAGACCTGGCATGCATTGCCTATAACGATGCGGATAAGATCTCGGAGATCCAGCAGCTTCTGGCGGACGGATCCCGACGTTATGCCGTGGAGAAGATCCTCAGCGACGTAAATAGTGCGTATGCTCCCCGGGATGGTTTCTCGGATAAACAGGGAACCAGATTTGCCGGCGTTTCGGTGACGGATCCGCTACAGAACGAAGAGGGATATGCCTTCGGTATCCGTAAGATCAACGGAACCATGACCATCAACGGCAGCGAGCTGCGGGCGGATTTCTTCGTTGACGGACAGCCTCGGCCGGGACAGATCTATGTGCCCCAGACATCAGGAGATGTGGATTTCTCTATGGAATGGGATACCCACGATGAGACTCCGGGAAACCACGATGTAGTGGTATTGATCCGAACCTCGGACGGCCGCGGACAGGTGGCAACAGGCGGACATATCTATCTGCCTTCCTGCTTCACATTGGTGAACGATGCCGTACAGTCCGGAAGTATCGATCAGGAGACGAAAGAATCCTGGTATGTTCTGGATGCCAAGGACAAGAATGCCTATGTCAACGTAGTGGAGATGAGTGCAGATGTGGCGGTGGAACTATATGACCGTTACGGAAACCTCGTAGGAAAGAATGACCTTCGGAACTCGGAATATGAGGTGCTTCGCGGAGTCAAGCAGAACTCGGACCCGACGAAGAACGATCTTCTGTCCGGAACGAAGGAGAATGAATTCTATATCCGTGTGAAGAGAAGTGAACTGGCGACTCCTTCTGCGGCGCAGGTCACCTATACGATGGTGCAGTCCAGGGAAGTGGCCAGGAACGGTGATGGAGACTATCTGGCCGTACTGGATGAGGTTGGTGCCGTACCGACGCCACGCCCCACCGGAGCGGTACCGGCGGATGCCGACGAGAAAGTGGTCCGCTGCCGGAACCTCAACATGAATGACGTCGAATACAAGCGCAGTGAACTGGCGTTCCTGCCGATCAACGGTTATCTGACTGAACTGTCGTTCCAGGATAAGAAGGGCGAGGATCTGGAGATCTATCCGGAGTTCTCCCCGGACTGCTTCGACTACGCAATCGTGGGCAAGTCTTTTTCCGAGATCGGCCTGACCTGTGTTGCCCAGGAAGGATATGCGGCGGAGTTCACCATCAGTAACGACGTGGGCGCTATGCTGCCGAAGTATTCCCAGATGGGAGAGAAGATCCAGATCCAGAACGGAAAGAATGAGATCCTTCTGGAAGTGACGACCATCGACGGAATCTCGAAGGGCTATACACTCCATCTTCTGGACGGACAGGATGCGGAAGGTTTTGCCAAGAAGACCTTGAAGGATTTCCCGGAATCCTATGCCAACGGGTTATGGCTGCTGCACTGCCTGCATCCGAAGTATCAGTTCCAGGCTTTTGCTACGGGACTTACCTTCGAAGAGGTACTGAATCAGGAAGATAACAAGGACAGAAGTCTGGCCAGCTCGGCATACAACCCCACATGGGTCAAGCCCAACAGCCCCGTATATGACGGTAAGAGCTGGAAAGGCGCTAAGCGCGAGGTCGTTTCCTACTTCCTCGATCCGAGAAACTTCCTGACACCAACCGGGATCTTCCAGTTCGAGAAACTGTCTTTCGATCCGTCGATCCATACACCGGAAGGCATCTCGGCCATGACGAAAAATTCCTTCCTGAATCTGGATGAGGATAAGGGTAAGTTCACCGAGATCCTTCTGAAAGCAGGCCAGAAGGCCAATGTTTCTCCGTATTTCCTGGCAAGCCGTATTCTCCAGGAGATGGGCAGAAACGGTGAGTCGAAGCTGGCTCACGGTATCCTGGAAGGATACGAAGGTTACTTCAACTTCTACAATATCGGTTCTACGCCGGACCCGGACGTGAAGGACGGTGCCCTGATCAACGGTGCGAAATTTGCGAAATACGGTTCGAATGCCAAGGAGAAGAAGATCTCCAAGGAAGAGGAAGAGCTGCTGCTGCCCTGGACAGATGAAGAGAAGGCGATCTGCGGCGGTGCCATCTGGATCTCCAAGAGCTATATCCAGAGATCCCAGGATACGCTATATTTCCAGAAGTTCGACCTGATCGACAACGAGGACGGGCTTTATAAGCATCAGTATGCGCAGAATATCTCCATGGCCAGCACAGAGGGCGTACGCTACTACACAGCCTATGCATCTCAGGACATGTTGGACGAAGCTTTCGTGTTTATCGTGCCGGTTTATGACGAAATGCCGAAAGATTATGGCACTTTGCCGTAAATCATTGCATGAAAACCTGTCCTTCCTTTATAATGCAGGTGAAACACTAATAATATCAGGAACGAAATTATGAAAATGGCACTTCGCAGGGTCTTGTGCTGGATCCTGCTGATTACAATATGCATGACTGCACTCTCTTTGCGCCCTTCTGCAGTTGACCGGGCGGCCGGGGGTGTGACGGTTGATCTGTCTTTTCAGGAGCCTTCCGCGATCGCAGGTGAGATCGTGACTTTGAAGGTGGCTTTTAGTTCGTTCCCGAGCATTACACGATTCGGTCCCATCGAGATCGGGTATGACAATAAATATCTGGAATTCGTCAGTGCCGCCATCGGCGAGAAACTGGACGATTTCGAGATCGAGGCAGAGACTCCGGAGGACAGCTCCATCGTCAAGATCTCGGCCATCAACTCCAAGGCAGAAGAGAAGATCCTTCAGGAAGCAACCGAGAGCGGTGCTTCCGGCGAGACGTCTGCAAGGACGGGTAACTCTACACTGGTTTTCTCTTCGGATGAGCCGGTCGTGGCTGCCACCTTGCGGTTCCGTATCAACCAGGAAGCAGGCGGTGAAGTGAAAGCCTGGCTGGGAAGCCTTTCCGGATTCCGCGACAGTTCTCTGGAGACCGTCGTAGCCGGCGCCGGAGCCAATGCATCTTTGCTGGTACAGGCCATCGTTTCTTCTGACGCGACATTGAGCACACTGTCTCTGGGTTCCGTAACTTTGACACCGGAATTCGATCCCGGTATCTTCTCCTATCAGGCCGTAGTTTCCAAGAACACAACTGACGTGGCTGTCAATGCCACCGCATACAATATTAAATCCAAGGTTGAGGTGCAGGGCGGTTCCGACCTCAAGATGGGCGATAATCTCGTTACCGTGAAGGTAACGGCAGAAGACGGGGAATCGGTCAAGGAATATACCATCAAGGTATTCCGAAGCGACGCACTGTCCGTGGAAGGACTCTCCATCAAGGACAGAGACGGGAACATCTACCAGTTCCAGACGCTGCCGGAGACCATCGTTATCCCTTCGGATTTCTATCAGTCCACATTCCTGGTAGAAGGCAACGAAGTGCCTTGCTTCCAGAAAGACGGCGTCAAGAGCATCTTGATCTATGTCCGTCCGGATGACGGCAAGACCGGCCTTTACGCGTATGACCAGGATGCCGAGACTCTTCGTCTTTATGAGCCGGGCAAGATGATGCTTCGTCCGTCCCGCCTGCTTACCGTGGAGAGTGTTCCCACCAGCGTGCTGGTACCGGAAGGCTTCACGCCCACCAAGATCTCCTACGGCACCATCGAGATGGACGGATACATCTCCAAGGACAAGAAGACCTGTATCGCATACATGCGGTCGGAAGACGGCAATGCACAGTTCTATGTAGTGGACACCCAGAACGGTGATTTCTATCCATACCAGACCATAACCACAACATCAAATACATTTTTGTATTTGGTTATCGTTTGTGCTAGTATAGCTTTTGTTGAGGCGGTGATCATTGCGATCATGTTCTATCGCAGACGCCACCATTTCCGCCATCAGGCGAAACCAAGGAGAGTATAAGATGTCGAACGAGAACGCTGAGCCGTCTAAACTGAAACAGTTGATGCAGAATAAGAAATTCCAGGAAGTCTTCTGGTACTTCGTTTTTGGTGTATTAACCACCGTGGTCAACAATGTCGTTTTCGCACTTCTTGATAAGCTTTTCAATGTGAAATGGCCGGTCAGTATCTTCGGTATCAGCTTCGATATGTATGTGCTTTTCATCAATATCGTTGCCTGGATCGCGGCCATCGTCTTCGCTTATATAACCAACAAGCTCTTTGTTTTCCATACCAAAGGCAATATCGTGAAAGAGTTCATCAGTTTTGTTGTGGCCCGACTCTTTACCCTCTTTGCTTTCGAGATCGGTCTGTTCGCTCTGGGCATCATGGTCATGGAAAACTCATTCAACATGCCACAGGATGATCTGTGGTTCTCCATTTTCGGCTTTGATTTCACAAACAAATATATCATTAAGTTCGGTGTTTCCTTCTTCGTAGTTGTCGCAAACTATGTCTTAAGTAAGCTCTTCATCTTCAAAAAAGATAAGAAAGAGCCGAAAAAAGAAGAAGCGGCAGAAGAGGTAAAGGAAGCATAACATGATCGACACCAACGCACCGGAATTTCTGCAGACAGCCAACCGATTCGGGATCAAGCTGGGCCTTACGAGGATGCAGGCACTTCTGGCGAAGCTTACCGATCCGCAAAAGAACTTGCAGGCGATCCACATCGCCGGTACTAACGGGAAGGGCTCCGTGTCGGCTTTCTGTGCCGCTATGCTCGCCTGTGACGGCCATAAGGTCGGTCTTTATACCTCTCCTTTTCTCGAGAGATTCTCAGAAAGAATCCGTATCCTGGACGGCAAAGAAGGTCTTCTTTCCTGGAACCGGGACGATACCTACGGCGAGATCGATCACGATTCCCTGTGGCGGCTCTCGGCTCTGGTAGAAGAGAAAGTGCAGGAGATGCTTTCCGAAGGGGAAGAACACCCGACAGAATTCGAACTGGTAACGGCTGTAGCCTTCCTGTATTTCCAGGAGCAGAACTGTGACTATGTAGTGCTGGAGACGGGTCTTGGCGGACGTCTGGATTCCACCAATGTTATCGAAAACCCGGTCAGGACCATCATTACGGCCCTGGGCTATGACCATATGGACAGACTCGGCAATACTCTGGCGGAGATTGCCGGTGAGAAGGGCGGCATCATTAAGGAGAACTGCCCGATCTTCCTGATGGATCCCCATCAGGCGGCTGTCGAACCTTCTGAGGCACTGGATGCCCAGGCCGTCATCGAGAAGATCGCTTCCGAGAAGAATGCGCCCCTTACCATCGTGGGCAATGACGAAGCGAGAAGAACTTCCTACGATCTTTCCGGTCAGAGGTTCTTCCTGGATGAAGAAGAATACTTTACCCCTATGCATGGGGAATATCAGATCCATAACGCCAGCCTGGCCCTGAAAGCCATGAAGGGTGTGGTCTCAGAAGAAGCGAGAAAAGAAGGCCTTCTGCATACTGTGTGGAAAGGCCGCCTGGAGGTCGTAAGAGAAGACCCGCCGGTCATTCTGGACGGGGCTCATAATCCCCAGGGCATTACTTCTTTCTGCGATTTCCTTGCGGAAACGAAGGAACTGCACAGACAAAGACCTTGTGAGGTGATCATGGGGGTCATGGCGGATAAAGACGTCAGCAAGATGCTGTCGATCCTGTGCGAGAGATGGTGTGTTCCGCTGGAACGGTTCACCTTCGTGCGGCCCGAACAGAAACGTGCCATGCAGGCTGACCAATTGAAGGGTGCTTTTGCCGAGGCATTATTGGCAGGAAAAGCGTTTTACAATTCAAGTTCATCTATGTATAATGCTAGAGAAAAACTGACACATATGGACGATGCCACGGAGGCATGCCGGATCGCCGTAGAGCGCGCTCGTAAGAACCGTTCGCCGCTTTATGTGATCGGATCCCTGTATCTGCTGGGACAGGTCCGGGAGACCATCGTGTCAGAATGGGAGAAGGACGACCTCAACTAGGTCGAAGATACGACTATGGAAATGGACTGGAAAACCGTTGGACTACCTATTCAGGAGATCACCACGCGTGACCTTGCTGTGTTCCGTCTTCCGCCGGAAGATGCGGAGCAGCTTGCGCGGCAGTACAACCGGGCTCTGTTTAACATGAATAATGACGGCGCGGACGTGGCGATCATCTCTCTGAAGAAGATCATCAGCCAGTATCCGACCTGGGGCGAGCCGAGTCTTCTGTTCGGTATCTGCGTGGCCCAGTGCGGAGAGTATCACCGTGCCATCTCCTGCTTCGAGCATGCCCTGACCAGCGGCCTGCATTCACAGGACCTGACGGAACTTGCACAGTTCTGTCTTTCCCAGGCTAAAGCCGATAACGAGGCCCAGCAGGCCATCACGCCGGAAGAGAAGGCAGAGGAATCTCCGCTGAAGGCATTGAGTGCCACCATCACGCGACAGGAGTCTCCCATGATCGCCGAGAGCGAGAACCGGGAGCGTATCCACGTACAGGCTCCGATCCTTCTGAAGGCACCGAAGAAACCTACCAAGAGAAGACTGGCTACGGAGAAAGAGATCCGTGATGCCTTGATGCAGACCACATCCTCCAACGGAGAGATCCCGGACGAGGAGATCGAAGTGGATTTCCCTAAGACTCCGGCCGAGAAGATGCGTATGACGCTCATCGCGCTGGCGGCATTCGCTATTCTGGTGGGACTGTTCTTCCTGATCAAGTACCTGATCGTTCCGGCTTTCTCCCGTTCGGCGGAGAAGGCGAAGAACGGAGAGAAGGTGGAATACCTGATCTCAGAACTGCAGAAGAATCAGGCTGACCCGGAGTGCGCCGCGATCCTTGCCGGATTTAACCAGAAGTACGGCGGCGTGACACCGGAAACCACAGCAGCACCGACAGAGTCGGAGACCACGGCGGAGACAGAAGCCACTACCGAAGCCACGACTACGACGGAAGCTACAACAGAGGCCACGACCACGACATCCGCCGAGGATACGACCGATACGGAAGGCACCACTGAGGATACCGCAGAAACGACCCCCGAGAACGCCTGAGTACCAGAGTTTTTGACACAACAGAGATAAACACAAATGTGTAAGGAGATGTATTTCTATGATGTACATGAGCACAAGAGGATACGATAAGAAGTTTTCTGCTTCGGAAGCCATCAAGCAGGGTATCGCCCCGGACGGTGGACTTTTCGTTCCGGAATCCATTCCGCAGCTGAGCAAGAATGAGATCATGGCCATGACGGAGATGACCTATCCCCAGATCGCGGCGACCGTTCTGAGCAAGTATCTGACGGATTTCACCTACGACGAGCTCCTGGGTTACACCGAGCAGGCCTATGCGGAAGAGAAATTCGGCGAGAAGCCGGCTCCGCTGGTTCAGCTGAATAAGTACAATCCTCGGGAATACATCCTGGAACTGTGGCATGGCCCGACGGCCGCCTTCAAGGATATGGCTCTCCAGCTTCTGCCACACCTGATGACGGCTTCTGCGAAGAAGACCGGCGAGAACAGAAAGATCTGCATCCTGACCGCTACTTCCGGTGATACAGGTAAAGCCGCGCTGGAAGGTTTCAAGGATCTTCCGGGCACGGAGGTCATCGTATTCTATCCTTCCGAGGGCGTGTCTGATGCCCAGAAGCAGCAGATGATCACCACTGAGGGTAACAATGTGCATGTCGTAGCCGTGAACGGCTGCTTCGATGATGCCCAGTCCGGTGTGAAGGCCATCTTCGGTGATGAGTCTATGGCAAAAGAACTGAACGACATGGGTATCGTACTTTCTTCTGCGAACTCCATTAACTGGGGCCGTCTGGTTCCGCAGATCGCCTACTATGTGGCATCTTATGTGGAACTTCTGAAGTATGAAGAGTTCGAGTTCGGCGAGAAGATGAATGTTGTTGTTCCGACAGGTAACTTCGGCAACATCCTGGCTGCATGGTATGCCAAGAAGATGGGTATCCCGATGAAGAAACTCATCTGCGCATCGAATAAGAACAAGGTCCTTTCTGACTTCTTCAGAAGCGGTACCTACGATCGTAACCGTGAGTTCTATAAGACCAATTCTCCGTCTATGGATATCCTGATTTCCAGTAACCTCGAGAGACTTCTTTTCGAAGTCACCAACAAGGATGCCGTGAAGACAGCCCAGTGGATGGAGGAACTGAAGACTAAGGGTGTCTACAGCGTCGATCCGGATACACTGCATACTCTGCAGATGACTTTCGTCGGCGGTTTTGCCGATGAGGCCGGTATCAGCAAGACGATCCGTGATGTATATGACCGCTGCGATCATGTGGTGGACACACATACCGCTGTCGGATTCAATATCTACAACCGTTACTACCAGCGCTCCGGAGACGAGACCAAGACTGTATTCGTTTCCACAGCCAGCCCTTTCAAGTTCGCTCCTTCCGTTATGGATGCGCTCAACGGTGCCGGCTACAGCAATGGTCGTTCCGATGAAGTGATCACCAAGGAGCTGTCTGAAGAAAGCGGTCTGGAGATCCCGTACGGATTGAAAGATATCAACAAAAAGCCCGTGCTCCATAACCTCCTGATTGAGAAGGAAAATATGAGGCAGACGGTGCTGGATCTTCTGAAAAAGTAATTGCACAAAAAAACAACCCTGTGCGCTGGTCCTCGGGTGCGGAGCACCCTGCGGAATCGCTCCCAGGGTTGATTTTTTGTGACCTTTTTCAGAAGACAGGACCGTCCGCCGCGGGGGAATCGCGCGGATCAGTCTTTCTCGGATTGGTAGAAGTAGTTGTAGGTGGTTTTGCCCATGAAGGTGTCGGGGGCGCGGAGTGCGTAGCCTTTGTCGCCTTCGTGGATGTTTCTGGCCTGGCTTTTGCTGATGGGGAAGAAGAGTGTGGTTCCGTCTTCCAGATGGAGTGTGAGGAAGGGGACGTGACGTGGATAGCGTCGGATGTAGTACACGCGTTCTTCGAGTTTAAATATTTCGCAGCGGGCGGCCAGGAGATTTCTGTTCCGAAGGGCCCGGGACACGGATCTTTCGACGTGGCAGAAAGCGAATATCAGGATGAGAACAAGGGCAGCGGAGACTCCTAGAAGGATATACTTGATCGTGTCGGAGATCTCGGCGCGAAGGGGAGCGATCACCAGAAGCAGGGTCACAGGAGTGAGGCACCACAGGGCGAAATTGAAGTAGCTGCGTCTGTCTTTCCGGATAAAGAGAGCAAGCGCCACATCCGAAAGGTTCGCCAGCATAAGAAGAATGGCCAGAAGACTGAGGGTAAGCTGGGCCATGGGGAACCAGTCATTCTTAAGTTTCCCGTGGGTGAATACGAAGAATATTCCGATACAAAGGAGGATCGGGAGCAGAAGCTTGATCAGCTTCCACTGCACGCTTGTACGATCCAGAAAAGCTCGGAGGATCGCATCGGGGACAGATTCTTCCGCGACGGAAAATGCGTTGTTATGAGGATCCTTGGCCACCGCCCCGGAGCCCTCATCCGGAAAGAAGAAAAAACCACCCTCATGATATAGTCCTTTTTCCCCGTCAATAATCACCAGGACACCGGTCATTCCGCAGTGAAAATCCTTATAGCGGCTGGAAGAAACAGGTACTTTCGTCCGGGCACCGTCGTCCGAGCGAAGGCACAGCATGTGGCTTTCTTCTTCATGCGGATCGTCTACGATGGTGTCGACGATCTCGACGTGGTTCAGCAGATAATGCCGGTCGCGGAACTTCTCGAAATGTTCCTTCGGCCCCCACTTATTGCACAGTGCGATGACGATGAACACGAGAGACAGAACGAAGAACAGCGTGCCGATCAGCCACTGCGACGTCCAGAGAATCAGGATCAGAAGACCGGCGACAAACCCGGCCGCTGCCAGACAGGCGATGACCGATGTGCCGAGACGAGTGCTGCGATAGTGCTTCTGAGCAATCGGGAAGATCTCCGCATGCTCTTCGGATGTCGGTTTAAGGAAAAAAGAACGATCGACCATACTCACTCCCTTCACCCAAATGCGGGGGCCCCGCCGGATCGATTATGAGTTGATTTTATCATATATGATAAGATTGTCACATTTCTCCCCGGGATACGTGGTAGAATAAGGTGGTTTTTATTAGTTTGGGCGCTTAGTAAAATCAATACAAATTCTATATTGCATGTATTGCGAGGAGGTAAAAGTATGCTTAGGAGAAGGGCATTACTTGCACTTTTGCTGTGCGCCGGCGCGGGCATTTCAGTTTCAGCTGTTACGCGTCAGGTGAAGGCAGAGGATGAACACATTGGCTCGAATTCAGGAATTACGACGTATGGGGACGAAGACGTCCCGATCAATGCATCGACTTTCCCGGACGAAGCTTTCCGAAACATCGTCAAGGACAAATACGATTCCAACAAGGATAACGTGTTATCGAAATCAGAACGAAACACGCGCACAATGTATCTTTATAAGTGCGGCATTTCCGACCTCAAGGGAATCGAGCATTTCGAGAATCTTCAGGAACTGACCTGCAATGCCAACAGCATTACCTATCTGGATCTTCGAAAGAATACGAACCTGCAGAAAATCAATTGCGGTGCAAATAAACTGACGACTCTGGATGTCAGTATGCTTTCTGAGTTGAAAGAACTCAGTTGCGGTAACGATCAGATGTCGAGTCTGAACATCAGGAATCTAAAGAAACTGACCTATCTCTGGTGTGGTTCCTGTAACCTGAGCAATCTGGATATCAGCACGAATACGGCTCTGGAATGGGTGTGCGCACCTTCGGCCAAACTGACGTCACTTAACACCGGCAATAATCCGAATCTGGTGGATATTTATGTCTCTCACAACTGGAATCTCACAACTCTTGATGTCAGAAACAACAAGAAACTGAAGACACTCAACTGCGCATGCTGCAGTATTTCTTCACTGGATATCAGTCAGAACACGCTTCTGGAAGATGTGCAGATCGACAGTAACAAGATATCAAGCTTCAGCGTGACGCATCTGCCGAACCTGAGAGTATACAGATGCAGTGGCAACAAACTGGGTTATATCGATGTGTCTAATAATCCGGAACTGGCGGAATTCTATTGCTATGGTACCGGTATTTCCGAACTCAATCTGTACAACAATACGAAACTGAAAGATCTCCGTGTCTCAGACAATTCACTTTCTGAGCTGGATGTCAGCAGGACGGCCAGCCTGGAGTATCTGTCCTGCTGCAGGAATCAGCTGCATACCCTCAAGCTCGGCAATCTTAACAAACTCAGAACGCTCTATTGCGAGTCGAATAATCTCGGAAGCATAGAACTGGGATCCTCGCCATACATGAAGCAACTTCTGCAGACTCAGTCTTCCTCTTCCGATACGTACCGGTCTTATACGGCAACCATCGACAATCTAAGATGCACACTTCAGTGCGATAATGGTTTAAACATCAGCCTTGAATCATCTTACGGAACACCGATGACCTCCGGATATGGCGCTGTGCTTCCGGATGGAGATTACATCATTGCCAATGCCGGATCCTCCAACAAGAATATGCTTTGCTTCATGGATATCTACGGTGGAGACTGCCCGGCCGCGGACGGCTCCAACGTATCCATCTGGAGCGGAGAAGAACCGGGACCGCACGATATATGGACCATAACCTATGACAACGGTTTCTACACGATCCGCCAGAAGGGCACATCCATGTATCTGAACGTAGAAGAATCGACGGCTCCGGATATGTATCTGCACGTAGGTGCGAATGTAGAAGTGAGAAAGAAAGATACTCCGCAGAAGTGGGCGATCTGCATGAACTCCGCCAACGATAAGGGCTATCGTGTCCAGGCCCAGTACAACGGCTATTCTCTGGATCTGGAGAACGGCTCCGTGAATAACCTGACGAACATCCGCACCTGGTTTGCCAACGACGGTACAGCCGAGACCTGGCTCTTCATCCCGTACAAGCCTTCCCAGCCTGTAGCTAACGGAAGGTACATGATCAAGAGTGCTCTTGGAAGCAACTGGGAGATGGACGTATACGGCAACTCCGGCAATATCGATGACAAGACCAACGTACAGCTTTACGAAGACGATGCGTTGAACCAGTTCAACTCCTTCGATCTGAAGAAACTGGATAACGGATACTATAAGATCCTTCACGCTGCCTCGGGAAAAGCTCTGACAGTGAACGATGGAACTTCGAAATACTGCGAGAATATCTATGTTGCGACAGACAGAGATCTGCTCTGCCAGCAGTGGGCGATCCGCAGGGTCGGAAACGGCTATTCACTGGTGGCCAGAAGCAGCGGCCTGGTGGTAGACGTACAGGGTGGTGTAGCTTCTAATGCAGCCAATATCTGCCAGTATCCGCATACCGGCAATCCGAACCAGATCTGGACTTTCGTCAATGCCGAGTATAAGGTGACCTATAACGCTAACGGCGGATCCGGTGCACCTGCGTCTCAGATCAAGTACTATAAGAATGCCCTGACCCTTTCTTCCACAAGACCGACTCGCGCGGGCTGCACTTTCCTGGGATGGGCCGCATCTTCTACTGCAACAACGGCGACGTATCAGCCGGGTGCGACTTATTCGACAGATAAGGCCGTAACTCTTTATGCGGTATGGAAAGTCAACACCGTGGGCGTTCCTTCCGGTGTGAAAGCAGCCACCGCTTCTTCAACAAGCGTGAAGGTGTCCTGGAATGCAGTTGCCGGTGCAAGCGGATACGAAGTATACCGTGCTACATCTTCCAACGGAACGTACTCCAAGCTCGGCGAGGTGACCACCACCTCCAGAAAGTGCCCGGGACTGAAGCCGGGAACGACATACTACTTCAAGGTTCGTGCATTTATCGAATTGAACGGAAAGAAGACATACAGCCAGTATAGTTCCGTAGTGAGTGCCACACCTAAACTTTCTGCTCCGGCTTCACTTCGTGTCACGGCCAGAACCACTACCAGCGTTACCATCGCCTGGAATGCTGTCACCGGTGCAGAGGGATACGAAGTATACCGTGCCACATCTGCCAACGGCACCTATTCCAAGCTCGGTGAGGTGACCACCACCTCCAGAAAGTGTCCGGGTCTTAATTCCGGTAAGAAGTATTACTTCAAGGTTCGTGCCTATGTTGTAGTCGACGGAGCCAAGAAGTACAGTGCCTATAGTACAGTAGTAGACGCAGTCACACGTATTGCGACTCCGACAGTTAAGATCGCATCTTCCACATCCACAAGCGTGACCCTTTCCTGGAATAAGGTAACGGGCGCCACAGGATACGAAGTCTACCGCTCTACATCTGCGAACGGTACCTATAGCCTGTGCGGTTCTGTGACAACTACATCCAGAAAGTGCCCGGGACTTTCAAGCGGCAAGACCTACTACTTTAAGGTCAGAGCCTATGTGGAGATCGGCGGCGTGAAGTATTACGGTGACTACAGCAATGTTGTCTCTAAGACAGTCAAATAACAAACTGCATAATAGGGGAGAGAAATGAGGTTATGAACACAAACAAAGCAATTCTTTCATGTTTGCTGGCATTAGGAACAGGCGTAGCAGTCTGTGCCTATTCCAGATATGTGAAAGCAGACGAAGACAAGATCCAGAGCGGAAATACCGCCATGGCAGCAGGGGAGACCGTAAAGATCGATGCGTCGGTTTTCCCGAATGAGAAAGTCCGCCAGATCGTCAGCAGAGATTTCGACCGAGATAAGAACGGCGAGCTTTCCCCGGAAGAACTGGACAGGGTCACGGCGTTCTACTGCGCGAACAGCAGTATCGACACGTTAAAGGGTATCGAGCACTTCCATAATCTGAAGACTCTGTTCTGCCCGAATAATGCCTTGTCCAGGCTTGATCTCAGTAGCAATCCTTTGCTTGAAAGTGTGGATTGCGCCACGAACAGACTTGTCTCTCTGGATCTGAGTAATCAGCCGAATCTCAAGAGCCTGGATTGTGGTTCAAACCAGATACAGGCTTTGAATCTGAACGGAGTCACGAAACTGACCAGCCTGAGCTGCAATAATAACAAACTTGAAAGTCTCGACGTCGGTAATTTCCCGGATCTCACGAATCTTTCGTGCAGTTCCAATAAGATAAGCGTACTTGATGTCAGAAACAATACGAAACTGAAATATCTGTCCTGCGGATATAATTCCATCAGCAATCTGGACCTGGGCGGACTTACCGGACTTGAGCAGCTTAGTTGCAGCCAGAACAAGCTCAGTTCTCTGGATCTTAGAAACAACAAAGAACTGACCTATTTGTCATGCGGTACCAACTCGCTTAGTACATTAAATGTCAACCACCTCACAAAACTGACCAGTCTGTCCTGTAGCCATAACAATCTGGAATCACTGAATGTCAGCAATCTCGTGAAACTGGTGGAATTCTACTGTTCCAATAACAGCCTGACCTCGATCGATTTCGGTAGAAAACCGAATCTGCTCATCCTGGACAGTTACAATAACTATTCGCTGAGCTGGCTGGATATCGGCTGGTGTCCGTGGCTTCTTGAAGCGAGCAAGACTACGCCGGAAGTCACTAGAAGAACGAATTATGTCCGTATTTACGAGACAAAGATCGACGGTAAGAGAGTGTCTTTGACAGTAGATGATTCGACTTCTTTCAACACGGATATCCACTGCGGTATGCCGATGAACTCCGGCTTTGACCGTGTGCTGCCGGATGGAGATTACATCATCGCTACTGCGGCATCGGTAGATAAGAACCGTCTTTATTTCATGGACATCTTAGGACGTGACTGTCCGGCACCGGACGGATCCAACGTATCTCTCTGGAGCGGTGAAGAACCGGGCAGCTGGGACATCTGGACCATCACTTACAGTGACGGATTCTATACGATCCGCCAGAAGGGCACACAGATGTATCTGGATGTTGCCGGAGATATCGACAAAAAAGAATATCTGGATGTAGGAGCCAATGCACGCGTCCATACCAAGAATGAAACGACCCAGAAGTGGGCAATCTGCTACAACTCGGATACAGACAGAGGCTACCGTGTTCAGGCGCAGTGCAACGGATTCTCCCTGGATCTTACCAACGGCGGACTGGATAACCAGACGAACATCATGACATGGCCGAAGAACAAGGGAAACGGTCAGACATGGCTCTTCATCCCGTACAAGCCTTCCCAGCCTGTGGCCAACGGAAGATACATGATCCTCAGCGGTCTCGGAAACGACTGGAAAATGGATGTGTACGGTAACAGCGGCAGCGTGGCGGACGGCGTCAACGTACAGCTTTATCAGAACTCGGGAGACAACCGTTACGACGCCTTCGATATTACGAAACTGGATAACGGTTATTACAAGATCATTCATTCCGCTTCGGGAAAAGCTCTGACCGTGGACTACGGTAAGTCAGATCTGTGCCAGAATATCTGTCTGGCCAATTATGACAATGCACTGTGTCAGCACTGGGCCATCCGCAAGACCGGAAACGGCTATACCCTTATCGCAAGAAACGGTGGTATGGTGGCCGACGTACAGGGTGGTGTGGCATCTAACGGTGCGAACATCAGCCAGTATATGTATACGGGAAACCCGAACCAGATCTGGACAGTTGTACAGGCCGAGTATAAGGTGACCTATAACGCCAACGGCGGATCCGGTGCACCTGCTGCGCAGACCAAGTACTATAAGAATGCCCTGACTCTTTCTTCCACAAGACCGACCCGTGCGGGCTGCACTTTCCTGGGCTGGGCTACATCTTCTACCGCAACAACAGCCACATACCAGCCGGGTGCGACTTATTCGACCGACAAGGCCCTGACTCTTTATGCGGTATGGAAAGTCAACACCGTGGGTGTTCCTTCCGGTGTGAAAGCAGCCGTTGCTTCTGCGACAAGCGTTACGGTATCCTGGAATGCAGTCACCGGTGCAAGCGGATACGAAGTATACCGTGCTACATCTTCCAATGGAACATATTCCAAGCTCGGTGAAGTGACTACTACATCCAGAAAGTGCCCGGGTCTGAAGACGGGAACGGCATACTACTTCAAGGTCCGTGCATTTATCGAATTGAACGGAAAGAAGACATATAGCCAGTATAGTTCCGTAGTGAGTGCCACACCGAAACTTTCTGCTCCGGCTTCACTTCGTGTCACGGCCAGAACCACTACCAGCGTTACCATCGCCTGGAACGCAGTCACCGGTGCAGAGGGATACGAAGTATACCGTGCCACATCTGCCAACGGCACCTATTCCAAGCTCGGTGAGGTGACCACCACCTCCAGAAAGTGCCCGGGTCTTACTTCCGGTAAGAAGTATTTCTTCAAGGTTCGTGCCTATGTGGTAGTAGACGGAGCCAAGAAGTACAGCGCCTATAGTTCAGTAGTGGATGCAGTCACACGTATTGCGACTCCGACAGTTAAGATCGCATCTTCCACATCCACAAGTGTGACCCTTTCCTGGAACAAAATAACGGGTGCAACAGGATATGAAGTCTACCGCTCTACATCTGCGAACGGTACCTATAGTCTGTGCGGTTCTGTGACCACTACTTCAAGAAAGTGCCCGGGACTTTCCACAGGAAAGACCTACTACTTTAAGGTCAGAGCTTATGTGGAGATCGGCGGCGTGAAGTATTACGGAGACTACAGCAGCGCGATCTCGAAGACGGTGAAATAAGAACAGAAACGCAAGTCTTTTTCCCAAATAAAAGCATGAAAAAACGACCCGTGTCCAGGCTTTCCAGAAGGTGAGGAAACGGGTCGTACTTTTATGCTCTTTTCGGATGATCCTTGTAGTATTCTTCCTTGTCCTTGTACATGAGGTGGTCGATCTTGGCCACGATGTCATCCTGCTCACCGGTGCAGGCGAAGATGTCTCCGCCCACGGCCGCGGACAGCTTGTAGGGCTTGCCGGATGTGGAATTGTATTCTTCTACCGCATCCAGGATCTTCTTCTTGTAAGCTTCGATGTCCGGATCTCTGAAACGGCGGATCACGACGATGAATTCATCTCCGGCAAAACGGATCACGGTTCCTTCGGACCGGGTGACCTGGGTCAGGATATTGGCAAAAGCAACGAGCGCCGCGTCACCCTCTGCGTGAGAATAGGTATCGTTGATGGATTTGAAACCATTGAGGTCGATCATGATCACGGCGACTTTCTCTCGACGGAACCGAGGAAAAACTTTCAAGAAATTATCCAGTTCATAACGGTTATACACTCCGGTCAATTTGTCGATATAGATGCACTCGTTCTGCAGGCAGATCACCAGTCCCGTGAAAGCGATGGCATAACCTACAGGCTGCAGGGAAACGCCATAGATCGCAGCCTGGATCAGCATCGCCAGAACGATCGGTGTCAGGAACTGCCAGACCGGGAAATAACGAAGCGCCGGATTCTTGATCTTGGACACGAAGTAGTAGGTGTAACCATAAAGGATCATCAGCGCACCGCCGATCAGGAAGATTACGTAAAACGAATCACGGTGATAGCAGTTCTGCGCATCGATATGGAAAACGACAGGGTAAATGAAGTTCACACTGAGAAGGGCAACTTCCACTGTACCCAGCACCGCAAAGAAAGCGACCTGAAGCTTGGGAACAGACTTGTCGATGTGGATCACAACCAGGAAGATGATCCCGATACCTACGATGAGATTGTATAAAAACAGATAGGTGTTTCCGATATGGTTGATCACCCGCAGAGAAGACCCCGGCATACCATCGATAAAAGAAAGATACGCATCCCCCGCGCAGTAGAAGATCGTCGCAACAATAAGGACCAGGAGGATCTTACTCTCCCTCATACGCGCAGGCAGACTCCAACCCTTGGCCAGAAGAATCATCAAGAGCAGAAAAACACCAACAAAATCCGTACCAAATATAGAGGTCAGATTGATCATGATCCAGAAAACCCTCGCGCAGAAAAACTACCAAAAAACATCAGACAACCCCGTCCGACAAACGATGTGTTTCTATACACTCAAGTATAACAAAAACCACGAACAAATTAAAACCAATTTCGCGCGCTTACGCAGGACTTCGTCCGAGGACAAGCGCGAAATTGGTTCTTAATTTGTCAGCGCTCATGAATATCATCCAACTTGAGTCCTTCGTTGTGTTCGAGGGCCCAGGAGATCGCCCATTCGGATTCGAAGAGCACTACCGGCATCTCATCACGGTCGAGGACCAGCATGGATGTGGATGTAAGAGTCAGCTTGGAAAAATCGATGTCGACAGATTCGTCCTGCTTGCTGCACCATCTTGCGAAGCGATAGTTCAGATTATTGCGGAGAATATCTACACCATATTCGGTCTTGAGACGATGCTCCAGAACTTCGAACTGAAGTACACCGACTACGCCCATGATGTATGTCTCGGTACCGATGCCCGGCTGCTTATAAAGCTGAACGGCACCTTCCTCGGAGAGCTGCTCGATCCCCTTGAGGAACTGCTTTCTCTTCATGGAATCCTTAGGCTGCACACGGGCGAAATGCTCCGGCGGGAATACCGGGATATTGGCAAAGTTGAAATTCTTAGAAGAAGTGGTGACAGTATCACCGATACGGAAAATACCCGGATCGAAAAGACCGATGATGTCACCGGCATAGGCATCTTCCACGATGGTACGGTCCTGCGCCATGAACTGCTGCGGCTGGGCAAGAGTGATCTTCTTGCCGGTACGCATGTGCTTGACGTTCATGCCCTTCTCGAACTTGCCGGAACAGATACGCATGAAAGACATACGGTCTCTGTGGTTCGGGTCCATGTTGGCCTGGATCTTGAAGACGAAACCGGAGAAGTAATCCTCGGTCGGCTCCACGATGCCGTCAGAAGTCTCGTGAGCCTGCGGGCCCGGAGCGATCTCCAGGAACTTCTTCAGGAAAGGCTCTACACCGAAGTTGGTGATGGCGGATCCGAAGAATACAGGTGTCAGCTCACCGGCCAGGATCTTATCCAGGTCGAAGGGGTCACCGGCCATATCCAGAAGTTCGATATCGTTCTTCAGGGTCTCATAGTGCTGGGCACTTAAGTGCTTTCTGAGCTCTTCCTCATCGTTGATGCCCGCGCTGATGGACTTGACCATGGTCGCACCGTGGTCCTTGGTCTCGTTGTCGAAGAGAAGGACCTGCTCGGATTCGCGGACAAATACGCCCTGGAAATCACCATCGGTGCCGATGGGCCAGTTGATCGGAGTAGAACGAATGCCCAGAACTTTTTCCAGCTCATCAATGAGGTCGAAAGGATTCTTGGCGGCACGGTCCATCTTGTTGATGAAAGTAAAGATCGGGATACCACGCTTTCTACAAACGGTGAAGAGCTTGATGGTCTGGGCCTCGACACCCTTCGCACCGTCAAGGAGCATGACAGCGGCGTCGGCGGCACACAATGTACGGTAGGTATCCTCGGAGAAGTCCTGGTGACCGGGGGTATCCAGGATGTTGATGCAGTACCCGTCGTAGTTGAACTGCATGACGGAAGACGTAACGGAGATACCACGCTGCTTCTCGATCTCCATCCAGTCGGAGGTCGCGTGATGCGCGGCTTTTCTAGCTTTAACAGAGCCGGCCATGTGGATCGCGCCTCCGTAAAGAAGAAGCTTCTCTGTCATGGTCGTCTTACCGGCGTCCGGGTGCGAGATGATCGCGAAGGTGCGGCGGCGTTGGATCTCATTCATTACCGATTCGTTCATAATGGTGCCTTCCTGGTTAGTATCTTCCGGTTTGGTTACTGGTTCAAAATACGATATAATGGTAGTGGTTTTTTCTCGGGAAAAGGGCTGGCGCCGCATTTCCTCGAAAATAGCCACAATATTGTATCAGACTTGCTTTCTTTGAGCAAGGAAAAGAGGTGTTTATGCCTGGAAAAGATGTCCGACTGGCAGTGTTGATCGATGCCGACAATATCTCTGCCACTTATATCAAACCCATGATGCTTGAGATCGCCCGCTACGGCAACCCGACCATCAAGCGTATCTACGGGGACTGGACCAAGCCACAGCTGGGACCCTGGAAGCAGGTGCTTCTGGACCACGCCATCACACCGGTACAGCAGTTCGGCTACACCAGCGGCAAGAATTCCACCGATTCCTCTCTAATCATTGACGCCATGGATATCCTTTACACCGAGCAGGTGGACGGATTCTGTCTGGTCAGCAGTGACAGTGATTTTACAAGACTGGCCACGAGACTTCGTGAAGCCGGCAAGATCGTATACGGCATCGGCGAGCAGAAGACGCCGACTCCTTTCGTGGCGGCCTGTGACCGTTTCCTGTTTCTGGAGATCCTGTCACCGAAGGAGAAGAAGAGCAGAAATATCCTGGGCAGCCTGATCGGTAAGGTCAGCTCATCGGATGCGCCGAAGGAGGACTCCGAGAGCAAGAAGGCTTCCAAGGCAGCCAAGGAGAAGGAAGACAGCGTACAGGAAGCCAAGGACGCGGCTTCCGGCGAGAGAACGATCCAGTTTATGGACGATACGACATGCGAGCTGATCTCCAGTTCCATCTCAGACCTGGCGGATGAGGACGGCTGGGCTTTCCTGGGAGATGTAGGAAACCTGGTCAATAAGAAGAGTCCGTCTTTCGATTCCCGTAACTACGGCTATTCGAAACTGAGCAAACTGGTGCAGTCTCTGGATTTTGTGGAGTGTGAGCTGCGGGTCAACGAGAAGAATCCGCAGGTCAAGCTGATATATGTCAGAAACAAGGAGGATATGTAAAGTGAAGAGGAGTGCAGGTGTATTGTTACACATTACATCTTTACCGGGAGAATTCGGCATCGGCGGGTTTGGAAAAGAAGCCGTTGCCTTCGCCAAGAAACTGAAGGAAGCCGGCATGGGGTACTGGCAGGTCCTTCCGTTCACCAATCCGGGATCGGGAGATTCTCCCTATCAGAGTGATTCGGCTTTCGCCGGAAGTCCGCTGCTGATCGACCCGGAGGATCTTTATGAGAGAAAACTGCTGACGGCAGAGGAACTTGCGGACTGCAAGTATCCGGGATCCTGCTACAGTGTGGATTATGCCTGGGTACGTGAAAACCGCATGCAGATGCTCAAGAGAGCTTTTGCCAAGATCGATGACACCATGCGTTCAGACATGAAGGTCTTCGAACAGGAGAACGCCTGGGTCACAGAAGTAAAACTTTTCCAGGCCATCAAAGAGAGCCAGGGACAGAGTGCCTGGTGGGAGTGGGAAGATAAAGCCCTGAAGAAGCACGATGCCAAGGCACTGACTTTCTTCTGTGACAAGAATCGTGACCTCTGTGATTTCTATCTTTTCATCCAGTATATCTTCTACGATCAGTGGACGAAACTGAAGGAGAAGATCAACGAGATCGGTATCCAGGTCATCGGTGATATTCCGATCTATGTATCCGGCGACAGCTGTGATGTCTGGGCCAACAGGAAACTGTTCCAGATGAACGCGGACGGCAGCTTCAAGCGTGTGGCAGGTGTACCGCCGGATTATTTCTGCGAAGACGGCCAGCTCTGGGGCAATCCGGTCTATGACTGGCCGGTACACGAGCGGGACGGCTACGCCTGGTGGATCTCCCGTCTGCACCAGAATTTCCGCCTTTATGACGTGATCCGTATCGACCACTTCCGTGGTTTCTCCAGATACTATTCCTGCCCGGCCGATGCCGAGAACGCCAGAAACGGCGTCTGGACTGACGGTCCGGCCATGAACCTGTGGAACAAGATCTTCGATGAATTCGGCAGAGAGCCGGCGATTTTCGCCGAGGACCTGGGTGAGACGGACGAAGCCCTGGAGACCTTCCTGAAGGAGACCGGTCTTCCGACCATGCGTGTCCTGCAGTTCGGTATGGTTCCTCATGACGACAGCAAGCACATGCCGCACAACTACCCGGAGAACTGTATCGCCTATACCGGAACTCACGATAACAACACCCTGCTGGGCTGGCTCTGGGAAGCTTCCGAGCAGGACAGACAGTTCGCGCTGGACTACTGCCGTTTCCATGGCAGTAACTGGGGCGACGGCGGCGTACATGCACCGGCCTGCCGTGCCATGCTGACAACGGTATGGTCTTCGGCGGCGAAGCTGGCCATCGCACCGCTTCAGGACGTGATGGGATTCGGTTCCGATACGAGAATGAATGCCCCGGGTATGCCTACCGGCCAGTGGCGGATCCGCTTCGGTGCGGAATCCATCGAGCAGATGGACACCAAGTGGCTGGCTAAGCTGAACTGGGTATATAAGCGCTTCTGAGCAAAGACAGAATCATCGTTTCAAGACATAAGCAGACGGGGACCGTGATCGCGGTCTTCCGCTGCCAGGAGGCAATCTATGGAAAAATACATGCTATCGATCGATCAGGGAACCACCAGTTCCCGCGCCATGATCTTCCGGCAGGACGGCACATGTGTGGCGTCGGCCCAGGAACCTTTCGAACAGCATTTCCCGAAGCCGGGCTGGGTCGAGCACGATCCGGAGGATCTCTGGCGGACCGTCTGTGACTGTATCCGTCAGGCTCTGGCGAAAGCCAATATCCAGAGAGGGGAGATTGCCGGTATCGGTATCACGAACCAGCGTGAGACCACGATCCTCTGGGAGAAGAACACGGGACGTCCGGTGTATAACGCCATCGTCTGGCAGTGTAGAAGAACGGCACCCCTTGTTGAGAAGATGAAATCTTCCGATCCGGATTTCGCAGACAAGATCCTGGACAAGACCGGTCTGGTTCCGGATGCATATTTCTCCGCCACCAAGATCCAGTGGATCCTGGAAGAGGTACCGGGACTGAAGGCCCGGGCCGGACAGGGCGAGATCCTTTTCGGCACGGTAGACAGCTGGATCCTGTACCGCCTCACCGGTGGAAGATCGCATGCCACAGATTACTCCAATGCCTCTCGTACCATGCTGTTTAACATTGTTACACTGTCCTGGGACCAGGAACTGTGTACCTATTTCCATATCCCGATGTGCATGCTGCCGAAGGCCATGCCCGGCGCTTCGGAGTTCGGTTATGTCGCACCCGGCATACCGGGTCTGGAAGCCATCGAGGGCGTCGGCATATATGGAATCCTGGGAGACCAGCCGGCAGCGCTTTTCGGACAGACATGTTTCGATAAGGGAGACATTAAGAATACCTATGGAACCGGCTGCTTCACCCTCATGAATGTAGGGGAGGAGCCCATCGTTTCCAAGAAAGGACTGGTCACATCTGCGGCCTGGTCCTTTAACGGTAAGACTACCTACGCCCTGGAGGGCAGTGTTTTTAACGGCGGATCCACGATCCAGTGGCTCCGGGACGAACTGAAACTTATCGACCACGCGTCAGACTGTGACGTGCTGGCAGAGACGGTTCCCGACAGCGCCGGTGTCGTTCTGGTGCCGGCTTTCTCCGGACTGGGCGCACCTTACTGGGATATGTATGCCCGTGGCGCCATCCTGGGTCTGACCCGCGGAACCACGAAGGCCCATATTGCCCGTGCGGCTCTGGAAGGCATCGCTTACCAGGTATACGATCTGGTTTCCCTGATGCAGGAAGAGGCGGCCTGCCCCATCACGGCCCTGAAGGTCGACGGCGGCGCCAGCGTCAGCCGCTTCATGATGCAGTTCCAGGCAGATATCCTCAACTGTGACGTAGACCGGGCTCTGGAGCGGGAGACCACTTCGCAGGGTGTATCCTATCTGGCAGGTCTGTATTGCGGCTATTGGAAGGATCTGGAGGAGTTGCGAAAACTCCGTCACTGTGATACTCTCTTCCGGTCGAAAATGTCAGAAGCGGAGAGAACGAAGCTTCTGGGTACCTGGAAGAAGGCCGTGTCCCGAGCGGCGGCCTGGGAGGAGAAAGAATCGTGAATGTCCTTTTTCTCGTATTTCTGAAGATCGTAGTCGCCGTGGCGGTGGGATTCTTCCTTAGAAAGAACCGCGTGATTGACGAACGTATGCAGAAGGGCCTGTCGGATATCCTTCTGAAAGCGATCCTTCCTTTCAGTATCCTTGCGTCTTCGAACTATGAACGTTCTGCCGATGTAGCCCGGGGTATGGTGGCCGTACTGGTCGCTGCCTGCGCCTACTACATCGTATCTCTGGTCATGACCCGTCTGATCAGTAAGAAACTGTCTTTCTCCGATAATGAGAAAAGAGTCTTCGTGACCATGGCCACTTTCGCCAATACAGGTTTCGTCGGATTTCCGGTCATGAGTGCACTTTTCGGAAACCACGGCCTTCTGCTGGCAGTGGTATTCAATATGGCATACAACATCTTTATGTACACCTACGGTGTCCATCTTCTGAGCGGAAAGAGCGGCAACTGGAAAGAAGTCATACTGAATCCGGTGACCATTGCGTCCCTTGTGGCGATCCTGCTATTCGTCTCACCATTCAAACTGCCGGTCTATGTACTGGAACCCATTGAGATGGTGGGCAGCATGACGGTTCCGCTTTCCATGATCATTATCGGATCCAATCTGGCCACGATCCCTTTCAGCAAAGTCCTGGGCGACCCCAAGTCCTATATGGTGTCCCTGATGCGTCTTCTGATCCTGCCCGGAATGGTATTGCTTGCTGTATTTATTCTTTACAAGTTTGTTCCCATGATGTCCACAACGGCCAACGTCATCGTCCTGATGTGCGCCTTGCCCTGCGGCTCCATGAACGTGATCTTATCGGAGAAGTATAACTGCG
The DNA here is from genome assembly GCA_001604185.1 of Clostridiales bacterium Firm_16. Taxonomy (GTDB): domain Bacteria; phylum Bacillota; class Clostridia; order Saccharofermentanales; family Saccharofermentanaceae; genus Scatonaster. The sequence goes on along the minus strand of LVAV01000018.1, from coordinate 69,712 downwards.
CGCCGGACTACGCCGCACGCGCGACAGTACAGAGCATGCTCCTGACCATGATCACGCTGCCCCTGATGGTATACCTGTGTCTGCATCTTTTCGTGTGAGAGAATCACTCGGGAGAGAATCACATCCGTAATGCAAAAACTCTGCCCCGCGAGATCGTCAAGTTACGATACGATACCCGCGTTATTGAAGTCTGCCTGGCCCACCGGACCACTAGGTGTGGTACGGATCCAGTAATTCTCGTTATAGATATTATCCAGTTCGCTGAAATATGTCTGCTCGTATACGCCACCGTCCGCCAGGATCGTACGGCGGGAAGGCTCGTTGTCGGTATGGCAGACTACCAGGACCTTGGAATGACCGAGGATCTTGGCATAAGGAAGCACCATGGCCAGCATTCTCTTGCCGAAACCACGACGGCGCTCGGAAGGTCTCACGGAATAGGAGATATGACCACCGTGCTTGGAAAGGTAGTCATTGAGCTCGTGCTTGACTTCGATCATGCCGATAGGCATACCGTCGGACATACGGAAAGCAACGAAAGGCGTGGAAGGCATATAGTAGGACGGGGCCGTCTTACGGGAACCCAGTGTATCTACGAAAGCGAACCACTCGGCAATATCATCGAAAGAGTTCAGAAGCGCAGAACCGAAAATCTCTTCCTCGCCCCAGTTCCTGTACTCATCACGGAAATCCTCCATCTCATCGGCAAAATCCGTAGAGGGAAGAGTCAGGATGAGAGCATCGTCCGGAATATGGGCGGCACAGTGCAGCGGATCCGAAAAATCGTACTCATATACTTCGTAATGTCCGCCCGGCATGTGACCGGCAACGAAGATCGTATTACGGGCCGGATAGTATTCTGCGCTGCACCAGATAAAGTCATTCTGGTTATATAAAGCGTCATCGGAGTAGAAACGGTGCTCCTGCAAAGTCTCCAGATCCAGTACCGAGAAGCCGAAACGGTCCCGGCGGAACAGGAAATAGGTGCGGCCGTTATTGTGCCGGATCATCTCGCACAGAGAATTGGCGCTGTCCAGGCATGCATAGGTAAATACCGGTTCGTGGGAAGGCGAGAAGAGGGCATAGCGGGCCGCCAGCCTGGGTTCGTCATCCAGTTCTCCCTCGAAGGACTCACACATCAGAGAATATCCGTTGGCAAAACAGCCTTCTTCCTTGCTCCTGCGGTTTTCTTCACGAAAAAGAATTTCGAACTGTCGGTTATATTGTTCCGCATATTCAGTTGAAAATGCGACATTCTTCATCAAGATTCCCCTGTTTTCGGTGTTTTTACCGCCACGACAGAATTGTCAAATGGCAATAAAGATAGTTTAGCATATGACCTTCTAATTGACAATTATACCATCTGATTTTATATTATAGAGTGAAGTAGGAGGGTTGTAAATTTATGGAAATTGCATTTCATTGTCCGAATTGTTTAGCTGACCTGATATATGACGAATCTAAGAAGTACACCTGCTGTTTTTGCGATACCCAACTAACTGCGAAAGATGAAGTGATGGAACTCGAGGGCGGATATTATGTGGGCGACGCCTGGAACGAGAAAGTATATCACCATTTTAAGTGTGAATCATGTGATGGCGAGTTTATCATGAAGCCCGCCAGTGCGAAACAGGGATGCCCGTTGTGCTCTTCCGAATCCCTGAAGGATAAGGGTGAGATGATCGGCTCGATGCCTCGGCGCGCGATCCCTTTTGTGCATACGAAACAACAGGCCGAGGAGATGTTCCTCGACTATATCCGAAATAATTCTGCGGTAGGCCGTTCTCTGGCTACCGATGAGAACAAGGCTCTGCTCCACAAGGCATATATCCCGGTATGGGTATTTACATATGAAGTAGTAGCCAATGTCCGACTGACGGCGACACTTCGCAACAAGGCTGCGGATTCGAAGACGATCCTGGGTGTGAACACCGATCAGATCGCTGAATTCCTCTCCCCTCTGAGAAGTTCGATCTCTCGTTTCCAGTCGAACAAGAAGAATGCGAAAGATACATCTGCGCAGCCGACAGAGCACACCACAGGTGGCGTTCTTTCCTGGCAGGGAATTCCTTTCTGTGCCACAGGCTTGATCCAGGACAACGTGTTCAACGGTCTGAATCCTTACGATCAGTCCAAGCTTGTAAACCTGACAGATAAGATCCTGGGCGATACTCCGGTACTGTATGTGACCAAGGATCCGATCTCCTGCATGCAGGAATTCATGGACCGTGTCAAGAAGTGGACACGTCAGATGATCATGGATGCGCATTCGGATTCCTACGACATCGCATACTTCCAGGACCGCACAGACTACCCTCTCGGCATCGGTGAGTTAGTACTTTTCCCGATCTGGTACATGAAGGGTGAATACATGGGCCGTGAGTTCTTCTTCGCTATGAATGGTCAGAACGGAGAAGTTGAGGCGAATATCCCGATGGCGAAGGTCACCACCAAGAGTTCCGGTCTGACCTATCAGGGCTACTGGGATAAGTCCAGATGCTCTGCCCTCAGAGATACACATTTCGAATTTAATATCCACGATCCGAGCATCGAGATCCTGGACTACTCTTTCTTCGAGAAGCCGAAGGATTCCCGCGTGACTGCCGACGGCAGAAAGAAGTCTGCTCCGAAGATCGAGAAGGAAGAGATTCCGCCGCTGGATGCAGAAGAGCCGAAGCCGGCCAAGCCGTCTACGGAGAAGAAAGCAGTTGTTCCGCTGGATGTACAGGTCGTTACCGATCTTAAGTCCATCCCGAAGAAGCTGACTAAGGAAGAAGAAGCCAGAAGAGCCCGTGAGATGACGGCCCGTTTCCGTGAGGCGGCCAAGGAATCCAAGAAGACGGGTATGGAAGCAGCGGCAGAGGCTCCGAGCTGGGCCAAGGCCGTGACTCCGCCGTCGGCTCCGGCAAGTACCGGCGCAAGAGCCGTAAGAACGAAGAAGCCGGCAGTAGACCGTCCGAGTATTGCATCTTCCGGCAACAAGCCGATCTGGGAGAAGTCCCCGGACGATATCGAAGAGCCGGGTGTACGCGGTTCGAAGAGAAATTCCATGGCTCGTCAGATTGCCCGTGGCGGTCAGCGTGCTGAGGAAGAAGCCGCACCGGAGATCGCCGAGAGAGCTCCTCAGGCACAGCGTCCGCAGGATCCGTCTTCAATGCCGATCTGGAGCCGTCCTGCAGAGGGCGACGGACCGGCGTGGAACCGTCCGCCGGAGATCGAACAGCCGGATTGGAGCCGTCCTTCTGAGCATCATGCCCAGCAGCGTAACTCCTGGCAGGCCAGAAACAATGAGAGTGAACCGAGCCGCGACGAGAGAGATTTCGGCGAGCCGGCCCGTGAGATCCAGGTACCTTCTTATGACAGACAGGACGAGTATTCCGGTTCTTCTCTGGTAGAGAGCGTCGACGATGTTCTGGCTGCTGCTAGAGCACAGAGAGAAGAAGCAGATGCTTACGAGCTGCAGCCTCAGGCAAGTTATGAAGAGGCCGCTCCGGAGGCATACGAGATTCCGGCACCGCAGCCGGAGGTCCTCTATGAGGATGAATATGTAGAGAATAAGGAAGATTTCGGAGAACTGCCGGAAGTGATCCCGGAAGTAACCGATGGCGGCGACGACGAGAATACCATGGCTACCATCACGTTTTCCTTCAATAAGAAGAGCAACCCGGTACAGAGAGAGTCTCAGTCTATGTCCGGAACCGCGATCCCGCGTGTATCGGAAGAACCGGTTACTGAGGAACCGCCGCGCAGCATCATGGATGCCGAGTACGACAGCGGTATTCTGCCGAGCGGTGTACAGGGCCAGGAAGAGCCCACCGAGACACTTCATCAGGAAAAGCTCGATGCAGAAGAAGAGCACAAGAGAAAAGTATCCGAATTCTATATCGGCAGAGAAGCCAACGACAGACCGCTGTCCATGCGTCCTGCCGCACCGCTGGCTCAGGCCCGTGATGATGTATATGTAGAAGAAGTCGACCACAGTCCGGAAGACGATATCAACAACCGTCCTCTGGCTACCCGTCCGCTGGCTCCGCTGGCCAAGGTGACCGAGGTCGTTCCGAATATCGAATATATCAAGGAACGTGGTATCGAGGAAGATGATATCCATCAGATCCCGTCACTGGCAAGATCTTCCCAGAGATGGGGTGAGATGCCGGAAGCGAAGGAAACACCTGCATGGGCTAAGCCTCAGGATGATTCCGATTCACCGTTCGCAGGAAGAGGCCGTCGTAGACCGTCCCGTGACGAAGAAGACCGCGGACCGTTCGCTCGTCCCGGTTCCAGAAGAGAACCGGTGGAAGAAGAGCAGGAGGCACCGGCTCGTCCGGGTGCCATGGGTCGTCCGGGAGCAAGCCGTCCGGGTATGGGACGTCCGGCTGCCGAGAGACCTGCAGCAAGAAGAGCTCCGGAAGAGCAGAAGCAGGTCCCGATCTGGGAGCGTGTTCCGGAAGACGATGGAAGACCGGCTCCGGCATGGGGTTCCGGTACAGTTTCTTCCTCTTCTTATCGTCTCGGCGATGAGAGACCGGCCGGCGCATTGACTAAGCCGAAGGGTCAGGTCATCGATGTTGAGAAGCCAAGAGAGAAGCCTTCTACATTGTTAGGAGGAGAACGTCAGGTCAAGGAGATCCTGCCTTCCGGTGAGGCACGTGAATATTCTTCCAACCCGAGCAGAAGACCGGCTCCGGAAGCATCCCGTGAGGTTCTCTCTCCGCGTCGTGAGCGCGAAGAGTATCGTGAGCCTGAGCGTGAGCGTCCGATCCCGCCGTTCGCCCGTGAAGAAGAGCGTTCCGTATCTCCTTTCGTAACCCGTGAAGAGTCCAGACCTTCTCGTGAAGAAGAACCTCGTGAGACCTTCAGACCGCGTCCGGCATTCGATCATGGAGATGAGCAGGATAACCGTGCGATCTTCGCACCGCCGCGTTCTGAGAATAGAAGACCGAGCAGACCTGTTCGTGAGGAAGCTCCGGCCAGAGAACCGGCTCCTGCTGATTCCGGTGAAGTATCCCCGCGTTTCAGAAGACCGCGCTCGGAAGCAGCGGCAAGAGAGAGAGTCGAGGCTCAGCGTGAGATGCCGCGTCCGGCATTCGATCATGGAGAGCAGCCGGATAACCGTGCGATCTTTGCACCGCCGCGTTCTTCTGCCAGCCGTGACGAAGCACCGGCCCGCGAGAGACGTGTAGCAGACAGACAGCCGGCCCGTCCTGCCGAGAGACAGGCACGTCCTGCTGAGAGACCGGCACCGGCCCGTCCGGCAGCCAATCGTGAATTCGTACGCCAGAACGGCAATCCGCCTCCGAGACGTGTTGAGGTTCAGATGCCTTCTCAGCGTCCGGCATCGGATCGTCCGATCCCGCAGCGTCCACCGGTAAGAAGACCTTCTGCCCAGGAGATGCTGGAGGAGAGAGCGGCCCAGAGACCGGCTCAGAGACCTGGCGCCCAGAGACCGGGAATGCGTCCGGGATCCGAGTTCCAGGACGAAAGACCCATGAACGAAGGACTCCATCGCAGCCAGCCGGTAGAGGATGAAGCTCCGGATATGTATTCCGAGCGTCCGCGTACCTTCGCACAGCGTCGTCAGATGGATGACGATATTCCGTCTCTGGCAAGAGGCGCAGCCGATCCGGTACGTCAGAACCTGGCCAGAGAAGAAGAGACCGCCAGACGTGCAATGCGTGGTCTGCCGGATTTCGATCCGGATGGTCCGAGCCCGTTTAAGCCGAACTGATAAAGTTGCCGTAAGGCAGGGAGAAGACAAAACATGGAGAAAGCTTTCCGGTGTCCACATTGTGGCGCGCAAGTGCTTTTCGAGAAAGAGGCAGAGAATCTCTGCTTCTTTTGTTCTACGCCTTTAAAAGAAGCCGATACCATTGAGAGCGTGGACTGGGGTTTCTATGTGCCGAATTACCTGCAGAGTGAGAAGTATCGTACTCTGGTCTGCCGGGACTGCGGAAAGAAGCATTTCATGGCCTCGGATTCTGAGATCCCGATGCGTACCTGCACATTCTGCGGCGGAATCAACATCGAGGAAGAAGAATCTTCCAAGCATCCCATGCCTGCTCCTACCAAGATCCTGTCTTTCCGCTATACGCTGGAGGAGGCAAGAGAAGCCTACAAGAACCGCCTGAAGCAGGAGAAACTGCGTATGCGTTTCTATGGGGGAAAGGAATATGTAGATTCGATCTCCCCGGTATACATTCCCTGCTTCCTGTTCGATTACCAGCTTTTCGCCGCCGCTGTCATGAGCGTCGTACCGCAGGTCAAGGCCACCACCGGTATGGGCGACAAACTTGTAGATAAGCTGACTACGAATGAGATCTCGTTCGAGCGCACCTCTTCCGTCGTCACTCCATATCCGAAGAATTTCAATGCGGAGATGGTCTGGATGAATGTGCCTCAGAGCGCATGCACCGGTATCCGGGATGATCTGTTCGAGAAGATTTCTCCCTTCCTGGTGAAGGGCAATACCTGTGACGAAGAGAAGCTTCCGAAGGACTGTGTGTTCGTCCAGATCGATAAAGAACCCGAAAGCGTGGACAATACCTTCCTGACCCAGATCCGTACCTGGGTCAAGGAGTGCATCATCTCGGAAAACCTCGAGCACTTCCGGATCAGTTCTTATGTAGATGAGACGAAATACACCAAGCCTCTTGGCGAACTGGCCTATATTCCGGTCTGGCAGATGAAGAGAAGAAAGAAAGACGAGTGTATCATATGGTACATGAACGGCATCACCGGAGATGACTCTCCTGTAATGGTGGTGTCGGCGGATCCTTCTGAGGAGACGGAAGCCGTGGCAGAGAATGCCAAAGCCGCATTCGAGAACCATACCAAGAAGAAGATCAAGAACTATACCTATAGCGACGTCACCAACCCGGACAGCGCGCTGAACTGCAGAACGTATATGGTGGATACCGTTGCATCGGCCATTGCCATGGAATCCCAGTTGAGCCAGTCCGCATCGGACAAAGCGCTTCTGCGTCTGGAGAAGACGATGGCGAAGACCACTATCGATATCAAGGTACCGATAGCGGAAGCCTTCGGAGCAGAGGCCAACGAGGAACTGAAGAAGAGCCGGACCCAGCCCTTGCCGAGTAACCCGGTACCTCTTCCGGAAGAGCATTCTCCGCTTTACATGATGAAGCAGGAGATTCAGAACCGTTCTCTCGGACGTGGCAAAAAACTTCCGGAGAAGCCTCTCGACCGCCGGGTGGGAAATGAGACGCCACCGGATGAGCTGCAGCCGGATACCCACGAGAGTCTGGCTGTCGAGTTCGGACTGGCAGATCTGCCGGAATTCGATCCTGACGGACCAAATCCATTCAAGAAAACATAAAGTGAAGTACAAGAAAAAAGATCCGGGTCAATCCCAGATCTTTTTTCCGTTACTCTCGATAACTTCTTTATACCAGAAAGAGGACTCTTTAGGTGTTCGCTTTAGCGTCTGGTAGTTGACGTGTACCAGACCAAATCGCATATCGTATCCCATACCCCACTCGAAATTGTCCATAAAGGACCAGTAGACATATCCCAGTAACGGAATGCCTTCCGATGCGGCGCGGTCGTATGCGCGCAGATAACGCTTGGTAAAATCGATACGCTGCGGGTCATGGACCTTGCCGTCCAGATGGACATAGTCGACATTGGCGCAGCCATTCTCTGTAATGAGGATCGGAAGCTTGTATCTCTCGTAGAAAAACTTAGAAGACCAGTAAAGTACGTCCGGCGTGATGGGCCAAGGAACAGCCGTGATCGGACGACCACATCTCGATGCGTTGGCCAGCTTCGGATCCAGATCTCTGTCGATAGAGTTATAGATATTACATCCGTAGAAATCCATAGGTGTGCGGATAATGTCCCATTCTTCCGCTGAGATAGAAGGGAAGTATGGTCCGAAATATTCTTCGGCACCCTCCGGGAACTTCCCGAGGAATACCGGGTCTGCCCACCAGCCGTTGGAAAGGATATAAAGATGCGGATTGAATTCGAAACTCTTGTTTCTTGCCTCCTCGATGGCTTCCGGACTGTCGTTCTCCGGCTCGAAAGTCGGTCCCGTTACGGCCCAGGAGATCTTCGGCGTCTTCTTCGCATTGGCACGGATCGTACGGATCGCGGTACCGTGGGTCAGAAGAACATTCTTGGTCATGACTGCGAGATCGCGGTCGGAAACCTTCAGGAAAGGTGCATGCACACCTGCCTTGTAGCCCAGACCGATAAAGATCTGCGGCTCATTGATGGTGAACCAGTACTGCACGCGGTCAGAAAGGGCGTCCACGATAACCTTGGTATATTCAGAGAACCACTTGATGATGTCCGGATTGAGCCAGCTGCCACGATCGTAGATCGCCTGGGGAAGATCCCAGTGATACAGCGTGATCAGTGGTTCGATATTGTGCTTCAGAAGTTCATCTACCAGATCGGAATAGAACTGAAGTCCCTTGGCATTGATCTCTCCGGTTCCGTTCGGAATAACACGAGGCCAGGAAATGGAGAAACGATAGGCACGGATGCCCAGTTCCGCCATAAGAGCGACGTCTTCCTTCATGTGGTGATAATGGTCACAGGTGATGTTGCCATTCTCATGGCTGCGAACGGGTGACTGCCGTTGTTGGGTATATGTATCCCAGATGGAAGGGCCTTTACCATCCTCGTTCCAGGCCCCCTCTACCTGATACGAAGCTCCGGCTACCCCCCAGATAAAATCGTTAGAAAAAGCCATACCATTCCTCCTTTGGCTTGCTTGGTACAAGTATAGCAAAATCATGTGGCCAGATATAACAAATATATCCTCAAATTGTCAAATTCAAGACGTAGTTTCAACAAATACGCAGAAATAGGGCGTTTGCAGACCTCAAAAGAATAGTAAAGTTTCCCGGAAACGCTGTGCTATAATCTAGAAGGAGGGAAGAAGGAGCAACATATTATGAATATAGCGATCATTACCGATACTTATTTTCCGGACATCAACGGTGTAACGTCCTCGATCTATACCCTGGCTATTGCACTACGTAAGAAGGGACACCGTGTCTATATCTTTGCTACATCCGACAACAATTCACCGGTGATCCGGCGTGTCCATAAGAAACCACCGGTATTCCGTATCCCGAGTATCCCGATGCTTCTGGTACGTCCTTACCGCACCACGATGCCTTATTCCTTCGGTCTGGTACGGATCCTGAAGAGACTGAAGATCGACATTATCCACACCCAGACGGAATTCTCCATGGGCATGGTGGGACTTTCTTCCTCCATGGCGCTGCATCTGCCGATCGTCCATACCTATCACACGATGCTGGAGGACTATACTCACTATATCTTAAACGGCAAAGTCACGAAGATCATTACCCCGGGCATGGCCCAGAAATACAGTAAGATCTTCTGCAATATCCCGACAGGCCTCATCGTTCCGACGGAGAAGGTCAAGCACAGTCTCTGCGAATACGGCGTGAAGAAACCCATCTACGTCATTCCGACAGGTATCGATATCTCGCCCTTTAATCGTTCGAATTTCGATCCGAAGGAGATCGAAGATCTGAGAAGTTCCCTGGGGATCAATAAAGGGGACAAGGTCCTTCTGAGTCTGGGACGTGTGGCGAAAGAGAAGAGTATCCACGTGATCATCGAACAGATGCCGAAGATCGTGGAGAAGATGCCGACGGTAAAACTTCTCGTCATCGGTGATGGTCCGGCTCTTCCTGAGTTAAAAGAACTGGCCTCGAAATTGAATATGTCTTCCCATGTGATCTTCGCCGGAGCGGTACCTTATGCCGAGATCGGAAGATATTACCAGACCGGTGATGTTTTTATTTCCTGCTCCACTTCCGAGACACAGGGATTGACTTATTACGAAGCCATGGCGGCCGGACTTCCGGTCATCGCAAGGAAAGATGACGCGGTCAACGAATTGTTCAAAGACGGCGAGAATGCAGTGCTTTTCGATAGAGAGGATGTGCTTCCTGATATCGTGACGTCACTTTTCTCAGATGAGAAGAAGATGGCGTTGTTCTCGTCTCATGCAGAGGAAACAGTAGCTTCTTATTCTGCAGAGACTTTCGCTAACCGCGTGGAAGAAGCGTATATGAATACCATTGCCCGACATGTGAGAAAAAGAGCGATCCGTCGTGCGACGCTGGGAAAGATCCAGTCTTCCGACAAGCTGAAGGAAGCGAAAATGATTCCGGCCGAGAAGGATCAGTCTTCCAGAAATTCCTTGAAGGAAAATGCCAAGCGCGCCTATCGGGCAGCGAACCGATATGCCCATCTGCTGCGTATCCGTAAGCGTAATACTTAATCGTCCGATGACTCTTCTTCTGACGGGTCGTTCTTGCGGACTACGGAGATGCCGGGGTGAGAATCCACGCCGGTGTCTTTCGCATTATCTTTCGGATAGGTCACCTTACGCAGTTCGAAATCTTCCTCTACGGCACTGAGAAGACGCGGGACGCTGAAGTGATATCCCTGGAGATAATCGATGCCGGCCTGACAGCACAGTTGTGCCTGCTCTTCGTTCTCGATACCTTCGGCAACGGTCTTGATCCCCATTTCCTTGGCAAAAGCGATGATGCTCTTGATCAGAGAATAACCACGCTCGTTACCGGAGTGGGAAGTGATGGAACGGCTGAGCTTGATGATGTCGATCGGCATATCTGTCAGTACGACATAAGAAGAGAATCCGGAACTGAAAAAGTCGATGGCAATACGAATGCCATGCTTATGGAGGAACTGAAGATTCTCACGGATGAGATACGGATCCTCATTGAAGTGGCCGGTGATCTCGACGATGACCCGCGAGGGTTCGATGCCGGAATTCTCAACGGTGCGGACAAACTCCTGGACCGATTTCTCGTTCAGTTCCGAAGAAGAGAAATTGATGCTGAAAGAACGGTTCTCATTCAATGGGAGCTTGGCATAACGCAGGGCTTCCTTGGTCATGAACATAGTCAGGTCATGAAGACACGAAGTCTTCTTCAGGATCGGTACGAATTCTTCGGCCGTCATCTTGGTGCCGTCTTCACGGATCCATTTGGCCAGGATCTCGACACTGACCGGCTCTCTTGTCTGGGCGTCGTGGATGGTCTGATAGGAGGCCTGCACATTGCCCTTAGCCATGGAGGCCGGAAATTCACTGGCGATGCTCATGATGCCCTTATAGTAATCCCGCATGGCCTCTGTATAACGGCTGATCTGCTGTTCCTTAAGGAATGTATAGCGAAGAGCGATGTTGGCGTTACGCATACCTTCGGAAACATTCTCGCCTGCATGAAGAACGGTAAAACCGATACGATAGGAAACGTAGATCGGAACCTGGTCGATGGTGATGGTCACATCGCTAAGATTATCCAGGGAAGCCAGGAGATTCTCCAGGCTCTCTTCGTTACTGTGGTGATGGACCGTGATGGCATAGTTCAGATCGCTGCCCTTATACAGTTTCGCATTCGGATAAGGCTTGATCAGATCCTGAAGATCCCGGGAGATGTGGGCAATGATGTTCTGATAGAATTCATTTCCGAAAAGTCCTTCCATATCGTCGGAGTTCAGAAAACTGACCATCAGAAGAGACATGGCACAGTCCGGTGCCGGCATCCGAAGCAGACTCTGGAAGTTCTCCAGTCCCGTCAATGCATCGTGGGTGGCCATCTTCTCGTAGAACTTCTCGCGCTTTCTGGTCTTAGTAGAAATGTAGGAGATGACGGCGGCCAGGATCACGTATACCGCAAGACGGATCAACCATGTGAAATCACTCCAGTCACCGCCTACGATCCAGCATTGAAGCGGACCCATGCACAGTCCGCCGATAGCGGCAAAAAGAACACTGTGCCAGATCGGTGTAAATAAGGCGATGAGAACGATGGGAATAACCATCAGGTTGGCATAGATGCTGGGGGTGCCCCCGGTAAGACAAATTAAATATGTGATCGCGGCACAAAGAATATAGTTCGCAATCACACACAAAGGAAGAAAAGAATTCTTCGAAATGTTCTTATTACTCTCCATAAAACCATCTCCTTCACTTACATAGAAATTGTAGCGCAGCAATGTCAAAAATAGTACACATATTTGACTTAATTTTCAGAATGTTGATAATTATATAGGGAGTTGAGGAGGAGCCTATGCGCAAACAATGGTTTCAGTCTCTTTTAATGAGACGAGCAGTGATCATTCTGATCCTGCTGATTGAAATTGCATCGTTTATTTTCCTGATTGCTGCGGGTACACTTTATTCGGATATCGCATCCGTATTGTTCCGTGTGATCAGCGTAATTGTTGCGCTTTATGTGGTCAGTAAGAACGATAAGGGTGGATACCGTCTGATCTGGGTATTCCTGATCCTGATGTTCCCGGTTTTCGGCGGCGTGCTTTATGTGTTCCTCAATACTCAGATGACTACTGCATACTACGCCAAGAATCTGCAGAAAACAGTAGAAGATTCTGCCGAAGATCTTCCTGAATCCGTGGAAGTTCGAGATGAGATCGAAGAGGAATTCCCGGAGTATCTTCGTAATGTAGATTATCTTCAGAACACCATGCATTTCCCCGTCTATAAGAACACGACGACACAATATCTTTCTCCGGGCGAACGGTTCTGGCCGATATTTCTGGAGAAGCTTCGCCTGGCGGAGAATTATATCTTCCTGGAGTACTTCACCATCGGTGAAGGTGTATTCTGGGATTCCATTCTGGAGATCTTAAAAGAGAAGGCAAAATCCGGTGTTGATGTGCGTCTGATGTATGACGATATGGGATGTTTCCTGAGTCTTCCTTCGGACTTCCCGGAGCAGATGAAAGCGCTGGGTATCAAGTGCCAGATCTTCAATCCTTTCCGTCCTTTCTTTACGACTATTCAGAATAACCGTAACCACAGAAAGATCGCATCCATCGACGGTAAGATCGCTTTCTGCGGAGGCCTGAATCTGGCCGATGAATATGTAAATGAGAAAGAACGCTTCGGATACTGGAAAGATTCCGCTGTCATGCTCGAAGGCGAAGGTGCCTGGAGTCTGACAGTATTCGTCCTTCAGGTATGGATGAGTTTCAGCACGGAAGAAGAGAAGATCAGTGATTTCTATCCTTGGAAAGACGAGCCGTGTCCGATCCATAACGACGGGTTCGTACAGCCATATTGTGATACACCTATCGATCGTGAATACGTAGGTGAGAATGTATACATGAACATGATCACCGCCGCCAAGAAATCGATCTACATCAGTACCCCGTATCTGATCCTGGATGAGAACATGATATCGGCACTCTGCCTTGCGGCGAAAAGCGGTTTGGATGTCCGCATCGTGGCACCGAGTAAATACGATAAGTGGATGATCCACCAGGCCACCCGTTCTTATTACCGTGACCTGGTACGCGGAGGTGTACATGTCTATGAATACACTCCGGGATTCATGCACTCCAAGACCGTCGTCATTGACGATCGCGCCGCTATCGTCGGCTCGGTAAACTGGGACTACAGAAGTCTGTACCTGCATTTCGAAAGTGCCGTATGGATGTGCAATACTGACACCGTTCACGAAGTGACACAGGATCTCCTGAAGTCATTCGAAGAGTCAGATGAGGTACTGCCGGAGGAACTCAACTACCACAAAGCATGGAGTTTGTTCCGTCTGGTACTTCGACTCATTTCTCCGATTTTCTGATAACCGATTTCTGAATACGATCGTTTTTTTTCGGATCTTCCTCCTCGTTGGTCCTCGGGCTTTGCCCTGCGGAAACACTCGTCGAAAGAATCCGAAAAAGCGATCGATCTACAAATGTGATTCAGAAAATCGGAGAAGTGAGTCATCTGCGTGGGACCGCTTCCGAAAAGGATTCTCGCGACATATCCAAACGTGATAGAATGAGAGTACTACTAAAATCTTGATTTTGAAGGAGGCGGTGACCGTGCTCAAGAACGCATATCTGAACGAGAAGCCTGAGAAGGATATCCTGAAATCCCGGTTGAAGGAACAGGAAGATCTTCTTTTTGTGAATCAGAACAAGATCAAGGACAATAAGCTACCGGTGGTGGTTCTTGTCGAAGGCTGGGGCACGGCCGGTAAGGGTACTCTTATCGGTAATGTCATCAACAATATCGACCCGCGTTTCTATAAGGTCGCGACCTTCGATATGCCGACAGATCTGGAGAAGAGAAAACCATTCCTCTGCAGATACTTTGAAGCGCTTCCGGAAGCAGGAAAATTCCGTTTCTATAACACGGGCTGGATGAACGAGATCGTGATGGACCGCCTGAATGGTGACTTGTCCGACACCCTTTATGAGAAGCGTATTGCCAGCATCAGAAGGTTCGAAAGACAACTGACAGATAACGGATACCTGGTGCTGAAATTTTTCATGCATATATCGGAAAACGAGCAGAAGAAACGCATCGATGCCTTGAAGGAAGATATCGATACCAAGTGGCGTGTCAGTGAAGGCGATGTGTGGCAGAACAAGCACTACAAAGCCTGTGAGAAGATCTTCGAGAAGTATCTCGAGGATACGGATACGTCGTCGGCGCCGTGGTATATCGTGGATGCGAAGTCCGAGAAGTGGACGGAGCTGCAGGTCCTCGAGCGCATGAATGAGGGCATCGAGATCGCGCTGCAGAATCACTCGCTGGCTGTGCCGCTTCTGCAGAATACTTTCCCGCTGGTGAAGATGCCGAAGCTTTCTGAAATTCCTCTGGAGGGAAAAGAACTGACCGACGAGGAGTATAAGGAGAAACTGGATAAGCTCCAGGATCGTCTTTCTGAACTGCATAACCGTCTATACAGAAAACGTGTGCCGCTGATCATTGCATACGAGGGATGGGATGCGGCCGGTAAAGGAGGCAACATCAAGCGTATCGCCGAGGCGCTGGATCCGCGTGGCTATGAAGTACATCCCATTGCCAGCCCGGAGCCGCATGAGAAGGCACGTCACTATCTGTGGCGTTTCTGGACACGTCTTCCGAAAGACGGACATGTGGCGATCTTCGACCGCACATGGTATGGTCGTGTCATGGTGGAAAGGATTGAAGGATTCTGCTCCGAGAACGACTGGAAGCGGGCCTATAACGAGATCAATGAATTCGAGAAAGAACTGGACGACTGGGGTGCGGTGATCATCAAGTTCTGGGTACAGATCGATAAGGATACCCAGCTGGAAAGATTTACCGATCGTCAGAATACACCGGAGAAGCAGTGGAAGATCACGGAGGAGGACTGGCGCAATCGTGAGAAGTGGGATGTCTACGAAGACGCCATCAACGAGATGATCGCCAAGACCAGCACGAAGTTCGCGCCGTGGCATATTCTGGAATCCGTGGATAAGAAATATGCGCGTATCAAAGCACTGGAGATCGTCATCGAAGAGTTGGAGAAGAAACTCAAATAACAGAACCCACGAGGCGAGAGTTTTTGAAGTAAAAAGTGTAGGACGGAAGTGCAGGTAATTGTACTTCCGTCCTATTGCGTAGACTTGTTTGTCAGAGAGTATACGAAGCTCTTTAATCGCGTCCTGCTTTGTGGGCTTTCTTCTCTTCGTACATCTCGGCATCGGCGATACGGAGATATTCCTCGGAGAAGTCGCGGATGGTGTCCTCGCTCAACTCGCCATTGTCGCCTGGATTCGCTTCGGGGATCTCCTTCGGCGGTACCTTGATGCAGACGCCGATGCTGACCTGAAAACTGTATTTCTTCTTGTCGCGGGAGATGCGGTTGGCGATGAATTCACACAAAGTCTTGGAATAGGTCGTAGCCTTGACTTCGGAATAATTCTTGGCCAGTACGACGAATTCGTCACCGCCGGTTCGCAGACAGACTTCTCCGTTGGTGGAGGCGAAACGCATGCCGTCGGCGATGGTGCAGAGGCTGTAGTCGCCCTCGGCGTGGCCGTAGTTATCGTTGACAAGCTTGAGGTCGTCCATGTCGATCATCATGACACACATGGGAATCCGCTTTGCCCGGCACTCCTGGAAGATGTCGGCGAAGAACTGTTCATAGCCGTGACGGTTATATAGGTTCGTCAGCATGTCTCGGTTGTAGAGATTCTCCATTCGCTGGACAGCCATATTCAGTTTCTGACGGATTCTCCAGTTCTCCAGCATGGAACCGAGGTTAACCAGCCAGGACTTCATGAACATGGCTTCGAAAGCCTGGTTCTGAGGAGATACGATGAGATATCCCATGTAATACTGAAGATGGTGGATCGAGAAAATGTAGTACGGATTCGGATCCGCCAGCAGCTTCGGAGGGAGCAGGTCCTGCTTTCGGAAGGTCTCACGCTTGACGGGCTTGTCGCCGATGAAGCCGGCTACGACTGTCATCTCCTCATCGAGCTTCGAGAAATCTTCTCCGATGATGCGCTGATTCTCCCAGTCGGGAGCCAGACACAAGAGCATGTTGGTAAATCCGGAATCAATAGCGGAATTCCGCGTGATCTCCCGGAAACATTCCTCCATGGTACTGGAACTGGAGATGCTCAGGATCAGGCCGGTAGTGGCCTGGGCCAGATCAGACACACGGTCCAGACGCTGGGTGTAAATGCTTCGGATATCGTCCACGTTATAGGAATTCATGGTTTTGCAGCCACAGGACTGGTTACACAGAAGCTCGGCCGGGATGAGAAGATTCTCGCCCATGTCGACTCCGTCCCACATCTTTGTCAATGAATAGATGCCCTCGTATCCTGCCTGGTAGAAAGGCTGGACTCCGGTAGTGATGGAGGGGTAACCTTGCTTGGCTTCTTCCAGACCATCGTAACCGGTAACAAGAAGATCGCCCGGAACATCGATGCCGCGGGCGTGGCAGGCGCCGATGAGACCAACGGCCGAGTAGTCGTTGGCGCAGACGATGGCGTCCGGATATTTCTTGCCGTTCTTCTTGCAGTCTTCCAGGATATAGTCCAGTGCCGGTTCACCGCAATCGTGCCACAGTGTACCGTAGTAGACCTTGTTCTCGTCATAAGGAATGCCGTTCTTCTCCAGACCTCTGCGATAGGCGTCGATACGGGGCTGGGTGAAACTTCTCTCACGAAGACCGGCGATGTGGTAGATATCTTTGCAGCCATGCACATTGACCAGGTGGTCCACAATGTTAGTGAAGGCATCGCCCTCGGTGCTGACGACGTTGAAATAACGCTCATCGTAGCCGCCCACGTTGATGACCGGGATATTGGTCTTGGCAAGACGTGCGTCCAGATGCTCCAGGGTATAAGGACCATAAGACAGGTCGATACGGATGATGCCGTCGAAATCGTCCAGATCCGGAAGCTCGAAGGAGACAACGTCACCCTCGTCGTAGTTTCTATACTGCTCGTAGATCTTGCCGCTGAAGGAATCACTAAAGCTGGCAAAATAAATGACCTTGATTCCAAGCTCCAGGGCAGCCTTGCTGATGCCTTCCTGGATGGCATGGGTCATGGGTTCGTAGATGTTGGCAGAGAATACTGCTACTTTCTTTCTTGTGTCCATTGCGTAACTCCTGATCCTTTCAGAGCATATGATTACCAATATCATAGTACTACAAAGAATCGCAAGAATTGTTGCGAAGTTATGAACACTTTTTTGCCTCCCGGTCTGTCGGCAGACGGCCGGGGAGGGAGAATGAATGACGAAAAGTGAGGATACATGAAGGTTCCTTCCCGTGTTGTTCTTGCAACTTCCCTCGATTTCCATATAATAAGTATGTTTAGTATCGAAAGATCAAGATGGGGCGCAAGAGTTTTTGCATAAGAATCTTGATCCTGTGTATATCAAGGAGGTTTCTATGATTTCTTTACTTAATTCCGGAGCCTATCTTCTGCGTGGCAGTGAGATCATCCCGGACGATCAGGAGGCTGCGGCAGCCATTGCTGCCAAGACCGGCAAGTCTGTAACCAAAGAAGAAGCGAAGAAGGAGACGATCGCTTACGGTATTCTGAGAGATCACAATACCTCCGGCAACATGGAGAAGCTGAAGATCAAGTTCGATAAGCTCACATCCCATGACATTACTTTCGTAGGTATCATCCAGACAGCCCGTGCTTCGGGACTGACCAAGTTCCCGGTACCGTACGTACTGACCAACTGCCACAACTCGCTTTGCGCAGTAGGTGGTACCATCAACGAGGATGACCACATGTTCGGTCTTTCCTGTGCCAAGAAGTACGGTGGTGTGTATGTACCGCCGCATCAGGCTGTTATCCATCAGTTCGCCCGTGAGATGCTGGCCGGTGGCGGCAAAATGATCCTGGGCTCGGATTCTCACACGCGTTATGGTGCGTTGGGCACCATGGCCATGGGTGAGGGCGGACCGGAGCTGGTTAAGCAGCTCCTCAACCAGACCTACGACATCAACATGCCGGGTGTGGTGGCTATCTATCTTAAGGGTGCACCGGTAAAGGGTGTCGGCCCGCAGGACGTAGCTCTGGCTATTATCGGCGCTGTTTTTGCTAACGGTTATGTAAAGAATAAGGTCATGGAGTTTGTAGGTCCGGGTGTTGCATCCCTGAGCACCGACTTCCGTATCGGTGTAGATGTAATGACCACCGAGACCACCTGCCTGTCTTCCATCTGGCAGACCGACGATGAGGTGAAGAACTTCTACGATATCCACGGCCGTTCCGAAGACTATAAGGAACTCAATCCGGGTGAAGTCGCTTACTACGACGGCGTGGTAGAGATCGATCTTTCTGCTATCAAGCCGATGATCGCTATGCCGTTCCATCCGAGTAACACATACACCATCGAAGACCTTAAGGCCAATCTGGACGATATCCTCAACGATGTGGAGAAGCGCGCCAAGGTTTCCCTCGGTGATGCCGTTGATTTCTCTCTCAGAAGCAAGGTAAGAAACGGTAAGTTCATGGTAGATCAGGGAATCATCGCCGGATGTGCCGGTGGTGGATTCGAGAACATCTGCGCTGCTGCAGATATCCTCAAGGGCAAGTACATCGGAAGCAACGAGTTCACACTCAGCGTATATCCTGCTTCCATGCCGGTATATATGGAACTGGTTCGTAACGGCTGTGCCGCTACCATCATGGAGACCGGTGCCATCATCAAGACCGCGTTCTGCGGACCGTGCTTCGGTGCCGGTGACACACCTGCCAACAATGCATTCAGCATCCGTCACTCTACGAGAAACTTCCCGAACCGTGAAGGCAGTAAGCTCCAGAACGGTCAGATCTCTTCCGTGGCACTCATGGATGCACGTTCCATCGCAGCCACAGCAGCGAACCAGGGCGAGCTGACTGCCGCTACCGAGTTCGACGGCGAGTTCGGCAAGTATAAGTATTTCTTCGATTCCAATATCTATGCGAACCGTGTATTCGATTCCAAGGGCGTGGCAGATCCGGATCACGAGATCCACTTCGGTCCGAACATCAAGGACTGGCCGGCTATGGTGGCTCTTACCGACAACCTCGTTCTGCGTTGCGTTTCCGAGATCCATGATCCGGTAACCACCACAGACGAACTGATCCCTTCCGGTGAGACTTCTTCTTACCGTTCCAACCCGCTGGGCCTTGCCGAGTTCACACTGAGCCGTAAGGATCCGGAGTATGTCGGACGTGCCAAGGAGATCCAGAAGGTGGAGAAGGCAAGAGAAGACGGACAGAAGCTCTGCGAGATCTTCCCGGAGATCTACGACGTGATGCAGACCATCAAGAAGGACTTCCCGGATGTTCATAAGGACAACACCGGATTCGGTTCCACCATCTTTGCCGTGAAACCGGGTGACGGTTCTGCCCGTGAGCAGGCTGCTTCCTGCCAGAAGGTACTGGGCGGCTGGGCCAATATTGCCAATGAGTATGCTACCAAGCGTTACAGAAGTAACCTGATCAACTGGGGTATGCTGCCGTTCCTGATCGAGGAAGGCGAGCTTCCGTTCAAGAACCTGGATTACATCTTTGTTCCGGGTATCCGTGCTTCAGTTGAGAACAAGACCGAAGTCATCAAGGCCTACACAGTCGGTAAGGACGGACTGAAGGAATTTGACCTGCGTCTGGGTGACCTGACTGATGAAGAACGTCAGATCATTCTCAAGGGTTGCCTGATCAATTACAACCGAGTATAAGGCCAAGCGAATTCTCCGCTGACCGGAAGGCAGCAAAGAGGAATAATTGAATAATAAGAAGGGATCGTCCCCGTGCGATGATGCATCACGCGGGGGCGATTTTTTATGTTAACGAGTGTCAGTTCACAATTGCCTGGGGTGGAAAGACATTTTGATACCATATTGTGTTCGCATTTCCATACCATGATATGAACAATTTGGTGTGTAAAATTGACAGTATTTGCATATTTGTGTTCTTAAGTTCACTTTGTACTACAAAAGACGTTGTTCTGATTAAGTAAAAGATAAAACGAAGCCGAAAATTGCGAAAATTTACGTTGCCACTTGGCAATATCTGGAAATTTCCCGAAATTTCGTAACTTTTTTCAACAAAACCCATTGCATTTCCAAAAATACGGGATTATAATTATGACGTAAATGTGAACAAAATGTAAAAATCCAGGAGGTGTAGTATGAAAGTTCTGTACAAAAACCGCCGAGGCTTTACCCTTTTAGAGATGGTGCTGGTCATTGCGATCATTCTCATCCTCGCCGTTGTAGTTTGGTTTAGCGCGAACGATTTTCTGGGCGCTGCCAAGTCCGCTACGGAGAAGGTAGAGGCGCATAACAGCGTCAATGCTCAAGTAATGGAAGAAGCATTCGGTAACTAACACACAAGCTATCCCCACAGACACATCACACACTTCTTTTTCATTTTTACACAGACAGGCCGCCCGAAGTTGGATCCTTCGATGCGGCCTGATCTTATGTAATGTATTTAGTTTTACGGAGTCGGATTACATTTCCACCGTCGTTCTCCTGACAAAATTGTCGAAAAGATATGCGGCATACCGCTGGTAGATGGCTTCGCGTCCAATCTCGTTGTGCGGCTCATGACGCATGCCGTGACGGATGTCGATAGAGACCTTCTGCTGCCCGGTGGCAAGAAGCTTGTCATAGATCTTCCTCGGTCCTGCGCCATAATCTCCCACCGGATCCTCGTCACCTGCCAGAAGCAGGATCGGCTTATCCTTAGGGATCTGTGCATACCACTCATCGGTATTGCAACGCTTCAGCAATGTGAAGAGGTCGATATACGCAGCATGTGTGAAGGTGAAAGTGCAGAAGGGGTCTCCCATATATTTCTTCACGACTTCCTGATCGTAGGAGATCCAGTCCGCAGGATAGAGCGGCTCCTTGATCTTCTTGAGATACTGCTTGTTGATCATTCCGGCAAGAAAAGTCGCGGGCTTTTTCGAGCCGAGGAAACATTTCTGCACATGGGCGAGGGCCTTGAGAGGACCCATGAGGGGGTTGGCAACGGCAGTGCCGGAGAGAATCAGCCCTGAACAGGTCGATCCGTACTTGGCGTACCAGTTCCTGGCAATAAAAGATCCCATGGAATGCCCCATCACGATATAAGGCTTGTTCGGATAACTGTCGGTCATGATCTTATGCAGGATCTCCACATCCTCGACAAGAAGATCGGCGCCGCCCTTTCTGGCGAAGAAACCGAAGGTGCCTTTCTCGCCGACGCTCTGTCCGTGACCCATGTGATCTTCGCCGCAGACTACATAGCCCTTCTCAGCCAGGAAAAGCGCCAGCTCCGTGTAGCGTCCCATATATTCACACATGCCGTGGACGATCTGCACCACGCCCCGGGCGGGAACAGAAGGGGACCAGATAAAGTAAGCGATCTTGGACTTACCGTCCGAACCGGCAAAGAAATTCTTCTGAAATGACAACGTATATCCCTCCCTGAGAAACAGGATTCTCGTTACGCAATTATATCTGTTTCTATTATACATGAAAAGGGGATGGATCCTTCTCATGAGGCAAAAGAACTTGTCCCGTTTTGATGCGAAGTTTCGCGTAGATGTGACGCCTTGAAAAGTTCTGACGAACATACTTGACAGTCACGTGACCGTGTGCTATTATATCCACAATCAGGTAAGTTTGAGCAAAAATCCGAAAGGAGGCGACTGCAGATGAGCATCTATCTACCAGGGACTTTGATCCCTGTCTCCCAGGAACATCTTCAGGATATCGACCAGATCCTGACACCGATGTTTCTCATGGGCGGAATGCAACTTCGGCAGGTCACGCAGCTTCTCGGAGTCGAAGCACATACCGTTCAGAACTGGGTCAAGCGAGGGTTTGTAGACTCCCCGGTGAAGAAACTATATGACCGGGACCGGTTCGTGAGGCTGGCGATCCTGAACTACTTCAAGGATGTGTTCTCTCTGGACCGGATCGTGAACCTCTTACGGATGGTGGATCAGGATAACATGGTATACGCCGCGTTATGTCACCTGCTGGCGATGTCGCCGGTAGACCCGATCCGGGTGGAGACGAAGCTGAATGACATTATTGACCGTGCCATTGATGCCCAGAACTTTAGTAACTCGAAGACCGCGAGGGAGCAGGTCAGAAAGCTCCTGACCATACTTTACACCGCACACTTTTCCATCGTGCTGAAGAAGGAAGCCGAGAGACTTCTGGAGGAAGCAGGGTAGATCTTAAGAAAGGAGAATCACAATGGAATTTCTCATGAATTGGTTTGAAGCACTGTCCCTTCCGGAACAGATCTTCGCCTGCATTGCCGTAGTATTCACAGTGCTGCTGATCTTCCAGTTTGTTCTTCTGCTGATCGGCGCCGCTTCCCATGCAGCCGGTGATATCAACGGACACGATGTTGGCGGACACGATCACGATTTCGGACATGGACACGATATGGATGCCGGACATGATTTCGGCGACGGCCATGGAGACTTCGGTCACGACTTCGATGCCAACGCAGACGTAGGACACGGATTCGGCCACGACTTCGGACATGATTTCGGTCATGGCGATGTAGGCCCGCTGAACGGAGATTTCAATCACGACATCGGCGCAGACGTGGACGTCGGAGACATTCACGCAGATGTGGGGCACGATTTCGGAACTCACGGCGATGTGACAGCAGATGCAAGTGATTTTGGCGCTGACGGACATGGCAATTTCGATTATAATCATGATATGGACAGCGGCCACAGCAATGTGGGTCAGGTTGCCCACGACTTCGGTCAGCTGCAGGGCAGCGTGGTGGTGGATGTGCACACCGGAGATATCTATCTGGCAGAAGCAGCACCGCACGTGCCGATGTACAACGGCCCGGACGTAGGTATACCGGACCACGATCTTCCGGATGGAAGAACATACGTGGACCGCGCCGACAAGACACACGGATCCGGATTCCGGCTCTTCTCGATGCAGGGGATCATCGCATTCTTCTCCCTCTTCGGATGGACCGGTCTGGTGTTCCTCAAGGCGGGACTTCCGCTGGTGGTGGCAAGCTTACTTGCTTTCATCTGCGGATTCGCAGGAATGTTCCTGATGGCCCTGGCTCTGTGGGGAATGCTGAAGATCCAGTCAGACGGAACAGTCAATCTTCGCTACGCGCTTGGACTTTCTGCTGAAGTCTATATCCCGATCCCGGGGAAGCGCGAACAGCCGGGAAAAATCATGGTAAAGGTCCAGGACCAGCTTCGCGAATTCGAGGCGGTCACGGACGAAGAAGAGAAGATCCCCACCGGTTCACAGGTGACGGTGATCGGCATTACTAAGGGTACAACACTGATTGTGACCAAACATACATAATTTAGGAGGAAATGAAAATGCCATTTGAAGTAATTTGTCTTTTAGTAGTCATTGCGCTGTTGGCTTTCACGCTGTTCTTGATTTTCCTTTCAAGATACAGAAAGTGCCCGTCAGACCGCATCATGGTCATCTATGGTAAGGTCGGCAAGAATGCGGATGGATCCGCACGTTCATCAAAGTGTATTCACGGTGGTGCTGCGTTTGTTTGGCCGATCATTCAGTCTTACCAATACCTCGACCTGACACCGCTCTCGATCTCAGTCGACCTCAAGAGCGCACTGTCAAGACAGAACATCCGTATCGACGTACCGTCTATCTTCACAGTTGGTATCTCCACCGAGCCCGGTATCATGCAGAACGCTGCGGAGCGTCTGCTGGGCCTCAAGCTCAATGAGATCCAGGAACTGGCAAAAGATATCATCTTCGGTCAGCTCCGTCTGGTCATCGCTACGATGGACATCGAGGAGATCAACACCGACCGTGACAAGTTCCTGGAAGCTGTTTCCAGAAACGTGGAGACAGAGCTCAAGAAGATCGGTCTCCGTCTGATCAACGTAAACGTAACGGATATCAGCGACGAGTCCGGATACATCGCCGCTCTTGGTAAGGAAGCTGCCGCTAAGGCTATCAACGACGCGAAGAAGAACGTTGCTGAGAAAGAGAGAGACGGTTCCATCGGTGAGGCGCTGGCTCAGAAAGATCAGCGTATCCAGGTTGCATCCGCCAACTCCATGGCTATCAAGGGTGAGAACGCCGCTAAGATCGAAGTTGCCAATTCTGAGGCTGTACGTCGTGAGAAGGCCGCTGAGGCTATGAGACTTGCTATCGCAGCTGAGAAGGTTCAGGCAGCTAAGGCTTTGGAAGAAGCGTACGCAGCTGAGAAAGAAGCAGAACTTTCCCGTTCCGCTCGTGAGAAGGCTACCCTCGAGGCAGACGTAATCGTTAAGGCTGAGATCAATAAGAGAGAGATCGAGCTGGCTGCTGAAGCAGAAGCTGAGAGAATCAAGAGACAGGCAGCCGGTGAAGCGGCCGCTATCTACGCCAAGATGGAAGCTCAGGCTCGTGGTATGCAGGAGATCCTGTCCAAGCAGGCCGCAGGTTTCGAGAAGATCGTGGCAGCCGCAGGTGGCGACGCCAAGAATGCGATGATGCTCATGCTGGCAGATAAGATGGAAGACCTCATGAAGATCCAGGTAGAAGCTATCCGCGACCTGAAGATCGACAAGGTAACCGTTTGGGACAGCGGAGCAGGCGCAGGCACAGACGGCAAGAGCTCGACCGCCAATTTCATCTCCGGTCTCATGAAGAGTGTACCTCCGATGAACGAGATCTTCGAGATGGCCGGTATGTCTCTGCCGGAGTTCCTCGGCAAGAAGATGAAGAACGCAGATGGTTCCGACTTTTCTGTAGAGAGCGCTTCGGACAAGAATCTGACCGATTCTGCTGCATCTAAGGCTCCTGCAAAGGTTGAGCCGAAGGCGGAAGTGAAGAAAGAAGAAGTAAAGGCTGCTCCTGTAGCACAGGCTGCCCCGGCAGCCCCGGTTGCGCCGACAGCTCCTGCAGCCCCGGCTGCACCGCAGGCTCCGGCAGCTCCGCAGGCACCGGTCGCTCCGCAGGCTCCGAAGGATGAGGGTCCGATCTGGACAAGAGAGATCCCGAAGGAGACAATGGACGATAACGAGTAAGCCCGCTGCCCGAAAGGGAAAAAAGCAAAACTAAAGAGCCATCCCGATGTGATCCACACAAAGGGATGGCTCTTCTTGTACCAGGCATCAATCCATAAGTCATTCCTTGTTTGAGCATGTGCACTATGTGGGTTCAAGCATTTAAATGTCGGACAAACTGATAGTGAAGTGTGTCCACGCTTTGGGGAGCAGTATCTATCGAGGCGTTCGACGGAATTGCCCAGGATGAGGGAACTGTCGTATTTTCATGGCACTTCGTTCGACGGAATTGCCAAGGACGAAAGAACCGTCGTATTTTCATGGCACTTCGTTCGACGGAATTGTCGAGAACGCAGGTTCTGTCGTACGTTTTTCCTCGAAATGTACGACGATTCTATTGATCCACACCAAATCCGTCGTAAGATTGCATTAGGTTTTTACGACTGTTTTAAGTTCAAACGCAGAATCGTACGAAAAAAAAGCAAAAATCGTACGACAGTTTTGGAGATCCTGCATTATCCGTCGAATCAAGGGGGTAACGAATACGACCGAACCAGGCGTTTCCCCAATTCGGTCGTATATTCTCATCTGTTATTAACTCGCTTGCCTTGAAGACAAACCGGGAAGCTTATTCGCCTAGCTGCTGATCAGGCAATCTCGCCGCGGTCGATACCGTACTGCTTGCAGATCTTGGTGAACTCTTCGCTCTGCCCGAAGAATGCCATGATGCTCTCCCGGCTCTGTCTTCCGGCCTTGATCTCGCCGATCCAGTACGTGACTTCACTGGCGGCCGGTTCTCTTCCCATGAAGGTGCGGTACAGTCTCTTAAGGTACTCATCGTTCGTCGTTTTGAAGTCGACAAACTCCTTGCTTGTGAAGAATTCCTTGGCGGCAGAACATCCTGTCTGCTCGAGATTGGTGAGTGCCAGTGACCAGTATTCCACGCCGGATGCATCTGGTTCACGGTT
Source organism: Clostridiales bacterium Firm_16 (assembly GCA_001604185.1). Taxonomy (GTDB): domain Bacteria; phylum Bacillota; class Clostridia; order Saccharofermentanales; family Saccharofermentanaceae; genus Scatonaster. Next base: position 43,438 of record LVAV01000018.1, on the reverse strand, counting down.
CAGACAGCAGGTGAAAAGTCTGGTGGCGAATTCGATGGCATTCTTCGATGCGATGGTCGCCTTGTGCCACTTCGCGCCGGATTTGACGCCGTAGGTCGCGCAGACATTACACCACTCGGTGGACTCGATAAAGTCATTCACGACTTCCTCGCGGCTCTTCTTTCCGCTCTTGATGGCCTCGACCCAGCCTTTCTTGCCGGCTGCGTCAGAAGCTCTGTCGAAGAATGTCTTGTACAAGGTCTCAACGAAGTCTTCCACGGAAAGATTTCGGTTCATGAATTCCGGTGCTTCCAGCAGGAAGTAACGGGCACAGTCTGCACCGGTCCTGCCGTTATTCACGACTTCGTTGACCCAGAATTTCTTTCCTTCCGGATCGGACTTGCGGTTCATGGCAACAGTGTAAAGTCTTTCCACGAAATCCTCGAATGTCGGATCCTTCACAGGAGTCGGCGTAACAGTCGGCTTCTTCGTAGGCGCCTTGGTAGGAGCTTTCGTCGGAGTCTTGGTCGGTGTTGCTTTCTTCGTAGGTGTGGGTGAAACCGTAGGCTTTCGGGTTGGTGCCTTCGTAGGCGCTTTTGTCGGTGCCTTTGTCGGCGCCTTCGTCGGTGTCACTTTTTTCGTAGGCGTGGGTGAAACCGTAGGCTTTGGGGTCGGTACCTTCGTAGGTGCTTTTGTTGGTGCCTTCGTAGGTGCCTTTGTCGGGGCTTTGGTCGGTGTCGTCTTCTTCGTCGGAATAGGTGTGGCCTTCTTGGTGGGCGTTACTTTCTTCGTCGGCGTAGGCGTAGGTGTAGCCTTCTTGGTGGGCGTTACTTTCTTTGTAGGCGAAGGTGTTGCCTTTTTAGTCGGTGAAGGTGTGGGCTTCTTTGTCGGAGTTGGAGTAGGTGTCTGCTTTACAAGCTTAACATGAGAAGCCGGAGTCTGTCCGTCGCTCTCGTAGATGGTCTTGGCGTCCTTGCCAAGAGTTCCGTTTTCTGGCTCGACGATACTCGTCTGCTCCAGTGTGATCTTGCCACCAGTGGTACGCATAGCCGCGAATCCTCCCGAGGTGGTGATCTCGACAGCATCCTGGGTGTTAGCCGGGTTGACAATAATGCCTGAAGTTGCAGACAAAGGAACGTCACTGGTCGAAGTGAGATTGAAATCTGAACCAAGAATGCTGATAGTTTTTGCCGTGGCGAAAGTTGTGGAGGTAGTAGCCTTCAGATTACAGTCTTTATCGAAAATGATCGCTCCCGCAGATTGGAACATCGGATCGATGACCCGGATGTCATGTTCGCCGGAAATGTATAGATCTTTATCTGATTCGAAGTGTACATCAATTTGTTTTTCGTTAGTGAACAGACTGTCTGGAATATAATCGAAAATACCTTTTCCAATCAGTCTGTTTTCACTAGGAATGTATGCGTAGATGCTTTTATAGAAATTATTTGTAAAAATATTGTCTTTGCTTGTCTGGCGTTCGCCTTGGAATTTGATGGGATACTCGATTACGCTAAAGTTCCATTCGCCTTCGTACATCTGCTTGACTATTTGAGATGCGGTTGCGTTCCCGATTTTTACGTCTTTTAATGCCAGAATATTAAAGATGATCTTCTCTCCTTCCTCATAATTTTGAGAAGATGATTTGGTGGCTTCATTTGCTAAATTCCAATACGCTCTGTTGTTATATATAACGATATTTCCTGAGATCGTTGTATATCCCATTTGTAAATTGGTAAGATCCAACATATACGTATAGTCCAGCTCTTCTTCAGACACATCCCAAGAAACGATTCCATCTTTAATCGATACGTTTTGTAAAGCAGGAAGGTGCCATGTGTATTCCAGTGTTTTGGTTGTTTGTGGGGAGTCTACGCAGCCATCTGCCCTCGCGAATATTTTGAATGTGTAAGTGTATGTGCCATCTCTGTGGAAAAAGGCCATGTCGACCTTGTTGTCATATACTGTCAGGGAGCCACCGCATCTTCCCATGTTGATAGGATTGGCTTCCCAGTTTATGAAATATCTGACACTTGAACCGCTTGAGGATACACACGGATCCCAGACCAGTTCGGTTCCTTCGATGCGGATATTCTGTGGGGCGGCAAGCCTCTCGTAAGGAGACTCGTAGTTAAAAGAGAGAGTATTGCTGGCGATGCGCTCCCTTCCGTTATAAGCATACATCCACAGGGTATAGCTGCCTGAAGGCTTGAGATTTGAGTCCATAACAGCACCAAGATTGAAAGGTTTCTCAGTGAGTTTGTACTCGTAGTTGCTACCGCTGCCACTCAACCAGTAGCGGTACTCAGTTGCATTTTCCACATCCCCCCATGTAAGGAATAGATCCTCGGAAATCGATACTTCTATAGTTGGAAGTGCCAGTACAGTGCTGTTCCCGCACCACAGACCTGACAGAATAGTCAGTATTAGAACGAAACTGAGGATACTCTTTTTCCTTTGCATTTTCCCACCTGCTTTCAGTGACACGCTTTGGTGTCCTTTTCAAACCAATACAAGGCTAGAATATCACAGAAAAAGACTGGAAAACACATGGGCGTCGGGTATTTGCCCGATTTTGCCGACTTTTGATGCCAAGAAGTTTCGATGTTTCGATAATTCGATATCCCGAAGCAGGATCAGGATTTCTTCGCTTCTTTTTTCTGACGGAAGGAAAGAAGGATCAGAAGACGCAGGGTCTCGACGATGCGGGCCCTGGACTTGGCGTCTGTGGATTTGGTGATCTCAACGATGTGAGACATCTTGGTCCCCCAGGATACATCCGGGGAGAAAATGTTTCTGGCACCGGAAGAGGTGGCGATCTTATACATCATTTCCGTGAAGCTTTGGCGCTCGTCGAAAGACATATCGGCGAGCCAGCTGTCGACGGCACCGATTCGGGCCCGGGCATTCTTGTCCAGATCATCGACATAGGCAAAGTCATCGTCTCTGATCTCCCAGGTAAAAGGACTATGCTGCATAAGCCACAGGGAGCGGTTGGCGATGTATTTCGTACCCGGCGCGCTCTGAAGCAGCATGCCGACGAAAGAGGCCTGAGGAACGTAGTGGAAGATAGAAGAAGCGATCTTCTTATACTCCTCGGTCTCGTGATGGTTGAAAGCAAATCCCGGACCGTCGAAAGAGAAGACCTTCAGGATCCGGTCCTTGATGGAATCGACACAGCTGGTGGCAGAGTAGATCGAGAGATTGCCGCCCTTGGAGTGTCCTCCGATATAAAAGCGGATATCCGGCGCCAGTTCCCGGGCCAGATAAGAAACATACCGGGCCGCCTCGGTCTGCGCCGGGACAGGGAAGCGGTAGGACAACTGGAAGTCTTCCTTCCAGCCGATCAGCGTGCCGTCGGTACCGCGGAAGGCAATAAAACAGGTTCCGTCCGGAATGTGAAAACACATGGCCGCGAACTGGATCTCTTCAGTAATGTCAGTATGTGTGCACAGATGAGAAACAGAGACGTTGCCGTACCGCGCACTGCTCCGAAGCGAATCGATCATCTTAAAGTTTTTGCCGGAGTCGGCCGAGAACTGCCCGAAAAGCGGCATCGCATCGGAAGCGGGCATGTCGTGCAGGAACAGCGAATCCGAAGGCTTATACGGCCATTCCGGCGTCCAGATGTCCTCCATGATCTCCTCCCACTGAAAGTAGGTCGCTTCAGCCAGGATCAAGGCATCGATATTATTGAAAGGGAACTCATCAAAAGTCCGTTGTTCATCGCGAATGTAGTCCAGTATTTTTCGCAAAGGAAAGAACCTCCCGGTATTCTATGGTAAAAACTCTTGCTCCGGATCCTGCGGATCTTCTACAAGAGTGAAGTCACGCCACTACGTGAACAGGGTCGTCCACTACCTGGATCTCACCCTCGGAAGACTTGTCCGAAGCCAGGTATTCGCGGGTCAGAAGATTGGTCTGCGCGTAGTAGATCTCCACGTTATCGACAGTGGCGATATGGGTGTAGGATGCCGCAATGGAAGGCGGGATCTGCTCGAAGGCTTCCTTAGTGGAAAGCAGACATACCGCACCGGAATACTCATCGGCGGTCTGCATCTCCGTAGAGTCGCAGAAGGTGATGATAGTAGAGAAATCACTCTCGATCTGGTGGTAGGTGTGATCCGGATCCAGTACCCGGAGGATACGGCAGGTGGCACCCACAGAATCTCCGTAGGCATATACCAGCGGCGTGCCCTGTGTCTGGATCACATTCTGGATCTGGTCATAACGGTTGAAGTCCAGACGGTGATGGAACAGGGAATAGTAAGAAAGCGTATTGGAAAAGAGGAAGGCCAGCAGAACGACGGGCAGGGCAAATTTCTTGACCATGCTCTGGGTGCTGCCCAGGAAGTTCTGGTAATATTCGCAGGAGAAAAGCATGAAGCATACCAGAACGGGGATCATGTAGCGGGTCTCGATCAGCGGTGAACTGAGACGGACATCTGCGAAAAGGAAGATAAAGAGATTGACGAAGACCAGCACCAGCAACGGGAACAGCGGATGGTCGAAAGATCTCTGCTTGATGAGCTTGCGGCTCTGCAGGATAAAACCGAAAAGAAGGAGCAGAGCGATGCACAGGAGAACGCCGAAGGCGATACCCATCTTGCTGGCCACCGGCACTTCGCTCTGGTAAGGTAAGGCAGAAGTCAGGGAGAAATATCCTCCGATGATTCCGTGTACATTCGAAAGCAGATTATCGGCACCGACCCAGATGATGCCGTCAGAACGGCTGGAGTAAGATACCAGTACCGGAGCCACCAGGGCGCCGGCCAGAAGTCCTGCCGAGACGAGGATGGAATACAGAGAAGACGCATCCTTCAGTTCTCTGAAACGGTTTCTGGCAAGACAACGGATCAGGCTGTGCAGTACAAAAGGTGCGCACAGAAGAAGCAGAAGGGAGATACCGGAGCAGCATCCCATGAGGAATGCGAAGGGAACACTGACGATGGCAAGGATCCATGTCGTGAGGTTCTTCTTTCCCTTCATGAAACGGATATAAAGGGCACTGATCAGGAACAGGAAGATCAGGCGGCTGGTATACGGGCAGTAGGAGATGCAGGTCATGGAGAAGTAGTCCAGCGCATTCTCGGTTGCATAACTTGCCGTGTAAGGCGTCAGCAGCATGATCACGGCGAACTTGCGGAAGGTCCCGTTCAGATCCAGCTCACGGAGCAGGAAGAGGAAGGACGCAAGCATCAGTCCGACGAAAAGAATATTGCCGATACCGAAGGAAAGGAAGATGTCCTTCGTCACATAACTCAGAAGATAGGCAGGAAGCACCGGATTGCTCAGCGGGTACAGCACCATGTGGGCAAAACCGGAAGGGGTCAGAGTATTCTGTTCCCACATTTTCCTGGTAAGAAGATAGGAGATGGAACTGTCGTAATTGGTCAGAGCACGCAGCTGCGTGAGGTTGACGTAGATGATCATGAGAAGCTGGGCCGCGATGAACCCGAGCAGGATCCACTGGAATCCCGTTATCTTCTCGCTGCTTTTCTTTTTTAATCCTGGCATAACACGCTCCATATCCTTGAAGCCGTATACGGGAAAAACCCTGAACAGCGACATCCTGCCGGCATGACGGGGGGCGCTGCGAACGGCTTTTGTGTGTATCTTTTACATTATAATACACAAATCATTCATAAAACAGCCGACTTTTATTCAAGACCTTTGGCCCGGAATCGTGTAAAATAGAAATGAACAAGGAACAGGCGGGCTGGTTTGCTATGCCCGCGGGGAGGATACCATGCCGATGTCTCTGACGATCGATTACATGTACGCAGTCCCGGTTTGCGCCCTGCTGATCGTGGCCACGTTATGCATGCGCTTTTTCCGCCACAGGCAGCTCCCCATCCATCAGAATAAGATCTTCGCCGTTACACTTCTATACAGTTTCCCGTATCTTGCCCTGATGACCGCCCAGGCCGCGCTCTTCCAGAATGTGGACAGAGTCAAGGGTGCCGTGGTGGTCCTGGTGAGCCTGGTGTACTATATCGTCCAGCCGCTTCTGGCAAGTCTGCTTCTGGCATACGTCCTGACGGTGACGAGAAAGAGAAAGAGTAACGATCTTTCCATGTCCCTGGTGGTGACATTCTACGGCGTGATCTTCGTATTCCTTACACCTGTCGGTGTAGGCACCCGAGGATATTTTGCTATTACAGAGTCCGGAGTGACCCGCGGATCCCTGATCTGGGCGATCCACGGTGCGTTCATTTTTGCCGCAGGATTCACGGCCGTCATGGCCTTCCGATATAGAAAAACTCTTCGCGAGGGTGTCTTCCGTACCTTGATGGGCCTGAGCCTTCTGACAGCCGGTTCCGTGGTGGCGGAGATCTTCTTCCCGCAGATGCTGCTTTCCGGCTTTGCCCTGGCGATGGGGCTTCTGCTGATCTACTTCGTCCTCGATAAGACCGAGGAAGTGCAGGACCCGACCACGGGACTTCTGAACATCGATGCCATGACCAACTTCATCGACGAGCTGATCCTGCAGGAGTATTCCTACTCCGTCGTGATCGTCAAGGTCGAGAACCTCAAGCGTATCAACTCCGTATTCGGTTATTCCATCGGCAACCGCACGCTCAAGAGCGTGGCCGAATTCTTCGATTCTTTCTCCCCGGACATCCGCAGCAAGAGAAAGCAGCCGGAAGTCGAGACGACGGAGTCGGCAGAACCGACGGAAGAGAAGACGCTTTCCGCGAAGTGCGGGGACGGCCGGGCGATGGATACGGCCCTTCCGGACGTGTGGGCCTTCCGTCTTCTGAGTAACCAGTTCGCCATCGTGTGCGCATCGAAACTGGACCAGGACATTCTCATTGACAAAGTACGCGCCCGCTTCAAGGAGCCTTTCGAGGTCCTGGGCATGGAGCTCCGACTCATCGAAACCATCGTAGAAATCCGCGAGACAAGTTCTTTTGCATCCGGAGCGGACCTCTGCAAAGTCGTGGAACTGGTGCTGCCTACTGTACCGAAGGGCGATATTGTCACCATCGACGAGCAGAAGCTGGAGGACATTTCCCGCCAGGTTTCTATTGAAAAAGAACTGTCCCGTGCCATCGATTCGGAGAGTTTCGATATCCACCTGCAGCCGGTCTTCGATGTGGCTTCTTCTAAGTTCACCATGGCTGAGGCGCTGGTAAGATTCGAGCACAGCCAGTACGGACCACTGTCGCCGGCGGAGTTCATGCCGATCGCCGAGATGCGGGGCCTGGCCGCCCTGATCGATGAGCAGGTCCTTCGTAAGGTCTGTGCCTTCGTCCGTGACCGTAATGCGAAGAGTGTGCTGGGGCTGGAGAAGATCGGTGTCAACGTGGCATTGACGGATCTGGCTATGCCGTCCTATCCGAAGAAGGTGGATGCGATCCTGAAGGAATACGATGTGCCGCATGACATGATCGTTTTCGAGATCTCGGAGACGGCCACAGAGGCGTCCCTGATGCTGGTGGAAAGAAATATCGAGATCCTGTCTACTGAAGGCTACGGATTCGCACTGGATAATTTCGGTGCCACCGGAGGCAATACTTCCTTCGTACGTGCGCTGCCTTTCGATTATGTGAAGTTCGACCGGGCCATGCTGGCGGACGCGATGGAATCCAAGCGTGATCAGATCGTGCTGGAGAATGCCATTGACCTGATGCGCAAGATGGACGTCAAGACTGTGGTTGCCGGTGCCGAGACCGTCAAGGAAGCGGACCTGGCAACGAGCTGCAGTGTAGACTTCATCCAGGGGGCATATTACTCACGGCCGCTGCCGCCGGATCTGTTCGTCAGCTACGTCAAACTCAGTAATCATGAGATGAGGAAGCGGGGCGGCAAGAAAATCATCTTTGTACAAGACTAATATTCCCGTACAGAAAAAACAGGGCCGTCTCGTGATTGGTATCATCGGGACGGCCTTGTTCGGTTTGGTTTAGTATTGAAACTTGTGTTACAAGTTGTCAACGAATTACTTTGTTCCTGCGGCTTTCTTTTCAGGAGCGCTGAGGAAACGATAGATGATTGCGGCGAATGCTGCACCGAAGAGAGGTGCTACGATGAATACCCACAATTCTGTAGCGGCTTTGCCACCTGCGATGATTGCAGGGCCTACGCTTCTTGCCGGGTTAACGGATGTGCCGGTGAAGCCGATGCCGAGGATGTGTACCAGAGCCAGTGTCAGACCGATTACCAGGCCGGCAATGCTGCTGTTCTCAACCTTGGATGTAACACCCAGGATCGCAATAACGAATACGAATGTCAGAATGACTTCGATGGCGAAGGACAAGAATACGTCGCCATTGTAGAGTGCGTTGGCACCGAGGTTGGAGTCAAAACCAACGAATGCGCCGAGGCAGAGTGCGCCGAGAACGGCACCGACGGTCTGAGAGCAGACATAAAGGAGAAAATCCTTTATAGACAGCTTTCCGTTGATGAGCATGGCCAGAGAAACGGCCGGGTTGATGTGGCATCCGGAGATGTTACCGATCGAATACGCCATTGCGACGATCACAAGACCGAAAGCCAGAGCGGTGAGAATGTAGCCGGAGCCATTGGCGGCATCACAGCCGACTTTGCATGCAGTTCCACAACCGAAGAAAACCAGTACGAACGTACCGATCAGTTCGGCAATGTATTTCTTTAAAGATTCCATACTAATACCTCCTACTATGAAAATCTATTTACCTGTAGTATAAGCATAGCACGTATGGGGCGGAGTTTTTCATGATATAATCAAACTGTAAAACAATAATAAAGAGAGGGTAAGATTCCTTGAAAGAAAACACTTTCCCGGACATTACTGACCGCAAAGCGTTCTATAAGGCGCTTTGCGTTCTTGTGTTACCGATTATTTTTCAATATTTTATGTCGTCACTGGTCACGGCATCCGATGCTTTTATGCTGGGATTCCTGGACCAGGCTTCGCTGTCGGCAGTTTCTCTGGCCGGCCAGGTGACATTCGTTTTCTTTCTTTTTCTGAACACCTTTCTGACGGGCGCGACGGTCCTGGGATCCCAGTACTGGGGCAAGAAGGACCCCATCGCACTGGAGGATGTTCTGGGTACGACTTTGCGTTATTCGCTTCTGGTGGGTGCGCTCTTTACCGCAGCGACCCTGGCTTGCCCGCGCTTGCTGATGCGTGTGTTTACCAACGATGAAGCCATGATCGCGGGCGGTGTGAAGTACCTGCGGATCGTGTCTTTGTCTTTCCTGCTTATGGCCTATGTGGATCCGTATCTGTGCTTCATGAAGATCTGTAACAAGACGACACTGAGCTCGGTTATTGCATCCTTGGGCGTCGTGATCAACATTATCCTCAACGCCATCTTTATCTTCGGACTGGGTCCGGCGCCGAAGATGGGTATCGAGGGTGCGGCGCTGGCGACAGTGCTTTCCCGCGGCCTCGAGTGTGTAATGGTCACTATTGCCGTCGCCAAAACCGATGTCACGAAGTTCCGTATCCGGAAACTTGTGGCCCTCACCAAGAAGTTTATCCATAAGGATTTCTGGAAATACTCTTTTCCCATCATGATCAACCAGTTCGGCTGGGGCGGCGGTGTCACCATGTATTCCGTAATCATGGGGCATCTGGGAAATGACGCGACGGCGGCCAATTCTATCGCATCCATCGTCAGAAGCATTCTCTGCAGTGTGTGCTGGGGTCTTTGTACGGCCGCAGGCATTATCGTCGGCAAAATGCTGGGCGCAGGGGAGCTGGAGAAGGCCAGACGTGCCGGAGGCAAATTCGTCCGGCTGTCCCTGGCAGTGGGATTTGTCAGTGGTCTGGTGATCGTGGCTATTACGCCGCTGATCCTCATGATCCCGACAGATCTGTCAGAAGTGGCGAACGGCTACCTGAAGTGGATGCTCCTTATGGGCGGTTACTATATCATCGGAAATTCCCTGAATTCCACCGTTATCGGCGGTATCTTCCCGGCAGGCGGGGATACCAAGTTCGGCATGATCTGTGACTGCGTGACCCTCTGGTGTGTCGTAGTCCCGCTGGGCTTCCTGGCGGCTTTCGTCTGGAAACTGCCTGTAGTGGCGGTGGCCGCGATCCTGACGCTGGATGAATTCGTGAAGATCCCTGCAGTCTATATCCACTATAAGAAATATAAGTGGGTGAAGAATATCACCAGGGACGAGTAACGCCCGTCGGGACGGCTGAGGCGCAGGAATGGGGCACGGCCGCAGGAAAGGGGAGAGAGGCACCCCATGAAGGGCGCTTTTCTAATGAAAATCATTTGTGTGAAAAAACCTAAAGTTTTAGTGCTTTTTCGAGGTTTTTCGTCTTTTTGCTTTGAAATCTGATTGTAATAAAAGTGATTCTGTTGTAGAATTTTATCGGTGCGATTTGCACAGCTTAATTAACTATCCCCGTCTGGGGAAAATATAGGAGGATTTTAACATGGCAGTTAAAGTTGCAATCAATGGTTTTGGTCGTATCGGCCGTCTTGCTTTCCGTCAGATGTTTGGCGCAGAAGGCTACGAAGTAGTTGCTATCAACGACCTCACATCCCCGAAGATGCTCGCTCATCTTCTGAAGTATGACTCCGCTCAGGGTTCCTACGCTCTGAAGGATACCGTTTCCGCTGGTGAGGATTCCATCACAGTTAACGGTAAGACACTGAAGATCTACAAAGAGCCGGATGCTAACAATTGCCCTTGGGGTGAGCTCGGTGTAGACGTAGTTCTCGAGTGCTCCGGTTTCTATACATCTAAGGAGAAGGCTCAGGCTCACATCAATGCTGGTGCTAAGAAGGTTGTTATCTCTGCTCCGGCTGGCAATGACCTCCCGACAATCGTTTACAACGTTAACCACACAACTCTGACAGCTGATGACAAGATCATCTCTGCTGCTTCCTGCACAACTAACTGTCTGGCTCCTATGGCTAAGGCTCTTAACGACCTCGCTGGCATCAAGTCCGGTATCATGAGCACAATTCATGCTTACACAGGCGACCAGATGCCTCTCGATGGCCCGCAGCGTAAGGGTGACCTCAGAAGATCCCGTGCTTGCGCAGTTAACATCGTTCCGAACTCCACAGGTGCTGCTAAGGCTATCGGCCTGGTTATCCCGGAGCTCAACGGTAAGCTCATCGGTTCCGCTCAGCGTGTTCCGACACCGACAGGTTCTACAACAATTCTCGTAGCTACAGTTGAGAAGTCCGTTACTAAGGAAGAGATCAACGCTGCTATGAAGGCTGCTGCTAACGAGTCCTTCGGTTACAACGAGGACGAGATCGTTTCCTCTGATATCGTTGGTTCTACATTCGGTTCTATCTTCGATGCTACACAGACAATGGTTGGCGCTGACAACCTCGTTCAGGTAGTTTCCTGGTATGACAACGAGAACTCCTACACATCTCAGATGGTTCGTACAATCAAGTACTTCGCTGAACTCGGCTAATAGATTCGAAAGAGTTCGGCATAAACGCTGAGCTGGGCTAATAGTTACTCGGTTTAAAAAGTTAAAAGTGAGGGACCTCAAAAGTGATTTTGAGGTCCCTCTTTTTATGTTTGTGATAGTGCAGGTCTGCGATGCTCTCGTCTGCGTTGCGGCTGCGCTCCTGCCCGAACTGCGGCCGTGTTCTTGTCTGCGGAAATCTGGTCAGCGATGCGATCTGTTCCGTGATACGCTACGACAGAAATCTCACAATTCGTAGATCTGTCGTATGTACGTGATCGCGGTCCCGCCATCATACGACGTAATCCTCGCCAAATGAAAAACTGTCGTACGTTTCATGCAATTTTATCAGACGGTTTCTATGCTTGAGTAAAAAATAGTCCTACGTTCCGGCTGAAATCATACGACGGATCTTCTGGAAAAACTTAAACAGTCCTACAATTCAGGGAAAAACGTAGGACGAGAAGCGCTCAAACTGCAATTCCGTCATATGCACCTGCCTGAGTTTGTCCCATCATACGACGTAATCCTCGCCAAATGAAAAACTGTCGTACACACCTGCCTGGGGCGTTCGTCATTAGCGGACGGCTCGCTCGTGGGTCACCAGCTCGTCGTCACGTCCCTTGATGGAACGGCCCATGAGATATTTGTGGTGATCGCTGTTCACGGTTTCCTGCATGCTCTGGGTCAGATAATTCTCGAAAGACATGTTGGTCCGGACCATGTTGTTTGCGCGGTTCGTGATGGTTAACTGGCTGATCAGAGGCTGGTCGTTGACAGTGGTGTCACCATAGTTATTGGATTTGCTTAAGGAAATACTGCAGACCAGGAACGCAACACCTGCGCCGAACAGTAATCCCAGGATAATACTGATGATCAATGACAATATCATAAACTCACCCCTGTCTCTTCTTCGTGAAGTTGAAAATGTCTTCGGACTGTGTTCTCTCGATCTGACGTAGCAGCTGCTGGTGCTTGTGTAGTCCGATAAGGAATACGACGAGTGCTACCAGAAGGAACGGTACCGAGTGGATGAAGGACGTGATACCAGTGATGGCGGACATGAAACCGCGGGTTTCGGCAGGTACTTCGCCGAAGAAACTGGCCATTCCGGTGCCGATGTTGGCGACCAGGAAGTGGAACAGAGCATAAGCACCGCCCACTGCAGAAGCGATCGCGATCACATTCCTCTTGAAGCGCTTCTTGTTATAGGGAAGACCACAGACGATCTTGCCGGTATCTCCGTTTACGAGAATGGTATGCGGTTTTCCTTCGTACATGACGGTAACAAACCAGACCGGAACCAGCAGATACTTGATATTCGAATCAATAAGTGTAGTAGAACGGGTATGCATGATGCTCGTATGGTACGCCGTAACATCCGCAGTGATCTTTCGCTTATAGGCATCCGAGGCCCGCTGGTCGATATAGGTCCGAAGCTGTCCGAAAGTCAGGTCCGACATATTGGAATAGAAACCCAGCAGATATGACTCGTCGAAAGGACGGATGTGTGAGAAATCGTAAGGCTCCAGACGTTTCGAACTCTCGTCGCTCAGCATGATGGAGGCCTCCACCGGCACCTGGTTCATCTGAAGCCGTGCACTTCGTCCGAAGTAGAGGACCTTGGAAGTTCTCTCGGATGTAGTCGTACCGCTGATAATGGAAGACTCAGTATGGTATGCATCCACCAGCCAGTAAGGAATATAGATTCCACGCACCAGATCGGGATTGAGATTTTTGAATTCGTCCGGCACATAGGATCCGCCGTGAAAACGGCCCTTAAGCATCTCAATAACAGTCTCCTTGGAGATGGCGAAGGGGATGATATAGTCCGGACGGTTTCCTTCTGCGACACGGTTAAAAACCACGCTGGGACTGCCGCAGTAAATACATGTAGTAGATGCTTCGGAACCATTGATGACGATCTCGCCGCCACAGGCACTGCAGCTGTACACGTAGTACTGCATGAATTCCTGTACAGGACCACCGGTCACCGCAGCATCCGGAGAAGGTGCGACCGGTTCCTGGAACTGAGGTACAATCTCCTGATAGGCACCCTCGGTTCCTGCGTCAGTGATGGTCTGTATGCTTCCGCAGACGTGACATACGACTTGTTGGGAATTCGGATCGAAAGTCACCGGGCTTCCACAATTCTTGCATGATGTGATCATGATATGCCCTCCTTGATCTAGTGTTCTGTATCTTCCGAAGACGATGCTTCATTATTCTTAGGGAAAAGCTCTGTCGCGTATTCATCTTTCACCTCGTAGATGGTGTGCGTGAGCAATCGGGTAGTTCTTTCCGTACAATTAAATTATACCGCAAATGCCTTTGATATCATCTCGGAGATTAGCGAAATAGGGTATAATAAGTGCATGACTATTATTGTTATCGATCCGTGTGCAAGCAGATCGAACGGAAGTTTCCGTGAAAGGAGTGTGCATAAATGCATAACATGTGGAAGAGAAAAAGCATTGTAGCCGGCGCGGCAGCACTTGGTGCTCTGGTCGTAGCGGCCTGGTCGGTTCCTGCGTCGCAGACCCGTGCAGATGAAGGTTCGAACCAGATCCTCGAAGACGTTGCCCAGATCTCGCCTGAGAATTTCAAGGATGCCAAGTTCCGTGAAGTTCTTACGGAATACGATTTTAATTCAGACGGGTATCTTCAGGATGACGAAATCGAAAAGATCACAGAGTTGAACCTGGCCAACTCCGGTATCAAGGATCTGACAGGTATAGAATACCTGTCCGCACTGGAGAAACTGGATTGCTCCGGATGTGAGATCACAGAGTTGGAGCTGGCACCGTCGAACGGTTTTCTGTATGAGTTGAATTGCAGCGGGACCAAGTTGACGACGCTGAATCTTTGTGAATGCCCGAATCTCCAGATTCTCAACTGTAAGGGAACGCCAATCGAGAAAATCTATTTTTTCTCTACGTCTTCTCTTGTAAAACTGAACTGCTCGGATTGTAAGCTGACGGAACTGGGTATCCCCGATTTTGATTTACTAGAAGAACTGATCTGCTACGGAAATGAATTGAAGGAATTGTATGTTTCTGATGCAGAGTCACTTGCCTATCTGGATTGCAGCAAGAATCCTCTTGAAACACTCGATGTTTACGAATGCCCGAGTCTGACAACCCTGAATTGCCGCGAGACGAAACTGAAGGAGCTGATCCTCGGAAACGCTGAGGATCTTCAGAACCTGGAGAAGCTTTATATCAGTGATAACGCAGAACTCGAGACTCTGAGCTGCATGTATACAAAATTACAGACTCTTTCTCTCAAGGGATGCACAAAACTTAAGACGTTGCAGCTGTACGGAAGTGAACTGAACGGATTGAAACTTGATGAACAGGCGGAGCTTGTAGAATTGATGATCGATGACAGCAACATCTCTAGTCTGGATTTGTCTGCTTGCACGAAACTTGAGATTTTAGAACTTTGCAGTACTCCCATTAAGTCTCTTGACTTTTCCAAGAATCTGTCGCTGACGTCAGTAATGTGTTATGATGCTAAACTTACATCTGTCGATGTATCCTGCCTCTCCAAACTGGAATCCCTGGATGTCGGTGAAAATGAGATCAGCAAGATCGATGTCAGTAAGAATACCAAACTCATGGAACTCTATGTTGGCGCTAACAAGATTACGTCAATTGATGTTTCCATGCTGCCGAATCTGGAAACTCTTTCTGTGAGAGACAATTCTATAGCAAAACTGGATGTCAGCAAGAACCGAAAGCTGACAACTCTTAACATCGGAGGCACCACGATCACCGAGATCGATCTTTCCGAAAACCGCGCTATTGAGAACCTCTGGATTGAAGATACAGGCATTTCTGACCTGGATCTGTCATACTTTTCAAACCTGGTCGATCTGGATGTCAGCAGGACAAAAATAAAATCTTTGGACTTCTGCCAGAACAAGAATCTGGAAGTCGTCGCTTGCGTAGATTCGGAAATCTATTCACTGGCCCTGAATTTCACCCCGAAACTGGTATGCGTGGATGTAGCCGGAACGAAAATTAATTATCTGAACATCTACGGATGTACGGCATTGGAAAACCTGGTCGATAATCACGAACCGAAGTTGCAAGACGGTAAGTACTATTACTATGAAAGCCAAGAGGAAGACGGATATTTCTTCCTGAGATTCAATAAAGATGTAACCCTGACAAGACAACCGTATACAAAGCCGACACCGCTGCCGCCGATAACCATTCCGGATCTTGTCGGTATGAAGTGTAATGAAGCCAAGAAAAAACTTACACAGGAACTGAAGTGGCATGGGTTCTGCTATGTCGAGATCACAGTGGAATTGGATAAGGGCACGGATGCATCGAAGGAACTGTATGTAATAGGTCAGACTCCGGAAGCCGGAAAGGTTTTCTATGGCAACCACTCCCGTTTTAGCGCTACTTTGTTAGTATCCAATGAGGCCCCTGAGACTACACCGCCTCCGACACCAACACCGGGTGGAACGACACCGACTCCTCCGACGCCTACGCCTCCGACGCCAACGCCGGGCGACACGACACCAACTCCTCCGACACCTACACCGGTAACGCCTACTACGGTCCCGACACCGACTCCGAATGATCCGACCTTCGAGGACTTTGTCGAGCGACTCTATACTGTTGCCCTGAATCGTCCGTCGGAGAAGGAAGGAAAAGATTTCTGGGTCAAGCAGGTCGTTGAGGAAGGAAAGACCGGTGCAGACTGCGCAAGATTCTTCCTCCTGGATGCAGATGAATTCATGAAGCGTAATCTTTCTGTAGAAGATTTTGTCGAGACACTCTATAAGACATTCTTCGACCGTGAATCGGATGAAGAGGGTAAGTTGAACTGGGTAGATGCGATCAACAGTGGCAGAATGACCCGTGCAGTTGTAGTTAACAATTTCATCGAGTCTACCGAGTGGTGCAATGTCTGTGCCACATACGGAGTCAAGTCCGGTTCCAAATACTATAAAGCGACGAAGGCATCCAAGAATGCCATCAACTTCGCGACCCGTCTTTATACATGCTGCCTGAAGCGTGAAGCAGAAGAAGGCGGTCTCACATACTGGTCCCTGGCTCTGACCAACCTGGAGAAGACCGGTGCCCAGGCGGCCCAGTTCTTCTTTGAGGGTGAAGAGTTTGTAGGATTCAATACTACTGACGAGGATTACATCACGAGACTGTATACGACTTTCATGGACAGAGAACCGGCTGCCAGTGAAGTCAACTACTGGATCGGAGAGATCAAGGCCGGAAGACAGACCAGAAAGAGCGTGATCTCGTTCTTTGCCCAGTCTCCGGAATTCACTTCGATCTGTAAACAGTACGGCATCGATCGAGGAACTATCTGATCCGTAGAGATTAATCAAAAGAATAATTGAGTAATCGAAGGGTCGTCTCATTCCGAGATGACCCTTTGTTTTTTTTGGAATGGACATACAAAGAGCACATCTAATGTATACTAAAGATACAGATGCTGTAGAAATCTGCAGCCAGGAAATTTCTACTTTGTATAGATGTAGTCTCTTGGGGGGAGATGCTTTCTTGAAAACAGAGTATTTCAAACAAGGAGGATCATTATGAGAAAAGCAAAAGTGCTGTTAGCCACACTGGCCGTGCCGTTGGTATTAGGAGTTGCTTCAGGAATGCTTCAGGCCGACACGGAGAACGCTGGGTCATCGGGTTCCGATATTGCCATCGATGCAGCCCATTTTCCGGATGCCAATTTCCGTTCAGTTGTAAAAGAATTCGATGAGAATAAAGATGGGAAATTGTCCGCAGAAGAAAGGGAAACGGTAGGTGATTTAAACTGTAGCGGGCAAAATGTCACTTCAGTTAAAGGCGTCGAATACTTCCCCAATCTGGGATGCCTGAATTGTGCGGGAAATGAATTAACGGAAGTAGATATAAGCAAGAATGCCTACCTTACGCAATTGTATTGTGGATACAACCATATCAAATCTTTGGATTTCTCAGGGTACAAAAATCTGGAGGTTATAAATTGTTCAGGCGGCATATCGTATATTGATGAAAAAGGAGAAGAATTCGAGATTGAAGGTGAACTGGAATCAATTAACGTTAGTGGATGTGAGAACCTGAGAGACCTCATTGTAGATTGTAATAAACTACATGAGCTGGATCTGTCAACAAACGCACATCTGCAATTTCTGTTCTGTGACTACAATCCTTTGAACTCTCTGGACGTATCCCATAATGTAGAATTGCTGGGATTGTCTTGCATGAATGATAATCTGAGCAAATTAGATGTCAGTATGCTTCCTCTTCTCCAGAGTCTTGATTGCAGGGAGAACAAACTGTCCAAACTGGATGTAACACACAACGGTTGTCTTAGTGAACTTGTATGCAGCTCCAACAAAATTACTGCACTTGATGTAACTAAGTGTCTTCCGTTAGTAAAACTGGATTGTGACAACAATCAATTGACCTCGCTGGATCTGAGCCAGAACCAGGGTCTTTGCGTTTGCAGCACAGAAGGAAATAAAATAGCAAAGCTGGAAATCGGAGCCACACAGATCGCGGATGTATATGACGAGAAAAAACTGGAAGACAGGGGAACATATTATGCGTTCTACACGGATTGGCAGAGTGACATATATTATTGGCTTTCTTTCGACAAGGCAACAAAGGTCTCATGCAAGAAACAGGTGAAAAATGTCTGTAAGATCGACGAGAATACATTCCCGGATGTGGAATTCCGTTTCTTTGTACTCGAATTTGACAGGAATCAGGATGGGTATTTCAGTGCATCGGAACTGGCATCTGTACAATCGATGAACCTGAATTATATGGAGATCTATTCAATCAAGGGAATTGAGTATTTCACGAATTTAACATCAATCAGTTGTAATGATACCAAAGTAACTGACTTTGATCTGAGTAAGAATGTTGCCCTTCGAGAAATCAGTATCGACGAAGGAATGGATCACAGGGGATACATAAAGACAGTAGATATCAGCGGATGCGTAAACGTAGTCACGCTGGATTGTTTTGCACGAGGAATTCAGAAACTGGATCTGACAAAGCTGGATATGATTTCTGAATTGTATATTGATGTTTCTGCAGAGATACTGGACCTTAGCGGAAACAAGAACCTTAAGATAGTAAATATCGTTGATGAGAAACTGACTTCGCTGAATCTGTCTGACAGTAAACAGTTGGAAACTGTGCTTTTGGAGGCACCGGTTCTGAAAACACTGCAACTTCCTGACAGATCGAATCTGAAGGGGCTCTTTCTGTATTGTGAAAGTCTTACATCCGTCAAAGTCGGCAATTATCCGGAACTTGAGGGAATCATCCTGAAAAGTAATGTGATCGATACGCTGGATCTGAGCCAGAATCCGAAACTGGAGTCATTGAATCTTATTACGCCTCAATTGACTAAACTTGATATTAGTAAGCAGTCGTTACTGGTTGAATTATGTATAGATGCAAAAAGTATTACTTCTCTCGATCTGAGCCAGAATCCGAGACTTGAGAGTTTCGTCTGCTTTGACGGAAATCTGCAACAAC
Organism: Clostridiales bacterium Firm_16; assembly: GCA_001604185.1. GTDB lineage: Bacteria > Bacillota > Clostridia > Saccharofermentanales > Saccharofermentanaceae > Scatonaster. Next base: position 24,547 of record LVAV01000018.1, on the reverse strand, counting down.
TTGATTTTTCCCCAAATACAAAATTGAGAGAAATAATGTTATACACTTGCACGATCGGACAGATGAATGTGTCGGCCTGCAAGAACCTTGAATACTTGAGTATGGACCATTGCAAAATACCGAAACTGGATGTGAGCCATAATCTCAATCTTGGATCGTTGTGGTGCCCGGAAACTACATTCGATGAACTTCCGGACTTCAGCAAGAATGTGAAACTGCACGGACTCTGTTTATATGGATCGAAGGTAGGTACAGTAGATATCAGCTTCCTGCCGGATCTGGAAGAAATCAGCCTTTGTAGTATGGATCTGACCAGTCTGGATCTGAGTAAGAATCCTAACTTGCTTTACATCGATGTTAGTGACAACCTTCTTACGGAACTGGATCTAAGCTATTTTAATAATCTGAACTATGTTGATCTGCGCTTGAATCTGTTCAAAGAGAAGCCGAAGTATAATTGTGTCGGTCAGGACCACTTCGAGCCACAGAAATCTTTGAGTGGAACATTCGAAACCTTCGTAGAGCGGCTCTACACGATCGCACTGAACCGTAGTTCCGATCCGGAAGGAAAAGCATTCTGGGTCAAGCAGGTCGTGGAAGAAGGAAAGACAGGTGCAGACTGTGCACGTTTCTTCCTGCTGGATGCCCCGGAATTCATGAACAGAAATCTGAATGTGGATGATTTTGTTGAGACACTTTACAAGACCTTCTTCGATCGTCAGTCGGATGCAGAGGGAAAGAAGGGCTGGGTAGAAGCCATTAATAGTGGAAAGAAGACCCGCACGGATGTAGTAAATGACTTTATTGAATCAACAGAATGGTGTGATGTATGCGCTTCCTATGGCGTCAAATCCGGAGCGCAATACCATAAAGCGACCCGTGCGTCCGATAACGCGATCCGGTTTGCGACCCGTCTTTATACCTGCTGTCTGGGACGTGATGCAGAAGACGGCGGTCTGAAATACTGGTCACTGGCATTGACGAACCTGGAACAGACCGGAGCTGCTGCGGCACTGCAGTTCTTCGAGTCGGAGGAATTCCTCGGATTGGATATGTCAGAAAGAGCCTTTGTCGAGAAACTCTATGCAACCTTTATGGACAGAGTATGCACAGATGATGGTGTGAATTACTGGAGCGGCGAACTCAAAGCCGGCAGACAGACAAGACACAGCGTACTGGTATTCTTCGCGCAGAGCGAGGAGTTCACGAAGATCTGTAAGCAGTACGGTATCGAGAGAGGAACCATCTGAGTGGAAATGACCTCGCCGGTCGGATGTTGATGACACCGCAGGAATGCCCTTCCTGCGGTGTTTTTATACCTTGCTTTCCCAATCTTACAAAAGTGTAAGTGCGGTGTAAGGTGTATCGATGGGACGCCTCGTGGGATTTCTTTAGAATGAAACCATAAAGAACGAAACGAGGTACAGAAAAATGAAAACAATGTTCAAGGTAATCGTCATCATCGCCATCATCACAGTCGCTTTTGCAGCACTTCTGAAGTGTGGTCTGACAAACCTGAAGAAAGCAGATTTCATTCAGCACGGTGCGATCAAGACCATGAACATTGGCATCAACGATGTAGATCTGGACCATGAGGCTTGTGTAGAAGAAGCAAAGAAGATCATCGCCAGCAAGGCCATCGAGGGCATGAGCGAAGCAGCTATGGCGAAAGAGATCTACGCACACATCTTCATCCATGAGATGATCAATACACTGCCGTCCTGGATCCGCAACACAAGCATCGTAAATCGCGTATACAACAGCACAGCCAACGGTATCGACCTCGAAGATTTCGGTGACACATTCGTACGTCAGATCGCTTACAACGCAATCTGGAAGCTGGGCTGATCAGATTACTTCACAGAAGTGGTGATGGCGGCCCATTGTTTTCTGTAATCTCTCGGGGCACTGCCGAAGAATTTCTTGAAAGTTTCACTCATATAACTGGTACCGGTGAATCCGCAAAGTGTGGCGATCTCTGTCATGTTCAGATTGCTGGAACGAAGATACTCGGCAACTTTTCGTGCACGGAAGTGCAGGAGGTAGTTGACGGGTGACTCGCTGACGTACTGATTGAAAAGCAGATTGCAAAGTGACTTACTGATGTTGGCCGACCCGGCGATCTCGTCCAGGGTGAGAGGCCGCTGATATTCGTTGGAAATGAAGGCCATCATGGTCTTGAAAGTCTGCATCTTCGCATCCGGTGCTTCTTCCCGGCCCAGAGCACCGATGATCTCACTCCGCTTGATGATGAGATTCCAGATCTGGAAGAACTGCTTGGTTACTTCGAAGGCACAGTGACGGACGGGAAGAAGACTGTGCATCAGACGATAGACTTCTTCCGTCATCTCATCGATATCCCGGAAACGAAGATAGGGAAGATCCTTGTTCTCGATGATGGGGCGGATCGCCTGCATCTCGACCGCAACGGAAGAATTCAGTATCCCCGGATCGGCAATGAAGATGACATATCTTGCGCCTTCCTCATCAATACACATACTATAATGGATCTGGTTAGAATTGATGAAGATGGTATCGCCTTCGTGGAGCATGATCGTCTTACCATTTACAGAGTAAGCCATCTTCCCCTTCGTGACAGTACACATCTCGATATCCTCATGGAAGTGGGGAACGCGCTCCCAGGTGACTTTCGGCTTGACCCAGCCCTCAAATACGTAGGAAGGAAACTGGGGATCATCATAGTTGACGATCTCGGAACCGTCATCTCTCTTAACGATCAATCCCATCTTCTCGCGGTTCATACCTTACCTCATCTTCCATAAAATCATAACAATCTTCCAAGAGCGTAGAAGATTGTTATAAAATTTTCGCATTTATCCTGTATAAAAGCACTTACGTATACAATATACTTGCAATCGTAAAGAAAAGCAAGCCCGAAGAACATATGCGAAAGAAAATGTGGGATACTAAAGTAAAAGGATACGGGCAGGCGATCTATCACGATAAGAAAGGAGAAGAGACATGATACGAGAGATCAGAAAAGAAGAGATTCCAATGTGCGTAGGTGTGATCCGAACCAGCTTTATGACCGTTGCAGAAGACCTCGGTTTTACGCAGGAAAATGCTCCTAGATTTACCGCATTCGCCACAACAGAAGAGCGCCTCATATACCAGTATGAAGTCGAAAAACGACCGATGTACGGTTTCTTCTCCGATTCAGGCGAACTTCTCGGTTACTACTCTCTCGCCAAACAAAGCGAGCAGCCCTGGGAACTGAATAACCTCTGCGTACTTCCGGAGCACCGCCACGAGAAGATCGGTGATGCACTTCTGCAGGATGCTTTTGCCCGAGTACGAGAGAACGGTGGCACGAAACTGTTCATCGGCATCGTAGAAGAGAATACCCGCCTTCGCAAATGGTATGAGTCGAAAGGCTTTATGCACCTTGGAACGAAGAAATTCGATTTCTTCCCGTTCACATGCGGATACATGGAAAAACCACTATAACGTAGACACTTTTACGTGGCCGCGTTATGCGGCCATTCTTTTGCCCGTCGTACAGTGAATGACGCAAGACAACGATCAAACATAGAAAACCCGAAACACAACCAGTTAGAAACACATTTAGAAGGGATGAAAGATATGGAAAACGCAATCGTAATGAAGAACATCTGCAAAGACTTTAAGATCCTGAACCGTCACGAAGGTCTGAAGGGAAGCATCCGAGATCTCTTCTCGAGAGATTATAAGACCATCTCGGCCGTCAAGGACGTATCCCTTGAGATCACTCGCGGCGAGATCATCGGCTACCTGGGACCAAACGGTGCCGGTAAGTCCACGACCATCAAGATGATGACCGGCGTTCTTGAACCGACATCCGGTGAGATCATCGTCAACGGCGTGGTGCCCTACAAAGAAAGAACCAAAAACTCGGAACACATTGGAGTTGTTTTCGGGCAGAGAAGCCAGCTGTGGTGGTCCCTGCCGCTGATCGAATCCTTCCGCCTTCTGCGTGATATCTACATGGTACCGAAGAAGGAGTACGAAGACATGCTGGAGCTGTATCGCTCGCTGGTTGACATCGAACCGATCCTCCACAAGCCGGTCCGTCAGATGTCTCTCGGCCAGAGAACCCTGAGCGATATCCTCGCGGCATTCCTGCACAATCCGGCCATCGTATTTCTCGATGAGCCGACCATCGGTCTGGACGTGTCCATGAAGGCTAAGATCCGTTCTCTGATCCAGGGTCTCAATGCCGAGAAGAACACGACCGTCATTCTTACAACGCACGACATGGGCGACGTTGACGCTCTTTGTAAGAGGATCGTCATCATCGACGAAGGTAAGAAGATCTACGACAACGACATCGAGCATCTGAAGTCCTATTTCGGGTCTTACAGAACCCTCCGCATCCGTCACGCAGACGACACCTGGGAAGAGCGGGTCATCGATGAATCGAAGGAAGACGTCATGGATGTCATCTTAAGGAAGCAGAAGGAGCAGAAGATCAAGGATATTCAGCTCCAGGAGATCTCCACGGAAGAGGTCATCAAGAAGATCTATGAAGGCAGTTCTGCGGCAAAAACTCCGGAACAGGGTTCTTCTGATGACAATACTTCGGTGGACACCAAGAACGAGAAGGAGGAGTGATCCTTATGAATATGCGAAGACACCTGGCGCTGACCCGGGCGGGGATCATGGAATCTCTCCAGTACCGCCTCGGCACCGCGGTCACGCTTTTTGCCAACTTGATCTATCTGGTGCTGGTATATTTCCTGTGGAAAGCTATCTACGCCTCCGCCGGAACAGAAGTGGTCAACGGCATGACTTTTACCGACACCATGATCTACCTGATCCTGGCCACCGCGCTCTTCAATTTCCTGGAGATGTTTGTGGTCTGGGATATGAGCCGGTCGATCCAGTCGGGAAAGATCATACTGGACCTTTTAAAACCGATGAACTTTCGGACCTATACTTTCTGGAGTTACTCCGGATCGCATGTGGTACTTTTCGCCTTGACCTTCGTTCCGACATTCATCGTAGTCATGATCGTGACCCACGGTGCGATCCCTATGGGCTTCAACCTGCTGTACTTTATCGTGGCAACCATACTTGCCCTGATCGTGAACTTCAGTATGGAGATGATCGTAGCGACGATTTGCCTCTACACCGAGTCCACATGGGGAATTAACATTGTTAAAGAGACCATCGTTCTGCTGCTTTCGGGCGCTTCGATCCCTCTGGCGTTCTTCCCGGAATTCTTCAGAAAGATCGTCGAATTTCTTCCCTTCCGCGCCGTCTATGACATCCCGTTGACGATCCTTCTTAAGAAAAACGGCACGGATACTCTGGAAGGTTTACTGCCGATGTTCGGTCTGCAGCTGGCCTGGTGTGTCATCCTGACCGTAGCCGGGATCCTGTTCTGGAATCATTCGGTCAGAAAGATCACAGTCAACGGCGGCTGAGTCCGGGAGTGTGTGAAGCAATGAATGGAGATGAGAAAATGAGTGATACTACTTTAAAAGAGACAAAGAAGAGGAGAGGTTTCGGTTTCTATCTTCGCATCTACAGAAAGATCCTGGTACAGGATCTGAAGAGTAAGATGAGTTACCGTGCGGACTTCGTGATCTCCACCATCGGCATGATCATGACGAACCTCAGCGGATTTGTGACCTTCCTGATCCTCTTCAAGAACTTCCCGAGCATCAACGGATGGGATTACTACCACATGCTGTTCCTGTACGGATTCTCGTTGATCGCGCTGACACCTGTACAGTGTTTCTTCGATAATAACTGGAACCTGCGTTTCCAGGTCCAGTCCGGTGACTTTATCAAGTACTGCTTCCGGCCTATCAATGTATTCTTCTACTTCATGTCGGAAGTCTTCGATGTGAAGGGCCTGGGTCAGTTCGCATTCGGTATCGGCACGCTGATCTATGCGTGGGTCCACATCGGCATACCCGTCACGCCCCTCGTGATCGCGAAACTGGTGCTGTTCCTCCTGACAGCTTCCCTCTTCATGATCGCGATCATGAACGCGGCGGCGGCCACCTGCTTCTGGATCATCGGTTCCGGATACGTCATGGTCATCATGTTCCGTTTTAAGGATTTCGCGAAGTATCCGGCCAGTATTTTCCACGGAGTATTCCGTATCCTGTTTACCTTCGTGATCCCCATCGCATTCGTGGCCTACTATCCGAGTCTTGCGATCCTGGAATCCGGAAATATACCCGTACTGACATGGTGCGCACCGGCACTGGGAGTACTATTCTTCTACCTAAGTTATAAGTTTTGGATGCTGGGGGTCGCCAGGTACGATTTCACGGGGTCTTAAACTGTACATGAAAAAACCTGTTTCCGTGCTGGTCCTCGGGCTTCGCCCTGCGGAATCGCGCGGAAACAGGTTTTTTTATGTTCACTATATTTCCCGTGAAATCGTGTCTGGCTCCCGCGGGAGGGTTTGTGCGGAATTGTTTGTTTCTGCGCTTCTTTGGAGCCGTGGATTGTGTCTGGCTCTCGCGTGAAGGTTGGTGCGTTATTCTGCGAGCCAGGTGATGCGGTAGCCGTAGCGGGAGTCGTTCTTGAAGGTGGAGAGTTCTTCGCCGGTGAGGTAGCCTTTGAGGAAGACGCGGTAGTATTCGTCGCATCCGACGCGGGTCGAGTCTTCCAGTTCCAGGTGATAGCCGAGGAGACGCAGGCGGTTGATCTCTTCCTGGATCGCGTTGAAGATCTCGTCGTCATATATCTGGCTGAGATAATCGAAACTTGTGCAGAATGCGTAATCCTCTTCAGATATAGTGCCGGCTCGGTACTGTTCTTCGTAACTTGCGATGAACTCATCGATGAATGCGAAGTGACAGACCTGGATCGATACAGCGAAATAGTCATCTTTGTAATCCGGCATGGCTGCCATTTCTTCTAAGGAAGGGGGCAGAAGGATATCTCCGGGAACAGCACCGATGCTGTCATTGGGTACTTCTCCGGATGCTTTGTCCGGTGAATACTGTGCGGATTCCGTGTCTATGTCAGGCAGGGGATAGTAGAAGATCTCTGAAGGAACAGTATCATCTGTAGGAATGGAAGGCCGTGTCGAATCGTCGGGCCATGTCGAATCGTCGGGCCATGAACTGTCCGTAGTATAATCGAGTGTCGTTGTGGTAACATCTTCGCTTGTCGGCAAGGTTGATGTCTCCGTCCAGGGTGCTGTAGTAGTGGGCTTGTAAGGCGTTGTAGTTGCGTAGGTTTCGGATGAAAAAAGACCGAATCCGCTGCTCTTCCATGCAGCAAACCCGATGCATACAATCGCAGCGGCACAGAGACCGATGCCGATGCCGCTCCATATTTTCCTGCGTCTTTGTTTCTCGGCCTGACGGGTTGGCAGAGCAGAGGGAGCAGGGCGGACTTCTGTTTTCTCGATGAGGTCATCATCAACATAGGACATGCTGTCGAGTAGATCTTTGCCGTTCATAGTATCCCTTCCTTTTCCAGATATGCTTTGAGATCCTGTCTCATTCGCATAAGTGTCATTCTGACTTTGCTCTCCTTATATCCGTACCGCTGTGCAATAGAGGCAGCGGTTTCCAGATAGAAGTATCTTCGCATGAAGAATGCACACTTTTCTTCGGACTGTTCGTGAAGGAAACGACTGATGACCTCGCCGAGAAACTGAGCTTCCAGTTCTTTTTCCGCGGAAAGATCCGAAGGCAGACACTGTTCCATCTCAGAAGTAAGTTCCAGGATGTATGCCTTTCTTTTCAGACGGTTCTCGCTGACGCACCGGTTGATGGAGATCGCGCGTATGATCTTCGTCAGAAAAGGCATCAGGTAAGTCCTGGGCTCGTGTGGCGGAATGCGCTTCCAGGCTTCGAGATAGGTGTCGTTCTCACACTCTTCGGAGGTCGGGTGCGATGCGGTGATGCCGTACGAAATATTGCGCAGACGGGCACCATACTTGGTGGAGGTATGCTTGATCGCATCTTCGTTGCGATCGAGAAATAAATTGACGATGGAGCTGTCATCCATGGCTAAAGTCTCCTTTACGGGTCATCCGTTGTTTCTCTTCAACCTACTAATCAATCTTTCTGTGCCGAGTGTCACACAATTTCGTGAAAATATTATAGCAATCTTTCTAAACCCTGAGAAGCGAGGCCTGTGACGTGCATTTAGTTTTGCAAAATTCTGGAAAATCCAGTTTAGTTTTTCAATTTTTGCAATGAGCGGGGTGTTTTGCTGACCCATTTATGGTACAGCGGATGAGGCAGAATATAGGTGACGATAGGCAAGAGACGTTTACGACAGCATCGAGAATCAAGAGTAAGGAGGAGACAGATATGGACAGCATGCAGGCTAAGAGAATCATCAACAAGTTTTACAGAAGCGATAATCCGTCTGACGATGACAAGTTTCTGTTTACTGAAGCACTGGGTTACCTGATCGAGACAGAAGATGATCCGCGATACATGATGGAACTGGGCGGATACTATTACGAGCTTCGCAAGTTTGATCTGGCTCTTCGTTACTATGAGATGGCAGCCGATCACGATTTCGAAGAAGCCTATTCCTGTCTGGGATATATCTGGTATTACGGCAGGACAGGAGTGAAGGATTATAAGCAGGCCTTCAAGTGTTTCTCCAAGTGTATGGAGAAGGGGGACATGATCGCGACGTATAAAGTTGCGGATATGTATAAGAACGGATACTACGTGCAGAAGGATATGGACAAATACAAGTCCATGATCGAGGGTCTGTATAAGAAGGTGAGACGGCAGAATAATCTGGATGCACCGATCCCGGAGATCTACACGAGACTTGCGAGGATCCGTCAGGACGAAGACAGGATCGATGAGGCAGTCGATCTTTATATGCAGGCGAAGGTTTTTCTGGCGCAGCGAATCTCTTACAATGCCTTCTTCGGGAATCTTAACATCATGGACTGGCTGGTCAACGATCTCTACGAGCTGATCGATTTTGACGACACGGATTTCGATCTTTTCGATCTGTATTATCTGATGAAGAGACCGGTGAAGATCGCATTTTATTACGAGCAGAAGAAGTATATCGTGCAGGCACATCAGGAGGGGGATGAATGCACGGTGGAGTTTAGGGGAAAGTGGTATAGAAGTGTATCGGAGTTTATCTCCAAGGCCATGATCGGAGAAGAGAAACTGACAACGATCAACAGAATACTTTACGGATTTGAGGTGGTATAAATGGCAATCTATAAGATCACAGACAGTGAATACGAGAAATACATCCGGCTGGTGATGCGGCGTGACCAGCTGCGCAAGGAAGCCGCAATCCTGGAGCAGGATTATCTGCACGAATTCGGAGAAGAGATCTACTCTCTTTTCGAAACGAAAGTGGCATGTATCGAACTTAAGAAAAAGATCCATTACTGTCAGGCACAGGTCAACAGTGGTAAGAGTGTACAGACCGAAGAGATGAAGAAGATCATCGAGATGGAGATGCAGCAATACTATCAGGATCTTAAGCAGATGATGCATGATCTGGAAATGGTGAAGGAGAGAAAGATCGTTCCTACACATGTGGCTCTGCATGCGAAGCGTCTTTATCGTGACATTGCGAAAATGATCCATCCGGATATTCTTCCGAAGTCTGTTGAGGATGAGATCCTGGAAGAACTCTGGCACCGTGCAGTTCGTGCTTATCACAGAAGTGATGAGGATGAACTTTCGGAGATCAAGATACTGGCGATCCATCGAATGGAAGAACTGGGTATGGATGTTGAAGCGCAGATCGAGATCGACGATATCGACCAGCGTGTGAAGGATCTGGAAGAAGAGATCGAGACCATTATCAATACCGATCCGTATCAGTTCCGTGAGTTGTTCATGCAGGAGGAACTGATCGAAGAAAGACACGAAGAGATCCTCGATGAGATTGAACGGTATCAGAAGTATAAGATCGAACTGGAAGAGATGCTGGATCTTTTCCTGAACGGAGGGGACGTGAGAATTTTATGGAACAAGGATTAAGCAAGATCAATTTCGGCGAACTGTCTTCCGTGATCGGAAGAGGAGATATGGGATGTGTACTTCAACCTCTGATCAAGGAGATCCATCTCTTCGATTCTTTTGTTGCAGGTACGATGCATATCAAGGATAAAACATTGCTCGTCGATCGTAAGATCGGAGAGACACTTCTCCTCGAAAGAGAGAAGAATAAATTCGATGAAAATGCAGTCGTGATCCTGACAGAAAAAAGAGAAAAAATCGGATACATTCCGGAACAGGATAATGTGATTTTTGCACGGCTGATGGATGCAGGAAAACTTCTTCGTGCGAAGATCCGTTCTGTGGAAACGAAACACGATTTTTCGAAAATCTCCATAGGCATTTATCTGATAGATGTCTGATTTCACTATACGGTAACCGACAGAAAAAGTGTCCTCTTTCTGTCGGTTATTGTATTTCGAAAAGATATGCGAATGTATCTTTTTTCTTCTTCCCCAATAGATGATTTTCCATCGGAAAATACAACTTCTTCCGTAGTGGTTGCATTCTCGAAAACAGAATGCTATTCTGGAAATGAACAATTATTCAGTCAAACCACAGCGCCTGAAATCGGCGCGAGACGGACGCATCGCCGAAGGAGGATTCCCATGCCGAAATCAAGAGAACAGTGTGCACAGATTCGCGAAGATAAGCGAAATAAGATACTCGATGAATCCGTTTTTTACTTCGCAAAACATGGTCTGGATGGAACCAAGATCGGAGATCTTTCCAAGGCCATCGGTATTGCACAAGGATCGATCTACAGTTACTTCACATCGAAGGAAGATCTGTTCTATGAAGTGCAGAAATTATCTCGAGAAAGAATCGGAGAAGAAGAGATCGATAAGATCAATGACAAGGATGTACCTCCTGTCAGAAAGCTTCGTTACATCTCAGATTTTATCCTGAAAAATCTTTCCGAAAATGAGATGTATTGTGCGTATTTTTATCTCGCATTTTATGAGCAGATGATGGGAAGAAAAGAGAAGAAAAAAGCATCGGAAAATCATCTCATGGATGTGATGAGCCGCATCATTTCACAAGGACAGAAAGAAGGATTTTTTGCAAAAGGTGATGCGAAGAAAGCAGCCGATTATTATATTGGTGTCGTATTTTTATATAGTATTAAAAAGCTCCATGATCCGAATGTAGAACTGCTGAATTCATCTGAACTGGAACGTGTGATCCGCGGTTGAAAAAAATAATGCATGTATGAATCACGTTTTGTCGTTCAAAATATGTTACAAATAAAGCGAAAAGTGTTTAAATAATCGGCAGATTGTACATAGTACAGATTTTTTTGAATATGTTATAATGAATTTGCATCGAGTAAGATGCAGTTTTAGGTTTGCTTGAAAAATATCAGATTAGATTAATGGAGGACACGTGATATGGTAAAAGCAAGTGCAAACAAAGATGCTGCTAAGGAAGTTGCTGCTGAGGTTAAGCCGGTAGTTGCTGAGGCTAAGAAAGAAGAAGTGAAGAAGGCTCCTGTTGCTAAGAAGGCACCGGCTGCTAAGAAGGCTCCTGCAAAGAAGGCTGCTGCTAAGAAGGCTCCGGCTAAGAAAGCTGCACCGGCTGCTAAGAAGGCTGCTCCGGCTGCTAAGAAAGCTGCTCCGGCTAAGAAGGCTGCTCCTGCAAAGAAGGCTGCTGCTAAGAAGGCTCCGGCTAAGAAGGCAGTTAAGAAGCTCGGCAAGATCATCTTCGAAATCGATGGCCAGCAGATCGCACTTAAGGATATCGAGAAGAAGGCTGCTAAGCTCGGCGGTGACGTTTATGTAGTTGCCGGTGAGAAGAAGATTTATGATGCAGACGGAAAGGCTGTTGAGCTTTTCTAATTCGTAGATCAACGAAGTAGATTTCAGAGAAGACCGTGGATTTTTTCCACGGTCTTTTTTTGTTGTTTGAATCACGCGATTTTCTATGCAATAATTAGGAAGTAGATTGGGAAGAAATTTGAGGTTGCATGTTATGAAGAAGAATGAATGGATCGCCATCGCCATGGCGTCGTTGATCCTGCCTGCTTTCGCGTGGAAGATCAGCGAAAAGTTTTATGTTTTCGCAGACAGTGAATTGATATCAGAAACGAACAAAGAAGATACGGAAGATCTTCTACCGATACCGATCGATGAAGAACACTTTCCCGAAGAGCCTCTTCGGAAAATCGTGAAACAAGATTTTGATAAGAACAGAAACTCGATACTGGATCCCGACGAGATCACCAAAGCGAAGATCCTGAAACTGTACTCGAACATCGGTGAACTACATAATCTGCAGGGCGTAGAATATCTGGCCTATCTGGAAGAACTCTATTGTCCCGAAAACCAGATCACGAAACTGGATCTCAGTCAGAACTCCAAACTGAAAACTTTGGTGTGTTACGGTAATAAGATCAGTGACCTGGAAATCAATCCGCTGAGCCTGGAGAGACTGGACTGCTCATCGAATTACTTACGTGTTCTGAATTTAGATGACTTCGCAAATCTTGTCGAGCTCAACTGCTGCGATAATGATCTCGTGAGTCTGAATGTAAAACACAATGCAATGTTAAAAGAACTCCACTGTGGTGTATCCCATTATGTCGGAGATGTGGCTCTGGGCGACTACCCGAAGAATCAGATCAAGAGTCTGGATCTAAGTGAGAACAGAAATCTTCAGGTCCTGCATTGTGATGAGATCCCGATCTCGAAGATCACTTTCGAGCAGAAATCGGAACTGCGCGAACTGGTGTGTGACCGTACCGCACTTGAAGAACTGGATCTGCATTCCTGCACCAAACTGAGGATCCTTTCCTGTGAGGAGAACCGGATCTCGAAACTGGATCTCAGTCAGATTACATTCATCAAGAAAGTGAACTGTAGCAAAAATCAGCTGACGGAACTGGATCTGACAGGAAACAAATATGTGATGGAAGTCAATTGTTCGGAGAACTCGATCAAGACACTTCCTTTCAAGAAACAAGACAAACTGGAGATATTGAACTGCAGTAAGAATCAGCTGACGGAACTGGATGTGTCCCAGGCAAAGATCCTCAGAGAAATCGACTGCAGCGATAACCAGATCGGTTTTGTAGATCTTTCCAATAAACCCAAACTGGAGAAGGTGGCGGTAGATAACAATCAGCTGACAGAACTTCCCCTCACGGAAAAGTGTCCGCTTAAGTCTCTGAGCTGTAGTAATAACCAGATCCGGTCTTTGCATCTTTCTGACCTGGTACAGCTTAAAGAATTGAACTGCAGTCAGAACCTGCTCAGCGAACTGGATCTTTCGACATGCACCAGAGTTGAGAAACTGGATTGTTCTTTCTGCGCATTCTCTGAACTGGATCTTAAAGCGAACACACATCTTCTGGAGTTGTATTGTCAGAATAATCCGTTAACGGCACTGGATCCGACGAAGGCGAATAAACTGCTCAGCCTGAACTGTTCCAACTGCAAACTGGAAAGCATCGATCTGACACGAAATGACGTCCTGGAGAAATGCAATGTTTCCAACAACGCACTCGTTGATCTGGATCTTCTTTATTGCAAGCCGCTTGCTGAACTGGACTGTTCCGGAAACAAACTGATCCAGCTGGACGTTACTCCATTGACATCGCTTCAGCATCTTCGCTGTGAGAAGAATGCATTCATTGCTCTGGATATCCGTCAGTGTGAAACGCTGATCAAACTCATGGCCAAAGAAGATCTCAAATGTGAATCCCGTGACGATGCGTATTACTATTCGTCCCCGTCTCTTGATGCCACACTGAGTCTGGATCAGACAGTGAAACTGATCATCAACGAAGACAGGTCTGAAACCGGTGGCGGTTTCGAAGCGTTCGTGGAACGTCTTTATACCGTGGCACTGAACCGTCAATCCGATCCGCAGGGCAAATCTTTCTGGGTCGACCAGGTAGTGGAAAAGGGTAAGACCGGTGCAGACTGCGCCAGATATTTCCTTCTGGATGCACCGGAATTCATGAAGCGGAATCTCTCTGTAGAAGACTTCGTGGAGACACTTTATCAGACTTTCTTCAATCGTGCTTCCGATGCACAGGGAAAGCAGGGCTGGGTCAATGCCATCCGCGGCGGAAAGAAGACGAGAGTCGAAGTCGTGAATGATTTTATTGAGTCCACAGAGTGGTGCAATGTCTGCGCCGACTACGGTGTCCGTTCCGGTGCCATCTACCATAAAGCGGCCCGCGCCTCTCAGAAGGCACTGGGTTTTGCCACAAGACTTTATACATGCTGCCTGAACCGCGCACCGGAAAGTAACGGTCTGGAATACTGGTCTCTGGCGCTGACGAACCTGGAGAAGAACGGAGCAGAAGCGGCACAGTTCTTCTTCGAGAGTGAAGAATTCATCGGATACAAAACATCGAACAGGGAATACCTCCTGCGTCTCTATACCACTTTCATGGACCGCGCCCCGGCCGAAAACGAGATGGACTACTGGCTCGGTGAGATGAGCGGCGGAAGACAGAACCGCCACAGTATCCTGGCATTCTTTGCCCAGTCACCGGAATTCACCAAGATCTGTAAGTCCTACGGCATCGAACGAGGCACCATCGCCTGATACGGTAAAAGCTCTGAAACAAAAGTTCAAAAAGCAAGGCGTCTGCCCGGTGTGAACATCACGGGGAGGCGCCTTTTGACGCGGGAATAATACTTACTATATATCCAACTTTAAGTTTCATTTAAGGTAGCAATGGTATCGTACCCATAGATGATATGTCATCATGGGAGGAAAATGTCTAATGGAACACAAAAGACGGAAAAAGAAAGTAAGAGTTTCGCAGGTCATTAAGATCATAGTTATCCTATTACTTATAGGTGGTATCGTGACCGCGGCGACGATCTATTTCAAGGATCGGATCAAGGAGAAGTATGCCACTACATCCGATACCGGCATCAAGTCGGCGACGGTGGAGAGCAGCTCCATCAGCACCACAGTATACGGAACGGGACGTCTGCAGGATGACGAAACAAAGACTCAGGATATTCCGGAAGGCGTGAAGCTTTCTGAGGTCAAGGTCGAAGTAGGAGACAGCGTAACCAAGGGTCAGGAGATCGCTTTGGTGGATCTGTCTTCTGTTATGTCAGCCATGTCCGAGACACAGGCCAGTATCGATTCACTGGACACCCAGTTGAAGGATGCTGCGGATGAAGAGATCGAAGATACCATTTCTTCTTCTGTCGCAGGACGGGTCAAGAAGATCTACGCAGAAGAAGGCAACGATGTTTCTTCCGTCATGATGGAGCATAACGCCCTGATGCTTCTTTCCCTGGACGGATACATGGCCGTGGATCTGGATGCCAAAGATCTTTCCGTCGGCAATGCCGTGAAGGTGATCACTTCAGAAGAGAAAGAATATGACGGTGAAGTGGAATCGAAATCCGGAGAGAAAGTTACGATCCTCGTTACGGATAATGGTCCTCTCTTCGAAGATTCCGTCACGGTAAAAGACGCGGAAGACAATACTCTCGGAACCGGAAAACTGTATATCCACGACCCGCTTTCCATCGTCGGTTTTGCAGGAACCATCAAGTCCTGTGAAGTGTCCGAAAATACGAAAGTCACATCCGGCAAGAAACTTTTCAAGCTGGAAGATACATCTTATACCGCAAACTATGAGAAGCTTCTCAGCCAGCGTACAGAGCTGGAAGAGTCGCTGCTGACTTTGGTAGAACTCTATCGCGAAGGTTCCATCTACTCCGATTACGAAGGTACCGTACGTGCGGTTCCTCCGACAGCAGATGAAGAAACGACAGAAGAGACAACCTCCACTTTCAGTGTCTGCCCGGATAAGAAAATGACGATTTCCGTCAGCATCGACGAGACGGATATCCTGTCCCTCTCTGTGGGCCAGCAGGTTGATGTTTCCGTTACATCCATCAGCGAAGATACCTTCAAGGGTGTCATCACGGCCATCGATAAGAGCGGCGAGAATTCCAGTGGTGTGACGGCCTATACCGCCACCGTCGAACTGGATAAAGTGGAAGGCATGCTTTCCGGCATGAGCGCTTCGGCCAGCATCACCATCGAAAGCGTCGACAATACGCTCATTATCCCGCTGGATGCACTGAAGCAGACCAGTTCCACAGCTTATGTTTATACTTCCTATGATGAAGAGACCGGCGCTCTCGGCGGCATGACTGAAGTCGAGACGGGCCTTTCCAACAGCAGTTATGTTGAGATCAAGAGCGGCCTCAAAGAAGGCGATGTTGTTTACTACCAGGAGAAGAAGAGCTCCAACATGGGCGGCTTCACATTCCCGGGCGGCTTCGGCGGTGACGGCGGTTCTTTCCCGGGCGGTTCCTTCCCGGGTGGATCCGGTAGCGGCAACGGCGGATTCCCGGGCGGTTCCGGCAGTGGCTCCGGAGGATTCCCGGGCGGTTCGGGCAGCGGTTCCCGTAGTGGTTCCGGCGGCTCGCGCAGCGGCTCCGGCAACGGAGGATTCCCAGGCGGATCCCGTAGCGGAAGTTGAGGTGGCTTCTATGGCGAAAGAAAAAGTGAAAGAGAAAGTAAAAGAGAAAGAGACCATGATCCGCCTTCAGGACGTGTGTAAGAATTACCAGGTGGGCCGCGAAGTGATCCATGCACTGGATCATGCCACACTGGACGTGAAAGAAGGCGAGTTCGTCAGCATCATCGGACCATCCGGAAGTGGTAAATCCACACTTATGAACATCATCGGATGCCTGGATATTGCCGACGACGGCGAATACATCCTGGACGGGATCCCGATCGAAGATTATTCCGAGGGAGAACTGGCCAAGATCCGCAACAAGAAGATCGGATTTGTTTTTCAGAACTTCAATCTGATCCCGAAACTGACCGCAGAAGAGAACGTAGAGCTTCCGCTGATCTACCAGAAAGTAAAGCGTGCGGAGAGAAACCGCCGCGTGGAAGAAGCACTGACAAGAGTCAAGCTGGAGAAGCGTGCCAGCCACTATCCGACAGAACTTTCCGGCGGACAGCAGCAGCGTGTGGCCATCGCCAGAGCCATTGCCACCAAACCGTCTCTGATCCTGGCCGACGAGCCGACAGGTAACCTGGACTCCCAGACCAGTGAAGAGATCATGCAGATCTTTCACGAACTTCACCGTCAGGGCAATACCATCGTCCTGATCACTCACGACAGCGAAGTGGCCAAGCAGGCAGAGCGCAGCATCAACATCCTGGATGGACGGATCACGGAGGTGAAGAGATAATGCAGACCTTCAAAATGGCGATCAAATCCATCGGCAGTAACAAGCTGAGAGCTTTTCTTACCATGCTGGGCATTATCATCGGTGTTATGGCCCTGGTTATCCTGGTCAGCCTCGTAAACGGCGCGACAGGTTCCGTAACAGACACCATCTCCAGCCTGGGAAGTAATCTTCTGACCGTGAGTATCTCCGATAACAAGGGCGCTCCGGTATATCTGGAAGACCTGTCTAAATGGATGGACGAAGAAAACACCATCGGCAACGCCGCGGCCTATACCAAGGAAAGCTTCACCGGTAAGCACGGCGGTACATCCGAGACCATAGATGTATATGGCGTCAGTGCCACATATGACACGATCCAGGACCTGTCCCTTCTGCTCGGACGCTTCTTGAAAAGCTCTGACATCGATAACCATACTTATGTATGTGTCATCAACGAGACACTGGCTTCCGAACTCGTGGGATATACCGACTGCATCGGTCAGGAGATCTCGATTAACGGTGTTAAATTCACCGTAGTGGGCGTCATCGAAGACGATGACAACTCGCTGACAAGAGTTTTTGCCAAGGACTCATATGTAGCTTATATTCCTTATACCAGTCTGGTCCGCCTGAGCAACAGTGCCTCACTGGAAGTCACTTCTTTCTATATCGGTGCGGCAGAGAACGGCACCATGAAGGATGCAGAAGAGACCATGAACCGGATCCTCATGAAGCGTTTCGAGGATGACGAAGATGCATTCTCTGTCAGCTCCCAGGATACCCTGGAGAACACCATGAGCAGTGTCACATCCGCGCTGACGATCCTGCTGGGCGGTATTGCAGCCATCTCCCTGATCGTAGGTGGTATCGGCATCATGAACATCATGCTGGTAACCGTTACCGAACGTACCCGTGAGATCGGTGTCAGAAAGGCCATCGGCGCCAACCGCCGCGTGATCCTTTCCCAGTTCCTGCTGGAAGCCGTCGTGCTCTGCATGATGGGCTGCGCCATCGGTATCGGCCTTTCCTGGTCGATCCTGCAGGTGATCGGGATCATGGTATCCAGCCTGAGTATTTCCTTTAACATGAACGGTACCGTCGTTCTGGTAGCCGTCGGGTTCTGTTTCCTGATCGGTATCGTATTCGGACTGTATCCTGCAAATAAAGCCGCAAAGATGAAACCGATCGATGCGCTGCACTACGGAGGTTAATGTACTATGAAATTCTTTAAATCAAGAGCACTCTATATTGTATTGCTCGTCATCTTTACATTGATCCTTGCAGCGACGCTGATCCTTCGTTTCGCGATTCCTTCCGGATTTGCATCCGGAGGTCCGGGTGGATTCGGAATGCCATCGGGCTTCAGCGGATTTCCGGGCAGTGGAAGTGAAGGTTCCGATGACTCCGGACGTTCCGGCAACGGCGGATTTACTCTGCCGGAGGGGTTCGATACATCCGCTCTTCCAAGTGAGATCGATGGCGAGAATTTCCCGGGCAATTTCAATCCGGAAAACTTCGGACAGAACTTCAACACCGATAACATGCCGGAAGGATTCGATCCTTCGAGTTTCTCCGGAAACTTCAATTTCCCTCAGGGTGATTCCGAGGGTGACCAGAGCGGAAATCCGTTTGGAGGTTTCCCCGGCAGCCGTACGGGAAGTCGTTCGAGAAGCAGCCAGGGCGGATTTCTGAATACCGTACGTAACTACTGGATCCTGATCGTCTCCATCTGCGCGGCAGTAGATATCTTCTGTATCGTTATGCTGGTACATCTGACCAAGCAGAAGAAGCTTCAGGCTAAGGCCAAGAAAGACGCACAGCAGATGCAGAACGATGAGGATGACGAGCCGAGAAGAAAGAAGCCATACTGGGTATTGCTTCTGATCCCGGTACTGATCGCAGGTATCATCCTGAAGATGCTGCCACAGGTTAAGGAGGCTGTTCAGTCCTCCGTGACGGTAAAGGAGAATGTGCTTTCCGCGGAAGCATCGAATAAAGCGATCTCCACGAAGTATCTTTCCGGCGGTTCCCTGAAAGTACAGGAGACCACATCTTTCTCCCATCCGGGTGAGTTCGAGATCGAATCTTACGCGGTATCTAACGGAGATATCGTCAAGGAAGGCGACCTCATCGCAACAGTAAACAAGACCTCGGTCCTGTCCCAGATCAAGGACATCCAGGACCTGATGAGTGACCTGGATTCGGAACTGGCCACATCGGTGAAAAACGATGATACAGACAAGATCACTGCCCCCTCGGCAGGACGCGTGAAGGCGGTTTTTGCAGAAGAAGGCACGGCACTGGTGGATACCATGGCACAGCATGGTGCTCTCATGATCCTTTCGCTGGACGGCCTGATGAAGGCAGAGATCTCCATCAACACCGGCCTCTCCGTCGGCGATCCGGTAATCATCGTTCTGTCCGATGAGACGGAAGTGACCGGACGTGTAGCTACGATCCAGAACGGCGTCACCACCATCACTCTTTCCGATGAGAAAGCCCGGTACGATGAATCCGTCACCATCAAGAGAGAAGACGGTACCTCCATCTGCAAGACGACTCTGGCCGTCAACAGCCCTCTGAAGATCACCGCCTATCGCGGTGTACCGGAGAAGGTGAATGTGGACGTCGATGACAAGGTAACTGCTGACAAGACCTTGATCACACTGAAAGACACCGAGCATTCTTCAGATTACAGCAACCTGAAGCAGCAGAGAGAGACGCTGGAAAAGCAGATGAGTCAGCTTTTCGAATTGTATAAGAGCGGCGAGATCCGCGCCGAAATGTCCGGTGAGATCTCCGGACTTCCGGAGGACGAGGAAGAGGAGAGCGAAGAGTCGGAGACAGGTGAGATCGAGGAATACGTAGCATTGGTCGACCTCTCCGGGGATGATGTATCCCTTCAGCAGGCAGATCCGGGACAACCCGGTGACGGAAACCAGCCGGGGGATCCTTCCCAGCCCGCACCTTCTGAAACAGCTGCTCCGTCCCAGCCGGGCGATTCAGCCCAGCCAAGTGACCCGTCTCAGCCGGGGGATTCCGCACAACCCACGAATCCTTCCCAGCCGGGAGCTTCCACTCCGGGTATGGGCGGTGGCCAGGGCGGTCAGTCCGGTATGCCGGGCATGCCTTCCGGCGGCACCGGTTCCGGATATCCGGGCAGCGGCTCGACCCAGCAGGAAGAAACGAAGAAGCAGGTTTCCTACACCATTTCGGAAACAGAACTGTACAGTATTTCTCCGAAGGATACCATGTCTATCGAGATCAGCGTAGATGAACTGGATATCCACGACCTCTACGAAGGTCAGAAAGTTATCGTGACCCTGGATGCCCTTCCGGGCCAGAGCTTCGACGGTGAAGTAGTATCCCTTCCCATCGAAGGCAGCTATGAGAGCGGCAATACCAAGTTCACCGTAACGATCTCCGTCGAAAGAACCGAGCAGATGCTGTCCGGCATGAACGCCGGTATCCAGATCGAGGTCGGCGAGACCAAGGACTGCATGACGATCCCGGTAGCCGCACTGGAAGAGAAGGGTGGCAAGACCTATGTCTACACCATCTACGATGAGAAGACCGATACTCTGGACGGCAGAAAAGAAGTGGAGACCGGGCTTTCAGACGGCACCGATGTTCAGATCGTATCCGGACTTTCTTCCGGTGAGACCGTGTACTATCGCTATGCGGATACCATCGAATATACCTTCAACAACAGCTTCAAGCGATAAATAACAAAGACACTTTCCGAGGACAAAAAGGGAGAATGACAGGGCCTCGTGGTCAGAAGAACCGCGGGGCTTTGTTATGCAAGAAAAAAGGCTTGAACATCAATTCAAGCCCAGTACATTCGAACATGCTCTGTAGATCTGTTTACTGACGTGGCACCCTGCTTTACCGGGTAGATTCGTCAGGATCAAAGAAGTCCGGTGGTGGAGTTCTTTTGCCGTATCCGCATCGATCTCCTCGATGGCCTGCCACAGATCCTTCTTCTTATCCATCTCCACCTGTGTCGGGTGGATGCTCAGGAAGGTGCAGGTGATGGTCAGGACGATCTCAAGATAGTCCAGCATATACTCCAGACAGTTCGGATCTGTATTCGCTTCCTTGCTGTCGTGATAGATCTGCGTCATGATCTTGACCACACGGATATACTGGTCGATCTGGCGGATCACGTTATCCTCGTTGACGGACTGATCTTCGCGGCCGATAAAGTACCAGTACAGGTCGATATCCTTATAGTAGATCGATTTCACGTGCGGCAGAGGCTGGAAAGCGAAGATGTTATCGACGTAATAGGTATGCTCCGGCAGCTCCAGCTTGCAGTCCCGGAGGAGCTGCGTGCGGTAGATGATGGAATGCATCAGGATATAGTGGTACTTCTTGATGTGCTGGATGTCTTTCCACTCCAGGAAGGTATCCTCCTGCACGCCTTTCGGCTTCATGGTGAACTTGCGGCGGGAACCCTTCTTGTCGTAGACATAGTTGGAAAGAAGCATATCCAGAGAACGACCGCTCTCGAGAGTCTCCTTCAAGAAGGAGATAACTTCCTTCAGACCTTCTTGCATAAGACGGTCATCACTGTCCACGACTTTGAAGAAAGCGCCTTGGGCTTCGCGAATACCTGCATTGACACCGGATCCGTGTCCGCCGTTCTCCTTATGGACGACGCGGACGATAGACGGGTATTCCTGCGCGTATTTATCTGCGATCTCGCCGGTCTTATCCGAAGATCCGTCGTTCACGATAATGATCTCCACATCTTCGCCACCGGGCAGAAGGGACTGGATACAGCGGTCCAGGTAAGCTTCTGAGTTATAGCAGGGTACTGTGATGGTCAGGATCTTGTTACTCATAGTAATCACTCCTGTCCGGGAAAAGAACTCTGGCCGACGTGCTCGTGGGCTTCGTTCCATTTACGTGCTACGGCTTCATAGACCAGTGCGACGACAGCCAGCATGATCGTGGCCGCAACCACGTCCATAATGGCGTGCTGCTTCAGAAAACACGTCGACAAACAGATCGAAACGGTCATCAGGATCGTGAATCCGCGGAAGATCTTGTTTCTGAACAACTTGCAGCTGCCCTGGAAGATCACATAGAAGAGTACCAGTGTGTTATAAACATGGATACTCGGGAATACATTGGTAGGTGTGTCCGTCTTATAAAGAGAGGCGACGAGGGAACCGAAGATGCTGTCCTCGGATACTGTGCCCGGACGAAGGTGGAGCTTCGTCGGGAAGAGGGCGGACACGATAATGAAGATACCCATGCCGATCATGAGCATGCGGCTCATCTTCTTATAGGCGGGTTCATCCGCGAATAATGCGTATAAACATGCGAAGGGAACCCACAGGAACCACAGGAAATACGGAATCACGAATGCCGGAATAAAGGGGATCCGATAATCCAGGGCAATCTCCGGAACAAAGTAATATGTAGCATCATAACGCTCAAGAAGGTAAAAACAGATCATGTATATGACCGCAAATACCAACATTGGCAGCAATGTTTTACACTTGTGCTTCACTTCCATAGTGTGCTTCCCTAATCTATAGTCAATCTGATATCAGAATAATTGAAACTGTTTGGAGCGAGATTGTCAAGTGAAAGACGTCACTCTTTAACCTTACTTTATAAATATGCGGGTGAATTGTCCGAAAAAAACAAATCAAATTGTCACATTTCCCGGATTTCGACAGTTATACTTAGTGAAAGACTTTTTCAGGAGGTGATTCAATCGTGCGGAAAGAGCATCCGTCAGTCAGATTCATCGAACAGTGCTATGCGCTCTATGAGCAGAAGATGTATCGGGTAGCTTACAATATCCTGCATGACACATTTGCGGCCGAAGATGCGGTGCAGGACGCTTTTGTAAGGCTGATGCGAAGTCAGGCCTGTTTCGAAGATCCGACTTCCGATGACTGTAAGAAGTACATCATCACCGTGATCCGAAATGCATCCATCGATATCTACAATCAACGTACCAAGGAAATCGCAGGGGTTCCGGAGTTTGAAGAATTATCGGAATATGTGGGAACGTCGCAGTCAGAAGAGATGGGCATAGAGGACCGAGACAGCCTGAGAAGCCTTGTCAGGAAATTGCCCGAGAAATACAGGCTGGTGACGGAGTGCCTGGCCCTCGATGAATTGAGTGTCAAGGAAACGTCCATGAAGCTGGGTATTTCCGAACCCCTTGTCCGCAAGAGATACGAACGGGCGAAAGCAAAACTGAGAGAAGGCGGTGCCGATTATGAGAAATGATATATCTATAGAAGAATTCGACAGACCAGGCGAAGAGCATGTGTTCTCGAAGAATTATGAGAAGAATAAGAAGAACCTTCTGAAGTCCTATCGCAGAGAACTTCAGCCGAGAAGAAATACCGGACGCGTGGTGGCATTGGCAGCGACAGCGGCGGCTCTGATCGTGGCGACACCATTTGTGTACTATGCGGCGACCGGTGAAGGGATCGTCAGCCACATCTGGCCGAACACGAAGGAATCAATCGTGGAAGAGCTGGAGCAGAATGCGGTCTATACCCCCATCACGAGAACCTTCGATGACGGAAGTGTACTTACGATCGTGGGTGCCCTCAGTGACGGACAGGGTGCCGTGGTAGAGTACACGCTGTCTAAGCCCGGAGGAGTAGACACATACTACTGGGATGAAGAAACGAATAAGGACAAAGGCGGCTGGATCACAGATAACAGTTATTACAACTTCGGTATCATCGGGAGCGGAAAGACTGTGGTCGATCCGGTGCGATCCACGAAGGAATGCCTGTATTGCTATGACTACATCATCCTGGACAGAATGATGCCGGATATGGATACGGATACGCTTACGTTGGTTGTCTCGGTTTTCCCGGTCACGATGGGTGAGTGGCAGGATCCGACAAAGGATGATCTGAAAATGAGTGGCGAATGGACCATGGAGCATGAGACGATCCCGATTCCTTTGGGAAAAGATCTGGCGCGCAGAGCTTCTGAGGATGCAAACGGTGTCAAGTATGAGATCTCTCCGATCTCCATCTGTGTATTCGGCTTCTACAGCCCTTGGGAGATCCTCGATGTCAACATTACCTTGAAAGATGGAACCACTTTTGATGCACATGCCACAGCCAACTATGTCTGCGGCAGACTGGACGGCGGTACGGTCTTCTTCTTCGACCGGGTCATCAACGTAGATGATGTAGAGTCCGTGCAGGTCAGCTCCCGCGTTCCACCTCAAGATGAGATCGTCAACGAGACAGTAGTCATCCAGTCTGAAGTCGGATAATACACATCCTCTATTCCAGAAACAGCAAGAACCCTCGACCGGTAAATCGGACGAGGGCTCTTCTATTGTGGAGTCGTGACTCCGTTGAGCACGCGAGGAAGGAAGCGTGCGAAACAAAAAACCAC
>LVAV01000017.1 GCA_001604185.1 Clostridiales bacterium Firm_16 | reverse complement strand
GACCGGCTGGAAGATCAGAGTGAAATAACTGAATATCCAATCTGCTAAGCCTGCGAGTGTTCTTCGGAATGCTCGCAGGCTTTTTTTATTTTCCTCCGCTCAAAACGGCAGTTCATCTCCAGTGGAAACTGGAGGTGGATATGTTATGACAGACAAAATCACAAATGTTCAATCTGGATATTTCACACAAGAGCGGATTCAGGGCGATCTGGACTACCGTAGAGCACAGACAATCGCAAAGAAGATGCTCGATGACGGACTCATTTCTGTGGCTGAATTCAACAAATTAACCGCCATCAATCGGGAAACTTTCTCTCCCTTGTTCGCGGAAATAATGCCGAAAATCCCTTGATATGTAGTCGCTTTAGAGTGATGTATAGACGTACGGAAAGGAGGGACTTCCCTTGAAAAAAGTCACGAAAATCGCGGAAACAGCGAGCTCGAAAGTTAAACTCAAGAAGATCAGGGTAGCCGCCTACTGCCGCGTCTCTACGGATTCCGATGCCCAGCTTGAAAGCCTTGAGGCACAGAAAACCCACTACGAAAATTACATCACATCTCGTGATGACTGGGAGTTCGCTGGACTCTATTACGACGAAGGCATTACTGGCACCAAGAAGGATAAGCGCCCGGAGCTCTTACGGCTCATTGATGACTGCAAGGCCGGTAAAGTGGACTTTGTTATCACAAAATCCATCAGCCGATTCAGCCGGAACACAACGGACTGCTTAGAGCTGGTAAGAAAACTGCTCGCCCTGCACATTCCGATTTATTTTGAAAAAGAAAATATCAACACCGGCTCAATGGAGAGCGAGCTGTTTCTGGCAATTCTCTCCAGCATGGCCGAAGGCGAGTCTGTTTCCATATCAGAAAACAACAAATGGTCAATCCAGAAACGCTTTGAAAGCGGCACCTATAAAGTCAGCTATCCACCCTACGGCTATGATTGGGATGGCGAGCAGATGATCATAAATCCGGAGCAGGCGGCTGTGGTAAGGGAAATCTTCGCAGCGCTGCTCTCCGGCAAAGGCACCCACGCCATCGCGGATGACCTGAACCGGCGCGGCATTCCTACCAAGCGAAACGGACGCTGGACAGCCACAACCATTCGCGGGATGCTCTCCAATGAGAAGTATGTCGGCGACTGCCTTTTCCAGAAAACGTACTCGGATTCACGCTTTGTCCGGCACAACAATCACGGCGAGCAGACACAGTACATGGTCAAGGATCATCACGAGGCAATCATCAGCCGTGAGGACTTTGAAGCCGCTCACGCTTTTATTCACCAGCGGGCAACGGAAAAAGGTGTCGTCAAAGGGAGCGACAAATACCAGAATCGCTACACCTTCTCCGGGAAGATCATCTGCGGCGAGTGCGGCGATACCTTTAAGCGCCGGATACACAGCTGCACCGGATACAAATACACCGCATGGTGCTGCAGTACCCACATCAAGGATAAAGATAAATGCCACATGCTTTTTGTAAAAGACGATGATCTGAAGCAGGCTTTCGTCACCATGATGAACAAGCTGGTCTACGCGCACAGGATCATCCTAAAACCATATGTGGACGCATTGAAAAACACTTCGTCTGATGACTCGCTTCGGCGCATTCAGGAAATACAGACCCTACTGGCGCAGAACACAGAAAAGCGCGAGACGCTGACAAAGCTCATGACACAGGGCATCATCGACCCGATCCTTTTTAACAAAGAAACGAACGAGCTGCTTTCTCAGGCAGACAGTTTCCGGGATGAGATTAATGCCTTAAAAAACGCTGTTTCCGGAGATGTAACAAAGGTCACAGCAGCCACAGCGCTTCTGCACTTTACAGAAAAAGGTGGAATACTTCAGGAATTCGATGATGACCTGTTTAATGAATATGTGAACCGCATCATTGTCCGCTCCAGAAATGAAGTGCGCTTTGAACTGAAATGCGGTCTGACGCTTCGAGAAAGGATGTGAATACATGGGACATACACCCTACGGCTACAGCATTGAAAACGGCTGCGCCACGATTAAAGAGGATGAAGCCAATAAAATACGAAAGCTCTATGAGAATTACCTCTCCGGGATGGCACTGGCCAAGGCTGCTGCCGCTGCTGGCATTGAAACCTACCACGGCACGGCAAAGCGCCTGATGGAAAACAGACACTACCTCGGAGACGATTTTTACCCGGCTATCATTGATCAGGAAACCTACGATAAAGCTGCCGCCATCCGATTTGAACGTGCCGGGAAACTTGGCAGGTTGAACAGGAAAAAGAGTGTGGAACCTGCAGCGTCTCCTACCGGCTTTCGCATGGCAGCGGCAGAGCAACACTATGAAGATCCGAGGCTGCAGGCAGAATACCTCTACAGCCTCATTGAAAGCGAGGTAAGCTAATGGGAAATGTAATGGTGATTCCGGCCAGACGGCAGGTCGGAAATACAGTAAAGCAATCAGCGCAGAAAAAACTCCGTGTTGCAGCCTACTGCCGCGTCAGCACGGATTCCGAAGAACAGGAAACAAGCTACGAGGCTCAGGTCACGCACTACACCGAGTACATTCAAAAGAATCCGGAATGGGAGCTGGCGGGCATATTTGCAGACGACGGTATCTCCGGCACCAACACAAAAAAGCGTGATGAATTCAACCGAATGATCGATGAGTGCATGGCCGGTAACATCGACATGGTCATCACCAAGTCCATCAGCCGATTTGCCCGAAACACTCTCGACTGCCTGCAATACATCCGGCAGCTGAAGGACAAGAACATACCTGTTTATTTTGAAAAGGAAGCCATCAACACGCTGGACGCTAAGGGCGAGGTGTTGATCACGATCATGGCGAGCCTTGCCCAGCAGGAAAGCCAGTCAATGAGCCAGAACATCAAACTGGGACTCCAGTACCGCTACCAGCAAGGTAAGGTTCAGGTCAACCACAATCGTTTCCTCGGATACACCAAGGATGAAAACGGGCACCTGATCATTGATCCGGAGCAAGCAGAAATCGTAAAGCGCATTTACCGGGAATACCTCGAAGGCTCCAGCATGGATAAGATCGCTGACGGGCTTATGGCCGACGGCATTCTCACCGGCGCTGGCAAGACAAAATGGCACACCAGCACCATCAACAAGATTCTCCGAAATGAGAAGTACATGGGTGACGCACTCCTGCAAAAGACCTACACCACAGACTTTCTGACGAAGAAGCGGATCAAGAACAACGGCACCGTTCCTCAATACTACGTAGAGGGTGACCACGAAGCGATCATTCCGAAAGAGCTCTTCATGCAGGTGCAGGCAGAGCTTGTCCGTCGCCGGGTAGTCCACGTCAGCCCGACAGGCAAGAAACGCAGCTTCTCCTACAATCACTGTTTTGCACAGATGGTTTTCTGCGGAGACTGCGGCGAGCTTTACCGGCGCGTTCACTGGAACAACCACGGCTGCAAGTCCATCGTCTGGCGCTGCATCAGTCGCTTGGAACCGACCTCGGCTGAAAAGAACTGCACCAACCGGACGGTTAACGAGCTCCTGCTGCAGGAAGTCACGGTCAAGACCTTCCATCAGATTCTTACTGAACGGGACTTTTTCCTGAAAACCTTACAGCAGAACATCGCCAAGGCCGTGGTTAACGCTGACACTCTCTCACCGGACGGCATTCAGGCACGGCTGGAGGAACTTCAAAAAGAGCTCATCAAGAAGGCAAATAACAAACAGGACTATGACGCCATCGCCGATGAGATTTTCCGGCTCCGCGACCAGAAGGAACAATCCGAGCTCGACAGCCACCGCCGGGAAGAAGCCATGAACCGGATCAAGGAGCTGCAGGACTTCATCGCCGGGCAGGAAACCGATATCACAGAGTTTGATGAGGCTCTGGTCAAAAAGCTCATTGAGAAGATTACGGTTTTCGAAGACCACTTCACCATCGACTTCAAGTCCGGAGTCACCATTGAAATCAAAGCATAAGAAAGGCTCCTCGCTGCCGATGTATTTGTCGGTAGTGAGGAGCCTTATCCTGTTTTACTTATAATAACTTCTCTACGTCCTTTGCCTTCAGCACTTTTCCCACCGAGACAATTTTGTCATCAATCATGAGTGCAGGCATACTCATAATACCGTAGCCCATAATTTTCTCCATAGCTGTAATGTACTCCACCTCGGCGTCAATTCCTTTTTTCTCAACCGCTTCCTTTGTTGCCTTGAGGAGCGCTTCGCAGCTCCTGCATCCTCCGCCTAATACTTTGATGTTCATTTCGTGATCCTCCTTCAGATGAACAGATTTTGAAATACATTAAAGCCGTATCCGACAATGATGATACCCACTGTGCAGATGGCTATA
>LVAV01000016.1 GCA_001604185.1 Clostridiales bacterium Firm_16 | reverse complement strand
GTTGTTATGGATGGAAACGCTTATTCTTCCGCCAGAGTTCTCTTCTACATACTTTTTAAATTCATGAAGCATGGTTGTTGAGGGGTGGGCGTCACTCCCTACAGAGTGTACTTTCATTCGAAACTCAGAGGCAGCCAACGCTGAGTGTGCCGACATGACAAGTAATGCGAGTGCTACTACAGAAATAAGAAATCTCTTCATCGTTTATTCCCCTTCCTATTTAATAGTTGACGTTTATGAATGCTCAACCTCTTATTTTTTCGTTATAAAGGGCCACAAAGCCCTCCATGGCCTGGCGCAGATCTTCAGCCGGAATAGCATAAGCTATTCGAACGTGATTGTCTATTCCGAAGGCGTTTCCGGGAGTAATGGCAACTCCATAGCGTTCCATGAGTTCTTTGGCAAAATCCAGGGGCTTCATGTTGAGCTTTTCTATTGATGGAAGAACGTAGAAGGCTCCCTGGGGGTCGGGGAACTTAATGCCCGGGCATCGATTCAGCGCCGATACCACAATGTTCCGCCGCTCTTTGAAGGCCGCCACCATTTCTTGCGTATGGGCCGCTCCGCTCTTGTAGGCTTCGGCGGCTCCCACCTGAGCAAAGGAATTAGCGCATGAGATGGTCATAAGGTGAGCTTTGCTTAAAAAGGGAAGAACCGGTTCCGGCGCCATAAGGTATCCAATGCGCCACCCTGTCATAGAAAATGTTTTTGACGTAGAGCTGACGAGGATGACCTGTTTTTTCATCTCCGGGTAGCTGGCAATGCTCACATGTTCGTTGTCGTAGATGAAATCAGAGTAGCATTCGTCAGTGACAACCCAGATTTCCTTGCCTTTTACAAACTCTATGAGTTCTTCTACGTCGCCGCGATGCATGAGAGCGCCGGTGGGGTTGTTAGGCGAGTTGATAATGATCATTTTGGTTCTCGGAGTAAGAGCCTTTTTTATGGATTCCATATCGAGCTGGTATCGGTTTTCTAAAAAAGACGGAACCATGACTGGCACCGCACCTGCCAGAAGGGCCTGCTCTCTGTATGAAACGAAGCAGGGAGTTGGCAGAATAATCTCGTCCCCCGGATTCAAAAGGCCCATCATGGATGTCAGGAGGGCTTCCGAAGCGCCGCTGGTGACAATGACGTTTTGAGGCCCAAAGAGGCAGCCCTTCTTTCTCTCATGCTCTGCAATTGCTTCCCGCAAGCTTGGGATTCCGTTCATGGATGTGTAGTGAACAAACCCTTCCTCAAGAGCCTGTATGGCTGCTTTTTTTGCGCACTCTGGGGAATCGAAGTCGGGACGGCCTATTTCCAAGTGATAAATTTTCTGCCCCTTGCTTTCCAGTTTTAAAGCCGCTTCAAAGATGTCTCGAATGCCCCCTTCAAAGGAACATTGCTGCATGCGAGCGCTTTTCTCATATAACTTCATTCAGATCCGTCCTCTCTTAGTTAACCCTGCCCACAGGTCGTTTTCCAAGAAGTGCATCTCTGACCTCCTGGGCCGGCACTGTTCGAAGCAGATGTAAAGAATCCTGGCTATACCACGCCGTATGTGGTGTAAAAATGATTCTGGGCTCCTTAAAGAGCGGAGCCTCAAGATCAGGTTCCCACTCGTTCTCAATAACGTCAAGGAATGCGCCTGCGACTATTTTTTCCCTTATGGCCCAAAGCAACGCTTCTTCATCGATGAGAGAACCTCGGGAGGTATTGATGACAAACATACCCGGCTTCATATGAGCGAAGGTGTTTTTATTGAGAAGATGGTGGGTTTCTGGTGTAAGGGGCACGTGCAAGCTGATGATATCGGCAGTCTGAAACAGCTCTTCAAGGGTATTTTTTCCTTCTACGCCAAGCTCCGCAGCAGCGTCTCTGTTGAGGTAAGGGTCAAAAGTCGTGATATTTCCAAAGATACCCTTGGCCTTTGACGCCAAAAGCTGACCTATTTTACCGAAGCCGATTATGCCGAACTCCATGGCGCCAACCCTTTTTGGGGCCGGGAATGAGAGGTGAGACCACTTTTTTTCGTTCTTAATGACATGGTTGAAGAACGGGATGTATCTGGCAAGGCACAAAGCGGAAGCCAGCGCATGGTCCGCAACTTCCCTAATATTGAAACCTGGAGTATTGCAGACCTGGATGCCCCGGGCCGTGGCAGCTGGGATGTCAATATTGTCGGTTCCCATTCCTTGGCGTACAACAACCTTGCATTTTTCCAACTTATCGAGGACTTCTTCTGTTATTGCAGCATCTGCGATAATGAGCCCGTCAATTTCAGGCAGCATTCTTTCGAAATCTTCTTCTGTTTGGATGTTCATCACCTGGGCATCGATTTCTTTGAGTATTTCCTGTTCTATTTCTACTCCATTCTTGTTGACGACGCTAAATATGCCAACTTTGTATTTCCACATTCACAATGCCTCCTGCCTTAGCGGATATCTTTTATGTGAGGCCAGTTCTCTATATTCCCGTAGCTGAGCTTGCCGTCAACGAAGGTGTAAAGAGATTCTGTGTCTTTTAATTGCTGTACGGGCATGGTAAAGGGATCCCCGTCTATGATAGTGAAATCGGCAAGATAGCCCTCTTTGATTTTTCCCAGGATATGGCCCATCCCCGCCGCTTCTGGGGGATTGACGGTGTAGATGCGAAGGGCCTGTTCGAGAGTGAGCGTTTCATCTGGATTGAGGTAGCTCAAAGGAGTGCCGTCCATTTCGCTGCGTGCTACGGCCGCCCATATGCCTAACCATGAGTTTGGAAGCTCCATGGGGCAATCACTTGACCCAGTGAGCAACAGGCCTGTTTCGTAGAGGGTTCTAAAATTATACAAATAAGGCAACCGGTCAGAACCAAGGCGTGACGGGGCCATCACCCTGTCTGTGTAAGACTGGGTTGGCTGAATGTCTGCCACAATGGGAAGGGTTTTGAGCTCTTCTATTTGTTCAGGATGGCAGACTATAAGATGGTTGAACCTGAAGGGCAGGGCCGGTTTTTCTATGTTCGAAAGAAGCCGTTTTACAACCCGGATGCCCTGCTCTATGGCAGCATCGCCGATCATGTGGATCTGAACCTGGATTGAACGGCTGGCGGCGTCATACAGAAGGTTGTAAAGTTCGTCATCAGAGTAAAGGAGGATTCCTTTTTCATCTGCTTTGTCTGAATAGGGAGAAAGAAGGGCTGCAGTGTGCC
>LVAV01000015.1 GCA_001604185.1 Clostridiales bacterium Firm_16 | reverse complement strand
GGCGATGTAGTGGAAACATTTCTCCTGACTATCGGTGGAAACTTTTAGACTGACTCTAACACAAATGAGATGTAAATATCAATCGCTGCTGAGGATGACCTCTCTGTGGCTTGTAAAGTTGTAAGAAGGAGATTTAGAAACATGGTAAACGTAATTGGACTCGGTTACATTGGTCTGCCCACGGCGCTGATGATGGCCTCCCATGGAGTCGAAATAATCGGCACAGACTACAACGCTGAATTGGTAGCAACCCTCAACGCGGGCAAGACTACTTTCAAGGAGGACGGGCTGGACGAGCTGTTTCAGGATGCTCTGAAAGCTGGTGTAAAGTTCACCACAAAGTATCAAGTAACAGATACATACATTGTCTCTGTCCCGACACCTTACGATAAGTTCAGCAAGAAGGTGGATGCGGTTTACGTGGTTGCTGCCGTAAAGGATGTCCTGAAGGTGGCTCCCAAAGGTGCGACACTTGTAATCGAATCAACCGTCTCTCCTGGTACCATCGAGAAGAGCGTAAGGCCTGTGCTGGAGGCCGAGGACAGGACCGATATCAACCTTGTTCATGCTCCGGAACGGATCATCCCCGGCAACATGGTCTATGAGCTGCTGCACAATAATCGAACCATCGGAGCGGATGATAAAGCAATCGGCGAGAAGGTAAAGGAACTCTACGCATCCTTCTGCCAGGGCGAGATTGTCGTTACCGATATTAAGACGGCGGAGATGACAAAGGTTGTTGAGAATACCTTCCGGGCTGTGAATATCGCTCTCGCAAACGAGCTCGCAAAGATCTGCCGTCATGACAACATGGATGTTTACGAGATCATCAAGATCTGCAATATGCACCCTCGTGTTAACATCCTGCAGCCTGGCCCTGGTGTCGGCGGGCATTGTATCTCAGTTGATCCATGGTTCTTGGTCGGAGACTATCCGTCTCTCGCAAAGGTTATTGACGAGTCCATGAAAACTAATGATGGGATGCCAGACTTCGTGCTGAATCGCATCTACGAGATCATGAAAGAAAAGGGCATGACGGATATTACCCGCGTCGGCCTCTACGGACTCACCTATAAAGAAAACGTGGATGATATGCGTGAGAGCCCCACGCTCCAGTTGCTTGAATCACAGGAGCGTCACCTTGCAACCGGGCTGAAGGTTTATGATCCGTTCATCTCGAAGAATGTAGTTGCCAACCAGTACCACGATCTGGACGAGTTCCTCGCTGCTGTAGACTTTGTGGTCGTGATGGTAAAGCACAACGAGATCAAGGAAAACATGGAGAAGCTGGCTGGTAAGGTTGTTCTGGACTGCCATAACATCATTAACCTGCCCGGTGTTTACCACATTTAATAACCAACGCTCTCCGGGATAAAGGGAGAACAGCGCACTACCCCAACAATACTCAGAATCGACTCTGGCTGGCGGGTCAAAAAATACAAGCCTAGCCAGATGAGCGGGCAGAGATTTTGAAGGAGTAGAGCAATGGTTAATGTCATAGGACTTGGATACATCGGACTGCCGACAGCACTCATGATGGCATCCCACGGCGTAGAGGTTGTTGGAACCAACCATAGCCAAGGCAAAGTTGACATGCTGAAGGCGGGAAAGACCACCTTCGAAGAAGATGGATTGGATGAACTGTTTCAAGCAGCTCTTGACGGCGGTATTCAGTTCACCACGGAGTATCAGGTTGCGGATGTGTACATCGTCTCAGTCCAGACTCCCTACGACAAGTTCACCAAGAAGGTGGAGATGCAGTATGTTACCGCTGCAATTGGTGATGTCCTGAAAGTAGCTCCGAAAGGCGCGATCATTGTAGTTGAATCGACGGTGAGTCCGGGAAGTATCGATAAGTACGTTCGGCCGTATGTTACAGAGAAGGGTTTTAAGATCGGCGAGGATATACATCTTGTCCATGCGCCGGAGCGGATCATTCCTGGCAACATGATTTATGAGCTGCTTCATAATGACAGAACTATTGGCGCTGACGATCCGGATATCGGAGAGAAGATCAAAGTCCTGTACGCGACATTCTGTGGTGGGAACATTGTTGTGACAGACATCAAAACGGCGGAGATGACAAAGGTCGTGGAAAATACTTTCCGCGCTGTCAACATAGCCTTTGCAAACGAGCTGGCGAAAATCTGCCGTCATGATGGGATGGACGTATATGAGATCATCAAGATCTGCAACATGCATCCAAGGGTGAATATCCTGCAGCCTGGTCCCGGTGTTGGCGGACATTGCATCTCTGTTGATCCGTGGTTCCTGGTTGGTGACTATCCGTCTTTGGCCAAGGTTATCGATGAATCCATGAAAACCAATGACAGCATGCCTGATTTTGTGCTCAATCGGATTTACGAGATCATGAAGGAAAAGGGCATGACAGATATCACCCGTGTAGGTCTCTATGGCCTGACCTATAAGGAAAATGTGGACGATATGCGGGAATCTCCAACGCTCCAACTGCTGGAGAGCCAGGAACGGCATTTAGCGACCGGACTCAAGGTTTACGATCCGTATATCACTAACGATGTTGTGCCGAACCAGTATCATGATCTGAGCGAGTTTCTAAATGCTGTGGATTTCGTCATCATCATGGTCAAGCACAATGAGATTAAGGGAAACATGGAAAGGTTGGCAGATAAGGTTGTTCTTGACTGTCACAATATCTGCAGCCTACCGGGAGTTTATCACATCTAAGGAGTTTTTTGCATGAAAAAGGTTATGTTGGTCTTTGGCACAAGACCGGAAGCAATCAAGATATGCCCGTTAGTTAATGAGCTTAAGACCAGAAAAGGAATACAGACGGTTGTCTGTGTCACGGGCCAACATCGCCAAATGCTGGATCAGGTTTTGGAGACCTTTGGGGTTGTTCCGGATTATGACCTGTCCATCATGAAAGATAAGCAGACTCTGTTTGACATTACGACAAGCATCCTGGAGAAGATCAAGGCGGTTCTCGAAGAGGTTAAGCCGGACGTAGTTTTGGTGCATGGCGATACGAGTACCACATTCGTAACCGCACTGGCCTGCTTCTATCTTCAAATACCGGTTGGCCACGTAGAGGCGGGCCTTCGCACCTATAATATCTACAGTCCTTACCCGGAAGAATTCAACCGTCAGGCTGTGGGTATTATTAGCAAATACAATTTCGCACCGACGCAGCTGGCGGCTGATCATCTGATCAAAGAAGGAAAAGACCCGAGTACGATATATATCACCGGGAACACGGTCATTGATGCCATGCAGCATACAGTAAAAGAGGACTACACTCACTCGGAACTTGAATGGGTCGGTGACGGAAAGTTGATCTTCATCACAGCTCATCGCCGGGAAAATCTTGGAGAGCCGATGCACCATATGTTCCGGGCGATAAGACGTGTCCTGGATGAGCATCCGGAGTGTAAGGCTGTTTACCCGATTCATATGAATCCTGTCGTGAGGCAAGCAGCGGATGAAGAACTCGGAGACTGCGACCAAATCCACATTATAGAACCGATAGAAGTCTTCGATTGCCACAACTTTGAAGCGCGGTGTCATCTGTGCCTGACTGATTCGGGAGGAATCCAGGAGGAGTGTCCCTCCTATGGTCGCCCCGTGCTCGTCATGAGAGATACGACGGAGCGTCCGGAAGGCGTGGATGCAGGAACGCTCCGATTGGTCGGGACGAATGAAGAGGTTATCTACCAGAACTTCAAAGAGCTTCTGGAGAATCAGGAAGCATATGACAAAATGGCTCATGCCTGCAATCCATACGGTGATGGGAAGGCGTGTAAACGTATAGCAGACATTCTGGAATTCGGAACATATGAGCCGTGGCTGGCGAAATAATGGAGTGAGGATGCATAAACAATGAGTGAATTTAACGGCGCAACACTAATGATAACCGGTGGAACTGGTTCTTTCGGTAACACCGTTTTGAAACATTTCTTGGAAACAGACATCGGTCAGATCCGCATCTTCAGCCGCGATGAGAAGAAACAGGATGATCTTCGGCATGAGCTGCAGGCGAGGCATCCCGACCATGCCAAGAAGGTCAAGTTTTATGTGGGCGATGTCCGTGACCCTCGCTCTATCGCTGACGCAATGCCCGGCGTGGATTACATCTTTCATGCTGCCGCTCTCAAGCAAGTACCTTCCTGTGAATTCTTCCCCATGCAGGCGGTCAAGACGAACGTAGAGGGAACAGATAATGTTCTTCATGCTGCGATAGACGCCGGTGTAAAACGCGTTGTGTGCCTCTCTACGGACAAGGCAGCATATCCGATCAATGCCATGGGTATTTCTAAAGCTATGATGGAGCATGTCATTTATGCAAATGCTCGTGTTGCTGCCGAAAGGTCCGACACCGTCATCTGCTGTACTCGATATGGCAACGTGATGTGTTCACGAGGTTCTGTCATTCCGCTCTTCATTGATCAGATCCATGCGGGAAATCCGATCACCATAACGAATCCGGAGATGACGCGTTTCCTGATGAATTTGGATGAAGCCGTTGAGTTAGTCCGGTTTGCTTTCAATCATGCAAATCCTGGAGATCTGTTCATCCAGAAGGCGGATGCTTCCACAATAGGTGATCTTGCCAAGGGCGTTCAGCAGCTCTTCGGCGATACTGGCACCAACATCATTGGTACACGTCACGGTGAGAAGCTGTATGAAACTCTTATGACCAGAGAAGAAAGACTCCGTTCAGAAGACATGGGCCATTACTTCAGGGTGGCTGCAGACAATCGTGATTTGAACTACGATAAATATTTTGTACAGGGCAAGGTCGTTACGCAGGCTGAAGAGAGTTACACGAGCCATAATACTGTACGGCTTGATGTCGATGGTGTGGTAAAAAAGATCCTGACAACGGATTATGTCCAGGAAGAGCTGAAGGGGATCAGGCATAACTGATCCTTTCCCGCAGGGGTGGATGTGATGGAGAAACTATTACTGGTAGGAGCAGGTGGATTCGGAAGGGTTGTACTTGAGCATGCAAGTCAACAATATGCATGTGCTTTCCTCGATGATGGAGAGGCGACAATCGTTGATGATGCTCCAGTGATAGGTAAGACAAGTGAAATGGCATCCTTCTATCCAAAATACAAACTGCTCCTTGTGACTATCGGAAACAATAAGCTACGTGAACGAATCTATAAAGAAGCTGTAGCTATCGGTTACACCTTTCCAACTATTATCGCGCCATCTGCCTATATATCTCCTCGTGCCAAAATTGGCTGTGGATGTGTGATCCTCAACAATGCGGTAGTGCAGAATAACGCCAGGTGTGGGGATGGATGTATCTTGAACCCTGGTGTAGAACTGCATCATGATTCCACTATTGGTTCTTACTGCTTGATCTACACGAATTCTGTTGTCCGCTCTCTGACGTCGGTCGGAAACCGAGTATGGCTCGGATCGACGGCAACTGTATCTACATCTGCGGTTGTTCCGGATGACACAACTATAGGAGATGGAGAAGTATTCAAAGCGGGGTGAGTTGCGATACAGAGAAGAGTTATAACTATATTTTCAGTTTCGCTTTTGATCACCTTGGCTGTTCTTTACTCTTGTGATACCGTAGCAAAACGCATTCTTCATCAGCAGATGGTACAGTACAGTATCGCTTCTTCCCGAGAAAATGGTACACCGAACCGTGTGATTCTGAATGGAAAGCCGGGATACATCGGGCCTTCATCAGTATATCTATCCTATCTTAAAGATGGGTGGATTAGCCTTGTTGGTGATAATGTTGAGGAAAGCAACGGCTGGAAGTTGCTTTCGAGATTCACTTTAGAACCTGGAACGTATACACTGACTGGACTGAAGGGACAGAATGAGAGTACTATCGCTCTTCAGCTTTATATTGAAGATAATACTGGTTATTATAAATACTCCTATCAATACGATGAGGATGTTAGCTTTACCATCGAAAGGCCGGTGGAAGCAACGCTCCATGTGCGTGTGTATCCGGAGGTTGAAGGAATTGATGTGAATGTCCGACCGGCGGTGTACAGGGATGAATAAGAGAAAAGATATATCAACTGCATTGCTTGGTGTTGTAGTTGCTCTGATTCTATGGATTACAATACTGAGCAGGGAAAAGCTGACAGGAACGCCGAATTCAAATTACCCATTTCACGCTCTGGTTTCCTTCATGAAGGAGATTCAAAGAGGGAAAATCGGTGCAAACTTCCTCGGGAATATCATTCTCTTCTTGCCGGTTGGCGTGTTGGTTCCAGTGGTGACGGGTTGGAGGAAAATGTGGAAAACAGCTGTGTCTGGCTTGGGATTCTCCTTGCTGATCGAGATCATACAACTTCTTTCGAGAAGAGGAGTATTCGACCCAGATGATATACTGCTCAACTGTCTAGGCTGCATTATTGTTAACTTCTTAAAAAAGTAAACCTCAAAACCGAATTACAAGCTTTTGAAACTCTTTG
>LVAV01000014.1 GCA_001604185.1 Clostridiales bacterium Firm_16 | reverse complement strand
AGCCGCCGTCCAGAATGCTGCGGACGGCGCTCCAAGCGAGGATGAGGTTCATCCCAAGCATCGACATGGTCCTGATCATGATGAAGAACGGTTCGAACGCCCCGTATCCAAACTGATACTCGCGATCATCCTGTCGGCTGATCAGCCGGACGATCGATGCGGAACTGAGGATGAATATGCTCTGGATGAACGAGTACATTCCGTCGAAGAGCATGGAACGTGAATGTGCGACGACGGCCATGGCGACACCTGCCACCCCGAATAGGAAGCAGATGATCGTGGTCGTCCTGATAAGGGCGATCTCCTTCTTGGTCTGATTCATACAATCCATAGCCTGTCGTACCGCAGCCTATAGGACACCTCACGGGGCGCCCGCACTTGATACAAGATGCGCGGCGGAACTGAATCCGCAACGATACGGACAAAGCTATTACCTTATTTTCTCGTAGCGGTCGGACCCCTCTGCTCGTACGCCTTCCTTACGGACGGCGTACGTTCCAAGGCCCGTACATGTGCCTGTGCACCTCACGGCGAATTGCCGCCAAGCTCTCTACGAATCGTTATTATCAGTATAATAACTAGTTATGGTTTTGGCAACCCCCTGCAAGATTCCTAGGGGAGGAGGGACGTTCCTGGACATGGGGCGGAAAAACATCAGCGCAAGACCTTCGGATAAAGGATGAACGAAGTACGATTCGATCCAAGCTCCTTGACCGCGGCCGCTTCCCATTGTACTGTATGTAGTAGCTTTTCTATGGAAAGAAACGGAGTCGATCGGTCGGGAGATAGCAAGGAGCACTGCATGGATACAGATTTTGACGAACTGATTCGGATATTTGCGGATACCACCGATGAGAATTTGATGCGCAAGTTGTTTGACGAGCTCTTGACGCCTCATGAACGGGAGGCCGTGGCGTTGCGGTGGAATTTGATGAAGCAGCTCTATCAAGGGGTTCCGCAGCGTGAGATCGCTTCGAAACTTGGCATCAGTCTATGCAAGATCACCAGAGGCTCGAAGATCCTCAAGGATCGGAGTTCCTACTGCAGGCGCCTGATGTCCGATCGTTTCGACGACCATCTGCACATCTAGCTATCCGCAGAACATGAAACGACATCGATTGGATTGGGTGGCGGTGTGTCTCTCCATCGCGCTGTTCTGCGCCTATCTTGTTTGGAAGGAAGGCCTCGCCACCATTCGGACCATCCTCTTCAGTCTCGAATATCGATGGATCGCCGTCGCCATGGCGAGCATGCTGGCGGCGTTGCTGAGCGAAAGCGCGGTCCTGGTGGTGATCAGCCGGAGATATCAGCACGAGGCTTCGTACGCTTCATGTTTCCGATCCACGCTGATAGGGTACATGTTCGGTGCGATCACACCGCTTCAGATCGGCAATATCGCGTCGCAGATCACGGTTCTGTCGAAGGACGGAATGAAGGTCGGCGATGCCGCGACAGTATTGCTGACGAAGACCATCCTGTTCGTCTGCAGCATGATCGCTGTGGTCGGTGCGTTGATCGCTGTCCATGGCCGTGAGTTCTCGATTCCCGTCGCGTTCTGGGTCCTCATCTTCGTCGGTCTCGCAGGCAATGCGTTGTATTTGGTCTTTCTCCTGTCTGTCGCCAAGGCGGAACGGGTGCTAGGCTCCATCGCCGGCTGGTTCATCCGCCTGCTGGGGAAGTTCCATGCGGTGCGTCAGCCGCAGGCGCTGCAGGAGAAGGCTGTGGAGGAGCTTCATCAACTGAAGCTGAATATGGCGAAGATCCGTCTAAGGAAGCGTGATTATTTCCTTGCGTTCGTCTTTGGCTGTCTTCAGCTCATCGCCACCTATCAGATCTGCTATTTCATCTATCGTGGATTCTCTTTGTCGGGGCAGGGATATTCCACCGTTCTCGCAGCCCAGGCCTTCAGCGCGATGATCCAGTCGGTAGTTCCGATTCCCGGTGGACTGGGGGTGGCCGACAGCGGGTTCTACTACATCATGGTGCAGATCATGGGGGATGCGTTCATCAATTTCGCCATGGTGCTGTGGAGGCTTCTGACGCTATATCTGCCGATCCTGTTGGGACTTGTCGCGCTGATGACGGGCAGGCGCAGGAACAAAGACAGTGTGCGATAGCGCATCAGTGTCGCAGCCTTCCCGAGATCGATGCCATTTCTTTCCTTCGGCTTCGGTCCGATCGTCGCTATCTTTCGATCGAACTGGTTCCGAATTCCCGTACTACGGCATGAACGGACCTCGTAGTATGGAACTCACCCTTTACTTTGTGAATTATGTTCGAGCTTGCGAGCGACAAGATATTGATATCGCTCCAGAACTTGTTCCATGATCTCTCCCTTCCATGATTTTGGGATAGAGTTCTTTGCATTGATAGAGATTTTCTTAAGCAATACAGGATCGTCCAGAACCTGTTTGATTGTCATATAAAGACTATTCGAAGTATCTTCACAAAGCATGCCATTTTCCCTATCGATGACCACCTCTGCGGCACTTGATCCTTTTACTACCACGCCGGCGGTTCCCATATTTGCGGCTTCTCTGAGAACCATAGGAGCATTATCATAGATCGAAGGGAACAGGAAAAGCGTGGCAAGATAGTACAATCCATCCAGTTCTGCAGGATTGAGTATGTGTCCCGTCATGACTGTGCACGAACCGATTCCTAATTTTTCTGCGGTCGCTCTGATATCGTTTTCATTCGGCCCTCGACCAGCAAGCACCAACTGAAATCTGCGACCGTCTTTTCGTAATTGAGCGCAGGCTTCAAGAATTTTCCTGATATTTTTTTTCCAGTTCATTTGCCCTACAAACAGGAGGATAGGATCATTGACCAAGCTAAATTTCGTGACAATTTTCGGTAGAATGGATGTGTCAAGCGTTCGTAAGTCTGTTCCGTTCGGCATGATCTGTACGGTTCCTTTGTATCCATACTCCTTCAAAGTTTCCGCTGAATTGTGTGATACCGCCCATACTTCATCGCATTTATTGTAAAAGTTTGCGACGACCTTCGCTCCAAAATCAGCTATCATCCTGCTTCTCGTAATCTTATATACATCATCATAATATTTTGAATGGAAGGAGCCTACCAATGGTACATTGTTTTTCATTGCATACCAGTACGCCAGTTGTCCCGCCGGCCCCGGGTCATGGGCGTGGCAGATATCGAAAGGTCCGTCCGAGAGATTCATCAACAGCCGTTTATATCGAATCGACATAATCGGAAAACCAACTTTATATGGCAATTTTTGCGATACCGCCATCGCCGGATATGCAAGTACCGTGTATGGTACCGCTAATGGATCTGCGAATCCAGGATCTTTTGGTGCAATTGCGAACACTTGCTGCCCCATTGCGGACAGAGTTTCACAATATGCTTTTACGACTCTTCCGACACCATCATATACAGGAATGAATGAATTGCTGAATTCGGCAATTTTCATGATGCATACCTATCTTCTTTTTTTACGAAAGACTGAAAACTTCTGTCCCAGTAGCATCACCGATGGCATGATGAACAGAGTCGCCAGCGTCGCGGCGAAAAGCGAGAATGCAAGGAGCAGTCCGAAGTACCGTATCGGTGCGTAGGATGCGAAAGCCAGCATCAGCATGCCTGCGGAGATCGAAGTCGATGTCAGGATGATCGGACGACCGGTTTCCTGAAGCGTCCGTTGCATGACGATGTAGTAGGGGAGCTGCGGATGAAGGGTTTTCTGGCGCTGATACCGCAGCATGAAGTGGATTGCGTCGTCGACGCCCACTCCGACCGTCACGCTGGCGAATATCGCCGTGACCACATCGAACTTGATGTGGAAGATGAACATCAGGATATAGTTAGCCATGACTCCCGCAATGATCGGAACCATGGAGTACAGGCTGTTCTTGAGCGACTTGAACTGGATCCATACGATGATCAGCACCAATACGAATGAAAGGATCGTCGAATAGTTCTGGTCGTCGATGATCATGTTCGTCAGCAGCAGTCCGTTCGAAGCATCTCCCCAGTCCGCCATCGAGACCTTTGCCGGAAGCAAGTCCTTGTATCGCTCGATATCGGCCAGCAGTCTGGCGGCGCTAGCTACGGTCGGCATGTCCTGGGCTTCCGAGTCGTAGCTTCTGATGGCGATCGTGATTCGCGACGCATCCTGGTTGATGATGGAATCGATTACCGAAGAACCCATGGTGTTGCGTAGCATCGCGAGCATTCTGGACAACGACATGATCAGCCCCGGGGAATCCGGAATTCCCGCGGTTCCGCTGTTCACCTTCTGCATGAAAGCGACGTACTGGGGGAACGACAGGATGTGCTTGACATCGGGATTCTGGGAAAGCGCCTGTTCGAACGCATGGACTTGCTCGACGACCTGCGGCTGGAGGAAGTAGTTCTTCTCCCCCTCCGGGGCAGTCAGCGTGATATAGTGAGGTTCAATCCCTCCGAACCGTTTGGCCATATGGATCGAGTCCTGGATGAACGGATCCTTTTGCGGAAAGTAGCTCATGTAGTTCGTCTGGATGCCGATCCTGTTTTTCGTCGCCAGGAATCCACCGATGATCAGGACGAGCAGCAGCACGAAGACCCAGCTGTATTTGACGATGAAGGCGCTGATGTGCTTCACGGCCGTAGTCAGTAACCCTTTCTTGAACACGCGCATCTGCCTTCTCTGAGGAGGGACTGTGTTGGCCAGCAAGGCAGGGATATAGGTGACAGACAGGATCGCACAGTAGATGATTCCGAGAGAGACCGATATGCCCAGTTCCTTGAAAGCGGGGAGTTTGCATACCAGAAGACTGAGGAAGCCGACCACCGAGGTAAGACATGCCGTCAGGAT
This sequence comes from Clostridiales bacterium Firm_16, assembly GCA_001604185.1. Classification (GTDB taxonomy): domain Bacteria; phylum Bacillota; class Clostridia; order Saccharofermentanales; family Saccharofermentanaceae; genus Scatonaster. The sequence continues at coordinate 14,350 of LVAV01000014.1, read as the reverse complement.
CGTCTTGCTGATGACGGACAATGAAGCGGCGAACCTGACGCTGAACGGCTCCTTCCCATTTCTTCTATGTGTGGTGTAGTACTCGGTGATGACGTGGATGCTGTAGGAACTGCTGAGGATCAGCACCATGCACGGGGTGATGATGTTGACGATCGTCAGTTCGTAGCCCAGAAGCACCATCGTTCCCAACGTCCAGACCAGACCGATGATGGACATCGAAAATGGTATCAGGACCGCACGCTTCGCATGGAACGAAAGATAGAAGATAATGAGGATGACCACGAGGCAGAGCCCCAGAAGAATGGTCAGGTCCCGGGACAGATAGTACCCCAGACGCTGAGCGAGCAGGGCGGACCCGTTGAGATACACGTCGACATACGGATCAAGCGTATGGACGATTTCCTCCCATTCGCCGATGATCTGGTCGGAATCCTCCCCGAGCGGGAGACTGTTGAAGAAGAACGACATCGCTTGCCCGTCTTCGGAGACGAGCAGGCCTCGGACAATGTCATCCGACAATACCTGCTGCTTGAATTTGTCGGCTTCTTCCTGTGTCCAAGGGATTTCGGTATCCTTATGCGGAGACATCGGGATGGTGGCAAGCCGTGTTCCCTTCTTTTCGAACGTCACGAAACTGAATGGAGAAAGCGGCGTCTGCAACTGGTCATATTCGGACAACCGCTGTAGGACTTTCTGGATGGCGGTAAGTGTCTGCGGTTCGAACAGTCGGTTTCCTTCCAGCAGGAAGAAGAAGCTCTCGTCGTATTCGGAGGGGGGGCCGAACACCTCCTGTTGCAACGCTTCCTGTTCTGGATTCGAAGGGAGCAGGGACATGTAGTCCGTATTCAGTTTCAAGCGTGGGACGAGCAGCGCGAACAGGATCGTGACCGTCCCGATGATCGCCAGCACGAGTTTGTTATGGTGTTCTATGGATTCAAATAGACGTTTCAAGCATTGCCATCCTGGTTGAGACTTGTCTTCGCTTTCATGTACGAATCGAGACAATATGGAAATTGTAGTTGAAACGTCAATTCCTGTAAAGGCTGAAATTATTGAAAGATGTGTCGACTTCTCGAGCCTTTGTGCGTTTGTTCCTGCAGGACTCGACAAGCTCTTCATATAGGCTGAAGAACTGACCGGCGACAGCCGCGCCATCGAACCGGTCGATGCTGCGTTTCGCTTCGGCCGCCTTCCGATCCCTTCCTTGCGTGTCGACCAGGGCCTGCTGCATCTTTCGTGCAAGGTCCGCTTCATTGTTCGGAACGAATACCCATCCGTTGCCCTGGTCGACCAAGTCCGTCATGTTCTTCTGGTCGGGAACGATGACCGGGCATCCGCTGCAAAGCGCTTCGATGATCGTCATGGCTTGGTTTTCCGTAAGTGACGCCGATACGAATGCGCCGAGATGGGAGAGCAACTGGCTTCCGATGAGTTCGTCGTTCGGAATCAGCCCCGTGAAGACGACCGAATCGTCGGTCAAGCCAAGGTCGCTGGCCAATTCCTGCAACTCTTCCGCCGCAGGTCCTTTTCCGATGATCAGAAGCCTGGCATCCGCAATCCGCTCCGATAGAAGTGAAAACGCCTTGATGATGACGTCGATCGACTTTTCATAGCCCTGTCGTCCTACGAACACCAGTGTCCGTCTTCCTACGAATGCCGGTGGCACTTGCTGGGGAATCGGATGTGTCGGTGTTTCTGTCTGGAAGCGGGAAATGTCGGTTCCGTTGCTGATGAACCGTATGTCGAGTTGGGGGAGGTGCGTCCGCAGCAAGCTGCAGGTGTACTGGCTTGGCGCAGTCAGGACATCAACCCAACGATAGAACGGGGTGAACATCGTCGACCAAACGACTTTCTGTGCGGCTTTCGAGAGTTTCTTGCTTCTGAGTGCATATTGGATGTAGTCAGGATTATCGATCAGCGTGTGATGGGTGGAGACGACGGGAATCCCCAGTCGCTTCGCCGCATGAGCCACCGCAAGACAGACGAGCCATGTGGACGTAGTGTGTACGATGTCGATTTCGTATTCCAGAAGATATTTGAGCAGGAATTTGCTGTGGTATGGACTGAGCTTGATGCCGGGGTAGACGAACGTGTTGATAGCCGGAACATGGAATACCGTGATACCGTTCTCGATTTCATTGTCGGTGAACGCTTTGTCGTTCGGGACGAAGAAATAGACACGATGCCCCATTTCGATGAGATTTCTTGCGAGATTGATCGTGGCGGTCACGACCCCGTTTGTTTCTGGATAGAAGATGTCGAATCCGAAAGCTATGTTCATGGTGCTCTCCAAGCGTTGCTGTACAATTCGTCCGACCGGTTCGTTACAGCGGTCAGCCGTTCTGATTCAGATTCTGCAAGTAGCGTGCCAAATGGCCAAAAAACCAATTCCTTCCATTCGGGGTGGTATTTTTTACCTTTGTTCGATGCGTTTCCCTGAACAGGGACGCCCAAATGGTGGCGATGTTCGCCACGAAGCAATATGACGGAAGCAAAAATGCGGTATTATATGATTCGTAGGTGTGCATCTGTCTGGACCTGGATGTTTTCGATTCCATGCCGTAGCCCATTGTATTCTTCCGTAGCCGCAATCAATTGATCGATGAACGCATCCGCTCCGAATTTCAGAGGAACTTTCTGGAAATTGCTTTCCATTTCTTCTAGGATTTCAGGACGAGCGAAGCATTCTTCCACGATATCCACTTGCTTTCCGATATTGTTCTCACACCATCCGACTCCATATTCTTCCAGAAAGAGGGCTGAGCTTCGCGCCGCATATAAAAGCTCTGAAATCAGACATGGCCGGTGGAGATATATCGATTCCATGAGAGCGTTCGCTCCTGCTTTCCCGACCTGTACATCGGCGGCGCAAAGGTACTCGTTGATGTTGTCGACGAATCCCGGCATTACTAGGTCGAAGTGTGGGTTGCGGCGAGCGAACTTTTCATATGCCGCTTTCGTCGTTCTGCTCATTTTTCCGACGGCGACTACCTGCCAGTCAAGTTTCCTCCGTACGACTTCATAGAGGAATTTCGGTCTGCCGATTCCTTCTCCTCCAAGTGCGAATAGGACAGTGAATTTGTCCTTGAGTCCAAGTCGTAGTCTGGCTTCCTGTTTCGGAATCGTTCGGAAACCGGCAAGCCCTTTCTGCAATGGAAACGAGCAATACTCCACCTCTTCCGGTTTCTGTCCATGCTTGATCGCATTCTTGCACCCTAGTTCGCTCGGCAGATAGAGTTTCGTCAGTTTCGGCGTGATTCCTGCGATCGGAGTGTCGAAGACATCTGCGGAATACGAGAAGATCGGAATCGAGACACCGGCTTGTTCGGCTATTTCCGGCAACACGATGCCGCCGATGAAATTGGTGGATACTATGAAGTCGGGCTTTTCGCGTTCATACCATGTGCGGAAATGCTCCGCATAATGTTTTCGTTTCGCATGTTTTCGGAGGAGGTGGGCGCTGAATTTCGTGTCGGTCAGAGGATGGACGAACCGTTCCAGGTTTGGATGATGCAATAGAAAGCGCCAATCATATTTGCAAAACCATTTCCAGAAAGGAGCGTCGATGACGACGAATAGTTCCTCGAGTATCGCTTCATGCCCATTGCGAGTCATGCTGTCTGAGAGAGCTTTCGCCGGCATATAGTGACCTTTTCCGGCATTTACATAAAGCATTGCTCCCCGCATGTTGATACGCCCACCCCTTGCAATTTTTCTATGGTATCCAAAACCGGTTTTTCCAGCATACACCAGTTTACAAGGCATGACAAGGCATGCTTGGCATGGAAGGTTTTGACCTTTGGAAAGACGGAAAGACATTTGTGAACCTTTCTGATTCTTTTCTGCTCATTGGCGTTATGATTCATTCCCGGCACAAGCAAAACAACTAAGTACGGAAAAGATTATTTGTTTATCCTGAAGTATGGTGTAAGATACGGGATAACGAAGCATTTGGGGTTGTTCATGAAAATTTTGATTACTACGGAATTTTATCTGCCGTTGCGTTGTGGTGTCACGACGGCTGTCTTGAATCAACGCATAGCGTTGGAGCGACAAGGCCATGAGGTACGAATTCTTACAATCGGGGAAAACAAGGAGTCCTATTATTCCGATGGTGTGTATTTTATTCGTAGCAATAGTCTCAAATTATACATGGATTCCTATACGACATTTTCATTTCATGACCCGTTGGTCAAAGACATTGTTCGTTGGCATCCTGACATCGTTCATTCCCAGACGGAATTCTTCTCTATGGTATTCGCGAAAAAAATCGCAGGATCGGTACATGCTCCACTGATTCATACCTGTCATACCGATTTCGAAGCATACGGTGTGCATTTTATGAAGAGTCAGAAAGCATGGCACCTGCTTGCTAGCAACGCTATCCGGAGAATTCTGCGGAATGTCAACTACATCGTCTGCCCGACAACAAAAATCCGGGATCTTCTTGCTTCGTATCATGTCAAACCTCCTATGCAAGTCATTCCGGTGGGGCTTGATTTGGATCGTTTCGCACAGGGGCTCCCCGCTGATGAACGTCAGGCGATACGTGACCGATATGGATTTTCCGATGCCGAATGTATATTGGTTTCAGTGTGTCGAATCAGCGCCGAGAAGAATGTAGGGGAGACCGTTGAACATTTCGCTTCGCTACACCGGTTGCGTCCGGACACTCGATTGCTCATCGTCGGTGACGGAACGGATATGGATCATGTGAAACTCGTCGTGGATGAACTGCATTTGCATCATGCTGTCGCTTTCACCGGTTCCATCGATATGCCCGAGGTTTGGAAATACTATCAGGTCGGAGACATTTTCGTCAGTTCTTCGCTCAGTGAAATCCAAGGGCTGACCTACATCGAGGCGTTGGCGAGCGGGTTGCCTATCGTTTGTCATGCGGACCGTAGTTTGGACGATTCTCTGATTCCAATGAAAAACGGATATGCTTTTACGACTGATGAAGAATTTCTTGCCTCGATTCTTCCTTTGGTCGATGATACCGAAAAACGTCTGACCATGGGCCTGTTCGCAAGAGAATCGGTCGGTAAGTTCGGTCTGAAGGTATTCGGCGATTCGCTGCTCACCATTTATTCCCGGTTGCGGGATGGTCATGTTCACTTCGTGTCTTGATATTCTCACAGTTTGGCAAGAGTACGATGTACTATCGAGGCTCCTTTGTCCCAGAGGATGATTGTCGGGGGAAGAATGAATATCGTGGCAAGCATTGAATCGGTCAGCGCTATGGACATCAGCAGTCCGAAGTACCGGATCGGCATATAGCTCGCGAACGAAAGCATCAGCATACCTGCGACGATCGATACGGTTGTCAGAACGATTGCACGCCCAGTTTCCTGTATTGTATCCACGAGGACTAGCTTCGTACGTTGTGTCGGGAATTGCCTTTTTTTTCTCGCATATCTCAGCAAGAAGTGGATTGCATCATCGACGCCGGAACCGACGACGACGTTGGTGAAGCTTACGGTCACCATATCGAACGGAATCTGAAGAATGTACATCCAGATATAGTTCGCCATGATACCAATACTGACCGGCACCAAAGCGAACAATCCATTTTTTCCTGATTTCAATGCAATCGCGACGATAAGGAAGACGAATAGGTATGAAAGCATTGTGGATGCGTTCTGGTCGTTCAGTAACCGTACGCTGAACCGAAGGGTCACTGCAGGATCTCCGCCGATCGTGACTTTCGTTCCGTCTGGAAGTCTCCATAGGTTCTCTTTGAATACTTTCTCGATCCTTGCCATGCTTCCTACCGTCATCAAATCCTGTTCTTCCGAGTCATAGTGCTGGAAAATCAATGTGAGCTGTGTTGCATCTTCGTTCATGATGCTGTCGATCGATCCTCCCATTTGGTTGCGCAGCAGCACGAGCATTCTATTCAGGAGGTTCAGCATGGCAGAAGAGTCGGGAATGCCTTCCGTCCCTGAATAGACTTTGTTCATGAAACTGATGTAGGAAGGGAACGAGATGCATTGCAGGATGTCCGGACTATCCTGTTTTGCGGTTGTCTGAAAATCATAGACTTTCTGCAGATTCTCCGATTTTAGGAAATATCCAGCTTCGGTTCCTTCCGGAGCTATGACCGTGACGGTATATGGGTTCACACCTCCCATCTTCTGTGCGAAATGTCTTGATTCTTGCCCGAACGGATCGCTCTTGGGAAAGTATGACATGTAGTTGGTATCGATGCCGATTTTGCCTTTCGTATACATGAACCCGCCAAAAATGGCCAGAATCAGAACCAGCATGACGATCCAATGCCGAACGATGAACGAACTCAATCGATTGATGGTCCGCGTCAGGATTCCTGTTTCGAAAACCTGCATCTGTCGTTCCTTCGGCGGTCGTGTCAACGACAGGACGGCGGGAAGATAGGTGAACGATAGCATTGCGCAAAATGCTACTCCGAATGATACTGCGACGCCGAATTCCTTCAGTGCAGGAGTTTCGCTGATCAGGAGACTGAGAAACCCGCTGATGGTCGTCAGGCAGGCGAGAAGAATGGTCAGATATATCTTTTTTATCGAAAGTGATGCTGTCTTGGTATTTTTTTCCTTTCGATAAGATTCATAATATTCGCTTAGGACATGAACGCTGTAGGAACTGCCAAGGGTCAGCACCATGCACGGAGTGACGATGTTCACGATCGTCAGGGAATATCCGAGCAACGACATTGCGCCGAACGTCCATATGATTCCAATCACCGATAGGGAGAATGGAATCAACATCGAACGTTTCGCGCGGAACGAAAGATAGTATGCGACAAGGATGATGGCGAAACACAGCACTAGCAATGTGACGAGATCCTTTTCCAGGTAATGCATCACTTTGTTGTTGATGACCGAACCACCGTTGATGTAGTACGACGCACCGACTTCGTGCAAAGGCTCCAGATACGTGGTGAATTCATCCAGCTTCGATTGTCCGACGCTGGAGATAGGGAAGGTGAATATCATGGCAGTCAAGTCTTCGGATACGAGATAGCTTTTTATGATATCGTCGTTGGCGACTCGTTGTCGAAACAAGTCGGCCTGTTCTTGGGTCCATTCTGTTCCTGCCGTATGTGGATCTATCGGAACCGTCGCTAGGCGTGTTCCTTTCTTCTCTATGGTGATGAAATCCAGAACTGAGGAGCTTTTTCCCAGTTCCCGCTGGTTCTCAAGGTTATGGACGCAACGTTCCAAGGTATTGAGTAGGTCAGCGTCGAACAGGTTGTTTGATTCGACCATCACAATATAGTTCGTATCATAAGGATAGTCGGGTTCCGTTTGTTCCGAAACCAACTGGGCGGGGCCGGAAATCATGACAGGATGATACTGCCCGTTGCCGGCGAGTTCCTTGCTTGGTGTCAGGACGGTAGTCTCGGGAATCTGCTGGATTCCTCCGTTTCCCGTTTGGGGGATCGATTTTTCGGCAGAATCCATAGACGGTGATCCGCCTTGATATTCATCAGGAGCTTCCCCATACGGCATCAAGGAGCTGTAGTCTGCGTCGAGATGGAGTTTCGTCGCGAAAAAACCGAAACAGGCAGTGATGATCAGGATGATACTGACTGTAGCGATGTTATGCTGAATGACCATCTGGAAGAAATCGAACTTTTTTTTCATGCGAAGCTCCTAGTGACTAAAGGATCCGTTTCGTGATCTGCAGAATCAGCGGCCTGAAGGCTGATAGGAAACTGCCCATCCTGCTAATCCGTTTTACGTTTCTCGAGGCAAGTATCCGAAGTATGATGGTATTGGGAAACTTCAAAGTTTTCCAGTCGATCTTATCCATGGCGTCATAGATTTGCGTTGTAGTAACGAGTTCTTCCAATTGTGCGAGTTTTTCTGCTTTTAAGAGCGAGTTGCTGGTAAGGTAGATGTTATAGTAGGCTTGGATTGCGAAAAAGCAGATTTCATAGTCGATGTCTCGTTGATATTCTGGAATCGTCAGTCCTACCGGATTGTTCTTGAGGAATCTGCACAGGTCCATTGACTGTGTGAGGAGGTTTTGTTTGTATCGCCAGGTGATTGACTGGCTGTTATATCGGTAGTAGTACTCCTTGAAGGACTTGTCCATGATGTAGATCGAGTTTGCCTGGAGGATACTCGTATAGGTGCATGCCATGTCTTCTCCGAGGACGATGGAATCTTGCATTGCCTCGTGCGCATTTTCGATTAATTCCCTTCTGAAAATTTTCAAGCACAGTGAAGGCTGGATCCGTCTATTACCATACAAATCCTTGTTGCCCAACATTTGTGGATACAGTAACTCGAACAAATCTTTTTTATCGTAATATCCACATGGAGCTTGATTGGCAAAATCTCTTGGCTTGCCTTTTTCTGGTATTCTCAGACCATTTCCAATTACACAGTCTGCCCCGGTATCAATGGCAACTCGGATTAGGCGCTCGTACATTGAAGGCGATATCCAGTCGTCGCTATCTACGAACCCTACATACTGTCCTTTTGCTCGCCGAATTCCAGTCGCCCTAGCTTTTAGCGAGCCCTTGTTGCTGGTATGGATGACGGATACTCTTGTATCTCTTTCCACGTATTCGTCACAAATCTTTGGACATGTATCAGGAGAACCATCGTCGACAAGTATCAGTTCAAAATCAGAAAACGTCTGGGACAAAATACTATCAACGCATTGTCTGAGATATTGTTCGACTTGATAGATAGGGACAACGATACTGAGAAACGGGGGCGTCATCGACCACCTCTTGTGAAAGATTTTATGTCACTATACCATAAAGAATATGGTTTGGATATGTATGTCGTTTGTGGTATAGTTGTTGCGAACATCTTGTTCAAATCATAAGACTTGGAAGGAAACATGGACCGCCAGCGTAACATCATTTTGTTCTCCATATGTATATTGCTTTTGGCCTGCTCGCCGATTCTTTGTGCGAACGAACAGAAGACGTATGCTGTTCATACGGTGGAATGGCAGATGGTTTCCGATCTTTGCCGTCTTGCTGGTGTCTCAGGGCCTTCATCTGCAGGGCCGGTGACTGGGAGAGAGTTGTTGATTGCGCTGGATCGTATCAATCGCGGTTTGTTGTCCCCGGAAGAACAGGCATTGTACGATGATCTCCTGTCTCAGATAAGTTCTCCGACCAAGTTGCTGTCGGTGCATGATTTTTCATTTTCTCTAGTCCCCGAAGTTTCTGTGGAAGGATATTTCCATCAGAAGGATTACTCTTCGTATGATGATACGAATCTCATGGAGCAAGACTGGTTGATACCGTACAGGGATCGAACGCCCTTTTTGTCTGGAGAACTGGAACTCTGGTTCGGTGATTCAATCTATGGCAATGCGACGTATTTTGCAAAACGTATTGCGAAAAACTCCTTTCTCTCTCCGGTCGCCACATCAAATTTGACGCTAGATTTCGGCGATGGCGTGCAGCCGCGGATGCCACAGAAAGCGGGCATCGCCATTGGAAATTCATTTGCGAATCTTTCGATCGCACGTGATAGATTGTCGATCGGCACCGGACGGACCGGTAACTTGCATGTCGGAGATAACTTTAACTATCAGGACTATCTGAAGCTTGATTTGGCGAGCGACGTGTTTACCTATAGCTTGTCACTGACGCATTTTGATCAGCAGACCGGTACGACTACATTGGAAAAGTTCCGTTTTTCTGGACCGCACCAGATTCGAGTCGTTCATCGGTATGCCATGACATTCGCGAACCGATTCACGCTGGGCTTGAACGAAGGTGTCATGATTCAATCGGATAGCGCATTCGACTTCAGGATGCTCAATCCGTTCATGTTCTTGCACAACTGGGATAATTATCGGGGAGGTGTGCACGAAGCGAATAACTTCTTTACATTGGATTTCGACTATACTTTCTTTCCTCACTGGACATTTAGCGGTCAGATTGTGATGGATCAATTTCAGACGCGGTGGGAATTGTCCGGTTTGGACGACGATATCGAACCGAATGCTTGGGGAGCTTTGCTCAACCTCTCTTATTCCAATGTTATATGGGATGGGATGCTCACCACCTATTTGGAGGGGGTGTATACTTCTCCGTTTTTATATCTCGCCAATAATTCTTCTGACTGGAATCATGATCTGATTGTCGGGTACGATATCTCCTATTATTCCGATTTGTCATACACCGGATATATTCATGGACCGGATTCGATCGTCGTGGCTTATGGCGGTTCCTATACTTTGCCGGATAGATTCACAGTCGCAACACAACTTTTGTACAAAGCACATGGCCAATGCGGTATCGAATGGTACTCGAGTCAAAGTCAGGTCTTTGAGACTGGAAAAGACAATTTAAACCGTATGTCACCGACCGGCATCGTGGAGCATACGTTGCAGTGGACTGTGAACGGAACTCTCAGTGTCAGTCAAGGTGTTCGTTTCGGTTGTGAGTTTGGAATCATCCACAGGGAGAACAATAGGAATGTTGCCGGAGCGAGTTGGACAGATGTACAGCTTGCAGTATCAGCGACAGTCAATTTGATCGATGTCTGGCACTGAACCGGGAATGATCAGTTCTTTTTCAATCCTGCATATTGTATTTTGAAGACCCAGCGATAGGGGACACCTAACAGATATGCCAGATGTACCCATTTGTGGCGTAACGCAAATGCAATAAGCCGATAATAGGCATAGTCATGGAAACCTTTTGCCCCGTCGAGTGATTGTTGAATGAGTTCATTCTCACAGATTTCAGTTTCGATGAATTCTTTAATCTGTTTTGTTGGTTTTGTCGATAGCATCTCATTGCAGACTGCCCAGGCAGCGGAGTGTGCGATGTTTTCTGCGATGGCGCGACTGATGTCTATCTGACGATTGGTTTTCGTTTGAGCCGAGAGAAAAGGATATATCCACAATACCATTTTTAGATATGAAGGAATATATTTCATTGTTGTAGATCCTGGGTTCACTCGATAATGATACAAACATTGGTTGTATGCAAAAATTGATGATGAATTTAATATACATGCGAAAGAACATGCGACATCCTCTGCATATGTTATTTCTTCTGGAATCTGTGAAGCATATAATTTGATGAGTGTTCTCTTGAATGCTTTCAGGCAAACACTAGGTGCGATTGTCCGTTGGTGAGTTTTTGAGGAGAAACATAATATATTTGCTTTGAGTTGCAATAAATTGACACCATAATATAAGCGTTCGTCAACATTGATTCGGCTTTCTGTAGTTTTCTTGTTGAAATGTAAATACATTCCGAAAAAAATCAAATCTGGCCGCTTGTTTTCTGCTATGCACGTATTAAGAAGAAACAAAAAGTTTTGTTCAATCCAATCATCAGGATCAACAAAAACAATATATTGTCCGATTGCTTTTTCAATTCCGGTATTTCTAGCAGCTACGACTCCACGGTTCTGAGTATGGTGAGTAATAATAAATCTTGAATCAGTACCTACGAGTGTTTCTGCTATCTTTATACTGTTGTCAGGAGAACAGTCGTCGACAATTATCACTTCAAAATCAGAGAATGATTGGGCGATGATGCTGTCTAGACATGTTTTGATATAGCGTTCAACGTTGTATACCGGAACTATGATACTGAATAATGGCATTTCTCACCTGCTTTTCTTTCTATGGTGTTACATTAAACCATAGTTTCATTTTACTTGCTAGTCGAAATCATTCCTTACCTTACAATAGGATTGGCAAGCTGGTGAAGATGGTATATCCTGCGTCAAGAAACTCGTAAAGGATGGAGAGACAAATTGAAGCCGTTGACTGATCAAGAAATCAAACAAGTTACTTTGGGGATCATGAAGGAAGTCAAACGGGTTTGTTCGCTTTTAGGTCTTCGTTATTTTCTTGCATGGGGAACACTGCTTGGCGCTATCCGGCATAAGGGGTTTATACCGTGGGATGACGATGCTGATTTTTTTATGTTTCGCGCAGAATATGAGCAATTGGTTGCAAAGTTCAATGATATGGCTTCGCCACGATATCGTTTGTTGGCTCCTGGAACGACGAAAGGATATTATTATACCTTTGCAAAAGTCGTGGATACTATGACTGTTGCCTGCGAGTCTGGAATGCATGATTACTTGGAGTTAGGAATATGGCTAGATCTGTTTCCTCTTGATTATTTACCTGCAACCCCGCAAGGGGTAGCTTCGCAAAATTCATTGATCGGTACTTACTTGAAAAGGCGATATATCGCACTTTGGCGTGACTACCGTTTCATAGGGAAATTCTGGTCTTTGTGGGAGTTTGTTGTTTTACTGTTTTCTAGACATCCTGTGAGGTTGTTTTCTGATTCTGCGAATGAAATATGCAGAGAGTTTAATGCAAAGATACAAACAATAGAAAAAATTGACAAACGTTTCGTCAGAACTGCAATAGCTCCAGGTTATAAAAAGATTTGGGATGCAAAAGATTTTGATTCAGCTGTTGAACTTCCTTTTGAGGACGAAGTATTTTCGGCTCCAATTGGATTTGCGAATATTCTTGAACAGTCATATGGCGATTATATGACGCCTCCTCCGATGCGAAAACGGAATGAAAAGCATTACAAGTACGCAAAATGGAAGGAACGTTAATGTGAGTTGCGTTTGTTTTTGACTAAATTGAATTTGATAAGTGTAATGAGATTTTTAAAATCAGGGTTCTTTCGGAAGACCACAAAATAACAAAATGGGGGGAGCCATATGCAGAAAAACAATTTGGCCCAGAAAGTTCCGAACCTCCCAAATGAGATCCAAGCTGTCGTAGTATATGTAAGTACCGCGATGAATATAGTGACACATAATAATTTGATGTATGTAAAGAAGTATTTTCTTACGGGTCTTTCGAATCCGAATCGATATACAACTAAAGGCTCTATCCAAATACCTGTTGCGAGAGAACTGATTGCGGTTCCCAATAGAATTCCATCCAATCCAAATTTCCTGACAAAGAGTAAAGATACACTCAAGTTTATCACCGCTTGAGCTAATGGATTGTATTTGTCCGCCCAGAATAAACCATATGCCGCATGATAATTCAAGACCATTTGCCGAGTCCCTGTAAGGTAGAAATTTATGGCAATCAAGATGACTGTTGATAAATCAAGGAGATACGTTGTTCCAAGCCACATTGTCAGGGTTGGTTGCAACAATACAACGAGCAGTACTGATACATAAGAAAAAAGCAGAGTGTTAACAAAATTAAGTGAAGTAAACGCAGAATAAGCTTTTTCTTTTGTTTCTACTGCACATAGATTGCCAATGCTGGCAGCAATCGAGGAATAGAATACTCGTAAAGCGCTTCGGAGTGCTTCTAGAATGATTTGATAGTTCGCATATAAGCCCAGTGTGGACAGCCCCACAAAAGATGAGATCAAGATATTGTCTATTGAGCCGATGGAGACTTCTCCGATTTTACGCAGAAACATGGCTTTGATGTTGTTTTTGAGGGATCTGTATTGTTCTTTTGTTAATGGTACAATTTCGTTTTTATTTTTTAAGGCCGGATAGGTTTTATTTGTGATAAGTCCTAAGACGATATTTTTCGCTATGTTGCAGAAAACAAAGACTAAAATATAGAGTCCATAACTTTTATATACAATAACTAGTACGGATTGGATGATAATTTGGATTATTGAAGCAATGCAAATGATAAAGGATGGAATATATTTTTTCTGGTCTGCTTCAAGCAATATTTGCTTGTATGAAAAAAAATACGTCATTCCGACACCAAAAAGATAGAGCAAAAAATACAGCTCAAGATGCGTGATGGGAGTTTCTGTCTTAACAAAGTTGTGGATGAAAGGAGTGAAACAAATCCCTAACAATATGATGACAATTCCAACAATGCTATATACTCTTTTAAAAAAGCGCATATATGTTCTAATCTGTGCTGTGTCATTTCTTGCGAGAGGTGCATATAACGCATATGTTATTGATGTTCCAATCCCTAGCTCCGATAGCGATAAGACATATAGAACTGTTGCAAAAAGTTCATTCAGACCAAGCAGGTCTGTTTTTAAATGTGCTATAAAAATGGTTCTACCAACGAAACTGACGATACCAAGAAGAACTTGGGAACCCGCTGATGTCACCATATTCCTAATTGAGTTTTTGATACGAGTTTTATCTTGTATGCTAATGCTCAAAACCGAATTCCTTTTACAAGAGTTAGTGTATCATTACTATCTAAAATAATCTATCGTTAGGGGGGGTGGAAGCATTAATCACTTTTGCCCGATGCTTACAACTATACTGGGGAATTCAATGTTATGCACGGAAGTTTCAGGAATTTCCGATAATGATGGTGATTGGATGTTATATACTAAGCCCAAATCTTGGACAGGAGTGGCCAGAAAGATACGAATAGAGTTGCCCACGAT
>LVAV01000013.1 GCA_001604185.1 Clostridiales bacterium Firm_16 | reverse complement strand
TCTTCCGTGAACGGGTGGTGCTCAATCGTGTATCGGTGGTCCTCAAAGCGCGAAATAATCATCCAGAGATTCAAACGGACAGGTTTCTCTTGGAGCAATGTTCGAAGGAAGCGATATTTCCGGATCCGATGACCACGACATTAATGATATTTCTTTCTACATATGCCGAGGCGGATGGCCAAAGGCTATCGGAAAATCAGAAAAAGTATCTTTGAAGCAAGCGCGTGATTATTTTGATGCAGTAGTGAACGATGATATATCACGTGTTGACGGAGTAAAAAGAGATCCTGAGAGAACTAAGCGACTGATGAGATCGTATGCACGGAATGTCTCAACACAGGCCTCCCTTGAAACGATTCGAGATGATCTTATACTTAATGATACAGATACCTTCGATAAAGAAACCGTATATTCATATTTGAATGCACTGAAAAAACTATTTGTAATCGAGGATTCTTTAGCATGGAATCCAAATCTTAGGTCAAAGACCGCTATAAGGACCACGGATACAAGGTATTTTGTTGATCCCTCTATTGCTACGGCCTCTCTCGGCATAGGGCCGAAGGATCTGGTAAACGATCTGAAACTGATGGGATTGATTTTCGAGAATCTTTGCATCAGAGATCTCCGCATATATGCCGATGCCCTTGATGGGGATGTATATCATTACAGAGATAAAACGGGACTTGAGTGTGATGCTGTTGTTCATCTCAGAAAAGGTGAATATGGTTTGATCGAAATAAAACTTGGAGGAGATGATCTGATAAACGAAGGCGCTCATAATCTTATCACTTTATCAGAGAAGATAGATACAGATAAGATGCACAAGCCAGCGTTTATGATGGTTTTGTGTGGAATTGCACCTTTTGCCTATAAGCGTGAAGACGGCGTGTTTGTAGTTCCGATATCTTGTTTGAAGGATTAAGCAATTCGAGCAATTTGAGGGGGGATCATGCTATTACCCCGACTAAGACAATTTCAATAAACTGACGTAAAGCTTCAGAAAATTCTGGAGCTTTTCTTTTACCCCAAATCAAAAACATATACTAATTTCCGATCTGATCACTACACCGTCCATATCATCTAATTCGTGGTCGATTAAACTGATGATATTACATTCTAATAAACTGTTTATCCGCATCATATTCATCACTGACAAAACGCTCAACCGTCATGTGGAGATCGTATTTCTCGCGTAATAGAGCAAGCTGCTTCATCATAGGTGATGCATGATGCTCATCTATAGCGGCCTGATCCGTCCATGAGTCTATGAGCAGAACTGTCTCAGGATCATCAAGCGGAACAAAATACTGATATCTGAGATTGCCTTTTTCAGCACGAATCGCATCCGCTATTCCGGACTTTTCCATCTCTTCGGCAAATGCTCTTGCACTTCCGTTCTTTCCTTTGTAATAAAGATTTACCGTTATCATATCCCATCATCCTGTTGATTATTTTGACTTCAAAGGTTTTGTTTTCTGTTTTCGCGGGCTATCACTTATTGTTTTCGAAAAAGGGATACTCTTTTTCTGCTTTAGCATTTGATCGAAAACTACGTGTTCTCTTTTCTTTTTCCCCATAATCAAAATCGCTTCCTTCAAACACTATTCTTTAAATTGTTCTTTAGTAATACTTTCTGTCTATTAATTGCTCCACCTGATTACAGGCTGATTGTATTTCATATTATCATCAAGTCCCTGCCCATCACGTTTTTTCCAAAAACGAAGTGTAAAAGACATTGTTCTTTCGCATTCTGCGGCCATAGCACTGCCGTCATCGAAAGAAGCAAATACTACAAATCTGTCATCCGGATAATCCTCAACTAATTGATCTATCCAGCCTTTCATAATTCCAATTGCTTTTTTGAAAAGAAGCATCTTGTCATCATTCGAAATGTATACTTCATTTCCATCCCATTCCAGCCAGGAAAGATCCGTATCTTCATGGATGCTTTTGTCCAAACCGCAAAAGTTTCCAACTCCAAAATACGCTCTTCCGAATGAATCTGTCTTCGTCCATATCGGATAACCGGTATCCGGTGCAGTCTCATCGATCAGAGCCGTATCAAATTCCTTCTTTGATAGCTCATTTAGTTGTATATCCATTATTCTTCTTTACCATGCATCAGTTTTGATAACTGTTTATTTTCTAAACTAAGGATTTTCCTCGTTACATTCTCATTATATCACCAAAAAAGTTCGTAATTGAGGGACATGGAATGAAAACGACGATCGGATCGCTTAATATCCAATCGTCGTTCCATGGGCGCATCTTTCGCGTTACTATTATAACTTTTGTTAAATGCTTGTTAAATCCCGATATTTGATTTAACAATTTCTCGCAAGCCCTTGATTTATAGGGGTTTCAAGACACGCTTTATATATTTGTGTCCACAGGACATTTACGATATTAATCGGAAACGAAAGTTTTGAACGAACACGCGATCTTCACTACACTTCCGATATAACGCGCTAATGTACTCTTCACGTCCTGTCCACTTCGTAAGCTATATACTCATGATCAAACTCATAACCAAGTTTTTCAGCCAGGCGAACGGAGTTCATATTTTGTGCATCCCAACTTGGATACAGATTTTCTTTCAGACACCTGAGAATAAGTGCTGAGCAAGCAATTGTTGCAAGATGATTTCTTCTTTCAGATTCAACAGTATCGACTTCTATTTCTATTCCTTCTTTGTATCTGGTATAAGAGGATGCACCGGATACAATTTTATCATCCTTCAAAATGACTATTCCCCGGCCAAGGTCAAGATACTGCTTCTTATCCGCAAAAGAAGAAACAAAATCTCTTGTCACAGGGTCTTCCATACACTTGTCATAGAGATCTGAATCTATTTCTTTTATCTCATACCCATTGGGAAGCATGTCCAAGTTCTTTTGCAAAGCTGCTGTATCAAATTTGGTATCCTTCCTGATAGCATATCTCGTTACTTTCCTGACATTGGAATATACCTCTTCTATCAGAGCAGCCCACGCTTCGTTCTGAGGCGTTATAATCGCAAATCCATCCGGCTTGTTCTCTAAGAGTTCCCGGTTTGGCTGTCCTGCCACAAAACCAAAACAACCTACATATGCAAAAGCAGATACCGGCTCGTCGGGATCTGTAACATAAATCCTTCCCATAACCTTTTGAAGACAAGAATAGATCAATGTTTCCTGCCAACCAGCAAATAAATCTTTCACCTTAGATGTATCATTTAACTCCACAACCATTTTACGCCACCAACCTCATATAAACTGTTAATTTTCCATACTATGGATTGCAGCATTCACACTTATCACTGATATTATCTGTTAGAACAGTTTCAACAAATCAGGAATATCTACTGAAAGTGTATCGTAGATTACTTTCATATCGATGTTTCCATAATCATGGACTATACGGTTTCTCAGGCCATACATTTCCTGCCATGGAATCATACTGTTCTTAAGTTTATATTCTTCTGACAGTTTCTTTGCATTCTCAGATATCTGTATCATCCGGAAAAGCATTGAATCCTGAAGTACTTCGTTTTCTTTAAGACTCTGGATATCAACATTTTCCATATGCTGCACGATGAACAGAAGATCTGCTTTTATTTTCTCGATATAGTATTGATCATTCTTTTCGTTGTGCATAGATTCGAATACCATCCTTAAGTATCTCATCTGTTAAATTCAGATTGTTTTTCAGCTGGTCTAAATCCAGAACATCTACACGTTTATGCAAAGTTTCTCTGAGTTTTTCGACCATTCCGAAAAACTTCAGACCCTTTACATCAGATGAAACCAGAAGATCTACATCACTGGATTCGCCAGCATTTCCCTTAGCATACGATCCGAATAGAATACAATAATGAACCGGATACTCACCAAATACCTGCGAACATTTTTCTGTGATAGATTCTATCGATAAGATTCCATGATCCTCATCCAGCCGATTGAGTTCCTTCAGTTTGTCCAGGATGTATTTATACTTGAGAGTGCCTGCTTTACTTTCATCGTTTTCGTAAGACTTAAAAGAGCGTATTGAAATACCAATCAGCTCGGCTGCCTGTTGCTGAGTAAGATTCTGTTCTCTTCTTATTTCTTTAATCGCGCTCATATTGCACCTCCGTTAATAATATAGTGCACTATTTGCACTTTAATGTCAAGTACAAGGTGCAGATTTTGCACCATTGAAGAACCATTTTGCACTATTAATACAAAGAAGATCCTGAACACCCATCTAGAGTATTCAGGATCTTATACTGGCGGAGCCGGTGGGAGACTATGTTCCACCGTTCCGAAAATCTTTAAAAGTCTATAAACCCCTCAAAACAAACCGTTTGCAGATTATCTGTCTGCACTATAAGTCTGCATAAATCTACGAAAATCTCTCGCATTTTTTGTTAAGCTTTTTGTTAAGCTCACATTGCCTTTTCAATGTAATCCTGAAGCAGAGAAATCTCTCTATGCTTAAATTCGCTGGAAGCATCCGTATACGTCTTGAGTGTTATCAGAATACCTTCATGTCCCATCATATCAGATGTTGCTTTCATATCCGCACCAGCCTCGCGCATTCTTGTCGCAAACGTGTGTCTCAACATGTGATTATGAATTCGAGGAAACTCCTCGATATCATTATTCTCTTCTTTTTGAAGCTCTCTGTTGATAGCAGCGCTGATTGAATACAGTTTGAAGTTCAATTTCTTATGATGAAACACTTTACCTTTGCAGTTAAGAAAAATAAAGTCGGTATAACCATCGATCACCGATTCGCACTTGATGCCTAACAGTCTCTGATACTCTTTTGCTTCCAATAAGGCCTCTCTAACTTTTGGTAACATTGGGACGGTACGAATGCTGCTTTTTGTTTTAGGCGGATTGATCTTGTAAGCACTTCCCTTGCCTTTACCAATGTCGTAACACATAAGTGTGTGATTCACACTGATCTCATTGTTTTCGAAGTCAATATCATCCCATCTCAATCCCACTACTTCGCCAACTCTCATACCGGTCCATAACATAAAAGTAAAGATCGGACGATATACATGAAAGTGTCCGGGCTTGGCTAAAAAGTCTTCGAAGATCTTTTGCTCTTTGATCGTTAATGCTCTTACCGCTTCGGTATCATCACTGTTTTGTCTGTGTATCTCGTGCAAGGCCCCTTTACATGGGTTATATCTCAACACGCCATCCTTTACCGCTATATCAAGAGCTCCGGAAAGCGGCTTATTGATGTTCCTGATCGAGCTATAGTTCAAACCTTTTTCAACTGACAGGTTAGTGTAGAACAATGCAACATCACTATAAGAAATATTTTTCAGCTTCATCTTGCCGAATTGTGGTTCTACATAACGCTCGTAAGTCCTGACATATGACACGAATGTTGTTTCTCTGATACCGATCTTGATCTTTTTCCATATCTCGAAATAATCGTTTATGGTTGAATCAAGTTTGCTGAAATCAATACCGTCAAGAATATCTCTGGTAATATCATCTTCCTTCACTCTAAGCTCAGACAGCGTCTTTGCATAAACAACATGATTCTTACCGAATTTATCCTTCCACCTGTACTCAAAAGTTCCGTTTGGTCTTTTATACTCTCCTTTCCTTAACTTGGTTTTGTTCTGGGTATATCTATTATTGTTCATCTTTCACAAACCTCCACGAAGTTATGAAAGATACGCCCAGGTACATTATAAACCCGGGCGTATCTTTCTTACAGTTTTTTCTTGCCGTCCTCAGATTGAATACTGTTTGTACAAATACTCTTTGAACGGTTCGCGCTTTATGAGCCGCTTATTTCCATTCCACAACACAAAGGGGCAATGGTCGTCACATGTGAGCTCACGCAGTTTGTTGATCCCGATATTGAAATATACCGCTGCCTCTTCGAGTGTAAGGTTGGATTTTTCCCAGATAGGTATCTCTTTAGGCATAAGCTCGCCTCCTTACATACTCATTGTCGGACCTTGTCGGTCGTCCTTCTGTCTGTTCTTTCGTTCTCTCACAGGGCGGGGATGGGGTGTCCCATCTTCCTTGGGTCGAGAATCAATGATGCCTACAATATCTGCAGCAAGGTTAGCACTGATGCCAACAATGTCGTAAGCAGACACGGGAACAGGAGCCGGTGGTACAGTCTCTCTGTCTTCTCCTGCATCTGGTTCTGGAGTTCCTGCTTTACTTTCTCCATATCCGAAGCAAATTTCTCGTTCTGCTTCCCAACCTGTTTTGTCAGTTCCTCCTGATAGGTCATCGCTCTGGTTCTCCACTCTTCGTTCCACGACTTCGCCTGAGTTTTCAGTTCGTCCTTCCATGCTGTCTCGTTTCCCGTATGGATGCTCATCGTCTGTTCCAGATACCATTTCAGAACTTCGCTCGTCGCTACATCCTTTATTGTGAATCTGATCGTGTCTATCAGTGTGGCCTGAGATCTCAATACCCGGACGAGAGCTTTCCAGTTCTCTTCGCTGATCGTAAAGAATGCTGTCCCTTTCTCCGCGGCCTTCAGATCCTGCATACACGCGTTCATCGCGTCGTTGAATTTCTTCTCGTATTCTGAATTCATATTCCATGTGCTCCTTTAAATATTTATCTTTATGCAGCCGGTTATCTCTACAACGGTACCCATCCGGGGTAGTGTAGGTGATATACTTTCTGCTGTCCGTCCACGCGACATCGTATCCGATGTCTTTCATGAACTTCACAAATTCGTCTTTCGTTTTCGCTTTTGTCATAACCGTATTGATCGCAGCAATCAGCCTCATCTTCCAGCTCATCATGCGATCCACGGCTCTGTACTCTCGCGCACTCATGTCCTTTGCTTTCTTTTTCTGCTTCGGCGGTAGGGTGGATAGGCCGTATTTCTGACAGATCTCATCACTCAGTTCCCGCAATTCTTTAAGGGTGTTCGGTGTCTGATGCAGCTTCTTTCCATCTCTGAAACTGACAGAGTTCACTACAAAATGCGAGTGAATATGCTTCGCATCACAGTGGGTGGCAACCAGAACTTCGTGTCCCGGCCATGCTTTCTCAGCAAACTCCTTCGCGATTTCATGTGCTTTATCATGGGTAATATTCTCATCCGGATGGAATGATTGATCGTAGTGATAGAACATGAATCCGCTCATTTTCTGATGGAGCATCTTCGTTGCAATGAAGTCTTCGTATGCATTTGTTCCATCACAATTTACACCGCTAAGGTATCGGATCCCGGTTTTCTGTTCGATGGTTTTGTCTTCTCGGGAGCAGTAGTCGATGACTTTTTTCATGACCGATGCGGACTGAGTCTTCTCCTGAATGTAGTTAACTGTCGCCATAGAATCGCCTCACGATCATATACAGAGATGCATTCAGAAGGTGCAGTTCCTTGGAAAGCACATCGAAATTCTGTGCCTGGATCTCACCGGAATGGATCTTTCTAGCAATCTGATTGATGTTGTTTCCAATCCGTTTCTCTTCCAGAAGCATCGGGTGAAGATCATCGCATACAATAAACTCTGCACCTCGAACGGAGTCCAAGATGAAATCTGTGACGGTCTTTTTTGCTTTCCTGGCTCCTGTGACGATAACATCTTTCTCCTTTGGAGTGAGATGGATCGATAGATTTTTGCTTCTTTTCCGGGTGATTTTCTTCCCGGTGGAACTGTGTTTTTCGAGTGGGTTCGGGCTACCGCCCGATTCTTCCGCGTTCGGTGGCATGCCGAATGCTCTGCTTGCCTTTTTCTCTTCCACTACTTCTACATCTCTTGTGGCTTGCCACTGAGCGGATGGCTTGGCTGAAAAAGAAATGGTTTGCTTCTCCACTTCCGTGTCTGCGTTACCGTTCATTTCTGCGTTCACTTGTGACGCTTGTGACGCTGTGACGCTTTCTTGGGGGGGGTGGGTATTTTTCATCGTCACATCGTCACGCATCGTCACCACCACCTTCCACATTTGGAACCTGATCGCTTGGGGTGATCAGCATGAGAGTGATTTCTCTTCCGATGCGGCTTCGGTTTCTCGTGAAGAGGATCCCGGCACGTTCCAGATCCAATCTCTTTCTTCTGAGTTTCCCGCTCAGGATCTGACCCGGTTTGTCAATCCCAAGTTTCTGGGACAACTCACTGGCACTGCCCCGATACTCTTTCGTCTCCTTGATGTACTCAACCACCTTACGCATATCCGGATCGCTTTCTAGCGAGTCCATATATGAAGAGTTATCTTTCAAGCATTCCCACTTGCAGGTCTCCTTATTGAACTTCAATGTAAGTACGTGATCCTCATAGTCTCGGCAGCTGCAGTATAGTTTTGCTACCTCATCTTCAAACTTGTCCTTTTCGAGGACAAAACTCCCATCTGCACCACCGGTCACTCCATTGGATCCTGAAATGTTGTTCATCGGGTAAGGGGACTTGCTTTTATTGGTATGGTGTATTACCAGAATCGTGATATTATTGTTGGTAGAGAACTCGTGAAGAGCTCTCATAATGTTGTAATCATCCTGGTATATGCTGGCTGTTGCGATAGATTCGCCTTTTACCGCAGCAAGCGTGTCAATTATGACAAGGCCTATGCCAGGGTGTTTTTTCATTTCGTCTGAAAGCTGACGGATAAGTTCGCCTCGCACGGTCAGTGCATTGGTTGCATAGTAGAAACCCGGTGGAGCTCCTATGCCATTTCGAAGAATTCTGTCCTGTAGCCGCTTCTCTCCATCCTCAAGTGCCAGATACAACACTTCTGTCATAAAGACTTCATGTTCCCACATTGGCTTTCCTGAAGCAATATGAAGTGCCAGATCAAGTGCAAGCCATGACTTTCCGCTCTTGGGATCGCCTGCCAGAATATACACTCCTACACCCGGAAGAAGTGTATCCACCAAGTGCGGTTTGTCTTCGAATTCTTTTTCCATCAGATCTTCGATCGTCTTTGTTTCCAAAGGTTCATAAGAATTGTACATGGTTGTTTTCCTTTTTGTAATATAGTTTTTTCTTTGCCCGCATTTACCGTCCACTCCCGGGCAGGAAGTCTCCCTCTCTACGAGGGTTTCTTCGGATCTCCTTCCCCCAGGACTTCTGATCCTTCTTACCTCGCTCATTGGGTGTGACGGCTCACGATGCTCGTTCATCGCTTCAACGCTCGGCCTGTGACTACGGGTAAGGTTCCTATGGAGGGGAGGGAACTGCTATTCAGTTATCAAGGTTCATAGAAGATGTCGAGATTCATCTTCCAATCGTCTGTTTTCATCACTCCTTTCCGACTAAAGAAGCCCCGCAACCACAAGGTTACGAGGCTTCTCCTCTTTCTTCGTGGTGCCGATTTCTTATCGTCACCTTGATTGTATGGCGGTCCATTTCGTCTGTCACTTGGAAGTTTCATGAACCGATTTTGGAACAGTTTTTGGGACAAGTGCTGGGACTAATCTATAGTAGCGAATGGAAGGTCAGATAGCTTTATCATCTCATCACGCTTGCGAGGAATAACATAGTGCCAGAGACACAATCCGAACATGATCATCGCTTCTCGTTTCCGATCATATAATCGGCTGTATTCGACCCGGAGTTCATGAGCAATCGTCTCATCATCCTGAACGAAAGATGTCAGATAGTATTGGTTTATGACACCCGAATACAGGTCTCCATCCGGAAACTCTCTCAGCTTCGCTATTGTATCCTCCACGAGTTCCGTAAACCATTCAACTTTTATGTGGTTATATATGATAATCGAAAGGTCATGTTTCCCTTGATCCGGATCGAGTTTATCTAGAATATCCAATGCTTTCATATAGTCCAGCGGCGGGCAAGGATAGAGAAAAGAAAACTCGTCTTCTTTCGCTCTTTTCAGTACAACAAGATCCGAATAGAGAGACAGGATCTTCTTGGACTTCTTCTTGATCTCGTTTATATCTACTCCATATATCGTGCACAGAGCAATTATTCTCTGCCAGGCTACCGTGTCATGTCTTCCCATTTCATCTCTCCTTGTAACAGATTTAGAAAACGAACATATATTCTATATAGCCGAATAATAGCACGATATTCTACACTGAACAAGAGGAAAAACATGATAAAAAAGTTTACAAATGGGTATATGTCCCCGAAACCCTCCAAACGCCTAACTTTAGGGCTAATTGTAAACTTTCAGTCGGACAATTGTCGGACCACATTGTCCCAATTTTAGGACAGGTGAGGGAGCATACTGGAAGGTTATGCTAGAATTCGATATTTCTTTATACCATCGTATAATGTTCAACGTATCTACGAGCTTTTATCTTTTATAAAAGATACTCCTTCAAAATAACCGCATTGCTCACTTGCGATAGTGCGATATATTAAAGATTTTCTTTACTGGCCAATTATACCGAAGCCAATGTCAACCGATACCTTTTTTATCCTTCTTGGTACCGAACAACAGATTAAATACCATATATCCGACAGTTTCAAACAAAATCATAACAGCCAGGTGTTCAAGATAAAACAGTATTCTTGATTCATTCAGATCTATAAAAAAGAACGCGTTCTTTCCTGTCATATAACCTGCAAAACCGCGTTTGTAAAACACATAACAACCAAACAAGGATATTATCAGCGAGACAACTAAAAATATTATTCTCGCAGCCTTGTTCACACAAACCTTACTGACCAGCGGTTTGAGATGAATCCCTGCATGAAAACTGAGCAGAACAAATCCCCAGTATGAACCGATCAGATGTATAGTCCTCATAAAGGATGTAACCGGAAGCACAGGGATAAATGTATACAGATGTTTTGAGATCAGCATTCCGCTCACAGGCTGGAGGATCATAAAAACAAACAGCAGAAGATCCAATACAGTCCTTACGAGCCTTTGAGCATTGTACCGGCCTTTATTCAAAGCCGAATACCACTTGCGGTTTATCACATGATGCGTAATGAATAAACCGAATATAGCCGTTCCGATAATCTCATGCAAAGTCTCACCAACAAGTGAATACGCCATCAGCAGAGGCATAAGGAGTATCATTAATATATCGATAACTGTCCTGACACTTTTCAACATGTTGTTATTCTTACAATCCAAGACCTGCAACCCATTCATCAACTTTTGCTCTAACGCTATCCTGATCTTTCTGGGCATCCTGTCCCCTTATGGCAATCCCGTCTTTGATCGATGAATCAGGACAAGCTGCTGCAAGCTTCTTATCAAATCCTGACAATCCGCTTCCTTCATGTGTTGAGAAAGGGATCAAGGTCTTTCCGGAGAGTCCGTCCTTATTGTTCTCGAAAAATGTATACATTATCATCGGCCAGTCACCCCACCAGACAGGAGCCCCGATAAAGATCGTATCATACTGAGACAGATTGGGTGCTTCTCCGGCATATGCAGGTCTGGCATTATCGTTTTGTTCCTGCTTGGCAACATCCGTGAGAGCTGAATACTTCGTCGGATAATGATCGTCAGCAGGCAGTACTTCCCAAATATCAGCACCTGCAGATTCAGCTATTATCTCTGCAACTATTGCCGTATTACCTTTATCGATAACACCGACGTTATACTGTTCACCGGTTCTGGAAAAGTATACGACCAAAACTCTGCTAGATGAACCTTCCGAAGATTCAGTTTCAACACCGGTATTATCTGCGGTTTCACTTTCAGCAGATGTTGCGGTTCCTCTTGTTGAAGCAGCCGTTGACGATACAGCTCCCGACGGATCAGTCTGAGCAGTACAACCTGCAAAAGATAATGCCAACACGAATAACGCCAGCATTGACGATAACAGTTTACTTATTCTCATAGATGATCTCCTTATTACCTGTTTACTGCGATCCACGAACCGTTTCGCATTTCATATCTGTGTGTGCCTGTCATGCGGAAAACACCTTTTGCACCATATGCATTTGCATCGAGGACAGAAGTATATGTAATCTCTGCGGTATTATCATTCACACTGATCACCGGATCTTCGATCCCGATAGTAAAATAATTGAGTTTTCCGTCTGTGATATCAGCAAAATATTCTTCACGACTCTGCTGTTTCCCGCTCATATGCGTAAAGACCATATCTTCTGAGACAATCTCACGCATCTTATCAATATCCGAATCAGTCATAGCCTGACAATATTCAGCCTGTCGGTATAGAACTGACAGTTCATCATCACTCAGCGAACTGAGATCGACTCCTGATATCTCAACATTTACAAAAACAGAGAAATCATATTTCGGCATGATGACCTCACTTTCTGAAGCGGTTGTTGTTTCATCCGTTGCTGTTGATATCTGCGTGGTAGAGATTTCCTGCACAGCGATAATCTCTGCCGGTTCACTAATATTTTTCTGTGCCATGCAGGATGAGAACAACAGTGATACTGCAACAACCGCTGCACAGATTTTCTTATCAGGCCTTCTCATAAGACGGCTGCCATGCTGCGAACTGTACAAGCTGAGAATCAGTCCTGTTATAGTATCTGACACCCTTGTCGAGCTTAGCGATCTCACCCATCTCTTCATCTGTCAGCGTGAAATCCATAATGTTCAGATTATCTCTGATGTGATCAACATTACGGCTTCCGGGAATGACTGCAAACCCCATCTGTGTGTGCCAGCGAAGGATTATCTGAGCTGAAGACTTGCCATACTTCTCAGCGAGTTTTGCGAAAACAGGTTCATTGATAAGTGACTTATCACCGTGTCCCAATGGATACCAGCTCATGAGCTTTATTCCGTACTTATCAAGAGTCTTGCGAAGCTCAGTCTGTGTAAAATACGGATGTGCTTCAACCTGAATAAACTGAGGTATTATCTCCCATTTTGTCTCAAGTTCTTCGATATATTTTCCTTCGAAATTGGAGATGCCGATAGACTTTGCCTTACCTTCTCTGTAAGCCTTTTCGAGCATTCTGTATCCTGCGAGCCAGTTGCCTGCAGGCTGATGGATATAGAGCAGATCGACATAATCGACACCGAGTCTTTCGAGTGTCTCATCTACGGCATTCTCATTCTCATATTCACTGGGCCAGAGCTTTGTCGAAAGGAATACTTCCTCTCTGTTAACACCGCTCTCTTTGATTCCTCTTCCGACAGCTCTTTCATTGACATAAGCTGCGGCCGTATCAACGAGCCTGTATCCCATCTTCAGTGCTTCCCTTACGCTGTTCTGCGCATCAGAAGGCGAAAGCATAAATGTACCGATACCAACTGCAGGGCATTCTATTCCATTGTTTAATCTGATGTTTTCCATTGTTATTACCTCCGTATATTTATTGTGGATCAAGATACTTGATTACTTTTGCGGGCACTCCGCCTACTACTGCATTATCAGGAACATCCTTTGTTACGACAGCGCCTGCGGCAACAACTGCGTTCTCTCCTATCGTTACTCCGGGACATATCGTTACATTCATACCAAGCCAGGCATTTTTCTTTATATGAACTTTGCCATAAGTATATGTGACGTGCCGGTCATACATATCATGGTTTATTGTTGCTATCCGGAGACACGGAGCAGCCATCACACCGTCTTCGAACTCGATTCCGCCGGATGCTGACAATACAGCAGAATGATTGATAAAAACGCCTTTACCGAAGCTGACTCGGTTACCAAAGTCACAGGTAAACGGTGTGAGGATCCTTACATCATCGAGTTTTCTTCCGAAGAGTTCTTCAAGATCAGAAACATAAGACGGATCATCCGGCAACTTTGCATTTGCTTTGGCACAGAGGACTCTGGCTCTCATCATCTCTTCGACGGCTTCCTTGAAGTAACCTTCCGTTACTTTTGTCGGACCGCCCTGATCCATAAGTTCGTATACATAGCCTTTAGGGTATTCCATTACCATATCCTCCTTAAATTGCTCCGTTGGCCTTAAGCCATTTCTCAACTGTTCCGGTCGAATCTGAAGCTCGGCTTCCTGTTATGGAGAGTCCTCTCTTGATATCTGCTCCGGGTGCATACTTTTTAAGGTCTCTCTCGCTGGAACCCATTCCGCTTCCTTCATTTGTACAGAAAGGAAGTATCGTCTTTCCCGTAAAATCGAATCTGTCCAGGAACGTTACAACAGCCATCGGCATCGTTCCCCAGTAATTCGGATATCCCAGGATGACCGTGTCATAACCATCAAGGCCGTCAGGATAGTTAATCAGTTCAGGTCTTGCATTTTCGCGCAGATCCTTCTTAGCCTCTTCGATACAAGTCATATATACAGGAGAATACGGATCCTTCATCTCAATCTTGAATGTGTCGGCATCGATCAGATTCTTCATATTGTTTACAACGATTTCTGTATTACCTACCTTTACATAGCGCATGGCTCCGCCGAAGTAATTCTCGTCTGCTCTCGAAAAGAATGCGATCAAAGTCTTTGTCATTGTGTTGTCCTCCGTTCATGTTTTCTGATTTAAGTATCACACGAAGCGATTGAATAATCCAATAGAATAGTTATATAATTGATTTAATAATTAAATAACAGATTAAGGATGATATGAATACCAAACAGATCGACTATTGCATAGAACTTGCTCACACATTGAATTTCAGCAAGGCTGCAGACAATATGTTTGTAAGCCAGCCGACCTTCTCGTATCAGATAAAGCTTCTTGAAGAAGAAGTCGGATTTACCATTTTCGAGAGAAGCGGAAAAGGCGCTGTACTGACTCCTGCAGGTGCACAGTTTGTCGGGTTCCTTACAAACATGAGGAACGAGTTAAAACGCGCCATTGAACAGGGGCAGAATTTCAGTGCAAAATACACGGACAGTATCACGATAGCGCTTCCTTTGAGACAGGCTTTATATTTCCTTCCTGAAGCAATACGTCTTTTCGGAAAAGAATACCCTGATGTTCAGATAACGCCCATTTTCAGATACGGGAACAGTGTCGAAACATTTCTCAAAAATGAATCTGATATCCTGTTTGCTCTCAAGGAACAAACCAGGCAGATACCGGGAATCTTTGTTAATGACCTTTTTACCAGCAGGATATATCTGATAACTACAAAAGATGATCCTCTGGCATCAAAGGATAAGATAACAGAAGAGGATCTTTATGGCAGAACGCTCATGGTGGGAGGCGGATCACCTGAAGCACTCAGAGCCGTACAGCACCGCCTGATATCATCAGATAAGATCTCATATTTCAACAGTTCAGATCACGACACCACACTGACTAATGTCGCTGCAGGACGCGGAGTATGTCTGGCACCTGGTTTCCTGAACGATCACAGCGGTCAGTTTTCCTGGATACCGTTTAATAGTGAAGAACATTTTGACTGTGTGCTGTGCTCACACAAGAACGATAGCAGAGAGAGTCTAAAAGCTTTTATATCCTTGCTCGAAGATCTTTACCGTGAGGCTGTGGCTTTTCCGTTATGATCTTTTGAACGTTTTACTGACAATTTTGCGTACTGATCATTCTTTCTCAACAAGAATGTTCAGATCTCCATCAGCGAATCCTACAGCAACACCATCAAGAGAATTCAGATATCCGGATGCTTTGCCTTCTTGAATGTATTGATATAAGATCTTCGTGATATCAGACAGCACCTTCTCCCAAATGGCTTCTTCCGTCCAGGTAAAAGGTTCATCTCTGGTCTCAAAATCCGTTACCTCATCACAAGCCCAATCCGGATCTTCACTGTCGAAAGAAGAACAACCGACTACTTCCAAAGACCAGCTGTTGTCTCCATCCTCATACAGATTAAAACAAACAGAAACCACGCCGTCAGGTATTTCTTTGTCAAAAACGCCATCCAGCCAGGTGCTTATCTTGTCATACATAAAAAACTCCTCCCATTTCTTCATTTAGTTTATTTAATTCATTATTCTGCTGATTTTCTAAACTAAGGATTTTCCTCGTTACATGATCATTATATCACCAAAAAAGTTCGTAATTGAGGGACATGGAATGAAAACGACGATCGGATCGCTTAATATCCAATCGTCGTTCCATGGGCGCATCTTTCGCGTTACTATTATAACTTTTGTTAAATGCTTGTTAAATCCCGTTTTTTGATTTAACAATTTCTCGCAAACCCTTAATTTGCAGGGGTTTCAAGACACGCTTTTTAGTTTTGTGTCCACAGGACATTTACGATAATAGTCGGAAACGAAAGTTTTGAACGAACGCGCGCTTTATTGTCTTCTAAAGCGATTCCCGGTATTCGCATATATCACAGCAAATACTACTATTACTAACACCATCACAATATAAATAAAGTGAAGCCAACGTATATCGTATATTCCGCCAATCGCCACTAAAGGCAGGAATACGGAAATTGGAAGAAGGATCTTACCGATGAATCGACACAGTTTTGAAGTATCATACTTCTCTTTATCATCACTTGTGTTATAGCCGGCAATCAATGACGACCCTTTTCCAAGCAGCAAGAGAATTGCTATGATAATCAATACAACAGCCACAACACTAACTATAGCTAATCCAATGATATCTCTTGTCGTCATACTTTTCTCCAATTATCTGTTAGAACAGTTTCAACAAATCAGGAATATCTACTGAAAGTGTATCTTACCCCTTTTTAAATCATTATATCATCCGAGTAGTGCGATATATTCTAGAAAAATCAATATATTCCCTTAAAATCCAGCACATTTTACGGGAATAGCAAAATATTAAGGGAATCGTTCTCTATTGAGGATTCTTGTTAATAGCAAAAAAGTTGGGCTTTTTACCTTCACCTCTGTATCCCCTGACAATCAGGAGCTCATCACCTTTCCGGATAGTATACTTGTACATGGAACATTTGACCGAAGGAAGATATATCTGCTGATCAGGGCACCAAACAGCAACATGATCGTAATAGCCGGAGGATGAAGCTGAATCGGAATCAGTCCTCTCGAAACCGTATATCATGATGCCTTCGGCAACCTCGAAGGAGATGCTCTTTCGAGAATCCAGAATGGATCTTATCAGGTTGACTATGGCGACGATCATAAAGATCGACAGAAAGGCAATAGTGATAATATTCAGGTAATCCGTCAGATGCAAGATATATCCGAAGAACAGGACCACCACAATGAAGACAATACTGACGATGACTGCCTTTATCCTATTCTTTTCAGTAGCAACGCAGACCTCTTCTTCCGCCACTGTTGCCGCCCTGTAGGTAAGGTCATCCGGCTTGCCCTGGTACTGCCTGTATTCTTTCCCTATTACCATTATTCTTCCCTCCAGTTATTCCCTGATCATCTTACTGATGATTATTCTTACTAATACCTTAAGCGTCAAATGCTCTTACAAAAGTCCAGTATCTCCTGTTTCCTGGGTTCAACTTGTTCCCTGTATTCGAGCGATGTCAGACCCAGATGTCCTTCGCACTCAATCTCGAGATGTCCGTAGAAATGTTCTATGCTGCCGATAAGTCTCTCACATTCAGGCATATTAGGACCGGTCCTGAGAGCGATGGCATAACCTCTTTTGCCTTGCTTTATGGTCGCATGTGGTTCATGAGTATTACACCACGGCGTTACCCTGTCTATAAATGATTTGAACTGTCCGGGAATATCAGCCCAGTATGAAGGTGCAACCGATACGATAATCTCAGCATTATCGAACTCATTCATTATGTCCCGTATCACCTGAGCATCGTTCATGACACACTGAGCCGTCTTATGACACGCTCTGCAGCCTCTGCAAAACGCAAATTTATAATCATCTATACAAATGCACTTGGTATCATAGCGGGACTTAAGCTCACCTTCCACTATCTTTACTATCTCAGCTGTTGCTCCTGTCCTGACAGGACTGCAATTAATTATCAATGCGTTCATTTCCACACCCGCTTCTCAATTAGTTTACTGATTATTATTTAGACTTCAAAGGTTTTGTTTTCTGTTTTTGCGGGCTATCACTTATTGTTTTCGAAAAAGGGATACTCTTTTTCTGCTTTAGCATTTGATCGAAAACTACGTGTTCTCTCTTCTTTTTCCCCATAATCAAAATCGCTTCCTTCAAACACTATTCTTTAAATTGTTCTTTAGTAATACTTTCTGTTTATTTTCTAAACTAAGGATTTCCCTCGTTACATGATCATTATATCACCTAAAAAGTTCGTAATTGAGGGACATGGAATGAAAACGACGACCGGATCGCTTACTATCCAATCGTCGTTCCATGGGCGCATCTTTCGCGTTTCTATTTCAACTTTTGTTAAATGCTTGTTAAATCCCGTTTTTTTATTTAACAATTTTACGCAAACCCTTAATTTGCAGGGGTTTCCAGACACGCTTTTTAGTTTTGGCGGAGCCGGTGGGATTCGAACCCACGTGCCTTTTGGGCAAACGGTTTTCAAGACCGCCTCGTTATGACCGCTTCGATACAGCTCCATTACTTGTAACTTGCTAATTTTACTAACTTTGGGTCCTATTGTCAACAAAAGAAAAGAGGGGCGTCTGTCTGAACGTCCCTCCTTCCCTATAGGTAAACTGTATGGCAATCAGTTGTCCATCATTTCCAGCAGGCGATCGAGATCATCATACGAATAATACTCTATGACGATCGTACCTTTACCCTTGACCTCGTCTTTCAGCTTTAATTTGACCTTAGTGCCGTAGTAAGAGGTCAGTTTGTGTTCCACATCCTTTGTACTGATGGCGACCGCGGAAGAGCCCTTAGAAGCCGTTTTACGAGGTGCTGCTTTTGGGTTCAGAAATTTCTTAACGAAATCCTCAGTTTCGCGAACACTGAGTTCTTTCGTCATAACAATATCCGCGGCCTTCTTCTGCTCCTCTTTATCTGTAATAGCCAGCAAAGCACGGGCGTGACCGGCTGAAAGATCACCATTTCGGATGAAATCTTGCAGGGATTCATCGATGTTTATCAATCTTAAAGTATTCGCAATAGCAGGGCGACTCTTACCTAATTTCTTAGCAAGAGCTTCCTGTGTCATGCCATGTTCCTTCATGAGGTTTTCCATAGCGAAAGCTTCTTCAAGCGGATTCAAGTCCTGACGCTGGATATTCTCGATAAGAGCCTGCTCCATGGTCTGCTGGTCGGTAAGATCTCTCACGATAGCGGGAATGACCGTAAGTCCTGCAAGGCGCGATGCTCTCCATCTACGCTCTCCGGCAACAATACGATAGCCCTTACCCCTCTTTGCTACAATAATCGGCTGGATCACACCATTTTCTTTTATAGAATCAGCCAGTTCCTGGAGCGCATCCTGATTGAAGCTCTTTCTAGGTTGATCACTATTTGGAGAAATATCATTAATCTTCAATTCAACTACGGAATCCTTCTGTGTTTCCGGAATCCCTTCTGTCGGCATCAAAGCTCCCAATCCTTTACCTAAACCCTTATTTGCAGCCATATTTCACCTCATATATTGATATACATCTATATTTTTTAACTCTTTGTTCTCTTCAATACCTCTGCAGCCAGTGCCTGATAAGCTATAGATCCCTTCGATTTAGGATCATATTCATCGATCGTCTTACCATGACTTGGTGCCTCAGCCAGACGTACATTTCTAGGTATAAAGGTCTTAAATACCTTGTCCCCGAAATACTTCTGCACTTCCTCTACTACCTGCTTAGTAAGCTGGGTACGGCTGTCATGCATAGTAATGACAACACCGAGAATCCCAACTACCGGATTCAGTTTTTTCCTTATCATGTTGATAGTATCGATCAACTGCGTGAGTCCTTCCAGAGCATAATACTCACCCTGGATCGGTACAATTACACCCTCACAAGCAGATAAAGCGTTGATCGTAAGAAGTCCTAAAGATGGCGGACAATCGATAATGATGTAATCGTATTGATCCAGAACCGGTTCGATTGCTCTCTTTAATACCGTTTCTCGACTGATTGCAGCGACCAGTTCGACTTCTGCGCCGGCAAGATTGATATTTGTCGGACACATATCGACATTTTTCACCTCTGTTGGAACGATTACATTAGCGATTTCTTCCTCATTAACCAGAAGATCATATACTGTGTTTTCCAACGATGTTTTTTCAAAACCAAATCCACTTGTTGCATTTCCCTGTGGATCCAGGTCGATTACCAACACTTTTTTACGCTTTTTCGCTAAAAATGCACACAGATTTACGGCAGTTGTGGTTTTTCCTACACCGCCTTTTTGATTTACAATTGAAATTACGTAAGCCATACGATCTCCTTTTCCTTTTCCTTATTACTATAATCTTATCAGAAATACGGTTTTGTAATATGACAGTTACTTTACTATTTTTCATCAAAATGTGTCATTATCTGATTCTACTTTGGAATTTAACTGATGAAAATGCTTTTTTTCTTAATCAATGGAATGTTTCACGTGAAACAATGTATCATTTCGCTATCGATTATCGATTATTCAAAATTGACTCGTTTTTGTTTTTTGAAATGCACTTTTTTGAATTCTTTGCAGTTTACAGAATTTGTTTCACGTGAAACAATTATATCCATATTTGATTCTGAGATGAGTTTTGTTTTACTTGGAATGTTTCACGTGAAACATTCTGAATGAAAAAGGCATCTCTTTCGAGATGCCTTTTCTTGAACTTGTTTTTTATAGATTAGATCTTACATATCAAGCTGGGCAAATTTTGCATTCGCCTGGATGAATTCCTTACGTGGTTCAACCTGATCACCCATCAGGAGAGTCATAGCTTCATCCGCTGCCTGTGCATCTTCGATCGTAACCTTCAGA
This sequence comes from Clostridiales bacterium Firm_16, assembly GCA_001604185.1. GTDB lineage: Bacteria > Bacillota > Clostridia > Saccharofermentanales > Saccharofermentanaceae > Scatonaster. The sequence goes on along the minus strand of LVAV01000013.1, from coordinate 150,223 downwards.
AGTTTTCTCGTAGCCGGATTCATTGTTGTCTCCCAGAGCTGCTCAGAACTCATCTCACCGAGACCCTTATATCTCTGAATCTTTGGTTCCTTCCAACCGGTTTTCTGCTTGATTTCTTCCACTTCCTTATCGTCGTATGCATAATAACCTTCGTTACCCTGATATACACGGTAGAGAGGCGGGCAGGCGATATAGGCATATCCAAGCTCAACAAGCGGTCTCAGATAGCGGAAGAAGAAGGTGAGAAGAAGTGTACGGATATGAGATCCGTCAACATCGGCATCGGCCATGATAATAACCTTATGGTAACGAAGCTTTGCCGGATCAAAATCCTCACCGATACCGGCTCCAAGAGCCATAACTACCGGTTGGAGCTTCTCATTGCCATATACCTTATCGATTCTGGCTTTCTCAACATTCAGCATCTTACCCCAGAGTGGGAGGATTGCTTGATACTTTCTCTCTCGTCCCTGTTTAGCCGATCCACCAGCGGAGTCACCCTCAACGATGAAGATCTCGCAGAATGTAGGATCTTTCTCCTGACAGTCAGCAAGCTTACCGGGAAGTGTATTGGACTCGAAAACACTCTTTCTTCTAGTCATGTCACGGGCTTTTCTAGCGGCCTCACGGGCACGGGAAGCGGAGAGACACTTATCCATGACGATTTTCGCAACGTTCGGATTCTCTTCCAGATACTGAGCCAGCTTCTCACTCATAACTGTCTCGACGAGAGTACGAATCTCCGCATTACCCAACTTTGACTTTGTTTGACCTTCAAATTGAGGTTCCGGAAGTTTTACGCTGATGATCGCGCCGATACCTTCTCTGGTGTCCTCACCCTGGAGGTTTCTGTCAGAATCTTTAATATATTTGTATTTTCTGGCATAGTCGTTAATAACCTTTGTCAGAGCACTCTTAAAGCCGGTTAAATGTGATCCGCCTTCAACAGTTGCGATATTATTCGCATAGGAATAAACATTCTCTGCAAAGGAATCATTATACTGAATTGCCACTTCAACGAAGCATTCTCCGCTTCTCTGAGCGATATAGATCGGTGGCTTATGAAGTGCTTCTCTATGACGGTTCAGATACTCTACGAAGGAGATAATACCGCCATCGTAGTGGAGAACCTTATCTGCAGGCTCTTCGGCACGGTCATCACGCAGGATAATGGTGATTTCACGGTTAAGGAAGGCCATCTCACGATAACGTGTGATCATGGCATCGAAGTCGAAACGGCAATCCGGGAAAATCTCGGAATCCGGTGTAAATACTGTTGTCGTTCCTGTATCGTTCTCATCACATTTGCCGACAATCTCAAGGGGAGAAGTGGTCTTACCACGTTCAAATTCAATATGGTAAATGTTTCCTTCACGACGTACTTCGACAACCATCTTGGATGCAAGTGCATTAACTACAGAAGCACCTACACCATGCAGACCGCCGGAAACGCTATATGCGCCGCCGCCGAACTTACCGCCGGCATGCAGCACCGTATGTACGACTTCAACGGTCGGAATGCCCATTTTCGGGTGAATTCCGACAGGAATACCGGAACCGTTATCCTGAACGGTTACAGAACCATCTGTGTTTACAGTAACTTTAATGGTATCGCAACGTCCGGCCAGAGCTTCGTCTACAGAATTGGCTACGATCTCGTATACGAGGTGATGAAGACCACGTAATGTTGTATCACCGATATACATACCCGGACGCTTTCTGACCGCTTCCAGACCCTCAAGAACCTGAATATCTTCTTCGTTATATTCCTTCTTGTTGGTGGTATCGAAATCATCCTGTCCTTGTGTTGCCTGCTCAAGGTCTTCAAGGGAATCCTCCGAATAGTCTTCTGTCAACGCACGAGGATCGGATGCAAGGTTCACAAGACCATCTGTCTCTTCCTGAACCTCATAGTAAAACTCACGTGTCTCCTCTGAAGGGTTCTGCTGATTCTTTTCGTCGTCCATTTTTACAACATTCCTTTCATTTTTGCCCTCGAAATGGTCATTTCGAGAAAACGCCTGAAATATGAGGTTTTGTAACAATGTTACCGAACCGTTTTTCCATAGATCATGCGGTTTTTTATGTAGTTTTCAGGGGAAAACTTCTTAAGAAGTGAAGTCCTCGCTCCTGATCCTTTTACATAAAGTCGAAACTGAAATGGGAGAAACATAAGCACGGTCATCTGTGATCACCAGTGACCTGGGAATCTCTTCTGAAACATATTCCAGGATATTCTCGTCTTCCTTTCTTTTCAGAAAAGCATTCATATCTGAGGAAGAAGCCGGCACTGTTTCCAGGTTAATAAGAGCAATGACGGACTTAGATAAAATCGTGTATTCTCCACCGATATGAACGAACATCTAAAGAGCCTCACAAATCTTCTCAAAGTATCTCAATTTTGACTCTAATATTATACCATAAAAGGGGAAAAACAGGTAATTTAATCCGAATTTCCTACACGTCGTACAGTACCGCTTTGTACCTCAAAAAAGGCGATTCTCGAGTCTTTCTCCATAGAGTCCGCCAGTTCCTGTTCGATAAAGGATTTATCGGTACAGGTAATGAATATCTGTGCATCTCCGATCTCGGATAACAGACACTTCCTTCTTTGGGCGTCCAGTTCCCCAAAAACGTCGTCCAGAAGCAGTACAGGGGAATCTTTCGTTTCTTCTCTTACAACGTCTAATTCGGCCATTTTCATGGAAAGAGCGGCCGATCGTTGTTGACCCTGGGATGCGAACATACGAAGTCCGTCCCCGTCCAGGGACATAATAAGGTCATCTCTCTGAGGTCCGTAATTCGTGATACCGTGCTGGAAATCGTCTTCAAGGGACTGATTCCACTTATTCAGAAGATACTCGGTAACTTGTGCCTCATCGTAGTTCTCTAACATATCGATGGGTATGCATGTTTTATATTTCACATACAGTGTTTCCTTGCCATGAGAAATGCTTTCATGGTGCTTTCTGGCAAAAGCATCGATACGTAAAGAGAAGAGGTACCGGTCATGAATGATCTTAGCTGCGGATTTCGCCATCGGTTCATTCCAGATCAGCAGCTGCTCACGAAACTCCAGATCCAATACTTTACTGTTCTTGATCCTGGCATTCTTAATGATACGGTTACGGTTCATCAGAAGACGGGCAAAAGAATTCAGCTCATGAAAATACATGGGCTTTACTTGTGAAAGAAGAACATTTAAGTACTTTCTCCTCACGGAAGGACCTTCCTTGATCAGCATCAGGTCTTCCGGAGCGAATATAACAGCGTTAAAAATCCCGAAATATTCGGTTATTTTCTCGAAAGGAACATCATCGTGGAAAACTGTCTTTTTCGGCTTCTTTAAAGAGGAAGAAGGGTCATTTCCGTCACTGTATTGAACAGAAACGGACTCATCGTAGGGCTGAAAAGAAGAAGTCAGCTTCAACTTGACCCGGTAGTTATGCTCTCCGTGAAAGATCAACTCCGCATCTTTTCCCGTGCGGTGAGAATGGGTCGATGTGCATAAATAAATGGCTTCCAGAATATTGGTCTTACCTTGGGCGTTTTCTCCATAGAAAACATTAACAGAAGGCTCAACCTCCAGGTCAAGCCTTCTGTAATTTCTAAAATTATCTAATTCTATGGAGCGAATGTACATAAATCTCCATTCTTCCGGTAATGACCTTAAGCGAAAGATTACTTACGCAGCGGCAGGATCAGGTAAATGTAGCTGTTTCCCTCTACCGGAACGATAAGGGAAGGACCATTGGCTCCCGAGAACATAAACTTAACGGATTCATCCTCGATCGAACGTAATGCTTCCATAATGTACTTATGGTTAAAGTCCACACTGATCAACTCACCGGTGATACTGCACTTCACATCTTCACGAAGATTACCTAACTCTGTAGAAGAGCGGATGATCAATGTCTCTTCATCCGACATGGAAAGACTTACCGGACAACGTCTGTCTTCCTTCTGGATAATAAGAGAAGCACGCTCAACGGCATTCAGGACAACATCCTTATCTACTTTCATAGTCGTAGAAGAATTGCTCGGAATGATCGACTGATAAGCCATAAACTCGCTGTTGATCAGACGGGATACAATACGGAACTTTCCGGTATCGAAAAGAATATGGTTAGTAGATGCATAGATCGTAACTTCTGCTTCCTTGCCGGTAAGAATACGTGCAGCTTCGTGCAGAGCCTTACCCGGGATCAGGAACTTCATGACCGGAATATCCGAACCAATCTCTTCCTTACGAAGAGCCATACGATAACCATCGATCGATACAAGGGTAATATTCTTTCCATCTGACTCGAAGAGAGAACCATTCAGGCCCGGACGTCCTTCGTCATTGGAAATAGCGAAGATCGTCTGAAGGATCATGTTTCTCAGGATATCCTGGTTCAGGATGATCTTGTTCTCATCACCTACAACAGGGATCTTCGGGAATCCTTCAGCAGAAATACCATTGATCGAGAACTTGGACGTACCGCTCTCAATATCGATTACCATTCTCTCATTAGAAGAGATAGATACTTCATCCTCAGGAAGCTTTCTTACGATCTCACCGAAAATACGGGAAGGAATAACAATTGCGCCTTCCTCCATAACATCAGCATCAACCAGCGCCTCAATACCTGTCTCTAAATCATATCCGGTAAGCTTCACTCCGGAGCTTCCCGCTTCAATTAAAATACCATCTAATATCGGCAAAGTTGAACGAGTTGAAACTGCTTTCTGTACTATCGCAATCGCTTCTACAAGATTGTCTCTTGAACTTACAAGTTTCATCGTTATCTTTTCCTCCAATTTGTTTAATAGTTACTCTATCTATTATACAGGAAAATTACAAAAATGCTACAAATAATCAAGCAAAAGAGAGGAGAAAAACCGAGAAAAAAGCAGTTTTCTGTAGTCTGAAAGTTTTCCACAGTTATCCACAATTTAATTTTTCTGATTCAAATGAAAATCGCTTCGGAAGACCTGTTAAAACAATTAAGAAAACTAAGAATAAAAGGAATATTATTCTATATTATTATGCTGTGTGAAAAAGTAGTAAAAGTCCATTTTACGTTGAAATACAGGCATTTCTTATGTTCAAAAGTTGTGGAAAAGGAGTGGATAAGAAGTGAGTGTTATACACACATTTCACACCCTCATGTTATGCACTTTATTTCAACTGGATTTCCATGGAAAGTTTTCCACAAATGAACCAAAAAGTGTGGAAAACTTCAGTTAAAGAGACGCTTCTTAATGGACTCTAAATGGCTTGTAATCTCTTCGTCCGATTCTTTCAGACATTTTTCAATTTTGTTACAAGTGTGTAGGACAGTGGAGTGATCTTTGCCACCGAAAAACTCTCCGATCTTCGGATAAGTCATGTTCAATTCCGAGCGGCAAAGGTACATGCAGATCTGACGGGGAATGATGATCTCCTTGCTGCGTTTCTTGGACATGATATCTTCCACTTTCAGATTGTAGCAGCGCGCTACCACTTCCACGACCAGATTCGGAGTGATCTGCTTCGTGTGATTCGGAGAAATAATGTCCTTCAAGGCGATCTTCGCGTCTTCCAGTGAGAAAGAGCCGGAAAGAAGGCAATAAGCAACCACTGTCTTATATGCACCTTCCAGTTCACGGATATTAGACGCGAAGTTAGATGCGATATAATCCACTACAGAATCAGGAAGGATCTTGTTATCTTCCTGCATTTTCTTCTTCAAGATAGCGATACGTGTCTCATAGTCCGGCGGCTGGATATCTACGATCAGACCGGATGAGAAACGGGAACGCAGACGATCTTCCAGGGAAGAAAGGCTTTGCGGCGGTTTATCACAGGTCATGATGATTACTTTACCGGACTCATAAAGAGAATTAAATGTATGGAAAAACTCTACCTGCGTCTGCTCCTTACGCTCCAGGAACTGGATATCGTCGATCAGGAGATAGTCCGCATTTCTGTATCTTTCACGGAAATCGTCATACTTGCCTTCACGGATCGTTGCGATAAACTCGTTAACGAAACTCTCGCAGTTTACATATACGACCTTGAGATTAGGCTTCTTATTGATCACGTAGTTGCCGACGGCCTGCATCAGGTGGGTCTTACCAAGACCGGATCCTCCGTAGAGGAATAAGGGATTGTACTGATTACTTCCTTCCGCAACAGAAACACAGGCTGCATGAGCGAACCGGTTTCCGGCTCCTACGATAAAAGAATCGAAAGTATAGTTATGGTTGATCTGAGAAGTGCTGGAGTTCGGTACTGTCGAAGATTCGGCCGAATACTGGTGGATCATGTTCAAGATAACGGCAGAATCCTGCACTTCGATCTGGATCTCAAGCTCCCGGTCATTAACGGCAGCAACGCAATTCTTGATCAGAGGGATCATGGGTACCAGTTGTTCCTGGGTGAAAGAATCCGGAACGGACAGGATCAGGACTTCCTCACTGATAAAGACAGGCTTGATCGGTGAAATAAAGGTCTTGAACTTGATTGCGGAAACTTCTTCTCTTAATATATCAAGAGTTTTGCTCCATAATGTGTTTAAATCCATACCCGTTCCTGTGTCCCCATGAAATACTGGTGCGAACATGCACCCATTCAAATAAAAAGTAGAATAATCATAGCAGAAATTCCCACTATTTGAAAGTATCTGTTATAATATTTGCGTAGAAAATTTCTGCAGGCAGATGTTGTCAAAATGGGAGAATGTAACATCGTTATCAGACGAAATATACGATTTAGACATACGAAGAAGGTAATATTGGGGAATGGCAAGATATCCACGCGAGAGAAATTATAGAAACATTATACTGATCGCCATTGCTTTGATCTGTCTTGTGGCAGGTGTGATCCTGCTTCTGATCGATCCGATCAAGAATATCAAGCGTCAGGCTGTCATGGATGACATGATGGAGAGTATCGCAGAAGGCAGTCAGGCTGTCTTCGTAGTTAAGTCCAACGGAAATGAAGTAAATGGTGAGGATTTTGAGGATTATGACTTCGGTGCAGAAGAGCTGACCGGCAATACTGCAAGCTATGAGGATATCGTGGCTGAACTGCCGGATGAGGTGATCCTGACGGCTCTGGGCCGGATCAAGATCCCATCGGTCAATATCGATATTCCACTTTGGAACGATGCGACAATCGTGACTTTGCGTTATGGTGCAGGAAGACTGAAGAATACGGCTGATCCGGGACAGGAAGGCAACATGGTCATCCTCGGCCACAGAATGCGTGCGGAAGGTAAGCTTTTCCACAGTCTGGGTGAAGTTAAGATCGGCGATGACGTGATCATTACCGCTATGGACGGAACCGTCTATACATACCGTGTGGATCAGATTTTAGAGGCTGTTAAGCCGGAAGATCTGGATTTCTATGCAGATATCAATTACGGAGAAGGAAAACAGGTGACACTGGTCACGTGTACTCCTTTGGGTGTGGCAACGCACCGTCTTCTGGTCATCGGACATCTGATCTGACGATCAGTCGAAATACAGGATATAAGGGGAAAAAGAATGAGTTCATTGCGTTTTTACGCAGCTATTGCTTCGGCAAAAATGGTCCGCTTCGGCCTTCGGGTCATCGGACGTGGTGCGACGACCCTTCCGGGAAAAGTGGCCGTAAAGGTGGATCCGAAGATTCTTCAGAAGCTCTGTGACGGCAGAGATTGTGTTACGATCACCGGTACGAACGGCAAGACGACAACTACCCACATGATTACCGATATATTCAGAAACTGCGGCTATACAGTCGTTACCAATGTTTCCGGAGCCAATCTTCTCTCTGGTGTGACGACCTCCATGATCTTCGGCAGAAAAGACATGAAGAAAGCGGAGAAGGAAGGGAAGAAGGTCATCTGCGTACTGGAGACAGATGAAGCGGCATATGGAAAGATCGCCTGTCAGATTAAACCGAAAATATCGGTGGTAACGAATCTTTTCCGTGACCAGCTGGACCGATTCGGTGAACTGGCCCACACAAGAGAACTGATCGCCAAGGGTCTGGACACCTGTGAAGCGGACATACTACTGAACAGCGATGATTCACTGGTTTCAGAGCTTTTCAAGGGAAGAGAGGACCGTACATGCTTTTATGGTTTTTCCGAAAGTTCGATGCGGTTCAATAACATGACTTATCCTGGCAAGTCCGGTATCCTTCCGGCTTCTTCGGATGCGGAATACTGTACCGGCTGTAAGACGAAATACGATTATTCTGCCAGAAGTTTCGGGCATCTCGGTGCTTTCTCCTGCAGTAAGTGCGGGAAGAAGAGACAGTCGCCCCGGTTCTTCCTGAAATACGATCTGGCCAGAAATCCTTCCGATGAAGGTTATGAGCTTTCCCTCTGCGACGGAGGACAGATGGGTGACCGTGCGGATCGTATGCCGGGCGAGGCAGCAGAAGCAGGCGCTCCGAAGTTTATCGAGAAACGGGTCAAGCTTCCGATCCCGGGTATGCATAACTTCTATAATTCCATCTCAGCCGTAGCGGCTTGTGTCCGCATGGGAGAGAAGATCGGCGATACGGAAGGCCTTTCTTTCGAGAAATGCTGCAATGCACTGGAACACGTGGAAGCGGCTTTCGGCCGTATGGAGAAGATCAGCATCGGAAACAAGAAAATCTGTGTCCTTCTGGTGAAGAACCCGGTGGGCCTGGACCGTGCGTTGTCCCTGGTGGCCGGTGCCTCGGATGCCGATGGTATCTATATGCTCCTTAACAGTAATATCGCAGACGGTAAAGATGTTTCCTGGATCTGGGATGTGGACTTCGAATCCAAGGAATTCCCGAAGAAGGTCTATGTTTCGGGTGACAGATACGGTGACATGATGCTTCGTATCCTCTATTCCGGAGTGGAAAGAGACCGCATCATTGCCAAGCCGATGGAAGAATGCGCGGAACTTCTGGATCAGGCGATCTCGGACTCTGCGGAAGGAAAATGTCTTTATATCCTTCCGAACTATACGTCCATGCTGGCGCTTCGATCCATCCTGGTGAAACGTTATCACCTGAAAGACTTCTGGAAATGACGAAAGGAAAGTGTTTTTGCAATGGAAAATACTGACATCGAACTTCGTATATGCCATATGTATCCGGACCTCCTGAATCTCTACGGAGACCGGGGAAATGTCCTGAGCCTGATCCGCCGTGCGGAGCAGCGGGGAATCAAGGTCAAACTGGTGCCGGTTTCTATCGGCGATGATTTCGATGAGAAGGATTTCGACATCGTCTTTCTCGGAGGCGGGCAGGATGCGGAGCAGAACGTGATCCGTAAGGATTTCGTGGAAGTGAAGGGACCGAAGGTCAAGGAAGCCATTGAGAAAGATATGGTATTCCTCTGTATCTGCGGTGGTTACCAGATGCTGGGTAAATTCTATCAGGAACATGACGGCACGAAGATCGAGTGTCTGGGAGCCATCGATGTGTATACGGTGGGCGAAGATGTCCGGTATATCCAGGATACGATCTATGAAGCCGATTTCCTTAAGAGTGACGATGACCCGGACTCCGGGAAACTGTATGGTTTCGAGAACCACAGCGGACGTACTTATCTGGGAGATTCCGTCAAGCCGATGGCGAAGGTCATCGAGGGTGCGGGAAATAACGGTAAAGACGGGTACGAAGGCGCGATCTACCACAATGTATACTGCACCTATTCCCACGGAAGTTTTCTTCCGAAGAATCCGAAAATGACCGACCATCTCATCGAGCTGGCCCTGAAGCGCAGATATGGAGATGACTACAAACTTCCGTATCTCGACACGATCAACGAAGATTTCGCCCGAAAAGCTCTTCTGGCATACAAAGAGAAGGGCAATACTGCCCCGTAATTCCGATAGATCCGGATCCAATCAGGATAATCAGGTCACGCAGTTGCGTCCGATGTTCTTGGACGTGTATAAGCGGTCGTCTGCCATACGGATCAGTTCCGCAACATTGCTGTTTTCCGAATAACTGGAAATACCCATGCTGGCAGAAAGATGCAGGGTCGGCTTATTGTCGTCTAAGATGATCGGCGAGCTGGATAATGCGGCACGGACACGCTCGGCCTGGACTTTGGCGCCCTTCAGCGGAGTATCCGGAAGCAACATCATAAATTCATCACCGTCTATACGGAAGACCATATCGGACTTACGGCACTGGGAAGTCAGAATGCCGGCTACAAGACGAAGCACATCGTCGCCCTTGCTGTGTCCGTATTCATCGTTGATCTTCTTGAAGTGGTCGATATCCAGAGAGATCAGGGAGAAAGTATTCTTCGGATCTTCTGCCTCTCCCGGAGACCTTCTGCGGTCGTACTGATAGGCGGTCTTCTCCACCATCTCGTAGAAATATCTTCTGTTGAAAAGTCCGGTAAGATCGTCGATCTGGGACAATCTCTTCAGTTTCTCATTGGTACGGCTGAGCTCTTCCTCCACGGTCTTCAGGGCCGTGATGTTACGGGAAATGCCCCAGGTGCCGATCACTTCACCCTTATCGTTGAAAACAGGGTACTTGGAGGCCGAATACCAGATTACGGATCCGTCGGCCTTCTCCAGTTTCTCGATATTCGAGATCAGAGGATTCTTGGTCTCCATGATCTCCAGCTCTTCCTTACGGGCACGGGTAGCGAAGTCTTTCGGAAAATAGTCGAAGTCGGTCTTGCCGACCATCTCCTTGGGGTCGTTAATGCCGAACTGTGCGGCATGGGCTCTGCTGTTCCAGATAAAGCGGGACTGCTCGTCCTTAAAATATATCGTATCATTGGAGTAATTCCGGATGATCTCCAGAATGACTTCATTCGAGAAAGAAGCATTGTTTTTTTCTTTCGCCATGATCATCACTCCCTGATTAATATTTTTTTGTTAAAAACACAACATCATTATCTCAAAAAATATCAAAAAAGAAAACAGTTCGGCGCATTTATATACACTTTCTGCTATACTGTGTCTGAAAGCAGGTGACATTTATGAAGCTGGAAATCATGGACACCACCCTGCGGGATGGTGAGCAGACCCCGGGAGTTTCTTTCTCCCCGAACGAAAAACTCAGTATTGCCAAGATCCTTCTGGACGAGGTCCGGGTCGACCGCGTCGAAGTCACCTCTGCACGCATTTCTGACGGAGATTTCGAAGCTCTGCAGAAGATCACGGAATGGGCCAAGAAAAAGGGATACCTGGAGAAGGTCGAAGTTCTGGCCTTCGTAGACCGTGGCCACTCTCTTTCCTGGATCGAGAATGCCGGCGGCCGTGTCGTGAACCTTCTTTGCAAAAGCTCGCTTCATCACCTGACGGCGCAGCTGGGGAAGACCCCCGAGCAGCATGTCGGTGAGATCCGTCATCTGATCGAGGATGCAGTCTTCCGCGACATGAAGGTCAATATCTATCTCGAAGACTGGTCCAATGGCGTCCAGAATGATTTCGACTATGTCAAAATGCTGGTCAGCGAGCTTTCGGTCCTGCCGGTGGAGCGCATCATGCTGGCGGATACGCTGGGTGTTCTGACACCGGATATGACATATGAATATGTTTCCAAGATGACGGCCATGTTCCCGGAGGTACACTTCGATTTCCATGCCCACAACGACTACGATATGTCTGTCGGTAATACCATCATGGCGGTAAAAGCCGGCGCCAAGGGCGTGCATGTTACGGTCAACGGCCTGGGCGAGCGGGCAGGAAATGCACCGCTGGCTTCCATAGTCGGAGCGGTCACGGACTTCTGTGAGAACCGGGAGATCGGTGTTAAGGAGACCGCCCTGGAACATGTCAGTAAGATGGTCGAGAGCTTCTCGGGTATGAGGATCCCGAAGAACCAGCCTATTACCGGTGCATCGGTATTTACACAGACCTGCGGCGTCCATGCGGACGGCGACACGAAGGATTCCCTGTACTGCAACAAGCTGGCACCGGAGAGATTCGGACGTCTGCGTCAGTACGCACTGGGTAAATCCAGCGGACGGGCCAGTATCGCTAAGAACCTGGAAGAATTCGGACTGGATCTGGATAAGGAATCCCTGGAGAAAGTTACGGCCCGCATCGTAGAGATGGGGGATAATAAGGAGAGCGTCATGACGGACGAGCTTCCCTATATTGTGGCGGACGTACTGGGTAAGGGCAATGGTGAATCCCATGTTAAGATCCTGAATTACTATGTCTGCCATGCGCGGGACCTGAATCCTGTAGCTACCATGCGTATCCAGATCGACGATAAAGTCCACGAAGCCAGCGCTTCCGGTGAAGGTCAGTTCGACGCCTTCATGCGGGCCTTGCAGAAAGTATACCAACAGTTCGGAAGGACACTGCCGTTCTTCGCCGACTACTCTGTGACGATCCCACCGGGAGGTCGTACAAATGCTTTCGTAGAGAGTGTTATCACATGGCGTGACGGAGAACATGAGTTCAAGACCCGTGGTCTCGATCGTGACCAGGTTGCCGCCGCCATTAAGGCTACAGCTAAAATGCTCAATGTCATCTACGAGCAGGAACAGCTGGGAGAATAAGTCTCCGGCCGGAAAAAAGTATCTAAAGTAAAGAAGCTGTCTCAAATCACTGAGGCAGCTTCCTTTTTCTCTCGGGAAAACGGATCACATCTGATCCTGAATATATTTCACGATATCCGTGTGTTTGCTCTGTTTCCAGGCTTCTTCCTTTTCTTTCTCCGCCAGAGGACAGAGGATGAAGAAATCCAGTGTCTCGCCCGGCACTCTTCCGGTGCGCATGGGTTCTTCGAAATGGGCTTTCCACTCGGCTTCAGTAGCGTTGGCGAAACGCTTCGGGTCCAGATAGGCCATCTGACGACGGGTCGCGGCGATGTGCATCTTGGCGGAAAGCGGGGAGAGAAGCTTATATTCTTCTTCCTGTACATCCTGGAAGATCACCGGCAGCTCGCCGATATCCACATGCTCTTCACCCCGGAGGATATCGATTCCGTAGGGAGTAAATGAGAAAGACTCCTTGGAAAGCTTCAACTGCAGGAGTAGTCCTTTTTCCGTATTAAACTGGGAACGCTGGTAATCCGTATCGAAAATGAAATTACCCAGGGAATAGAAGATCGCCTTCTCTCCGACGGTCTCATAATTCATGGGAACGTGCGGGTGGTGGGATACGACGATGTCGGCGCCCATCTCCAGATACAGATGGTAGCGGTCCCGGGTATAAGGTGACGGAAGGGGTGTGAATTCCTCGCCGGCGTGGGCCACGACGATGCACCAGCGGCAGGTCTTCTTGATCTCCGTGATGGCTTCGCGGATCGCGTCCAGATCGCTCCAGCTGAAGCAGCCGGGCTTATCTACATCGGCTTTCCGGCAGGCGCGCTGGTAGCCGACACCGAACATGCCGATACCGCCTGCTTCCGGAAGGTAGAGGATCTTTCGGGCTTCCTCGATATTCATACCGGCGCCGATCGTGGAGATCCCTCGCTTGCCGGCTTCGGCCAGAGTCGCGGCGATGCCTTCGGGACCGGCATCCATGATGTGGTTATTGCAGATATTCCAGATATCGCAGTGGTTGGCGGCAAGAAAATCCGCCACGGCAGGATCCATAAAATGGAGAAGCTGCTTGGCGCCTTCGTTCACGTCGTTCTTCGGGCACTCCATGATGGGGCCTTCCACATTGGCGATGACGTGATCAGCGAAAGACAGCACATTCTGGATCTTTTTGGAAAGAAGTTTCGGATCCTCCCACTTGTGATCCATGTAACGGTCGAAGCCGATATCTCCGGTAAAAACGAGAGTCGTCTCTCCCTTTACCAGCTGGCAGAACTTCTCGCCGCGGGCTTCGAAATCCTTGAAATGCGTGTAGGATGCAGCGGCCGGAGACATGATGCAGGCTTTGCCGGCCGGCGTGAGTTTCCGGGCCAGATCGAGGGATTCCTTCAGGTCTTCTACCAGATGACAGTAGGGAAGATCCCCGACATCCTCGAAGATACGTCTGCCGCTCTCATATGCGAAGATATATTGGTATTCCGGATGCTCCTTCACGAAGGCGATGAGCGTGGTGTAATCGATGCCTCGATCCATGCCGCCGATCAGGAGCGTGCCGGTATTGGCGATGCTGGTGGCAGCCTGGATGGTCGCCTGCGGAATGGTGGAGATGGAATCGTTGTAATAATCGATGCCATCGAAGTTACCTATGAATTCCAGACGGTGATGCAGGCCGGTGAAGGTCTCGATGCTTCTACGTACTGCGTCGGCATCCAGACCGAAGATCTCGGTGCAGATACGGTAAACGAAAGTAGCATTGAAGCGGTTATGGGCACCCTTCAGATTCATATCGAAGTTCATCGATGAATCGAAATCCAACATCACTTTCTTCGCTTCCGTCTCGATCTGAGGAACGTCGTTTCCGTAGAAGAGATAGTCCGAAGGCCCCTGATGGATCGTGATATTCTGCTTGGCCCGGAAATAGTTCTCCATGGTGATATACCGGTCCAGGTGATCCTCGTAAAGGTTGAGGAACACCGCAATATGCGGGGAAGTATCCAGATCAGAGAGCTGGTGGCAGCTTAACTCGTAAACGATAAGGGTCTCCGGGTCGATCTGATCGTAGTAATCGAAGCAGGGAAAACCGATGTTTCCGCAGAGGATGGCGTTCCCGTTCCGAAGGTCATGCAGGACGTGATACAGGAGAGAAGAAGTAGTGCTCTTGCCCTTGGTACCGGTGATACCGATGACCTGGGAGGAGAATTCTTCCATGAATAGACGGGTCTGGGAGATGTATTTCGGGTTTGTTTCGTGGGTAATGATGCCCGGACTCTTGATGATCAGATCGTAGTCCACGGACTTCGCAGTGATCTCTTCCTCCGATCCTTCCACGCTGAAGAAAACTGCACCCGGGCAGTGTGTCTCCAGGAACCGTTCGGTGGATTTACCTTCCCGGCCTTTACCCCATATCAAAATACGCTTGTTTTCCAGCTTTTCCGTAATCTTCATGTACATAGATCCTCCTGACATGTACCCCTATTTTACCATTTTTACCTTACACGGATACTTCAATAAGATGGCGCTTAAGATACATCGCTTTTTCCCGAAGCTTCGACGGCTCTGCGCTTCATCTTCCGCCAGATCACGAAATACATGGTGGTAAAGCAGATGCTGGCGCCGGTCAGCTGGCTGATGCACTCGGCCCAGAATACACCATCGACACCCAGTCCGATTCCGGGGAGAAGCAGTGTCAGCGGTGTGACCAGAAGGATCTTTCTCAGCATGGAGAAGAACAATGCGTGCTTAGGATAGTTGAGGGCCACGAAGGTGGACTGTCCGGCCATCTGCAGGGCCATGAAGGGGAAGGCCATGAAGTAGATCCTTCCGCAGTGGACAGTCATCTCGATCAGTTCGGGATCATCCGAGAAAATTCGGATCAGAGGCTGCGGGAAGACCATCATCACGGCCCACATCAAGGTGTTGATGGCAAGGCCGCTGAGGAAGATAAAGCGAATGCTTTCCGAGACTCTTTTCGGCTTATCTGCACCATAGTTATAACTCATGACAGTCTGGCCTGCGTTGGTAAGTCCGCTGTTCGGCAGGCTCATGATCTCTCGTACCGAGTTGGTCAGGCTCATGGCGCCGACATAGATGGTACTGAGGGCGCCGCCCCAGGATTTCAGCATGACGTTGACGATGGCCTGGGTGAAGCTAGTGGTGACGCGGAACGTAAAGCCGGTGGCGCCCAGTTTCAGAAGGCCTCCCAGCTGTGCCCGGTCGATGCCCAGTTTCCGCAGGCGGAGCGGTGGTTTCTTACTCCTTAGGAAAAGCACTACCCACGTGGCGCCGGCGCTCTGGGAGAGGACCGTGGCCAGGGCGGCACCGCGGATGCCCATATCGAAGACAAAGATAAAGAGCGGATCCAGGGCGATATTCAGCACGGCACCGAGGATCACGGTGACCATGCCGATCTTCGGGAATCCCTGGGCATTGATGTATGGATTCATACCCAGACTGAGGAGTACCGGGATCGTACCCAGAACATAGATCCGGAAGTAACCGATGGCATAGGGAAGCGAATTGTCATCACCGCCGAGAAGCTCCAGGATCCAGGGTGCCAGGGTGAAAAGAAGCACCGTAAGGGTGGCGCCGATGAGGAGCAGCAAGGTGAAAGAAGTACCCATCATGCGCTCGGCTTTGTCATCGTCTTTCTCGCCTCGGGCGATGGTGGCCAGCGTTGTACCGCCGGTGCTGCATAAGTTGGCAAAAGCACTGATCAATGTGATCAGCGGGAAACATACGCCCAGGCCCGTGATGGCATAGGTACTGGATTCTCCCATGTGTCCGATGTAGGCACGGTCGACGATGTTGTAGAGTACGACCACCATCTCGGCCAGCATAATGGGAAGACCCAGTTTCAGGATCAGATAGGATACTTTGCCTTTGGAAAAATCACCTTTGGAAGAGGTTCTGCCCGAAGCTGACGAGGCGGGCACCGTAGTGGTTTCCGGTCCTCGTGAAGGTTTCAGGTTTTTACCTTGCTCCCCATTCATACGTATGACCGGTCGATCTTGATGACGCAGTAATGATGCGGATGCACTTTCAGGACTTCATCACGCACTCGCTGGATCAGTTCTTTTTCCGAAGTATGAATATCGTGAGGCACCACCATATCGAAGATCAGGTTGGTGTGACTCTCGCCGGGGACCATGCGGAAATCGTGGATCGTGATCCGCGGATCGATGGCACGGACGATCTCCCGGGCTTCTTCCTGCAGACGCATCAGGTCCTTATTCTTGGTATCGATGGGGTCCATGTGGATCACGGCTTCGCAATCCAGTTCACGGGCCAGCTCCATCTCGATATTGTCGATGCAGTCGTGGATGTAGAACATATCCTGGAAGGCAGACACTTCGGCATGAAGAGAGACCATCTTTCTGCCGGGGCCGTAGTCGTGGACCACCACGTCGTGGATCCCGCTGACGCATTCCTGAGAAAGAACGATCTCGGAGATCCGGTCCAGGAATTCCTTGGACGGAGGGGTGCCCAGAAGAGGCTCGATAGTGTCTTTGGCGGCATTGACTCCGGAATAGAGGATGAAGACAGCCAGCGCGACACCGATATATGCGTCTACCGGAAGGTCGGTAAACTTGGTTGAGATCACGGCGAGAAGTACCACGGAGGTGGAGATCATGTCATTCCGGCTGTCGATGGCAGTGGCCCGCATGGCGGCAGAATCAATGACCTTGGCCCAGTGGAAGTTGTAGTACATCATGTAGGCCTTCACCAGAAGGGAAGCTACCAGAATGATAATGGCCGGGACCGTGCAGTCTACGGCGGTGGGGTGGATGATGCCCTCGACGGAGGACTTTCCCAGTTCAAATCCCATGATGCAGATCAGAAGCGACACTATGAGACCGGAGATATACTCGATGCGGCCATGTCCGAAAGGATGGTCCGCGTCCGGTGCCTTGCCTGCCAGGCGGAAGCCGATCATGGTAATGATGGATGAACCGGCATCGGAAAGGTTATTCAGAGCATCACCGACGATGGCGATGGAGTGGGTGAGGATACCCATAACGAGTTTTCCCAGGAAAAGAAGGATATTGAAGAAAATACCGCAGGCGCCGCAGATGCTTCCGACTTTCCGGCGCACCTCTGGCTGCTTGGGATTCTTCACACCCGGTACCAGTTTTCGAATCAACAAGGAAACCATATCTTCTCCTGTTCCATATACTATAGTATGCCCATTCTACTACAATTTCCGACCTTTGACGTAGAATCGCCGTAGTCGGGCCGGGAATGGTTTCTTTTCGTGCGGTATTTGTCTCGCTTTTTGCTATGGAATCACGTTAGGATAATGCTACAATTATTTTATAATCGTCGGATTCGTGAAAGGAAGAAGGGAAAAAGATGAGTCGCAGCAGGGAAGAAGAAATGGCGCGGATCGCCCGTCTTGCGGGGTTGTCCTTGTCGAAGGAGGAAGAAGAGATCCTCTTTTCTGATCTGGCGCGGATCGTGCCTTACATGGAGCGTATAGCGGAGCTGGATACTTCCGGTGTGGCTGAATATGAGACTTCTGTAGACGAAGATGTTCTGAGGGAAGATGAAGCTTCTGAATCCGACCTTCCGCTGAAGATCCTGGAACAGGCGCCTCTGGCGCAGGATGGCATGTTTACCGTGCCGAGAGCCGTAGAGTGAGGGCCTGCCCATGACGAGAGATGAGATCCTTTCCCTATCAGCGATAGAACTGGCCCAGGCGATCCGGGAGCAGAAAGTGACCTCGGAAGAAGCGGTTCTGGCAGTTCTGGAAAATATAGATGGACATGAATCTATGGTGCATGCCTACCTCTCTTTTTGGAAGGAGGATGCGCTGGAACAGGCCCGTATATGCGATGAGAAGATCCGGGAATCTTCTGTACACGGCGCAGATACTTCGGAGGACGAAAAGCCCGTACTTCCGCCGCTTCTGGGTGTTCCGATAGCCGTAAAGGACAACCTGATGCTATCTGGAAAAAAGACCACCTGCGGATCAAAAATGCTGGAAGGATTTATGGCCCCTTATACTGCCACCTGTGTGGCGAAGCTTCAGGAGGCCGGGGCGATCCTGATCGGAAAAACGAATATGGATGAGTTCGGTATGGGCTCTTCCACAGAACACTCCTACTTCGGACCGACCTACCATCCGAAGGATAGAAGCCGGGTCCCAGGAGGATCTTCCGGCGGATCAGCCGCGGCAGTGGCATATGGTGGTGCTTTTGCCGCTTTGGGTACCGATACCGGCGGATCGATCCGTCAGCCGGCTGCTTTCTGTGGACTGGTGGGACTTCGTCCGACCTATGGATCGGTTTCCAGACACGGTCTGGTAGCCTTTGCATCCTCCATGGACACGGCCGGACCCATTACCCGCGGAACCTGCGATGCTGCCGCGCTTTATAACATCGTTACAGGCGCAGATGAGAAGGATCAGACCTCTATTTCGGCTCCGAAGATCGACCTTTCGGCCATGGATGAGTACGATGTCGCCGGGAAGAGGATCGGTATCCCCAGACAGCTTCTCGGAGAAGGGTCCGCTTTACGATCCATCGAACAGACAAAGACCATTCTTTCCCGATCCGGTGCCGATGTGGAGGAATTCGACATGCCGGTACTGGATTACTGCGTGGCGATCTACTATATCCTGTCCTCCGCGGAAGCCTCTTCCAATCTTTCCCGATATGACGGTATCCGTTACGGATATCGGGATCCGGATGCGAAGGATCTTTCGGAACTTTATACGAAGACCCGTAGTTCCGGCTTCGGTCTGGAAGTGAAAAGAAGGATCCTTCTGGGAAATTACGTGCTTTCTTCCGAGCATTTCAATGACTGCTACCGCCAGGCCGAGCGTGCACGGACCATGGTGAAGGAAGCCTTCGATAAAGTATTTCAGAATTACGATATCCTGCTGTTCCCGTCGGCCACAGGGGAAGCGCCGCTGCTGGGTGAGATCGATCAGGATCCGCTTTCTACATACGTGGCTGACCTTTGCACGGTTCCGGCCAGTCTGGCGGGTCTTCCGGCGATCAGTGTACCCGGCGGAGAAACCGAGGATGGGCTGCCTCTCGGCATCCAGCTGGTGGCGCCACGTTTCGGTGAACAGGAGCTTCTCGGCGCAGCCCGTTTCCTGGAGAAACGAAGAGAGGAGGCGGAGCCATGAAGGATTTTGAAACCATCGTAGGGTTAGAAGTGCATGTGGAATTAAAGACCCGCTCCAAGATCTTCTGCTCCTGTCCGACCACTTTCGGTGCCTCACCTAATGCCCATATCTGTGAAGTCTGCGCCGGTCTTCCCGGTGCGCTACCGCGCCTGAATAAGAAAGTACTGGACTATGCTGTTATGACATCCCTTGCCCTCCACTGTGATGTCACGAAGGAAAGCCGCTTCGACCGGAAGAATTATTTCTACCCGGATCTTCCTAAGGGATACCAGATCTCTCAGCTCTATGCCCCCATCGGCAGGAACGGCTTCCTGGAGATCGATTATCCGGATCCGGACAAGAAGGATGGGATACAGTCCAGGCGTATCCGCATCCATGAACTTCATATGGAAGACGATGCGGGAAAACTGATCCACGACCCGGTTCAGAACGCGACCCGGATCGACTTCTCCCGTTGCGGTGTGCCGCTTCTGGAGATCGTGACGGAGCCGGATTTCCGCTGTGCAGAGGAAGTGGTGGCATTTCTTGAACAGCTGAAGACCATGCTGAAATTCCTGGGCGTATCGGACTGTAAGATGCAGGAAGGATCCCTTCGTGCGGATGTGAATCTTTCCGTGAGACCCCTGGGTTCGGAGACTCTGGGAACCCGTACGGAAATGAAGAATCTGGCCTCGTTCCGCGCGGTGGCTAAAGCCATCGAATACGAGGCGCAGCGACAGTGGAATATCGTCCGTGAAGGCGGGATCATCCCGAGAGAGACCCGTCGTTGGGACGAAGAAAAAGAGGCATCTTTCTCCATGAGAAAGAAAGAAGATGCCGCAGAATATAAGTATTTTCCTGAGCCGGATCTGCCGGTGCTCCATATCACGGAAGAAAAGATAGATGAGTTTCGATATAATCTTCCGGAACTTCCTCAGGAGAAGAAGAGAAGATATATCGAGGAGCTCCATCTCCCCGAATATGACGCCGGAATTCTGACTTCGGCCAGAGAATTATCCGAACTTCTGGAGCAGACGACCGAGATCTGCGGAGACCCGAAAGAGGCCTCTAACTGGATCATGGGAGAACTGCTGAAGCTTCTCAATGACAGTGGCCTGACTCCGGAAGATCTGTCGATCCGGGAGGAATCCCTGGGAGAGATCATCCTGCTGGTAAAAGAAGGGAAGATCTCCCGCGCATCGGGTAAAGTGATCCTGAAGGCCGCTTTTGAAGAAGGTGCGGTTCCAGGTGAATATGCTGAAGCACATGACCTGTGGCAGGTCTCGGATCCGGATCTGCTTAAGCCGGTGGTGCAGGAAGTGATCGAGAAGAACACTAAGGCCGTAGACGAATACCGAGGTGGAAAAACTAAGAACTTCCAGTTCCTGCTGGGACAATGTATGCGGGTCACGAAAGGCAAAGCGGATCCTCAGGTGCTGCAGGAGGTTTTGACCTCGCTGCTTCAAGGCATATGAAACTGCGGGTATGTTGACAAAAACATCGTATGCCGGATAATTTGAGGTAGAGAGATACGCAGCTTATGGATGAGAAAGAAAGAACATTCTACGATAAGATAAAAGATACCGTTAACGCCTACATGTTCCACGATCCGAACGCCCAGGCGGCAACGGCTTTCGACCGGGAAAGGAAGATGAAGACAGTGGACGACAAGGCGTTCGCTATGTTCATGGAATCTGCCGAAGCCGGCCATCCTTTCTCATGCTTTAATGTAGGTCGCTGCTATGAGACCGGGACCGCGGTGGAGAAAGACCTGGAGAAGGCTTACGACTGGTATCGCAAGGCGGCCTCGGCCGGAGATATCAATGCCTGGCTGGCGCTGGGAAAAATGTTCGATACCGGTACCTATGTGGAACGAGATGCGGAACAGGCCGCCATGTGGCTGGAACGCGCAGCAGATAAAGGTCACCCCGTTGCCATGATAGGCCTGGGACAGAAGTATGCCCGCGGCGACGGTGTGGAACGTGACCAGAAGAAGGCATTGGAACTCTTCACATCCGCACAGAAACTGGATAAACGGCTGGGCAGCTATGTCCTGGGTGAAGCCATCGGAGATGGAATCGGCTGTACGAAAGATTATGAGAAAGCCTATGCACTTTTTAAAGAAGCGCATGATAACGGATTCCCTCTTGCTACCTTTAATCTCGGCATGATGCTGGATATGGGTCTGGGTTGCGAGAAGGATGAGAAGAAGGGCATTCAGCTGATCCTGGAAGCGGCCGATAAGGGCGTCGCAGAAGCCATGTACCGAGTTGCCTTCTTCTATCGGGACGGTGCAGTGACCATAGAAAAGGACGATAAGAAATCTTTCGAATATTTCAAAGCTTCTGCAGATAAGGGCTTTATTCCTGGCTGTGTAGAAACCGGATTATGTTATGAGAATGGCGTGGGTGTCGAAGTTTCGAAAGAAGAGGCATTCCGCTACTACGAGAAGGGTGCGCAGGGCGGCCATCACTCGGCCATCGTGTGTCTGGCGGTATGTTACCGTGCCGGCATCGGCTGCGAGCCCAATAGAGAGAAAGCGGCCCTGCTTCTGGAGATGGGTGCGAAGATGGGCAATACGCGTGCGTACCATCTATTGGCCAATCTGCTTTTGGAGGAAGATCCCTACGATGAGCGCGCTATCAACCTGGAAATGGTTGCCGCGAACAGTGGTTTTGCCCGTTCGGCCCTTTTCCTGGGCGGGTACTTCCTGCGCAACAGTGATGTTGGTCCGGACACAAAGCGGGCTGAGCACTATTTCCGACTGGCCGCCAATGAAGAGAATTACGAAGCCATGTTCGAACTTGCAGAACTACTGGATACTCCGGAAAATGCAGAGAATACAGAAATCCGAAGCGAGATCGACCGTTTGTACGAAGAAAGTGCCCAGCAGGGTCATCCGTTGGCAGCCTACAAAACTGCGCTGGCCTATAAGAACGGGGAACCCTCGGAAGAAGCTCTCCGCAAAGAGGTCCATTTTATGTGTATTGCTTCGGCAGGTGCCATTCCTGACGCCACGAAAGAAGTGGCAGAAAGAAGCTTCTGGGGAGACGAGATGCGGGTCGACCTTCGTTCCGCATGCGGTCTTTACGAATATTCGGCCGATGAGTTTCAATCCGACTCTCTGCGGGCCAGATATGCATATTGCCAGATCCTGCTGAACTGTTATTCGATCTACCAGTCCTTCGGACTGAACAACCGCACGATCACCGGAGATAACCGGATCTATCAGAAGAGAGAACTGGAGAAAAACGAGAAGGTCGTACATGCCATGAAGATCCTCAAGGATCTCGCGGAAAAGAAGGAAACCGATGCGATGCTTTTCCTGCCGCTTGCCAAGGTTCTGGCGGAAGGCTCGGATCTGTCATCCGAAGAAGACCGGGCATTACTGTCTTTTATCGAGTCGCAGCCGGAATCCCGTGAGAAATGCTATGTTCTGGGTGTTCTGGATGCCGCGCTTCATCCGGAAAAAGCTCTGGATACGATTCAGGTCCTCAGTCAGGCCCGGGAGAAATTCCATCTGGAGAATGTGGACCATATTCTGGGAAACCTCTACTATTCTCTGGCCCGGGGCAAGCGCAAAGCCCTCAAAGGCAGAACAGATCTTACCCGGCAGGAGTTAATGAGTAAGGCCTCCGAACACTATCGTGAAGCGATAAGAAGCGGACAGACCGAGACCACGGGCATGTACCGGCTCTGCACGGAGCAGAGCATGGAGTTGAACATGAAGAAGACATACGGAAAGGTATTCATCTTCATGGCCGCCATGATCCCGGTCATCACGACGATCCTTTTCCTGGTGAAGCAGTATAGCGGCGCCGATGCAGGCACGCTGACCGCCGGCGATTTCCTGGACCTGTTCCTTTATGTGGCGGCCTGGACGCTGTTCGCTGTGGTGATCATTGTTCTCGCACTTTATGCATATATTCAGTTCATCCTGATCAAGAACAGAAGGAAACTCGAAACCGAGACCAAAAAACGACCATTTAAGATCCGGAAATAGACCGACGTGAGATCATGCGACAAATATCGCAGGTTATGCTAATCTTAAGAAGAAAGGGCCACATTCGAAGCCGGCTCTTTCGTAAGTCAGAGCAAAGAAGGTTAATAACAGGAAATGGCCGTCCATGTAGTTTTGTTTGAACCTGAGATCCCGCAGAATACGGGAAACATACTGCGCACCTGCGTAGCCACCAATACCAAAGTACACATCATCAAGCCCCTCGGTTTCGAGCTGACTCCCGAGTCCCTGAAGAGATCTGCATCCAATCACCTGGATATGGCAGAGTATACTCTGTACGAGAATTTCGAAGACTTTGAAAGCAAGAATCCGGGGACCTATTTCTATATGACCCGCTATGGCAAAAAGCCCCACAGCGGATTCGATTTCACCCGTGTGGAAGGGGACATCTACCTCATCTTCGGTAAAGAAAGCACCGGCATTCCCTACGACCGTCTTCGTGCGCATCTGGATCAGTGTTTCCGCATCCCTATGTCAGGGAACTGCCGCAGCCTGAATCTTTCCAATGCCGTGGCTATCGCGCTTTATGAAGTCATGCGTCAGCTGGATTATCCGGAACTGTCTTTCCACGAAGTCCAGAAAGGAGAAGATTTTCTGGAATCTTTCGATCTGAGTTCTTGTCACAAGAAAGAGGGGTAATGTATGCAGGAAGAACGAGTGGATACCCATGATGTCAAACCACCGGAAGCGCTTCGAGAGAAGGGCTCGTTACGCCGTTGTCTCGCACTTCTCGGGATCCCGCTGATCGTTCTTCTTTTCGAGTTTTGTTTCGCCCTTCTTATCGAGTCGGGACTGACTATCTACTCCGTTTTATTCTCCTTGGCAGGAGCCGGATTTCTTACGCTCCTGATCTACCTTTTTCCTTTCCGGAAGTTTCGTGTTATTGCCGTCGGCCTTACGATAAATATATTGACGATCGTCTATATTGCTCAGTATATCTATTACCGTATTTTCGGGACCATCTTTATCTGGGCCTCCCTGCAGGGCACCAATGCCGTCATCGAGTTTTCCGATGTGGTCTGGAATGCCATCAAGGAGGGCTGGTGGGGGATCCTGATATTCCTTCTTCCTTCTGTTCTGTACTGGATCTTCGGAAGAAGAGCCGTGCGGGAAGTTCCCGTATGGAAAAGGATCCCGGTGATCCTTCTTGCTGCCTGGATCGCGGTGACTTCAAGTGCTATACTCCTGACGCTCTCTGACAGAAAGGGTGCGACCTGCGGAAGAAGACTGTATCTGACTGAGTTCTCCCAGGAACCGTCTATCCGGAAGTTCGGACTGCTTCCCACCATGGTACTGGATTTCCGATTCAATGTCCTGAAGATCTCATTTGCGGAAGATACGGATATCGAAGTGGAAGACGTGGAGTTTGAGACCCTTCCGACAGAAGAGACCAAGCCGCTTCCTACTGCGACGCCGACACCTGTTCCGCCGACGCCAGAACCGGATGCGACCCCTACACCGATCCCGCCGACACCGACTCCCTACGGTAAGAATGTGATGGATATCCAGTTCAACCTGGATGAGAAAGACAAGATCTACCAGCGCATGAACGAGTTCTTTTCCCAGAGAGAACCTACGACCCAGAATGAATATACCGGACGCTTTGCCGGGAAGAACCTGATCCTTCTGACAGCGGAAGGTTTCTCCGGATTTGTCATCGATCCTCAGCTCACGCCGACACTTTATAAGCTTTCTACCACAGGCTTTGTTTTCCGGCATTTCTATACTCCGTACTGGTACGTCAGTACGTCGGACGGAGAATTCGTCGAGACCACCGGTCTGATCCCGAAATCCGGTATCTGGAGCTACTCGAAAGTCGGGAAGAACTATATGCCCTTTGCTTTTGGAAACCAGTTCCGGGGACTGGGGTATCAGACCAATGCTTATCACAACAACACCTATACCTACTACCATCGTGACCGTTCCTATCCGGCCATGGGCTACACTTATAAGGCGCTGGGCCACGGACTGGATGTCAAGAAGCAGTGGCCGGAGTCAGATGTGGAGATGATCGAGCTGTCTACACCGGATTACCTCAACGGTCAGCCTTTCCACACTTACTATATGACGGTCAGCGGTCACCTTCCCTATGCCTTTGGCGATAACAGAATGTCTTCCAAGCATAAGGACCTGGTCAAGAATCTGCAGTACAGTTCCGAGGTACGGGCATACATTGCCTGCCAGATCGAACTGGATAAGGCTTTGGAGCTTCTGATCCAGCAGCTGAAAGATGCAGGACAACTGGAGAACACGGTAATTGCTTTTGGCGCGGACCACTATCCGTATGGCCTTACCCATAAGCAGTACGAAGAACTGGCCGGTAAGAAACTGGAACTTCCTTTCTCCCAGTATGAGAACTCTTTTATTCTCTGGTGCGCGGATATGGAAGAACCGGTATATGTAGATAAGTATTGTTCCAGTCTGGATATTGCACCGACGTTGTCCAACCTTTTCGGTCTGACTTATGATTCCCGGCTTTACATCGGAACAGATATCTTCGCTCCGGAAGCCAACTGGGTGATCTTCGATGACAAGAGCTTCATTAACGACAAGATCATGTACAACGCCGGAAAGAACAAGGTCACTCCTTTGACAGATGAGGACATCTCGAAAGAGTACGTGAAAGAATGCATCCAGTACGTGAACGATCTGTTCTGGAATTCCGCGCATATCATTGATAAAGATTACTATGGATACCTGTTCCCGGAGGGAACGGAATGGATGCCCAGATCTTAGGATCCGGACTTCTTGGAACCTTTCTTCGTTTTCCGCTTGCCCTTCGCATCGAAGAGGCTCTGGTCCGCCTGCATGATCAGTTCCGAGGCATCCAGCTGATCCTCGAAAGAGGAGAATCCAAAGCTCAAAGTAAGATCGAACACCTTGTCCTCAGTGCGGAACGGTGTACGTTTCAAGGCATCTCTCACACGAGCGGCAACGGTCTGTGCCCCGTCTGAATTGGTATCCGAAAGAAGCAGGGCGAACTCATCGTTTCCGACACGGAAAACATCGTCCGAAGAACGGGAACAGCTGAGAAGGATCCCGGCAACATACTGCAGAGCCGCATCTCGGATCTGAGTACCATTAGCCGTGCAGAATGCGGTGAAACCATCGATGTCCATCAATACGATAGAAAAACCGGCGGTATATCCGCGACCGCGTACACGAGAGAAAAGACGCATATTGCGGGCGATCATCTCCTCGAAATAACGACGGTTATAAAGACCGGTCACCTCGTCACTGGTGGACAGCTTGTGGATCTTAGAATTCAGTTCATCGCACTGCTTATTCTTCTGGACCAGTTTCTGTTCTGTGTTCTTCCGCTCGGAAATATCCCGTGAGATACCCCATACGCCACAGATCTGCCCGTTGTTATCGATAAGCGGGTAGATGGATGTGGAGATCCAAACATCTGCTAACTGGGACTTGGATGTAGAAAGATCTACGTGTTCTTCCATACCGATGGAAGGAGTACGGCTCTCCATGATCCGCTTCTCTTCCGCCAGGATATGCTCTGCCTGCTCCGGAAGGACCAGATCCTGAAGCTGCTTGCCCACGATGGAGGCGGGTGTGGAATAGCCCATCAATCTGGCAAAAGAACTGGAACATGTGACATATTTCAGATTGACGTCCTTGAAATATACATAGAAATCGACCTGGTTCATGAAGATAGAAAACAGGTTTTCCTTCGAGAGATTTTCGAAAAATACAGGGTCATAATTCTTGTCTTGCATAAAGACGTCCCCTTTCGCAGAAGGTTCCGGTCAGAGAAGCGTGATAGCTCCTACTACCAGAAGAAGGATCAAAGCAAAAATAGCAATAATGCCAATCAGCGTGAAGTGCTGAATGCGATGGGCTTCGTATACGGATGGAATGTTGGTCTTGATAAACATCACGTACTTATCCCAGATGTCCGAGAACCATACGGCAACTTTACGCAAAGTAACCAGAGCGGCCGCACCGAATCCCATACCTTTCTTATATGTGAGCTGATCGTCGGAGAAGTGGAAATGATCCACGACTTCCTTCTCACGGAGGATCGTTGCCGTATCCGGGGCGATCGGTCGAGTGTCGGAAGTGTCCAATTCTTCGCCTACGGGGAGGAAGAAAGTCTTCTCCTTGGTGTCTTCCTCTTTATCGGAAGAGGCGACTACACTGGGCATTTTCCAGGCCACGGTACGGGTTGCCGAAACAGAATGCAACTCCTCGACCCAAGGCTGTTCTTCTGACGGTTTGGCGATCTCGATCATCTCCGGCTCTTCCACCGGTTCCTGCCGAGTCTGCGTGTTCCGCGCAGTCTTACGCATGAGAGTCCCCCCTTCCCAAAAAACTAATACAGAGTCAGTATAACACTAAATGCCGGGGAAGAGTACAACAGGTGGGAAGAATTCACGAAATATGGCTTGGATCTTTGTCGAATTTGTGCAAATTGCTGTATAATGGTAGGGTATCTTAATCGCGGGGGATAATTGGATGAACCGTATTTTCTTCGATATTGGCGTCTTCTTATACTGGTCCAACGAGTCCATGGAGAGTAAGAAACTTACTTCCAGGGGCAGTGTTGACGTATCGGATAAGGAAGACTTGAAGGAGATGGATACAGAGATGGACCCGGATATCGAAGCCATGCTGAAGGCATTGGCCGGAGCCGGATACAGTCTGAACATCTGTGACAGTCTGGCCCAGTCCCAGGTACGGGACGTATTGAAGAAACTGGGTATCCAGGATTATTTTGACGATATCGTCAGTGCCAAGACCGTGGATTCCATGGCCAGAGGCCTTTCCCAGATGCGCGGCCGGGATGATTTCTCCATCGTGATCAGTTCCGACGACACGATCCTGGATGCGGCTTCGCGGGAGCAGATCCCGGCAATCGCCTATGGCAGCAACCTGAGTCGGATCGCAGACAAGACTTTCTCTGTGGCATATTATCCTATTGAAGTGGAGGACAAAGTCCAGCTGCTCCTCATGGTCCACACGGTGGTGAAGAAGGCGATCCAGACCAAGGCCCGTATCCTGGGTATCGATGGTATCAGTTTTGCCGGAAAGAAGGTCTTCGCGGAGAATCTCGGCAGGTACATGCAGCTCCTCGGAAAGGAGTACATAGTTGTCGATCTGGAGGATTTCCATCGGGCGAAGGAAGAGAACTACAAGGGTGAAGATCCGGTAGAGTCCTACTACTTCAACGGATACAATAACGAGAAGCTGATCGACGAAGTGCTGCATCCTTTCGTGGAACAGGGAAAACTGGACACAGTCGTGTATTGTCTGGATAACACGGATGATTCTTTCGTCAATGAGCGGCACTACCAGCTGTCAGAGAACGGTATCATGATCCTGGTGGGTACCATGATGTACCGGGAACCTCTGATCCACTTCTTCGATATGACAGTCTATATGAGAGTGGATTACCGCGAAGCGGAGCACCGTGCTTCCCTTATGGATGATCCGATGTACGGGGATGACCCGCTGGAGGTCTATAAGACGAAGAACATACCGGCCCAGAAGATGTACGTGCAACGTCACGATCCGTTCGGAGACAGAGATTTCGTGATCGATAATTCGAACTACCATCGTCCGTTTTTCATCACGTAACTCTTTCTTTCTTCTGCGGTTAGAATTACAATTATCTTGAGACTGAAGATACTGAACTATAGGAACGATTAACTGATAAAAGGGGTTGTCAAATCATGCAAAGAGTGTTGATCATTGGGTGCGGAAAACTGGCAAGAGCCGTCATCCCACTGATTTCCAAGAATTCCGTGTATTTCCGTGAGGTCTGCCTTTCCGGGCGGTCCAAGGAGAAGTGTGACGCGTATAAGTCCAAGTACACCAGCGATAAGCAGAAGATCGTGACTGCATATGTGGATATCCGCAATAAGGATAAGACCTTGCTGATGGCGAAGATCTATCACCCGGATCTGGTCATTAACCTGGCTCCTTCGCATCTGAATCTTCTGGTCATGGATCTGTGCCTGGAAATGGGCGCGAATTATATTGATGCTTCACTTTATATTCCGAGTGGCTCATCCATTCCGAATATCGAAGAAGAATATGCATATGACAATCGTTTCCGTGAGAAGGGTCTGACGGCGGTGATCGGCTGTGGTTTCAATCCCGGCGTGGTCAATGCTTTTGCCCAGTATACTGCGATCAAGCTTCTGGATGAGATCAACACGGTTGATGTCCTGGATATGAATGCCGGAACCAATTCCCATCCTTATCTGATGAATACGCCCATGAAGACGAGTCTTCGTCAGATCTCTTCCGAGAGCCGTATGTGCATGGACGGAAAGATCGTGAGCGTGCCGCCGATGAGCGTACAGGCGAAGTTTAATTTCCCGGATATCGGTAAGCGTAATCTTTACATGGTTGACCACGAAGTGATCGATGCATTGAGCGGAGAGCTTCCGGAGGCCAAGACGATCCGTTACTTCACCGGAATCAGAAGACCTTTCCTTGCGATGGCCAGGATCCTGCGTGAGGTCGGAATGACCTCTACCAAGCCGGTAGATATCGATGGTCAGCAGATTGCTCCGCTGGATTTCCTCTATGAAGTAATGCCGCAGCAGGAAGACCTGGCGGCCACGGCAAAGGGTAAGACCGGAATCGGTATGCTGCTTACCGGTACACGCGATGGAGAAGAGAAGAGTTATCTGGTCTACAGTATGGTAGATCACCAGGAGTGCTTCGAGCAGTATGGCTGCTCGGCTACCGACTTTATGGCTGCAGCTCCGCTCGTGGCAGGTGCCGGTCTCATGATGCGTGGTCTTTGGAAGAAAGACGGTGTACACATGATCTCCGAATTCGATCCGATGCCTTTCTTCGCAGAAGTACAGAAGCAGGGCCTGGACTACAAGGTTCTGGACGATGCGCCGGAACTGGATGTGAAGTCCGGCATACCGGAAGAAGAGGAAGAGTGATCCTCAAAACGGCAGAAAGAATGTTCGAAAACTAAATAATCAGGTGCTGTTGAAGTACCATTAATGGTACAGCCATTTTTCCATAATACAAGCAACAGGAACAACAAATGAAGTTGCAGGAGGTTATGGAAGATGGCTTTATCTATTGTTATGATCTTAGGTTTTGGTGGTTTTGTTTATTTATTTCTGGACTCTTTGATCTGTGATTTCTTAGGAGATGACTTCGAGAAGTAATACGCGGCCAGGAGAAGCAGAGAGATTCCGGAGAGAAGGCTTCCGGCGAGCTTGCCCGGTGCATTATACCGCAGAAATACCGTGTAACTTCCGGGGGTGATCTTGCGGGATACCCAGGCATTCTCATAAGCGAAAGTATCTGCGCGTTGACCGTTCAGGTAGAGTTCCCAGCCACTGTCGTAGGGGATATTCGTGAGAAGAAGTGATTCGGAGGCGGCAAGCGTTTCTGCATAGAGTCCGTCGGTCCGAAGTTCCCGAGAGAGGATGCCGAAGTTGGCACTATCTGTGTACTTGCTCCAGTCATAGGTATCGAGATAGGCAAAGCAGACTTTGGCGTCACGGATCGAAGCAGGATCGGAGGAGGTCAGCCGGAGAGTCAACAATTGTCCCACGTTATACGTGCCAAGAGAGACAATGACCGAACCGGTACTATAGTGGAGGACCTGGATCGGATTACTGTCGAGATAGACCTGGACATCGGAATCAAGATGTGGAAGTTCGATGGCGGCATAGAGTGGTTCGATAAAGAGGGTCGTCATCTGGAATTCGACTGTCTTATTGTTCACATAGACCGGCGTGGGAAGCTCCGAAGCGATGTTCTGGAATGACTTGGCGGGAAGAGACGGCCACAGTGAATAGGTCCAGTCATTGAGCAGACTGAATTGGTTCTCTGCCTGAGAAACATCGAATTCAGCGGCTCCGGTATCCGCCAGTACAATGGCGGCCGGATCTTCCAGAAGGACCGATGTGGACGGACATTCGAAGGTCACATCCGTTCTCTTCGGGGAAGTGTCTGATCCCAGCTTCTGCAGGAAAGCTGATGTGGGATCGGTTTGCCTGAAAAGGGTATACAGTTTACATATCTGGGGCACCAGCAGGATACCGCAGAGGCAGAATGCCAGTACAGCCTGAGCCGAGAACCGAAGGAGAAAGGTTTTGCGTTTTTCTTTGCGGAAACGGCCACACAATACGAATGCGACGAGGACCAGTACAGGCAGAAGCAGCAGTGCCAGAGAAAGATTGCTTACAAAGTAGGCGGCGAAAGCGAGAAACAGTGCCGGAGACACGGCCGGCCGGGTGTGAAAGAGCACGCCGGTAAACAGGTGCAACACAATGGGAAACAGGATATAGGTTTCCGCAACGGGAAAACCGATCAGCCATGAAAGGAAGAAAACTCCGAGGGTATAAAGAAGTGACGCACCGAACACCCTCAGAAGAGAGGTCTTTTTGAGATAGTTCAGGAGGAACAGACCGAAGAAGAAGGCTGCCAGTCCCAGGCGCAGCGCGCTGAGAAACAGCGTGGTCTGCAGATGGATCGTCTCGGGAAGAAGACTGCCCGGAAGGTCCAGGATTCCGCCGAATCCGGTGAGCATGAGCTGGAAGAGACTGATACCGAGCCCGCTATGGAATGTATAGCTGCTGAAATCCGCACGGGCGAACTTGTCATGGAAAACAGAAAGAAGAGTGACTTCATCTGACAGAAAGGCCGGAGTCTTCTGAAAGTATGGAATCAGGATGAATGCCAGAAGGAAAAGTGCGAAACAGAAGGTTCCTGACAGAAGAGGATAGAGCTTTCTGGATCGGAAGACATCCTTCATCAGGGAACGGACGTGAATGGGGCTCGACGAACGGCTTTCCGGCATGAAATCTCCTCGTTTCTCTTAGTTTCTTATCCCCCATGATAACACACTCGATATTGAAATACTCGGGCAAATCTGTTATATTCGTCTTTAATATATCTAAATACTTACTATTTATTTGTGCACGAGGTTACCGCAGAGAGGATCTGTGGAACATAAGGAAGGAAAGGAACGAAAGTGCCTGAAGACAGTATAGGTGCGATAGTATTCGACCTAGTCATCGTATTTATCTTTATCTTGATCAATGCCTTTTTCTCGGCTGCCGAGATGGCAGTCATTTCCTTGAATGACGCGAAAGTTAAGAAGCAAGCAGAAGACGGAAATAAAAAGGCCAAGAGAATTCTGAAATTTATCGAAAACCCAGCTACATTTCTTGCGACGATCCAGGTAGGTGTAACCCTGGCCGGATTCTTGTCGAGTGCTTTTGCCGCGGACAAATTCTCCGGAAGGCTGACCTACTGGCTGGATCCGAACGGCAAATATTCTTTCCTGGGAACAGTCTGCACCGTTGTTGTAACCGTGATCCTGTCCTATTTCTCTCTTGTTCTGGGAGAACTGGTACCGAAGCGTATCGCACAGAATAATGCGGAAAGACTGGCTTTCCATTCTTCCTCTATCGTTCGTGCTTTCGGTACGGTCATGAAACCCTTCGTGAAATTCTTGACGCTGTCCACCAATGCGGTTCTGCGCCTTCTGCATATCGATCCTACCGTGAAGGAAACCAACGTTACGGAAGAAGAGATCCGTATGATGGTCGATGTAGGCTCCGAAGAGGGTTCCATCGAGGACGAAGAGAAGCAGATGATCCAGAACATCTTTGAGTTTAACGATAAGGATGTTGTGGAGATTATGACCCACAGAAAGAAGATCGTCTCTCTGCCGATCGATGCGACATACGACGAAGTCATGGACATTGCGACCCATGAGAAATATACCCGTATCCCGATCTATCGTGAGACTATCGATGAGGTGGTGGGCATCCTGCACATCAAGGATCTGCTGGGTATTCCGAAGGAAGAGACTTCCGGGGATAAGTTTTCGTTGGAGAAGATCATGCGTCCGCCGCTCTTCGTACATGAGACGAAGAAGATCTCTTCTCTGTTCCACGAGATGAAGAAGGGCCACATGCAGCTGGCTGTCATCGTCGACGAGTACGGCGGAACCATGGGTATTGCTACGATCGAGGATATCCTGGAGGAGATCGTGGGTAACATCAGCGATGAATTCGACGAGGAGGAGACACAGCTCCTGAAGATGAATGACGGTGGTTTCCTCGTATCCGGTGATATGACGCTGAGCGATCTGGAAGAGCAGATCGGTGTGGATCTCGACAGCGAGGACTACGATACGATCGCGGGATTGACGCTGGGCCTTCTGGACCGTGTTCCGGACCATGGCGAGACACCGGAAGTCCAGTACAAGAACGTGAAGATCAAGGTCATTCAGGTTGAAGAAAACTGGATCTCAAAACTGCTCCTCCACGTTATTCCTGAAGAAAAGGATGAAGACGAGGAAGAGAAAGAAGAGTAATCTCTTAATTCGCTAAAGCAAAGTAAAGGATCACGACTATACCAAGGACGATTCGGTACACACCGAAAACCTTGTAGTCGTGTTTTTTTACGTAACTCAGCAAGGCCCGCAGAACGACCATGGAGACGGCAAAGGCGATAGCGCAGCCGGCAAAAAGCGTGATCATCTCGGTGGCTGTGAAATGGAATCCGAACTTCAGGATCTTGATCAGGCTCAGTCCGAACATGACCGGAACGGCCATGAAGAAGGTGAATTCTGCTGCGGTCGTTCGGGAGATGCCGATAGAAAGGGATCCGATGATCGTGGATCCGGAGCGGGATGTGCCCGGAATGAGGGACAGACACTGGAACAGGCCGATGATGAAAGCATCCTTGAAGGACAGGTCATCCACCGAATCGACGCGGGGTTCCTTGCCCTTGCGGGACATTTCGATCAAGATGAGCAGAATACCGTAGAAAGCCAGCGCGCCCCCGATGATGTAAGGAGTCTGCAGATGGGCCTCGACGTAGTCATCGAATAACATCGTTACAATAAAGCCCGGAATACAGGCGACTACGACCTTGAACCACATCAGGAAGATGCTCTTTTTAATGTAGCATTTCTTTCCGGTCATACCGGGTTGTTCCTGATAGCCGAAAGGCCACAGCCGCTTCCAGAACGTGACCACTACGGCCATGATGGCGCCAAGCTGGATCAGGACGAAAAACATATTCTTAAATTCTTCACTCTGGGAAAGAGGGAGAACCGCGTCAATCAGAAGCATGTGGGCGGTACTGCTGACCGGAAGCCACTCGGTGATGCCTTCCGCGATACCGATAATGATAAGTTTTATCCATTCAAATGCTGTCATTTTCTAGCCACCTTTGGTAATATGTTTTTCAGTATAGCACATTCTTTCAAATGAGAAAGAAGCGAGAAGAAAGGGAGCTTGAAGAAAGCATGCGGGCACGACTGAAGTATGGGATCGTATTTCTTGTTTTGTTAGGCGCTGAGGTCCTTATTGCCAAATTCGGAAGCGGAATACTTCGGAGTTATATCGGCGATATCCTGGTAATCCCTACGATCTACTTCTTCCTGCGGGCCCTGATCTTCGCCAAAGACAGCATCTTCTCCGTATATGTACTTCCCTTTATTGCCTATTTCTCCGGCTGGGTAGCGGAAGTCCTTCAAGCATTCCACATCGTGGACAAACTGGGGATCTCCCCGGATTCCCCGCTGGCGATCGCGTTGGGCGGAGTTTTTGACTTAAGAGACGGACTTTGCTACTATGTCGGGCTTCTGCTGATCGGACTTTTCCTGGCAGTCGAGACCAACTGGAAAAATGACCGCCGCTGGTGGTACCCGTTGGCGGTTATCCTACACTGTACATGGGGATCCTGGCAGACACTGGGCGGATTCTTTATCTATCTTTGGTATTTCCGCTGTAAGCATTACTACTACCGTGGCGTTGTACGTACGGCCTGGAACATGAATGCCGGCCTTTCTATGGGACTTTTCATCTTTACGCCTAAGGAACCGGACCCGGAGGACCAGAGTGTCCGTGCCGTCGCCGACAGGATCTACTGTGAGCAGGTGGCCATTCATGAGTACGGACACACGATCCAGGCTCTTCTTCTGGGACCGCTTTATCTTCTGGTCATCGGCCTTCCGTCTATTACCTGGGCGGGTCTTCCTCAGTTCCAGCGGATGCGTTCCCGCAAGAATATTCCCTACACGAAACTGTATTGTGAGAAATGGGCCAGCAAACTGGGTGAGAAGGTCACCAAGGAAAAAGCGATCTGGCATTGATCCGGGACGGGAAAAAGTCGGAAAACAAGCACAATTTTGTGCAGATTAAGAATATAAAAGAGCGGTGCTTTTGGAGTATTATATCGACATAAGATTTCCATATAGTATCCAGGGGAGGCGCCACCATGCAGAATGAAATGATCCTTATCCTCGATTTCGGAGGTCAGTATAACCAGCTGATCGCCAGAAGAGTCCGTGAACTGAATGTTTACTGCGAAGTCCATCCGTACAATATGCCGATCGAGAAGATCCAGAAGATGGCTCCGAAGGGTATCATCTTCACCGGTGGCCCGAGCAATGTCTGCGATGACGATGCACCCCGCTGCGATAAAGAGATCTTCGAACTGGGTATCCCGGTCCTCGGTATCTGTTACGGCGCACAGCTGATGAATTATCTTCTCGGCGGCAAGGTCGCCACAGCCCCTGTAAGAGAATATGGTCACACGGAAGTGGATGTCGATAATGAGACTGCACTTTTCCGTCATGTTGCTTCGAAGACCGTCTGCTGGATGAGCCACACAGTTTATATCGCAGAAGCTGCTCCGGGATTCACCGTTACGGCTACTACCAAAGTCTGCCCGGTAGCGGCAGCCCAGAATGTGGAGAAAGGACTCTATTGTGTCCAGTTCCATCCGGAAGTTTCCCATACTGTGGAAGGCAATAAGATGCTCGAGAACTTCCTCAAGCGTGTCTGCAAATGCAAGTGCGACTGGAAGATGGATTCTTTCGTTGAGACATCGATCCGCGAGATCCGTGAGAAAGTCGGTTCCGGTAAAGTCCTCTGTGCACTGTCCGGCGGTGTTGACTCTTCTGTTGCCGCAGTTCTTCTCAGTAAGGCTGTCGGAAAGCAGCTGACCTGCGTATTTGTTGACCATGGTCTCCTTCGTAAGAACGAGGGCGACGAAGTTGAAGCTGTTTTCGGTCCGGAGGGTCCGTATGACCTCAACTTTATCCGCGTCAATGCGCAGGAGAGATTCTACAGTAAACTGGCCGGTGTTGAAGAACCGGAAAGAAAGAGAAAGATCATCGGTGAAGAATTCATCCGTGTATTCGAAGAAGAGGCCAAGAAGATCGGCGCTGTCGACTTCCTGGTACAGGGTACCATCTATCCGGACGTAATCGAATCCGGTCTGGGTAAGAGCGCAGTTATCAAGTCCCACCACAACGTAGGCGGACTTCCGGATTGCGTTGATTTCAAGGAGATCATCGAGCCGCTGCGTCTGCTCTTTAAGGATGAAGTCAGAAAAGCCGGCCTTGAGCTGGGTATTCCGGAAAATCTTGTTTTCCGTCAGCCGTTCCCGGGTCCGGGTCTGGCGATCCGTATCATTGGCGAAGTTACCGCTGAGAAGGTCCGCCTCGTGCAGGACGCTGACGCGATCTTCCGTCAGGAAATGGCAAAAGCCGGCCTCGACAGAAATGCCAACCAGTACTTCGCAGCACTCACAAATATGCGTTCTGTCGGTTGCATGGGCGATGAGAGAACCTATGACTATGCCTGTGTCATCCGCGCTGTCACGACGACGGACTTCATGACTGCCGAATTCGCCGAGCTCCCCTGGAGCCTCATCGGTCGGGTTTCCTCCCGTATCGTAAACGAAGTGAAGGGCATCAACCGAGTCCTCTACGACTGCACAGGAAAGCCACCGGCCACGATCGAACTCGAATAATGAAAAAACGCTGAAACGCCTGTAAATAGGGCGTTTCGCTTTTTAAGCCACCAAAAAGCCACTAAACTTTGAACTCACACATTATTATGGGCTGATGCACATTTGTGTTATCAGATCCGAAGCGATGTCTGAAAAATGATATCAGGAGCTTTTTACTACGATGTTATAATATGGGAGACAGAGGAAAATCCTTTGTCGATAATATTTTAAAATTCTATCCTTTACTATTCCTGAATTCTCTCGGGGTTAAACCATAGCATCTGACGAACTGTTCTGTCATATATCCTGACGAAGCGAATCCGCACTTGCTGCTAATATTCCCAATCGATTCATCGGAAGTTGACAGAAACTCCATTGCCTTATCAAGACGATATCTTATCAGGTAATCATTGGGAGTATGACCGGTGTATTTCTTGAACAGATTATTGCAGCTTGATTTGCTCATACAGCCGACTTTTGCGATCATATCCAATGATATATGGTCCCTGTAATTATTCTTAATGTAGCCGATCATATTCTTAAGGCTTTCAATGTGTTGAATATGGATTGAAGATTGTTCTTTTATGCTTGTTCCGGCTCGTTGTAGGACGAAATGCCAAATGGCAAAGAAGTGTCTTGTGATCTCAAACTGATTTCCATGAGATTCATTGATTTCCTTGATAGCTTTTGTGATACCGGGTGTATCTTTATCTTCAGAACGCCACAGGATATACGGAATATCAGGATTTGCAATTACAGGAAGAATGTATTCAGATTCGACTTCCGGCGTAGACACAAGTATTTTCGGATGGATGATCGTGATTATGTAAGTGCAGTACTCATTATTCCAATCCATTGAGTAGTGGAGTTGCTTTGAATTTATGAATATCGTTTCGCCGGGATGAACTTCGATAATCGCCCCGCTGATGTTATAAGCCATGTTTCCGGTGAGTACGGTCATGAGTTCAATGTCTTCGTGCCAATGTGCTTTTCTTATCCACGGTGAACTGCCGTCCATATGCCCTTGAAAAGAATAAGACGGAAACGATGGATCGTCGTAATTGACGATCTCGGAACGGTCGTCTCTTTGTCTTATCATTGCGCGCCATTGTTCGCGTTTTTTCTCGTAATAATCATTTCTCATATGCAAACCAAAATACGATATTGTTATAAAGTATAACATTATTCTGCTATTAATTGGTGAAAATATCCAATATACTTGAAATATCACGGAGGTGACGATTATGGAATTATACGAAGCGATGAATTTAAGAAGAAGTATACGAGACTTTTCAGATGAGGTTATTCCAAAAGAGACGCTAAAAAGAATTGTTGCATCTGCATATACGGCGCCTGCCAATGACCATTTCAGAGATTGGCATTATATAGTCATAACTGACAGGGAATTAATGAAGGCGGCGGTTAACGGAGTGCCTAAGGATCTTACGGAAAAGACGGTGGATGATATGGCTTTTATATCTGATCCCGTTCAGAAAGACAGTTACCGTATTGCTGTTCCTAAGCAGTACAGAATGCTGATTGATGCAGCTGCAGTGATTATTCCTTTGATGAAGAAAAAGACTGATATTCTGAATCCCGAGAATCTATCAGACCTTAATTGTTATGCTTCAATTTGGTGCAGCATTGAAAATGTCTGGCTGTCCGCTACTTCAGAGGGTTACGGATGCAATGTAAGAATTCCCTGGGGGGATGAGGAGAAGATTGCA
Organism: Clostridiales bacterium Firm_16; assembly: GCA_001604185.1. Classification (GTDB taxonomy): domain Bacteria; phylum Bacillota; class Clostridia; order Saccharofermentanales; family Saccharofermentanaceae; genus Scatonaster. The sequence continues at coordinate 111,145 of LVAV01000013.1, read as the reverse complement.
AGAAACGTACTTGGTTTTCCGGAAGATTATTTGATTCCTTGTTTCATTGGCATAGGCAGGCCAGCCGAAGGTGCTGTAAAAACAAAGCAGTTAGCTGTGGACCTTGATAAGATGATACATTGGCAGATGTTCTGACCAGAATAATGGTAATATCTTTGTGAGGTACGTAAACCATATCGCAATATCACTTACAAAGAAGGTCTCAGATGAGGCCTTTTTATGCCTGAAAAAAGCTCTTGACTTAGAGTTAACTCCAAGTTGTAGAATGAACTTGTGATCACAAGATTCTATGCGAAGGAGGTCTTCCCTATGACGATAAAAGAAGTGTGCGAGAACTACGATATCACGCCAGATACGCTTCGTTACTATGAACGAGTCGGAGTCATACCTGAAGTTCACAGAACAAAAGGCGGTATAAGAGACTTCAATGATGAAGACATCGCCTGGGTCGAGAATGCGATATGTATGAGAAGCGCCGGAGTTCCGGTCGAGATGTTGATCGAGTATGTAAGGCTCTTCCAGGAAGGCGACGGCACATTTCAGGCAAGACGGGATATCCTCGCGGAAGCCAGAGAAGAGATCCAGAAGCACCTCGATAAGTATCAGGCGACGATGGATCGTATTAATTACAAGATATCAAGATACGATGAAGCAATTAAGACAGGAGTCCTTACGTGGGACAAACCGAAGGAGGATTAAGCTATGCAAAACTTTAATTACATGACACCTACCAGACTTATCTTTGGAAAAGATCTGCATTTATTATGGTGTTAATACATGGGCTTTCACAAGACTCGGGAAAATACAAAACATGAGTGAAGAAGACCTTACTTCTTTACTGGGTTCGTCAGACGTGACGGTTACGATCAGCATAGATTAAAGCACGGAGGTTCAACATGACAGAAAAGATAGTACAGACAGCAGGAAGAGATGCGCTTGGAGAGTTTGCTCCCAACTTCGCACACTATAACGATGACATCCTTTTCGGAGAGAACTGGAATGATGAAGCACTTGATGTTAAGACAAGATGCATGCTTACGATCACTGCGATAATGGCACAAGGACTTGTGACTGATGCTCTTAAGCACCACATCATGAACGCGAAGGCTAACGGCGTAACAAAGGAAGAAATGGCAGCCTTGATCACGCACACGGCTTTCTACGCAGGCTGGCCGAAAGCATGGGCAACATTTGGCCTGGCGAAAGAAGTCTACGGGGAGGCATGATATGAAGTGTCAAAGCAAAGAAGACTTCGAGAAGGTAAATCATTTCGGGCAAGGAGCTCCGAACGACGCATACGCTCAGTACTTCATAGGAAACAGCTTTCTTAATCCTCTTACAGATTTCAAGAATGGCGAGTTTCCTCTCTTTAACGTTACTTTCGAGCCCGGATGCCATAACAACTGGCACATTCACCACGCAGAGAAAGGCGGCGGTCAGATCCTGATCTGCACTGCAGGCGAAGGTTGGTATCAGGAAGAAGGCAAAGATCCGAAGGAACTGAAGGAAGGCACAGTTATCGTTATCCCTGCCAACGTTAAGCACTGGCATGGGGCAAAGAAAGACAGCTGGTTCTCGCACATCTCTCTCGAAGTTCCCGGAGAGAACACGAGCAACGAATGGCTGGAGCCTGTAGCGGATGAGCTCTATAACGCGCTTTGAGGATAATCGTCTATGGCCATAACAGTTAATCTCAGATACAAGGGAAAAGATGACAGTGCTATGAAGTTCGTCCAAGAGATGATCTCAAGCGGTACTGTCGATAAGATAAGAGCCGAAGAAGGTAATCTTCGATATGAATACTTTCAATCACTTGACGATCCCGAGACTATCCTTCTTATAGACAGCTGGACGGAGCAGAGCGCAATTGATAAGCATCATGCCACACCTATGATGGGCACTATCGCTGAACTTCGCGAAAAATATGATCTTCACATGACGGTAGAAAGATTCATCAGCGATGACGTGCCGGAAACGGAAAACAAGTTTATAAGGCAATAATGGGAGGAGCACAACAATGAAAAGCTTAATCATCTATTTCAGCAGAGCTGACGAGAACTATGCAGTCGGTTATATTGACAAAGGCAATACAGAGTATGTAGCCGAGTTTGTACAGGAGATGACAGGCGCGGATATGTTCAAGGTCGAGCCTGAAGTTCCTTATGCCAAGGATTATGATACCTGTATCAAGGAAGCAAAAAAGCGTATCGGGAACGCTCCCATCAAGGAGAAACTGACCGATATCTCTGCTTATGATACAGTGTTCATCATGAGTCCTATCTACTGGGGAACATATGCGCCTGAGGTAGAAACAGCCCTTGATGGTTTGGACTTTACAGGAAAGACAGTAAGAATAATCTGCACCCATGAAGGTTCCGGTCTGTCCGGTATGCCTTCTGATATTAAGAGAATGTGTAAAGGTGCCGACGTTCAGAGTAACGGACTTGCAATCAAAGGATCTCAGGCCAAAAATTCAAGAAAGACAGTTGATACCTGGTTGTAAATAGCCATGAATATTGAATTGCCCTGATATAATATGAGCGGTATACCGCAATATTCTCGACGGTCGACAGAAATATGAAACAAAAGCTATAATATGTCTGTCAGGGAAGCATTCCCAGGCAGACATCTTTCATGTCATTTTGGCTGAAAATGCCCGAAAATACAAGGATGCAACCATCGGTTGACAAAGTTCAAGGTGTGGTTGATGGTTATGTAAAACAGCTTTTTGTTAGTCTTAAGCCATCAAACCACGGAGGTGATGCAAATGACAATTGCTGACAGGATTCAGACTTTGAGAAAATCAAAGGGCATGTCTCAGGAAGAACTGGCAGAAGCTGCCGGTGTATCCCGTCAGGCTGTCTCCAAGTGGGAGAGCGAACAGTCTACTCCCGACCTTGATAAGGTAGTGATCCTGAGTGAGATTTTCGATGTAACTACGGATTATCTTCTTAAGGGAATAGAACCTATTGAGACTACTGACCATAAGACGATGGCAGATGTGGTCGATCAGAAGATCCTTACCGAGAAGAACGGCAAACGTGCCAAAAGTATTCTTAAATGGGTTCTGATCATTTTAGGGGCTCTTCTTGCCATCGATCTTATCTCGATGTTGATCTATTTCCTCGTTAACGGTTTCCCAACCTGATCTGATCTAAAAATTTCGACCAAGAAATAAGCCCGGCAGGTCCGGACTGTGGTATTAATGCGCCCAAAAGGAGAAAACAATGAACAAAGCAAAACAATTCATAAAGAACATAAGTCCACTGAACAACAGGACGGAGATGCCTGCCATCCTCTATGTGATCAAGGTAACAATAATATTCTGGTTTGTGAAATTGGGATCGGAATTAATAGGTGAAGGTGTCGTTTTAGGATCCCTTTTTGCATGCGGCAAGAATCCTTTGCAGGGAGAAATGTTCGATAACAACACTATGATGCTGATAATGTATTTCGGTTACGGCCTTTTGACCGGATTAATGATCCTTTACTGGAAACTGTTCCAGAAGAAGACTCTGGCCAATCTGGGATTTACCAAGAAAGCAGGTACATACATTATAGGCGCAATAGCCGGCATTGTTCTTGTAACAGTATCAGTTGCTTCAGTCATGCTTGCAGGCGCAATGACCTATAATGGCGTATTCAGCAGCATTGATGTCGGATTTATCGTTCTCATGCTGGGCGGATTTATCTGCCAGGGTGTCATGGAGGAAGTGCTTTGCAGAGGCATCGTCCTTCAGCTCCTCAAAGACAAGGTGCCGGTCCCTGTTACAGTAGGCGTAAGCACTGCCTTGTTCACTATTCCCCATCTTTCCAATATGACAGAAGCAGGTGCAGAGATCATCATTTTCGCAATTACAGATCTTATCCTGATATCCTTAATCTTTTCATTCCTTACCCTACGTTTTAAGAGCATTTGGGCTTCTTGCGGTCTTCATTCGGTTTGGAACTTCATACTGTTTAACATTTTAGGACTCAACTTAAGCGGCAATGATCAGATGACAGCAGCTGTTTTCGACATGCGTTCGGTTGGAAGCAATGTATTGAACGGCGGAGAGTACGGCATAGAAGCGAGTGCTGTCACGGCCGTGGTCTTAGCTGTTGCCTTAACAGGCTGCTTCATTATTTCCCGCATTGGGAAAGGATCTGCTGTCAAAAACGTGCCTGCTTAAGATGAGATTACTACCGGAACAAAGCGGGTCATGGCGGTATTTTTTGTATTAACGTCCGTTCTTATCCTGTTGGGGATGATATAATTATCTCATCTGAATCTGAGGGAAACCTTAGAGTGAAAAAATATACTGATCGAATCGAGGGCAAGGAAAATGGGTTTGCTGGGAAAACTGTTTGGAAATGAAGAGAATGACGGTTCTGTTCAGGTTCCGTCCGGAGGCACATATGTAGTTGAGGATACCTTTAGATTATGTGATCCGCAGGATCTGGTGGTTGTTGGTCAGATCAAGGGAACTGTCAGGGAAGGGGATAAGGTCTATATCGAAGGTGCTGATGAAAACGATCTGATATCAATTAGTGAGCTGGATATATTCAGGACCAAAGTAAAGTCTGCGACGGATACTACCGTTGCCCTTGTCCTTGTAAATGGTGCTGCACACAGGATTACAAAAGGAACCGTCCTGCATGTAAAGGTGTAGATGATCGCAAGATGTTTGACAGATGGTACCAGAAACACGGCTAGAAGATATAATGGAGGCGTTATGAAAGTATTAGTTGTATATAGTCATCCGAGTAAAAACAGTTTTACACATGCGATAAAGGAATCCTTTATACGAGGGCTCGAGGATGCAGGCCACTCTTATGAGGTCTCTGATTTGTATGCACAGGGATTTAATCCGGTCATGTCAGAAAGTGAATACATGAGAGAAGGATTTTATCGATCAGAGGATCCTGTAGAGAAAGACATTCTTAATGAGCAGGCGAAGATTAATTCGGCCGACATTGTTGTATTTATTTATCCTGATTTTTGGACGGCTTCTCCGGCTATGCTTGAGGGATGGTTCCAGAGGGTATGGACATATGGTTTTGCCTATGGAGATAAACCTTCGATGAAAACTTTGGAAAAAGCCATGTTTCTTATTACGATGGGAGGCTCATTAAAGGATGATATCAGGTTGCAGCAACTTGAAGCTATGAAGACTGTTATGGTTGGTGACCGAATTCATAACAGGGCAAAGAAATGCGAAGTATATGCTTTTGACGAAATGACCAGAGGCTATGGTAATTCTATAAATAGAGAAGAAAGAACCGAAACATTTTCGCAAAGGGCATATGATTTGGCGAAAGGACTAAGATAAGGATAGAGTAGATATTAAATCCTACGGAGAATTGGAACACAGAAGTGTTAAGTAGAATCCTGATATGTATTGCTATTGCGATGCATGGTCAGGATCTTTTTTGTCAGGAAAGAGGTAGAATGAATTATGAGTGAATACGCAGTTGTCAGATTTGAACTGAGCAAAAAAAGTCGGGAAATATATTTCCCTTCTGAGATACTATTAGCTCAAAGGAGTCAGGCGAATGGAAGAACAGAGAAAAGCAGTACGCAGGATGCAGGATTTCATAAGTGAACATATCACCGAAGATATCGATATCGGTGATCTTGCAAAACAGTCTTCTTTCTCTCCGTGGTATGCCAGAAAGCTCTTTATCAAGTATCTTGGAATGTCTCCGGCAGTTTATATCAGGCGCCTTAAGCTGTCAAAATCAGCTTTGAGATTACGTGATGAAGATTGTCAGATCATTGATGTGGCAATGGATATGGGATTCGGAAGTGTTGACGGTTATCAGCGCGCATTCAGACGTGAGTTCGGCTGCAACCCCAAAGAATACTCCACAAGCCCGGTTCCCGTATGGCTCTTTACTCCTACACTGATAATCGACAAAGAAAGGAACATGAGCAATATGAGTGAGATCAGGAATGTTTATATCCAGGTCATTGAGAAGCCTGCACGTAAAGTGATTATCAAGAGAGGCGTTAAAGCAACAGACTATTGGAGCTACTGTCAGGAAGTCGGATGCGACGTATGGGGACTTCTTACAAGCATTAAGTCTATCAGCGGTGAGCCTGTTTGCCTCTGGCTCCCGAAGGAGCTTAGAAAGCCGGTGACCAATGAATATGTTCAGGGAGTAGAGGTTGAAGAGGATTACTCAGGAAAGATTCCTGACGGATTTGAAGTGATCGATCTTCCCGCAGCCAAGTATCTGTTGTTCAGAGGCGAGCCTTTCGCTGAGGAGAATTACGAATCCGCTATCACCGAGATATGGGAAGCGGAGAAGAAGTATAACCCGGAGTTCATCGGATATAAGTGGGATGAATCCAATCCGCGTGTTCAGTTGGAGCCAAGAGGTGAGAGGGGATATATCGAACTTGTCCCTGTTAAAGAGATCTGAATTGCGGAAGCTGTCTCGTATGAGGCAGCTTTTTTACTTTGTTAGGCCAATATGAATCATCGCTCTGTTTGAAGAGAGACAGCTGTAGTTATATAATGAACGCGCAAAAACACATAAGAGAATGGTATTGACCGAGGCAGATTACGAAAGTGATTATGTAGCACTGCTTCAATTCCTCGAAGAAAGGTAGGAGTTCCTATGAAACAAATCGGCGATTTTAACGGTGAAGAGATGCTGGTCGGCATGTATGGTTTGTTCAAAAAATCTCGTGAGGCGGATTGGGCACTCAAAGAGCATGAGCTTCCGAAAGGTAAGTGGAAGCGTGTGATCGATCCTGAAGGGGAAGCTTTCTGTGTTATCGTCACGGATCACTATGTATTGGGTGTAAAAACAGGGCGTGTTATTGCCATCGATAAGAAAACGAAAGAGAAACTCCCGCCGCGGATGGGCTTCCATCATTTGCTGACGGGTGATGTGAGTCCGGATGAATCGGAGATTGTTGTGCTGGAACAGGGAACACATTTCCATGTTTTGTCGGTTCCGGATTTTGAAGTGAAGAAGAAAGTGACTTTGCCAAGAGGATACTATGCTTCAGATGTATTCCCGACGTATTCGGAAGACGGGAAGACGCTTACAGTTGATGTACAGACATACGACTATAAAGACGGAAAATATATCTTCATCCGCTGCGAATACGAGACAGAGAACTTCACGCTCTTGAATAAGAGTGAGATTGCTTTGGATCAGATGGATAAGGTGTAGTTTCTAACCAGCATTACCGTCAAAGATGGTTGTATCCTTTTATGGCAGTTCACAAGTACTTCACCAGAAAGAGCTTGTTGAGTTTCGGCTCCTCCTTATTCTCTCTTATGAACTCGACCTGAAACCCGTATTTCTTATAGAATTCCGGTGCTTGAAAAGCATAGGTGGAGAGGTTGATATTCACAACGCCTTTCTCCCGGGCATATTCTTCTGCCTTCGCAAGAAGTTTCATTCCGATATGCTGCTTTCTGTATTTCTCGACGATGATCAGGTCCTGGACATGAACCTCTTTGTAGTAGGCATTTCCGGTGATCACACCCAGAACTTCTTCACCTTCCTTCGCAAGAAAAGCGAATTGTTCGTAATTACAATCAATGTTGTTTTTCGCTGCGTAATTCTCGAACTCGAGGTCGAGGATCTTTCCGATCTTTTCATCTACCTGTACTACGTTTTCAATAGTCATGTTCAGTCCTCCGATCAGGCGTCATGGTTTCCGTCATTATTCTAACATATGCTTTCTTCTTACATTTCAACGAGCAGTATAAAAGCAAGGCTTGCATTATGAGGATCTGCGAGGATATAATAACAATTGTAGCAGGGTAATTAGTTATTCGCGTCCTGCTTCCATGACGCCGTATGGCGGGGTTAATAATGATAAGAACCTTAGAATCTCATCATGAATGACAAATCGAACCGTGGCAAAGCCGGGGTTTAGTTTTTTGTGTTCGTGAAAGGAGGTTCTATTTTTATGTCACACGAATACTTCAGAAACACAGATCGAATCGAATTCATCGTCACCATGGCCTGCACTGGGCGCTGCAAACACTGCTCGGAGGGTGATCACATCAACTGCAAGGGACACATCGATCGGGATGTGGCCGTCCGGTCGGTCCGTACGATCTGCGAACATTTCAAGATCCGCTCGCTCATGACTTTCGGCGGAGAGCCGCTTTTGTATCCGGAGGTGGTGTGCGCGATCCATCTGATGGCGAAGGAGATGGGAATTGAGGAGCGGCAGCTGATCACCAACGGATTCTTCTCGAAGGACAAGGAAAAGATTCGGAAAGTCGTTCGAGATCTTGCCGCAAGCGGGGTCAATGAGATCCTTCTGTCGGTCGATGCTTTCCATCAGGAAACCATTCCGCTGGAACCTGTCAGGTTTTTCGCAGAGTGCGTGGTTGAATCAGGGATTCCGGCCGAGTTTTCTCCCGCATGGCTTGTGAGCCGGGAAGATAACAATCCGTACAATGTGAAGACAAGAGAGATCCTCGCGGGATTTGCTGATCTTGCGATTCCGATTGGAAAGGGAAATGTGATCTTTCCAAGTGGCAATGCCCTGAAGTACCTGAAGGAATACTTGGACGAAAGCGTCGAGGATCCGTATGAGGATGATCCGGAGGACATCCGTTCGATCTCATTTGCTGAAAACGGAGATGTACTGAACGGGAATGTATATGAGAAAGACATTCTGGAGATACTGGAAGAATATCACCCGTAGTGCATTGGGAATGTTCAATTCATCGAAAATGTTTGGTATACTACGCAGATGGTATTACTATCTAGAAGATTTCGTGAGGATCTATAAGTCATGTACAGGATATTCGATGCACACTGCCATATATACCCGGAATCAATAGCACAAAAGGCTGTGGAGGGCATAAATCAGTTCTATGAGAACCTTCCCTTCGATCCTTATGACGGCACTACGGGAACGCTTCTCTGCGTTGGCCGTCAAGCAGGAATCTCCCACTATGTAGTCCACTCGGTAGCAACCACACCACATCAGATATCCAGTATTAACCACTTTATTGCAAAAGAAGTGGAGCTCTCAAGAGGTGCTTTCACGGGGCTGGGAACGCTTCACCCGGATTCGGAACATCCGGACCAGGACATTAGTGAACTGGTGTCTTTGGGACTGAAAGGTGTGAAGCTTCATCCCGATTTCCAGCGCTTCGAGGCTGACTCCGTCAAAGCCATGCGCATTTATGCACTCTGTGTGGAGGCGGATCTTCCGGTGCTGGTGCATACCGGAGACAAGCGCTTCGATTATTCCAATCCGAATCGGATCGCAAATGTGTTGCGTACATTTCCAAAACTGAAGTTCATCGGTGCGCACTTCGGTGGCTGGAGTGTGTGGGATGATGCAGTCAGGATGCTTTCCCACTTTGATAACATCGTCGTGGATACTTCTTCCACCTTCTATGCTTTAGGTGTTGAAAAAGGAAGAGAATTGATCAAAAAATGGGGTGTAGACAGGGTGATGTTCGGCGCGGATTATCCCATGTGGAAACCACAACTGGACATCGATTGTCTTCTGAAAATGGGACTGACGGAGGACGAGTATCGCAAAATCTTCTGGGATAATGCCGCGAAGATGTTCGGACTGGAATCCGAGTAGCGACCGAGAAAGAATCTAGCAATCGGAAAGGAAACTAACGAAATCGAGAACGGATCGTCCTCACTTTCTGACAAAGCGGAATATGTTGCCCTTATCGTCAGGCGATAGTGAGCGGATATAATTCAGATACATATCCGTGACATAATCGGAACGACCTTCGGAGACCAGATTCTCCAGTGCTTTTGCAGCATCATCACGACGACCGAGCTTTCCCACACAGTTTATAGATTACTTTCTTACAACCCTTTAGCACTTTCATACACTATGAGTATATCACGAAGGAGGGTTGCATTCGTTTATCTGTTTTTGATCACGTCGGTAGCTTTTAACTGGATGATGCCGCAGACTTTATCGATGGCGGTGTAACCATACAAATAGGCGTCTGCTTCTTTTACTAAGACGTCCAGGATATCACTGTCGATGCTTGCGGATCTTTCTACTGTCGAAACAACAGCTGCAAGACCATCGATATCCTGCTGGGTGGTCAGGCGTGGTTCACTGTCGAAGGATGACGGATTGTGCTCGTACTTCTTATGCTCGGTTTCACTGAGCTCGAGCTCTTTCTGGCAGTTTGTGTAGAAAGCCTTCTTGTTGACCGGGAAAGAGTAGGAGGTGAAACTTAGTTCCTGCTGAACATCCTCGTTGAGAAAGGACCGAATGAATTCCCAGGCCAGCTCCGGGTTGGATGCTGTTGCTGCGATGGACATGGCAAGAACACCCTTGGCGCACATGCTTGTCCCCTTTTCAGACGGATAACCGGTGAACAGAGTTTTGCCCCCCTTCTTCGGTTCAATCATCTGACAATAATCCTGCAGCTCATCCAGGATGACATTACAGGATGCATAATTGCCGTCAACATACCCCATATGTATAAGACTCCTCTGAAGTCCGTCAGTTTTGGCATTGCGATCGTTGTCGCCATGTGTTTTTATGACTTCGAGAAAAGCTTTGAATTCGTCTGATTCGAAGTTGACGGTCTTGTTATCGTAATCGATGAAGTCTGCACCTGCGGAATACAGCCAATACGTCAAGATTTCATTGCAGGAGATCTTCGGCATGGATTTCATGTTGCCCATAAGTTTGGCGTCCATTGTTTTGAGGTCCTCGAATGTCCATTGCTCCTTGGCGCCTTCGTAGAAACTGTTCACTGCCGAACCGTAAAGAGCGTAGGTGATCGGAATGGTGAAGAGTTTCCCATCTTTTTCGAAAGACTGGAAGAGATTCATAAAGTAGTCATCGTTGTTCAGGGTGGAGTCTGATTCCAGATACTGCTTCATGTCCAGCATATAATTCCCGTTGTTGAGTTGGGCAAGATCTGAAAATCCGATGACAATATCCGGACCTTCACCACTATACATATCCTGCGTCAACAGCTTGCCGGCTTCACCTCGGAAATAGACTTGATCGGAAATTTCATATCCGATCAGTAAACGAAGAGGATAGTTGATCACTTCGATACGGGCATGACTTTTCGGATCGGTATTGTATGCGACGATCTCGTCGTAACACAGATCACTGGAAGAATCGCATATTCCGAGTTTCAATATCTCTTTGCCGGCATAGGGATTCGTTGCAGCACGATCAAGCTTTACGATCGACACTTTATCGATGCCATCTTTCGCACAGTAAATATCTTCACGGATTAATTGTTCATCGGTATCCTTCGTGATGAGGACCATCCGGTCTTCGGAGAAGATCTTTCCGCCGACTACATTGGAGAAGTTTATATCTGCGCTTCCCAAGGAAGCCAGCATATTCTTGGAGGCCTTGGTGACGCTGTATTGCTCGACACCGTTGTTGCCGAAGATCAGGCAGTCCATGTTGTCATTCATGGCAATATAATCTTTCTGGCTTATACTGATCAAGTCACCGACCAGTTTCCCTTCTTTAGTATCTACTTCTTGAAAAGAACATAGATCGGTCTGATCGTTTTTATTGATCGTCGCATACAGCTTGCCTTCAGAATAGTACATGGAGCTGTTCAGGTTCTTTTCCTCGACTTTCTTGATGAGTTTTCCTTGTGGGTCGAGAAGATAGAACCGGTCCTGTCCGGCAATGATCAGATTACCGTTGTCGGCCTGATAGGCTTTCATGTAGTATAGAGTTTCTTGAATATCAAGATTGATGTCGCGAAGCTTTTTTCCGGCGGTAGAAATGACAAACAGCTTGGGTACGGAGGAACAGTCGTTCCAGTCCATCTTCTGGGTGACGACCAGGATCTCGTCGTTGCCGATGGGGAAGGCCTGATTGAGATTAAAGTCTGCTTCCATGGGGATGGTTGCCAGGTTGTTGCCGTCCAGATCGAAAAGCTGCAGGCTGTTATACGAATGCTCGTCCCAGATATCCTGATATCTGTCCCACTGTGAATTATCCGACATATCCAGGTTATCCAGTTCATCCTGGGTCGCGGCTGACTTTTTCAACTGATAATGTATATTTGCCAGAACACGATCACCGACTACACATGTGTCCCAGAATTCCGCAGACTCGATTTCTTTTCCATCCGGAGTATGCGGCTTGATCTCTACGACTTTGGCGTTGAAGTATGGGTCAGTTTCTTTGACGATCCTTGATGGATTTTTGCTTAGATTCTTAACTTCACCGTTTTTCTTTACGGTACCTTCTGTGGGGTCTTCATTGTCGGAAGTGCTCTCGACTTCGCTTTCTTGCTTGGTGGCAGAATCACCGGTCTTGTTCTTGGAACTACAGGCCGATACCGGCAGAAGCATACCTGTAGCAAGTGCGAATGCACAAATATTGCGAATTACTTTCTTCATTGTCCTTCTCCTGATTGTCATGTAAAACTCAATTCTTCAGCCTGTATTATAGGGAAACTAATCTTTTTTTGAGTGACGGATATGTCACCCTGACTTCAAGCAAGTGTTTATCACAGATGAACCGTGGTATAATAGGTAGGAAATAAACATATTTTTACATGTATACATGGGAAATAGGAAAGGAAGAAGGACATGGATCAGGAGAAGATTTTGGTAGACATCTTACAAGCTTTGAAGAATGCCAATGAACTGAAGAAGATCGAACTGGAGATTCAGCTTGCTAACAGCCAGTTTACAGGCGATCAGTTCAGAAGCTTCAACGAGCGTCTGAATAATGTTGTAGATTGATCACAACAGATAAAGATGAAGAATAAAATGCCGGGAATGTTCCCGGCATTTTTCTTTATACAGTATTTTCTTGAATCAAGTTATCCGATGTAGGACATGTCGCTGATGCGCTTGATGCAGTGATGCCCGTTATCAAAGATAAGAAGGTGGGATACGCCGCCGGCGAGTCCGTGGATATCGGCGTGGTGATAAGTTTCGACGGGGAGTCCCAGGAACATCGCGTGAAAAGAACTGAGGATATCGCCATGGGCCACGACGAGGATCGTCTCGTGTTCATCTTCCATGATCGCGTCGAAGCAAGGCTTCAGGCGGGTCCATGCATCGCGTCGGCTTTCGCCGTCCGAGAACAGTCGGTCATCGACGGTGATTTCGGGAGATTCGATATTCTCGCGTAACCACTGGACAGATTTGCCGCAGCACTTTCCTAAATTTCTTTCTCGCAGTTCTTGTTTCAGGATGGGCCGGATCCCGAGGTGCTGACCGACGATTTCTGCGGTCTGCTTCGCACGCTTCAGGTCCGAAGAAAACATAGCCAGTTCTTTTCCCGCAAGTTCTTCGGCAAGCTTGGTCCCGATATGGTCCGCCTGCTGGCGGCCGAGTTCCGTCAGGTCCCAGTCTGTCCAGGAACCGACCATACCGTTGGTGTGGTGGACCGATTGGGTGTGCTGGATCGTGATGATGTGCTTCATGGGCGGCCCCTCCTTAGGCGAAGTGGATCAGTGCTTCTCTTCCTTGCTTTGTATCAGTCTGCGGGTGCGTGCCTGCTTGCGCTGGTTGAGCCAGGGCAGGAAACTCTCGCGGTAGAGGATCGCGATAACGGCGGCGAAAGGAATCGAGATGAGGATTCCGATAGGTCCGAAAAGCTTTCCTCCGACGATGATGGAGATCAGGGAGACGAAGGAAGGCATACCGAGGGAGTCACCGAAGAGGTGAGGCTTAATGATGTAACCGTCGATCGTCTGCAGGATCAGGGTGAAGATAATGAAGGCCAGAGCGAACATCGGATCTTCCAGAAGAAGGATAAAGGCTCCGATGGCACCGCCGATCATCGGTCCGAAGGTCGGCAGGATGTTGGTGACGCCGACGATAACGGAGATGAGCATAACATTCGGAAGTCCTACGATCAGCATAAAGAGGGCGTTGGTAAGGCCGACACCGATCGCTTCCAGAATGGTATAACTGATGTACTTGGCGAAGATCGCGCTGCTTCGCTTAAGGAATTCCGTGTGCTTGACGTACTGCTCGTCGGTGAGAAGCGCGTGGCGGAAACGGTTGATTCCGGAATAAAGCTTCTTCTTGCCTGCGAGAAAGTAGATGGCGAGGATGATGCCGACGAAGACGTTGATCAACATATTACCGACACTGAGGACGGTATTCATGGCCAGCGAAAGGTTGGTGGTAAAGTCGGCGATGGACTTGTCGGTCCACTGATGGATGTTCTCGGTCCACTTCGTGGCATTCAACTGAATATCGTATTCGGCGGCGAAGGCGTCGAGTTTGGCGAGGTTCTCGTCCAGGAGGTCCGTATAGTTCTGGGTATTGGATATGAAATGGGTGATGCTCTGAATGACGTGCGGCATCACGATCCAGATGAACAGACCGATGAGGATCAGGACCAGAAGGAGAGAAACGGAGACGGAAAGGAAGAAACGGATCTTCGGTTTCTGGATCTTCCGGAATACTTTGTTCTCGAAGAAAACGACGATCAGGTCGATCAGGTACGCGATGACGATACCGATAATGATCGGTGACATCAGATTGACGGCGCGGGAAAGCCATGAAAGGGCGTGGGGAAGGTTGGTCAATGCCAGGTATGTCACCACACCTGTTACGGCTGCTAAGGTATATGCGCCCCATCGGTTGTTGAGGGCTCGTCTGAATCTGTTCAACTTGATTTCTCCTGCATAGTAAAGGTTAGGTATCTATTATATACCCGCAGAGAAGGAATTGAACTACGAATCTTTGATAATTTCGAACCGGATGAGGAAAATCGGTTACTCTTTCTGGAAAGGGAACTCTTCTTTAAAGACCGGGACGATAAATGTGACATGTACCGTGATGGCGATGGAGAAGAAAACGTCCAGAGCCAGAGCAAGAAGTCCGGCATAGATCAGAGGGTGAAAGAAAAAACTTCCGATGATCAAGGCGACAGCGGCGGCCAAGAGATACCGGAAGTAGGCGAAAAACGAAAGTAAAAAGCATGCCAAAGCACTTCTGAACCGATTTTTCATGATACCCTCCTGTGAAATTTACCACGCAGTAACACTGTTACATTTCAACCTCTAAATCCATCTTAACACTCTTTTTTGGAATTTATGCAAGAGTTTTTATGAAAATTCGATATTTTTTTGTGTTTTTTCAACAAATTTCTAGTTTTGGGTCATTTTTTCTCCTGATTTTTCTTTGAAACGGTCTTTTTCGGGGTGGATTTCGGTTCAGGAGCCTGAGTCTCCAGCAGGTCGCTGAGGTGTTTGCTATGGAAAAAATCGTGCACCATCTTATCGTACTCGACCCACATCGGAAGTGTCTGACAGGATTTCTTACGGGTGCACTGGAAGTTCTTATCAGAAAGGCAGGCGACAGAGGCCATAGGTCCTTCCATTAACTCGAGGATCTCTCCGATGTTATACTGTTCCGGCTTCTTGCACAGACGATATCCGCCACCTTTACCGCTGGCGCCAACGACCAGTCCGCCGGCTACCATATCCTTGACGATGATCTCCAGATACTTCTTGGAGATCTCCTGTCTCTCGGCAATATCCTTAAGTGGTACATAATTTCCGTTATCGTGCTCAGCCAGATCCAGCATCACGCGGATGGCGTATCTTCCTTTGGTAGAGATCATAGGTGTACTCCTTTCTCGAGGTATGGCTCCATAAAGCCGATCCTCCTTCAGACCGAAGCAAGAAACCGCCGGAATATACCGTGCGGTTTCTGTTTCCGTGTATCACCTATTATACCGAAAGGTAAGTGGGTAATTCAATAGCAAGACCTATTTATACGGTAGGTAATGCGGAGAATCAAGCTTCGGGAGTATTGACGATCCCGATGAAGAGCGGGGTACCGGTGCTGCTGACAATCTCGAAGAGGAAAGGACGGTCGAATGTAAGATCGATCTTGTCATCCGGCGGCAAGGCCGAACCGCACACCCCCATAACGGTGACCGCTGCGGCTTTGCATCCTTCTTCATCGATCATGACACGGACGTCCTGTTCGGCCTGGGATACGTAAAGTCCGGAAAGATCGTCACCCAGTGGCGTGAAGTTGGAACGGGAGTCGTCAAAGATATCGGTGACGCCCAGTTTCTCAATTCCTTCTTTCAGCTTTAAGGAAGAAGAGACATCGAACTTCGGAAGGGAAAGATTCACCGTCATAAATTTGTTTGGAACGATATTCTTGTTCAGAAGATAGTTCATGCATTCCTCGTCAGAAAGCAGGTCCGCTGCAGTGGTTCCTTCGTTGGGAAGGATCAGGCGCATATATCCGTTCTCGGTCATATTCAGGCAGACGGAATCGAAATTCTCGCCCCTGAAGAATGTGGTTTCCATACTTCTTTTCAGGAAATCACAGGTGATGTCGGCGTTCGGGGCATGGAAGGTGGAAGGCTTGGTCGATGTCTCGTCGAAGGGGTCTGCCCACTTTCCGCTATAGTTTACGGTAGAGGCCAGAGCCAGAATGGTCTGGGGATCCAGTTCAATCTGATCCACATACTCGGAAAGGAGACCATCGGTCTGGTTATTGATCCAGGAACGGAAAAGAGACGTGTATTGAGGGGAGGTCGGATCGCCGGTGAAGGCGGAAGCATAGTAGGTATCGGCCAGACGATCCATTGTTTTCTGGTTGTAAGCACATTTACTGTTGGTCCAGAGGGAATTGGCCAGCAGGCATTTACCTACACCATCGTCAATGTAGTTCGCTTCGAAAAGTGCTTTGGCGTTAGCACGTAGGGTTTCGATGTCAGACTGGTGCAGTGCATCCAGGATCTGCTGACGGCTCTGCCCGTCGGTGACCTCGGCGGTCATACTGAGGGCAAGATACAGGCTGATGGGCGAGAAGACAAAGTTCTCGGATGATTTCGGATCTGCCAGAGTCCGGATCGATTCCGAAAAGAAAGTATTGTACCCTGTCTGGTATCCGGTTGGCTGGTCCTGCAGAGCCGAGCGGGAATCCCGCCAGGCCTTATCGACTTTCTGAAACAGATCCCAGTCGGAATACTTGGATTCATCCGGATAGGCGGCCATCTTCGGGTAGTTCGGAGAAGCAAGAAGCTTCGCGGCTGCGAGGCTCTCGGTCTGGGAGTTCTTGCCCCGGAGGTTCTGCAGGATCTTCGGCGGGAAAAGCGTCAACAGAAGCAGGGCTGCGGCGCAAACCACCGCAATGGAGGAAAGCAGGATCACTTTCGAGTGTTTTTTCCGAGGAGCAAGATCCGGGATCAGGCTCTCATCGATCTTCCCGATGGTATCGAGTAGTTTCTCATTCTTTTTCATGTTATACACCTTCTTTATCAAGCAATTCTTTCAGTTTCTTCCGGGTCCGCATCAGGTTCATCTTGACGGCACCTGCGGAGATCCGGCATCTTTCCGCGATCTCTTCGACGGAAAGAAAATACCAGTAACGGTAGAGAAAGATGTCTTTGTCCCGGGTGGGGATCGATGTCAGAAAATGCTCCAGAAGATCTCTTAATACCAGATCGTCTTCGATGGAGGTGTCTTCTTGCCCGATGCACTCGCTTAATTCTTCCAGACAAAGTGCTGTCCGGCTGCCCGTGTATTTCTGCGAGTTGTCTTTGCGGTACCGGTCCAGTGCCAGATTCCGCGTGATCCGTCCCAGGAAAACCGAGAGTCGGGAAGGTCGGGTGGGAGGTATGGCATTCCAGGCCCGGAGCCAGGTGTCGTTGACACACTCCTCCGTGTCCTCATGGCAGTTCAGGATATTCTGTGCGATCGCGGAACAGTATGATCCGTACTTCTCGGAACTGGCCTTGATGGCGGAATCGTCCCTGGCAAAATACAGTTCAATGATCCTTTCGTCTTCCATTTTCCATCCTCACTTTCGTTCTCTCACCATTATAGACGAGAATCCGATGGTGAAAGTAACAGAATAATCCGAAAAATCAGGAAAAGAAGATTGCAATTCCTTAAATCCATACTATAATAGACGTGCGCAGAGATTCTCTCGCCAAGCAGTTCGGGTCCGATATCCTGCTTGTAAAACCTAAAACCAAAGGAGCAATTATATGGAAACGATTCGTCGCGTACGGGAAGATTACCGTACTCTTTTACGTAGTGTGCCGTCTATGGTTACGGCTGCTTTTATCCTCTCTGTGGTCTTCATGAACCTCATGGCCAGCAAGGAATTGTACAGGTCTGAGTATTTCTGTCTGAATTGTGGTCTGGCACTGTCCTGGATCTCATTCCTCTGCATGGACTGCATCTGCAAGCGCTTCGGCCCGAAGGCCGCCACCAAGATCTCGGTCCTGGCGATCGGCGTGAATGTGGTCTGCGTGATCATCCTCAAGCTTCTGAGCATGGCGCCGGGTAACTGGGCTGCTTTCTATTCCGCACCGGATGCCGCAACCGGCGAACTGATCACTCAGGGCATCGACAGCACCTTCGGCGGTGCCTGGTATGTCGTAGTCGGATCGGCTACGGCTATGTTCCTGTCCACCCTGGTGAATTCTTCCCTGAATCACTTCATCGGAAGAAAGATCGACAAAGGTCATTTCAGTGGTTTTGCCATGCGTTCTCTCATCTCCACGGGTATTGCCCAGTGGGTCGATAATTTCGTATTCTCCGCCATGGTTTCCCATGTATTCTTCGGCTGGAACTGGACACAGGTCCTGATCTGCTCCACTACCTCGATGGCCGTCGAGCTTCTGGCAGAAGCGATCTTCTCTCCTGTAGGATACCGTGTTTCCACACGTTGGGAGAAAGAAAAGGTCGGACAGGAATACATCAACCATATGGCGAAGGCAGCCCAGGCATAAGCCTTCCTACCGCCGGATACGGCACGAGGTCAGGATCCTATGGAACTAGAGAAATTGTCCGGTGTGGCGCTGGGACAGGAAGTCCGAAGCGGTCACATCACCCCTACAGAAGTCATCGATTATTTTGCAGACCGGATCACGAAAAGAGATCCGAGTCTGCATGCTTTTACCTATACGCGTTTTGACGAAGCCCGTTCTGCGGCAAAAGCTCTGGAACAGAAGCTGTCTCGGGGAGAAGAAGTGGGTCCGCTCTGTGGTGTGCCTGTGGGCCTGAAGGATTTCCTTCCTTCGAAGAAAGGTTGGACCAATTCCCATGGCGGAGTGCGTTCCCTGATCCGGGAAGACGAAGCCGATTCCATGTTCTACATTGCCGCTGCTGAAGCAGGTGCCATTGCCGTAGGCAAGACCAATGCACCGGCCTTCGCATTCCGTGGCACCTGCGACAATAAGATGTATGGTCCCACGAGTAATCCTTTCAATACAGAATACAATTCCGGAGGTTCTTCCGGAGGATCCGCCGCAGCAGTAGCTGACGGTATGCTTCCCATCTCAGAGGGTTCCGACGGCGGCGGATCGATCCGTATTCCTTCCGCCTGGTGCGGATGCTTCGGTTTCAAAGCATCTGTGGGCACGATCCCCAGCATCTGCCGCCCCGACGGATGGACGGCAACGCATCCTTACTGCTTTAACGGTGCCATCACGAGGACCGTGGAAGACAGCGCCCTGATGCTGAACTATATGGCCCGCTATAACCCGAGAGATCCGCTGAGTCTGGATCACGGGAAGAAAGATTTTACCGAACTCATGCGCAAGCCCATCCGCGACTGGAAGATCGCTTTCACGACTGATTTTGACGTGTTCACCGTAGATCCGGAAGTGGCGAAGATCGTGCGGGAAGCCGCTTGGAAGATGGAGCTGGCCGGCGCGAAAGTAGAAGAAGTGCATTTCCATTTTCTCCATGACCAGATGGCCTTCTCTGAACTGTGGTGCAGAAGCATCAGCATCGATACCGCCATCGATATGGAACTGTGGAAGAAGGAAGGTCTGGATCTGGTCCGCGACCATCGCGACGAGATCCCGGAGGAATTCATCTACTGGAATGAAGTGGCGCTTCGTTCCTCCGTTATGGACTACCGTTATTTCAACGAGCTTCGTACTGAGATCCTGGATGCCCAGCAGGACATCTT
Source organism: Clostridiales bacterium Firm_16 (assembly GCA_001604185.1). Classification (GTDB taxonomy): domain Bacteria; phylum Bacillota; class Clostridia; order Saccharofermentanales; family Saccharofermentanaceae; genus Scatonaster. Next base: position 91,279 of record LVAV01000013.1, on the reverse strand, counting down.
CGATCAGTACGATCTGATCCTCTCTCCGGTGACCATCTGCCCGCCGGTCCGAAATGCCTCAGACGGAAATACGAAGGGCCCGACGGAACTCAACGGAAGAAAGATCGAGCCCTTGATCGGATTCTGCGAGACTTTCTTCGAGAACTTCACCGGAAATCCGGCTGCCTCGGTTCCGGCTGGATTGACCGCATCCGGTCTTCCTGTAGGCATGCAGATCGTAGGTAAGAAATTCCGCGATGAAGATGTCCTGGCCGCGGCCAGAACCTTCGAAGAGATCTGCCCCTGGAACTACGATATTCCGTATTCGAGAGAAGTTTAAGCGGCGGCAAATCCCGCCCAATATCCATTGGCTCAGTCAGGTCGCTCCCGGCGCGCTCGCCTTGAACGACACTGGTTCATATGCCTCGCCCTGGTTTCGGTGGAACTGGTTTGATTTTCGGTTTTGGGGAAGAGGTTTTTGCCCCTTCAGGCGGTCAGACCGCCTGAAAGAGCAGGGTGGCATTGTGTCCGCCGAAGCCAAGGGAGTTGCTCATAGCATAGCGGACGGGGCATATTTTCCCTTTCTGGAAGGTATAGTCCAGATCCAGTTCCGATTCGCAGGAACTGGAATTACGGGTGAGATGAATATAACTGTCGGAGATGGAGCAGATGCATACGATGGCTTCGATGGCTCCTGCACCTCCAAGCAGATGACCGGTCATGGATTTGGTCGAATTGATAGACACCGATCCGGCCGCATTTCCCATGGCAAACTTGATAGCACGTGTTTCATATAGATCGTTCAGATGAGTCGACGTACCATGTGCATTGATATAGTCGATATCCGAAGGCTGAAGTCCGGCCTGCCGCATGGCGATCTTCATGGCCATGCCGGCTCCGCTTCCGTCCGGCGCCGGAGAGGTGATATGGTAGGCGTCGTTGGTGACACCGTATCCCACGATCTCCGAGAGGATCTTCGCTCCTCTTCTGACCGCATGTTCGTATTCTTCCAGGATCAGAACGCCCGCACCTTCTCCCAGGACGAAACCGTCTCTGTCCTTATCGAAAGGACGCGAAGCCAGGTCCGGGTCAGAAGTCGTGGAGAGAGCTTTTAACGCGGCAAAACCATTGATCGCCGATTCCGTGATGGCGGCTTCGGTCCCGCCGCAGACGATGAGATCCGCTTCATCCAGACGAATGGCATTATAGGCCTCCCCGATGCAATGAGAACCGGTGGCACAGGCGGTAGAAATGTCCATGTTCTTGCCCTTCAGGCCGAACTGGATCGCAATGTTGGCAGAAGCCATATTCGTGATGACCAGCGGGATATAGAGAGGATCTGTCTTCATGCCGCTGAGAAACTTCGGGATCTCTTTCTCATGCTTCTGCATGGCCCCGATACCACATCCCACGATGACGCCCATGCGATAGGGATCCTCACGGGTAAGGTCCAGTCCCGAATCAACAAGGGCCTCTCTCGTCGCGGCCACAGCATACTGAGAGAAGAGTTCCATACGCTTGGCGGATTTGAAATCCATGTAATCCCGGGGATCGAAACCACGGACTTCACCGGCAAGCTTGACCGGGGAGTCAGAAACATCGACCTTCGTGATGGGGCCGATGCCGTTCCTGCCTTCCTTCAGACCATTCCAGAATGAAGATACATTATTTCCAAGTGGGGTAATGGCACCCATTCCCGTAACCACAACTCGTCTCGTTTCCATGTTGAGCCTTCCTTCAGAACTGCTTTCGATTACCAAGTTTAGACAATTCCGGGGAAAAGGGAACGGGCAAGTAAAGCGATGTATCCGATTTTGCGGAAATCCCGGAAAGTATGGAAATTAGGATAAATCCGGCTTTTTGCGCAAATTTTTCCGGCAAAAGCTCTCGCCCCGCCTTTGTTCTCGCCCTCCATTCTCGGACCCATTAACATTCCGCCCCCGCGTTCCTGCGCCGACTTCGGCAAAATGTGTTATCATGCTATTCAGGAAAAAGGAACGGAGGAATATGCAATGGCGCTGTTGACGAAAGGCGCGATCATGCGCGCTTTTGAAGAAATGCTGGAAGAGATGGCATTCGATAAGATCACGGTCTCCGCTTTGGTCAAGCGCAGCGGCATCAGTCCCAACACGTTCTACTACCATTACTGCGACAAATACGCACTGCTGAACGAATGGTTCGGCATGAAGCTCCGGGACATCCGCAAAGACGAAGATGACTATGCCGGCTGGCAGAAACGCATCAAGATCTTCTTCCGCATGTGCCACGATAATCCGAGACTGATCCACCACATCGTAGACTCTCTGTCCCGCGAACAACTGGAGCACTATATCTTCGAGATCACAGATAAAGTATTCATCAGCTACGTTCGTAAGAAAGCCTCCGGAAGAGATGTTTCGGAGAAGAAGATCCGCGAGATCGCCCGGTTCTATTCCTACGCATTTATCGGCTTCTTCCTGGAATACATCTGGGACGATATGGAAGACGATGTAGATGCTAAGGTCGATCACTTAAGCGAACTCTTCGACGGATTTATAGAGAGCGCAATAAAATAATGACCACCTGAATCGAAGAACCCCCGAAGCCTGTACGGCTTCAGGGGTTCACTTTATCCCGAGTGGTCATTTTGCATTTGTCTGCATCCGGTCACATGTTCTGCATCAGGCTTCCAACGTCTTCTTCATCAGAGCCTTGATCTCGTCTCTCTCGCTCTGCTCCAGTCCCATAATCGAAGCCATGTGGGAATCCTTCTTCGCCACGTATCTATGGATATTCTCGTTATCGTCCACGTCCGGAAGACGCACGCTGTACCATACGTCAGCGCCACCATATAACATGATGACCTGCGATTCCGTCGTATGTGACCATTCCACCATATCGTTATAGACCTTCGAATCGAAGGTGAAGGCTTCCAGTTGCTCCGGCGTGAATACCATCTTGAAAAGAAGTCCTTTCTCCATATCTTCGGTAACCGTCAGAAGATTCTCCAGCCCTTCCTTGCGGAGCGCTTCACGCAGGAAAGAGAAGTCGTATTCATGCTCACCGTTCTGCTTGGCGGCCTGCACATAATAGGCGAAAAGTTCATCATTATTGGACCAGACACTGGGCTCGTTCATGATGACGAGATAATTGAAAATATCGTCCTCGAATGTGGCTGAACCTTTCGAGTCGAGGATGCGCTTCACTTCGAAGAAATCCTGATTGTATTGCCAGGTAATCGTCGCGGCATCCAGTACGGCCATATCGTAGAGGATCTCCGGCGTGGTAAATTCGGTGAATCTGCATCCGCTTTCCAGACCCAGCTGATAGTATCTGGGCGCCAGCTTACTCTTCAGCTTCATGGCTTCCACCTGGAACTGAAGCATCTCTTCACGATGGATCTTCGCCGTAGCCTCACCATATTTGTCATTACCGATCTCGTTATAGATGAAATCGAAGAAATCCGGAGCATCCTGGGATACACCACCCGGTGCGACTAAAGAGAAGTAGAGGTCGGCATCATCCGGATAGAAATGGGACTGCATATGCGTCAGCTGACCGCCCTTACTTCCGCCGGTGAATACCCACTTTCCGGTAAGGAAAGTCTTGAACTGTTCAATAATGTGGTGAAAATCCGCAGCGGCATTCTCGTCTGTCAGGCAATCCCAGTAGTCGAGAGTTGCGGAAGACAACCCCTCCGGAACAGAGGAACCGAAGAAGCGGTGCTCACACAGGAACTGATTGGCTTCGATCGAATACCAGTCGCCGTACAAGTTATCCATCTCGATCAGATAATCAGAGAGATTATAACCGTCACAGGTGAATACATTCGCGGCTTTGTCGGAAACATAGGTGAAGGTAGTCCGAAGCGGGAAGGTCCCTTTCTCCGGATGCTCCCAATCCAGGGGCATCTCGAAGATGACATAGTATTTCTTTATACCGCTGTCCGTAGGACGGCCCTTACGTTCCGCACCGATGACCCGGTCCAGCTTGAGAAGTTCTGCCGAGACCTCGTCCTGCTCTCCGAGACCGTAATCTTTCGGCATATTGTTTCTGGCATTCGGGATCTTTTTTTCGGAGGAAGAGGTCTCAGAAGACGCACTTGTTTCCGATGTTTCTGGTGTCTCGGATGTGGACGCCGTCGTCTCTTCAGAAGATGTCGTCTCTTCTGAAGATGTGGTCTCCTCCGACGAAGAGGCAGTCGTAGCTTCTGTAGTGGTCGTACTTGTGACCGGTGCTTTGGTGGTCTGGGAAGTTTCCTCCTGCTTCCTGCATGCGGCACAGCCCAGGATCAGCGCGGCGGCGAGAGAAAGGGATAGTAGTTTTTTACGTAACATAGATGTATCTCCTAAAGATGTCTCGAAAATGATTTACAATTCTATTTTACACGTATTCCGACACCATAAGTGACAAATCCTTCAGATTGGCAGATTTCTTGAATTTTGGCGCCTTTTATGTAATACTTGCTTTGCCTATTTATGTACAGGGAGGACATCCTATGGAGGAGAATTTAAAGCAGAAATTTATTAAGACGGTGGAAGATTTTACCGCTATGACGGGCATCTATCTGCCGGATGATGTAGAAGCAAGACTGCGCGAGATGTCGCAGCAGGAGACGATCCCCAATGCCAAGACCATGTATGACTGCATGCTCGAAGATGTTTCTCTGGCAAAAGAACTGCACCGTCCGATCTGTCAGGATACAGGTGTGATCCAGTACTTCGTTGAGGTAGGTACCGAATTCCCGTACCAGGATCAGATCGAGAGTGTCCTCATCGAAGCCGCGAGAAATGCGACCCTGAAGACACCGCTTCGTCCGAACGTTGTTGAGCCCCTGGGCGAGCACAACACCGGCGACAACACCGGCTACGGTGCACCTTATATCGAATATGAACTGGTTCCGGGAAGCTCGGATCTGCGCCTTCGGATGTATATGGCCGGCGGCGGATGCTCTCTCCCCGGCAGAAGTAAAGTCCTGATGCCGCTGGAAGGCGTAGATGGCATCAAGAAATTCGTCTACCAGACCATCCTGGACTGGGGCGTTAACGCCTGCCCGCCGCTGTGCGTAGGTATCGGATTAGGCACCTGTGCCGCCACCTCCGCTATGCTTTCGAAGAAAGCGCTTCTCCGTCCCATCGGCACCCACTCCTCTTATCCGGAAGTGGCCAAGCTGGAGGATGAGATCCGTGACGGCCTCAATTCTCTGGGTATTGCTCCCCTCGGTTTCGGCGGAAGCCAGACCGTCCTGGGTGTGAATATCGAAGCTGCCGCACACCACCCGGCTACGCTGGGTGTCGGCATCAGCACCGGCTGCTGGGCGACCCGCCGCGGTGACATCGTCATCCACAAAGACCTCACATCTGAGATCAAATCCCATATCAAGTCCCTGGAGGTGTGAGAACATGAAGAAAATACTGACGACTCCTATCTCATATGATCAGATCAAGGATCTCCGTATCGGAGATACCGTATACCTTACCGGAATGCTGGCTACCTGCCGTGACAGCGGTCATCGTCGTGTCGTGCAGGAGAAGATCATGCCGGAGAATTTCGAACTGAAGGAAGGCGCCATCTTCCATGCCGGCCCTATCGTCGGAACCGACGAGAACGGCAAGCAGTACATGGTCTCCATCGGACCGACCACCAGCCGTCGTATGGAAGCCGCAGAGGCGGATTTCATCGAGCAGACTGGCCTTCGCCTGATCATCGGTAAGGGCGGTATGCTGGAGAAGACCACCGAAGCCTGTAAGAAATTCGGTGCCATCCACTGCGCATATCCGGGCGGATGCGCCGTTGTCGCAGCCCAGAAGGTAGAAGAACTGCAGGGCGTGGAATGGATGGATCTGGGTATGCCGGAGGCACTGTGGATCATGAAGGTCAAGGAATTCGGACCGCTGATCGTATCCATCGATACTCAGGGAAATAACCTTTTCGAGAATAATAAGAAGATCTTCCAGGAGCGTATGGACAAGCTTCTGTGAGCACAGGCCACGCGCGGGCGCCTCTCCCATGAAGCAGACGCCACGCAGATACTTCTGACGAAGGAGACGACAGGTATGAGGAAGAAACTCGTTCTGGAAGTCATTCTGCTGATTACCCTCATCCTCGGATCGGGGGTAGTTTTGTATTGTCATTTTTTCGTCAGAAAAACGCCGGCAGAGGATACGGTGAAGGTGTTTACTTATTCTGATTCGGATCCGAATATGATCGGCATTACCTCGAGCAGAAGTGCCCGTGCCGTATGGAATTCTCTCGATCCGCTTTCACAGGGACGCGCGAGTTATGAGAAGGGGACCATCGAGGTGGTCGCGCAGAAGTATGCCCAGAAAGAGATGGGTCCCTACGAGATTCCACAGGGTCTGGGGTGCAGAGTCCTGCAAAGTACGGCCGCGGGATGCGATGTTTTCACTTTTATTCCGAAAAAAGGCTTCGACAAGACGATCTTGTACGTACATGGCGGAGCCTACATCATGGATATTACCGAACTTGGTTTTAGAAAGATGGATGAGATCGCGCAGAAGGCCAATGCACGGGTCATTATGCCGCGTTACAAGACCATCTTCCACGGCACATATAAAGAGGCCTACGAGTTATTCGCCGCCGTATATGATTCCATTCTGATGGAGGAGGTCTATGACTCGAACCGGGATCCTTCGGAGAAGTCTTACTACGAGACAGGTGTGGTTACGAATCTGACCATTATGGGCGAATCCGCGGGAGGCGGACTGGCCCTGGGATTTGTAGAATACCTGAATGAGCAGGGACTCCCGCTTCCGCAGAAGATGCTGCTGTTGTGCCCCTGGGTGGATGCTTCCATGACCAATCCCGACATTTCCGATTACGTAGAACGTGACATCCTTCTCGGACCTTACGGTCTTGCTTACCTCGGCTCTCTCTGGGCCGACGGCATTCCGCTCAATGATTACCACGTCAGTCCGATCTACGGCGACTTCAGTAGGAAGATGCCGGACAGCCTGATCGTGATCGGAACAGAAGAGGTCATGTACCCGGATGTAACCCTGCTGTACAGCAAGCTCAAGAACGCGGGTCACCGCACTCGTCTTATTATCGGCGAGGATAACTGTCATGTCTTTATGAATCTGGACACACCGGAAGCAGAAGAAACCTGGAAACTGATTTACGAATTCCTATCTGAATAGTTCGGAACGATTGAGAATGCCGGAAAAAGAAATTCACGATACAGACCGAGCTTTGAAGGTATTTCAGTCGAAATCATGAAATCTACGATTTAGACCGAACTTTGAAGGTGGTTTTTCGGTCGAAAATTCCAAAATTCATATTTAGACCGAAATATGAGGTTATTTTTTCGGTCGGAAATTCAAAAATCGTGATCTAGGCCGAAAACAGGGTGTAAAAGTTCGGTCTAAAATGCGAATTCCGCGTTTCCGACTGAAACCCAGCCGATACGCCAAGTTTCCTTGGGATTAACATAAAGATATGTGGCATTGGAATAGCAAATCAATTATCTACTCCCAAACTTTCCGTGAAGAACCCCAAAAACCGGTCAGTGCTCCTCCATATGCACTTTCAGAAGTGCCTCGGAAAGCGTGATACCCTGCTCTCTGGCAATGCGTGCCAGGTCTTCGTACTCATACTTCATCCGGGTCACACCATACCCGGTAGAGATCTTCTTTCTGACAGGACCCATGGAAGTCTCCAGGGTCTCGGTCTTTCGATCCAGTACATACCGGTTGAATAGTGCTTCCCGCACACCGATGGTCGTCGTATTTTCGAAAAGAACTTGCACCATTTTTTCTTTGTCCTTGTCCATGCAGAGCACCGTAATAAGGGTGCCGGGACGGGATTTCTTCATGCCGCAGGGAACGGTATAGACCTCTCTTGCGCCGGCTTCGAACAGCCTCTCCATAGCAAAACCGATGGCTTCTCCGGTCATATCGTCTACGTTGCAGGAGAGCTCCACTACCGAGCAGGTGGTGATACCTGTACCCGATTGAGAGGCAGACGTGCATACTGCATTTACGGAATCACACGCGGCCGTGCCGGAGGATGTGGTCTGCGTGGCAGGTATTTCTACGGATTCACCCAGCAAAGCGCGTACGCAGTTGGCCTGAGGGAAATCTTTCTTGCCCATGCCATATCCGATGGCAGAGGTGCGCATCAGGGGCTGAGGGCCGAATCTGGTTGCAAAATGTTTCAGCAGGGCCGCACCGGTGGGGGTGCAGAGTTCTCCCTGGATCGATCCGCCGTAGGTAGGTACATCCCGAAGGATAAAGGCGGTGGCCGGAGCCGGCACCGGAAGGATGCCGTGGGCACATTTCACTTGTCCGGAACCAACATGGATCGGCGACACCACGACTTCGTCGGGTTTTAATGTGTACATGAGAAGACATACGGCGACAATATCCGCTACCGCATCCATGGTACCTACTTCGTGGAAGTGGATCTGGTCCACAGGCTTTCCATGGGCATGGCTTTCCGCTTCCGCGATCTCGTGATAGACCGCCATCACATTCAGTGCTACTTCTGTCGGCAGCTTCAGATGGTCATACACGATATGCTCGATATCGTGAAGACTCGTGTGATGGTGATGGCCATGATCGTGGTCGTGTTCATGGTCGTGATGTTCGTGTTCATGGTCGTGGTCATGATGATGTTCATGCTCATGGTCATGTTCATGGTCATGATGATGCTCGTGGCAGTGGCAGTGATCATGCATATGCTCGTCTTCTTCCTCACCATCGATGAGGACAGTCATATGGGTTCCGGTGATCCCGCATTTGACGGATTTCTCCGGCTGGAAGGTCACACCCGGGATGCCTCGGGACTGCAGTCTCGCGAGGAATTTCTCCTGGTCCGGAACAAGCTCAAGAAGCGCGGCGGAAAGCATATCGCCGGCAGCACCCATAGAACAATCGAGATAGAGAGTCTTCATTTTTTCGCCTCCATATGGTTGATCATGCTGGCCAGATAACCGGCACCGAATCCGTTGTCGATGTTGACGACAGAGACACCGCTGGCACAAGAATTGAGCATAGAGAGAAGAGCAGAGAGCCCTTCGAAAGCAGCGCCATAACCGACGCTGGTGGGAACGGCGATCACAGGACAGTCAGCCAGACCGCCGATGACACTGGCCAGGGCGCCCTCCATACCGGCAATGGCGATAATGACGCTGGCCGACATGATCTCTTCCTGATGGCTCAGAAGCCGGTGCAGACCGGCCACACCTACGTCGTAAAGACGCACCACTTCGTTACCGAAGAACTCGGCCGTAATTGCTGCTTCTTCCGCAACAGGAATATCACTGGTGCCGCCGGTAGCCACTACGATCTTACCGATTCCGTCTGCCGTGGGAAAAGAACCGTAGGTCCCGATCCTGGCGTCCTTATGGTAGGTGATGTCATGTGCGCGGCCGACTTCCTGCGCGGCTTCTGCGGAAAGTCTCGTGATCAGGATCTGGTTCTGATCGTTTCTGCGCATGGAATCCATGATACCGATGATCTGATCCGGTGTCTTGCCCGCACCATAGATCACTTCCGGCACACCCTGCAGGATGCCTCGGTGATTGTCCACTTTCGCAAAACCAATATCGTCGAAAGGCGCCGCCTTGATCTTCAGCAACGCTTCTTCGGATGTCATCTCACCGTTCTCTACGGCTTTCAGGATCTGCTTGATCTTCGTATTCATGTATCCCTCGTCTATAACAAAAAAGCGGTTCTACTCAGAAGAAGCAGAACCGCCGGTTCGAATCAGTTCTTCTTGGCAAGAAGTCTTGCCTTGATGACACCCTTCGGATCCTTGACCAGAAGTACCGCAAGCCAGATGACCAGGCCGAGTGCTACAACTGTCAGTCCGAGGAAGAAGTCATTCAACATATCCGCTGCTGCCGGGTTGAAGAGGGCTTCTGCATCCTCTGCGAATTCGAAGATGGCATCGCACATCCACATCAGGGAAGCGCCCCAGTACATCAGAGAAAGAGTACCGATCTTCCAATCGTCATTCGGTGCATGTTTATACCACTGGATCGTGGCGATGATCGCAGCAAAAACAGTTACTAATAATGTCATACGATTACCTCAATTCTTCTCAGCAGCGGTATCGGTAGCACGCTTCTCGATACGAGAAGAAACCAGTACCATGATGGCCCAGGTTACGGTTACCAGAGCGGCCATAGTCACACCGACTGTTGCCATCTCGTGGAACATCTCCGCACGGCTGGAAGGATCGGATGCGGCAGTCAGGAAGGGGTACCACGGTACGACTTCACCATGCCATACATGCTCAAGTGCCAGAAGAGCGGAACCGCCCCACAGCATATTGTTGAGCCATTTCAGTTTCTTCGAAAAATGGGATTTGGCAGCCGCCTTGGCAGCATCTGCATTCACCTCAAGATCTGCTTTCTTCTCCTTGGAAGAGAGCACTTTAGCTGCAATAGTCGTAATGATCGCTTCTGTTGCAGGAACAATAAAACAAGCCATAATACAAGCCTCCTCATAAGACGGACATGGACATACCATGTCAGTTTGTATTCATGACGTCATTATACTTATATATGCAAGTCCTTTTCAAGAAAAGAAATCCACATTGGCAAAAATCCGAAAGTTTTCGACAGGAAAACTACATGAATCGGATTGCATTCCGGAGGAAAAATAACAAAGATATCTACTGTCCCGGGACATGAATAATCGAAGATTTCTCAGTCGGAAGAATCTATTATGGACAGATTTTTTCAAGTATAATTTCTAGAGAAAGAGAAAGGCGTCCCGCCGCGCGGACAATGAGAAGACGGCGGGAAAGCGTCCTTCGAGGAACAGAAAAATGAGAACGAACATGAAGTCAATGAACACATTAAGAAGAATCCTTTGCCTGCTTGCGGCGATCGTTATGGTCGTCCTTGCGACCGGCTCCTGGAGCCCCGCTCTGGGCGTGAAGAAAGTGCAGGCCGCATCTACTAAGACATTGGATGAGATCCTGGATTATCGGATCACGGTAGATATGCTGGATGACGGTTCCATGCAGATGGTCTACGACATTAAGTGGAAGGTCCTGGACAGTAAGACAGAGGGACCGCTTTCCTGGGTAAAGATCGGCGTGGGAAATACACAGGTCGATGAGATCCGTGCACTGAGCAACAACATCAAGAAAGCGAAGTACTACGGTGAAGGCGGATGCTATGTCCGCATTGATTTCAAGAAGAAGTACTACAAGAATGAGATTGTCCAGTTTACCTTCTCCCTTGTGCAGCACAATATGTTTACCGCGCCCACGGATGGCGAGAACCATGTACCCTATGATCTTCAGACCAAGGAGAATATCCAGATGGCAAAAGACAACGGGAACGCGAAGGCCTATATCGGAACTTCGGAGGTTCCGAAGGAACTGTATCAGTACTGGTTTATTCCGGGCTGGTTCCCGGAGATCGAAGTCGATCACTACTGCTTCCTCTGGAATACGGACAAAGTTGTATATGCCAATACGCCTAATGTGAAGAACGGTTATCTGGTCTGGGAAGGTTCCCTGGCGAAGGATCAGAAGATCGACATGGAGATCTACTATCTCCCGACTGCATACAACTACACCTATTCCGAGATCAACCAGACCGGGTTCGACTGGGCCACACTCCTTATCGCATTCGCTTTCCTCACTTTCGTCATTGTTTACATTTCGATTCTCTGGTTCTCCGGAAGTAAGTACAGAAGCGACGGCTATGTTTCCAACAGAGGGATCCACAGATTCCTCGGTGGCGGCCATGGTGGTCATGGAGGTGGCGGTGGATGTGCATGTGCCTGCGCTTGTGCGTGTGCCTGTGCCGGAGGCGGCCGTGCCGGCTGCAGCAAGAAGGACTTCTACGGAACGAAGGTGGACAGTGCACGTGTACGTGCCCGTCTGAGAGCCCGTGCCGAGGCTTTGCAAGAAGCACAAACATCAGGAAGCGAGGAGAAGAAAATATGAGTCGAGTCAAGCGTTATGAACGGGAAAACTGGAACACGATCCTCCACACGACCTGGAACCCGGACGGCCCGGGTGTGATCCGTATCCATCTGGTCCCACCGAAATATATGCGTTTCCGTACGGCGGATTCCCTGGTCATCTTAAATGGCCAGGACATCCTGCCGATCAACGAATCCTGGGCGATCCTGCTTTCGGAATACATCAAGAGTGTCAATGAGTTCGGCGACGGACCCATGACGGAAGAAGAGCTGGACGGCATCATCGAGAAGACCATCGACAACGTCAGGAAGGTCTTTCCTCGTGCGAGCGTGAAGACGCTTCTGGAAGATCTGGACTGCATGATCGGGATCTTCGAAGATGTAGTGGAAGGACGGGAGATCCAGTCCTCCAGAAAACCCATCACGCTGGGCGAATATGCTGCTTTCATGAGTGCACCCCATCGTATGGACCTGATGGTCTCCGCCATGAAGAAGGACGGCAGATGGAACTGTAACCAGAAGTGCATCCACTGCTACGCGGCCGAACAGGAACATGCCGAGGAAGCAGAGTTGTCCACGGAAGACTGGCTGAAGGTCCTGTCGATCCTCCGCAAGGAGAAGATCTCCCAGGTGACGTTCACCGGTGGCGAACCGACCATGCGGGATGACCTGCCTGAACTGATCCGAAATGCCAGATGGTTCGTGACAAGACTGAATACCAACGGTGCCAGACTGACACCGGAATACTGTAAGGCTTTGAAAGACGCTGACCTGGACAGCGTGCAGGTCACGTTCTATTCAGACGACCCGGCTATCCATAACGAACTGGTGGGCGCGCCGAACTATGAGAAAACCGTGGACGGGATCCGTAATGCCCTGGCTGCGGGATTGAATCTCAGCATCAACACGCCGCTGTGCACCCTCAACCGGGACTACAGAAAGACTCTTGCCTTCCTGAAGGATCTGGGTGTCCGCTATGTTACCTGTTCCGGTCTGATCCAGACGGGTAATGCGAAGGAAGCGCCTTCTCAGAGTACGATCCTCTCGGCAGAAGAACTGTACCAGTTGCTTAAGGATGCCACAGAGTTCGTATATGCCAATAAGATGGAGATCAACTTTACCTCTCCGGGCTGGATCTCAGAAGAGAAACTGCGGGAAATGGGACTGGATGTTCCGTCCTGCGGTGCCTGCTTAAGTAACATGGCTATCACGCCGTCCGGAAATGTGGTGCCCTGTCAGAGCTGGCTTTCGGAAGATGTATTGGGCAACATCCTGCAGGATAAGTGGAAGCAGATCTGGGAAAGCGAGCGCTGCAAGAAGATCCGTGACGTATCCGCCAGGATGGACCAGACATGCCAGCTGCGGGACAGAAAGTCCGGTCGGGACTGACACGGTAAAAAGGAAGGAAAACGGGATCTTCTATCGGAAGGTCACATCGAACTCACCATCTTCGCGGGTCTCGATGAGCATATAATTTCCGCCCTTGATGGCACCGGGGTTGAGGAACCGTACACCATATTCGATGGTATCCACCTGACGGTGAGTGTGACCGAAGATCACGGTATCACAGTTGTTCTGTCTGGCCGCTTCCGCCATAAGCTGGTAGCTGGCGCGGAACAGATGACCGTGGGTCACGAAGACACGGTGTGTCGGTGTCAGGTCGAAGGAAATAAAATCCGGCACAGAAGCCGAAGAAGAAAAGAAAGCATCGCAGTTACCTCTCACCATGCGGATGTCGATGGAACGAGAGGTATTTCTGCGGATGATCTCTTCAATATCGTAAGTTTCAAATTCCAGATCGCCACATACGATGACGGTCCGGATATCTTTCTTTCTGTAGAAAGCGAATTCCAGCCGGTCTTCCGATCCATGGATATCAGAACAGACTAAAAACTTGGCCATAACGTACCTCCTTCAGTGAAGCTTCTGTTATTGCTTTCAATCTTTAATCTGATTATACCTGATTCTGCAGAATAAGCAGCAGGGGGTAGGAAAATCACTGTGCCTGTACGGCAGTCATGGCGACGGTGTTGACGATATCCTCAACGGAGCAGCCACGGGACAGGTCGTTGCACGGCTTAGCCAGACCCTGAAGTACAGCAAAGCAATCTGCACCACCGATACGCTGGGTGATCTTATAGCCGATATTACCTGCCTGCAGATCCGGGAAGATCAGGACGTTGGCACGGCCGGCCACTTTGCTGCCCGGAGCCTTGGATGCGCCGATCTCCGGAACCAGAGCGGCATCGAACTGCATCTCACCATCCAGCAGCAGATCCGGAGCCAGTTCATGAGCCAGAGCGGTTGCTTCCTGGACTTTGGTGACCAGATCGTGCTTGGCGCTGCCCTTAGTTGAGAAGGAAAGGAGAGCTACTCTCGGCTCTTCGATCCCGCAGAGGACTTTGGCTGTCTCCGCGGCAGAAACCGCGATCTGTGCCAGTTCCTGGGCATTCGGGCAAGGATTCACGACACAGTCGGCATAGACCAGAAGTCCGTCTTCACCTAACTCTTTATTCGGGCACTCCATCAGGAAGCTGCTGGATACGATGGACATACCCGGCTTCGCCTTGATGATCTGCAGTGCCGGACGGAGCATGTCACCGGTGGTATGTACTGCACCGGATACCAGACCGTCAGCATCTCCGAGCTTGACCATCATGATGCCGAAATACATCGGATCCGAAACCAGCTTCTTAGCATCTTCCTCCGTTACGCCCTTGGCCTTTCTCAGTTCGAAAAGCGCTTGTACGTAGCTGTCGTATTTCACACTGTTACAAGGATCGATGATCTCGATCCCTTCGATATCTGCACCCTGCTCGGCTGCGACCTGGGCTACTTTGGCCGGGTCACCGATGAGTACCGGGCGGGCAAGGTTATCCTTGCGGATCAGTTCCGCCGCCTTGACGGTACGCGGCTCGTCGCCTTCCGGAAGTACGATGGTCTTGGTGTTGGCCTGTGCCTTGGCACGGATCTTTTCAATCAAACTCATAAGAATATCCTCACTTTCATGTTTTAGTTATCTATATCAGAACTCGACACCCTCGAAGCCCTGCCATACATCCTTGCCGGAGTAGGTACGGGCGGTGAGCTTGCCCTGCATGACCTTCAGAGCCGGAAGAGCCAGAGCCTCCTGCTCCATCTCGCCCGGATACTGGGTGATCGGAGCGATCCATCCGCAGCGCTTCTCGATGGTCTCCTTGACATCGGCAAAACGGAGAAGTCCGCCGGTCAGCAGGATGCCGTCTACCTTACCGCAGAGTACGCAGCTCATCTCACCGATCATCTTACAGATCTGGTAAAGCATGGTGTTCCATACGAGGTCGGCTTTCTTGTCGCCCTTTTCCAGCATCTCGTGGATGGTATCGGCATTGGCGGTGCCGAAGAGATCAACGAAACCACCGGCACGGGAGCAACGGAGACGAACGTCGGCAACCGAGTGCTCTTCAATGTAGTCGAGAAGAGCCAGTACCGGCACACTGCCGATACGGGTCGGAGTGAAAGCACCTTCGCCATCGGCACCCATATTTCCGTCCACCATCTTACCGTGATCGTGGGCGCTGACGGTGATACCGCCATCGATGTGGGCTACAACGAAGTTGCAGTCTTCATATTTCTTGCCGAGTACTTTTTCCGCGTGATACTCAGCAACAGCTTTCTGATTCAGAACGTGGGAATGGGATACACGGTAGATGCCGCGGATACCGGTCAGACGGGCATAGTCACAATACTCGTCCACGTTAGTCGGGTTAAGAGTGAAGGCAGGCTTATTGAATTCCTGGGCGAACTTCCAGGCCAGCATAACACCCAGCTTGGCCGGATGCTCACTTCCGCCGACGGCCGCAACTGTATCGTCGTACAGCTTCTGGTCGATCTTCGTGATACCACCGGGCTGCGTGCAGGCCGATCCGCCACGGCCGACGAATACGTCGATGTCTTCCGGAGCATAGCCTTCATCCTTGAGCATATTCAGGATCACCTCATAACGGAACGGCATCTGGTCGTTGACGTGAGGGAAGGAAAGAAGGATGTCCGCATCGTGGAACAGGCTCTTCTCGAAGAGCGAAGTTTCATCTTCGAAAAGGCTTACTTTCGTGGATGTGGAGCCCGGATTGATGATCAGCAGTTTGTATTTTTTCTCAGTGGTACTCATATTGGTTCCTCTTTTTCTATGGTTTATACCATTACTTTTTCATTAACACAGAGCCTATTGTATCACCTCAGACAAGCGTAAAACAAGGCATTTTGCGTGGCCGTACAGCAGAAATAGTGGGGGTTTTCTGGCGGTTTTCTGACAAGGTTTCCGCGGATTTTTTGTTCAGTTTGTTTGTGATTCGGGGTTGTCAGACAGCTGATCCATCGTTTACACTGAGAACGTAATCGGGAGTAGCTTGCATGCTCGGGCCTCAGGACCGTGGATACTACGGAATTCGGATCGCCGGTGCATGTGACATATTTCGTCAACTCGGGAATATACGTGAATACGGATGACCGAAGAGATCCGGTCGGTTCCCCGGGATATGTTGGGAGAAGCGAGACTTTTACTGCATTTTGACTGCAGCAAAAGACCTCGTTTTTTGTTGCCTGACTAAGGAGGTGGCGAGATGTTCCGTATTGCTTTTTCCGGAAAGATCGAAAGAAATCCGGATGCCCGATGGTGTAATTGGAAAAAATCCCCAAAAGTGTTGTAGAAGTTTTTTATGAGAGTTGTTAGTCTTGTCTAACACAGTTGTTATTGCCAGACAAGGAAATACCAACTATAATACATATGAACAGACGTTCATACATTCATATTTAAACCGGGTATTCCCGAGTGACACATAAAGTGAGGATGATACTATGACCAAACAAGAATTTCTGACAGTAAGTAATGTACTTAAGGCCTTCGGCACAGGAGACAGCAGACAGGAAGTCCTGAGAGGAATGGATTTCACAGTGGCCAAAGGCGAATTCTGTGTATTGCTTGGACCATCGGGTTCAGGCAAATCTACTCTTCTGAACATTATCGGCGGAATCGACCAGGCGGATGAAGGATTTATCTCCATTGCAGGTGACAAGCTTCGTGACATGAATGAGAAGGCGCTGACCCGATACAGAAGAAAGCATCTGGGCTATGTTTTCCAACTTTATAACCTGATCCCGAATCTTAATGTAAAAGAGAATATCGAAGTCGGCGCTTATCTTTCGGATGCACCGCTGGATATCGATGAACTTCTGAATACACTGGGACTCTGGGATCACAGGTACAAACTTCCGAACCAGCTTTCGGGTGGTCAGCAACAGAGAACGTCCATCGGCCGTGCCATCGTGAAGAATCCGGACATCCTTCTCTGTGACGAGCCCACCGGAGCCCTGGACTATAACACGTCCAAGGAGATCCTCAAGCTTATTGAAGACGTAAACCAGAAGTATGGAAACACCGTCATCATGGTTACCCATAACGCAGCCATCTCTGAAATGGCGGACCATACCATCAAGCTTCGTGACGGGAAAGTGAGAAAGAACATCATCAATGAACACAAACTGAGCGCGATGGAGCTTGAGTGGTAAGCTTCCGGGGAGGATAGAAACATGAGAGATCCAATGAACAGAAGATTCTTGCGTGAGATCCGCCGGGAATGGAAGAAGAACTTGGTACTGATACTGCTGATGGCATTCATGATCGCTCTGGCATCCGGCATGCAGGTCGGCAACAAGAGTATGCTGAAGTCCATCGACATCGCATCTGAACAATATAATCTCGAAGACGGACACTTTATCCTGAAGACCGAAGGATCAGAAGAACTTCTAAAGAAGATTGAAGAAGAAAACAACATCACCACCTATAAACAGTACTACAAAGAAGTCGAGCAGGTAACAGAGGAGTCTAAGAAAGTCGGTGATACGGATATCGTACGTGTTTTCCCGGTCCGGACACAGGTCAATCGGCTTTGTGTCATGGATGGAAGGCTCCCGGAGAACAAGGATGAGATCGTGATCGACCGTCTCCACGCTGAGATCCGCAAAATCGCCATCGGAGATACCATCGGGGTCGATGGTGTAAACCTCAAAGTAGTCGGTACCATTGCCGCGCCGGACTATACCAGCCTGTTCCAGAATAATTCGGATCTGGTATTCAACTCGATCACTTTCGATATCGGGTTCATGACACAGGAAGGGTGGGACACACTCAAAGGAAGCCGCAAGTTCGAATACGCCTTCCTTTATGATCAGGCACTGGCAAACGACAAAGAACAGAAAGCACTGGCGGATGAAGCGATGCAGAAGATTGCGGTCCTTGCCGCCACCGGGGGATACACCTCTGATCTTTCCACTGCCCAGGCGTTGGAGAAGGATCCGACGGCCATGATGACTCTGGCTTCCTATCTCAGAGATATGAACGAGCTGATGGATTTTGTTCCGGAGTACGCTAACCAGGCAATCCACTTTGCACCGGATGACATGAAGAAAGATACGAACATCATGGGTGTTATGGTCTACATCTTCATCGGGATCCTAGCCTTCGTCTTCGCCATTACGACCAGTAACACCATCGTAAATGAAGCCGCGGTGATCGGTACACTCCGATCTACCGGCTATACGAGAAGAGAACTGCTCCGTCATTACATGTTGACGCCGATCCTGATCACGATCGTGGCGGCGATACTTGGAAACGTTCTGGGATATACGGTATTCAAAGACGTAGTCGTAAAGATGTACTACGACAATTACTGCATGATCAAGTATCAGACATTCTGGAATGCGAAGGCTTTTATCATCACAACGGTGATCCCGCTCGTGGTGATGACGATCATCAACTTCATCATCATCTTCAGAAAGCTCCGCCTGTCTCCGCTGAAATTCCTGCGTCGGGACCTGAGCACATCGAAGCGCAAGAAGGCCATGCGTCTGCCGAGGACCGGTTTCATGAACCGATTCCGGATGCGTATATTCTTCCAGAATATCGGCGGATACATCGTTCTATTCTTCGGAATTGCTTTCGTAATGCTGCTTCTGGCTTTCTCCATCGGTCTTCCGGAGACCATCGACCACTACAAATCGGAGATGAAGGATAATCTGATCAGCAAGTATCAGTACATCCTGAAAGAGACCAAGGACGAAACGGGCGCGGAGATCACTACTTCCGAAGAAAGTGCAGAGCGGTATGCCATGAATGCTCTGGAGACGATCTCCGGTGTACATGTCGGTGAAGGTGTAGCGGTATACGGCATCATCGACGGCAGCCGCTATGTGACCGGGACGGAGGGGCTTTCCGGAAACGAAGTGCTCGTATCCGCCTCATATGCCGAGAAATTCAGGATCCGGAAAGGCGATACGATCACGCTCAGCCAGAAGTATTCGGATGAGACATACGACCTGACCGTGAAGAGCATATATGACTATCAGGGTGGGATCGCGGTGTTCATGCCTATTGAGAATTTCAATGCACTCTTCGGGTTCGAGAAAGATTACTTCACGGGGTACATGTCCTCCAACCCGATCACGGACATCGATATCGACAAGATCTATACAACCATCACTCTGGAAGAGATCGTGGCGACAGCCAATCAGTTCGACCGTTCCATGGGCGGCATGATGGATTATGTCTCCGGCGGATGTGTGGTTCTCGCCGTGCTGATCATCTATCTTCTGACGAAGTTGATCATCGAGAAGAATGCCATCTCGATCTCCATGATCAAAGTCCTGGGTTATGAGAATCGTGAGATCAACAGCCTTTATGTACTGTTGACGAGCATTGTCGTAGTCGTTTTTGCAATCGGGTCGGCGTTCCTGTCGATCGTCGGTCTGAAGATGACCTTTTCGATCATCATGTACACCATGAACGGCTGGTTCAGCAGTTATATCAGTGCAACCGGCATAGTAAAGATGATCGTGATCCTTCTTGTTTCCTACGCCATCGTTGCCTTCTTCGACATGAGACGGATCAAGAAGATCCCTCTGGCAGACGCCCTGAAGAATGTTGAGTAACCACTGCAAAAGCTCTTAACAAGCCGCTTTCCAACCAACTCATATCGGCCGCTCCGACCGGATGTGCAGGGCCGCACCCCCTGCTTTCCGTCGGGGCGGTTTGTTACGAAATGAAAATTGTTTTCTTTTTGTTCTCAAAGTTTCTTATGTTTTGTCGTGAAATCTGACCTTGACCGCTATATAATGAAAATGAGCAATTATTGAAGATCAGCTTTCCTGATGGGGATGACAGGGAACAGTAGGAATAGTGGAGGGTCGGATGTTTACTTGGAATTTTCAATATATATCCAAGGCCAGACTTTCGGATACATTAAAACAGTTGAATCTTACTGCGAATCAGGGAGATATCCTGATTCGAATTCATACTGCCATTCATCGCCCGGATGAAGCTGTGGAACTGGCCAGATTTATCAAGGAACTGGTTCCGAACGCCATGATCTTCGGAACCAGCACCTCTGCCGTGATCAACTGGGGCAAATATGCGCAGAACCAGTGCGCCATCTCCGTCTCCGCCATGAAGGAATGCAGAGTCAAAGTACGGTTGATGCCCTATACCGACGAATATAGTGACAATATCCTGCCGGTAGATATGCTCTGCGGAGAGGTCAAGAGAGAGATCCTCGACGATGAGACGAAACTTCTCCTGGTGTTCGCTTCGGAACGATATAAGGATATTTTCCAGTTTGTTAACCGCTGTAACGATTTCTTCCCGGGTGTTCCTATGACCGGTGGTGTGGCGACCATACCGCAGACCAGGCAGAAAGCCGGGGCAATACAGGGATTCGTCTTCGATGAGAAGCGGTGGTCCGATCAGGCCATCCTGATCGCGTCTTTCTCCGGCGGATCTCTCGAGACGTTCACGTCCTATGCTACAGGTATCCAGACGATCGGGGAAGAGACGGAGATCACGGATTCATTCCGTTCCTGCATCTTGAAGATCGGCGGGGAAGATGCGGTAGATGTTTACCAGATGGGTATGAGCGGTGCGCTGAGAAAGCATCCCGAGCTTCAGCATCTGTTCCCGTACGTCTATGCGGATGCAGATGAGATCCCGATCCTTCTAAACTATGAGAAAGACAGCTCGCTGGAAGAACTGTTTCCGAAGATCGATCCGTTGAATTCCCACGAATATGCGATCCGGGACGATCTGGACACTTCCGGCAAGAAGGAATATCTCTGTGCCAACCATGTAGTGAAACCGGGAAGCCGGCTCAAGCGCGGATTCATCTACGATGGCAAGATCGTATCGGACAGCCGGTCGCTTTTCCAGAGAGTGGAGAACTTCAAGAAGGCTGAGACGATATTCGGATATTCTAATCTGATCCGCTCTTCGATCTATGCCAATTGCGTTAAGTGGGAGCTGTCTCCCTATGAGAATTCGAATATGTGCGGATGTGTCACGGCCGGTGAGATCACCTGTTCGAATGGCAGGAACACCTTCGGAAATGGTGCTTTTGTCGTATCTGTACTGGGTGAGAGACCGTATACTCAGGAGTATAACCCCTACGCCTTTTCCAATACGGATATGCTGAAGATGGATAATCCGGCATTGTTGAACAGTCTGGTGGAAGCCGAGAAACTGATCAATTCGAAAGAGGATACGAAGGAGGCAGAGCGTCTGCTTACATTTATCCGTGATTGTGAAAACAAGATCCTGTATTCAGAGAGTGAAGATATCCCGAACGAAGCGGCACTGAATATGGACATCAAGACGAAGGAATATGACCGGATTTGTGTCATCAACGTTTCCCAGCAGAAGGAGATGGAGAGGGTCTTCTCCAGTTATCTCATCGATCTGACCCACAAGAATTTCGTCAGCAAGTGCCTGAGCTTCGCACGAGATAAGAAGTACCACATCTATATGCTTGATTCCTGGCAGATGGCCATCGCGGAGTCTTCTTATCGTGTGTCCCTTTCCCAATTCGTAGAAGACATGGAAGCATTGCAGAGACAGCTTTTCCAGTATTCTGAGGACTTCATCTCTATCGTTCCGATCTTCTGCGTGATCGACGGATGCACTACGGAAACTTTGGAGACAACCTACTATTCCGCACTTGCTACCATGACGAACAAGAACATCCAGTTCTATGTCTGTGATGGTTCCGATGAGAACAATATCGACGATGACAGTATCCGTGAGCGCTATCACATGGTCAATGTCATCAACTATGCCATCATGCATGACCGTGTGATCCCTTATTACCAGGGCATCTACGATAACAAAGAGAAGCGGATCCATCACTACGAATCCCTGATGCGTCTTATGGATGAGAACGGCAAGGTGTATTATCCAGCCAGTTTCCTGGATATCGCCAGAAGTTTCGGTGTGCTTTACGATGAGATATCGAAGATCATGATCCGTAAAGTCTTCGACCGTTTCCGCAATATCGATGACAAGAGTGTCAGCATCAATATCGGAATCCGGGACATCAAGAACAAGGAAGTTCTGGAATTGATCTATGACAGCCTGTCCCAGGTCCCGCACCCGGAGAACTTCGTGTTCGAGATCCTGGAGAACGAGGATATCGAGGACTATAACGAGCTTGTAGGTTTCGTAGATCGTGTCCATGAACTGGGCGGCAAGATCTCTATCGACGATTTCGGAAGCGGATTCTCGAACCTGCAGCACCTGCTGAGTATCTATTCGGATTTCCTGAAGATCGATGGTTCCATTGTCCGGAACTGCTGTATCGATCCGGAATCCGAGAATATCATTGCACTGATCGCGGCGTGGAAGCGCCTTTCCGATAGAAAGATCGGCATTGTTGCCGAGTTTGTCGAGAATGAGCAGATCCAGGAGAAACTTGTCGGATACGAAGTGGACTTCTCCCAGGGCTATCTCTTCTCCAGACCGTCTCCGGATCTTCTGGAGTAAAAGGGGAAGGAGTACGGCATGATCAGCGGCAATGGTAAAAAGACGATCGGTCTGGTTATCGAGAATTTCTTCACGGACTTCGCAGAAGAATTCATACAGAATGTTGTCAGTGGTGTCCGACAGAGGAAAGACTTGAATCTTGTACTGATAGCCGGTATCTACGATGGTGTTAAGGATATGGACGTTAAGCATCACGCGTATCGTGTGATCTATAATTCCGTCTATCAACTGGAGCACAAGTGTCATTTTGACGGTATCCTGGTATGCCTCGGAAGTATGTGTAATGTGGACCGTGAACTGCTCCTGGAGAGATTCGACTCGAAGATCTATGGTGTTCCCATGATCTTCTCCATCTCTGATGTGGAGGACCGTGTCACAGTCAATTACGACAATACAGAGGGAATAAGGGAAGCACTGGACTGCCTGATCAACGTTAATGGATTTACGAAATTCTGTATGCTGGGCGGAAGAACGGATAATGTAGACTCCAGAAGGAGAAAGGATATCTATTCCCGGATCTTGAATGAGAACGGGATCGAATTTACGGAAGACCAGTATCAGGCGACGGATATGTCTGTTAACTGTAAAGACGATGCCGACGAGCTTCTGGACAGAAATCCGGATGTCCAGGCAATCTTCTGTGTCAATGACTCCGTAGCCGTGGGTCTTTATGAGGCCATGAAGGAGAGAAGACTGGTTCCGGGCAAGGATATCATGGTCTTCGGATTCGATAATACCAAGATGGCCGGCCGCATGATCCCTACCCTGACATCGATCGGTGCCGATAATATCACTTTGGGAAAGAAGTCTCTGGAACTTCTTCTGGACATGATGAACGGCGAGAATGTGGAGCCGACTCTGATCCCCACAAGACTTTACGGACGAGAGTCTTTCCCGTATGAGATGTATGAGTATAACGTCATGGAAATGCTCAATGTGGATACGGATTTTATCTACAGAATGTTCGATGACTGTTTCTACCGTTACCGTTATGAGCATATCAGCCGTGAGTCGGTGAATCTGAAGAGACTGTTCCTGGCCTTTATCTCGAAGATCCTGATAGCCTTGAAGCAGAGATATATGAGCGTAGAAGATTATCACGAGGCAAAAGAATTGATCGATATCTTCTTCGAGAACGGTGCGATGGCGTATACCGATGCGGGAAAACTGCTTAAGAGTATCGATCGTCTGCAGACCAGTGTGGACGGATCCCAGAAGAGTACCGGCATGAACATCTATATCGAGCGGTTGTTTAACCACATGCGTGACGCCGCGATCCTGGCCCAGGCGGAGAACAGCATCCGCTTCAATGACCATATCACGGAGACCCGGCAGAAGATGACGGACTACATGGTGGATATTACCGATTTCTTCGAGGAAGATTCTTCTGTATCTTTCGACAGCATGATCGCGCATTTCGATAAGTTAGGTCTTCCCAATGCGGCATTGTTCCTTTTCGACGAGCCGGTGCTTTTCAATGAGACGAGCGAAGATCTTTTCCCGAATACGATCTATCTCCACTGTCTGACGAAAGAGGGAGAGCTGTATGTGCTTCCGAAGGAGCGCCAGCCCGGAAGGACCAGCGAAATGTTCCGCCGCACCGAGCTGCCGCCGAAGTGCAGAGAGTGCACGGCTTTCCCGATCTTCCATAAGCAGAACATCTTTGGATTCCTGGTAAGCGAATTGACGAAGGATATTGCGACTACCGGCGAATTTATCGCGAATCAGATGGGAAGATTATTCTATACCGCAGACAGATAAATCTCTTATGTCTTACCGTTCTGACGGGAAATCTCTTCTTCCCAGGACGTTTTCTCCGACCAGGATGAATCATCGAAGGCCTCGCGGATCATGCGACTGTAGTATTCCGCTTTCTTGATGCAGGGCGCAGAAAGATCGCGGCCTTCCAGGATGGCGGTCATCAACTGAGAACGGTCTTTCGGTGCATTCCGCATGGCTGTCATAGAAACAAAATAGTCCTTGTACGCATTATACGTGTCTTTCTCGTCATTACTGTTCAGATATCCGAAGTAGGGGCTGGACTCCGGATTGTAGGTCTTCCAGATCTCTTCCGAGAAATCCGGATCCTCAATGTTTTCGAAGTAATACTTGATCTTCAGATCAGTCGCTGAGTAGATCGCATCGAGCAGGCGGGATTCAAGTTCTTTCAGTTCTGTCTCGTCTCTACATTCCAGTGCGCAATTCAGGACGTATCCGTTCTCTGTCGTATATACCATCAGTTCGTTCCATAGCGGGCGGTCCACCAGAGCGATCTCGAAGCCGGCGTAGTTTCCGTAGGCAAACTGGTCGAAGTAATCTTCCGGGAATCTCTCAAGGATCTTCTCTACCTTATCCAGAGCGGTCTTCAGGTTCTTGACTGAACTTGGCAGTTGGGAACATGTGATGTAAGAAGGAATATTCTCACCCACATATAAGAAAATACCGTATTTATTTCCGATCTGCGCGGCGCGCTCGTAGACTTCTTTCCATTCCGGAGATCCGACATAAACAACCTGCTGATGTGCCGCAGAATTGTCTCGGGCGAACGATTCCAGTTTAGCATCAAGGGCGGCTCCCGAAGGAAGAGGATTCGGTACGGTTTCCGGAAACGGGTGTGTGAAGTATTCATAAGACAGTACTTCGGTAGTATCGAAATCTAAGTCGATAATAAGGGTCGAAGCGCGGTCAGGAGAATATGTATCGAATCTTTCCAGACCGCAGGTAAGGTATGGTTTTCCATCGAGTATGACCACAGTCAGAATATCCAGGGGTTTCGGATTATCCCCCTGATCCACACTTCCTGTTATGGAATCTGAGAACTGCCACAGATCAGAGTAGGTGACATCAGAATGCTGCAGGTCCACATCGTAATAGAAGGCGTTTTTGATCTGCCACAGGATCTGGGAGAAAACCTTATCTTTCTTCCAGTCGTTACCTTTCACTTGTGTATAAAGATCGATCAGGACATCCTCATAGCGCACAAGTTTATCGGGACGGTTCCCACGACTGTATGTGTAGTAATTGAACGAATCAAGAACGACGCAGATCTGTTCGTCGGTGTACCCTGCATCCTTCAGAAGCTGTATAAACTGCATGGAGGAATCATTGCCGAAGAAGAGTTCGTCCAGTTTCTCGCTGCCATAGATCCATTCCAGTCCGGTAAGGAAACTGTTCTCACAGTAGTAGGAACGAGGGGCTTTCGTGAAGTATTTCCCGGCGTAAAGCTCCGCTCCGCCCTCGGTAATGAAATTAGTGGAATAGCAATGCGAAACGTGTTCAGAAGCATACTGCCATTCCTCATCTGTATAGTCATCTTGATACGTGAAGCGCTTGCCGGTATAGTACACATCCGGCTCATCTTCTCCGTGGATCGTGGCATCTACGAAATGAGTCAGTTCGTGAAAGACGGTCGAATACGTGGCTTCTGTGTTATAGACGATACCGTCTCCAAAAATACGGATCCCGTTATTCAATGCGATGAATTCTCCGGCGGCATCGCTGAGATAGAGAGATTCCATCTTCAGATCTTTCACTTTCCCCAGGAAGTATTCCTCATTCTCCGGAGCAAGATGGTCGGCAACTACAGGAAACATGTGAAGCGCGTAAGCTCTCCACTCGCCCAGTTTCGGATTGTTGACCACGCAGTCGGCATACTTGATAAAAAGTTCGTATTTTCCATGAAGCTCGGATTCGTCTACGTTGAGCTCGGCGGCCAGAGATTTTGCCTGCTTCTCGACGGGATCTTGCGGTTCCCGGGAGGAATCTTCGGCAGAACTGTCCGAAGGATCCTCAGACGAAGAGTCCGTCCTGATTCCCGGATCTGTTTCAGAGGAGTCAGCGACAGTGGTCGCTACAGTACTTACGGTCGTGCTTTCTTTCGACGTTTCTTCTACTTTCCGGCAGCCTGCAGCGGCGAATGCCGAAATCGTCAGTGCGCCTGCCATCAGCGCACAGCTCACATTCTTAAATCTATGCATAACAATACCTCAACACACTTTATACGAGGATTATACAAAAGGAGTAGACCGGTTCAAGTGACGATATAGAAATAATCAGGAAATCCGAACTTTTTCGTCTTCGGGACGATTTGGGGTTTGATTGAAACTGTGTGTGCTACAGAGTATAATCCTTCTATATAGAAAGACGGGATCTACGATGGCATATATAGAATTTCAAGATGTGAAGAAAATATACAAGACCGGGGATGTGGAGGTGCATGCTCTTGATGGGGCGGATTTCTCCATTGAGAAGGGTGAACTCTGTGTGATACTGGGTCAGTCCGGTGCCGGTAAGACGACACTGCTGAACATCCTTGGCGGCATGGATACATTGACCAGCGGACAGGTGATCCTGGACGGACAGAAGATCTCCGCGCTCCGGGAGAGAGAACTGGCCAACTACAGAAGAGTGGATGTAGGATTTGTTTTCCAGTTTTATAACCTGATCCCGAATCTGACGGCTATCGAGAATGTGGAGATGGCTTCCCAGCTGGTCTCGGACCCGATGGATCCGGAGGCGATCCTGGAGGATGTGGGACTGACGGACCGAAAGAAGAATTTCCCGGCACAGCTTTCCGGTGGTGAACAGCAGCGTGTGGCTATTGCCCGTGCGGTGGCCAAGAATCCGAAGCTGCTGCTCTGCGATGAGCCTACCGGTGCGCTGGATTACCAGACCGGTAAGTCGATCCTGCGGCTTCTGGCCCGGATGTGTACCGAAAAGCACATGACGGTGGTCATTATTACCCATAACTCTACGCTGGCGGCCATGGCCAACCGTGTTATCCGTATCAAGAACGGACGGGTCATCAGTAACGAAGTAAACCCGGAACCGAAATCCGTGGAAGAGATCGAATGGTGAGGCGGGCATGAAGCGCAGTTACTGGAAGATCGTTTTCCGATGCATAAAGGGAAGCCTGATGCGCTACCTGGCTATCTTGTCGATTATCGCACTGGGTGTGGGCTTTTTTGCCGGATTAAAAAGTACGATGCCGGCATTCTTCGCAACAGGCGATAAGTATGTCAGAGATCAGGCGCTTTTCGATTATCGGTTGCTTTCCACAGTCGGATTTGCAGACGAAGATGTGGAGAAGATCGACGAGATCGAGGGTGTGCGTGCGTGTGAGGGTGCCACTTTCCAGGATGGCCTGATCACCCGGCAGAAGAATAAGGACGAGGGAAAAGAAGACCTCGTGTATGTGGTACGTTTCCATACCATTACGGAGAACGTGAATAAGCTTGATCTGATCGAAGGACGGCTGCCGGAGAATGACCACGAGGCTGTCGTTGATGCCTATGCCTGCCCTTCAGACTATATCGGGGATACGATCCTTCTTTCGGAGAAGGATGGCTTCGCTTACGGAGAATACGAAGTGGTCGGACGTGTTCGGTCTCCTTACTATATGAATTTCCAGAAGGGCACGACGGATATCGGCGACGGCTCCATCGATTATTTTGCATATGTGCAGAAAGAGGCCCTGGACTTCGAAGCATATACCGAAGCCTATGTGAAGCTCGACGAGGACCCGGAAGCTTTCTCGGATGAGTACGAAGAGACGACCGAAGCCTTCGAGAAGACCTTGCGACCGAAGGTCGAGGAAGTGGTCAATGACCGCTACGACCGGCTTAAGAAAGAGATGGAAGAGAAGATGGCGGCCCTCCTGATGGGCGGCGGCATGACAACGATGGACCCGTCTGCCATCGGCGACGGGAAGCTTCCCGAAGACATAGATTTCCCGGCTTCGGCGGAGTGCTATATCCTGCAGAGAGACACGAATGTGGGCTATGTGAGTTTCGAAAACGATGCGAAGATCGTTGACGGCGTGGCCCAGGTTTTCCCGCTTTTCTTCTTCGCCCTGGCGGCGCTGGTCTGTTCCACAACGATGCAGCGTATGGTCACGGACGAGAGAGGTGAGATCGGTACGATGCGTGCGGTGGGATACTCGAAGTTCTCCATCGTGCTGAAGTATATCGTCTATTCCGGCTCGGCGTCCCTGGTGGGCGCGATAGGCGGTTTTGCTGCCGGAACGAAGGTCTTCCCGTATATCATCTGGAAGGTCTATGACATGATGTACGGATTCGCGCCGATCACTTTTACGCGGGAGATCCCGCTGTTCGTGATCGCTCTGGTGGTTTCTCTTATCTGTTCCGTGGGCGTAACCATCGTGACGTGTTTCAGGGAGTTTACGGAAGCACCGGCGGAACTGGTTCGTCCGAAGGCTCCGCCCTCCGGCAAAAGGATCCTGCTGGAATACATCACGCCCCTGTGGAAAAGACTTTCTTTCCTGCATAAAGTCTCCGCGAGAAATGTCTTCCGTTTCAAGAAGAGAATGTGGATGATGATCATCGGTATCGCCGGATGCACGGCTTTGCTGATCACTGGATTCGGACTTAAGGATTCCATCAACAATCTTATCAACTTCCAGTACGATGAGATCATGACGTACGATGTGGCTATTAATTTCGATTCGGAAGCAACGAGGGAAGACATGGAGAAGATCCTGGAAGAGGCTGACGAGAAAACCGGACTTGAAGCCGACAGGATCCTGATCCGTACAGAGAACATGAAGCACACAAGTAAGACCGCCATCCGCGACGTGGTTCTCTATGTCGCCGAGGATCCGGAGTTTACCCGTTTTATCAACCCGCATAACGGGAAAGAGGTGTACGGACTTCCCAAGAAGGGAGAGGTCGGTATCAGCCTGAAGCTGGCAGAGAGCAATTCTCTCCAGGTCGGTGATCCGATCACCTTGGAATATGGAGAAGAGGGGAAGACCATCACCTGCAACATCGGATATATCTTCGAGAACTATACTTTCCACTACGTCATAATGGATGCATCTTCTTTTGCTGATGCTTTCGGTGAGGAGTATAGGCCGAGCAGCGCGCTGATCCGTGTGCCGGAAGGCAAGTCCTATGAGTATGGTTCCGTGGTGGGTTCAGAAAAACATATCCAGTCATGGAACGTGATGGAAGAAGGGCGGAAGAACTTCTCGGAGACCATGGAGAAGATGAATTATGTTGTAGTACTGATCATCGTCTGTGCCGCGATGCTGGCCTTCATTGTGCTTTTCAACCTCAACAATATCAACATTGCCGAACGTACACGTGAGATCGCGACTCTCAAGGTCCTGGGATTTAAGAAAAGCGAGACGGGAAGTTATGTTTTCCGTGAGAACTTCATCCTGTGCCTCTTCGGATTCGTGTTCGGTATCCCTCTGGGCGTGCTTCTGCATCGTTTCGTGATCTCGCAGATCAAGATGGATATCGTCACTTACAAGGTTGTGATCTTGTTTCCGAGTTACCTGTATGCGCTTCTGCTGGTCATTCTTTTCTCGATGGTCGTGGACCTGCTCATGCGTGGCAAGATCCGCCGTATCGATATGACTGAATCCCTGAAAAGTATTGAATAAGAAAACAGGCCGTCTCTTCGAGGCGGCCTCTTAGTTTTACTCTTTCGGCGGCTTGACCATGTCTTTGCCGCGGGGTGCGGTCGGATATGCGACTTTCTGCGGCCAGTGGTTCTGAACATATTTACCTTGGCGGATCTCGGCGGAATCCAGTTTATCGTCTATGTTCGTGAACTTGACACCGGGGGTGTAGTCTTTCGACTGGCCACGGCTGTCACCGATGTTGTTCGACTTATTCAGAAGAGATGCACCACCCCAGAAGGCCACACCGAAGCCTAATCCAAGAGCGAATATTGCAGATAGAATATTGATGACCATAAGATTACTCCTGTCTCTTCTTTACGAAGTTAAATGTCTTGCTGGACTGGGTCAACGAGAGTTGCTTGATGACTTTCTTCAGCTTCACGATGCCTGTGGAGAAAAGTAATACGATTCCACCGACGATGGCTGCGATCAGTTTGCCGCCATTGTTGTGGCTTGATCTGCGGGAAGATACACCAAGCAATCCGGTAAAGAGTCCCTTGAAAAGGAAGAAGGAGAGCACGGTCAGGATCAAACCGGAAACCAGGACCATTGCCCAAAACAATGTTTTCCGCCATGGGAGGCCGCATACGACCTTGCCTGAACGGCCGTTGACCAGGATGGTATGGTGCTTGCCTTCGTAAGAGAAGGTCACGAACCACACCGGAAGCATCGCATAAAGATAGTCGTTCTTGATCGATGTCTCGTGGACCTGGGACACCACTTCCTTGCTGGATCCCTCGATCGTTGAGAAGGCTTCCTCCTGGAAAAACTCGAGTGCACGTTCTTCAGTTATCTCGTACATCTCATCGTAATTGATGTCTGACGCATTCGAATAGAATCCCAGAAGATAGTCCTCATCGAAAGGCTTCAAGGCCTTCAGAGGAAACGGCTCCAGGCGGGAGCTGCTCTCATTGGAGAGGATCCGGCATCCGTCCAGAGGGAAACTCTTGATCTCCATCTTTCCGGTGCGGCCCCAGTAGCGGGTCACGGTAGACTTACCACGCTTGACTTTACTTTTAAGAAGGCAGGTCTCCTCATGTTCGGCATTGACGACCCAGTAAGGAATATAGATACCACGTACGTCTTCGGGCTGGAAGCTTCTTACTTCTTTGGGAATGAGGGGCGAACGGGAGATACTGTCGCGGATCATCTGGATCGCCATGTCTTTCGAAATGGTGAAGGGAAGGATCGCGTCCGGTGCCATCTCCTGGGAAATGCGGGAGAATACGATGTTCGGGTTTCCGCAGTACACGCATTTCGTTGAGGTCTCGGATCCGTGGATCACGATCTCACCGCCGCACTGGCTGCAGGTATACACGTAACACTCGAGAAATTCCTCATAAGGCTCATCGTCTCCATAGACTTCGCCACGGGTGAGCACACGTTCATTCTCTCTGTATTTTTTCTCCTCGGATTCGACATCTTCAGCTGCGAAAACACTGTTACACACAACGCAGTGCATCTTATGGATCTCCGGATCGAAGATCAGTGCATGTCCGCAGTTCAAACATAATGTAGCCATCTCGTACCACTCCTCTGTTCGCTATTAGAAAGATTATAGCGATTCCCGGAGGAATAATCGAGCATGTCCCGTCAGAAATACTCTGGATTAATTACCAAGTTTCAACGGAAAAGCGCTTCTTCCCAGGTCGTTTTCTCCGGCCAGGATGAATCGTCGAAGGCTTCCCGGATACAACGGCTATAGTACTCGGCTTTCTTCTGACACGGCTCGGTCAGTTCCTCGGCATTCATAAGGGCAGTCATCAACTTGGCCCGGTCATCTGACGGACTTACCATGGCGGAAGAAGAAACCACGTAGTTCTTGAAGTGATCGTACATACCCTTTTCGTATTCGCGGTAGATGTATCCGGTGTAGTGGAATTCTTGCGGATTATAGGTTGCCCATGTTTCTCCCGAGAATGATGGCTCCTTGAAATTCTCGAAGTAATGCTCGATCCTGCATTCTATTGCCAGGAAGATCTGCTCGATCAGATGAGATTCTAACAGGGCAAGGGAAGTATTGTCTGTGCAGTCCAGTGCGCAGGTCATGTAATAGCCATCCTCTGTGGTACATACATTAAAGAGAAGATCACTGTAGGACAGGGGGCGGTTGGCCAGTGCGATATCTAAGCCCGAATAGCTTCCATAGTTAAACTGGTCGAAGAAGCCTTCCGGGAACTTCGAAAGAACACGATCAACATGATCCAGTGCCGTGTTCAGGGAATCGGCATTGTACGCGTCTTCGATGCAAGGCACATATTCCGGAACATTTTCGCCCAGGAAAATGCGCACGCCGTATTTGTTTCCTATCTCGGCAGCACGGTCGTAGACGGTCTGCATCTCCGGCTTTCCGGTAAATGGCGTCTGCTGGTGTGAAGCGGAATTATCTTTGGAAAAAGAAAGAAGACGCTGGTCCAGTTCTTTTCCCGAAGCAAGTCTTTCGGGCACATCCTGTGGATAGGTGTATTCACAGTACTGATACGAGAGGACCTTCTCCTGATCGAAATCATAATCGATGCAGATCGCGGTCGGCCGGAAATCATCCGGTCCGTCGCTCCTCGTCATCCGGGCGGAAAGAGATGGCTTGCCGTCAAAGAACATCACACAGAGTGTATCTACATAATCGGAGTCCTGTTTCTCGTCGACCTGATCCAATACGGCTTCGGACCAGTTCCATGCCTTGGAATTATCCGTCAGGACATCCTGAAGCTCCTCGTGAACAGGGGTGAAAGAGGCCGCATCTGAATATCCGTTGTGGATCTGATTGAGTAACCGGCAGAACGCTTTATCTTCCTTCCAGTTTTTCCCTTTCGCATGCTCATACAGATCGACCAGAACATCCTCGTAGCAGACGATCTCGCTCGGTCTGTCTGAATGGCTGTAGGTGCTGTAGTTGAAGGAATCGAAAACATTGCAGATCTTCTGTCCGGAATAGCCGGCGTCTTCCATAAGGTGGATGAACTGCATGGTCGAATCATGTGAGAAGAAGAGGTCTTCTGCCTTCTCGCATCCGTAGATCAATTCCAGTCCGATCATAAAGCAGCTTTCGCAGTAATAGTTTCGGGGACTCTTGGAGAAATACTTGGAGGAGTACAGTTCGGCGCCGCCTTCTGTAATGAAACTGGTGTAGAAAGAAGAGGCCAGGGTCTCATCGGATACGAGTTTCTCTTCTTCGGACAGGTCGTTTCTGTAGATGAATTTCTCCCCGGTAAAACAGACGTCGTCTTCGATCTCGCCGTCGATATATGCATCGACGAAGTGGGTCAGTTCGTGAAAAGTCGTCGCATAAGTTGTTTCGTATTCATAGACGATACCTTCTCCATAAATGCTGACGGCATTATCTACTGTAGAGAACTGTCCCTGCAATGAATCCAGGATGCAGGTGTCCATCTTGAGATCCTTGAGTTTGCTGAGGAAGAATTCTTCGTTCTCAGAGGAAAGATGGTCGGCGACCATCGGGAACAGGTGCAAAGCATATCCTCGGAAGTCACCGAGCTTCGGATTGTTCACGATGCAGTCGGAGTATTTGAGGAAGAGATCGTACTTCCCGTGGAGCGCAGAAGGATCGAGACCTAATTCCGTAGCCCGGGCTTTTGCCTCGCGTTCGGTGGGATCCTGGGGTTCGGTTGTTTCTTCACTCGGATCAGTTTCGGAGGGCCCGGTCTGTTCTGAAACGGATGCAGAAGTAGATGTAACGGATGAACTGACACCGCTGCTTTCTCTCGTTGTTTCCTCGGCTTTCCGGCAGCCGGAAGCGGCCAGGACAGAAACAGTCAGTGCGCCTGCCATCAGCGCACAACATGCTCTCTTAAATATATGCATACTCCAATACCTCATCTTAACTCGATAAGATGATTATACGCAGGATTTTTCCCATGCAAGTGACATTATAGAAATAATCAGGAAACCTGTAGTTTCGGCTTCAGCGGAGTGGTTAAGCAGGCTGGTTTCTTTTCGCCTTTTCCTTATAGAGCGCTTCGTCTGCCTTGGCCAGTGCGGACTGGAAGTCGGAGATGTCACCACAGTAACGGGAATATCCGATGCTGGCCGTAAGCTCGTATTGAGAGCCGGATTCCTCGTTCTTCTGCTCCAGTTTTTCCTTGATGCTCCGGCACAATTCTTTGACCTGCTCCTCGTCTTCTGTCTTGGCGATAATGATGAATTCATCTCCGCCGTATCGGGCGATGAAGGACCTCAACGGGTTTTCACCACAGGCGGATTTGAGCGCATCGGCGGTCCTCTTGAGAGCACGGTCGCCCTCAACATGACCGTACTGGTCGTTGATGAATTTGAATTTATTCAGGTCGATCATGAGGATGAAACGGACGACCTGATCACCGCCTTGCCGCGCATGTTCGCCGACGATGTATTTCTTCAGTTGTGTACGGTTGTTCAGTTTCGTCAGTTCGTCGATGGAGACCTGATCGTTAAGGGAAACGATGTAGACATACAGCATGATGATCGTGCATCCGAAGCAGAACAGAGGTGCTGCCAGCCATAGGGTCTGCCACACACCGAAAACGGAGATGATCACGGGGTAGATCGCGCAGACCAGATACTGTCTTCTGACAGCGAAGTTCTCCCTGCGCAAAGCCCGGATAAAAGACCGCACTGCACTGACGCAGATATACAATACCGGAACGCTGATGAACAGAAGGTAGTAGCAGGTCGTCATATTGTTTTTCTCGTCGACGAAGAGCTTGGGGAACACCGTGAACAGGATGATCATGCCGACTGTTTCTACCATGCCCGGGATCAGGGCCAGGATCCTTGCCTTGGCGTGGGTTATGTACTGCTCTCCTTGCGCCAGCTCAACATAAACGAACCAGAATCCGGTGATGGCACAGAGCAGTATTGCGTTGGATATGTTGACCAATGATGCTGATAACCGAGTATGAGGGAGATAGTCAGACATGATCAAGACCCAGATCATGTCGCTGATGAAGTACAGGATGTGGCTGATCGTGATATTGACGAAGATGATCTGCTTGGTCTGTCTGCCGACAGAATGCAAATCTCTCATAAGCATCATCAGAAAGATAATGATGCACACCACATTCGACTCTATGTAGAAAAAAGTATAATCCATCTCCATGTTGCGATTATAGCATGACACGGGGCGGCTTTTTTGCCTGCTTTATGAATAGATTAAAAAGTTTCCATTAATTGTGCCAAGATTTTTTGCGAATGAGGAGAGAAGGACTGTATTCACAGGGCGAAACGGGAAGGTAACAAATAATCCTGACAAACCTAAAAACTTACTCTGACCACTCTTGTTTCGATGTTTCGAAACCGATTTTGAAAACACATAGGCTGACGTGTCAAAAACCGTTGAAAATCCATTTTTATCATATTATTATGGACTTGTGTGTTGGCCCGAGAAATCGGGTAGTGGAATAAGAATGCAGGAGGTTGTTATGTACAGGAAGATGATTGCGGCGTGGGTCGCTGTCGTCGCCGTGTTGATCGGCGTCGTCGGCTTTGGCACGTCAAGAGTGAACGCGGGCGCAAGTCCGAAATTGAATGAATTCTCCTTTATGGGAGAAGACCTTTCCAAACAAACAGGAAACATCTATTACAGACTCAATTATGCGGAATCGGATACCCAGCCGGGATATAAGAAGGTCAGAGTAAGTGAAAGTGATGATTGGAACTTTGCTTACTACCCGGATGAAGTTGCTGTTGAGCTTCGCGGTTGTAATTTCGAGACCAGCACGGAAGCAGATTTCTTAAGGGCTCTCTTTTTTCAGCAGGTAGATGGTGAGAGCATACCATGCCCGGTCCGGATCATCGTCAACGGAAGTAATACGCTTAGATTTGTTGCGAATGGTGGTCATGTAGCTTTCCACGGACAGAATCTCGTTTTCGAAGGAAAGAACGGGAAGGGCACGGATTCATTGACGATTAAGTGTCTTGATACGGGAAACACTCCGATCATTACTACGCATATGGGTCTGACCCTGGATAACGTAGAGATGAATCTCGTGAAGAGTTTCAACTATGTTGGGAACACAGAGACATATGAGGCTATCTCGGCAACAGACCTTTTCTATGCCAAGGATGCGGCGCTTTCGGTTAATATCGATGACGCGATGGGTCGTGGTGTTCGGGCAATCGTTTGCGGACCGGAGGAAGTCAAAGATGTCTGTGCAGTAAATTTCGACAATTCCACTTTTGATTTCAATCTGAATAAAGTGGGCTCGGCTTCGGAGGGCATGCTCGTATACAACAGTGCACTGATCGATAACGGAAGTAAGATCACCGGTGTTATTACCTACGACGAATCCAATAATTCGATGAATAGAAATCTGCGTGGTATCAATATCAGGAGATTAAATGACAGTTTCGGTGAAGTTGACTTAACGATCCGGAATTCCCTGGTGGATCTGAAATTAGGGAATAGTGCACCTGCTAAAGGTTATTGTGAGGCTATCACAGGCCTCTATGCTCAAGATGCGATCATGATCAAGGATGGCTCCAAGATCAATGTGGAAGTCGGGGCAGAAGCAAGTCAGAGAACCGGTATCGAGACAGATTATCTGACGATCCAGGATTCCGAAGTAGATCTGGATCTGACTACGAGTTCATCGGCTGGTCTTACAGCAGGAATTCTCACACATAAAGATTGTAAGATCAAAGGAGAATGTTTCTTGAACATTCTGGTTCCGTATATGGCGAAACCACGTACGTCTACTGCACTTCGTTGCTTCGGTAAGGATGGTGCAGCTTCTACAGGCGTAGTATTCCAAGCGGATCTGACCGGCCATTCCATCGTTAACCTCGGTGGAGAGGGTAAGGCAGTGGACGATACGCTTACCAACGGAAAGCAGTATGTATTTAACGTAAGAGAGCATTCTGAACTGACGCTTTCCTGCACGGACGGAAACATTGCAGGAAACGGAATTGAAGTAGTGCTTTCTACCAAGGCTTCTAATGGCTCTGCCTACAAGATCTACCAGGGCGATTCTGAAGATACGGCCGTATTAGTGGATAAAGTTGAGAGTATCGATTGGACAAGTAAGTATATTCATGTGGATGCACATGTCTATAGTGATTGTGACGATGTGGAATGCAATATCTGCGGTCACATCAGAGAAGCGCAGGAGCATGAATTCGAAGAAGGTAAAGACTACTGCAAGAAATGCGGATATATCCGTAAGGTAGAGATCTCCGATCTGGATGTTCCTACTGTAGACGAGATGCTGGACCTTAATGTAACCTGCAATCTCGAATCGAAAGTGGCCAAGGTTATCGTGACCTGGGAGCCGCTGGATGTAGCCAGACCTGACAATACCTACAAAGTTAAGATCGATGTTATGCCGAGACCGGGTTACTTCTTTAAGAATACAGCGGATGTGAAGTCAGCTGCTTTCCTTAATGGAAGTGAGATCTCTTATACGATCGATAGTACGGGCACACTGAGGATCACCAAGTCCTTCAAGACACCGGCTCCGACGAATACACCGACGCCGGCTGTGACAGTTTCGACAACTCCGACGCCGACGACGAAGACGACACCTGCTCCGACAGTTTCGACAACGCCGACACCGACTACAGCTCCGGTAACTCCGAGCGCTACACCGAAGGCTACGATCTCGGCAACACCGACTCCGGGAACCGGCACACCGGAACCGACTCCGATGCCGCCTGCCACCATGCCGGATGTAGTGGGAATGGATTATGAGAAAGCCAAAGAAGAGATCACTAAGGCGTTGTCCGGTCATGGTTTCTCCGAGATCGTCTTCACGATCGAATGGGTCGACAACGAAGATCCTAAGCAGGATATGGCGGTTCTCACACAGGATCCGGAAGCGGGAAAAACTCTTTACGGAAATGATTCCAAACTGGAAGTGACATTGACGGTTGCAAAAGCGGCATCGAAAGATCCGACCTTCGAGGATTTTGTAGAACGTCTGTACACCATCGCTCTGGGTCGTGCTTCTGAGCCGGAAGGCAAAGCGTTCTGGATCAAGCAGGTTGTAGAAGAAGGAAAGACCGGTGCGGATTGCGCAAGATTCTTCCTCCTGGATGCCGATGAGTTCATGAAGAGAAATCTCTCTGTCGAGGAGTTCGTCGAGACACTGTATGCAACCTTCTTCGACCGTGAGTCGGATCCGGAAGGCAAGGCCGGATGGGTAGAGGCTATCGAGAGTGGCAAGAAGACCCGTGCCGAAGTCGTCAATGACTTTATCGAGTCTACAGAATGGTGCGATGTCTGCGCCACCTATGGTGTGAAGTCCGGTGCGAAGTACCACAAGGCCACCAAGGCTTCTAAGAATGCCATCAATTTTGCGACGCGTCTTTACACCTGCTGTCTGAAGCGTGATGCAGAAGAAGACGGACTG
The DNA here is from genome assembly GCA_001604185.1 of Clostridiales bacterium Firm_16. GTDB lineage: Bacteria > Bacillota > Clostridia > Saccharofermentanales > Saccharofermentanaceae > Scatonaster. Next base: position 52,798 of record LVAV01000013.1, on the reverse strand, counting down.
AAGTACTGGTCACTGGCTCTTACGAATCTGGAGCAGACAGGTGCCTCTGCCGCCAAGTTCTTCTTCGAGGGTGATGAATTTGTCGGATTCAATACGACAGATGAAGAATACCTCATGAGACTGTATACGACTTTCATGGACAGAGAGCCGGCAGCAAGTGAAGTAGACTTCTGGATCGGCGAGATCAAAGCCGGCAGACAGACAAGAAAGAGCATCCTTTCTTTCTTCGCGCAGTCTCCTGAGTTCACCGATATCTGTAAGAAGTACGGAATCGACCGTGGCGAGATCTGATACGATCTGAAAACATCTGAGCTAACGAAAAAGCCCTGTAGTTCAACGATGAGCTGCAGGGCTTCTCTTTATTCTTGGAGACAGAATTCCATGATGACCGGATCATGGTCGGAGTATGCATACTGTAGATCTACGGATTCGTAACGGACCACAGTGATGTTGTCGGAAACGATGAATCCGTCTGCCAGCACCGTGAAGGTCGTATCCGGATTGTAGGGCTCATTGGCATCGCGGCAAGAGTTATGGTCGATCTTAATGTCTGCCGGCCATTCGCCCTGTTTTCCGAGATTCTCCAGCATCGTTTGAAACTTCTTGTAAGCTTCTTGCTCTTTTTCTGAAGGAACACTGTCGCGGGTGAGGATCATGGAAAACGGTAATTCGAAACCCAGGGAGAAGTTGTGTGGAATGGCATCTCTCGGGAAAGGCTGGGCCCAGCCCGGAGCATTCTCGCTTCCTTCTCCGTTCTTTCTCAGGTTGTGATTGAAGTCTCCGCCACAGATGACATAGTTGCCTTTTCCATATTCTTTCTGCATATCTTCGAACAACATACTCAGCTGCGCTTCACGGACTTCCTCTGTGGAATATGCGGAAAGATGGACATTGAAGATGACCAGTTCCCGGCCGGCGGGATCATCCTGCTCACCGGAGATCGCCAGGATATCCCCTGCCTGTCCCAACGGGATGTGGGAGATGGAATAGCCACGGTCATAATCTACGATCTTGGATAGAGAATCTGCCACCGGAAGGCTTCGTCTGAGGGCAGACCGGATGTAGGCTTTAGAGAAAGTCAGGATACCGGAACGGTTGGCACCATGCGGCTCAAGAAGCGGCCAGAAAAGAAACGGCGAGTCAAAGTTCTGTGCATAGACGTGCTGGTAATAATCCAGTATGGCACAGGTGTAATTGACCTCGTTGAAGTGGTAGGTCCGGGTGCCGTCTTCGTCGACTTCCTGCAGAAGAACGAAATCCGGATCGTAGTCTCGGATCATGGTCGTCATGTTCTTAAGGTTCTCGGTCAGACCTTCTTCCGATCTGGCCCAGGAGTATTTGCCGCCATCCATGAAGAAACTGTAGTCAGGTGTATATGCACCGAACCCGATGTTGTATGTCATGATGCTATAGGTCTGCTCGCCGGTCTCCAGGGAGATATGTTCCGGAGGAGTCCTGTCCATGGACAGATATTTTGCCGGATTCGGCTGCGGATTCAGTTCGACATTATCGGGGACACGGTGGTAACTGGCAAACACGTAGATGATGTATGCGGCAACGATGAGCAGAATCACACCGAGTGTGCCCAGTACGATGCGCAGCGCCAGGCGCTTTCTTGAAATCTTCTTGTTCTTGCTCATATTGTTCCCCCGCGCACAGAAGAGTCTCGCCAATGAGGTCTCCTCGGAAACCAACGATCGAGGCAGGATCTTCTGGTTCTTTTTCCTATAGTTAGCCACAAAAAAGAAGGCAAAGCAACAAACAAAAATCCAATTTATTTGATATTCGACTCCAAAGTATCGTGCTAAAATGACACGCGGTATTCGTAGGATTGGGCATTGTTGCGAATATCAAGTCAAAAGACTGTCAAGAGGAAGGAAACAAAAATGAAAAGTATTATCAGGATTTTTGCCGCATTGTTAGGTGCGGCAGTGATCGTGCCGTTTTTCGGTACGATTGCGGTTGAAGCGGCCAGCACGGTTGCGATCAACGAAGAAAACTTCCCGGATCCGAACTTCAGAGCGTGCATCAAGCGTGACTTTGACGAGAACGGAGACGGGTATCTGAACAAGAATGAGATCGAACTGATCTGGAATGTTCACTGTGAAAACAGTAACGTGTATTCCGTAAAAGGAATCGAGCATTTCCCTTATCTCAAAGGCCTCTGGTGCAAAGGCAATCACATTACCGAACTGGACCTTTCCGGAAATCCGGACCTTCGTGGTATCTGGTGCTCGTTTAATGATTTCACTTCTCTGGATTTTTCCGATTGTCCGAAGCTGGAATGGGTATATTGCTTCAACTGTAAACTGGAAAGCCTGAATGTAAGCAATAACCCGAAGATGGCCTATATCGAATGTAACGCCAACCCGGATCTGAAGACACTGGATCTTTCGAAGAATCCTGAGATGGAGAACCTGTTCTGCAGTAACTGCGGACTTACATCTCTGGACCTGACCAACAATCCGCGTATGTGTGAGCTGGCTGCATTCTATAACGACCTCGAGGAGATCGATGTTTCTTATAACCCGAATCTTAAGAGATTCGATATCTGGCACAACCCGCGTCTGGGAAATGTAGATGTGTCCAATCTGCCGGGACTGCAGTACTATAACTGCGCATGGACGAATCTGACCAAGATCGATGTCAGCAAGAATCCTGAGCTGGTGGAACTGGTATGCGGTTACAACGATGGACTGACATCTCTGGATACCTCTCATAACCCGAAACTTGCCTACCTTGCCGTAGAATGTAATGTCAACCTGAAGAAGCTGGATGTTTCCAACAATCCGAGACTTTACTACTTCCTGGCTTTCGGTCTGAGCAGCATCGATACAATCGATATCAGTAAGAACAGCCGCCTGTGCAAAGCCTTTAACGAAGGTGTGTATGTACATGAGACCGAGAATCTGGGTAATGTTTACTCCATGACGATCGATTACGGCGGAAGCAGTGATCCTTTCGATGAACTCAGACACTGCGTATGTTTCGACGACCGTGCAGAGATCATCGGTACTTACAACGGAACAAACGATGTTCCGGACAGCGTTCTGGATACCAATGACGGACACTCCGATTCCGAGCAGTTCGTAACCCGTGCAGATGCGATGCAGGCTCTCTATGTGGCAGCAGAAAGTCCGGAAGTAAAGGGAACATCCAGATTTACCGATGTGGCCGCAGATGCTCCGTATGCCGCTGCGATCAAGTGGGGCGAGGATCACAAGATCTGCTTCGGTTATCCGAATATCTCTTCCGAGACATTCTGCCCGGATGAACTGATCAGCCGTCAGGATTTCGCCATCATGGCTCACAGATATGCAGAGGTCATGGGCTTCGGTACTGCCTTCGACTATGGTAGAACAGACTGGTTTGACGACTTCTTCGATATCGACTTCTATGCCTGGGGTCCTTTCACCTGGACGATCCAGTGGAGAGTTCTGCCATACGATAAGGATAAGAACATCTGCTATCCGCGTGGAAGAATCACGAAAACCGAACTTGAGGCAGCTGTTGCAGAGATCTTCGATCTGGATGAGGGTGCAGGATATTCCGGAGATGTCGGTGGTAACGACGGTAATCCGGATGAGCCGGCACCGGGACAGGAAGTAACGGTTGCGGACTTTGTAGAGCGTCTTTACACCATCGCTCTCGGTCGTAAGTCCGAGAAGGAAGGTAAAGAATTCTGGGTCAATGAAATCACCAGTGGTAACAGAACCGGTGCAGACTGCGCACAGTTCTTCCTGATCGATGCAGATGAGTTCATGAAGCGTGGATTGAGCAACGAGGACTTCGTTGAGATTCTTTATATGACATTCTTCAATCGTGCTTCTGAGGTTGAAGGAAAGTCTTTCTGGGTAGGTGAACTGAAGAAGGGAACCATGACGAAGGTAGATGTCATCAAGGGCTTCATTGACTCGAAGGAGTGGTGCAATGTCTGTGCGACTTATGGTGTAAGATCCGGCGCACCGACTGCGAAAGCAGACATCGCTTCGAAGAATGCTACCAATTTCGCGACCAGACTATACACCTGCTGTCTGGGACGTGATCCGGAAGAAGTAGGCCTTACGTACTGGAGCCTGGCACTGACCAATCTGGAGCAGACAGGATGCAGCGCAGCCAAAGAATTCTTCACATGTAAGGAGTTCGTAGACTTTGGTCTGGAGGATGATGAGTATCTCAAGAGACTCTACACAACCTTTATGGACCGTAAGCCGGAGGAATCCGAGATCAAATACTGGATCGGTGAGATTGTGAAGGGCACGCAGACACGTGACAGCATTCTTGCTTTCTTCGGTCAGAGTGAGGAATTCACGAAGATCTGTAAGACATACGGTATCGATCGTGGCACGATTTGAATAAATACATAACCGAATCAAGAAAGGTCTGACCTTTCAAGGGTAACCCCTGAAGTGAAATACTTCGGGGGTTCCTTTTTCCCGGGATCTTTTCTTTGCATCTCGTGACATTCGGATCTGTACAAGTGTTCAATTCTTAAAATCCTTAGACATAAGAATGATATGACGATTTGCAAATTGATTTGAGTTGAATAAGGAAGATGATAAAATACGGCTGTATTCGTATAGTTGGGCGACTTGCGGATACATCGACCCGATAGTTTTTCGACAGAATGAGAGGAAGGAAACACTAATGAAAAGATTATCGAAGTTTGTGGCCGCACTATTAAGTGCGACTGTTGTGTTGCCATTATTTGGCGCGATCCAAGTCGATGCTGCAGGCGGAGTAGCGATCGACGCAACGAATTTCCCGGATCCGAATTTCAGAGCTTGTATCAAGAGAGATTTCGATTCAAACGGGGACAACTATCTAAGTAAGGATGAGATTTTCCTAATCTGGAACGTGCACTGTGAGAACAGTGATGTGTATTCCGTGAAGGGCATCGAGCACTTTCCTTATCTCCAGGGACTCTGGTGCAAGGGAAACAACATTACCGAACTGGATCTTTCGGGTAATCCGGATCTTCGGGGAATCTGGTGCTCCTTTAATGACATCAAAACTCTGGACTTTTCCGATTGTCCGAATCTGGAATGGGTATACTGCTTCAACTGTAATCTGGAAAGCCTGAACGTAAGAAACAATCCGAAAATGGCATTTATCGAGTGCAACGCCAACCCGAATCTGAAAGAACTGGATCTGTCTCAGAACGATAAACTGGAGAATCTGTTCTGCAGTAACTGCGGACTGACTTCTCTGGACCTGTCGAATAACCCGCTTCTATGCGAACTGGCGGCGTTCTATAACGATCTGACCACACTGGATCTGTCCAATAATCCGAATCTGAAGAGATTGGACTTCTGGCATAACGAGCGACTCGGAAATGTAGATGTAACCAATCTTTCGGGTCTTCAGTACTATAACTGTGCATGGACGAAACTGACCGAGATCGATGTCACCAATAATCCTGAGCTGGTGGAGCTTGTCTGCGGATATAACAAAGGACTCAAGACTCTGGATCTTTCGCAGAATCCGAAACTTGCCTATCTCGCCGTGGAATGCGACGTGAATCTGAGAAAACTGGATATCACTCACAATCCGAGGCTTTATTACCTGCTGGCCTTCGGTCTGAGCCGTATCGATTCCATCGATATCAGCAGAAACAGACGTCTGTGCAAGGCATATAACGAGGGTGTGTATGTACATGAGACCGAGAAACTCGGTTATGTGTATTCCATGACGATCGATTACGGCGGAAGCAGTGATCCTTTCGATGAACTCAGACATTGTGTCTGCTTCGATGATCGTGCAAAAATCATCGGAACGTACAAGGGTACAGACGATGTTGTGGATAGTGTTCTGGATACCAATGACGGATATTCTGATTCGCAGCGGTTCGCAACCAGAGGAGAAGCCATGCAGAAGCTCTATGAACTGGTAGATAAGCCAACCGTTTACGGAACTTCCAGATTTACAGATATTACACCTGATTCTCCATATGCAGATGCCATCAAGTGGGGTGAGGATCACAACATCTGCTTTGGTTATCCGAATATCAGTTCCGATACGTTCTGCCCGGATGAATTGATCAGCCGACAGGACTTCGCACTTATGGCTCACAGATATGCGACTGTACTCGAATTAGGTACGGCCTTCGACTATGGCCGGACAGACTGGTTCTACGATTTCTTCGATATTGATTTCTATGCATGGGGTCCCTTCACCTGGGCGATCCAGTGGCAGGTGCTGAAACATGACAAGACGAATAATCTGTGCCATCCGAGAGGAAGAATGACCATCGACGACCTGAATGAAGGTGCCGAGATGATCTTTAACCTGGATGAGGGCGCATCCTACTCCGGAGAGGTAGGCGGCAATGAGGGAAATCCCCACCACCCGCCGGTAACACCTGTGCCGGTTCAGCCGACCAAGAAGGCTACACCTGTACCGGGTCAGCCGACCAAACCGGCAACACCCGTACCGGGCAAACCGACCAAACCGGCAACACCCGTACCGGGCAAACCGACCAAGAAGGCTACACCTGTACCGGGTAAGCCGACTAAACCTGCAACTCCTGCACCGGGTCAGCCTACTAAACCGGCAACACCCGCACCGGGCCAGCCAACCAAGCCGACTACACCGGAACCGACTCCGATGCCGCCTGCCACTATGCCGAATGTTGTGGGAATGGACTATGAGAAAGCCGAAGAAGAAATCACCAAGACCCTATCCGGTCACGGTTTCTCGGAAATCGTATTCAAAATCGAGTGGGTAGAGAACGAAGATCCGGAGAAGGATATGACCGTTCTGAAACAGGACCCGGAAGCAGGCAGAAAACTGTATGGCAACAACTCTAAGCTGGAAGTGACTCTCACTGTTGCGAAGGGTCCGACCTTCGAGGACTTTGTAGAGAGACTTTATACTGTGGCCCTGAACCGTGCCTCTGAACCGGAGGGCAAGGAATTCTGGATCAAGCAGGTAGTAGAAGAAGGAAAGACCGGTGCGGACTGTGCGCGTTTCTTCCTCCTGGATGCCGATGAATTCATGAAGAGAAATCTCTCTGTGGAGGATTTCGTCGAGACACTTTACAAGACCTTCTTCGATCGTGAGTCAGATGCAGAAGGTAAGGCAGGATGGGTAGAGGCCATCAAGAGCGGCAAGAAGACACGTGCCGAGGTCGTCAATGACTTTATCGAGTCTACAGAATGGTGCAATGTCTGTGCCACCTACGGCGTGAAATCCGGTGCCCTGTATCACAAGGCTACCAAGGCATCCAGAAACGCGATCAACTTTGCGACCCGCCTTTATACCTGCTGTCTGAAGCGTGATGCCGAGAAAGAAGGCATCGAGTACTGGTCCCTGGCACTTACCAACCTGGAGAAGACAGGTGCTTCCGCTGCGCAGTTCTTCTTCGAAGGAGACGAGTTTGTTGGTCTTAAGACAACGGATAAAGAGTATCTCAACCGACTGTATACGACTTTCATGGACAGAGAGCCGGCAGCAAGTGAAATAGATTTCTGGACGGGTGAGATCAAGGCCGGCAGACAGACAAGAAAGAGTATCCTTTCTTTCTTCGCCCAGTCTCCTGAGTTTACAGACATCTGTAAGAAGTATGGTATTGATCGTGGCGAGATCTGAAGCGACCTATAACCGGTAGTAACGACTCCCTGCTGTTTCGAAAGAACGGCAGGGAGTTTTTTCTTGTAGCAAGGAAAAGCATCTGCGATAATGCTCTTAGAAAAATATAATACACAACGAGGTTCTGATCATGATTCGAATCAAGTACGGTCGTCGTTCCATATGTGCGGGCGATGATATGAAAAACGGCAGATATATTATTGAACTTCCGGATGAAGCTGCGCTCAGTGATCTGATAGATGCAGTTGCACATGGTGGTCACGGAAATACCTGGCCCATTCCGACGAGTCACGACACTGTCGGATGGAATCTGTTTACCAATATCGGAATCATTGCTGTGGTGGCCTGCGATTGTAAGAGCGCAGAATATAAAGAGTTTGACGGTTCAACCCCGCTCGCTCCACTTGGCATAGAATGGGTGTATTGCGATGCTGAGGGTGAGGAACACACCATGAATCAGCTCATTTATCGTTTCAGAGATTGAGAGAAACCTTTCGGAATTACACCTCATCTGTATTTGTCTTGATCACGTACATTTCCAGATCTTCATCGTATCTTTCGCTGTAGATTTCGTGGTGAAGGATACCGCCGCACTTCTTTATGACGCCGGAGGAGGCGATATTCAGCTTGTCGCAGGAGATCAGTACATCTTCGATGCCCATCCTCTTACAAACAGCAAGAGCGGCCTTTAACTGCTCGGTAGCGTAGTGCTTCCGGCGTTCGGTCGGTCGGATGGAATAACCGATATGTCCGCCTTCCGTGCGAAGAAATTCATTCAGAGCGAGACGGATATTGACCATTCCGATGATCCGGTCTGTCTCTTCATCTACGAAGAAATAAGTGATGGCCGGAACCTTGCCCTCAGGAATGTTTGCAATGTCTAATTCGCTGAGTACGTTCTTGAGCCATTCTTCATATGTGGACTTCTCCAGGAACGAGTCCAGACCGCCGGAGCCGTTGATCTTCGATCCGTGTTCGTAAAACTCGTTTATGTACTCGATAGCCTTGTCCTTATATCTCATATCAGGAAATACCAACTTCATGCTGCTGTCCTCCCCAACTCACTTTCATCGTAATCGTGTTGGCCTCATTATACTTCATGCCCTGAAGTGTGTGGAGATACTGTCGGTCTAAATCTTTTACTTAGTGAGATGAATAAGATTGGGAGAACGGAAAACAATCTGCTTTGCTATAATATAGATGATTGGGCGAAATGAGGTGAGAGGATTTGTTGACGTGGTTAATTACCGGTCTGATTGCAGTTGTGATCAGCAGCATCGGTTTTAAGAAGTATGTGTGGTTCATTTCTATCGGGTATGGTTTCTCGGTTGCCGGAATCGGTGTGGGTCTATTAATCTTAGAAAGAAATGCACTCACGATCGGTACGCTTCTGGGATGCATTCTGTTTATTCTGTATGGCTGCCGCCTGGGCGGTTATCTGGCATACCGGGAGATAAGAAGCGGTACGTACAACTCCAAGATGAAAACAGAGATCAAGTCCGGTAAAGGAATGAGCATCGTTGCCAAGATCGCGATCTGGCTCAGTGCTGCACTTCTTTATGCTTTCGAAACGTCTCCGATGACGTTCCGGCTTGTCAATAAAGAAGGCACGGATGTGGTCCTTATCGTGGGTCTCTGCATCAGTCTGGCCGGCGTACTTCTGGAGTCTATAGCCGATATTCAGAAGAATAATGCGAAGAAGAAAAATCCGAAACGATTTGTAGATACGGGATTATATAAGCTGGTGAGGTGCCCGAACTATTTCGGAGAGATGCTGTTCTGGACGGGTGTTTTTGTAGGAGGAATACCGATCTACTACGATGCGGTCCAATGGGTCGTTGCCATACTCGGATACGTCGGCATCATCTACGTCATGTTCGGCGGGGCAAGAAGGCTGGAGATCCGTCAGAACAAGTACTACGGAGAGGATCCGGAGTATCAGAAGTACGTGAAGACGACACCGATCATGATCCCGTTCATCCCGCTGTACAGTGTGGAAAAATATAAGTGGTTTGTTGCATAAGACGAGTACTTTGTAGAGTACAAGGACAATGCAGGAAGAATAATTTTGTGTACAATGGTTTTGAAGTCGTATGGTCGATAGGAGGAAAACGTATGAGAATTGACAGAAAGAAGACGTATGCATTTCATAACAATGTAGACTATTGTGTGGGCACAGGCCGTATGGGTCTGGCGCTTGCCAAGGAATACCAGGACGAGTTGCGGATCGTTCAGGAAGAAATCGGATTCAAGCATATCCGAGGACATGGTCTCTTCTGTGCGGACATGGGTATCTATGAAGAAAGAAGATTCGGAAAGAAGACATATTTCTGCTACAACTTCACCTATCTTGACCGTGTTATGGACAGCTATATCGAGCAGGGTCTCGAACCTTTCCTGGAACTGGGTTTTATGCCTGAAGCCCTTGCTTCCGGAGAACAGACCATCTTTGTCTGGAAGGGTAACGTTACCCCGCCGAAGAGTTATGAGAAGTGGGCAGAGCTGGTCAGCACGACCCTTACCCATCTCTGTGACAGATACGGACGTGACCGTGTGGTGACCTGGCCTGTGGAGGTCTGGAATGAGCCGAATCTTCCCGGTTTCTGGAAAGATGCCGATATGGAGGAATACTTCAAGCTCTTTAAGATCACGTATAATGCGGTTAAGAAAGTCGATCCGCGATTTACTGTCGGCGGACCGGCGGTATGTGGCGTGAAGGACGAGTTCTGGATCAGAAGCTTCCTGGATTTCTGTAAGAAAGAAAAGCTTTCTCCGGACTTTATTACCAGACACCATTACACGACAGAGATGCCACAGTTCAAGGGGCACTTTACTTACCAGAAATTGTCCGACCCATACCTGGGCTTCGACAATTTGAAAACGTCCCGTGTAGCCATCGATTCCTATAAAGAGTTCAAGGGTCTGCCGATCCATATTACCGAGTTCAATACTTCGTATACACCGACCAATCCGATCCACGATACGAATGAGAACGCGGCATATATCGCACACCAGCTTTCGCATCTGGGCGATGTAAATGAGTCCTATTCTTACTGGACTTTCGGAGATGTATTTGAAGAAGCAGGTATCCCGCATACCTATTTCCATGGTGGTTTCGGTCTTGTTGCCGCAGGCTGCGTCAGAAAACCGACATTCTGGACTTTCGCCTTCTTTAAGCGTCTTCAGGAGCTCTCCGGTCGCTGCATCTATAAGGATGAGGATTGCGTGATCGTCGAGAGTGCCGATAAGAAAGAAATCCGTGGTATTGTCTGGAACAGAGACAAGAAGACGTTGAAGAAGAACTTCACATTGCCTGTAAAGGAGAAGAAGCTGACCCTGATCCGCCAGACAGTGGATCCTGTTACTACCAATCCGTTGAAGCTCTGGCACGATATCGGAGAGCCGGCGGCTCCGTCGAAAGAACAGATCGATCTTCTGAAGAAAGTAGATTCGCCATGTGTCACATCGAAGATCCTGACGGCACCGCAGGGTGAGGTCAAACTGGACTTCAGCATCCGAGGTTTCGGCGTGGAATACTTTACTTTAACACCTTGTGAGATGACCTCGGATCAGGGATACGATTACGCCAGAGTTGCGCGCGGAGCAAATTGAGGAAAAGCATGAATAACGAGCAATAGATTAAAGAGAATGAATGTGCCCGGGATAAAGAGTTCGTATACTATTCGAAGAAGAAAAACAGGTGATGTTTACACCTCGAAACTCTCGGTCTTGAGGTCGCAATAGTATCTGCCTTTCGTCGCAGTGAACTTCAGTACACAGTAATCCGGATCAGTTACGCCCTGTTTATAAAATAGCGTATCGCCCTTTCTCCATATCTCGGTCTTAGTTTCCTGATCCGTCAGTACTTCCATCGTTCCCGTAAGCATAACACCTTCGTACCGGATGAGACCTTTGTGATAGAAGTAGATACTTGCATTCGGATTTGCTCGGTACTGCTTAACACGCATGGAAGAAGTATTCGTTGAGAAGTAGAACTCTTTAAGTCCTACGACTTTTCTTGGTTTCAGCATTGCTTTTATATTCGGAAATCCCTCTCCATCCAAGGAGCAGATTAAAGAGACTTTCTGCTTCTTAATGAAACGGCTGATTATGTCTTTATCCATTTTGTCCTCCGTTGCGCATAATCTCAAATCAGATTATTTCAGTACAGGTTTCCAGTCATCGGCAGGATCTAGGTATATTTCCGAAAATTCGCCATCTGCCATGATCCGCATCAGACCGTCCATGTGCCAGATCCAATTTGATTTCAACACATCGTCTCTCTCCATCCAGAATACTTTTCCTTCTGAAGAAGAGGTGAGTTCTCCCGAAAACTGATTTGTTTTGAACAGGAATACTATGTAGCGTGAACCATCCTCATTGATCCATTCCTTCACTCCGCATAACTGCGGACGCTCGATCGTTAGCCCGGTTTCTTCCTTCATTTCGCGGATGACCGAATCCACGATCGGTTCATTCTCTTCTACATGTCCGCCGGGAAAGATGATGCCGTCCGCGCCCTTGCCGACCTTCTCTTCTACCAGTACCTTTGTGCCATTATAGATCATACACAGATTGGTAAGGATAACCTGTTCTCTACGTTCCATATTTCTTCCTCATACATTTCCGTTGATCATTCAACTACTCATTTTTCTACAGATTATATTATCACGGAATCGAAATCTTAAGACAAACTTTAACATTACTTGGTTATGATTTTATTCTTCCCGTGTAGTATGAAACTGTAAAACAGATGAAGAAGAGGTTTTTTATGGAATTGATAATTGAAGCCCTGTGCGATCTGATTATTGAGGGATCGATCGGATTAACGGAAAGCAAGAGAGTACCATTACTGATCAGAATACTCAGCGCTTTCTTCATTTTCCTGGTTTTTGCAGCGGTTCTTCTCGTGATAGGATTTATGGGTGTCTCCATTCTCCGGGAAAAGCTTTGGGCAGGAATCGCAGTCCTGGTATTTGACGCACTTCTGGCCGTTCTTTTCGTACGTAAGATCGTGAAAACGATTCGCCGCTGATGTTTTAAGAAACGATGCAGGTGTGCACGTCTTAAAGGTCATCTTTCCTGCACGATCTGCTTGGCACGCTTGTCGATGATCTTCAACACGTCCTCCGCGGATCTTGCACCGACGAAATAGCCGTTCGTTTCTTCGTTGATGATATCGAGGATCGCTGTATCGGAAATAGTCGTGCAGGAGATTCCGGTCACAATCTCTTTGAGCTTGGCGGGAAGGTTTTCATCGGCGGAGAAATACACTGCCGACGAGTCAAAATCAGGGTTTTTACGTAGTTTCTGATACTCCTCGCGGGCTTCGTTGATCAGTTCGACTGCTTCGTTGCTTTCTGCTTCGAAAGTGCTGATCCGAACCGGGAAAGACGAACCGGTCCAGCTCTTGTTATGTGTCAGAAGATCTTGGGCTTCCTCACTGTAGAATGCCTTTACGATATCCCAGGCTTCGTCCGGATGGGAAGAGGTATTGACGATGGCAAGAGAGAATCGTGGCGAGGCTACGACGCCTTTCCCATCGACCGACGGATATCCGACAAGTTGAGCTTTCCCTTCAGCGAGTCCTTGATAGAAAACATACTCGTACACAGAAGGAATCTTGACATCGAGCATAGCACATTGTTTGAGATAAAAAACGTCATCAACAGTCTTGCACTCCAAAGCTTCTTGCGGGTTGTATGCGCTTACATTTCTATATTTCCCGCCGAGGGCGATATAGCGCGTCGAACCTGCCGTGGTCACTTCTTCTTTCGGACAGCCGTACTTTCTGGCTTCTTCGAGGATACGTACCATTTTGTCTGAAGAAAAATGTACTTCTTTTCTGGCATAGTCCAGATACTCTGACAGCGACTGAGCCAGAAAGCGGTCCAGCAGAGAAGCGTAATCTGTTTTCGGAAAAGCAGACGTACCGGACGGGAGCTTCGAAGCGGCCTCGTCCAATTTGTCGAAAGACAGCGACTGGTCTACATCCATAAGATCTGTATTGACCATGTATCCTTCCAGTGTGAAAGAAAGCGGTGCGAAGAAGAGCTTCCCGTCTTTCTCCTGCGCACGGAACAGATTATCAAAGTAGTCGGAACGGTTTAATCCGTTCTTACCGTCAATATACGGATTCAGGTCAACCAGAAGGCCTCCGTGTGCGAATTGATCGTAAGCGGCAAAGTTGACAAGGATATCCGGTCCTGTACCGCCTACCACATCAAGATAGATCTTGTTCGGTATACTGTTAAAGGAGTCAGTCGATGCCCCGCTCATGTAAGCGTAGTCGATGGTTTCGATCCTGGCCGGATGATTCTTATCGGCATTATATTTCTGCGCAAACTGATAGAAATCATGTGGTATTCCGATTCCGCCTGCAAGAAGGATCTGCTTTCCTGCGTGAGGATTCTTAGCCGCCCGCTGCAGATTGATCGCATAAATATTCTCTACACAGTAGTTGTCACCATATACCGTTGCTACAGCATGAATCTCATTTTCATTCTTCGGATAGCACTTGACCTCGTTCATGATACCGTGGTCTAAGTCTGTCTGATTCCAGCTCAGAAATTCCTTCATCTCATTAGAAGCGACGTCATACTTGGAGATTCCGTTAGGTGTACAACTATATAGACCGTCTTCTCCGGCGACCATGGATTGTGGAGTCAGAAGCTGCGTAACTTCCTTTCCTTGCTGAATTGCGCCGGTCTCCATGTCGATCTCACTGACCATATTCAGCCATTCGCCCCGATGCGTTGTCAGCACATAACACTTTCCGTCCTGTTGAAAAACATCACTCATCGGAATAAGGTCTAAGGAATGAATATCGAAGAGATGTTTTCCAGACTCGTCGAATGTGCTGAAACGATATCCGTTTTCATCATTAGCACGCAGAATAAACCGATTATCCGGAAGAACCAGAAGATTGGTGTATTCCAGCGCAGGCGCGCCGAAGGGGGTTGCAAAATCTATACGCTTCAATTCTTCTCCGGATGCATTCCGGTAGATACAATAAGGATGGTATTCAAACTTTATCATATCGAATTCGGAATAGAGTGTGATGATGTTTCCATCTTTATCCTTTGTGGTATAGGTACTTCTGGTCGAGCCCTCTTCCTGACTGCTACGGTCACTCAGCAGGTTCCCTTCAAGATCAAACACGGCTACTCCGCTTTTTCCCATCTGAGAATAATAGTCAGACTGTCCGTCAGACATCTTGTATGAGATATCGTATTGGATCGAGATCTGTTCACCGAAATACTCGATCGAGTTGATGAAGAAGTTGGAAAGCTCCTTCGATTCATCTCTGGGGATCTTCAGTTCATGGAGCTCTGAATCAAAAAACGTATCAGAAGAAAGAATAACAGCACCTCTTGTAACTTGCTTCTCTTCCTTTTTCTTACATGCACAGGTTCCGATTACCATCGAGAAACAAAGACTTGCCGTAACGATCCTTCTCATCGTTTTCCAATACATAAGATCCGCCTCCTGAAACCACTGTTTTGCCAACTTTCCCATTTACACAGTTAGACTATAACAGAACGGTCTGAGAAGAGCGTGACTTTCGTGTCACAAAAATCCGAAATGATATTACTCTCCGAACGAATAGTGACCGATGTATTCTCCTGTTTTCGCTACAAGACTGAGGATAGAGAGTTCACGTTCATCACGGTATACATGTCGATACTCATACGTGAGTCGGACGCACTCGTTTTTCTCTCCGGTATATCGATAGCAGAAATCCTCGTAATAATATGTAAGATCATCACCGGACTCGGCCTGGTATTTCTCTAACGCTTCATACTTATCGAGTATGTTTATGTAATCCGGCTGAAAAGTGCAGGTCGTAAAATCCAGGTTTCCCTCTATAAGCGTACCATCGTAAAAACAGATCACTTTGAAATCAGCGCCGTGAACGGGAATGCTTCTGTAAAATGGCCTGAATTTATACCATTGATAATCCAGACTATCTTTTTCAAGTACTTTTTCATACATTCTGAATTCCAAGGAAACGTTCTGAAGCTTAACGGAGTCATTCAATAATTCAAGTGCGTCCTCCCAACGAAGAATCACATCCGAAGTTCGAGTGATCTCTGGTCCTCGCAAGTATTCTCGGATAGAATGCCCTCGATTGAGGCTTCGATCGATCTGCCTTGTAGTGGTCGTCTGTGGAGGAGTTTCGGTCGTAGTCGTAGTAGTGACTATTCTGGAAGAGGTCGTGCTCTTAGTTACGGGTTTCGTCTCATCCGAAACACAACCGGTGAAAAAACTGCATACGAATATGAGTAGAGGAATGAATCCCAATATCCAAAGGCTATTATCTTTCTTCATATGTGCCTCCCCAACCATTATTTACCTGTTGGACAATGCAGAAAAGTAATTCGTTACAAGGACGTTGAAGAGATATAAGGATAATAGAAGTCAATGAGCTTATTGTCTGATTTTGTGAACATCCTGCCATTTTCACTATAGTAGTATGGGTTGTCCGGATCGACATTGACCTTGATAAAAATGTGGTAACCTCGCAAAGTGCCATCTTCCTGGGTTACAGTAATATAGGGGCGTGTCTTATACGTCATATAGCCTGGGTGCAGTGCCCCCTTCTCATCGTTCATCACAGTGTAAGCTCCGGCAAGGAATTTTGACTCGCGTGACCAGTCGATCAAGGTTACATTTTTCCCGATATTGATGGTAAATACTATATTTTTATATTCCAAAGACGAATCGTGTGGCGATTTTAGAGATTCAGTCGAAGATGTATACATTTCTTCGGGCAGGATCGAAAAGACATTAGGCGAGAAGTTTCCGACAATTCCCACAAGACCACGATTATTGTCTGCTCCCATAGCTACTATCGGTGTCTCCCCCGAATACTTGTCCGGTATATTGATTACTGTGTTTTCCGGATCGCCGTCCCAGTAATAAGTGACTACAGTGGCCTTGGATTTATCCTTACTGAGTTCATACCCGAAAGGACCATCTTTAATTTCCTTATAGTCCCATGAAGGCATCCGATCATTTACCTGGACGCGGTTGTCGGAGTAGTGACCGATCGAGTCCATAATGGATGAAGCGGAGTATGTCGTAATGAAAAGCCCGGTAGCCCCACACGAAAAAACGATTCCGAGAATGCTAAGACAGGTGAGTACGGCTTTATACTTATTTATTTTGGTAAGACCGATAAGCCCTATGGTGGATACAATAAATCCGACAATACAACAAGGAAGCGTGCAGTATCCGATTATGGGACGAGAACTTGCCGGTGCTGCGTATTTACTTACGAGGCAGACGATCAGACATAACAGTGACAAGCAAAATCCAATGAGGCATTTCGCATTTTCTTTACGAAAGATAGAGTTATTTGTATTTTCCATATTCTTATTTAACAAAAAGAACAGTCTACGGACATCTATATTATACCGTCGCGGTCAATCGTGGTCAATTGAGACGACGAATCTATGTCAGTCATTATGACGGAGTGTCATATGAGTAATAGAAGTCAATAAGTGTATCGTCTGACTTCCGGTACATCTTACCGTCTTTGCTATAGAATTTGGGATTGTCAGGATCGACATTGACCCGGATATAGATATGGTAACCACGAAGCGAACCGTCTTCCTGAGTAACCGCAATGCAGGAGCGGTTTTCTTTCGTCATATAACCCGGAACGGAGTTCGTTACTTCATAGGGACCGGCAAGGAAATCCGTTTCATTAGACCAGTCAATAATGGATACATATTCACCGATATTGATGGTAAAAACGATTTTCTCATAATCCAGAGATTCGTCGTGAGACCAGCTCACATGCTCACCGTACGATACATATTTTTCTTCCGGAAGGATAGAGAAGACATTGTTCATCACATATCCCTGGTATCCGACGTTTCCACGATTGTTGTTTGCGCCCAGTGAAACGATCTTTTTTCCACCCAGGTATTCGTCCTTAATATCTATATCAGTGTGGGTCGGATCTCCATCCCAGTAATAAGTGATCACGGTAGCCTTGTTATATCCATATTTGTACTCAAAGCAACCGTCTCTATGTCTCTGGTCTTCCCACATTATGGTATACTCATCGATACCGGCGGCGATGCCGGAAACGGCCAGCTTGCTTAAGTTCGCAGCTGCAGACATGATGATCGAAACGATGCAGATAAGCAGCGCTGCGGATGAAGTGATGATTCCGGAAACACCAAGCCAGGTGTGAGAAGGGTTATGTTTCCTCGTATTTCCAAGTCCGATAATAGAGAATATAAACCCGACAATACTCGGAAGCAGTATTAAAAATCCGCATATATATAGAGAAGTTGCCGGTATCGCAATTATACATGCGATACTGACGATCAGACATACCAGCGATATGAAATAACCGATGAGGCATTTCGCGTTTTCTTTACAAAAGATTGAGTTATTTGTATTTCCCATATTCTACTTAACAAAAAGAGCAATTTTCGAACAACCTTATTATACTGTCGCGGCATTTGTTGTCAATCAGAGAATTATACTTACAACATATAGAGAAGCCCGGACGATCTATGCTATTCTTTCTTTAATAGAAAAAGAAATCAGGGAGGAATACTCGATGAATTACTTTGTGGAAGGACTTCAAGGCAGTGGCAAAACCACTCTGGTCGGACAGCTTTCCGAGTTATCTCCGAAATATACAGCCATCCGGGAAGGAGAGTATTCTCCTGTGGAACTGGCCTGGTGTGCTTATCTGACGAAGGAAGAATACGAAGAAAAACTGGAGAAGTATCCGGATCTTCGTGATCAGATCGAAGAGAAAACATATTACGAAGACGATCATGTTATCCTGTGCTACACGAAAGTGAGAACAGAAGACAGAAGCTTCTATCAGGATCTGGAGCAATATGAGATCTATAACAACCGTGTCTCCTTCGAAGATTTCAAGAAGATCATCCTCACACGTTTTACGAAATGGAATGGGGACATGAATATCTTCGAGTGCTCGCTTTTCCAGAATATCGTGGAAGACTTGATGCTCTTCCGGGTCTGCTCAGATGAAGAGATCGTCTCGTTCTATAAAGAAGTGAAGAAGGCCCTGGAAGGGAAAAAGTACCACATCATGTACCTGAAAGCAGAAGACATCCGGGGAAATCTTCAGGTGATCCGCAAGGAACGTTCTGACGAGAATGGCCGGGAATTGTGGTTTCCGCTGATGCTGGATTTCTTCGACAACTGCCCTTATTCGAAGGCAAAGGGCACATCCGGCGAAGAAGACCTGATTGCACATTTCGCTCATCGTCAGGAACTGGAACTCCGGATCCTGGAGGAAGTCTTCCCGGGCAAGTACTCCGTACTTCTCCGCGGGGTCAAACTGATACCGGTGACAAGAGAAGACCTGGAAACCGTGTGGAAGATGCAGATCGAAGCTTTTTCCGGACTTCTTGAAAAGTACCAGGACTACGATATGAGTCCCGGAGCCGAGAAACTCGAGAAGATAGAAGCCCGCTTCAATCAACCGTGGACGACCTACTACTTTATTGTGGCAGAGAATAAGAAAGTCGGTGCCATCCGTGTGGTGGACAAGAAAGACGGTTCCAGAAAACGCATCTCACCGATCTGGATCATGGAAGAATTCCGAGGCAAAGGCTACGCGCAGAGGGCGATCATGGAAGCAGAGAAGATCCATGGAACGGATAACTGGTGCCTCGATACGATCCTTCAGGAGAAGGGAAATCTTCACCTTTATGAGAAACTCGGCTACCATCGGACCGGTCAGATCGAGCACATCAACGACCGTATGGATATCGTATTCTATGAGAAAGACTGATGCATCAAAGCATCAGTTTTTTCTTTCACGAACAAACACATATGGCTCGACATATCAGGGCTCGAAAAGTGACAATATTGTAGGATTTCTCTTGTGGGTTGCATACTATAATGAACTTGAGTAGAAAGATTTCGACAGCGACAAGAGAGGAATACGATTATGAATGAGAAAGACCCTAACGGGAAATTACCGCAGGCGCCTGTTTTGTCGCCTGAGACAGTAGAACCCTACCGTAAAAGAACAGTAAACTCGTCAGATGAGGTGTCGCCTTCCCGGGCAGCCTCGAAGAACAGTCGAGGAACGAAGATCCTGATCGGTTCTTGTGCCGCTCTCCTTATGGCCGGCGCAATCACGACAGTGGTGCTCACCCGGCCGGGTGTTTTTTCCAAGGCAAAAAATCAGGCAACCGAGAAGTCCGTAACTACCGTGAGTTCGGAGACCACGTTGGCGATGACGGAACCGAATGACGGAAGCACCACGAATTCGACGACAACAGGCCCGCATATTTCGGTAGTATCGTTAAGCCAGATCACCGATAAACAGTATGAGATCATGGATGAGGCGGCAAGAAAATTCATCCGTGAAGACGGCAATACTAAAGAAGACGGTATTCCGGATCAGGTCGATATAGACGGTATGTACTGCCTCGGCATGATCCGGCAGGAAATCAATGATGGTGTAGTCCGAGATAATGAGAAAGATCTTATCCAGATGGTCTATCAGGTACAGTTGACGGACCGTACCGGGAACGAGCCTGTTAAGCGGCAGTATTATTGGATGTGCGGATTTACAAATGTTTTCCAGGACGGAACGGTCCAGCTTGTCAGACAAGAAGGCATGTGGTCTACGCTGTGCTTTGATAACTGGTCGGCGCAAGGATGTCTGGATCTGAAGCTTCTGCTCAAAGAGGCAGAGGAAAGATATCCTGTAAAGGAAAACGGAGTGGATGCTTCACTGATTCAACCTTTTGCCGGCGAGAATAAAGAGGAACACTCTTTGATCAGTTCTCTCGATCAGATTACCGAGCCAATGGAGAAAGCATATGATAGAGGCGGCAAAATGTGGCTTGAATTAGGTGAAATCGGTATTGGCACAATGGCTGATGGTGTCAAGGTGGAGAACATAGAATATGCCGGTCTGGTTTTCGCGATCTCATCGGGGAAAGCAAATAACCGTGTATATGTTGTCTATAAATTCGATGTCGCCGATCTGAGCCAGACTCCGCCGGTACGCCGAAGCGTATATTGGTATGTCAGTTTCGATGCTCTATACGAAGGCGGACAGATTCAGACCCGTTCCACTATGTCAGGTGACTTTGACGTAACCTCTTTACGGGACTGGGTGAACGGGCCGGGAACCATCGAAGAACTGCGGAAATTCATAAAGAAGCAAGAGTACCCGGACTGGACTTTCGAGGACAATCTTGAAAAAGATACTGACTCTCATACATAAAAAGAGCCGGCCCGCATCTGCGGGCACGGCTCCTCAGAGATCGTTATGTTGCGAAGTGTTCTCTGGATCTAAGAACACGGTTGCATTTATTTACCGAGTCTGATCGTAGCTTGAGCTGAAGTCGAGGCGCTGGTAACAGTGCATCTGTAATAGATCGCCTGCACGTTGAACTCTTTTTTGTTGTAATACGTTGCCGTATTTGTATTGTAGCCCTCGTTTGTGCTCTTGATCCAATCTTGGCCATTCAGGCTGTACTCCCACTTATATTCCAGATTCTGACCTTCGGCTACGACTTTGATCTTATAGGTTGCATCAGGGATCAAGGACTTACCCTTTCCTTCTGATGAGATAGACTTGATCCGAGGTGCTACACTGATAAAGACCGGTTTGGAATAAACGGTGGTCTTGCCATCGCTGACTACGCAACAGTAGTAAATGTCTCTGGTTGCATCTGCGATTGGTAATGTAGATTTTCCGTTTAGAGATTTACCATCTTTATCTTTTCTATCCGTACTTCTAAAAGCTTGTCCCTCAATTCTGTACTGCCAGTCATAAGTATAGTTTGCAGAATTACCGCCCTGGGCTGTGACGGAAAGGGTATAAGGATCACCAAATGTAACTTTTGTCTTCGAGGAAACAGTGTCAGATACAGTCAACGGAGTGACAACCGGTTCCGGATCATTTTTCTTAGAAGGGTTGTGATCTTTTTCCTTAGGCTTTGTCAGCTCTTTCCACTCTCCCTTATCTTTGTCCAGATAGACTTTTGAACATGCTGCTTCAACTATATCTTCGGGACAAACCTTACCGGTCTGGAGGTAATACAGATACATGAAGATTTCTCTTAAGAACAGCCTGTTGCCATGACTGCCCGCATTACCATTCTGGTACTCATAGGGGCCGACTATATTCTTCAGACCTAACTTCTGAGTGAGAATACTATAGTAGCATTTGGCGCTTGGCTTGAAGATGTTCTCGATATCTCTCTCTGCTTCGACCCTGCCGTAAGTAATGTAGCAATTCAGATCTTTTGAAAAGTACATATCCCCTGTGCTATGGAAAGTTGACCAATCATGTGCCGGGTTATCGTGCTTATAGAAAGTATAAGAAGAACTGAGAGAGCCCACTTCTTTGAAAAGTTCACTGTGTATTGCAGCAGCAGTGAGTGCATCGCATCCGCCCATGGAATAACCAGCAATAGCGGTCTGGTATTTCTCTGTATTCGTTTTGCCGGATATATTATCGATATTTGTGGCCAGATCATATGAGGTTGTCTTACCGAATTCCCGATGTGACATTACACCACATGGGTCTGCGCTGGGATTGTATCCAACCCACGGCATATAGATGACCATCGGATCCAGATATCCTTGCTGTGACCAATACTGCATGGCCTTTGGCATTTGTTGAGCCAACCAGCTGGAGCATGTCGTTCCATTGCCATGGCACATGATAACCGACTTATAGGTCCCCGGTTCGTCTGGTTCTGTGTAGAATCCACAGTTATTTTCGCCTAAATAGTATGCTTTGTAGCCGGAGTAGGTACTACCGACCGTTGCTGCACTGATTTCGCTTTTCGTATTTGCGACACCAGGCAACAGAAGCGTTCCGCAGAGCGTAGCAGTAACTAAACTCAGCGACGCGAGTTTTCTAGCAATTGTTTTCATTTTCATTATCTCCTTCTTCTAAACATAATTGTGTCTTCTTTAGCGCATTGATCTTAGTCCACGATCACCTCCCTGATATTGTTTTCTCACGCATTGATCCGCATGATGTCATGTGTGTCAGTTGCGTGAGCCACTGACACACGTATTCTGTAAGGACTCGAAAAGAACACTCCGCAATGTGATCTTCTCTCACGCGAATAAAAGAAATGGGGATGAGAAGCCATGGATTGCAAATACGTCTGCCCTAAAACGTATTCGTGCACATATGGCTTAGAACATCCCCAACATTTTATTCTTAAAACAAGATAAAAACATTTTAACATGAAGTTCACACTCTGTACACAATTCAGTCGAATTTAAGACATGAATTTGACAAATGGTCGATTATTCAACATTTCCATTTCTGATTTCAGTGAAATGCTTCCCGAAGGATCATAAATCTCACTTAAACACTCTTTTCCTATTCTCGGAAAAGGGTGATCTTACTGGTGTAAACACCATGAAGTGCGTCTGTTCCAAGTAGAGAAATGACTTAGAAGGATGTATAATATAAAATAATATTTCATTTTCAGGGCGTATTGGGGCGGAACGCGAATGAAATCAAACAGTGGGAAAGTACACTGATCGTGGTGGCGGTCGGTATCTTTATAGGAGGTCTGAAAGATGGGGAGTAGATCAGACAAATTCAAAGTAAACGGAAGACGGCAGATACTTGTGGCCGATGACGAGTTTATCAATCGTGAATTGCTGGATAATATCCTGCGGGATGAATATGAGATCCTGAAAGCAGAAGACGGGGAGACGGCTTACGAAATGCTGACGGATCACAGACACACGGTGTCGCTGGTACTACTGGATCTGAATATGCCGAAATTGTCCGGACTGGATCTTCTGGCGAAGATGAAAGAGGACGAGGAGCTAAAGAGTATTCCTGTTATTGTGTTGACTTCTGATTCGAATTCAGAAGTGGAGAGCCTGAAGAAAGGTGCGGCTGACTTCGTTCCGAAGCCGTATCCTCAGCCGGATGTGATCCGCGCACGTATTGCCCGTACGATCGAACTGGCCGAGGACCGGCAGATCATCAGCGCAACAGAACGGGATGTGCTTACAGGACTTTACACCAGCGAGTACTTTTTCCGGTATTGTGAACAGTTCGACAAAGCTTATCCCGAGACAGATATGGATGTTCTTTATATCGATGTTAATCATTTTCACGTATTAAATGAGCGCTTCGGTATGGAAAAAGGCGATGAGGTCCTGAAGAGTATTGCCGACTGTCTCAGAACGATCTTCTCACCGGGAGAAAGCATCCTCTGCAGAAAGAATGCGGATATGTTCCTGGTATA
Organism: Clostridiales bacterium Firm_16; assembly: GCA_001604185.1. Classification (GTDB taxonomy): domain Bacteria; phylum Bacillota; class Clostridia; order Saccharofermentanales; family Saccharofermentanaceae; genus Scatonaster. Next base: position 28,952 of record LVAV01000013.1, on the reverse strand, counting down.
TTGCCCGCATCGGGAAGAGTACCAGAGTCTTGTAGAAAAAGCAGCGACATGCTGTCCGGATCTGCCGACGAGTATCAAGATCCGAGCAGGTGTATATCCGCACGGGGATAAGCATCTAGACATTCAGTCCAGATTTACGAGAGCCAAGATTGCCGCCGATAAGATCCGTAACAACTATTCCGTATCGGTCAGTTCTTTTGACGAAGCATTACTGGAACAGGAACTCTTCGCCGGACAGCTGGTAGATGAGTTCCCCAAGGCACTGGCAGAAAAGCAGTTCCAGGTATTCCTGCAGCCGAAGTTCGATATACGCGGAGATAAGCCGGTACTTGCCAGCGCCGAGGCACTGGTCCGCTGGTTCCATCCGACCCTCGGCATGATCTCTCCGGGCGCATTTATCCCGCTTTTCGAAGGCAACGGCCTGATCGCTCAGCTTGATGAATATGTATGGCGCGGCGCGGCGGAGATGATCGCGGACTGGAAGAAGCGCCTCGGGATCTCGGTTCCGGTTTCCGTGAATCTTTCACGGGTCGAGATGTACGATCCGAATCTGGCCGACACGCTGGAAAAGATCATTCAGGATACCGGTATCACTTCGAAAGATATCTATCTCGAGATCACGGAATCAGCTTATGTACGTGACAGCGACCAGATCGTGAAGAAGGTCCAGCAGCTCCGTGAGCGCGGATTTTTCGTCGAGATGGACGATTTCGGTTCGGGATACTCCTCTCTGAACATGATCTCCTCTCTCCCGATCGATGCACTGAAACTGGATATGTTCTTTATCCGCCATGCTTTTGCTGAGGGAAATGATACACGGATGATCTCCATCGTGATCGATATCGCCGAATATCTGAACGTGCCTGTCATCGCAGAAGGCGTGGAGACAGAAGAACAGTACCTCGCACTCAAAAAACTCGGCTGCGCGATCATTCAAGGTTATTATTTCAGCAAGCCGGTTCCAGGTCCGGATTTTGAGAAGTTCCTGTTGGAGAAGGAGGAAAGCCCATGTTGACGATTGAGAAACTCACTGCATTTGGCGCAGATGTGGAAGATGGTCTGACCCGTTGTATGGGTAATTCATCTTTCTATTTCATGCTGATCGGAAAGGTATTCGAGGACAAGAATTTTGCTCTTTTGGAAAAAGCTCTGGCGGAGAAAGATCTTGAAGTCGCATTTGAAGCGGCGCATTCACTAAAGGGTGTACTGGGAAATCTTGCTCTTACTCCGATCTACACTCCGGTATATGAACTGACTGAACTCCTGCGGGCGAAATCCGATGTGGACTATACGCCCTATCTTCTCACGATCAAGGAGAAGAAGGTGGAACTCGAAGCCCTGATTAACGACTGAGCGTCTTCTCCGAATTCTCATGATCAGTCATATTCCTTCTTCTTTTTACGAATACTATTTCATTTCTGCCAAAACTTTGCTGACCCGATCCTGGATCAGGCGGCTGACCTCCTCCGCACTTTTCTGACCGTTGAAGTAAGCAGCAGTATCTTCGGTGACGATATTAACGATCACAGGGTCTGTGTGGATCGAGGTATCGATCCTTTCAACCAGAGCCAGAAACGGGTCGATATGCTTTTCGTAGACGGGGGAGTCACTTTGACGTTTGCCTGCCTTGTATTCTTCGAGCTCTTTCAAGAGACCGGCTTTCTCGCTTTCTTTATGGATACAGATACCTCCCCAGTGAACACCGGAAAGCGTAATCTGGGATTCCGGGGAAAGCAGGAAAGAGACGAAGTCCCAGGCCTCATCGGGACACGTCGAGTAGGCAGAGATACCGACCGAAATAGCTGCTGTTGATGCGAGTCCTTTTCCGGATGTGCTCGGCCAGCCGAGAAAAACTGCATTTCCATGACAAAGTTCGGCATACTCCGAAAAACCTCCACTTGTCAGACCGCTGATGTATAGAGTTCTCATCGCACAGAGACCATCCTGCATGACTGAGGACTGCCAATCTGTGAACATGTCATCGTACTGTTCAAATAGTGCATGAATAGCATCAGGATTTGCTCGGCTTCCGTACTTCTTCGAGATTTCGAGGAGCCTTCTGAAATCGTTACTGTCGAAATCTGCCGTGTAGTTGCTATAGTCCACATAATGATCCATATCGTGGAAGAGAAGCTCCAGAAGGATGCCCGTCTGATCGGAAACATCACATGTACGGAGTCTGTGGCTGTGTCCGAGAAGTGGAAGGACCTGCGTGCCAAGGGTATTTAATTTCTTGTCAAAGCCGTCCACAGTCCAGGTGTCGATCTGTCCCAGGATATCGGGATTTCCGACCAGCCCGTCCATAGTCACGGTCAGCGGCATCTGATAGAGTTTGCCGTTGACTTCGTAGGAACGGAAGATATTGTCGAAATATTTGGAACGGTCGATGCCGTTGGGACCATCCATATACCGGTTGAGGTCGATAAGGACATCATTCGAATTGAACTGGCAGAAATCCGAGCAGTTCAGAAGAATATCCGGTCCGTTCCCGGATTTCATGTTGAGAAGCATCTTGTCAGCAGCAGTAGCCAACCGTTCCTGATATTCCATAGTAGTACCCGGATCTTCTATATAGGCGATCACGCGGGCTTTGCTCTCCGGTCTCTTGTTATATGCGGCGAGAAGCTTGTCAAAATCTTCGCTGCCTTCCACGCATGATGCCACATAGATCGTCTTTCTTCCGGCATAGGGGTTATCTGCTTCCTTGTGAAGGTGTGTCAGACATCCGGTCGTCATAGCCGTCTCACCGGATCCCTCTACGTTCATGTGAAGAAGGTAAACATCGTCATCCGTGACCGCTTTGATTGCGGGTACGTTCTCGAGTGGTGCCATATTCGTATTCGACCATTCGATGACTGTCTGTACAGTTCCCTTGATGAAATCACAGCGGCAGATGGAACTTCTCTGCCCTGCAGTGAAGCACTGACCGTCACTGGAGAGTACGCGCTCTGAGTCCAGCGTGAAAGTTTCCTGCTTATTCTTCCGTTCTGCAGTGTTCGGATCGATTTCTTCTATATATGTGTGCCGAATGTTCTTCTCCGCTTTGATAGTTGTTTCTGTATAAACGGCATAGTATTTCCCATCTGTCGTGAAAATCGCCGACTCAGATTGCTTGAACTCCACATGGGCAAGTACTTTTGCAGAAGGATCCAAGATAAGGAGCCCAAAACTTGCATGGATAAGGAGATTGCCGTTTTCCATCGGAATCACTTCCGCATAGTCTGATCCGAAAAGCCTCGGTGCATCATCTCCAAGAACATGCTCTTCCTGAAGATCTCCGGTATCGGAATAGTAGGAAAGTTTTATGATGTGTTTTTGCGCCTTGTCAGACTTTCCCTCGGATGTGTCATATACGAATTCATTGGTAAAAACACCCACACGTCCGTCTTTGGCGTCGAAGACTCCGACGATGCTCACTTGATTAGTCATTTTCCGGCTGGCAACTGATTCACCTTTCAAGTTGTAAAAGGCAAGGCCGCATTGAGTCCTTAACGCTTGAATCTCGAACGCTCGTGCACTATCTTCCGGGTCAGAGAAGTTGAGGTGGCTATATTCTTCCTCTTCTGCATGGGTCAGAAAGTAACCTTGGTTATATGCAACTACAACAGTGTCACCGGCAAATGCCATCTGGTTGATAAACTGTCCTTGAAGTTCACGGTTCGGGTCTGTCGGGAAATTCAGAGTGATCGTCTGGTCCGAATAGAAATCATCTGTCGCGCGGATATATTCGGCCCGGATCGTCTCGCCACTATCCTTGGCTGAGTCAGATGGGAGGATCGAACTAGGCAGAATGGTATCGTCCGGATTCTCCTTCTTACATGAGGAAAACGGGATGATCATTCCAGTGCATAGAAGTAACGCAAGTGCTTTGACTGTTTTACGGGATAAAGCCTCATGTCGTCTCATCTTATCCGAATCCTTCCTTCTGAATTTGTCTATGCTAATCATATTATAACCCGTGTTTCTAGCTAAACTATTACTTTTCAATATCTTTAGGGTGACAGTGTCTTCGTGGTCAGTCTTCCGCTCGATCGTGACTGATGACATAAAAAATTAAGAAATCGACGTAAGTTCTACGATAAAAATGTATGAAATTTGAAAATGAAGTTGCTTTTGATGCTTTAGACTAACCTTATTGTCTTCGGGGGGATGGATTGTCCTTTGGGACATGAATTGAGACATGCCTTTTATTGGATAATATTGGAGGGATGTAACAATGATGACGAAGACTAGGGGATTTTTGTCTAAAAGTGCGCTCGTTTTGTCTGCTTTTATGACAGTAAGCATGTTTTTTCCATATACGGGAAAAGCTCTTGCGCACGAAGAAACCAAGATCAATTCTCAGTTAATCACAACAGAAGCGATGCCGAAGAATGTATCTGCGGCAACAGACGTCGACCCGTACTTTAAAGTACCGTATGTTTCGACATACTACTTTAATCCGAAGCCGACGATCAATGACACGATCAAGATTCCGCTTTACATTACAGACTACGAACAGTCTGAGTATCTGAAGAACGATACTTCCGGAAGGATGAATCTTCTTTATGAAGTGGACGGAGTAAAGAAGACGATCAATAGTATTCCGTTGGGAGACTATACGTTAACGTTAGGCAAACTGAGCGAAGGAATGCATCAGTTTACCTTGCAGGCCGTGGATCCGAAAACAGGAATGAAATCCCATAAGCTGTATAACGAGTTATGGGTAGTCAATCCTTCGAAATATAACATTACCCAGGCTACGACATATACCATGACTGCCAATGATCTTACAAAATATAAGATCAAGAACAACAACAGTAAGAATGCCAATGATCTGATCAATACAAGAGACGGTCTGAGCAAGCTTTTTGCAGATAAGCAGGCGGAGGGATACAAGAAAATAGTCCTTCTCAAAGGCACATATCGTGTTAATGGTGATAATGCCAGAAAGAACGCGATAACCATTCCTTCGTACTTTACGGTAGATATGAATGGAAGTGCCTTCAAGCTGGATACAATTGATCATGAAAGCGGTGCGGCTGTCGTTACTATGCTCAATGCCGTAGATGCTCATCTGATCAATGGTACGCTGGAAGGTGACCGTTTTGAAAGACAGGAACTTGGGCTGGAATGCAAAGGTCAGGGCGAAGGAATCAACACGATATATGTTGCCGGTGGAAAATATTGTTCACTTTCGGATCTGACGGTTCAGAATACTACCGGCCATACTTTGCTTACGATGTATTATCAGTTCCCCGGGGCCAGTGCCAACATTACCATGACGGATTTTTCCAGATCGATCATCGTAAATGGCAAAGAACAGGCTTCTGCGAACTGCAGCACCAGTGCCATGATGGATCTTACTCCTATACTGAAAGTCGAAGCAGCCGACCGGTATATGTATGTCGGTCATCCGGGTGGATATAAAGGCCAGTTGGGAGATTCTCCGGTTATTTACGTATCCTTCTACGATGCCAACCGTAATTTCCTGGAAACGGTTACCGGATACCAGTTCAGAAAGATGAAGATCGTAGATGGTGCAAAGTATGCGAGAGTCACTTTGCTCGGAACGCAGTTCCCGTATGCAGACATGACACAGAGCATCCATATATATTCACAGCAGAATACAGATTATTTCGAAATAAACAACATTCATTTTATTGATACAAGAACGACAGCACTTGCGCCGACAGCCGTTACCAATCTTTTGATCCGCAACTGTAAATTTACAAGATGCGGTTGCAGTATCACACCTTGTGAGGTCGATTTTGAAGATGGTCAGGAAGAATGTCAGGATGTTTACTACATGAACAATCAGGTGCTCGAAAAATCATCTACCAATACCTGCACTGTTGTTGACAATATCGGCTATAACCACGTTTATGACGGTAATAAGAACCATAGCACAGAAATAAGAAACCGGGTTATCGGTGCGGTTATCCGGAATGTTAACGATGGATGCTCTCGGTTTTATTGGCGTCTGGGTTACAAAGACACAGGTGCTTACGGAAGAATATATAACAATAATTGTGGTCCTATAAACTTCTCGGCAATATTCAGTTCAGAAACAGACTGTGTCAGCTTTAGAGTTAAGAATTGCACGATCTACAATCAGGACCCTGAAGGGGTAGTGGATACAACCAAATGGACCTGTGCTGTTGCCGACAAAGTCACATACGAAGATTGTGTTTTCCCATGGTTTGCAGGTTCGAATGCAACATTAGTTAATTGTACTCTGGTGCCTACACATGCGATTGGAAATAACCTCTATTTCCATAACTGTACGATTGGCGCAGATGGAGTAGTTAGCAAGTATAACTTCAGCAACTTAGATAATGTGGTCAGAGTCTTTGATAACTGCCATTTTAAAGGACAGACCGAGTTCAAGAATTACGGACTGAAATCCGGTACATTCAAATATTGCACGTTCGATGATCTGTCTATGATCCCGTGTGTAGGCAATGCTGATGAAACACTTCTTTTCGAAGAATGTAAGATCAATTCCACATATGATAAATTCCTTGAATTAGGAGCATTTACATATTCAATCGGAAGTGCAAACATCATTTTCAGAAAGTGCAGTATCACTCATACCGGAAAAACATTGCTCCACATAACATCGGCAGCATTGAGAGGCAGCCAGATACTCTTTGATACTTGTACGATCAACAAAACGAGTGGAACACTTCTGTCCGGATATAGACATTCCGATAATGATAAAAAACCGGATTGGATGTTAGATATCATCTTCAGAAAGACAGCAACCAATTCCAATCTGAAGATCGATGAGAAAAACGTTGATTACGATGTCATTCATGTTATCTATGACAGCCAGGGCAAGATGACTCCGACTCCGACAAAGAAGGCGACGAACACGCCGACTCCGACGAAGAAGGCCACACCGACTCCAACAAAGAAGGCTACGCCTACCCCGACGAAGAAGGTGACACCGACAGTTAAGGTAACCGTTTCACCGACTCCGACGCCGACTAAGAAAGTGACACCTACTCCGACAAAGAAAGTCACCCCTACTGTGAAGCCGACTGTATCGGCCACTCCGACACCGTCTAAGAAGGTCACGCCGACTCCTTCGAAGAAACCGACGAGCACGCCGAGACCGACAAATACACCGCGTCCGACGAGCACACCGAGACCGACCAAGCAGCCGCAGTTGCAGGGCTATGTTACCCGTTCCGGTAAGACCATCGTGGGTGAGACTTTGGAGGTTACGATCACGGGCTGCAATTGTCCGGAGTCACATCTGCTTTATACCTGGAAGACAGGTGGTGAAGAGAATGGTTTCTATGGACCGACTTATATTGTTCGATCTGCCGATGTCGGTCAGTCGATCATCTGTGTGATCACAGACAAGACCGGAGAATATGGCGGCAAACTGCAGGCTACCTTCCGTGCCGGCGTAACACCTACCCCGACGAAGAAGGCGACTCCGGTGCCGACAAAGCGTCCGACCAGCACACCTCGTCCGACAAGTACGCCGAGACCGACAAGTACTCCAAGACCGACGAATACGCCACGTCCGACAAGTACCCCGAGACCGACGAATACACCACGTCCGACGAATACACCGAGACCGACCAATACGCCTCGTCCGACGAGCACACCGCGTCCGACGAAGGTGCCGACTAAGGCTCCGACGAAAGCGCCTACCAAGGCCCCGACGAAAGCACCAACTAAGGCTCCGACGAAAGCGCCTACCAAGGCCCCGACGAAAGCACCAACTAAGGCTCCGACAAAGGCACCAACTAAGGCCCCGACAAAGGCACCAACCAAGGCTCCGACAAAAGCACCGACAAAGGCGCCTACGAAGAAGCCAACCGTGTCACCGACACCAACCAAGAAGGCGACAGCCAAGACTCCGACCATCATTCCGACACCGGCACCGGAAACGGAAGAAGATCCGACATTCGAGGATTTTGTAGAAAGACTTTATACGGTCGCCATGAACCGTGATTCGGATCCGGAAGGCAAAGAGTTCTGGACCAAAGAGGTGGTAGAGAATGGAAGAACAGGTGCGGACTGCGCAAGATACTTCCTGCTGGAAGCACCGGAGTTCATGAACCGTAAGCTCTCTGTAGGTGATTTTGTTGAGACTCTGTATGAGACATTCTTCGACCGTGAATCCGATGAGGCCGGAAAGAAGGGCTGGGTCAGCGCGATCAAGTCCGGCAAGAAGACACGGACTGAAGTCGTGAATGACTTTATCGAGTCCACCGAGTGGTGCGATGTCTGTGCGACATACGGCGTCAAGTCCGGCGCCATCTGGCACAAAGCGACTTTCGCATCCAAGACAGCAACGGAATTCGCGACTCGTCTTTACACCTGCTGCCTGAACAGAGAGGCAGTACCGGAAGAAGTAGAGTACTGGGCATTGGCGCTCACGAATCTCGAGCAGACCGGATGCTCCGCGGTGAAAGAGTTTTTCACAAGTGAGGAATTCAGAAAGCAGAATACCAGCAACGTGGAATTCATCTTCAGACTGTATGAGACGTTCCTGGGAAGAGACCCGGATGCCGGTGAACTGACATACTGGAGCCGCAAGCTCAAGACCGGCGTAGAGACACGCCAGAGCATCCTGGAGATGTTCGGAGAAAGCGAGGAGTTTGTGAAACTCTGTATGCAGTACGGTATCGAGTGCGGAACGATGACTGAACAAGAATAATGACAGCGGAGGGGCTTCGAGGTGAGTAAACCACCCGGAGCCCCTCTTTTTTGGCTCGAAAGAAGTAAAAAAGTAAAGATATTAAGCCTGCCGACATCTGAAATGCATAGTATAATAAAAATACGCAGATCATGGGTTAGGAATGTAGGTAGATGCATCTGACAAATCTTCGCAAGACAGGAACTGTTTCGGAAAAGGATCTTCCGTACAATAGCATCAACAGGAGGACGAAAGTATGGAATGGATCGCAGCAATGCAGGAAGCAATTACCTATATGGAAGACCATCTCCTTGAGGAGATCAACTATGAAGACGTAGCCAAGCATGTGCACACTTCGGCATACGAGTTTCACAGGGCATTCAGTTTCCTGACCGGCATCACTGCAAATGCGTACATCCGCAACAGAAGACTTTCGCTGGCAGGACAGGAGATCATCGAGACAGACGGCAGGATCACGGACATTGCACTGAAGTATGGCTATGAGACGCCGGAGAGCTTCACCAAAGCATTCACGAGATTCCACGGTGTCGCACCGAAAGCTGTCCGCGAAGGTTCCGGAAAACTTGTACTTTTCAGTCCCCTGAATATCAGACTCACTGTTGATGGAGGTAAAAGTATGGATTATCGTATCGTACAAACAGAAGCTAAGAAGTTTATCGCACTTACAAGAACATTCAAGACAGAGATCATTAACGACGAGGACAACCACGAGATCCCGGATTTCTGGGCCGAATGCAATCAGAATCAGATGCTTCATCCGATCTGGATGTTGAAAGAAGACGGCGACCGCGACCTCTATGGTCTTTGCACCCCGACTCCGGAAGGAGCGACAACATTTAAGTACGGCATCGGCATCCTGATCGATGAGAATACTCCCGATTTCGATGCAAAAGCACTGGAAGACGAGGGATTCCAGATCTGGGACGTAAAGCCCGGAACCTATGTCGTATTTGACTGTATCGGCGAGAATGCGGATGTGATCGGTGAGACCTGGGAGAAGTTCTATAAAGAGTTCCTCCCGCAGAGCGGTTATGAGGCAGAAGAAGAGACCGACTACGAGCTCTACTTCGACGATGCCAAGGGCCGTCCGGGACTCATCTGCGAACTGTGGATCCCAATCAAGAAGAAGTAAGGTCAGCAGGTACTTGATTATCTGTGATAGAATACCAGACAGTATGAATGGAAGGTAGTGTTTCGAGAGGATGTCGAAGATTTACTTTGTCAGACATGGTGAGACTGTCTGGAATGTGGAGAATAAGATCTGCGGGGCGACGGATAGTCCTCTGACGCAGAAAGGACACGATCAGGCGGTCGAGACGGCGAAGAATATTCTTTCTTTGGGGGTCTCTGCCGACCTGATTCTTTATTCACCTCTTTCACGGGCCAAAGATACGGCAATGCACATTTCTGAGATCCTGGGTGTTCCGGCACAGGAGGAACCCCGTCTTTTCGAGCAGAACTTCGGAAAGTATGAGTCTACAGCCAGAGACGGTAAAGAGTTCCATGAAATGAAGAAAGGATTCGTCCATCGTTTCGGTGGGGGCGAATCCATGCTGCAGCTGGCGCAGCGGATCTATAATCTTCTGGACGATCTGAAAGCCCAGCCCGACAAGACGTTTATCCTCGTTGCACATAACGGCATTGCGCGTGTCGTTCAGTCGTACTTTTATGAGATGACAAACGAAGAATACGCTTCTTTCGGAATCAAAAACTGTGAGGTCAGAGAATACGAGTTCTGATTTTACAGTACATATTTATCGCAGATCTGAGGATAGTAGTCTTTGAGCAGCTTGTTCCATTGTTTGGAGATCTTGCCGATGTTACAGTACCATGCGAGATACATTGCGCCACAGAGAAGGGCGAGCGTGCCGAACAGGTAGATGAATCCGAAGAGAATGTTGTCTACACTGAGGAGCGTTGCTACTCCTATTATCAGAGCAAAGACGGCCATGACGATGAAACCGATCTTTACCGATGTCATCTGCTTTTTCTTTTTCTCGGAGAAAACATCGTAGACATGAGCGACTTCTTCTTCCGAAAGAGACTTCTTGCGAAGATCGGTTTCTAACTGAAGGCTGATGCTGTAAGTTATGATTTTATAAATCCTAGGCATGATCATTCTCCCGAATCAACAGATATTTTTGTTTATTCTACCACGAGTTTGTAAAATGCGTCCAAAGTATACTTTTCAGACTTGCAAGATACGGGAAAGAGGTGTAGTATTTCTTCCTTGTGAGCCTGTGACGGCCAGGTACTCTGACGGGTTCGGAAGAATACTTGATCAGCATGGGCGAAACAAGCAAAAGAAGGAAAGAGGAATTTTTATGAAGAAATTAGCATCAGTAATTCTTGCCGGCATCATCGTTCTCGGTGTAGCAGGTTGCTCGGATAAGAAGGAAACAGAGAAGACGACGGCAGCAACGACAACTACTGCAGAGACTACAACAGAAGAAACAACAACTGCCGAGTCAACGACCGAAGCAACCACTGAGACGACAACCGAGGAGACGACTACAGAAGCTGCCACTGAGGAAACTACGGAAGCGACCACAGAGGAGACTACTGAGGCTGCTTCTGAGGAGACCAGCGCAGAGTCATCTGAATCGACAGAAGAAACAACGGAAGTTGCTTCCGAGCCGGAGTTCGAGGGTATTTATACAATTGAAGCCAGCTGGACAGGTTTCGATGGAGTATATCCGGAGTTCAGCATTTATGAGGAGAGTGATGAGGGCGCCCTCGGCGATCTTATTACTGTCTCGAAGGAAGCAGAAAATGGTACAGGATCTGCTCAGATGGTCATTCGTTCTTTGGAAGGTAAATCCTACATCTTGAAGATTGATACTTTCGATCCGGAAGATGGATGTAACCATTCCTTTGCTACCGCTAAGATCACGGTGAAGGACAAGGACGGTAAGGAAGTCGCTTCCTTTGAACTGGATAAGTTTAAGACAGTCAAAGGTCCGGCCGGCCCGTGGGCTTACCATGTATGCTCGATCTCTGAAAGCGGAGTAAAGACTCTGGAGGAATAATGTACATTCCCACTTCTCCTGAGAAAGAGTGCAGATGCGAAACAGTATCTGCAGCAGAAATCTTAAGTTGTACGGCTTCCCGCGATAAGCGGGGGGCCGTTTTCTTGTATGCGACGGCAAAAACAGCGAAGTGGTCCTTTGTGATGCTATTCTTTGTTTTTCCGCGTTTTGACGATGTGTTTTTTGCATCAAATATCATTGTTGTTTGTAGTTTCCATGCCATATAATATGAAATGAGGATAAAGCGAAACTGTTTTTAGTGGCATGGAAGGAGCAGATTATGAAAAGTAGGTGTGTCGTTTCCGCACTTCTTATGGCGGGTGTCATCTTTACCGGAATCAGTATTTATGAAGCGGCAAAAACGCGCGCTGACGGTGATGTCCTGGCAATCAATGAGACGAATTTTCCGGATCCGAATTTCCGGGATTACGTGAAGACCTTCGATACAGATGGCGAACCTGGATTATCCGAAGAAGAGATCAAGAAAGTGAAGACGATCAGTATCTCTGCATTAGACAATTCTGCGAAGCAGGTTTCAGATATGACCGGCATCGAGCACTTTACCTCACTATATTCACTCAGCCTCCAAGGCAACAAGATTAAATCACTGGACCTGTCCTTTAGTACAACGATAAGGATGATCACGATAGAAGAACCTGAACTGATCGAATTGAATCTCGGATCGAATCCTAAATTAGACTTGATCTATGTCTTTATGTCAGATCTTGAAGAATTGGATGTCAGCAAGACGGTCAATCTGACGAGTCTTCTTATCTACAGTTCGCCGATCAAGACGTTCAAGGTAAGTAAATCCAATGGCCCGAAACTTGAGCACCTTGCGATCAGTGGCTGCGGTCTGGAGAGTATTGATCTGACAGAATGCTCTGCCTTGACAAACTTAACGCTTAACAACAACAAATTGACCGAACTAAAGATCGGCCATATTACTACCCTGGAAAGCCTTTTTGTATCCAATAACAAGTTGACTGCGCTTGATGTTCAGAACAATACAGCCCTGACATCTTTATATTGCTGTCAGAACTATAATCTGGATACTCTAAAGATCGATAAGCTAACGAAACTGAAAACCCTGGACTGTTCTTCAACGAAAATCGACACACTCGTGGTCAGTAAAATGACGGATCTGGAATCCCTCGATTGTGGATGCTGTGCTTTGACCAGCCTGGATGTCAGTCACAATCCGAAGCTGCAAACACTAAGGTGTCAGGAGAACCAGTTGACGAAACTGGATGTCAGCGGGAATCCGAAACTTAAAATTTTGACATGTGGAGACAATCCGATCAAGAACCTGGATATTACTTCAAACCCGTTACTTGAGACTCTTTCCGCGATACATATGGAAGTAAATAGTCTGGATCTGAGAAAGAATACGAAGATTGTGTCGTTGTATCTGGTCGGAACTCCTATTGGGAAACTGGATCTGAGTAATCTCCTGGAGCTGAAAACAGTGAATTGTTCATCTTGCGACCTGAAAGAAGCGGATTTTACTTCATGTACCAAGCTGACTGAGATTAGCATCGGCGATAACCAGTTGACCGGTCTGGACCTTAGCAAGAATACTCAGCTTAAGGAACTGTACTGTTCTTCGAACTTCCTGACCAGTCTGATCTTCCCTGCGACTTCTACACTCAGGCTGGCAACATGCTCCTATAATTCACTGGGACAGCTCGATGTCAGTAACCTGCCCGGATTGACCAGATTAGATTGCAGAAAGAATAAGCTGACCGATCTGGATGTCAGTTCGAACAGTAAACTTACGTTTCTGGATTGTGCGAAGAATAAACTTACGGAGCTGGATGTTTCAAAGAATAAGGAACTGACGGAGGTCTCTTGTGAGTTTAACCTTCTGACAAGTTTGAAACTGGACGGGGCAGATGCACTCGATTACTTGGATTGCCGATTTAATAATCTTGCAACGAAGCCGGTAATCAATGACTGTACAGTAAAATATGAACCGCAATTGAAGGAAGGTATTCCGATCGATGAGGAGCATTTTCCGGATGCGGCTTTCCGTGTTAGACTGACATATTTTGCCTCGTTCTGTAATGATGGATTTCTGACCTTCGATGAAATTGCGAATTTTAAGCAACTCCGTGTGACAGACGATGAGATTAAGTCCGTGAAAGGTATTGAATACCTGACAGAACTTGAATCATTCGATTGCAATAAGAATAAGCTGACCAGTCTGGATCTGTCGAAGAATACGAAACTGAAAAGTGTATATTGTAATAATAACGCGCTGACTTCGATAAACGTCAGTGGCCTTAGTGCGTTGAATACTCTGGAGTGTGCGAATAATAAGCTTTCCAGCCTGAAACTTGACGGTTGTTCCAGTCTTGAGACTTTGCATTGCAACGATAATAAAATAACCACTTTACAGATCGATGACTGTAAGGGGCTCCTGTATTTTTACTGCAATAATAATGCATTGAAAACACTCACTCTCCCAGATGGATGCGCGCCAAGTACGATCAACTGTAGAAACAATCAGCTGACGTCATTTACTTTGTCAGACTGGTCCTATATCAGAGCGCTGTATTGCGACAGTAATAACCTGACTTCCCTCGAGATCAAGAGAGCGCCGAGGCTCCAGTATATAAGCTGCTCGCATAATCTGCTGACAAAGCTGGATGTAACGAATGCGCTCTACTATCTGGATGAATTGACCTGTAACGATAACCTTCTGACAGAACTGATCCTGCCGAACGGTTTTCCTGCGAAGGTTCTGCTGACGCATAACAACAAATTCCAGAGCCTGGATCTTTCCTGCCTGAACAGTGAGTATACGAAGGCAAAGATTAAAGAGTACGGTGGATTTAAGATCAGTGAAGACGGAACATATTACTATGTTCTTAAAGAGAACCAGACGGATATGTGGATCTCCTTCGACAAGAGTACGAAGGTGACCGGCGTGACGCTTATTCTGCCGACACCGACGCCTACAAATACACCGACTCCGACAAAGAAACCGACGAAGACGCCAACAAAGACTCCTACCAAGACTCCGACAAAGAATCCGACGAAGACTCCGACTAAGACACCAACTAAGGCTCCGACAAAGAGTCCGACGAAGACGCCGACTAAGGCACCTACTAAGAGTCCGACGAAGGTGCCGACAAAGACACCTACCAAGACTCCGACAAAGAGTCCGACGAAGGTGCCGACAAAGACACCTACCAAGACTCCGACAAAGAGTCCGACGAAGGCGCCGACAAAGACACCTACCAAGACTCCGACAAAGAGTCCAACGAAGGCGCCGACTAAGACACCTACCAAGACTCCGACAAAGAGTCCGACGAAGGCTCCGACTAAGAAACCTACCAAGGCTCCGACGAAGACGCCAACCAAGGTACCTACGAAGGTTCCGACAAAGAAACCGACAGTCACGCCTACACCGACTGTTCCGGCAAAAGATCCTACTTTCGAGGATTTCGTGGAGCGTCTGTATGTAGTCGCTCTGAACCGAGCTTCAGAGCCGGAAGGCAAGGCTTTCTGGGTGAAGCAGGTCGTGGAAGAAGGGAAGACCGGTGCGGATTGTGCCCGCTTCTTCCTGCTGGATGCAGATGAGTTCATGAAGAGAAATCTCTCTGTAGAGGATTTCGTCGAGACACTGTATGCTACATTCTTCGATCGTGAATCCGATGCAGCCGGAAAGAAAGGCTGGGTAGATGCGATCAAGAGCGGCGCCAAGACACGTGCTGAAGTGGTCAACGATTTCATCGAATCCACAGAGTGGTGCAATGTCTGCGCCACCTATGGCGTGAAATCCGGAGCACAATGGCATAAGGCGACTTTTGCATCGAAGAATGCGATCGAATTCGCGACCAGACTCTACACTTGCTGTCTTGGAAGAGATCCGGAGGAAAAGGGATTACAGTACTGGTCCTTAGCGCTCACGAATCTCGAGCAGACCGGATGCTCAGCGGCCAAGCTGTTCTTCACCAGCGATGAATTCGAAGGATTCAAGCTGAAAGATGAGGAATACATCCGTCGCCTGTACACGACCTTCATGGGACGTGAGCCGGCCAAGGATGAGGTGACCTACTGGGCAGGTGAGATCCGAAAAGGTGCGCAGACGAAGTACAGCGTGATGCAGTTCTTCGGGCAGTCTGCGGAGTTCACAAGCATCTGTAAGAAGTACGGCATCGATCGCGGAACGATCTGAGCTACATGAAGATACATCAACAAGAGGTGTGAGAAACTATGACAGTATTTAAATGCAAAATGTGTGGAGGGTCCCTGGATATCAAGGAAGGTATGACCGTATGTAAATGCGGATACTGTGGATCCGTGCAGACCATCCCGCAATTAGACACCGAAAAGAAGATCAACTTGTTTTCGCGTGCGAACAGATTACGGAGTGCATGTGAATTCGATAAAGCTTCCGGAGTATATGAAACGATTGCATCGGAATATCCGGAAGAAGCGGAAGCCTATTGGGGACTGCTGCTTTGTAAGTTCGGTATCGAATATGTGGACGACCCCGGAACCGGAAAGAAGGTCCCGACCTGTCACAGATCCTCTTTCGACAGCATCATGGATGATCCGGATTTCGAGATGGTAATGGAATGCTCCGATACGATCGCCCGTTCCGTGTATCGGGACGAAGCGAAAGCAATCGAGGCACTACGTGTCGCCATTAATGAAGTATCTTCCAAAGAAGCCCCTTACGATATTTTCATTTGCTACAAAGAAACCGATGATACAGGCAATCGTACCATCGACAGCGTGATCGCCCAGGATGTATACAATGCACTTGTTGAGAAAGGGTATAAAGTATTCTTCTCGCGGATCACCCTCGAAGACAAACTGGGACAGGAATATGAACCCTATATTTTTGCAGCGCTCAATTCTGCCAAGATCATGCTGGCCTTCGGAACGGATTACGAATACTATAACTCCGTCTGGGTTAAGAATGAGTGGAGCCGGTTCTTAAGTCTGATTGAAAAGGGTGCCAAGAAGACCTTGATCCCCTGCTATAAAGGGATCGATGCCTACGATATGCCCAAGGAATTCGCCAGACTTCAGGCGCAGGACATGGGGAAAGTCGGCGCCATGCAGGATCTGATCCGCGGAATCGAGAAGATAATGGGATCGAAGACACAGACTTCACCGGCTACGGGCACCTTAAAGCAAGGAGACCTGACAAAGATCGGTCTGATCAAGCGTGCGTTCATGTTCGTTTCGGAAGGGGAATGGAGCAACGCGCAGAGATACGCGGAGAAAGTACTGGATATTGATCCGACTGACGGTGAAGCATACCTGGTGAAAGCGATGGCAGATCTGCAGGTCGTACATCTCGGTCTGATAAGCGATGTGACTGCCTTCGAGAATAACGTCAATACGCAGAAAGCACTGCGCTACGGAAGCGATGCATTGAGGAACGACATTAACGGATACATTGCAGCGTATAAATCCGCGGAAATGATGCGCATTAAGGAAGAAGAGAAAAAGAGACAGCAGGCAGAAAAGGCAGCCCAGGAGGCCGCGGAAAAAGTCATCGCCACGTTTACCTGCAACGGACAGTCTCTTGCACAGCAGTATGCGGATGCGAAGCAGAAGGTGGCCAATCTGAATAGAATCAGCGACAGCTTCGATCAGATCGTTCTGGAGATGAACCAGATTAACGACCAGAAGAAAAAGACCGCTGAGAAACTGACCGAACTTCGTTCCCGGCATGATTCCCTCGGAATGTTTTCCGGCAAGGAGAAGAAGCGCCTGGAAAGCGAGATTTCGGATGCTTCTGAGATGATGAATCAGTTCGATGCCAAGCTTGCTTACGGAAATGAACGGCTCGGTGGATTTACAACGAAAGAAGATGTGTTAAAAGCCCTTGCCGCAGCAAGAGCTGATGCCGCCGTACTTCACACGAGGGTCACCGGAGGTGTGGAAGAAAACACCGTCGAATGGAGCTTCGGTCAAGCGATGCTGGCTTTGCTGTCCAATCCTCGTGTTACCGAGATCGTAAGCGAGAAAAACCTCAAGCAGGTCTGTATGTACAAAGGGTTTGTGAAGATCATGTTTGGTCACTATCCTCAGACAGCAAAGGGTGAGATCTCCGACATCGAATGGCTTGTGCTGAAGCACGACGGAAACAAGGCTCTTCTGGTCAGCAAAGACGCCCTCGATTTCCAGAAGTACAGCGAGAGCAATACAGAG
This sequence comes from Clostridiales bacterium Firm_16, assembly GCA_001604185.1. Classification (GTDB taxonomy): domain Bacteria; phylum Bacillota; class Clostridia; order Saccharofermentanales; family Saccharofermentanaceae; genus Scatonaster. The sequence continues at coordinate 11,081 of LVAV01000013.1, read as the reverse complement.
GTCACATGGGAAAACTGCTCGCTCCGAAAGTGGTTGAATGAAGTGTTTATCGAAAGTGCTTTTGACGAAAAAGAAATGAAGATGATCTTGAAAATGCCCGTAGCGGCTGACAAGACCCCGTCATACAGCACAACATCGGAGAAAGATACCATCGACAGGATCTTCCTCCTGAGCAGCGTAGAAGCCAACCTGTATTTCGCTTCCAACAATGCACGACGTGCATGTCAGGGAACCGCTTACTGTCGCGCCAAAGGCGGACGTGAAGATGCCGGATCTAGCAAGTGGTGGCTGCGCACACCCGGATCATACGTAAGCGAAGACGGTACCGTAAACTACGGCGGCCGCAGCGTCTTTGCCGGAACAAACGCAGTCCGGCCCGCATTCTGGATCTATCTGGAAGCGTAATCGGTAAATTGTTTATTTGAAAACAAGCTGTTCATATAGCTTAAAGGAATTGGTCGATTTGCCCGTTCCGGGGAGCCCTTCCAGCATGATCAATCTGTTACTCATTTTTCATCTCCTAGCCTTCAAGCTCCCTGATATCTTCCTCAGTCAGCAGCCGAAGCACTCTGTTCTCCACGCGGTAGATCTTCCCGACGACGTCGATCTTTCCTTCGCGGAGAAAGAACGCACTCATATCTTCCATGGCATACACCACGCGATCCTCAGACATCTCAAGTGTTTTCTCATACCGCCAGGAATCCTCAGGATCATGGTGGCAGCTCACCGTAGTATTCGTGAACCCAAGTCCTTCAAATGGCTCCAAGGACTCAAAGAAATCCACTACAGTCTTTGCCAGGTTCATGGAACCGGCACTCACTCCGAAGATCGCCGCGCGACAATGAAGCAACGCATCATAGCATCCTTTCTCGCGGATCAATTCGAGCTGTTCTTCGCAAACTCCTCCACCCATGAGGAATATGCAGTCCGCGTTTTCGACAAGCTTCTTCGCCTCTGAAGGATCCGTGCGCTTGTCAATCACACAATGGTTTTCAAAAGCCAGTCCCTGCTCTACGAACATCTCATGCATGCCGTCACAGTCATCGTCATTTTGCTCATAGTCAAGCGGGCAGGCGGTGATAAAAACAATACTCTTTCTCTCTTTTAATTCCTGACGCAAACGCATCGTTATTTCTTCTGAAAAATGGTGTTCCGGAAACCCGCTGAACACCGCAACAAAGTTCGCTCTCATATATATACTCCAATCATTTCACTCAATAGGTTATACACGTATTATATCCTCACAGAATAAGTGAAACCAAGAAGTTTGAAGCAGTTTATACTTTCAGGCTAACGACACAAAGCAGTAGTTCCGATACAATGAAATTGGTAGAAATATGAGTGGCCCTTTGTGGGCAGATGAAAAGGAGTCGTGATTACTAAAAACATTTTCGATCTAACCAAAGAATTATTTGAACTGGAAGCATACGCACTCAATGAAGTTTCGGAGCACGAAGGCGGCCGGAACCGCATCATTGTCTGCTCGAAAAACGGGGAAAAGGATTACGTTCTCCGCATCTCCGATCTCCACGACCGCACACTGGAAGACTATCTCGCGGAGACGGAATTCATTCACTATCTTTCGGAACACGGCGCACCCGTTGTGGATGTGATCCCCTCGAAAAACGGACGTTTCGTCGAGTGTATCGAGGATGAAGAGGGAACAGTTTACATCAGTCTTTTTGCCTATGCGAAAGGCATGCTGATGGTAGACAACGGATACCGCTATCGTGAAGGCGCACCTCTGGAAGAGTATTTCTATAATACGGGAAAAGCTCTTGGGGCGATCCACCGTTTGTCCAAGCAGTACACTCCGGAGCATAAACGTGCCACATTCTTCGACAAGTACAACATGGAGTATATTGACCTCCTGATCCCGGATTCTTATGCTGAACTGAAGGCCGCGATTTCAAAACGTCTGGATACGTATAAACAACTTCCTGTGGATCAGGACGGATTCGGACTTGTACACTTTGATTTCTGCGACGGCAATTACCATGTTGATATGAAGACGGGAGACATCACTGTCTTCGATTTCGATAACTGCATCTACTGCTGGTACATGTTCGATCTTGCGCATGCCTGGACGCACGGTGTCGGTTGGTGTATGTTCGAGAACGATTCCAAGAAGAAAAGAGCATTTATGGATCACTATTTCAAGACGGTCCTGGACGGCTATCGGACCGAAACTGATGTGGCGAAAGAACTTCTCGACCAGCTGGCGTTGTTCATCGATATGACCATTATCGAGTATATAGTCGATGAATTTGAGTGTGCGGCAAGAGAAGATGAACTTCCGGATGTTGAAGACATCGGGACCTCAATGCAGCTCCTTATCAACGATGTTCCGTACTTAGGTATGGGTGTATGAAAAAGCACACGAAAACGATCTCTTTATGCCATGAAAAGCGTCCGCTTCGTGAATCGGATGGTATAATTATTTCTAAGGGCTTGCCCCTAAAACATGAACCAGAATCAGGAATATCCGTACATGAAGATCAGTGGAAGAAAGTCTTACGTAACCATTAGAACAGTAAGAGGTATCCGCCCTATTTGCAATCCGAGAAAATCGTGTGGTGTTCGATATAATCACCTAATTGCGAACTAAACATTCCCTTTTCGATATCTTCCCACGTCACATCTTCGTTATCTACAAGTACGTAGTATTCGTACTTTGCGATCAGTGCAGTTTCTGGAGCATTGCCTGTAAAGTGCTTCAGATATGTAAAGGTCTTTTCCGATTCTATCTTTTCCGAGGTACTTTCACGAACCTTTGTCGTGAATTGTTTTCCGTCGAACTCTACCATATAGAAATACAGTACAGGATAATTGTCCTTCTCTTGTTCATAGAGCTCATTTGAAACTTGACTCTTTTTCAGAGGACCATAGTACTGTGCAATGAGAATAGAGGCCGCATTTCCCTCGGAAACAGTTGCATAGAAAGATTCCATGGTTTCTTTTCCGGAGACGCAGGTGATTGCATCTTCGATTACGACTATGCCTTTCTCCTTCGCTGCTTTCAATGCCTCATCTGCAGGGCAGACCTTACTGAACAGATTATCTATATCAGTCTCGTTCACAGAAACAGGGGCGCTGTAAGCTGCGAGGGTGGTGACAAGAGCGGGATTTATGTCAGGGAAAAGGTCTCGCACCTTCTTTATGTATTCATCATCAATGGTATATGCATAGCTTGAAATCGGTTGTATTACCGGGATAATGAATACTTCATCTTTGTTTGCACATTGATCCAGTATTGCTTTTGCTTCATCGATAGTGAGTGCTTTCTTAGTAAGATCCCAGATTTCTTCGTCAGTCTTGGTTCTGTTTGTCCCAAACATCAGACCACAAGAATAGCTGTCTTCGCTCATCTGCCATACATACACTTCTACGCCCTTAAATGGATCGCCTTTCAGATTGAAAAACTCCGGATAGATCTCTTGTAATTTTCCCATATCAACTCCTGTAGTTGTGTTATTCAAGCTTGCGGATGATAGTTTTTTATGTGCACATGAAGCGAGTGCCATAAGCATACAAATTGCCAGTAAAACTGTGATTACTTTTCTCATATTTCATTTTCCTCTCTTTATACTGCATTCGTAAGCAGAGTATAAATGACCGCCAGGATCATCATTGTGAAGCCGATCGACGAAACCAGAGTCATCTTTTTATAGGACAGAACATTCTCGATGCGCGTACGCACTTTCGCTCCGCCGAAAGCGGAAACGAAGAGGCTTTTGCCAGAAGTAGAATCGAGAAGTGCTTTTGCATAGTTTTTACGTTCCTCTTTGGTGTAGTCTGCAACGGCCGACTCGTCGCAGGCCAGCTCCAGATCGGAAAGGTATGTTTTCAGAAATAGCCAGGAGAATGGATTGAACCAGTGTATTGCCGCGGCCAGAAAACCGAGAAGTCTCCATAAATTGTCGCCTCGGCGGATGTGCGTCTTCTCGTGTCGGATGATGTACTTCAAGTCCTTCTCGGAATAGGACACAGGCAGTATGATCCTGGGTCGGAAGATCCCGTAAACAGCCGGACCCTCGACCTTTTCGGACAGATACACGTTTCCGCTTAAAAGCTTTGCATCCTTGATCTCACGTTTAGTGGACACATACAGTATGACCAAGGCGACGAAGATCGAAACCGCGCCAATCAGCCAGATCAGACCGGCAATCTCGAAGATGCTCTTCAGAAGGTCTGTTTTGAAGGTGAATGGTGAATAGCTTTCTGCCTGCATGATCACATTCGAGTAGGACAGCTCCAGCTCGACCACCGGCCGGTAGACCGTGACTGTTTTGGTCGTAAGTTTTGAGATCAGGGTCATCAGACTGTACCGGCTGTTGATGCCTAGCGGGAAGCACATGCGTAGGAACGGGATGGCCCACAGGAATACAAATATCCTGCGGGGAATTCCTTTGAGTTTACGGATGAGCAGCACCAGAAGCCCCATGAATGAGGCGATGATGCTCATATTTATGACCCAATAACATATCCTTCCCAACATCGTGATCACCTTTTATCGATCAGATCTCTCAGTTCTTCAATCTCACTGTCGGAGAGCTTCTCATCCTCGAGTAGTGCTGAGAAGAGTGCCCGGCGGGAACCGCCGAAGACCTTCTCCAGAAGCGATTTTGCCTCTGTTTTCTGTACTTCTTCCTGAGAAACTAAAGGCGTGCAGATGAACCCGGGTTCACTTCTGCTGATGAAGCCCTTTGCTTCCAGTTTCTTGATGACTGTATAGGTCGTGTTCTTGTTCCATCCGATGGAGTCAGCTGCGATCAGGCTTATTTCTTTGGCCGGAAGAGGGCCCTTCTCCCAGATGATCTCCATGACTTTGGCTTCACTGTCAAATAGTTTCTCCTTCATAAGTTGACCTCCAGACTACTTCTGTAGTCCATACTACTACGATAGTCTGGACGAGTCAATAGAGAAGATGAAACATGACAATATGGTCACCTGATCGCAAACTAAATAATCCCTTTTCTGATTCTGTCTTTTCTCTTGACTTTGTCCTTAGGACAAGGTTTACGCTTGAATTGAAAGCAAGGAAAGGAGAGTTTCCATGAAGGTTCTGAAAAAGATCTTGAAAGAGAATCGGGGTTGGGTGGTCTTCTCCCTTTTTATCTCTTTTGCGGCGATCGGCGCCCAGCTTTTCTACACCCACATGATCGGGATCCTTGTGGATCGTATTGTGGAGAACGATAAGGTTCTGCCATCTCTCGTCGTGCTTCTTTTCCTTCTTATACTCGGATTTGCCTCACTAAACTATCTCAGCCATATGGTAGGACACTATGCCTCTGAGAAGGCCGCACACAGCCTTCGAATGGGATATATGCGGTATCTGATCCGGAACAACTCTGCGGATCTCTCTGCTGACAAAGCGATGTCCGTCATCCAGGGTGAACTTGCTTCCACAACTGATTTTCTGAGCAATACTTTCTTTTTCAACATCAGCATGGTCATCACCAGCATTGCTGTCCTGATCTTCCTTCTGATCGAAAACCTGATCCTGACGATCGCGCTCCTGATCCCCACGCTTCTGATCCTGGTTTATGTCTCTCTTTCCGGATCGAAGCTGGCAAAGATTGCGAAAGCCACACTCGCAGCCAAGAGCAGGATGAATAAAACCGCATTCGGCGTCGTGCAGAACCATCCCGTCATCTCCGTGTACGAGGCGGGTGCTTTTGTCGAAGAAAAATACGAAGAAGAACTCAATGCCTGGGGCAAGTGCATCCGAAAAGATGACCGGCTCCACGCGGTACTGAATTCCATTTCCGGACTTCTTTCCCAGGTACCGCTGCTGTTCCTTTTCCTGATCGGCGGCTACATGGTGGTGTCCGGAAAACTTACTCTCGGATCACTGGTCGTATTCCTGCATCTGCAGGCAAGTGTGACCGGATTTCTCATGAACACCCCGATTTTTATTGCGCATTTCCGGACCTTCACATCGAACCTGTCGCGGATCGATATAGCGTAGAAATCCGGCATCAAAGGAGGAAGAAAAAGTGTGTAGCAATGTTACAAAGTCAATAATTGCAGACCTTTCCGAGGTTTCCTATAGTTATGGCGAAAAGCAGGTCCTGCATGGTGTTTCGCTCTCGATCACCCAGGGAGAACGCGTCGGCATCGTCGGAGAAAGCGGCTGCGGCAAGAGTACTCTACTGAAGATCATGGCCGGACTCATTGCTCCAGCTTCGGGAAGCGCCACCATCTGTGGAGAGAGAACTCCTTCAGAGATTCGAAAGAAGGTTTCGGTCGTGATGCAGTCTTCGATGCTCCTGCCCATGACCATTTTCGAGAATATTACGATGGGACATGACTATTCCGAGGAGCATGTTCGGGAGGTACTAAAGAAGGCCAGTCTTCTTGAATGGGTCGATTCGCTTCCGCAAGGGATGCATACGTATCTCGGTGACCGCGCCGACGAACTTTCCGGTGGACAGGCTCAGCGTATCGCCATTGCCCGCGCCATGTGCAAGGACGCGCCGATCCTTCTTCTTGACGAGCCTACCGCCGCGCTTGACCCCGCTACCGCTTCCTCGGTCATTGCTTCACTGGATGCATTCACGGCATCTCCGATCACGATCGTACATGTCACGCATCAGGTGGAATACCTGAAAGGCTATGACCGGATCTTCCACATGGAAGGGGGGAGGCTCCATGTTTAAACGGCTCTACCATCTGCTTCGGGATCTTGGCCTGCACCGGCTCTTCATCGGGTCGCTTCTGCTTCGCGCGCCTTTCGATTTTCTGAACACCGTACTTGCCTCCAATCTCATCTCGCGTTTCATCCACGTCATGGAACTCGGAAATAAAGATGCGCTTCTTCCTACATTCGTACTCTTTTTCGCGCTGACATTTCTTCTGTTTATGTACAACATGACGATCTGGGCCACGATCTCCATGAAACTGAATATCCTCCTTCAGAAAAGGATCCGGAAAAAGATGCTGCACAATATCCTTGGCGCCGAATATGAGGATGTCCAGTGCTTTTCAAGCGGAGAATGGATCAACCGGTTGAACTATGACGCCGACCGACTCTATTTTTATATGCTGGGGCCGGTGAACTTCATGCACATGTTTATCGCTATGGTGAATATAATCCTTTCCTCGATCATACTGGCCATTCTGAATCTGCCACTTCTTATCGTCTCGGCAGTGGCGACAGTACCATTTACGTTTCTCAGCTGTATCGTGGTCGTAAGGAAGATCCCGATTTTCAAGAAACGTGCGCAGGAAAAGTTCGGAGAATACACCAACTGGGCCGAGCCGGTCATCCGTGCGAAAGATTCGATATCAGTGTTTGGCGGGGAGGAGCTGGTTCTGAAGAAAGTGGAAGAAACGAGCCTGGCCATGCTCTCACAAAACATGAAAGCACATCGCGCCACCGGCCGCGCAGGTATACTGAATACGCTCTGTGGCGCCTCGGTCTATGTCGTTTTACTGGTTTTGGGCGGTACCATGATGGGCGAAACCGTCGAAGGACTTGCCGCGCTTTTGAAGATCACGCAGTACCGCGGGGGTGTCATGCGTGGTGTTATGACTGTCAATAATGCCGTGAATAATATGAAGCAAAATCGTGCCGGTACCGAGCGTGCACTGGATGTACTGGAATCATCTTACAGCCAGAGTACTTCGCTTAATGTCTGACGGACGTTATGCTGGTTGACGCGGATAAGTTTCGCCAGGTGCCAGGCGCGCTCCTCATCGCTCATCTCGTTAAAGTCTTTCACCTTTTTCTCACCGAAGAGTGATTCTCCGATGGAGTCGAGTTCTTCGATCTGTGATTGGGCCTTCCAGATGGCCTCCTGAAGCGCGGTATGCTTCTTCTCGAAAAGATCTTTCATCTCTTCCGTTGTGGCTTTGCCGCTCAGGATCGTCTGGATCTCATTGAGGGAGAAGCCCATGTCCTGAAGCTCAACCAGAGCTTCCACGATGGTCAGCTGGTCCGGGGAATAGTAGCGGTAACCCGTCTCCGGATCCACCTTGACCGGCTTGATAATGTCCTTCTGCTCGTAAAGACGCAGAGCTTTTGGCGAAATGCCGGCCAGATCCGCCAGCTCACCGATCAGAAGTAGAGCGGTATCCTTGTTTTCGTTCTCTTTGTTCTCCATAGGAAGCGCTCCTTTCGAAGATGACTTCGTTCCTCACACATTCTTGCCTAGGCGGGTTTGCCGTTCACATTATAACAGAAACGGTTTGGATCCGATATCCTCATAGTATCCTCTTTTCATGGAGCATTCAGATTATTCTCTTGATCATGTCTAAAACAGAAGAATGGGCAATTCTTGTTATCCGACATATCAGATTATATAATCGGTACGAATGTATTCGCTGATGGCGGATATCATGTTCAGAAATAAGGAGAGGTTTTCTGATGAATGAACATCAGCAGCAAAATCTGAAGCGCTTTTCCGAACTGGCGGATCGTGCCCGTCAGTCCGGCTTTTATACCTATTCGAGTTTTCATTCGGGCGAGACGGCAGGTCTTGCTTTTGAGGTTGCATCCGAAAGCGAGATGAAGATCTGGGGTGGTATGGAGAATAGTGAACGAGTCATCGTCCGCTTCGGAAATCCGGAGGATCTCTCCTATGACGAAGACTTCCCAATCAGGGTCCTTCTCATCGAACCCAAACAGACGAAGTTTGCCGAGACGCTGACCCATCGTGATTTCCTTGGCGCAATCTTAAATCTCGGAATCGAACGCGATATGGTCGGAGATATCTTGGTTCAGAACAATTCTGCATATTGCTTTGTGCTTGAGAAAGTGGCGGATGTTTTCTGCCGTGATCTTGATCGTGTCAAACACACTGCCGTTAGCTGCAAATTGGTTGAAGAGGTCCCGGAGAACTATCTTCCGAAGCAGAAAGAAGAGAACATCACGGTAACGTCTCCCAGGCTCGATGCCATCCTTGCGAAGGTATATCATCTGTCTCGCACTGATGCCAAAGCGCTTTTTGATATGGAGAAAGTCACGCTTAACGGAAAAATATGCCATAACCCGGAGACCATTCTTAAGGAAAACAGTACAGTTTCCGTCCGCGGATATGGGAAACTGGAATACCACGGCGAAGAACGCACCACAAAAAAAGGGAAGACCGGCATCACCATCTGGCGGTATATTTGAGTGCGTAGATATTAGAAAAATTGAAAAGGGTCAATTGATCCACTTCGGGTAGTCCGGCACATAGTACTTATAGGAGATGACTTTCTCCTGATCAAAGTCATACTCGACGATGAGGGTAGTTGGCTCTGTTCTGTCGAATTCATCGGAGGTGAACAGGGTTTCGGACAGATAAGGTTTCCCGTCGAGGAGGATCAACTTGAAGAAGTGGATCAGTTCTTGCGAAGTGCGCTGATCGATCTGATCCATCACGTTTTGAGACTTCTTTTCCAAGGCCTGAGTGTCAAGAAGAAGGCTATTCAATTCTTCGTGTGTAAAGGGATACTCCGCCAACGATAACGTCCAGGCATGGATCTCATTTAAGATCTGCATGAAGACCTTGTCATCCTTCCATCCGGTGTCTTTCTTGCTTTCGTAAAGATCAATCAGTATATCCTCGAATCGGACGGAGTTTTCAGGAGCATCATACCGGTTATTTGTTTCATAGTTAAATGACACAATACTGTCGACGATCTTCTGATCCGGGATCCCGGCATCCTGTAGGAGCCGGATGTACTCCATAGTCGAGTCAGAATTGAAGAACAGACGATCCACCGTCTCTGCTCCGTAGACCCATTCGATACCGGAAAGAAAACTTGCTGCCAGGTATCCATCTATGGCCTTCCGATAGTATTTCCCGGTATAATAATCGGCGCCACCCTCTACGATGAAATGTTCCTCTAATGAGACATATTCTCCGCCCCATTCCTGATCGGTAAGCTCTTCTCCGTGAGCGAACTGTTTTCCTGTGTAGTATACGTGCGAGCGATAGGTTCCTACCGAATGATCAATGAAATGCATCAGTTCGTGATACATGGTGTCATAGTTTGCAAAACACTCCGTAGTGTCACCTAATTCGTTCATAAGGATCATGTTGTCATCGATATGGTATTCTCCGGCTGATCGCGTGGCCGATTCGCCATATACGGCTTTTAGATTCGAGAGTCTCGAAAAAAAGAAGGATTCATCTTCCGGCTTTAAATGATCGGCTAAGACCGGGAAGAGATGAAGAACATAGTCTTCTATAAAACCGAGATCTGTGTTCTGATTTATGCAGTCTGTATACTTTATGAAAAGATCATATTTCCCGTGAAGTTCTTCTTCCTTTACGCCCAATTCCTCAGCCAGTTTCAGAGCATCCTGTTTGAGTTTCTCGTCTTCGGAAGATTCGTCCGATGTTGGTTTCGTTGTCTCTTTTATTTCAGAAGATGATTCCTGCTTTTCTGTGGATTCTGACGACGAAGATGCGGCGACTGTTTCCGAGGACTCGGATTGAGTTACGGTGGTCTCTTTGGATTCGGACTGCGAGGTGGCGGTTTCTTTTGATCTGGTACTCTTTTGGCAACCTGCTCCGGCCAGTATGGATATTACTAACACCCCCGTTAGAAAAACACTTCTTACTCTTTGTGATCTGAACATGATATTACCCTCTTCCCCGATTGATCTGCTATAGATTATAGCAATATAAATTGAGAAAAAATGACAGATTTGAAAGCATATCCAGACCAAAAGGTCCGCCTGAACAACAAGTTCAGACGGACCTTCTTACAATCAACTATCGCGAAGCGCTATGTATTGTCTGCGATCAGCAGATATCTTACTCAATGCCTGTAATCATTATGGCTCATTACAATTTAATAGTTGACAGTAGAACACATGTTCTGTAGAATATAGTTAAACAAATAGTATGGAGTCGGGTTATGACAGAACTGAAGAAAGTGATAACTGCATATCGGAAGCTTCCGTTTGTAGACCGTGTCGTATTCTTTTCCACGGTTTCAAACGATGTCGATGTACGGGAAGAAACTCTTCAACACTTTCTCATTGAGACAAGAATGGGCGATGAGCTTGCCTGCCTCTACTGTCAGGGAGAACATGTAGTCAGGAACGGGAAGCGCAAGGATGGAACACAGCGTTTTCTGTG
>LVAV01000012.1 GCA_001604185.1 Clostridiales bacterium Firm_16 | reverse complement strand
GCTCTCCCGAGTGCTTGGGATAGGAGAAATTACCAAACTTTTGCTATTTTGCAAGAGGCTCCAGAATCTCTGATTTGCTTCAGGCTTCGAAGCCAAGCATTCCTGGTTTTATTTCGTTGGCGGTTTTCAAACCCAAACTGATCAGGCGGGTCATTGTAGAAAAGCGGGAAGTGATCGAGGACATGCAACGTCAAGAAGAGATCAAGCAACTTTTTGGCGTGGATATGTTCGATGGTGAAGACTACAGGGCTTTTCAACAGGCGAAGCCTATGGATGCAGTATTCAAATACGAATTCATTGATGAAAATGATTCAAAACACGCCTATATGATTGAAGATTGGGAGTTGTATGAACTATATCGCCGTTTCAGCTATGACAGGAAGGTGGCGATATCGAAAGTGAAGCAAAAAGATGAGTCGTTAATCACTGATTGCGATGTCTTTTTTTTCCTTGGAACGCGATTGCGAGACCATCGCCAAGGTCGACCGAATCCTTGGTCGATCATCGGTGTGTTCTATCCGAAGAAGCAGAGTCAGCTGACATTCGATCTTTGAGTTGGTGTTGCCCCTACGGTGAGGTTTCATGTGATGGCGATTCAGCTTCCAAGTGGCATTGAAAGCTATCCTGACACGCCGGTATCAAGCGCAAGCAGAATGATAGCCAGGGCATTACATGTGCACTGTGCACAATGTACGAGCATTTTGATTGCCCGAGCATTGTACGAGCAATCACCGACCAAGCATGCACCAATGGCAAATCAAAGACAAAGCAATGAGTGTATATTATTCCATATTACATATATACTTATTAAAAAAATCCGGATAGTGCTTTTGCGCTTCCTTATCGCGTACCTACGCAAATGACCCTACCATGACCCTCATGAAAGCGCCCATATCCGCTAGTACCGCAAAGGTGTCAAGCTGGTCGATATGGGCGCAGGGGGGCTGATTGATTCTGAACCGAAGCATAGCGCTTCTTTTACTGATAGCATACAGGTTGTCGAGTGAAGTGTCTAGAGAAAAGGCGCTTGCAAAGCGGAGTCCTGTGCCGTTCGTGCGGCATATGCGCGCTCCATCATTTCGTCGATGAAAACAAGGCTGGAAACGCCGATTCCCCTTGCCACCAGGTCGATATAGGTAATGGTCGGATCGATGGGGCCGTTGCATCCAGTTTCGCGGTGCAGAAGGTTCGCGTTGTCCATGCCGGTCCGTTTCGCCAACGCATCGACGCTCAGTCCGCGGGCGTGCCGAAGACTCCGCATCGTCGGGCCGAAGAACACATGCAGATGCTCGGGATAGAAACCGGCCAGATGCTTGGCCGGGGTGAAATCCTGCCACGAGTGGTCGTCGGTTTCTTCCGATTCCCATTGGATCTGCATCGTGCGGCGCACGATCTCCAGAATCGGTGTGCGGAGGTGCCGCGCGAAGTTGCATAGCGTTTCCAGCTTCGGATTCCATGTCCCCGGCAGGTACATGAGATAGTGGCGCGATAGCCCCGACTGCTTGGGCAGATTCTCCATGGCTTCGGGGTGTTCGGCCAGAAGCCACTGCAGCGTTTCGTACAATGATTCGCCGATCATGATAGTTCGTTCTCTCTCCTTTCTTTCTTCTGATCTTGCCGTATGCAAGCGATGCGACAGCCTGCGTACTATGGCGCATACCTGTAGCGTACATCCGATTTCACAAAGAGGACACTCTCGTTTTGAGAGGGGTAATCCACCGGAAAAACAGAATGAAGTACGACCAACACCTGCGACTGATGAGTGACAAGATCGAAGCATGCAAGAGAAATTTGCTCTGTGAAATCGCATTAGTCTCCGTTTCCCCAGAAAGCCGCTTCCAACGCCAGACAGAGGCAATGATAGACGGGCAGATGGAGTTCCTGAATCTTGTATGTTTCCGTTTCCGGGACTTTGATTACGACATCGCAATACTGATCCAGCAGTGCGGGAGAAGCCCCGGTCAGCGCCACGACTCGCAAGCCTTTTGCCTTCGCCGTGATACATGCAAGAATGACATTCTCTGAATTGCCGGAAGTTGATAGAGCGATAAGCGTATCGCCCGGATTCCCATAGCCGAGAAGCTGTTGGGAAAAAGCGAGCGCAGGATACCTGTCGTTCGAATATGCAGTAGTCAGTGCGGTATGCTGAGTGAGGTTGATGGCAGGAATAGTCCCTTCCAACCCCTGCGCTAGAATGCCGCCACGTTTCGCATCGATAGCGATAAGCCGATGCTGTAGCGCATCGTCGATCGGTCGCTTTCTACAAAACGACTTCATCAATTCGCCGACGATATGATCGGCGTCTGCACTGCTTCCGCCATTTCCGCAAACCAGAATCTTTCCTCCGGCTGAGACTGAGGCGAGCAGGATTCCATATGCTTTAGAGATTTCCGGTTCAATCGACTCCAGCATCGGGAAACGGAGAATCAGGTTCTCGATGTATTCATTCATGGTTGTATCCTTTCCAATATGATTTCGCCACACCGAGCGCAGCCATGTAGCCGATATCGTCGCCCAATGCCGACGGCATGATCGCACAGGTTTTGGTACGCATAAGCGTTTCTCTATTAACGACGTCCAGGACTTTGTTTCGAAACAATTGTTCGTCCCGCGTGTAGATGCTTCCTATGATGATTTTCTCCGGATCCAGAATATCGATCAGAATCGACAAAGTCAGTCCAAGTTTTTCCGCCGAGAGGTCTATGATCTTTGACGCGGCAGCATCACCTTCGTTCGCTTGCTTGCAGATGTCCTTAGCCGTCAGACGACTCGCGTATGCCTGTTCATAGAGAAGGCTGATTCCTTCACCACTGCAGAACGACTCTACGCTGCCTTGCTTGCCATAGCAGAACGGTCCGGATGAAGTAAGCCTAACATGTCCGATTTCTCCTGCCATGCCGTTCGTACCCTCATACAGGGCTCCGTTTAGGATCAATCCAGCTCCGAACCCGGTTCCAAAGGTCAGAAATATCATATTCCTGCATCCCTTGCCGTTCCCCCAGTTCCATTCGGCCAGGGCGCAGGCGTTCGCATCATTTTGCAGGAACGTGGGAATTCCCAGTCGAGTTTCGATTTCGCGGACGATGGGGATCCCGTTCCAGAGGGGAAGATGCGGAGGGGACAAAATGACTCCGCGAACTGAGTCCAGCGGTCCTCCGCAACTGATTCCCGCCGACAGAACCTTGCAATCCGGAAAACTATGCACCAAACGTTCGCTGATGGATATGATCCGTTCAATGATCGTGTCCGGCGCACCTTCGGTGGAAAATTGTTCCTTGAGAAGGATGTTTCCCGATGCAGTTCCAAGGACCACGCCAGTCTTGGTCCCTCCGATATCGATGCCGAGAAACAGTTCATCCATTTGCGGTCTTCTCCTGAAGTGTACGGAACAGTTGCTGGAAGAAAATTTTATTATCGCAACAGGTATAATCGACGGGAGCTCCCATCCGGTTGAACGTCTTCATGAATCGAAGATAGTAGGCCGGGTCGTCCATGGGTGGCTCCCCCGTATTCCAGTCCCATGAAGATTGCTGGAGATCCACCACATGGATTTTGAAGTGTCGAATCTCCTGTCCGTGACGGGATGCTACATTCCGAGACATGGAGAGGCTTTTCTCGAAGATCATCGGAGACATGACCGCTGATCCTACCGACAGATAGACGCCATGTTCCAAATTGGATACGCTGTCCGCATACGAAAGGAAATCACGCTCCGCGGTTCTGCCGACGCTTGCGCCTTGGTTCGCGTAGTGGGTGTAGATGATGTCATGTCCGAACATCGGGTGACAGGTGAACGGCTGTTGCGACCGTGCAACATACGGCTGGATGCTATATTCTTTGTACGGGTGGGGGATATTCAGGAATCCCTGCTGGATGTCGCATGTCTTCAGCTCGTCCAGCAGATCTATGGCAGCCGCCCGTTTCCACAGCGGAAGGGATGTATCCATCGCATCCTGTTCCAATTGGGCAAAGTCTGGGATAGCAAGCCCGTCGTCCATGATCATCGCACCGACGGACTGTCCGTATCCCAATCCTCGATACGAGCCGATTGCGATGGCGAGGTTGATGTATAGCCCGGTCTCCTGCCACGTACCGAAGTGCCCTTCGGCCACATTGTGCCGGACGTCTTCGCTACTTCGGCCGATCGCTGCGAACTCCCAGTCATGGATGATTCCCGCTCCGTTTGTGCAGATATGGGTGAACCAGCCGTTTTCCAGGAAAGAGCCGATCAGCCGTCCGAGTCCATTCTTGATCGCATGGGCGCCAAAGGCGCAGATTACCGCGGCATGCTTTTGTTTCGCTACAAGGATTTCTTCCGCCACGGTGCGAAAATAGTTGCGTAGTGAGGGATCAGCTTCTATATAAGTTTCCGGATGTGCCGGATTGATGCTCGCTGTCCGAATGTCGACCTTGCTGTATCGATTGCCTACCGGCAGATATTCCATGTTGAGACGATTGAATGCTTTCATTGCTCCCATCCTACATATTTTGCGAGTTTTGCCGTCCATGAATAGTCGGGGATCAGGATGTCGGCACCGGCGAGCACCAGCCGTTCTCGTTTTTTCGGATTGATCCCGAACCGTTGCTGTTCATCGCTGACGATGCCGACGGTTAGGAATCCCCGCTTCTTGCCTTCTCTGATTTCTACCGGGCCATCGCCGAACACCACGACTTGAGACGGCGAAACGTGGATCTGCCTGACGATGTTCTCCATGACCAGTTTCTTCGGATCGTTGGATATGTCGCTTACCGAGCCGTAGATGCCGCCGTCGAAATACCTGGAGTATCCGAACGTGTCGGTTTCGTACTTGACGTCGGCGTAGTCGCTTCCGCTGGCTAGGAAGATGCTCGTTTCATGGCTTCTGAGCCGCTGGAGGAAATCGAGCGAACCTTTCATCGTCATGTCAGTTACGTCGTAGATGCCTGCCCGAAAGCGGTCATACTTGACGTCGAGCAGTTTCGATAGACGCCGGGAGTATTCCATCTTGTACTCGAGCGGTGTTTTGATGCTGACGGGGGGGACGAATCCGAATTCCTTGATCAGTTCGATGAGTTGCGCCATTTGCATGATGGTCTGGATTCCCGTAGTTTTTTCAATCATATCTGCCACGGCTTTGTGTACCGATTTACGGTTCTCGTCGGTAAGGTTCGTGGCGTCTCCGATCACGGCCTCGACCATCAACTCCTGCATGATAGTTTCCCAGCCTTGGCGCATGGTGGAGATTGTCCCGTCATGGTCGAAGATTGCGATCGACGGATAAGACTGGGCATGGGTGTTGGAATTGATGATTTCGATTTCCGTACCGGGGAGGAACTTCGCCTGTCTGGTGTCGATGGCGAGGGTGGGATTGTAGCGGTAGTCGGGACTTTTCGCCAATTCCAGCATTTCGGCGCATGTCGGATGCCCTGTCGCCTGTAGCGTTCTGGCGCTCAAGGCCGCATTGTAGTTTGCGAATTCCATGGCTTGCCGAAAGGTTCTTCCGCAGGCTTGGACACATGCCAGCGCAGCGAGAAACGCATCGCCGGCTCCGACAGGATCGGTCTTTTGTACCGAGTTGATTCCAAGCACCTGCGTCAGTTCTTTGCCGTCGAATCCGATGGCGCCGTTTTCCCCCAATGTGACGACGATCTGGAACAAATCTTGTTGCCTGCCGAGGTCGTGGTACAGCGCATGCATTGCCGCTTCTGCGTTCTGTAGCCCGGTACGGGCCATGGCTTCGGCGCTGTTCATTTTGTAGGAGCAGTTTGGATAGCGGATGTCGGCTCTGGTATCGAGCCAGACCGGTTTGTTCGTCCGGCTAAGGATGGTGGATAGTCTGGTGCGAAAATACGGTACATGGATGGTACGAAGGAACTGTTGGTTGACCAGTAATGCATCGTACGTTTCTAGTCGCTGTTCAAGTATCGAGCAGATTCGATCCAGCGTGTCTACTAGGTATTCATTTGTTCCGCCGATGTCGTATCTCGGAAGTTCTGTGAGGTTTTCGTCATACACTTTATGGTAGACGGGGGTTGTGGAGTGTTCGTCGGTGACGAAACCTTCTGTTCCGATGCCGTACGAGCCGAGCCTGTCGAGCAGAATCTCTGCCCAGCAGTCGTCGCCGTGGATGCCGTACAGATCGCAGCGAGCGCCGAGGCTGGCGATATCCATCGCTAGATTTCCGGCGGCTCCTGCATCGTAGGCGTATTTGGTCACGTCGTGTATCGCTAGGCCGGTTTCCACCGAGCGATCATCGCCCGGAGCTGTAAAATAGACAAGGTCGAGCGCTACATCGCCGACGACTGCGAATGTCTTTTTCTTGATTTCTGTTTCCAGCGTATTGTCCAGTTTCATGACGTACCTACATTCAGGATTTGATTGCGCCACCGGAAAGTCCGATGATGAAGTATTTCTGCGCACAGGAAAAGAGGATGAAGATCGGAACGATCGCGATGAATGATGCGGTGCCGAGTAGCGACCAGTCCACTTCGCCCTGTTCTCCGATGAATCGGTAGAGTTCTACGGTGTACGGCCTGACGCTACTGGTCAGTGTCATGGCGACGATGTATTCATTCCAAGCCTTGAAAAATGCGAAGATGGCGGAAGCTGATAGTCCGGGAGTGGCGATGGGTATGGCGATTTTCATGAACGCCTGTGTTTTCGACAACCCGTCGATCATTGCGGCTTCCTCGATCGCATCTGGAATCGTGTCGAAATACCCTTTGAGTATCCACGTATTCATGGGTGCGGATAATGTTGCGTAGATGAGGATCAGACCAGTATGGGTGTTATACAGTCCGTAGATGGAGAATATCTGGTAGAGCGGGATGATCAGCGCGAGGATGGGGACCATCTGGAAGAACATGATGCCGATCATGAGAGGTTTTTTGCCGGGGAAGCGGAAGCGGGATAGGCCATATCCGGCTAATGTGGCCACGATGCAGCTCAATGCCATCGCTCCCAATGAGATGACCAGGCTATGGTAGTAGGACGAGAAGTTGAAATTGTTCGCATCGAACAGTCTGCCGAAGTTCTTGAGCGTAGGGCTTCGGGGAAACAGCGACGGTGGGTATCCGATCGCTTCCGAGGAGGTCTTGAAGGTGGAGCTGAGCAGCCAATACAGGGGTAGTAGCGTGTAGAGGGCGGCGATGACAAGAATAATGTAGATCAGCGCCGTGGATGCTGTGCGGTTTGTTTGCATGGTTTTCATATGCTGCTCCTATCCTTCGATCTTTTCTTTGTTCAGACGGAGGTAGAGGACTGTCAGGAATAAGTTGAAGAGGAGAATGATGACTGCAACGGCGGCGCCTTCGCCGAGCTTTCCAAAGTCAAACGCTCGACGGTACATATGGACCGCCATGACTTCACTCTTAAACAGGGGGCCTCCTTTCGTGGTTGCGTAGATCAGATCGAATGAGTTGATGGTGTTCATGCTGGTCATGACAAGGTTCATGATTAGAAACTGCCTGAGCATGGGAATGGTAATGAAGCGCAAGCGCTGGAATGCCGAAGCGCCATCGACGGTAGCCGCTTCGTAGATTTCTTCAGGGATGCTCTGCAGTCCAGATGTCTGGATGATGAAGCTGAACGGCATGCCGTGCCAGATGTTGGCTACGATCAGGCAGAGCATGACAAGGTTCGGGTCGTTGAGCCAGGTCGGTAGGTTCTTGACCCCCGCCATCGACAGGAGGTAGTTCAGGATTCCCAGACGAGGTTCGTACATGAACCGCCATGAAATGGAGATGATGATGCCGCTTACCACCCATGGAAGGATCGTGATCGACCGAAAGATGCCCTTGCCTGTGATGCGCTTGTTGTTCAGCAAGAGTGCCAGAAGGAACCCGAAGCCGATCTGTCCGAGGACGCTGCCGAATACGTAGACGGCGGTGTTCGGGATGATGGTCTTCAGAAAGTTCGGTGATTCTCGCCGGAATATCGTGAGATAGTTCTTGAGACCGGAGTATTGCATCTTTCCCAACGTGGCAAGTTTCACGTCCTGGAAGCTGAGATAGATGGTCCGAAGTAGGGGATAGAAAGAGAGTGCAAGTAGCAGCGCCAGGATCGGGAGTAGGAAGAAGTATCCTTGGATCGCTGTTTTCGTTTTGATTTTCACTGGAGTCCACCATGTTCCTTGGGGTGTTTCGGCCCTGCCGTCTTTTGTTTGGATCGGGCAGAAGGTCGATGGAAAATGGTCCGCGATTCTTCAAAAATCGCGGACCGGGGATGTCGTTATTACTCGTTGAGCAATTGGTTGACTGTCCTTGCGGCATCGTCAAGCGCCTGCTTGGGAGACTTGACTCCCATGACGGCTGCTTGGATGGCGTTCTGGACTTCCGCTGCCACTTCCGTGTACTGCGGGATGCTTGGACGGAAATGGGCGTTGTTCAGCTGGGACAGGATTACGCTGAAATACGGGTCGATCGCATAATAGTCCTTGGCTCGAGCCATGAGCGACGTGAAGGTCGGCACATAGCCGCGGGCGGCTGTGTAGCCGAACTGCGATTGTGCGCCGGCGGCATAGGTAATGAATTCCCATGCGAGGTCTTTATGCTTGGAGCCGGTGGGAACGCATAGCAGATAGCCTCCGCTCATGGTCGAGGGGTTCCCTCCATCTGCGTAGGGGATGGTCGCTACACCGAAGTCTTCGAGGTATTGTTCGACGGTCAGGCCGGGAATCAGATCCTTGGCCAGTCCGAACGCCTTGGTCATGTACGACATGGCGAATTTGTCCTGGAATACGCCATTGTTGATGTCGCTCGAACTTCCCGAGACGATGGACGATGGGGTAGCTCCTGTCTTGACCATGTCGACGAGTTCTGTCAGCGCCTTGACGCCTGCGTCGCTGTTGAACGCCGCTTGCTTGAGGTCGTCGGTCAGAATCTGGCCGCCCAGCGAGAAGAGATAGGCGTAGAAGGTCTGTGCCGATTCGTCTTCCAGCGTGGCCGGGAAGCCCAGTCCGTAGGATGCCGGGGCGAGCTTGTCGCTGATCTGTTTGGCCATGCTTCGCAGTTCGCTCCATGTCTTGGGCGGCGTATCGGGATCGAGGCCGGCTTGTCGGAACAGTTTCTTGTTATACGCCATGATTCGTACGTCGGTGTTCAGCCATGTGCCGTAGATCTTTCCATCTCGTTTGGTGGCTTCTTGGTACAGCGGCGCTACGTCGGACCATTCCGACCATGCTTCGGCCTTTTTCGTGACGTCTTCGATCAGGTCTCCGTCGACGTATTCTCCGACCCAGATGATGTCGGTCATGACGACGTCCGGCGCTTCTCCTCCTGCGGCGGCGGTCAGAAATTTGGTTCGGAGATCGGCCCAGCCGAATCCTTCGTAGGAAAACGTGATGTTCAGTTCGGGATGAGCCGCCTGAAGCTTTTTCTCCGCGTTCTTCCACGGGTCGTCTTGCTGGTAGGTGTACGCTCTGGCATAGACTTTCAGGTTGATGTTGTTCGATGTCGCCTGGGTTTCCTGTTTGCCTGCTGCGAACAGGATCTGCGTGCTGGTCAGACAGATGATCAGCGCGATCGCGAGCGATGGTTTTTTCATGGTCCCTCCTTTTGTGAAACCGGTTTCACGGGTAAGTCACATTCTATCCGCTGTTTTTGGATTTGGCAACAAATATTTTGCGCTCGGTGTGGGGCGGCTAGGAAACGTCGCCTTGCTTCCCCGGTTCTCTTGTGCTAGTATGGGCGTCATGAAACAGGAAAGAAGAGGATCTTCGTCCATAACGATCGCTGATATCGCTCGGCTTGCAAATACTTCCAAGGCAACGGTTTCTAGAGTTCTGAACGGGAATATGAAAGTTCGGCCTGAGATGCGTGAGCGGATCGTTTCCGTCATTGAGGAGTATGGGTTCACGCCGAACCGATATGCTCGGTGTCTTGCCGGGGTTCCGACTCATATGATCGGTGTCGTAGTGAGCGAACTGGCGAATTTCTTCTTTACCGAGGTGGTCGAAGGGATCGATTCCGTCCTTTCCCAGCATGACTATTCCATGCTGATGAGTTTCAGCAACTGGGATGCTGAAAAAGAGCTGCGGATCGTCAACATGTTGATCAAGAATCATGTGGATGGGGTAATCCTTTCCGCTACCGCTCCGAACTCTCCTGCGATTGCGGTTCTTAAGGCTGCGAGCATTCCGTTCGTCGTAGTGAACTGTATTCCTGATGATCCCGAGGTTCCGTATGTGTGCGGTGACAACTACGAGGGGGGGCGGCTGGTGGCCGAATACCTGAATGGACAGGACTACGGGAAGGTGTTGGTAGTGACTGGCTTCGACGATCAGCCGATGAAGCTTCGCTGCCAAGGTTTTTTGGATCATTTGCGCGTGTCCTACGATATCCGGCATTACGAGAATGTCCCTACTGCCGAGGAAGGGAGGCGCTTTGCCGATACGATCGTCGAGGAGCAACGGCAGAATCGGGGTCCAGTCGTGGTGTTCGTGTCGAACGACAACGTTGCGATCGGGGTCGAGAACAGTATCGCAAAAGATGTGCGGATTCCCGAGGATGTTTCGATCGTCGGCTACGATGATATTCTTCCTGCGAGTTTCTGCAAGGTGCCTCTTACCACGGTGTCGCAGGATATTTTCCATATGGGGAGTTTCGCAGCGGAGCTTCTGGTGGACTTGATCTCTCGTGTGGAGATTGAAAAACAGCATATTCTGATCGCCCCGAAGCTGGTGATTCGGGAAAGTACGAGGTGAGCGATGGTTCGTGTGTGCATGTTCGATATGGGCGGGGTGGTCGATGAGTTTTCCAGTGAGGTGATGGAGAAACAGATCCTTGCCGATCTTGGGGTTTCCGATGCGAGTTCGTTCGTCGAACTGTGTCCTGCGCTGCAGCCTGTCCTAGGGGATTTTCTGCGGGGGATGATGGACGAGGCTGGGTTCTGGCGTCAGTTCGGCGCGTTGACAGGCCTTCGTGTGCCTAAGCGGTCGCATCTATATACGAAATATTTCGCTCCTGTCAAGAAAATGGACACTATCCGCCTGATTTCTGACTTGCGGGTGCATGGGATGCGGGTAGTGGCGGCAACGAACGTAGAGCCGCCGCATCGCATCTGGCATGAAACGCAAGGCGATTATGATATCTTCGATGCTGCATATACTTCCGATGTCCTGCATGTGGCGAAGCCCGAGGCGGCGTTCTTCGTGGAGGTCGTTCGGAGGGAAGGACTAGCACCGCAGGAGTGCTTCTTCACCGATGATCGGGAGGAGAACATCGAGGCAGCGCTTTCGGTTGGGATGGTCGCCCGTCGGTTCGTCTGCGCGGACGATGTGCGGCGGGCGCTTGCCGAGATATCCGTGCTGTAGGACAAGGTTGTGTGCGATGATTTTGTTGTTTGTTCAATAAGATTACAAAAGTGTACCGATTATGGATAATTTGTACCATTTGTGGAAGGCGTGTTGTTTTCCTTGTTCGGTTTCAAGTTTTCATGTTTTTTGGTTTCCGTACCTACGGAACAGAAAGCGGTTTACTAAACGAAAAATGCCGATATTTGCCTGTACAAAAAATATAAGAAGTGTTATTTGGATTGTAGAGCTTCTATATGTATGGTAAGATTTGCCCCAATACGCCGACCTGTTGTACTGCCTATGTTGTTCTGTTCGGTAGAATCTTGCTTTCTGGTTCTGAAGGGGGGATCGATGGAGCGGGAACGTTTATTCAGGCGCGGTATCCTGATTTGCATCGATATCGTGAGCCTGCTTGTCTGCGCCGCGGTTTCCGCATATTTGACCATGGGCAGGGTGCCTCGGACGGCTTCGTTCTGGGGTACGATGGGAGGCGTAGCCGTCCTGCAGATCGTCTCGCTCATGATCGTCCACGTCTATCGCATCAAGCTTGCGAACAGCTCTCTCGAGTTGCTGACCCATATTCTCTGGGCGCTGGTTCCCGCCGCATTGGTCGGGTTCCTGATCCAGTTGTTCTGGATGCAAGACATCGAGATGCTCGTTCGTTTCGGAGTCGTCTATTTTATCTTTTCCTTTGTGCTTCTGGCCGGATATCGGATCCTCTATCGTGTGGGGCGGACCCGTAGGGAGTTCGTCGCCGCCAAGCGGTCGACTCGGGCGGTGATCTATGGGGCGGGAGAGATCGGTTCCACGCTGGCCCGACAGTTCGCCAAGGGGAAGCTCGACTACGAGGTGGTGGGGTTCATCGACGACGATCCTGCGCTGAATGGTTCTCTGGTGGTCGGTGTCCCCGTCCGTGGTTCGATCGACAATTTGGAGCAGGTGCTTCGCGACAGGCAGGCCGGGGTGCTGGTCATTGCGATCACCAATCTGTCGGGTGCGAAGATGCGCTCTGCCCTCGATGCCGCGGTGAAGACTGGGGCGCAGACGAAGATCATTCCGTCGCTGTTCGAAATGGAGGAGCAAGGGAGTGGTGGCAAGGCCGTCGATCTTCGGTCGATCAACTACGAGGATTTGCTGGGTCGGCAGATGATCGAGATCGACCGGACTCCGATCGAGCAGATGGTGACGGGGCGTCGGGTGCTGGTCACCGGGGCGGGGGGGAGCATCGGCGGCGAGATCTGCCGGCAGATCTGTTCGTTCCACCCCAAGCAGTTGCTGTTGCTCGATATCGATGAGACGGAGTTGCACGACCTGTCGTTGAGGCTCCATAATTACCAGCAGGAATTTTCCAAGGATATCTTCCCCATCTGTTGCGATATCAAGAACTGCGCCAAGGTCGACCGGGTGTTCGAGAGTTTCCGGCCTGAGATCGTGTTCCATGCGGCGGCGTACAAGCATGTGCCGATGATGGAGTACTATCCGGAGGAGGCGATCCGCACCAATATCGCCGGTTCGTACAATGTGCTCTCTTCCGCGGTGAAATATCAAGCGAAGAAGGTGATCGTAATCTCCACCGACAAGGCGGTGAATCCCACCAATGTGATGGGGGCGACCAAGCGGGTGGTAGAGCAGGAGGCGAGCCTGCTGACCCGCCCGGAGACGGAGATCGTCTGCGTGCGGTTCGGCAACGTGCTGGGCAGCCGCGGTTCGATGCTGCCTCTGTTCCTGGAGCAGATCCGCGAGGGACTGCCGCTGACGGTGACCCACAAGGATATCATCCGGTATTTCATGACGATTCCCGAGGCGGTGAGCCTGGTGTTCCTTGCCGGGGCGATGGCCAAGGGAGGCGAGGTGATGGTCCTGGATATGGGCGAGCCGGTGAAGATCTACGATTTCGCCCAGCGGTTGATCACCTACTTTGGCGATGGTCGGAGCGAAGTGGTGGTCACCGGACTGCGTCCGGGAGAGAAGCTCTATGAAGAATTGCTTGCCAACAAGGACACAACGATCCCGACCGACAACAAGAAGGTGTTCAAAGCGAAAGTGACCGGTACGCTCAGCGAAGAATGGCTTCAAAAAACACTGGAAACGATACATACTGATAGCACCGACGAACTGTTGCGCAAGCTGCAGGAAGTGGTGCCCGAATTCCACTACCAAGGTCCGGCCCCGTTGGCCAACTTGGTGAAGGAAGCGCAGTAGGGCGGAGAACTACAACTTCGCCCACAGGAACCTGGAGAATTCCGTACATCGTTTCGGCGTGACGGAAGACGAAGGGGGACAGAGACTCGAAAACAAGGCGAACCGATGGTTCGTCTGGATTCCTATATAAATTAACAAACACATAGAAGACACATATGACGATTGAAGCATTTGAACAGAAAATATGGCTTTCCTCTCCTACGATGCACGGTGATGAACTGAAGTACATGACCGAGGCGTTCAGTACCAACTGGATGTCGACGGTGGGTGAGAACATCAACGAAGTGGAGCGTATTGCGGCGGAGAAGATCGGATGCAAGTATGCCGTTGCATTGTCCACGGGAACTGCGGCACTCCATTTGTGCATGAAGCTTGCAGGGATCAAGCCGGGAGACTATGTGTTCTGTTCCGATATGACGTTCTCCGCGACGGTGAACCCTGTGGCGTATGAGGGGGGGGATTCCCATATTCATTGATTCTGAACGTGAGACATGGAATATGGATCCGGTTGCTTTGGAAAAAGCGTTCGATTTGTATCCGCAGGTGAAGGTCGTGGTTGTCGCCAACCTCTATGGAACTCCTGCAAAGTTGGATGAGATCGTGGCGATCTGCGAGAAGCATGGGGCTGTTTTGATCGAGGATGCCGCAGAAAGTCTTGGTGCGACATATAAAGGGAATGCGACGGGGAACTTCGGGACATACAATGCGATTTCGTTAGTCGTTTTGAAGAATAGGACAAGTGATAGTTATACGGGAATAAGGTCTGGGGGCTCGAAAGCTGCATAAATATGCAGGAATCGAGGGGTTTTGGGATATCAGGTTGGATGAACTGAACTAGGGTAGCATTTGGTTTGAAACAGGGTAGCCACACTGAAAATTATGCGCAGAGCTGAAATAGGTGGTGGGGAACTTATGAACATAGGGTGGGAGTGATGAGTTCCTGAGTAGGAGCTCATTTGAATATACAAGGACAGTGTACATGAACAAGAGGATTTATCTCTCATCTCCGACCATGCATGGCTTGGAGATGAAGTACATACAGGAAGCATTTGACACCAACTGGGTAGCTCCTCTTGGTCAGAATGTTGATGAGATTGTGCGGATCATCAAGAGCCTGACAGCGCGAGGCATATTCAGACGG
>LVAV01000011.1 GCA_001604185.1 Clostridiales bacterium Firm_16 | reverse complement strand
CCAAAGAGTTTCAAAAGCTTGTAATTCGGTTTTGAGGTTTACTTTTTTAAGAAGTTAACATTTACGGGAAAGCAACGAGCTGTCCAGCCTATTGCGGGCGAACATGCGACCTGGCACCTATTGCCATTCGTTTCCGCATATTGTATTATCAATTCTGCAAATTTCTACCGTAGATGTCCATTGTCTTCGGGAAATAGCGGGTGATCGTCAAGATTTCGCCGTTAAGCCGTTTTGAATGATGCTTCATGCGCCAATAGCTCAGTTGGATAGAGCAACTGCCTTCTAAGCAGTAGGTCATAGGTTCGAATCCTATTTGGCGTAAAATTTTTACTCAATCATATACAACGAATCAACATATCGCCTTGATTGATTCTACGTGGAATCGAATGGAGTCATGTCCTTGTCATACATCAAAAACAACATAAGGACCGAAGGCATGAGGACCTAAGTTTCCGCCGGTTTCGGCAACGACGGACGAATCCCTGATGTTCAGCCATACGGAATATATGTTCGTCTTATGTGTTCCTAAAGATATTTGTCAGCGCCAGAAGACGACAAGCAAAAGTAGATACAAAAAAAGCACCCGCTGATAAATGTATATGTACAATAACAATTACCACCGAGTGCCATTCACACGTAAAAATCGGGGCGACAGGACTCGAAAAATCAGTCGCACCCAAAAATTAGCTACAGTAAACGGTAATCTACGGTAGAAAATTGCAGTCCAGATAATACAATATGCGGAAAGTATTAGCAATAGGTGAAAAACAATTGAAAGTAAATTGCTGTCAGTTTCGCATGCAAAAAAGGCGGGAACAATCCCGCCTTGCGTTTTTGTGAATCTAGTTTGTTTATCAGAACGACAAAGAGAGCCCTGCCCGGTACCGAAGTTCTGTAGGAGGATCGCCGATCATCCACTCGATTCCCCCGGTCACTCCGAACCCGCCGACAAGCCGAACGCCCAGAGAACCGCCGACACCGTATCGTCCGTCTTCGTAGATAGCTTCTGCTCCAACGATCGCCCGGTCGCGAGAGACTTTCGCTTTGGTCTTCTCGACCTTCAGCTCCCCTCGCAAAGCATCGACTTCGGATACTTTGTCGTTGTACTTCTGTGCAAGAACACCGAAGTCCCTGTCAAGTACGTCGTACTTGCCTTTCAGGTCGTCATAGTCGCTTTTCAAGGTTTCGTACTCTGCTTGCGATATCTTCAGCAGTCCTTCGAGCCTCGTTATTTCGCTCTCTAATTCTTTCGATTTGAGCATGTCGCCCGTCGAGTCCTTCTGCAAGGTCCTGAGAGATTGCGCCTGCTGACTCAACTGATTCAGCAAGCTGGTCACGGACGACTTCAGATCGCCGATCTCTACCTTCAGTGCTTCCTGCTTCGCTTCGTCCGGCATCACTACGATACGCTCGACCTGAGGCGTCTGGATGCCTCCCGTCTTTTGCTCGTTTACCGGAGCGATAGCCCAGGCTCCCAGCGACTGCACCGCCAACAGCGATACCAGCAAGAAGCTTGCGGTTAGTCTGACAGAACGTCTTGATTTTCTTGAACAGATTCCGGATTTTCTTCCACACATTCCGTTTCTCCTTCTTCGCGAATTTCCGTCTCCAGGCTTTTCAGCCAGCAGAACTTCATCCAGCATCCGCTACCTATCCCGGCAAGGACTGTAGCGGCCAGCAACGCATTCATCTGCCATACTGCGTGCACGACACTCGCAGAAAGGAACAGGACAAGCGTTGCCAGAACCATGACGATGCCCGCCCAGTACTGCCACGTGAGAGTGTCCTTGTCATCAAGCAGACGATGCAGACAGTCCCTCGCCACAAGTACGACAACCGACACCATGACAGCCCCGGTGAGCACGTACAGCAGAATCCCGGTCTCCAGCTTGAGCAAGTAGCTCAGTACACCGACGACAATCAGAGCAATAATCGACGATGCAAGGTTCACCAAAAACGATCGTTTCATTTTTCGGCCTCCGTTTGCTTTGTCATTTTCGATACGCCGTGGACGATGTCCCAGCTCCATGCAGCAGTCGCGGCAAGCGGGACACCGTCCGGAATGCCATATTCCGTCAATGCCACAAGCAGTCCCGTATCCATCCGCATGCATGAATAGACTGTGCATACGACGATCGATAACACGACCAGCAGCATCGGAATCAGTCCGTTCGACAGCCCCTTGATACGCTTGAGGAATATGCCGACCAGGACAAGAAGCACCACCACCCATTGCAGATGATGGCTTACATACGGCAACAGATTCAAAACGCGGCCTCCTCGATCACCTCCGTCCAGTCTTCGGCAAGCAAGGAATCAGATTCCAGAGTGAACGGCTTGAGAGAGCCGCAGGACGTTACCGCAAGGAACGGCTGCATGCCTTCCATCGCGACGATCTCCACGGTCGCTCCGTCGGACCACCCCTTACGAGTGACTTTCTTGCCCTGCTTGAGCATTTCGAGAGCTTCACCGAACCCTACGATGCGTTCTTCATATTCGGTGAACCGTTCGTGGAACTCAGCGTTCGATACGACGTGCAGCAGTCCAGCTTGATCAAGATACAGAACGGAATTGACGTTCACGATCTTCGCCGTTCCGTTCTCCGTGAGAATGAGTTCATTCTCTCCCACCGCGTTTTCGGTCATGGAAATGCCGGGAAACTCCCGACATTCATCGAAGTTGGTCCCATCGTACTCCACTGCACGAACAGGAACCGGGTTGCTCAAATAGATTTTCTTCATGCCAGCCTCCTATGCTGTCGGATACCCCATGACGACAAGAATCAGCGTGACCGCGGGAATGATAAGCGGGACGATGAGCGGAGCCCAGAATTTTACGCCCGGTTTGGCATTG
The DNA here is from genome assembly GCA_001604185.1 of Clostridiales bacterium Firm_16. Classification (GTDB taxonomy): domain Bacteria; phylum Bacillota; class Clostridia; order Saccharofermentanales; family Saccharofermentanaceae; genus Scatonaster. The sequence goes on along the minus strand of LVAV01000011.1, from coordinate 409 downwards.
AGTTTTTGCAGGATTTCCGTGACCGATCCTTTGATTTCCTTAAGATCGTTCTCGACTTCGTTGAGTCGATGCGTGTTGCTCTTGCTCCGTTCGTCGGTTCTGATTGCCATCGTCCTGATTTCTTTCAGCTCATTCCTCATTTCTGCCTCGGTCATGCCTGTTCCGTCCTTACAGGCGTATGGTAGCGGGAGGAATGGAAGACGGGGGGCGGGTGTCACAAGAAGAAAACTGACTGATTCGCGCTGTTACCGTGGTTGGGGGTAAAGGGCTTGACACACGATACTATATTGACGGTTGAGCATAAAAAGTAGGATGTCTGTAGTTGGAAAGTAGTAGGTGCTATCCTGTCAAATTCCCGACCCAATTATAACTAGGTCTCGTCCTCTTCCTGTTCGCTATCATCTTCAGG
>LVAV01000010.1 GCA_001604185.1 Clostridiales bacterium Firm_16 | reverse complement strand
TGTTATTAACGACTGTACACCCAAAACGGGCTGGAATCAACATGAAGTTTTACTTGACATATACAAAAAACGGTCTCATTTTACACGTTGTCTACATGTAAAATCATAAACTATGCAAACTCTTTGCTTATGCAGCTCTCAGGAGCCATGATGCCCCATGAGTCCATCATGGTGGCGAGGGTGGCGCGTTGCGTATCATTGCATGCCAGAACACGATACAGCAGCTCCCTGAGGGATGGATCGGCATTGGCGGAAGATGTTAGCGAGTCGGTCGGTTCCTTGCCGGTGACAAGGTAGTCAATGGATGTCGAAAGTGCAACCGCTAACGATCGTGCAATATCCAATGTTGGCAAAATTTTTCTGTACTTATTTTGCATGATTGTTCCATAAACTATTTTATTTTCCGTACATAGTTGTTTCAACGTCTTATTTGTTTGTTTCGTAAGCGAATCTACTCTTGACCAAAAGTCATTTACATCTGTTTTCATGCTGGCAGTTTAGTAGCAACTCTCCAATTGGTCAAATAAAGTTTACAAAAAAGTTGTTTTTTTTGTTGACAACTCTACAATATGCGAGTAGTATCTGGCCATGATTAAGAAGCAACTCGCCAATGTGTCAACTAGAAAATTCATAGAAGTAAATCAATTTTCAGAAAATGACCAAAGAACTATTTCAACTGCAACGAAAATTTTGGGGTTACGCAAACCTGAATTTTATCGTCGTGCAATTGTTGAAAAAGCGAACTCTGTTCTCCAGGAGGTTTCCAATGAGCAATAAGGTGATCAAGACGGCAGATGAGTTGATCAAGCATCTTCGAGAAAATCATATTCAGGTCACGGAGCAGTATTTCGGCAAGTTTCGGAATTTTGTTTTCGTGTCGCCTGACCTGTCGTTCGCATTCGATACCGAAGACCAGCTGTCCTCGATACATACCGGCAATGGCATGATTTCGACCGCTCGTCTCGTACAAGAAGACGACGACCTTCCTAACTATTTCAAAAGTTACGACCGGCAAGGGAATTTCACCGGATCAATTACTTTTACGGAGTTACCAGAATGAACGACCCACGTTCTGCAGAAGTCCAGAGCCGACTCCGCCGTATCCGATCTTTCCAAGCAATGCTGGATGTGGAAGTCAAGGAACTGGAGAGCCTCCTGACCTCTGATGAAGACATAGACTTCAGAAAAGGTGAGCGGTGGGTATCCACAGCTGAGGTTTCCCGGATAACGGGCTTTGACCCTTCGACAATCACACGAAAGGCCGTCAAAGGTGAAATCGTTGCCAGGCGAATAGGAGGACGATGGAAGTTCCCGAAGAGCAAGATTGATGATCTGAGCTTGTTTAAAGAGTGCCCGGAGATATCCGGTTGATTTTTGAAAACACGAGATTCATGCGTAACTCCCGCCGGTGAGTCGACCGGCGCAACGGAGCGAGTGGCGTTCAACATCAAGCTATCCATCTATCCGGGTTCGATTCCCGGACGCTCCATACCGGCGAGGTCGCATCTGACCTTCATTGAGCCGTAAGTCCACGGCGAGACTGGGAAAAGGGCGGAGCATTTCCTTGTCCGTCTTGCTTTCCGTATTTGCGTACACCTACGGACGGACAAGGATTTTTAAGGAGAGACGGCGTCATGGATACGGACAAGGATACAGCAAAAAGGAAACGGTTGTGCTTTTGGGTACCGCTAAGGCTCCATGCAGAAGCTCAGTACCTGGCGAATATAAATGACAAAACCTTGCAGGATTTTGTATCAGAAGCGCTCACAGAAAAAATTGAGAAGGAGGGGAGGCGATGAAGAATGGTCGGCGGGACTGTGTTCATGACGGCTTCATGTCAAGCCAGCGACCCACAGTCCCTACCGTATCCTCACGGACTTCGGCCTGTGCAATGTTTACAAGCCATTGCATGGTGTCGAAGAGAAAGCGCCAGATGACGAGCTTTCGGCTCATTGCGCATAGGTTTTCTCCCAATGGAGTCCACCGTACATCAACTGGTCTTTCGTTTGGATTCGACCGGCATCGTCCCCATTTGTCGCTTTACTCCCGTTCTTGTAATCCGGGTGTCAGATTGGGGGACTTCAAAAGTTTGGTTAACATGGTACCTCTCTTCGTCTGTTCCCGTTTTGGGGAAGACACTGACCACTATAGCCATTCCTCCCCTCTTTCTCAATCTTTTCTGCTTTTCTGCTAACCAAAAATTGGAGGGAAAAATGAGTTGGGCAATCGTGTACGGCATTCTTGCGGTCACATTCGGCCTTGTCGGGATCGTCATCCTGTACATGGTCATCGATTCGTTCTCTTCGGCAAAGAAGCGTGATGAGAACGGGCTGGGGCCGAGGGGACAAGGCCGGGACTAGGATAGTCCTTGCCGGTGACGGAAAACCGGCCGGATGAGCGCGTCATATGCTCAAGTTTCTAGGGAGCTCGCCCGCACGTCGATACACTCCGGCGGGATCGGTTCCCTGGGGTCGCGATGGCATGGATCAGGTTATGCCACTTGCCTGATTTCGGGTCCGATTCCCGACGACCCCATCCTTGAAGGAGAAAAAAGATGGCTAGTAAAAAGATCAGCAGGACTCCGCCGAAGCAGGACATGATCGCCTACGTAGTGGCGCAGGAATTGCCGAAAAACGCCACGGGAAAGGCGCAGCAGATGTTGGACGACGGATTCGTGGTATGGGGAAGCCCCTGCTTCTCCCAGGACCCGTCAGGCACCAACTGGAATCAGGTATTCGTCAAATACAAGGAGAAATGAAGATGGCGATAGAACTCAAGAACACAAGGCAGGCCGCATCGAACGGGGTGAAAATCCTTGTCTACGGTGACGCCGGATCAGGGAAGACGACGTTGATCAAGACATTGGTTCAAGCGGGGTTGACCCCCGTGGTCCTGTCCGCCGAAGCGGGGCTGCTTTCGTTGTCCGATATGGACATCCCGTACATCGAGATCACCGACATGCAGACTCTGGAAGAGGCGTACATGTATCTACTTTCCTCCGAAAACGGCATGCAGTTCGATACGGTCTGTCTGGACAGTATCAGCGAGATAGGAGAGGTAGTTCTGTCTGCGGAGAAGAAGAGGAACAAGGATCCTCGGCAGGCCTACGGCGCCATGCAGGACCAGATGGCCGACCTGATCAGGGCGTTCCGCGACTTGCCGAACAGACATGTCTACGTCTCTGCGAAGCTGGACAAGAACAAGGATGATCAGAGCCGTATCTTCTATGGGCCGGCGATGCCCGGACAGAAGACCGGGCCGGCGATTCCATATTTCTTCGATGAAGTATTCGCGCTGCGTGTGGAGAAGAACGAAGACGGACAGACGATCCGGGCGTTGCAATGTTCACCTGACGGACTATGGTCCGCTAAAGATAGATCGGGAAGGCTGGACTCCTATGAAGCTCCAGACCTTGGAACCATTATCACGAAAATCATGCATGTGGAGGAAAACTGACATGGCAACTTTAGGACAGAGGTACGATCGGGAATCACTCCCTGAGGCGACTTCATTCGATCCCATCCCTATCGGCTGGTATCTGGCCACCATCACATCCAGTGATGTCAAGGCGACGAAGGACGGAACCGGTACTTACATCGACCTGCAGTTCACGGTGGTAGGTCCGGAGTACGTCGGGCGGATCATCTTCGAGAAGATCAACATCCGGAACAATTCCCAAAAGGCTGAGGAGATCGGCCTGGGGACGCTGCGGTCATTGTTGGCCGCCGCCAGTCTGCCGGCCATCGAGGATTCCGACGAACTGCTGAACGCGACTGTTGAGATCAAGGTAGGACTGGAGAAGCCCCAGGAAGGATATGAACAGCGGAACAACATTAAGGAGTTTAGGGCCGCAAGCGGAACCATCCCGCAGACTGGGACCGTACAGCCGCCTGCAGCGTTTTGTTCCGCACGTCCGTCTGTATTTTCCGGACGCCCGCAATCCACCCCGGCATCCCCTCGGCAGACCACGCCACCGGCTCCAAGGCCACAGACCGCAGCAGGATCGCCTGGGAAAGCTCCCTGGAGGTAGCATTTTTATGGCCCCAGTTCCGCTGGGGCTTTTTAGAAGGAGAACGATGTGGATATCAAGAGAATTCTAATGACCGAACGAGGGACCGAGGTTGATTTCTCCACGGATGCCGGAGATTTCAAGGTCAATATCAACCAGGACGAACCGTCCACTGACTTTACGGGAGCCTTGAACTCATTGAAAAGTATCTTCGCCAATCGGTTGGAGATGGAGGACAAGACGGCTCTCCTGAAAGTGAACGGGTTGGAATCCAAGGAGGACAAGGGAGGAGCCTGGTACAAGATTATGGGGATCTACACGGCCAAGAACGTCCATCACAAGATGCACACGGGCAAGATGCGGGATGCCGACTATGTATCGGAAGGAGATGATCCATCCAACTATCCGGACATCCTGACCAAGGCGGAGATGGCTTTGGTTGAGAAAGCATTGGAAGAAGCAGAGCTCTTCGTCGACGGCAAGCGATCTCAGCAGGAACTTTTCGCGGACGAAGAATAGGTACGTTGGTGCGTGATCTGGAGGTTCGATTCCTCCAGGTACCTTTTAGGAGACAGAATGAGCAAATTACCTGAACCCCGGGATACTATTGTCTCCCGCATAGATAGGCACCATGAAGAATTGGCGAAGCTGAACAAGCCTCGGCCATATTTCGGAATTTCATCCATCGGACATGAATGCGACCGGTGGCTGTGGCTCCAGTTCCGTTGGGCGGTCACCCAGCATTTCAACGGCCGTATGCTACGCCTCTTCCGGCGGGGGCAGAATGAAGAAGCCGTAGTGGTTTCCGACCTGAGGGAGATCGGTATGGATGTCAGGGAGACAGGGGACCATCAGCGTACCGTCTATGCCGGAGGATTCGTCGAAGGCAACATGGACGGGGTGATCTATTCGGGTGTCATCGAAGCTCCCAAGACAATACATGTGTTGGAGATCAAGACACATTCCTCGAATTCCTTCAACAAGCTGGAGAAAGAGGGTGTCCGGATTTCCAAGCCGATGCACTACGCCCAGATGCAATGCTATATGCGTGCCACAGGCTACCAACGGGCTCTGTATGTGGCCGTATGCAAGGATGACGACCGGATGTACACCGAGCGTGTCCGACTCGATCCTGACCACGCTGACAAGCTTATCCTGAGAGGTAAACGGCTGTCTTTGGAGAATCGTCTTCCTCCTCCATGCTCTACGGACTCTTCATGCCTCACTTGTATGGGATGCCAGGCGTTCGACTTCTGCTACAACACAAAGAAGACCATGGAAGTCAATTGCCGCACTTGCGCCCATGCCACACCCCGGAAGGACGGTACGTTCTATTGTGAGAAATGGCAGGACAACATCCCTGTGCCATATCAATATGAGGGGTGCCAATCTCATGTGTTGCATCCTGACCTCGTGCCTTGGCCGATCGATCAGGATGCGTCCGACCGGTGGAACGCCGTCTATCTGATCGATGGCCGTCCGGTGAAAAACGGCGAAAAAGGCTATCCGTCCAAAACGCTACTGGATGGCGGCCCCTTCGATGACGTCGTCGGGCTGGTCTGCAAATACTTCAACGGGATGGTGATCTCATGGAATTGAAAATCGGGTACTGCAAAGATTGCCAGTACTGCATCATTGTGAATCAAGCGAAGGACTATGGGCTGTGCATGAAGTTCAATGAAGGAATAACGCATGTCGAATATCACTCATGTACTGAGTATCGAGAAGAATATAGGAAAAAGAAGCAAGAAGGAAAATCGAATGCGTAAGAAATCTCGAATCACCCTCCTTGCCGAATCCGCCGGACTTAAGACTGAAACGGTGCGGGCAAGATTAAAAAGGGGATTGACCATAGAACAGGCGACCAGCCCCATCCTCCGCCCTCCTTTCATTCCTGATGTATGTGAGTTCATCAGAGACAATCATAAGGGCATATCTCATAAGGCGATGGCTTCCGCCATCAACAAAAAATTTCGTTTAGCGATTACCGAGCGTCAAATCCTGTCATATTACAAGAATCATCATCTCAACAGCGGGCTTACAGGAAGGTTCGAGAAAGGTTCCTCTCCGGCCAATAAAGGTAAGAGCTGGGATGACTTCATGGAACCGGAAAGCCAGAAGTCCTGCAGAAGAACATGTTTCAAGAAAGGCCACAGGCCACATAATTCACGACCGGTAGGTTCAGAAGTCGTTCACAAAGACGGCTATGTCTGGGTCAAGGTCGCGGAGCCTAATAAGTGCAGACAAAAACAACGCCTTGTGTGGGAGGAAGCCCACGGCAAGATTCCTTCCGGAATGTTCATTACGTTTCTGGACGGAAATCCTCAGAACTGTGCCTTGGACAACCTCGCTCTGATTTCGAAGGAGGAAAACGGAATATTGAACAAATCGGGTTTTAGATTTGATGATCCCGACCTCACGAAGACTGGCGTAGCGATATCGAAATTAAAAGCCATGACGACAAAGAAGGAGAAAAAAGAAAATGGGAACTAAGAACACACTGCTGGATTTGAACGACCATCTGTTCATGCAACTTGAGCGGTTGAACGATGATGAACTAAGTCAAGAGGAATTGAACCAGGAGATTTCCAGGGCTAAAGCAATGACTGGACTGGCCAGTCAGGTCGTAGGCGTCGCTAATGCGATACTTGCAGCGACGAAACTCAATGCCAATGACGAGACGGAAGGCAGAGTTCCTAGACAGTTGATCGGCGACCAGAAGAAGCTGACGGAATGACCCTATGTCAGAAATGAATCTCCGTCCCTACCAGCGCAAGGCGATCGATGATCTCTATGCATGGTTCCCGGCTCACTCCGGGAACCCGTGCATAGTCCTGCCCACAGGCTCCGGGAAAAGTGTCATACTGGCAAAGTTCTGTGAAGAAGCCCTCACGTCCTGGCCACAGACCCGCATTCTCATCCTGACGCATGTCAGGGAGCTTATAGAACAGGATGCCAGGGCTCTGGTGAACATCTGGCCGTTTGCCCCGATGGGAATCTACAGCGCCGGGCTAGGTAAGAAAGAACTCGAATACGCCATCACGTTCGCAGGGATCCAGAGCATCTGGAGGAAAGCCGACGAAGTGGGTTTCATGGATCTGGTCATCGTCGACGAATGCCATCTCATATCACACAAGGATCAGGGAAGCTACCGAGTATTCCTGGATGCATTGAAAGAAAGGAACCCGAAGCTCCGTGTCATCGGGCTCACGGCGACTCCCTTTCGACTTGGCCATGGACTGATCACCGACAAACCCGCTTTATTCTCCTCTCCGCTCATCGAGTCGACTTCTATCAAGGAACTGCAGGCAGAAGGCTATCTCGCGCTGCTACGGTCCAAGGTGACTAAGGCAAAACTGTCTACAGAGGGCGTGGGCAAACGGGGTGGGGAATTCATCGAGCATGAGCTGCAGAAGGCCGTGGACGTCCAGGAGACGAGTGAGGCGGTTGTCAAGGAAGTGATATCCCGGGCCGGTGACCGTAAGGCATGGTTGTTTTTCTGCACCGGTGTCGAACATGCCAGACATGTCCGGGATATTCTCCTGGAAGAAGACGTGGTAGCCGAGTGTGTCACGGGAGACACCCCGCAAGCTGAACGAGACAGGATCATCGAAGATTTCAAAGCCGGCCGTATCAAGGCGCTGACGAACGCCAATGTCCTGACTACGGGCTTCGATTATCCGGACATAGACCTCATCGTCATGATGCGACCCACCATGAGCCCGGGTCTGTATCTGCAGATGGTAGGCCGGGGCATGAGGCTGAAGAGCCACGGCGGAGACTGCCTTGTCCTGGACTTCGCCGGGGTGATCGAGCAGCATGGTCCGATAACTGACGTGAACATCCCCGGAAAGAAAGGAAAGGGCGGGGTGGCTCCCAGCAAACTCTGTCCCGAGTGCGATGAGATCGTTCATGCGTCGGTGATGACATGCCCGGCCTGCGGTTATGAATGGCCGAAGAAAGAGAAGGAAACATACCGGCTCCGGAATGATGATATCATGGGAATAGAGGGTAAGATGATGACCCTCACGCAATGGAAATGGTCGGTGCATGTAGGGGCCAAGAGTGAAAAAGAGATGCTGATGTGCACCTACTACGGCAAGCTGTCGGACCCGATCATCAGGGAATACTTCTGCATTTTCCATACAGGCGGAGTCTCACAGAGAGCCATGGCGCGTCTCAAACGCATAGCGGACCATTGCCATGTATCCCTGATGCAACCGACGACGGAGGCCTTGTGTGACGCGTTGACCGCGGCGGAGGCCCCCTATGCAATCGAATACAAAAAGGACGGGAAGTTCTTTCAAGTCATGGACCGCTTCTGGCCGGTCCAGGGAATAAAGGTGCGAACATGAAAAAGACTGTCTATATTTCAGGACCTATTTCGGGTATGCCCGATGGCAATGTCGAGTCATTCGAAGCGGCTGAAGCCCTTCTTCGTAAGCAGGGCTATTGCGTCATCAACCCGCACGCCATATATCATCCGGCAGATTCTTCGTGGATAGACTACATGCGTCGTGACATCGCCGCGCTACTGATCGCAGATGAAGTCTATGCGCTTCATGGCTGGAGAGACAGCCGGGGTGCTCGGCTGGAAATCCTCATTGCAAAGGAACTGGATATGCCGGTCACAGAACAGCCAGATTGCGAGAGGTGAGAAATGAGACATCCGGAACCGGAAATCGTGAGACTTTGGCGGATTATGACGGGTATCCCGAAGTGCTGCCATACCTGTGAACATTATGACAAAGATGGAGTATGTACCAAGTTCAATGCAGTACCGCCCCGTGAATTCGCGGAAAACTTGGATGCTTGCAAAGACTGGAGCAGTGAAGACGGCATACCGTTCTAAGGGGAAAGGAAATGGGGAATCTGTCGGAAATATTACATGATCAACGGAAAACTTCGAAGTTTGTTCCTCCCCGAATCCTCTCAACGGTGGAGCCTGCGGAGCAATTGCGACTTGCGATGTCCAAGGACGGATATACTGTTCCAGGAGGGCTATGTGTGGACGGTCTTCTCCACCGTTTTCCAACCAGTGGCAGGAAGGATGATGACGCCGGCTGGTACGTTGCGTATCCTGACGGTATCCCGGCGGGCTCTTACGGAGACTGGCGTACCGGTGAGAACTATACCTGGCGTGCGGATATCGGTCGGAAGCTATCGCCGGCGGAAGAAAACGCAGTCCAGGAAAGGCTGGAGGAAGCCCGAAAGGTCCGAGAGGAAGAACGTCTGCTACAAGCCAAAAAAGCCGCTGCGAAAGCGCAGCGCATCTGGGAAGAATCGTTACCGGCCGTTCCTGATCATCCATATCTCATCAAGAAACGAATCGGACCGCATGAGCTCAGACAGACGAAGGATGGAAAGCTGGTAGCCCCGCTGTACACATCGGATGGGACGTTGTCGACGCTGGAGTTCATAGCTGAAGACGGCGACAAGAAATTCTTGTTCGGAGGAGTGAACAAAGGTTGTTTCACGATCCTCGGTGATTTCGTGTCGGGAGAGCCGGTCTATATCGTCGAAGGATACGCCACTGGAGCCTCCGTGTTCGAAGCTACCGGGCATGCGGTACTGATCGCCTACAACGCCGGGAACATCGAGCCTGTGGCCCGTCAGATACGTATGGCGCAACCTGACGCGCATATCGTCATCGTGGCAGACAACGATCCGGAACGTCCGGACAATCCCGCGGCGTCGCATATCGGCGAACGCAAGGCGAGAGCCGCCGCCGAAGCCATCGGAGCCGAAGTCATCCTTCCTCCTGTCGTCGGCATGGATGCGAACGACTACGCATGCGCCGGATATGACCTGCTGTCTCTTCTGGAGCCTCCCAGTCGACGTTGGCTGGTACGGGGTGATTCCATACTGACCCAGCCGGCCCCCATATCATGGATGATCAAACACTGGCTTCAGGAGGAAGCCTTGGTCATGGTCCACGGCCAATCAGGAAGCGGCAAGACGTTCATCGCACTGGACTGGCTGCTATCCATTACGACAGGACAAGCCGATTGGTTCGGGAACAAGGTGAAACGAGGTGACGTGGTATATCTCTGCGGAGAAGGCCATATAGGACTTCGGGCAAGGCTTGCAGCGTGGGCTCAGGTCCATCAGGTGGATTCGGTCGGGAATTTTGTCTTGTCGAAAGGACCTGCCGACCTGGACAAGCCGGAAGGTCTACGATTGGCGGTCGACGCCATTGAATCCTCCGGGGTGCAACCGAAAGTGATCGCCGTGGATACCTTGAACAGGTTTTTGTCCGGAGACGAAAACAGCGCGCAGGATACCAAGAGGTTCCTGGACAGCTGTACATTCCTCATGGAGCGGTTCCAGTGTACAGTGCTGATCATCCATCACACCGGGCTTGCCAGCGATGCGAAAGACCGGGCAAGAGGCTCCTCGGCATGGAAAGGTGCCCTCGATGTAGAAATCTCCGTGGAGAGGGAACAGGGAGGCTCTATCAAGCTTGTCCAGAAGAAGGTCAAGGACTCCGAGCCTGTCACCCCGTTGTACGTGGAGCTCCAGTCTACGGAAATCACTGGATGGTTTGATGAAGATGGCGAGCCGGTAAAATCCGCTGTGATCGTCCGAGGATCTGGAAGCCCCGGTACGGAGAAACTGAATAAGAAAACCGCCGATGACATCGCGCAACTCAAGGCCGCATATCGGGACTGTGGAGAGCTTGATTTAGAAGGTCGGCCATATATCACGAGATCGGGGTGGAAGCAGTTCATTATCAGCCAAGGTGCGAGTTCCGAATCTGCAAAAAAAATGCTTGATGGTAATGAACCAAGGCTTATCGGACGGCTGTTACGTTCCCAAATAATCAAACCATTTCAAGCCGGTTTCATCATCACTGATGATGCGCTGACTAGTGCATTGAAACTCGAAAAGAAGGTTGAAAAATGACAAGGGGACAGTGGGGACAAAAGGGGGGACAAAAAAATTTTGTCCCCTCGGCAAAAGCATTAGGATATGGGGACAGTCTTGGGGGATATATACGTAGTATATACCCCAAATTGTCCCCTCCATGATGCAGGCAGTTTTGTAGAGAGAGAAATTGATAGTTGGGGACAGTTTTATTTTTGGGTATTTTAGGAGAACACCATGAAGAATAAATCCGAAGCGCAGATTCAGTCAGAGATTGTGAAGTACCTCCAGAGCCGGAGTGTCTATTGTCATTCCGTGCCGAACGAGGGAGCCGGCGGGGGCAGCGGCGCGGCCGTCAGAACTGGGCAACTTATCACCATGGGGCTGAAGCCCGGCGTTGCCGACCTGGTGGTCTGGTGGCCTTGGGGGATCGGATACGTCGAGGTGAAGACTCCTGACGGAGTGCAGTCGGAGCGGCAGAAACATTTCCAGTATCGATGCCAGAACTACGGTGTTGAGTATGTGGTCGTCCGGAGTGTGAAAGACGTGCAGGAGTATCTGGATCAGCATTCGATGAAAATCAACTGACAGGGGGTTGCTATGGGGACATACATCATGAGAATCGGCATCGTCGGTCCCGGGAAAGAATTGACATTCAAAGAGGTGCGAAATTCTCTGGACACGTTCAAGCATATCATCGGAGGAGACATTTCCCAACTGAAACTGCCACACCGCCTCATGGTTCTCTATGATTCAGAGGCGGAGAAAAAGGATCGACTGTACAATCGTACTCTGGCAGGGATGAAGCTCTTCGGGACTCTGATCATCGTGAAGGATGGCAAGGGCAAGTGGCTGGAACTGTCTCCGGAGGATGTCGAGCCTTTTGGATGGAAAGCAGGGAAACAGGATGAACAACCTGTCATCGCCTACGACGGGATCCATGAACCCACCACATTCAAATCTCTTCGACAGTGCGCCGACGTATTCGGTATTTCTCGAAAGAAGCTTCTGGATTTGATTGAGACCGGTGCCACGCTGAAGGACGGAAGGACTACGTTTGATTATCCGTGTGATGGTTCCGATTTTCAACACTGATAGATAGAATTCTGCTATCCCATACTCATGGGACTCTTCAAGAAACGCTGCAAGACATACGGATGCCCGAACATCCATTCAAACGTCAACGGGTATTGCGACGAATGCAATGCCCGGCGTTCCTATTCCTATCTGAACCACCCCGTACATCCGGCAAAACGTTCCCCCGATCTCAGGCCTTCCGCCTCCCAGAGGGGCTATGATGCATCCTGGCACAAATTCGCATCCGAGTATCTTTCAAATAATCCCGTTTGCGCCATTTGTGGGCGTCCAGCCCAATGCGTGGACCATAAGGATGTACCTGCCGAGGTCATGATGGACATGTATGGATCCTTTGACCTGGACCCAACTCATTATCAACCCTTGTGCTTCTCCTGCAACCAGAAGAAAGCTGCACAGGACCGTCAGGTCATTCGCCAATACTTCCAGGACAAGGAAGCCCTGGCAAACGGAAAGCTGCCCGGTGCGACCCCGGGGGGAGGGGTCAAAACTCCCGATACATCAAGAACCAGCGCGCGGTCAGGCTTGCGTGATATATAAGAAAAATTTTTGAGGGTGAAGAATGGCGCGGACAAAAGAATTATTGCTGACAAAAGTTCCTACTCCTCCGGATTACCTAGAAGAAATAGGAAGAGCCCACTGGCGTGAGACGATGCGTTCCCTGATCGACATGAAACTTGCCACGGAATTGGACAAGCCGGTCATTGCCATGGCCTGCACGCAGTGGGAAAGATTCCGGACAGCCCAGACCAGCAAGGACCAGCAGGATGCCATCACGGCGTATCTGCGCATCATGGGCAAGTACGGGGCGACTCCCAAGGATCGAAAGATCATGAAGCTGGCCAGTATGGCCAAGAAGAAGCCGGCCGGGGATACGGACATTGAATCGGAGTTCGGTGTATGAACGGACGGGTCCTGACCCCACAGACGCAGCGTAAACTCTCACGGCTTTTTGATGCGCAGTACCAGGCGTATATGGATGCGGTCCTCACCGGCCGGCGTGTCTGTGGCCGTCTTGAGAGACTGAAAGTCCAGAGACAGGCGGAGGACCTGAAGAAGACATGGCGATGGGCCTTCGATTATGAAAGGGCGGTGAAGCCTCTTCTGTGGATGGCTGCTAATCTCAAGTTTCCTTTAGGGGAGAAAAGAGGCAAGCCTCTCAAGCTGGAACCTTGGCAGGTGTTCGACATCATGACCCTCTTCGGGTGGGTTGACAAATACTCCCGTTATCGACGGTTTCTGCAGGCCTACTGGCAAATAGGCCGTAAGAATGGCAAGAGCACCTTGGCCGGAGCTGTCCTTGATTACCTCGCGTTCGGTGACGGCGTACCTGCTGCATACTGCTGTGTGGCCGCCAACAGCCTGGAGCAGGCCGGTGAATGTTTTTCTCGAGCCGAAGAATCTCTGAAGCTTGCGAAACACCAAGGGGTGGAATCGTTCAACAGCCGGACATACAAACGGATCCACTGGGGAGATAGCAACATCTTTGCACTGACCGCTGCGCCCAAGGACGGCAAGCTTGCCCATGGGGCTATCCTGGATGAATATCATGAAGCCCGGGATTCCGGTATGCTGGACAGTCTTCTGACGGGTAATGTATCCGATCCTGAAGCTCTGGTGCTCATCATCACGACCGCAGGAACCGATCTGACGGGAGTCTGCCACCAAGAATATGAGAAGTGCATCAAGATACTGGAAGGTACGGCATCGGACAGGTACATGATCAGCATCTATGCGCCGGATGCAGACGATGCGGTGGACAGTGTCGAGACCTGGCAGAAGGCCAATCCTAACTGGGGTGTGTCGGTCAACGAGGATCTGATGAGGGCACGCTATGAGGATTCCAAACTCAGCGCCAGCGACATGCAGATATTCAAGACCAAGAACCTGGACATGTGGGTTCATTCCTTGACCAGGTGGGCAAACATGGACAAGTGGAACGAGCTGTGCTGCTATCCGTTTGAGATTGCGGACGGCTCAGTCTGTTATGGTGGCCTGGACCTTTCCAGCGTGTCTGACTTCTCTGCATTCTGCCTGGACTTTCCCCCCGTGGGAACAGAACAGGTCCACCGGCAGCTGTACCATTTCTGGATACCAGAAGAGAAAGTGACCGAAATAGCCCGCCAGTGTTCCATTCCCTTGGAGCAGTGGGTGGCGGACGGCTATGTCACGGCGACACCAGGGCCGGTCATCGATTATGAATACATCAGCCGTCACATCGAGGCCATGCGGGAGAAGTATGAAATCCGCCTCATTGCCGCCGACCGATGGAGACTGAATGAATTGGCTCGGGTCATGCCGTCTTGGTTTACGGACCTGACGATTGAATTTAGTCAGGGAATGAAAAGCATGAGCCCGACCATACAGCAATTCGAACGAATGTACCTGACAGGTCAGATCAATAGTGGAGGAAATCCTGTGATGCGCTGGATGATGAGCTGTGCCGAGTCGTTCACGGATTCCAACGGCAACGTGAAGCTGGTGAAGCCCCGGCACCATAAATCAACATCAAGAATCGATGGCGTGATAGCCTCTGTCATGGCGACCGATACTGCGGTGACGCAGGAGCCCAAGGGCCTGACGGAAGCCGACCTGTCCACCATGATCAGCTTTTTCTAGGAGGAGAACAGATGTGGCCATTCAAGAAAAGCCGGACTGAATCAGCAGGACTGCCCGCACATATCTCTGGAGGCGGCTATTCAGACATCGGTTTTACCGGTACGGACAGTGCGCTGGAGAATTCTGCGTTCTGGGCATGTCTGAACAACCTTTGCCGAACATTTGCCGCATTACCGGTCCACCTTTATACGGAAGCCGGTGTCAGTCATGACGTAGTTCGCTCTGGCGCCGGTGCAGCTGTCTTGAAAAAACCATGTGCATACATGACCAGTTACCAGTGGCGGTTCGTCATGGCGTTCAACTATGAGGTGTTCGGAGTCGCCTATGCCATTCTGGAGAAATCCAGCCTCGGCGCCGTCATCGCCATGTATCCCGTCTCACCCCGGCTTATGCTCCCCCAGTGGATAGATGGCCGGCTCATGTACCGGTACAGTCCGACAGCACAGCTGCTGGATCCTCATAATGTGCTGGCCGTACACAATACGCCCGTTGGATTCTCTTCCGTCCTGTGCCCGGTTGAGTACGCACGGAAGGATATCGAGATGTCCGCATCATCCAAGAGCCTGCAGACCAACTATTACAAGCGGGGTACGACGATCGGCAGCGTTCTGACAGTTCCTAGGAACACGGATAAGGAAGTGAAGAAACAGCTGCAGGCCATGTTCAGCAATGAATTCGCTGGAGCGGCCAATGCCTATAAGAACATCATCGTCGAGGATGGGATGAAGTACGAGCCGATCCGTCTCGAAGAAAAAGATTCTGCCAAGATGACGGAGGCCCAGAGCTGGACGCTTCTGGAAGTCTGTCGGCGGTTTGGAGTCCCTCCTTTCTTCGCCGGTGACCTGACCAAGGCGACCTATGCCAACAGTGAGCAACAAGGTACACAGCTTGTCCAGTATGCGATCCAACCCCGGACCAAGAGTTGGGAGGACGCTCTGGACGACAAGATATGTCGAGCCAATGAGTATGTGAAGTTTTCCTTAGGCGGGCTCATGCGGGGTGATCATGCCGCACGATCCGCATTCTATCACAACGCCATTCTCGATGGTTGGATGACCGTCAATGAAGTTCGGTCATTGGAAGACCTGAACCCGGTGAAAGACGGCGATGTTCTCATGTTCCCCATGAATTATACCAGTCTTGCGAATGCTGTGAAGGCTCAGCCTTACAGTCCTTCCTTAGGCATGGAAGCAGCCCCTAGGCATCAGAACAAACAGTTCCTGGGAGAGAAACGTATACGTGACCTGGCGTATCTGGAAGAGACTAGGAACGCCACATCGTCATATCGGGCGCAGATCGAGAGGATCATACGTAAGCAGCTTAAATTGGAAATTGCTGAGATTCGACGTCTCATAGCTACGAATCAAGGAAATGGAGTCCAGAAGGTAGTGGATGATTTCCGCGCATTCTGCGAGAAGACGGCCGGTGCATTCTCCCAGGAATATACAGCCGTCTATCAAGCCATGCTTCAGCGTCTGGTCCCTGTGGTGCAGAAGAAAGTGAACACAGGTGATGAAGTGTCTTCGGATGCGGGGGACGCTTACGCTGCCACCTATGCCCAGGGCATGGCCGGTCGGCATGGTAATGCCCGGGCTGGGGAAATGGAACGAGCCCTGACCGGGCATCAGGAAGATGAACTTGAGGCTGTAGCGTCCGACGTGGCCCAGAACTGGGTGGAGAATGTACCTGTCACGGAGTCCACCGATGAGACGAACCGGGCCGGGAATGCATTCAATCTTTTCCTGTACTCCCAACTTGGGGTGCGTTTCATGCATGTGGTGGCGGCTCCCGATGCTTGTGAGTTCTGCAGCCGTCTGGACGGCCAGGTCTGTGAGGTGAACGGGACGGTATTGGCCAAGGGGGCCAGCATGGATGACGGGCAGGGGAACGTCCGGACAATCAAAAAGAACATGAAGCATCCGCCATGGCACGGGCACTGTGCCTGCGGGATAGCGCCGGGGAGGTAGGCAATGGCGAAGAAACAGCTGCTTGAGGATTATTGCGGGGTTGTCCAGTTCACCAGACTGGATGAGGGAAAATTGAAGGAACAGACCGGCAGCATCTCTGCCTGGGAGGCCGCCATCTGGCGTATCGGCATCCTGAACCTGAACGGGCGCGTCTATGGTGAAGAGCTTGCACAAAGAATCGTCACGGAAAACAAAACCCTTGTCTCTTACGATGGTCACGATGGCGACAGGTTCGGAGAGTATGGACCGGTCAAAGCGGTCTGTAAGAATCCCCGCATTGAGAATGGTCTGCTTATTGTCGAAATCTATGTGATTGACAAGGAGTTCAACGCCAGGTTGTCACAATTGCATGAGCTGGGAGTGGGAATCGGGGTGTCCTCCGTGGGATATGGTGATGTTGATCCGGATGGCATCGTGAATCCACACACATATGAAATAATCCGGTACCTTGATTTTGTGATGACCCCTTCGGGGCAGGTGTATGCCGAGCCTAAGAAGGATTCAGGCGAGGAGGAAGAGGGAGCGCCTTCTTCCAAGACTCCCGAGGAAGTGTCCGCGGATGCCCTGAAGCAGAAGGTCGAGATATACAAGCGAGTCCAGGAACATATCCTGGCGAGGAGAACAACATGCTGAAGAAACTCAAGGAAAAGCTGGCGGCGCTCCAGGCGAAGCAGCAGGAAGCCTTTGACAAGATGATTGAGGCATCTACCGATGAGAGCATCAAGGCTTATGAGATGGCCACAAAAGCGGCCAAGCTGGTTGAGGATCAGATCAACGAGCTGGAGAAGAAAGAGCTGGAGGATAAGGGCGGCGTTCCTGGTGGCGGGAAGCTTGATGAGGGATCCAAGCCCCTGACCGAGGAGCAGCAGTTTTTCAAGAAACTTGTTGAGGCCGTCAGTGTCGGCACCTCTTTGACCGCTTTGGTGCCTACGACCATCCAGACGGCGATCCAGGCAAAAAAAGATAGTATTTCCGGATTGCGCCGGTTCTGTACGGTCCATCCTACCAGCGGCAACTATACACTGACCGTCGAAGGAAACGGCGTGACGGTCGATTATGTCGGGGAAGGTGAGGAAGTCGGCGAGACTGACGACAAGCCCAATCCGGTCACTCTGGTTGCCTACAAGCTGGGGGCGTTGACCAAGATCACCCGAGAGGCCATCACTGATGTTGCGGTGAACCTCCAGGAGTATCTGGTGAACCAGATCGCCAAGGCAATGGCGAAAAAGGAGGATCATGAAATCCTGTTCGGTACCGGCAGCACCGGATCGCATATCACGGGCGTCATGACCAACCTTGCCGCTGTTGAGGCCGCCAAGGTTGAGACCGCGGGGGCGACTCTTGCGTTCAATGACATTCTCAACCTGATCAACGCCCTGGGCGACTATGGCAACAGCTCGATCCTTGTGATGAATCTGAGCACGGCGAATCTCATCAAGCAGATGAAGGACGGGAACAAGTATATCTTCGACCCGAATCAGCCCCTGACCGTCATCAACGGTTGTCAGGTCGTCATCTCTAAGGATGTGGATACCGTTGCGGCAGGTAAGAATGTCATCGTCGCCGGTGACTTCTCCTACTACCATATCGCTGATCGTCAGGGTTTGGAGATCCAGACGTTGCTGGAAAAGTATGCCACCAGCGGTCAGGTAGGAATTCTGGCCACCGAGCGTATCGACGGCAAGCCGTCTCTGAACGATGCCTTCCGGTATCTGCAGGTCAAATCTGCGTGAGGTGAAGATATATGGACACCCCGGTCATGACTCCAGAAGATTTGCGCGAAAAGTATTCCTTTACTTTTCCTGCATCCAGGGATGAGTACTATGCGTCTCTTATCGAATCCGCGACCGCTGCATGCCAGCGGTATCTGGAGCGTGACCTAAAGGTGTCGTCCTTTACCGACTATCATGATGGAGGTTCCTCCGTCGTTGTGCTGGATCATACTCCGGTCACTGCCATCTCGAGGGTGACGGTGGCCGGTATCTCCCTCCCTCCTGAATCATACAGGGTGGATGGAGATGCCGGAGTTGTTATCCTGTATCAGGATGTCCCCCAGGGGCGTGATGTCGTTATCGTGGAGTATGCGGCCGGCTGGGAAGAGATTCCTGGAGACGTGCTCTGGTGTGTCGCCTTGACTGTGCAATACATGTCCAAGCTCATGCAGTCCAACCAGGCTGGTGTCGTAAGCCGTGTCACCGAGGGCGGGACGGAGAACCTGGAGCAGAACCTGCCTCCGCTTGCCGTCCAGAAACATCTTGCCGCATACAGGCGTAGTAGGGCGAGGTAGGGATATGGCGAGAGTAAAACATGTATCCTTGGGAGACTTCCTTGGTGCCACCATAACAGATTCAGCGACTGAATCCCTGCATGCAGATGCCATTAAGATTGGTTCCTATGTCCGTACCGCGATCGGTGACACGGCCCATGAAGGATCTAGCTTTATCAAGAAAAACTTCATGACAGGCCGGGCTATCCGGAAACTGACGGGGGAGACCTATGATTCCGTCCAGGCTTACTTTGCCCGGGAGGATCATTCCTGGTACATCCGTTACGGGGTTCGGGTAAAAGGCCATCTGAACTACATCGCCCGGTGGGCGGGCACGAAGCATGAATTCCTGAAACCGGGCTTTGACGCCTTCGTGGCGACCAAGGACCTGGAGAGCGAGATCGCACGGAAGGTGGAGGCGCGATTGTGAAAAGCCAGTCTGACATCCTGTACGGGAAAATTGAGACATACCTGAAACAGTCCTTTTCTGACCTTGTGACACAGTGGAATGATGCTCATGAAGGGGAGACCCTGACCGACATCATGGAATGGGACCGGGGCTACCGGGACATCCTGGCCGGCCTGCGTGAGTATCCGGCCGTCCTGCTGATAGAAAAGGGCAGGGCTTTCCTGGATACGTACACAACGCGCCATACGCTGGTTATCGGGCTTGCCTATACCTGTGATGACAGGGACATGCTCCAGGCTCATGGGGATGCATATTTAGACATCCTGGAGGAAAGCGTGAGGGCTGACTGGCACCTGGGGGACTCCTGCCTGGATGTTGTCTCCTATGACATTGATACGGATGTTATCAGCGGCGTGTATGTAGCCGCCTGTACGCTGTCCATCGATATAGACAGGGGAGGTTTTGCATGACTGAATGGAAATGTCCGAAATGTGGGTTCCGTGAATCGGGGCCTCTTTCTTCGCGGCATCCATGTCGCAAGTGTGATACGGAAATGGTCCCCGTGGTCGTCCAGGCTACGGAAGACGAAAAAAAGAAAGAGACGGTTCTCAGCAGACTTGAGGACTAGGAGGGTAAGAAGATGGGTGCTATTGCAGGAAAAGACGGAAAGTTTACTTTTGATGCTTCAGTCATGGCGTACATAGATACGTTCAACCTGAATATCAACGGTGGAACAGCAGAGACTAACAGTCTGGGGAAGAGTTACAAGGAATTCATTCCCACGGTAACCGATTGGTCGGGCAGTGCTTCGGGTTCACTGGACCTTTCAGATCCGTCCCAGAAGGGGGCGGTCAAGATGCTGACGGCGGGCGGCAACGTAGCAATCAAGACGGCCGAGTTTGCCGTCGGGGAAGTAGGTACATTCTCCGGTTCGGTGATAGCTTCCAGTGTGGCCATTGGAGCGGCTCATGGCGATAAGATGACATTCTCCCTGAATTTCCAAGGGACCGGGCCACTGTCCTTCACGGAGGGTGAATGATGGTTATAACGATTGCACGCGAGATTACATACACGCCCAAGGTCTGGAAGAACGATAAGGCGACTACTCCGTTTACCGTGACATTCAAGGTGCCGACCGCTGAGGACATGGAACGGGTCATGCAGGAGAAGCCGTCTGATACCAAGCTCTTTCAGGAGTTCGTGGTTAAGACGGAGCATCTGGAAATAGATGCAACTGGTACGTCTCATACCGCAGCGACTTTGGTATCAGCTCCTGGTACCTATGCGCTGATCAGTGAGGTTGCTGGTGAGATCATGCGATACGGGGTGCTGGGAGAAGCTGAAAAAAAGGTATAACGGCGCTGTATAGCCTGTGGTGTGAGGGGTACACCGCGGATTATCGGCGCAGGTACGGACGGTCTGACAGGACAACGACTTTGAAAAGCGGGGTGACTGTCAGGCTTGATGATATTCCCGGGTATTTCACAGACCGGCTGGCAGTCAGTGCCATCCTGTTCTATGAAAAATTCAAGAGAATGGGGATGCCTTACCAGAACTGGGCGGAGAATCCGAATCGGCTTGTGCAGGTTATAGACCTGCTGGAGCCCTTGGAATCTCTGTATCACCCAAAGATGATGCTGTAATAATATTTGACTGAGCGTGAAAGAAGGATTATTCTACAGGTAAGAGGTAATACACCATGTGGAACTGGGGAACCGGAGTCGATAAGAAAACTGAAAGAAGAATCATCTGGTTTTTTGCTATCTGTTATGCTTCTCCCATATGGGTTCCGGCTCTTGTCTTCCTTTGCCTTTTTCTTTTCAAGTAAAGTACTTTATTGCAGCATCCTTTCCTGTGGAGGGAAGGATGGCCAAGAAAGCTGACGTAAAAGTCAATGTAACAGCCGAGACCAAACAAGCCTCAGATGCCCTGAAGAACATATCTTCCCAGGTTGAGAAGATTGTTACCAAACAAAATAACCTGACATCCAAAGCCGCCGCAGTCACCTCATGGGGAGCGGCTTTTACATTGGCGTCCAATGCCGTAAAAAAAGTTGCAGCAGAATTAAATGAGCTTATTTCCGCCTATTCCCTTCAGCAGACCGTAGAAACAAAACTACAGGCCACTCTCCGGGCAACCGGTAATGCTATCGGGCTGAGTACTACAGAACTTTACGCTATGGCCGATGGGCTTGCCCGTACCACAACATTCACAGACCAGACTGTCCTCAGTATGCAGCAGGTGTTCATTGCCTCCGGCCGCATCAGCAAAGAAGCCCTACCCAAGGTGACAGAACTTGCCCTTGATATGGCCACCGCTATGGGAACAGATGGAACGCAGGCGGCTCGGGATTTATCTAAGGCCTTGGCAAATCCCATTGAAGGCCTGTCCCAACTGAAAGAAAAAAATATCAATTTCACTGCAAGCGAACAAACGAAAGTCACAGAACTGGCAAAGACGAACAAAATGTTTGAAGCCCAGCAACTCATCCTGGATAAAATCGAAAAAACATACGGCGGGATAGCGCGAGAAGTCGCCTCAACGGATGTAGGGAAGATTACTCAAATACAGAATTTGATGACTGACATCAAAGAAGGTTTGGGTGAAGCTATAGTAAATAGCCTTGGGCCTGTATTCACTTGGCTCCTCGATAAGCTCGGGGAAGTCAAAACAGTTATTTCCGACATGAATGATTCCTTGGATGCATTTGATGCTGTAAGAGATAGCTACTTTGACAACCAAAACCAGATGTTCCCTCTGTCTGGTGTATCTGATCACCATTTAATTGCAGTCCTACAGGATAAGAACAAAAAGGCGGACTATGAAACCTGGCAACGCCAACTCGAGAAGTTCAATATAGACCCTGTAACAGCCAATGCCGCTCAATTGAACGTCCTGGGCAACAGTGCAAAACTATTCAAGATATATCGAGCAGCTGAAAACGAGGCGAGGCGAAGAGCCTATAATATAAATTCTTCCCTTGCTCCTTCTATGTCTGTTGATACTGCCCTGAGTACGATAATTGCTCATAACTCAAATAATCCCATTCCTGTTTCTGGGAATACACCTGACCAGACTATCACTGCGGTCAAGACTCTCAATGACTACATCAAGGAAAACATATCCCTCTCAAAGACCGCTCAGGCTCAACTGTTGGCTACGAATATTACCACGGCGGAAAGCTGGCTTGAACAAGCCGAAGCGGGATCGCAAGAAAAGTCGATGATTGAAGAAATCATTGCCGGTTTGAAAAAACAACAGGAAGAACTTCAAAAAGTCCCGGATTCTATTTCTTCGTTCGGTGCCGTCGACTCATTTATCTCCAGCAACAAAGCCCTTTCAAAATCCGCTCAACTGCGGGAGTTGGATTCCTTGTTGGGAGACGTCAGGAGCTTACAGGAAAGTGTCCCGAAGGATTCTTCGCGCTACCAGGAGCTAGAAGAGATCCGTCAGGCTTTGGTGAAGGAACGCCAGGAGCTCAACAATGTAACTGCAGCTGAAAAAGCCGCTGAAGAAGCAGCCGAAAAACGGGCGGAACTGAGAAAGAGCTTTGTGAACGATTGGGTATCCTCTGTCGCCTCCATGCTTGATTCATTTTCCTCGCTTACGTCTCAGCTCTACCAAAACCAGATAAACGCGGTGCAGGCCTCGCTTGACGCTCAGGAAGAAGCGTGGGACAAACATTACTCCAAACTCAAAGAAAAATATGATGACGACAAGGATGCATTGGATGCCCAGTATCGGTGGGGAAGGATATCGGCTGAAGAATACCAGGAAAGCCTCAAAGCTCTGGACGACAAACAGGTCCAGGCTGAAGCCGATGCAACGGCCAAGAAAGAGGAGATGGCGGCAAAGTTAGATGAACTGAAGCGTAAACAGTTTGAAGCTGAGAAGTCAAACTCAATTGCTCAAGCCTTGATCGGTGGGGCTATGTCTGTCGTTGAGATATGGGCGAAATATGCAAGCCAGCCCTGGTATGCGGGTATCCTTACGGCTCTCAGTGTCGCCACAGTTGCCTCTCAGGTCGCTACAATAGGAAGCCAGCAGTATACCGGACTGGCCTCCGGAGGAATCATCACACGGCCGACATATTATCTTGGAGAAGGCGGGGACAAGGAAATGGTCCTGCCTCTGAACAAGGCAAAGGATATGGGGTTTATTGGGAATCAAGGCAACGTGATCAACCTGACTATACAGGTAGGGACATCTTTCAACGGCGACGATCTCAGTCGTCAGGTATACGAGGGAATCAGGAAGGCCCAGAAAACAGGGGCGTTGCCTGAATGGAGAATCGCATGAAGCTATATCTCAATTTTTCGGAATATGCGAAGTTCGGCTCTGGAGCGTGGGAGGACTTTTCTGACGCCATCCTAGACTCCTCCTTCTCCCGGAAAAGCTGTTTTGGGGCCAAGGGCAAATCAGAGACACAGACGGTATCCATAGAACTGTCTCCTGTTGTCGGCGTATCGGCCCTGGGTGTAAGAATCCTTACGGCAACCAATGATATCCGCGCCAAACTGACGGAGGATGACGGCAAAGCGTATTTCATCGGGACCATACGCCCTTTGGCATCCCTAAGCGTCGAATCGATTGTCTCTCCCGTCTCCATCGAAATCCTTGATGACTCGTACTTCCTGGACTATTACATGCTCCAGCAGGCGTCTACGTTGGACTCTTCAACCCTGAAGGTCGTGGGAAGCAATAGGAATAATTCCCTGGTCCATTGGCTGGTGTCCCTCTGTGAGGAGAAGAAGGAGGACGGCTCCTATGGCAGCGTGTTTGCTGATGCTGACATCGTTGTTGATACCGGCGTTGATACCGCTATTCCGGCCGATGGTATCACCGTAGAGATAGGGGACAAGGTCAACGACATCCTTTCTGCAGTCTGTTATGAGTATGGCCTGCAGTACCGGTTCGATGCTGCCGGGAAGCTTCACTTTGCGCCCGCCGTCCCTGCTGATGCTGCAGTGCTTACATCGTCCGTAACTGTCACTGATTCCGAGATGAAGAATCGGCTCACAATCAAGCGTGATGATGATGCCCGTTCTGGAGCTGTCGTGACATACTATCCTGTCCGTAAGGGTCTTTGCACCGTAGCGGAGCACCAGATCATGGATACCCGGTATGCCGATGACAAGACATGGAGCCGTGGATATGAATGGTTGAATCCTGATGAAGGCCAATGGCCTAAGGTTCAGTATCAGACAGAAACACTATCTGGCATCGACCTGGAGAAAGCCTCCCGCCGTATCCTACGGTATGACCTCTCCACCATGAAAACAGTCATCAAGTTTGCTGATGGTAGCCGGACATCTTCCCAGGGCATTGGACATTTTCAACAGGTCTCGGCCGAGAACGGAAAGTATCAGTACCGTTTCTGGATAGCCCCGACGGCAAGCAAGACGCTAGTCAAAAAATTCTATCTCCAGTGCCAGTGCTGGTACATCGATACTGAGGATGAGAAAAGGACCAAGGTTTCACAAGGGACGAATCCTGCAGAACATGAGGCCAAGTATATCCATGAGGCAGTTCATGCGGACAACTTGCTGAAGATACTTGAGATGCGCAACCGGACTGGCAACATGCAGTATTCATTCCAGGCGTTCCCATTGCTGAACCTCACGCCGGGACAGATAATCAAGCTGGATTCCCAGACTGTGGGAATCTCTACGTATGCCCGTGTCTTGTCTGTGACTGATCATGGAGACTCACTCAGTGACCAGCTGTGTTCTGTTATCTGTGAGGGCATACAGGCGCTCTCTGAAATCCAAGTTGATGCTACTGAATCCATCAGGTCCATTATGCAACGTTTGGGGGATGAGATGCTCTCTCTTACGCCGGCACAGAATCCCATGAAATACGATGACGCAGGGACGTGTTCGATTATTGCCGCGGGAGAAGCGATCGATAAGCTTGGAGGTACTACAATATGGTATCTGAACGACATTCACCTAGACGGCAAAGATGGAGACTCGCAGATTTTTGTGCCTCATACGTCGATGCTTGTTGGTGACAATGAATTTATTGTAGAGGTATCCATTACTGGAATTGATTTCGGATCGAAACCGTTGACGGCCGTTTGTTCTGTCACGTTGGTGAAGGACGGCGAGAACGGCATCTCCCCGATTGACATTCAGATAACATCCACCAACGGCGACAAGTTCCGCCGGGGAACGCTCGATACGATCCTCATCGCGACGGTCTTCCGAGGGGATGACGACATAACGGATTCGGTTTCCTCCGATGCGTTCCGCTGGTACCGCACGAGCCGCGATCCGACCTCCGACGATGCCTGGAACACCTCGTCGAAAGGCTTGGCGAAGAAGCGGATAGAATTGTCTCCGGACGACGTGTCCGGAAGAGCGGTATTTTCCTGCGAGGTGGATATCCCGCAGATACCATAAAGGAGTAACAGAAATGGCAAAGGCATCAGCATCCTACACGATCATGGACTACACCGACGGCATTACACTTTTGGGTAGCATCGAGGCGAACCTTCCCCGAACGTCGCTATACGATACCGCGACTCAAACACTCAATCCTTCATGGGCCTCGACCGCATTGACTCTCACACCGAAGCTCATCAAGGCTGGTTCCTCCACCGACCTGATTTCGAGCGTCACTTCGGCAAGCTGGAAGCGCAGGATAAGCGGCGGGACGTGGGCGGATATATCCTCTACGAACGGAGAATCCATGTCCTCGACGACGAAGATTCTCACCGTCAACAAGAACGCACTTGCAGGAGAAGTGTGGCAGATAGAATACAAGTTCACTTGCGTCTATCACGATCCGATTCTCAATGTAGACCTCACGCACGAGGACGTGATCACATTCAGCCGTGTGGCAAACGGCACGTCGTTCGTCGTAGCACGTGCTTATGCGTCTAATGGGAACCAGTTCAAGAACGGAGAACCATCTTCGCTGACCTTGACGGCTGAATTGATCCGGGGCACCACGGAGGATACTACAAGCCTGTCCTACCAATGGGCGAAATCCACGAACGGAACCGATTGGTCGAATTTGAGCGGGAAAACGGCATCGACGTTGTCGGTGACACCTTCCATGGTTGACAGTTTCGCGATGTTCCGTTGTACGATCACTGATACGGACGCTTCAAGCGACACATACAACGAAAGCTTCACGACCGAAGGCGTGACGATCCTTGACGTGTCCGACCCGTATCAGATTGTTATCGAGAGTTCTGCCGGGCAGTTCTTCAAGAACCAGACGGGGAACACCACGCTTACGGCAAGAGTGTACCAGAACGGTGAGGAAGTGGACACTGCTGGGACTGGATTCACCTACACGTGGACGATGAACGACAAGGATGGAGCCGCCGTGACTACCGCAGGATCGACGACCTTTCCTGCAACCGGAAAGACTCTGGCCGTCACGCACGACATGATTTCCGTCAAGGGCGCGTTCTTCGTGGAAATTGAGTAGGGGAGGGAAGTATGGCACTTGCATCCGCATCGATCACATTGACTGTCGTGAACGACGGCTCGACCTACGACCGTCAATACGCATTGGGAACATCCGGTACTACCGCCCCGACTTCGGGGTGGAGTGCTTCCCGTCCATCCCCGCAGGCTGGAAAATTCATATGGATGCGTGAGAGAGTTGCGAATGCTGACGGGACGTATGGAAGCTGGGAGACTCCTGTATGCTTGACAGGGGATACTGGAGCGAAAGGGGACAAGGGGGATACGGGAAATACTGGCAATGGCATATCATCCATCGTAGAATATTATGCGGTATCTGCGTCCAATTCAACCGCACCATCTAGTTGGAGCACCTCGATGCCGACGCTCACTGCGACGAACAAATACTTGTGGAACTATACCCGCTATACCTATACCGACGGGACGTATGTCGATACGACGAAGATCGTCATCGGAACCTATGGCGACAAGGGCGACACGGGTTCTACAGGCTCGACAGGTGTCGGAGTATCGTCGATCGCTGAAAAATATGCCGCTTCATCCTCCAACTCGACCGAACCGACATCATGGCAGGATACCGTCCCGACGCTCACAGCCACGAACAGGTATCTTTGGAACTATGAGATATTCACGCTCACGAACGGGACGACGACGAACACGAAAAAACGGGTCATCGGCGTGTACGGGGACAAGGGGGCGACCGGGGCCACGGGTGCCACGGGGAACGGAATATCGTCCATCGTCAACTACTATCTCGCGTCGGCTTCCGGGAGCGGCATCACCAACGCTTCAAGCGGCTTCACCTCGTCCATCCAAACACTTACCGCGACGCTCAAATACCTCTGGAACTATGAGCTGATTACCTATACCAACGGAACGACTGCCAAATCTCCTGCTTGTGTGATTGGAGTTTATGGCGACAAGGGGGCTACTGGTGCAACAGGCCCAAAGGGGGACAAGGGTGATAAGGGGGACAAAGGCGACACCGGACCAGCCGGAACGCCAGGCTTCCTCGGCGTGAACGTCTCAAGCGGCACGATCTACGTCAAGGGTTTCGACGCTGACGGGAATTTCACAGCTTCGACGGGATACGTCTATTTCCGGGCTACCCGATACACGGTTCCGGCAGCATCGTACACGCCTTCGATCGTAGGAAAAGGCAAGATTCTGTTCGATCTGTCCAGTAGTGCCGTGCGGTTCGCAAAACGCGTTCCGAACAGCAACGGTGAGACCGGATGGGTGGAGTGGAGGGACTTCAACACCTCCGGTTCATCGACGACCATATACGACGACAATACGCATATCATCATCGGAGCATTCGAAAGGTCGGAAGCCGGAACAGTCACCGCATCCATCGTGTCTCCGACATCAATCCAAGATAGCAATGCCGCTAATATTCTCCAGCTCCTTGACGAAGCAGGGGAGAACGAATCCGTCGATCTGGACGTCTTCGCAAAGGCGATGGGTATCGAGAGAGTGTTCACACGGGTTGCGATGCTCGAAGCGATTATCAGCAAGCTATCTGCGAGCAACATCCGCGTTCTGCCTGAGAACATCGACGGCGTGATAGACCGTGACAAGATTGATATATCATCGATTTTCGGGACAGGCATCACCATCAACGGAGACGGCTCGATTGTCGGCGGTGACGGCAAGACTGGTTGGAAGATTACCGGAGACGGCAAGGCTACGTTCAACGATGCGTATATCAGCGGGGTAGGCGAGTTCAGAGGTCAGCTTAAAAATTCCGCACTTACTACGTACCAGTCTGTCACCAGTTTCGCGAAGAACGTGACGCTCGCAAAA
This sequence comes from Clostridiales bacterium Firm_16, assembly GCA_001604185.1. Taxonomy (GTDB): domain Bacteria; phylum Bacillota; class Clostridia; order Saccharofermentanales; family Saccharofermentanaceae; genus Scatonaster. The sequence continues at coordinate 7,954 of LVAV01000010.1, read as the reverse complement.
AACATGTGGTCTACAAAAACGTTGTTCAATGCATTGACCGACGTCCCGTTCAAAAATGCCTTCACTACAAAAAGCGGATCATACAACGGTGAAACCGTCACCGGAGTCGCACGACAACATGGTGCGACGGATGCATCCACGCTACTATACGAAACTTCCGGTGAGTCTGGAGCGGTGAATGCTGGCGGAAGTCGATCGCTTGTGGATTACACAGTGCCTGAAAGTTTCACACAGCCGATTCTGATGAAAGCGTCAGGGAGTCTTGGCGGAACAATGAACAACGCATACTGGTGTATCAAGCGTAACGGCATCTGGTACGACTTGAACAAGTCTACCGAATGCTATGTCAAGCCGGGTGATTTGATCCGCTTGTACGGGCACTCGTGGGCCTGGTGGGGTTCCCAAACGATGACCAACAACTATCTGCGTCTGTACTCACAGCCGGAGAGAATGATTCTGGGTTCGGCGACAAGTAATGGCGTGTATTACGTGAGCACGGCATCTGTCGTGAATCTGGCAAGTTTCACAGCCGCACAGACGAAAGGATGCGGTCAGGTGGAGGTGTCGTTTGGCAAATGTTGGATCAAAAATAAGGCGAAGGTCGAAATATTATCAGACGGCCAGGTAGTCGGAACTATCTCGGATATCAACGGCTCTTCAATCAGACGGAAATACAGCATAAAGAGCGGAAAGACAGTGTTGGTCAGGGCGACGATTCCCAGCAGCTATACGGAAGGTTCCGGAGATGATAAAACCACATACAATCCGGAGGTCACGACGAGGGTTTCCTGCATCAGCCTGTTGAGTGATTTCGCAGGCGAGGGCACCATAATCAAGACAGGAAACGTCTACAGCCTTCCTGTGACCGATTCCGACACCGACTACAGGACAAAGGCGATCAGCGGTTTCTGGACTCCGGTGATGGAGAGGATAAGCGGGCAAAGCGTTCTTGACCAGTTCTCCGATCTTAATGAGAACGAGAAGTATCGTACTGATCCGGACAGGTCAAATACGATAACACGGGATGGAGTGCAATCGGCGTTGATCACTGATTTTACGATCGACAGTTCGCGTTTGATCTGGTACATGACGAACGGCGAGAACGACTCGATTGGTTCAGGAGACGCGCTGTCTTCTTGTTCGATAGACATCGGCGTCGTATTGCAACCGGAGAGTGTAGAAACTGTCGACTTGATACCGAAAGCTTCCAACATGTATAATATCGGGAAAGATACTGAAGACCCAAGAGACCCAAGTCAGATAGTTCGCTATAAAAAGGGTTTTTTCAAAGAGTTCGACATATCCGATAGCCTGAAACTTGGCACTTCCAGGCTACAGAATAACGGCTATACCTACTTGCCGAACGGGATGCTGATGCAGTGGGGATTTATAAGCGGTATAGGTACGGGTTGGCCGACGGTCACTTTATCAGTGGCGTTCAGTAATACAACGTTCATGCCGTTCGTGATGGGTGTAAAATCTTCTACGTCAGGTAGCACTGGTGCATATTATATACCATTGGTATATCCGTTGACCAATCAAACATTTAAATTTTATTGGAGAGACGGTTCTACAGTAACTTATCAATGGTTTGCAATTGGTTACTGATTAGTAACCAATAGCTTTCCAATAATATTGTCCTGTGTCTGTTCCATTTGCGTGTACGTAGACCTTAAAACCACTATTGGTCATACTATTCTTGATAGGCAATCCCCAATAAGTTGATTCCGCTCCCGTTGTACGAATCATTTGAACGTCTATATTCAGTGTTGCCGTTGGAAACGGCATATAATAAGTAATGCTCACAGATTGGCCGTTTCCTGATGTTAAATTAATATATCCCCAGTTCAATATTAGCCCGTTCGGTAAGTAGGTATAGCCGTTATTCTGTAAATATAAAGAATTATGGTATAATAAACCGAGGAGAATATCTTATGGGAAAGGATCAAATTAGGTATTGGGAACCGACAACTAGCTCGGCTTGGCTGGAAGGACAATACGAAAAGCTGACACCAGAAAGACAGGCGACATGCAGCACTTTGACCGAAAACGAATGGATGTCGCTTATTGAACGTAATTCAAAAGGCGAAGGTAAGATTGAAAACGACAGCTCGACCAATCTACCCGTTATAGTACCTTATCCCGATCCTACGGAAACCGAGTTGGATGAAATGTATACGGAGAAACGAAACCAATTGATAACTGCCGTAGAGTGGCGCATTACGAGATACAACACGCAGATAGCTCTTGGTATTACGCCGACGGAAAGCGACATCACCCCGGTGCTGGAATACATGCAGGCATTACGGGACTTGCCGGAGAACGAAGGCTGGCCGGAGAACATCATATGGCCGAAAGAGCCTTAACAAATCGCAGAACCTGTGGTATTTATTAGCTTGAGGTGATTTTTATGAGGAAAGTATTGTTATTTCTGTTGCTTCCGCTTGTATTGATGGGATGCGATTTTGCTCCTACAAGAAAAGGGGAACCCTCGTTCGACAATATTGATTTCACACAATATGATTCCTTTGTCCTTTCTTCGGGTAATTTGTCAAGCAGGTCTTCAATATCTGGAGCTCAGCTATATGGCGTTACTTCTGAAAATGAATATGATAGGATTCAGGTGACATCTAGCCGTGGTGAAGTCTGGGAAGTGCAGGAGATTGAAAAAGTTGGAACAAAGCTCATGGCAATGGGATTGAATTCTGCTGATAGTTATTCGGAACGAAAAGTAGCACTCGTAAATATCGAAACGAATGAATCGTATGATCTTTCATCTACGGCAGGTAATGCATATTTAGATTTGACTGACATCGGAGCATATGATAATGGGATGGCAATAAGGATTAATGGTGGAATTTATAGGCTGAATCTTGAGAACGAATCTCTTGATCCTGTAACCAATCCTAGTACTGATTATTGTTACTATTATTATGTGACGAAAAGCGGGCATATTGTTGTGGAGACAACGACTCCTGCAACTAAATTATATCCTGCGGACGGATCAATGCCGATTACACTTAGTGATTCTCATGATGGGTTTGGCGTTGCAGATTCAGATGGCAGATATATATCGTCTTCTGATGTCGATTATATTGTAGACCTTAGTACAAAGAAAAAGATTTTTTTCTCGAATGAGGGAGTCTCTATGCAAGAACTTCCTGATACTTATGCAACATGGAGTTTGAAACCATGGGGTTTTACATCGCTAATTACCGGAAGCAAGGCGAAAGGTTCATCGATCTCGTGGAACGGCAGGTTACCGTCTCGTGTAGTGCATTACAATTCAATAACGAATGAAATCGTTATTTCTGAGATTGTTTCAGGAGAATTTCTAGCAAATAAATATCCTCTGGGGTTCAGTATCGCCGACGATTATCGTGCGATCATCGGCGATACCTTGATTTTTGAACAAGATAGCAAACTAAAAACATACAACCTTAATACACAGGTCATGACAACGATTGTTGATACAAACCTTTCTTCATGGCAAATCCAAGGAGAAAGCATCGTTTATACTGTCTATACATCTGCTACTACAACAGCATCTTATTCATACTCGTTAGAAACGCAAATATCTACTGAAATTGAATCGGGAGCTGTACCTCAAATACTCAAGCTCGTATCGTTCTGATCCTTAGCCCCTGTCGGAAACGGCAGGGTTTTTTAATCCTCCGCTTTTGGCTTGTTCTTGGCGCCTTTTGGACGACCGGATTTACCTTTGCGGCTGCGCAGGTATTCCATCGTTTCTTCGTCGATGAGATAGACTCCACCCGCCTTTTCCTTGCCCATCTTCTTAAGGGCGACCCCTACCCAAGTAGGGGTCACTCCCAGCTCTTCCGCTGCCTGTGTTGCGGTCCATATCTTGCCCATGATCACCTCACTTCACGAACGTCATGACAACGTTCCAGACTAGATTCAAGGATGATATGAAGATCAATGCCGTCAGCAGTTTGTCGATTCTTGCGTTATCGTCTTTCATTGACTTGCCTCTCTTTATGATATAAACTTGTTGTATGAGAGGGGGAGCGACGCTCCCCCCCGGAAACTCAACGGTCAAAGATGATGTCAATCAGGTCTCTGACCACCGTCCAGATGAAGGTAAGTGCCGCTAGCACAACCGCCGTCTGGACTTTCTTTTTCTTCTTCACATTCGCATCACCTCCCTTTCCCTTGATGATTAATAGTACCACGCCAACTCCTTGCTGTCAATATATTATTAGAAAGTTCTAATAATATATTCAGGTGATTGTTTAGGTCTGCAGGTACTAATTAATTCAATTCCAAGGTTCAAGATTTTATGAGACTCTGGCACCCCGATTTCACACAATCGAATCTATTTGTGGTGTAATCGATGTGTCGGAGGGATCATGAGCGATACGGTACTTGTTGCATTGATCATGGCGGGAGGGCAGGTCCTTGGTGGGGGTGTCCTTCTTTGGTGGTTGAAACGGCGGGACCGTATATCCCAGGTCGTGGAGCGAGTAAATCGTAACGGGGAATTCCAGGGCTTGGTACTTGATACCCTCCAGGTAGTAATGAAGGCTCTCCGGGAAGGACACATCAACGGAGAGTCAGAACGCATGGAAGAGAGAATCAGGGAATACCTGACCAAACGCGCATCAGATGGCTTTCTTATGAAGGAGAATTAAAATGGACATCAAGATTAGCGGTAGCGCTATCGCGATTTTATTCGGGTCAATGGTGGCAGTCAGCCTGTTGATGGAGATTGGGAAATGGGTGGCCAAGAAAACCATGAAAATCAATTCATTACCGACATCGGCCATCCCGTGGATACGTTGCGCAGCGGTCGTCCTCAGTCTTTGCATGGCCGCTCTGGATTGCATCGTGATTCTTGGTCACCTTTCTTGGTGGGGTGTGCTGTTATTGTTCATTATTGTCGTCGGAGTCCAATACGCCGCTGATCTCGGCATCATCAAGCCGGCGTTCAAATACCTGTTCAAATCGGAGTAACAATGTGCTGCATAAAGTATGGCTCTGGCTTAAAGGTCATTGGATGTATCTTGTTGGTCTTGTGCTTGTCATCGGCGCCTATCTTCTCGGCCGCAGAAGAGCCGTCAGTGGACTTGTCAATCTATTCAACAGAGGAACTGTGGATGATGCTGCTCTCCGGCTTGGAGAGGCAGGAGAGCGAGCTGACGACATTGCAGACACAGCTGGAGAACTCTCAGGAGCCATTACAGAAGGCGGGGCAGCTCTCGCAGAAGCTTCAGCTACAGGTGAGCGGCTTGCAGACGGACATCACCGGCTTACAGACATCGTTCAGGAACTTGCAAGGAGATATGGAGTCAATCCAGACTGAAGTCATTCAGCTCCGGAGTTCTAATACCTGGCTAAAAATCGGGATAGGAGTGTCTGTGGCTGCAGTGATAGTCATGGCCGTCAGTAATCTGTAATATTCACCACTTTTCCATCATTGTTGTCCTCTCCAAGGAGCTCATCAATCATATCAGCTACAGGCTGTAGGTTTTTCGCATACAGGTGCGTATAACCAGCTTGGACCTTGTTCAAATCCTGATGTTCCCAGCTCATGAATTCTGCAATCAACAGATCCGGCAAACCAGAAATCCTTAGCATTGTATTCAAAGAATGTCTGAGCATATGGGGAGTGAGAGCAAGCCAAGCCTCTGGCATCTCTATTTCCTTCAGAGCCGCTGCATGCTGGCCCACAGAGCGCAGCCAGAGCGACAATGTTCGTGAAGATATGCCCAGCCCAAATTCTGGAGTCAAAAGTTTTTTCAAGGCCTCCTGGGCGATATGCGGGAGGGCGATAACCCTGACCTTATCCCATTTTGGCAGGCCGATGACTTTCATCGAATCGTCTTTGTATGCTCTGTTGACGGTCAACGCTGTTCCTGTGATTTGCTTTTTTGTAAGGGCAAGTAGTTCACTCCTTCGGAGTCCTGTCGTGGCCAGCACCGTAAAAATCAGACGTGCATGCTCATTCGGAAACAGGTTTTGTTTTGAAAGTACTATCCTGATATCAGCAGGCTGGAGCGCATAGAGTTTTTTCTTCTTTATTGCCTTGATATCCGCCAAACCTGTCGCCGGTGATATCTGGATATAGCCGTCATCGGCTGCCTGGGTCAAGGATACTTTCAGAAGCTTGAATACTTTATTGGCTTTTGTGGTATGTCCAAACTTCTGGATTATATCAATTCCACAGTCTTTGATGTTTTTCCTGGATAATTGGAAGAGGGAAGTTCTTTGGAGTCTAGGAGGAATGCAGGAAATCAACTCCTTAGCCTCATGGGCTACATGCAGGGCATATCGTTGGGAGTAATTCTTCCCGCTGATCGATGCATCCCGTCTTCGAGGATTCGTAGTGGGATCTGTGAATTTCTCAAGCCAATCTTTCAGGGATATATCTGACTGAGTAGCGGCCATATTGTCTATAGTATGTTTCATGATTCTCGTGGCTTCCTGCTTGGAGCCTGTGCCGGTACAGCTCTGGACCCGCTTTCCTGTACGTGAATCGACATAACGAAAATAATAGACTTGAGAACGTAAATACAGGTTAGGATATTTTTTCTGCATGACTGACTCCTGTGCATTCTGTACCATGAATGGCACCAAATTGGCACCAAACTGAAGTTGGTACCAGGTATGACACAAGATTCAATACACGTAAACCAATGCAAGATAACGAGTTAGAAGAAGCGAGCGAAGGGAGTCGAACCCTCATCACGAGCTTGGGAAGCTCGGGTAATAACCGCTATACGACGCTCGCACGTTTCAAACAACCGGATAATAGCCCAAGATCGAGGAAAATGCAAGATACCTTGCGGATATGCCGTTTGCCTTGTAAACTGAAGATATGAATCGAAGAAGCCATTCACGTTCCTTTGCGATGCGCCTGCTAGCTTGCTGCTATCTGGTAGCGTTCCTCGTCGCCGCGGTGGCATACCGGTTCCTCCCAATCGGGATGACGGTGCTTGCCAAGACCTTCATTGCGGATATCGTCGCCACCATCGTCGTATTCTGCTTCAGTCGCTGGGTGGACAACTCCAGCCTGTACGATCCCTATTGGAGCGTCGCGCCCCCCGTACTGTACGCAGTCTGGCTTCGGAATGTCGGAATCGCATCGTTTTTGATTTTTGCAATGGTCGCCGCCATGCTGTTCTGGTCGGTTCGGCTGACGGTCAACTGCATATCCCATTGGGGAGGCCTGCAGGACGAGGACTGGCGGTATGTATCGTTCAGAGAAAAACTTGGCGCCGCATATTGGCCGGTCAGCTTTCTGGGGATCCATCTGTTTCCAACGCTCATCGTGTTCGCCTGCTCCTTGCCCATGTGGAGTTTCATGTCGCTATCCAGAAGCTCAATGCGGTCTGCGTTCGCACTCGTCGGCATCGTATTCGTCCTGTTCGGTACCGTTCTGGAACTGGTAGCCGACCGACAGATGTCCCGTTTCCAGCGGGAACGGGCGTCGCAGACCGAATGCTGTATTTCAGGGCTATGGGGGCTCTGCCGGCATCCCAACTATCTGGGGGAACTATCCGTGTGGTGGGGCGTGTGCATCGCTTCGTTCGCCAATTCCGATACTCCGCTGTGGTTCGTGGTCTTCCCTTGCGCGATGACCGCGATGTTTTTCGGCTATTCGATTCCTGCGATGGAAAAGCGTCAGTTGACGCGCCGTCCCTGCTACCGACAAGTGCGTCGTTCCGTACCGATGCTCTTTCCGAGACTTCGGGGAAGAAAGCGGTAGTTGCGTGGTGGCCGTCCTCACTGAAAAATATGTGAAGTAAATTGTTTAGGAGGATTGGACAATGAGCGTTCAGTTTAGTAAATATCAAAATTGTTGCAGAAAAGAAAATATTATTACATAAAGAATTGGCATGGTCCTGCAGCCTATGGCCGTGGGCGTTTTTTTTGCGTCAACCGTCTGGGAAAAAGTCACCTGAGAAAGTAGTGGTTTTCAGGGGTTTTGCGA
>LVAV01000009.1 GCA_001604185.1 Clostridiales bacterium Firm_16 | reverse complement strand
AGTAGCTTAACAACTTACATTATGCAGGATTATGAATTTACACACTAATATGGACTTGACCGGACTTGGTAGAACTATGCCCGGTTGTTCTATGAAGTGTTCTGCATTTGTGAAAAAATAGGACAGAATGTAGAACAATGCCCGGTTGTTCTATGTCGTGTTCTGCATTTGTGGAAAAATAGGACATAACGCAGAACAAAGCCCCGTTGTTCTATGTCGTGTTCTGCATTTGTGAAAAAATAGGACATAACGCAGAACAAAGCCCCGTTGTTCTATGAAGTGTTCCGCATTTATGAAAAAATAGGACATAACGCAGAACAATGCCCACAGTGTTCTGCGCAGTAAATCTACGTTGCATCGTAAAAACTGATTTTGGCAGATTCCTGCCGCGCTGTTACCGTGGGCATCATCAGTGTCCCAGTATATGCTTTCTCACTAGGTGTGAAAGGAAAGACGAGGTCGAGTGAGAGCTTTCTCGATTATCCTGTGAGAATATTGCAATCTTAATCCTCAGGTTGTACAATTTAAGTAAACATACGCAAAACTTGTAAAAATGCGGAGGTTTAGTTATGCTGATGTCTTATGACCAATGTATCGAATTGTATGGGACGAATTACCTGTTGGATAGAGCAGTTGACGAAGGCAGGATTTTTCGTTTGGAGAAAGGCGTGTACTCCGACCAGAAGTATGTGCCCGAGAAGTTTATTCTTGCCATGAAATACCCTAAAGCAATATACACCATGGATAGTGCTTTTTACCACTATAATCTTACAGATGTGATTCCGGAGAAGTGTTATCTTGCAACGGATCGGAACTCAGCAAAGATTCCGGATAAGAGGGTTGTACAAGTATTTGAGAAGAGAGAAATACTTCTTATGGGCGTTGATATCGTAGAACGTGATGGATATGCAATACGGATATACAACAAAGAGCGTATGTTGGTTGAGTTACTTCGCCACAAAACCAAATTGCCGTTCGACTACTATAAGGAAATACTCTTGAATTATAGAGAGATCGTGTATGACTTGGATATGCGTAAAGTAGAGGAATACGTAGATGCATCCCCAAAGTCATCGAAGATTAGGGAACTGCTCCAACTGGAGGTACTATGATCGACATAGATGCTATGATCAGAAAAGAAATCGAAAATGGGTACGGCGATGCGAATGCGCAGGCGAAAGTGTGTCAGGATATAATTCTGAAAGCAATCGCAACCAGTGAGTTAAACAGAAATGTTACGATAAAGGGTGGCGTTGTCATGCGTAGTAAAACTAAGAATGTTCGTCGGGCAACGCAGGATCTGGATCTTGATTTCATTCGGTACTCTTTAAGCGATGAATCTATTGATCGGTTTATTGGAAGGATAAACTGCCTGGAAGGCATCAATATAGTACGAGTTGGTAAGATTTCAGAATTGAAACAACAGGATTATCATGGCAAAAGAGTGTTTGTTCGTATTACAGATTCGAAGGGCTTTTCGATTGAAAACAAATTGGATCTCGGTGTACACAATAAGCTGGAAGTAGAACAAGATGAGTATTGCTTTGATATTGCATATGATGACAATGGAGCGAGCCTGCTTATCAATTCTAACGAACAGATGGTGGCCGAGAAACTAAAGTCGCTATTGCGATTGGGATCTTTATCTACACGATATAAAGATGTGTTTGATTTGTATTACTTATTCCAACACGTTGACAAAGAGAAACTTCAGATGTGTCTTTCGATATACATTTTCGAAGATTCGAGAATGAGAGAGAATACCATGGACGAGATCTATGTGCGTGTTGAGAAGGTGTTTTTGGATAAACTATATTCAAACAACTTGAAAACTCGTAATGTAAATTGGCTAGGTGAAGAAGTTGATGTTGTGCAGAAAGGTATCCTGGATTACCTGAAGTCTATGATGTAGCATTCTCCAAATAACTAGACGAAAACAAAAAAGTGCAATTATTGGCTTTCGTATTTTGTCTTTGATTTCTCCTTTTGTTAATTGACTCTTCATTGCTTATTCATACTTACCTAGGGTGTGTTGTTTATACTTTTCTTAACAAGTATTTCAGGGGAATCCCATGTTATATCGACTTGGGGGGAGAGTATTATGAAGAAAATAGTTACGAGTGCGTTGTCAGTACTGTTAGCAACCACGTTTGTTCTGGAGGGAGTATCTGTAGTTTCACATACGGATGTTCGCGCGGATGAACAGAAGATTAATCTAGATGGCCGCTTTTACGTATTTAACAACAAAAGTGAATATGAGATTGACTCAAATGTTTCGGTTTGTTCAACTAAAGAGGCATCCGCAAGTTTGGGTTTCCTTAATTTGCAGGGCGATTTCGTTAAGGAATATGAGAAGGATGGCAAACCTGCTTTTGAAGTTACAGATGGTACAGTCTTTTCATTTTCGTACATCTATAAGAATGCTTTGAAGTATGCTCCTGACGAAGAGTGGCATATTGTTGAAGATGATGAAAAAGTGATAAATGGAGTTGACCTTGGTGAGAAAATCCAGGATGGAGCATTCTTGTTTCAGACCTCTTTTGACGGAGTTAAGTGGGTTACAAGCAAAGTCGTAACGGATCTTTCAGATAGCGTTAAGGTCGAAGCGTATGACGGAATCAACGATATTCAACTGGAGAATGGATGCTACTACAGAATCATTGTTGCATACGAATTAAAGAAACTAGTAGATGAAAGCTCCTTTTGGGTGGTCGACACTTCTGATTATGAGTATAAGAAATGCGCCGAGTTTTACCAGTTTTATGCCAGCTACAACCGGCCATCCGAACCCGAAACAGGAAAGAAGAAGTTCTTTGAATCCACTATATACTCTCGCCAGACGAAGAAGAATAATTACGTAGGAGATACCTCGATAGATTCTAATGATGATCCGCACTATGGGTGGAACTTAGGTACCTTCTGCTTAAGTGGATTTACAGATTCTATAGATGATGTTTATTTCAAAAGGCTTTCGAAGGAAAGAAATATATATTCACTCTTGGCGATAATGGTCAGACGACAGTAAAGCTTTTCCAGGAAACAACCCCGGATGATTCCCTCTCGCAAATCATTAAAAATGTTGCAATTGGAGCAGGTGTCATTCTTTTCTGTGTCACTGTATCCGTATTAACCGGTGGTGTAGCCCCAGCAGTAAGCATGATTTTCGCTGCTTCGGCAAAAGGCGCCACGACTATGGCACTCACTTCAGGACTTTTCAGCGGAGTTTCTGCTGGTGTCGTAAAGGGAATACAGACTGGAAACTTTGAAGAGGCTGTTAAAACGGCGGCTCTAAAGGGTAGCGAAGGTTTTAAATGGGGAGCAATAACTGGAGCAGTTGCCGGTGGTGCGGCAGAATACCAGGGCTTGCGCGGAGCAACCTGTAATGGATTGACGATGAATGAAGCAGCACAGATTCAGAGAGAGTCTAAGTATCCTCTTGATGTGATCAAGCAGTTCAAAAATATGGACCAATACAATATCTGTAGGGAAGCAGGGTTACAGCCCAGTATGGTTAATGGAAAAACTGCTTTGATACGCGATATTGATGTGGATTATATTCATGATGGGAAAACGAATTTGGACCTTATTTTGGATGGTAAATCACCTATTGATCCTTCATCTGGATTACCATATGAGTTGCATCACATAGGACAGAAAACGGATTCAACTTTGGCAATACTAACTAAGGCAGAGCATATGCAAAATGGTAACAATTCTATATGGCATGAGTTTGGAAATGCATCCGAAGTTCATGGAATTGGTAATAACTGGAATGCTCAGAAAAAGGAGTTTTGGCTGGAATATGCCAAGCAATATATTTGATTGAATAGATGTTCTTTGAGACGAGACATTTAAGTATAATGCAACAAGGCTGCCCATAAGTGAGCAGCCTTGTTGTTTTTTGTGAAACGAGTGATATCGTTCTAAAGTACTATTACTTTGTTCAGTTATAACGGAAATAGAATCCGCTTTCGAGACAATCTATCTTCCAGAAGACTCCGGATATTTTACTGTTGTCTAAATGAATCTTTCCGGATAATAATTTGAGACCATATTTGTTGGCAATAGTTGCTGCAGATGCAGGCGAGTGTTCGAAATCCATATCAAGGAATATCTTTCCGCCTTCTTTGTAAGAAGAAGCGCTATAATCCCACGTTGTGCCGGCAGGAAGAGTAATCTTCTTTCCGTCCTTTTTGAAAGTTATGTCGGAACTTAAGCTGATGACTCCAGTACGTGGATTGCTAGTGGAAAATGTGATTCTGCATTTTCCTAAATCTGCATATGAACCGGATGCACGCACGTGAAAAGTGCACATTGTTAGGGTGCCGATGCAGCCATCTGCTCGCGCAATGTTCGCTTTAATCACGGACATTGATAAAGAGAAGATCATCATCAAAGCCACCACAATAGAAATAAACCTTCTGTTTCTTGTTGTTTTACCCATATAACACACCTCCAAAAAATTTGATAAAACTATTATTGAACCGAATAACGTTGATTGCAATGCAGAATGGTATGAAAATGTATAACAAAAGTTCATTGCGAAGTTATAACTGTCGGTGGTTCGTTTTTGCCGTGTAAAACTGCATATCGGCAAAAAAGGTATACATTTGCCGATATGCTGTTATAGAAGTGAGACAATGAGTAGTCATAACTGTCCTCAGATTATATAATGTTGGGGACAGTTATTCTTTTAAAGGAGCCCACATATGAAGACCGCTATCATCTATTATTCGGAGCATCATGGCAACACGCGTAAGGTGCTGGAGGGGATCGCCGCCGAGCACGAAGTGACGCTGGTGGATATCATGAAGGAGAAGGCCATCGACCTCAGCGGGTTTGACCGCATCGGCATCGCCTCGGGCATTTACTACAGCAGTTTCGCCAAGCAACTCCTGAAGTACGCGCAGGAGAATCTTCCGGAGGGAAAAGAAGTGTTCTTCCTCGGTACATGCGGCTCACAACGTAAGGGCTATTTTGACGCGATCAAAAAGATCACGGACGCCAAGAACTGCAAGGCCCTGGGCGAGTTCACATGCCTGGGATTCGATACTTTCGGCCCCTTCAAACTGGTCGGCGGCATCGCCAAGGGCCACCCGACAGACGAGGAAATCGCGCAGGCCGTGGCGTTCTATGCGGGACTGGAGAAATAAATGGAAGTCATCAACGGTGAATGGATCATGGAAGGCCTGGACTGGGACGACGAAGGTTGCGTCCACAGCGCCGGCGAGCTCCTGGAAGTCGTGGAAAAAGTCGGCTTCCTCTTGGTGATTACCGCTTGCTTGTTGAAATCAAGGATGATGAATTGATAGTTGTTGCCATCTCGATTGCGCATCGAAGTGATGTGTACGATCGGGATTAAGTGGTTTGCGTAAAAGAAAAGAGTGTTTCAATCTTCTGAAGAGGTTGGACCAGAAAGGTGAAGCAGTAAGCTATGGAAACGAAACGGTTTTATCAGGACGAGGAATATATACTGGAGAAGCGGGGCGAGAAGGTGTTCCTGATTCGGGGCACAGACGAGTACGAGATCTCCAACGGAGGGCGGGAGCCGGATCTGTATATCCGGACACCGGACCGGAAGTGGTGGATGGTCCATAATGCTTTTACAGCAGGAGAACTTTGCCGTGTGGCCTGGATGAAAGACACGTGCCGGATGGTGACCGGGCAGTCGTACGATATACGAGGCTTGATCAAGCTGATCATGAAGGCTGTGGAACTTAAGATGGATCAGATGGACATCGGATATGTTGAGTCCCGCTGCTTTATGGATATCCTCGCCCAGCAGAAAGCCTTTTCCGAGGAAACAGCTTTTGACCTGTATTCGGTCGGCATGGAGAACCCGAACGTGATGGGAAATCTCATTCATGCAAAAAAAGTGATGAATACAACGAGCGGGAAGCATTACCTGCTGAAAGCCGGGGCGGCACTTTACGGTGTGACGCTGAACGATCCGCCCGCACCGAAGAAACGTCCTGATATGCGCCTGCTCTCCAATAATGTACGCTTCGGCGTGGGGTATAGGGACCTTCCTTCCGGCAGACAGTATTTTGCCTGGCACGGACAGCCGAGCCGGAACGATGATTTCATTACCTATGCAGAGATCACGGAGGCGGAGTTCGAAAGAATCAATACGGAATATCCGCGCCAGATCGATGCCGACCGCGAAACGGCAGAGCTTTTCAGGAATAAGTACGTAGACGGACATAAGGTCATCAAGGAAGGGTGGAACGTGTCACTGAGCGACGGGAACTGAGCCGTGGCCGCTTTCTTTGAAAATCCTTGCTTTTCTGCTATACTAGGCGCGTTGGTTCAAATTTTTTGAGAAAAGGAAAAGGAAAAATGAAAAAGATTGTTGCAGTATTTGCAAGCTGTATTATTTTGTGCTCAGGTGTCCTGAGCGGTTGTAAGAGCGGGGAGACGGAGACGTCGAAACCAAGTGAGACCACGACGCGGGCGACCACAGAGAACGTGACCACGACTACGGAATCTGTTGAAGAAACAATTGGGACGGTACCGGTTTTTAAAGATCTGGACAAAGACTGGTTTGAGAAGACGGAAGCGTATTATCTTAAGCAGTACCCGGAAAGAGACCATGGCGTGTATGTTTTGGCTGACGGGATCCGAGGCTACGGAATATATGGGTTCAGTGAAAATATGTACGCAGGCCCGGTAATCGATCTTAGCTATTATTCTACAGAATACGGAAATGATATCGGCATGATGGTTTATACGAATACAGAAACCGTGTCTGTGAATGTGGAGCTTCAGTACGATGACAACACCAGATACGTCACGAATGGATTTGTTGATATTGTCGGCCTGAAAGAGATTGAGAAATATATAGATGATCTGATCGACGGTAAAGAAGGTTACTTCGACGTGGTTGATGATTCGGCGTTGGCCGCTCACAGCGAAGAGATCAAGAAGGACATCGCGATCCTGTATTCGAGACTGATCAAGATGTCTGACAGTTCTTTTTCCGAAATCAATCTGACAATGGAAGACGGCGGAATCAGCTTTGGCCAGAAGTACAGAGAGGTCGATCCGACACAGACACTGAGCATGGAACTCGTTTTGGAAAATGAGCATAAGTTTAGTAATGGTGTCTGCAGCGATTGTGGCATGAAGTGGACGGAGTATTATTACGATGCCATCGGTAAGCTTGCGCGAACTGAAGACGTGAGTGAGGGCTGGCGTTCTTTCTATGGTCAGACATCGAAATATATGTTCTCACTGAATGACTATGTTCAGTATAGCGCAACGGAAAAGACTTATGCGGAACTGCTTTATCACATGAACGATGAAGAGGATAAAGTCGGCAGAACGTTTAAATTCACGTTCGATGGTTCGGGCAAAAAGACCATCGTGAATTGCGAGTTCAATCTGGAACAAGGCAAGGTCTCTCTTGGAGATGGTGTATTCTCCAATCAGTTCATGTATTCAGCAACGCTCAATGCAGCGCCGGGCGAATGGGATGCGGTATTTGCATCGAAAGAAGCTTTCACTAAAGGATGTATGGTCAGTCTGTACATCAGGGATTCCGAGAACGGTGGCTACACAAATGCCTGGGCAGAGATGTCAGAAGGCGATATCAAGAAACAGTTTGAGAGCGTAGAGGGCTGCAAGTATTATACGAGAGAAGAGATTGCCGATATTTTCTGGAATCTCCATGAGAATATGCTGAAGAGCCTGGATGCCGGTATGGCTGATACGGGCACGAATCTGGCCGATGCAGGCGTGAACTGGAAGGCGTCGTGAAGCTGTTAGGTTAGGGCGCCTCGACGCGGTTAGCGCGCAGGTCGTGACGCTCGGCGATCTGCGCGAAACGGGAGTAGCAAATGGAAGTCATTAACGGTGAATGGATCATGGAGGGGCTGGACTGGGACGACGAGAGTTGTATCCACAGTGCAGATGAACTCCTGGAAGTCGTGGAGAGAGTCGGTTTCCTGCCGCTTTTTGCCAATACGGTGCCCGGCTTTTCGGTGGAATGCATGACTGCTCCGGAGTGCTGGTGGTGCGGGAACGCGGAGGTGGATCCGTGGGAGTGGCGCGTGGCCCTGACCCGCACCGGCAAAGTCGCTTACGGTAAGTTTTTCGGCAACCGCGCGGGCTTCGTGTCCAAGAAGTGGTTCCCGGATTTCGCCAATTTCCGCCGCGACGGCTATGACTTCGACGCCCGCTACGACGACGGCAAGGCCGACTACCGCCAGAAACTGATCATGGACCTTTTCATCCCTAACGGTATGGACCTCGACAAGGTGAAGAAGCAGGACCTCGCCCGACACGGCTGCGCCCAGGCGCTCATGACCTACGAGATGAAGGAGAAGGCCGGTTTTGGTAAGGGCGGTGAAAAGAACTTCGACGGTGTGTGCGCGAAGCTCCAGATGATGGGTTACCTCGTTGCCAAGGACTTCCGTCCGCGACTGAACAAGCAGGGCGAATCCTTCGGATGGTCCGTGGCAGAAATGACACTTCCGGAGTATTTGTGGGGCTACGATTTCGTAACGAAACGGTACGGCGACAAGCCGGAGACCTCACTGGAGAAGATCATCAAGCAGATACAGAAGCATTTCGACGCGGATGAGAAGACTCTCCGCAAAGTGCTGAAATAGCAGAGTTTGTAACAGTGTTAAATGGGGAAATCGAACAATAATTGAGAGGAAAAGACGTGAGTATATGGATCTGCCCGCAATGCGGGATGTATTGTGATGGTTTTATGATCTGCCCGGAGTGTGGATTCCCGGGAGAGGCGAAAACGGAGGAAGAGAACATAGAAATGCCGCTTCCGCCTCGACCGTCACAGGAGTACAAATTTGCGATGCACCCGTTGGGTTTCAAGCAGACACCGCAGCCTGCCCCACAGGCACAACCAGTCGCGCCCCAGCCGGCGCCCCAAGGCTATCCGCAACCTGCACCCCAACCGGGCTTCCAGCCGGCACCCCAGGGCTATCCCCAGGGCTATCCCCAGGGTTACCCTCAACCTGCCCCGCAGAACAACTATCCCTACCAGTATAAGAAGATGAAAGTCCCTGGCTCCTGGTCCGTGGGTCGCCTCGTGATCGGCATCATCGGCATCGTCGCCTGCGTTTATGTAGGATTCATATCACTCATCATCAGCTGGGCGATGAGCATGGCGGACATGTTCAACGTTTATGTCAAAAGCAGTTCCCAGGGCGCGCTGGGTCTTATTTGCAGCGCAGGCCTGCTGATCGGCGGCATCGCCAACATTGCGGGCCGCAACTCCGATAAGAAAACCAGCAACATCGTCGCCCTGACCGCCCACATTCTGGGCGCCGCGGTCGTCCTGATCCCATCGGGCATTTACCCCGGCATCACGATCTGCGGCGCGTTGTCCCTGGCTTTCGCCGTGATCAACCTCGGCAGCCTTCTGGCCATGATCGAGGGTGGTAGAAAGTCTTCCAGGCAGACTTTGATCCTGGTGCTTTCGGTGATCCTGAGCCTCATTCTTTTCCTCGCGTCCTACGGCATCGCATACAGCCGCAGGCAGTCGGGCCGCTACATGGGCACAACCTACAACGTGGAAGAGACCGTTGAATTCAAAGGCCTGGAGATCGTGGTGCACGACGACATCACGGTGGACCGCAGCACGGAAGAGACAGGCGGCATCATCCGCGTCCCGGTGACCATCACGAACACCAGCGACGAGCCCAACCGTCTCGGCCGCTACGAATACTATACCTACGACCCTCAAGGCGAGCTCGTTCTTTCCTCACTGCAGGGCTATTTCCGCAGCAACAGCATCGAGTCGGCCGGCGAGCTCAAGCCCGGCGAGTCCTACGAGAAGTACATCTACTGCGGCTATACCGGCGACGGCGAGTACATCGTGCTTTTCCGCGATGCCAAGGAGATCGTTTCAGTCAAATTCAACGTTGAGAAGTAACCGCCGGCCTCAGATCTCGGCGTCCCATTCCTCGAGAAAAGCCTGGAGAAAGGCATGCCGTTTGTCGGCCATCGCCCTGCCTTCGGGCGTATTCATGGTGTCGCGCAGAAGCAGCAGCTTCTCGTGAAAATGCGCGATGGAATCCTCGAGGCTTCGTCCGTGTTTTCCTCCGTAGGCAAAAGTTCTTGCAGCGCCGATTGCGCCGAGGGCATCTAGGCGGTCCGCGTCTTGCACGATCCGCCCCTCCAGCGTCGCAGGCGTCTGGCCCCGATTTTTGCTAAAAGAAACGGCGTTTATGATCTCACAGATGGCTTCGATCTGCGATGTCTCCACACCTTGCCCGGTCAGAAAGCGTCGGGCGTTTTCGTTGTTTTCGGTGGCAAAAAGTTTGTGGTCGTCTACGTCGTGCAGCAGCGCAGCGAGAGCCACGAGAAGGCTGTCGCACTCCGGGTAACTCTCGGCGATCACCTGCGCATTGTGGTACACCCGCAGAGAGTGCGCGGCATCATGTCCGTCAGCATTTCCGGCAAAAATTCCCTCAATATATTCGATGGCTTTTTCGATTATCTGTTGGCTCCAAGAGTTCTGGTTCATACTACGCCCCGACCGAAGTGGCCCGCGACGACACGCCCGCGAGCCCTTTGTTTTATATAACGGATTATAAGATAATCCCCAAGACGAGACAAGCGACGACCCGCGCCGCGCCCAACTCGCCACGCGCCGCCCGCGCGTAGCAATCTCCTGCGCGACGCGCGTCCGAGCCCTGCCCGGCTACGTCTCGCGCCCCTTTCCCACAAATGTTATAATGTTTTTATCCATCGACTTAGGAAGGTACTGCCATATGAGAAAAGCCATCGTTCTAGCCGCGTCTGTTCTGACCGCCACCGCGATCATCGCAGGATGTTCGAAGACCCCGGACGAAACGTCCGCGCCCACGACCACCACCGCCGCAACCACTGCCGCGACGACTTTTGAGCCGCAGCATAAGACCGAGACAGAGACCCGCCGCGTTGACCAGGGCATGATTCCGCAGGTCATCGAGGAAAAGGTTTCCTACGTCCAGAAGACCGCGGACGGCAACTGGGAAGTAGAGAGCAAGGAGATCACGAAGTGGACCTGGGACGATAACTTCCAGCTGCCCGGCACCGCATGGTACATCGAGACCTCCGACGTCACGGCTGTCAGCACCTACCTCGACAGCTCCCTCAAGGGCACACCGGGCAAGGCTTACTTCCGCTTCCAGGACAAGATGGACATCAGTTCGGTCACGATCAACAAAGACGCTGACGGCACGGAGAAACTCAGCATCGAGACCCCCGTTTTGTGGAGCGACATGCTCCTGGACTGCGGCATGGTTCAGACCATTTATACCGATGTCAAAGTACTCGGCGGCGATATCTATCAGGACGGCACGGCGAAGATGCGCCTCGAATCCGACAAAGGCGAGGTCATCCTGACGATCCCGGCCGACGTGAAGTCCATCGACACGAATGAATTCCTGGAGAAGATGCCCGACGAATTCAAGGTTGCGCTGCAGTCTCAGACCTATATTCGCGATATTTCCGCGTTCAAAGATCTGGCTACGTTTGATCTGTCTTCTGCGCTCCTGCACAATGGTGTGTGGGATGAGAAGATCACCAACACCAGTTTCGGCCAGAATATTTCACCGGATCTCCGCTGGACCAAAGTCGAAGGTGCTTCGCAGTACGTGGTCATCATGATCGACGGCAACTGGCTCCACATGGATGTTTTCACAGAAGAAACTTCTCTGGAAGAAGGCGCATTCGATAAAGGTAAGAAGGGCGGCCAGTACGTCGGACCATACCCGCCGTCCGGTACTCATACCTACTCCGTCTTCGTCTTCGCGCTAAAAGATCCGCTCACCAAAGTAAAGCTGAAATTTAACCTCGGCGGCAACGACATCAACTCCATCTTCTACGACCTCGATCTGGATAAAGACGGCAACAAAGGCAACGTCCTGTCCTACGCAAGACTCGATGGCAACTATACCTACCACGAGTGACCCGCGTCGCCGCTATCGGCGCCAACCCCGCCGCCACTTTCCATCCCTGTCTCATTCTGCTATACTCCACATGAAAGAATGAGCAGGGATTTTGTCTGCTCGAGAGGGAAAAGGAAGGAATCCGTCATGAGAAGATTTCATAGAATCGCCACAGCCCTGATCTGTGGCGCACTGATCATATCCGCCACTGCCTGTGAGAAGAACCTGGATCCGGGTAATCCGACTTCCTACGAGACGACCATCGGCACCACCAGTCCGACCACCGCTGTCGTGACAAGATTCACCGACGCTACCGAGACTCCCGCACCTGCAGACGAGAAGGTCGAGCGTACCCAGCAGACCCTGCAGCTCATCGAGAACTCTTTCCGCAACAGCGCCAATTTCTTCGAATTCATCAGCGTCATATGCCTCGGTGACGAGACCACCGCCATGGGCAGTGTCCTCCAGGGATCCTTCACCGCCGGCCAGATTATCGAGTACATCGACTTCTACGGCCGCGTTCGTAAAGCCAGCATCACTCAGGTCACATCCATCTACCAGGTGGACACGGCCGACTCCCGCACCGGCATTGTCAGCTTCGGCATTCGCGGCACAGGCCTCGACATCAGCAGATCCACCTGCTTCTTCAAGAGTGAGAACTACAAAGGCCTCCACATCAACGTTGAGACCTATCGCGACTCCACCAAGCAGCTGGCCGATTACCTCGCCGGCCACAACAAGTTCCCGGTCAAGATCGGCGACGAAACCTACGACGTCGAACTCGTCAGCTACGTCACCGACGTCAACACCGGCATCTCCGGCATCGACGTGATCTTCGATAAGGATTTCCCCTATGATGAGGCAAAAAAACTTGTCCTCGTGGATCTGAATCTTGAAGCATCCATGGGCGCTCAGTTATCCTGACCCGCCCGCATCCCGGCCCGCGCGACCATCCTCAAATCGCGCCCGCCTCGCTGGCCATCCGCAGGCCACGCACCATACACCGGGTCCGATGCCCCACAGCGTCCCGGCCCACACCATACCCCGGGCCCGACGTCCGCACAACGCCGACCCACCACATCACACACCGGGCCCGACGTCCGCACAGCGCCCCGCCCACCAAGACAAAACATGACATTGAAGCATTGACACACAGAAGACAGAAGAAGGAGAAAAAACATGTTAAGAATTAGGAGCAACCGGTTCCGCCTGGCCGTCGGTGCCATCGCGGCAGTTTTAGTCATGCAGATGACGCCCGTTTTCTACGGCGTCCGCGAGGTCCAGGCCGCGTCGAAACTAGACGGGATCCTGACTGAATATTCCACCAAGATCTACACCAGTCTCAAGAACGAATACGGATACACCCGACGGGCAGCAGGGGACATCCTGGATGATTACAAGCAGTCCTCCCAGTGCGGCAAACACCCCCGCCTGATGCTCACGGCCGACATCGTTTCCAAACAGCTCAAGCCCATCAAGTCCAACAACTCGGACCCCAGACACGAACTGTATACCACGATCAAGAACCGCGCCGATGCACTTGTCGACGGTATCAGTAACGACCCGAACAGTTACCTTCCTACGTATCAGAAGATGTTCGAGAAGAGAATGCCCGGCCCCAAAGGCAAGGGCACCGCTGCCGATGATTTCCGCATCAAAATGATGGTCCTTGGCCTGATGTACCAGCTCTCTGACAACGCCACCGAGAAGAAAAATTACGCCGAAGCTGCCTGGACGATCTTGGATCGCGTAACGAGTTTCAACGACATCAATCCTTGGCACAACCTGGATTTCGGTCTCTTCAGCCAGGGCCTGGCCATCGCCTACGACTGGATGTACCCGGCCTGGAACGCCAACACCACCCGCAAAACCCGTCTCGAAGAGGCCATCGTGCGCCTTTGCTTCCGCGTCGCCAACGATTCTTTCACCCCCGATTCCCCGGGTAAGAAGGCCGACCTGAAGTATTCCGAACAGGATTCTACCAACGCTACAGTCAAGGGCGTCTACTACGACCACAACCACAATTCCTTCGTCAACTCCGGCATCGCCATGGCGGCCCTCGCCTTCATGGACGAATACCCCGCGATCACCTCAAGCCTCTGCCAGGACGCCTTCATCTGCATGGAAAGAAACCTCAACGCATACGGTCCCGGCGGCCTCAGCAACGAGAGCACCCAGTACTGGTGCCTGACCGTTGACAACCTGTCCATGATTTTCTCCTCCATGGAGACTGCCCTTGAAGTCAACAAAAAGACCGGCTCTTTGTACGGCCTGGACACCTGCGCAGGCATGGCCGGAGGCCGCCCCGTCATCGCGATCCACGCCCTCGAGTCCGACGTCGGCATGTTCACCTTCGGCGATACCCCCGACGGCAAAGTCACCACCGCAGGCGAACTCTATTTCTACAAGCACTACAACATCCAGGGCTACAGCACGACGATCTATAACCGTGTCAAAAATACTACCGACGATTTTTCTCATCTGGTCCAGGCATTTTGCTGGTATGCGCCCCAGGCCGATAACGTCAGCGCCCTCAGCCGAGACTGGGTCTCCGGCGGCACCTCGGCCTTTGCCACTTTCCGTAACAGTTTCGCATCCGGCCAGACTTTCCTGGGCGTCAAAGCCGGCACCACTGTCGAAGAATACTTCGTACATCTGGATCAGGGCAGTTTTGTTTTCAATTCCCAGGGCGTGAAATGGGCCGCTGATCTGGGCAAAGACGACTACACCGTGGACGGTTATTACCGCCAGCACGACGACCGTTGGAAGATCTTCCGACTGCGCCCTGACGGTCACAACACTCTCCTGATCGATCCGAATCCCAACGATAGCGGCTACGCCCTCGGTAAGACTGCCGGCCTTACGGTTGCCACTTCGGATTCCCAGGCCAAAGCCGTGGTGAACATGACGGATCTCGTCAGCTCCAAGGCTTCCGGCGCCCGCCGCGGATTCCTTCTGACCGATGACCGCAAATCCCTTGTGGTCCGTGATGAAGTCACTCTCCGCAAAGTCTATGACGTGTACTGGGTCATGTACACGGAGCAGTCTGTTTCCCGTTCCGGGAACACCATCACTTTGACCGCCAAAAACGGCCACACCCTGACTCTCGATTTTGTTTCTTCCCAGGCCGGTGAGTTCATCGATTCCATGGACGGCAAAGCTTACAACGCCGCGCCTTGGAAGCTGGCCCCCACCGTGAAGGTCGATGCGAGCCATCCGGAGCAGAACCAAAACAAGAATTACAAGCGTATCGTCTACAAGGTCCCCAACGCCACCGGCTCTCTGAACATCACGGTCAAGTTGACGCCTGATAATGTAGATAAGAGTAAAGTCCCCGGCGTTGCATCCTACGGCTCCATCGACTCCTGGGACGTGAAAGACACTCCCACCCCGACTCCGACAAAGAAGCCGACCAATACACCGACGAAGAAACCGACTAATACACCTACGAAGAAGCCTACCAATACACCTACAAAGAAACCGACTAACACTCCAACGAAGAAGCCTACCAACACTCCGACGAAGAAGGTGACGAATACTCCTACGCCCACCAAGAAGGCTACCAGTACCCCGACACCCACGAAGAAGCCGACTAATACTCCAACGAAGAAAGCGACTCCGACTCCGACTAAGAAAGCGACGAGCACCCCAAAACCGACGAACACGCCTCGCCCAACGAGTACTCCAAAACCGACGAATACGCCGCGTTCGACGAGCACCCCTAGACCGACGAATACAAAGCGCCCGACAAGCACGCCAAAGCCGACAAAGCAACCGCAGTTGCAGGGTTATGTTACCCGTACCGGCAAAACGATCGTGGGTGAGACGTTGGAAGTTACGGTCACGGATTGCAATTGCCCTGCCAACCACTTGCTTTATACCTGGAAGACAGGTGGTGAAGATAACGGTTTCTATGGACCGACTTACGTGGTACGATCCGCAGATGTGGGTAAGTCGATCAGCTGCGTGATCACGGATAAAACCGGAGAATATGGCGGCAAGCTTCAGGCCACTTTCCGCGCCGGCGTCACCCCGACCCCGACTCCGACCAAACGCCCGACAAATACGCCGAAACCGACAAGCACACCGCGCCCGACGAGTACGCCGAAACCCACTAAGAAGGCCACGCCGACTCCAACAAAGAAGTTGACACCTACACCGACAAAGGCGCCCACTAAGAAGGCCACGCCGACTCCAACAAAGAAGTTGACACCTACACCGACAAAGGCGCCCACCAAGAAGGCCACGCCGACCCCAACAAAGAAGTTGACGCCTACACCGACAAAGACGCCCACTAAGAAGGCCACGCCGACCCCAACAAAGAAGTTGACACCTACACCGACAAAGGCGCCTACAAAAACAACAACGAAGTCGCCTTCTAGGAGGGCGACCGCGGCTGCGACCCCCACTCCGACGGAAGCCCCGACATTCGAGGATTTCGTGGAAAGACTCTATGTTGTTGCGCTGAACCGTGAATCAGAGCCGGAGGGCAAAGAATACTGGGTGAAGCAGGTAGTCGAAGAAGGGGAGACCGGCGCTGACTGCGCCCGCTACTTCCTCCTGGAAGCACCCGAATTCATGGACCGCAAGCTTTCCACAGATGATTTTGTGGAGACGCTTTACAAGACTTTCTTCGACCGCGAATCGGACGATGATGGTAAGGCCGGCTGGGTGAAAGCAATCGATTCTGGCGCGAAGACTCGTGCCGAGGTGGTGAACGATTTCATTGAATCTGTCGAGTGGTGCAATGTCTGTGCCACTTACGGCGTGAAGTCAGGCGCCCTCTATCACAAGGCCACCATCGCTTCGAAGAACGCCACGGATTTCGCCACCCGCCTATACACCTGCTGCCTGGCCCGTGACCCGGAAGAAGGAGGTTTGCTGTACTGGAGCCTGGCTCTGACCAATCTGGATGAGACCGGCTGTTCTGCGGCCAAACAATTCTTCACCAGTGAGGAATTTGTGAAGTTCAGGCTGAAGGACAACGAGTACATCCGCCGGCTCTACACCACTTTCATGGACAGAGAGCCCGCCGCCTCCGAAGTGACCTACTGGATCGGCGAACTCCAGGCCAAGCGCCAGACGAGAAGAAGCATCCTGGCCTTCTTCGGCCAGTCCGAAGAATTCACCAAGATCTGCAAGCAGTACGGCATCGACCGCGGAACCATCTGAGTGCAAAAGACAATACAAAAGTATGGAAGATACGACTGATTCAGAAAAAGCACTGGCTCAGTCGTATTTTTCTTGGGGTGAGTACGACGACAGACTAGCCACCCGAGATTCCGTCCTACGAAGCATCCGACGGAAGATGCGATTTCTTTAAATTCGTCCTACGGTTTTCACGGTTTTGTCAGACTGTTTCCGGGGGTGAGTACAAATCCGTCCTACGCGCCCGATGAAATTATATGTTGGATTCTCTGAGTATCCTTGATTCGTCCTATTTTTTGGCAAAAACCGTAGGACGACAGACGTGTTTATCGAACTTCCGTCGGATGCCCCGTGCCATACTATCCCCAGCCCCCCGTGCCATACTACCCCCAGACCACCCCGTGCCTATTCGAAGATGCGAACAAATTCCCGCTGATACTTTCAGTGGTTATAGTGTATACTATGATTATGAGATTGGCGTTGGGAGAAGAACGCAGTGCTTTTGCTGGGGACATAGGTGTCGTGGAGGTATTAGTACATGCCATCTGAACATAGTTCAAGTTCGCATTCGAGTTCGAGTTTCGATTCAAGTTCGAGCAGTTCCTTTTCGAGCGATTCTTTTTCGAGTTTTTCGCATTCGAGCTCGAGTCACAGCAGTGATTCTTTCGATATTTTGGATATGAGGCAGCCGGAAAACCCCGTGCATGTGAAGCAGGTCTCGCATTATGTGATGCCGGCAGAGAAGCAAAGGTCGAACCAACCGCCGGTGTTCAGTCGCTCCGGTTCCTATTTGGATTCTTTGATCCGCAGTACCAGCCATGATTATGTATATCTTCCGGAAGACTACGAGGAGAAGGGTTCCGGGAAGAGCTACAAGAGCGGTTACTACGATGAGCAGGGGATGTACTATAAGCGGATCATCATTAACAAGGGGAACATGTATGAGACCCGTGCGACCTGTCGTTACTGCGGGACGCAGATCAAGTTAAAGTGGGAGAAAGATGCGCTGCCGTCCTGCCCGAATTGTGGTGCGGCGCTCAAAGAGATCCTGGAGGATTCCAAGATCGAGAAAGCACTGGATGCGGTTCGGGAACAGGTACTTGTTCCCACCAGAGAAGATGAGGAATCGCTGCACTATGTGAACGGTCAGCGTGTCCGGAATGCCAAAGTGCCATCGAGTGAGACCTATGTTTACCGTGATGAACGTCGTTCCAAGCTTTATTCTTGGAGACAGTTACTTCCCTTTGGCGTCATGATCCTTCTCGTCGCGACCATTGCCTTTATCTATGTGTATTGTAGCGAAAAGGCGGAAAGAGATACCAGCTATACAATGTCTTCCGAAGAACTGGAGCGGTATTATGAAAACTTAAAGACGGCAACGCCTACGCCAACACCTATTCCCGGCTATATGATCAAGTTCGTCGCATCGGATGATTTTTCCGATACGATCTATGTGGATGCCATCGGAAGAGAATGTCATTGGCACAAATCCGGAAACTACTATGATAGCGTTACAGACTGCTATTTCTGGCTGAATACGAACGTCTATCCGGCGATCTGGCAGTACTGGTACGAGGGCATTTCATCTAACTACGGAAACTTCGGCTGGATGGAGTACGATTTCGATGAGAACCAATGGTATATCGAAAAGACCAAGGGGAATTGGGTCGTGCTTCCTGACAAATACGATCAGTCGAAACTCTGGCACATGACTTATTCAGATGACGGAAGATACAAGGGATATAACAGTATCTATGTTTATGAGATCAATAGAGTGTGCAAGTATGTCGAAAGCGAGAAGAACTACTACGATCCCGAAACGAAATGCCATTTCTACTATGACACATATACATCCTCTGGAACCTGGTGTTTCTGGTTCGAGGACCTCTATGAACAATCAGGCATTGGTTGGTTGAAATACAATAAGGAGGAGAAAAGCTGGTACGTGGAAAACAAAACGCGTTGGTTCAGGCTGCGCGAAAAACTTTCTAAGTACTGGCACATTGAGCAAGCCCCTTCTAAAGGAGTTTAAACTCTATTCCGCTTCATACAACAACCTCTCTGGATCTTTAAGGTTCACTTAAGGTTCGAAGCGCATAATAAAACCATCAAAGCAATAGATTTTTTCATCATAGCCTTCTTAAACCTCAACCTCAGAAACCCGGACTAACCAGCCGGGTTTTCTAATGCCAGGAATAACTCCACCTGCCAGGCGCCAGCCGCATACTGCCTTGCGCCCGCACCTCACCTTACAAACTTATATTTCTTCACGAAGTGCCGTGCCACGAAGTAGATGACCAGTTCTGCTACAAAAGCGAGTAAAAACCAGACTTTGGCCGAATACAGATCCGTAGCATGACCGGACAGCGCTTTCATTCCCTGATACATGGCCCGGTCGAGCAGATATATGACTCCAAATATAGACATACTTTCCAGCACGATCGCGGAAGAAGATTCTTCAATCATTTTCCAGAATTTCTTGCTGTTCGAACCCACATTAAAGATCGCTAGCAGTCCCGTGATGAGAGCAATACCAATGAACACCGCCGATGTTATGAGAAAAACGATGACGCCGATATCATAACCTGAGAAGGATTTTCGGAAGTACTTGGCGTATTCCAGATAAGCTTTAGACGTATCCATGATGACGTCGAAGGAGGAGAAACTCACTTTTTTGATCGATGTCCCTACCTCGAAAAACGGCAGGAAAGGCGTAGCACACAGTGCCAGTTGCAGAAGCAGGCAGATCACCTTGGCACCCATGTCATTCTTGGGCTTGGTGTTATTCACGATCACCGTGGTCCCCTCAGGGAGCGGTGTATTCCAGGGTGAATTCTGTGGAATGGCCTGCGCAGGAGCAGGAGCTGCAGCCTGCGGCTTCACCGCGTCACACGGCTTCCCGCAATACGTACAGAAAGCATCGTCGCTCTTGATCGTGGCTCCACAGCAATTACAGGTTTTCGCACTCACCGGAGCCGCACTCGGAGAAACCTGCGCCGGACTCGAAGCCGCCTGGGCCTGATTCAGATCTGCCGGCGCCTCGTAGCGTTTCCCGCAACTCATACAGAAAACATCGCCATCGTTAAGCGTTGCATTACAGAAAGGACATGTTTTACTCATTCATACCACCCCTTGTTGAGTAATTGCATTTGGAAAAACTCTTGTATCTCAAGCATTTTTAGTTTAGCACGATGCCCCATTGGATTCAACGACACCTACAACGTAGGCGTCGATGCCAACAACTATTACCCAATCAGTCTGGAGAGAATTGCAGAATTAATGCAACTTTCGAAAATAAGGCCATCAGACCATTCTCTTATAATCCGATCACAAAGGAGGTTATCCGGCCAGCTTCTCCTTTGCATTCTTGCACCAGCGAAGGTAGGCTTCGTAGGTATCGATCCCGAAGGAGACGGTGAGGTAGAAGTAGAGATGGTCATCATTATCGAGGTGCTTCTCGAGGTCGGAACGGTAGATCTTGAGAAGCATCAGATCACTTCGTACCTGTTCTTCAAAAACGGAGATATTGGCTATCGCCGTTTCCCGGTCTGCGGCCCCGCCGAAGAAGATCTTGAGAAGTGTCTCGTAACGTAGATCGTTGCTGGCTTTGGTATCCGTAAGCCAGGTACTTAGAGCTTCGCGCCCTGTAGCCGTAATTTTGTAGACGATCCGTTCACGTCCACTTCCAAAAGCAACTTCGCCTGCTTTCACTGCGGGCTGTCGCTTAGGAATCGTCTTTCTGATCAGGTCCTCTTTCTCCATCTCGGCCAGCGCCGGGTAGATCGAGCCGAAACTCCCTTTCCAGAAGAAACGGAGATGGTTGTCGATCCTTTTCTTGATGTCGTATCCTGTCATGTCCTCGTGTGAGAGCAAACCGAGAATCACCATATCGATTTTTCTATCTTTCGCCATATCATTTACTCCATTTCCAACTATACTTCAGAGCCCGCTTCGGGCAGTGATCGACACAGGCTCCACAGAGAGTGCACTCCGTGCAACGGCTGTTCTTTCCGGCCTTGACCATGGACGTCACATCGAGGCCCATCGGACACACCTGATTGCACTTCTTACATGATACACATTTTTCGCAGGAAGATTCTATATGCAGTTGCGGAATATGCAGTACCCGTCCGATCGTACTGCCGATCACCATAAAGGGAGCCATCCAGCAGATATAGTGGCAGGCAGCGCGACGTCCGTGGAACAGTGCGGGCAGTATAAGGAGCAGGATCACGCCATAGTAGATGACATAGTTATAGATACTTGCGACGGAGATGCCGTGGTCGGTCATGAAGAAAGGATCGATTGTCACGCCGTTTTTGCCGAGAATGAAGGTTACGATGATGCCGATGATCCACAGTACCCAGATCACATATTTGATGTTGTTGCGCCAGCCCTGCTTCGCGGGACGGTCATTACAACGCAGAGCACACTCCTGAAGGCCCCCTGCAGGGCATAAGAATCCACACCAAGCACGCCCGAGAAACATCGACAGGATCAGCATCAGAGAAAAGACGATGAAGCTTCCGTTCATGATGTGCTCCGACGCGGCCTGGATGATCAGGTATGGCGAGAAGTACCAGATCGTGATCGGGAAAAGAAGAAGCGAGAAGAGAAGAAGTGTGTGGCGCAGTTTCTGACGTGTCATATGCAATCACCTCGTTGCGAGAATGTATAGTGTCATATTGTGATATCCTTGATGACACCAGAGTATATCAAATTGATATATCGTTTTGATATATCATACAACGTGTTAAAAGCACTGTCAACCATTTTGTAAGGACTGGAAACTGCTGTCCGATTCTTATATCATAGTGGTATCTGAATCATTTGGAAGGTGGATCGGATGACAAACGAAGAGATGACAAATTCAGGTGCGTCCGATGCCGTGCGCGAAGAAGATGTGAAGAAAACCGTCCGTGTCGTGGCGGCGATACTTCGACGCGCCGACGGGAAGATCTTTGCTACGCAAAGAGGATACGGTGACTTCAAGGACGGATGGGAATTTCCCGGTGGAAAAATCGAACTGGGCGAGACTCCTCAAGAGGCGCTTGCTCGCGAGATCCGAGAAGAACTCTCCGCTGAAATCCGGGTTGGAGATCTTCTAATCACTGTCGAGTGTGACTATCCTCAGTTCCACCTCTCCATGGACTGCTTCTGGGCGGAACTGAAAGAAGGCTCCGAAATGACCCTCCTCGAACACGAAGCCGCAAAATGGCTGGGAACAGACGAGCTGGACACAGTAGACTGGCTCCCCGCAGATGTAGAAGTAGTGGAAGCGATAAGACGTGATATGTATTGATATGGTATAATTCTTCTCCTTGCTTCAAATACATTCATGGACGCCGCTGATATTCTTGTTGAGATGACCCGTCAGTTAAACAAAGACGCTACAGAGTTCGAAGATAGGCTTTTAGAACTTCTGTGAGTTTGATTCGAAGACAAAGACTCTTGAAATAACCTATGCTTAACCTGTAAAGGGTTATAGTGTAACAGTAGGTTAGTATGAGGAGAATTATGGATGTTCTCATGGTAAGTATATTATTGTCGGGATGATGCTTTTGGGGAAACATAGCTACAATACATTCTTTGCGAGGGAAAACTAAACCGTGAAGGAGAGACAATTCATCTTCTTTTCTATATGGTTTTGGTACTATTAAGGACATAGAAGTGACAGACTATTAGACAGGATTATTAAGTTGTGCAAGACAAGATGTGCTTCTGTTTCCGACGGATGAAGTCCATCGACAAGTAAAAAGCCCGAAATCTCGGGATTCTTACTTCTGGAATTTTTACGACTTACGACCAATTTACGACCATAACTTGTCGTAACTACGATAAGGTATGACGAGAATAATCGTAAAAACGACGCATTTGCAACCCGCACGAGCTACGCAAAAACAAGATATCCTACATTGTTGAACAAACGACCTGTGAAAAACGTAAAGCTTCACAGGTCGTTCTCTTTTTCAGTAAATCCCGAAATATCAGCGTTTGAAGGGCGTGACGTAGCTCGAGAAGACTTTTTGTACCACCAGCGAGTTGGTCGTAAAGGACGGATGTCAACAAAAACGCTCAAATCCCTAAAAATATGCGTTGCTGGTCGTATAAGCTGTCGTAATGCAAACAAACCGAGAACGATACAGCCTCTAGTACCACCAGCGATATATGAGGCATTAAAATGTACTATAATATGTCTGTATAGCAGGACAGATAATTGGTCAATCAAGAGATGGTGATTATGGATCGGTTAACAAAGGAACAACGCCATAAGAATATGAGCCATATACGAAGTAAGAACACGAGCATCGAGGTGCTGCTGTGTAAGGAACTGCGTAGAAGAGGTTATGGATACAGGAAGAACTTTAAAGAACTTCCTGGCAAACCGGATATCGTTCTCACTAAGTACAAGATAGCCATATTCTGCGATGGCGAGTTCTTTCACGGAAAAGACTGGTCCAACCAAAGAGAAAGAATATTAAAAGGAAGTAAGCCTTCTGTTTAGGTTTCTTTACAGCGGCAGGCATTATTGCTGTTACATAATGTAGCCCG
>LVAV01000008.1 GCA_001604185.1 Clostridiales bacterium Firm_16 | reverse complement strand
AGGAAAAGCAACTGGTGATGAACTTCGAGCATCTGGGAGAGGATGGTATTGCAATGGGCTTGATTGAGGCATTCTCCTCGCCTTCGATGCAAAACACCCCGTTGGTGGATGTGCTGCTTGATGCTACAACCAAGGCGATGGTGCAACGCAGAAACGGCAGAGCTGAAAGGCTGCTGAAGATGGCGAAGCTGCATAATACATCTGCCAATATTGATGGGATTGAATACCATCCTGGACGCAATCTGGACAAGCTCACCATGGATAGGCTGTCAACCTGCGATTATATCAAAAACCATGTCAACATTTGTGTTGTAGGTGCTAGTGGGACAGGTAAATCATATATATCAAAGGCTTTAGCTTGTCGAGCCTGTCAATGCGGCTACCGGACCAAAGTTGTTTCCTACCCATCCTTGATGCGTGAACTCACCCAGCTGTACTCACATGATATGCCGAAGTTCGAAAGGAAACTGCGTTACTACTCGCGTTTCCCGCTCTTGGTGATTGATGAGTGGCTTTGCCAACCACCAGAGAAACAGTGGACCCCAATCCTGCTGGAATTGATGGAAAACCGTTATGATGATACTTCGACCATTATCTGCACCCAGCTGCCGATTGAAAACTGGCCGAAGGTGATCGGCAATGTTGCCTTGGGCCAAGCAATCCTAGGCAGGGTTACCGCGGCATCGTATATCTTGCGGTTGGAAGGGCCGGACTTGCGCACCAGGCATTCTGTTAAACCCTGACAAACTAAAATTCCCTGTCAGTTATCGCTGGCAGGGTTCTAAAAATTCATTGGCTGGGTTTAATCCGGTCTAGTGGTCGGGATGGGCCGTCGAACTCACCAAGACTCCTGCGATACTCAAGAGGGCTTCTCCCTCCCAAGGACATTTTGATTCGTTTCTCATTATACCAATATATGTAATCATCAAGCAGGGCGCAGAACTCCTCGATCGATACCCCGAACCAATTGCGGTTGTAGAACATCTCGGTCTTCAGCCGACCGAAAAAGCCCTCGCATGCCGAATTGTCCGGCGAACAGCCTTTCTTCGACATCGACCGGACCAATTTTGCATCATCCATTCTCTCGATCCAGCCCGGCCAACGGTAATGGCTGCCCCGATCGGTATGGACCAATGGGTGCTCTCCAGCTTTCAGAGTGTCAACAGCCTCATCCAGCATCAAGTTCACCAACTCAGCATTGGGGCTCGTGCCACGGGTCCAGGAGACGACGTAGCCGTCAAAACAATCGACCATCGGAGAAAGATATACTTTGCCGGCGGGAATGCTGAACTCGGTGATGTCGCTCAGCCATTTCTCATTGGGGTTTTCGGCATGGAAATCACGTTTGACGATGTTCTCGACCTCAGGACTGAGTTCTCCCTTGTATGAACTGTACTTCTTTCTCTTCACGGAAGGAACGACAAGGTTTTCCTCATGCATGAGACGAAGCACAACCTTTTCCGAGATGGTACGACCTTTGGAAGTCAGGACTGAATGCAACCGGCGATAGCCGTAGCACTGTCGGTTTTCAGCGAATGCCTCTCTCAGGTCTTTCCTGACAAGCTCATACTTATCCTGCTTCATGGCATGGCATTGATAGAAATAACTGCTTTTCGCCATATGCAGGGAAAGCAGCAGTCGCTGTATGGCGTACCTGTCTGCAAGGGCATCGATGATCATGGCTTTCTCCCTGTTGGGGAGTGTGTCGATACCGATGCCCTCACCTTTTTTTAGTATTTCAGCCGCCTTTTCGAGAATGTCCTTCTCCATCTGGAGCTTCCGTACCTGCTTCTGCAGTCTGTCCCGCTCCTCTTTCAGCGTGTCGCATTCAGATCTCAGCTGAATCTCCTGTTCCGATGAAGCCTTCTCGGATCCTTTGGGGGATTTCTTTCTCATCTCGGAGTCGCCCTCCTCCCCAAGCAATTGCCGTTTCCACTGATAGACTGTGCTTTGCGTTACTCCGATCTCTGCTTGGATCTGTTTTGAAGTCTTTTCTCCGGAAGCTACGGACACTACGGCGGCCATCTTCTGCTTGTCCGTGTATTGTACAGCAAGCCGTTCCCTTTTCAAAGGTTGGAAATCGCAAGAAGAGTCTTGGCTGACCCATTTCCCAAGAAGTTGGCGGCAAGGATATCCGAGAGCCTTGACCGTACGGGTGAGGCTTCTGCCGTGTTCCTGATAATATCCGATCGCCACTTTCTTTTCTTCTGCCGTATATCCTTTTTGTAATCGGGACTTCCTGTGCAGGTCCCCGTTCTCAAGGAATTCCCGATACCATAGCTTGAGCATGTTGAAGGAAGGATACCCAAGATCCCTGATGACTGCATAAGCACTCTTGTCATACTGTAGATACAGTTCAACGGCTTCCATCCTTTGTTCGTATGAATACATTTCTTTCTCCTTATGGAGTCCAAGAAAATGTCTTCACCCCCACGACCTAAAAAAGTCATTGACATTAGCAGCCTCTCAACGAGAAGCACTTGGAATGATGAAGAATGCGATCGAGCAGGGCTGTTGTTAGG
>LVAV01000007.1 GCA_001604185.1 Clostridiales bacterium Firm_16 | reverse complement strand
CTACGCGGAGAACTTGCAGTTAGCGAGATTCTCACTAAGCGCAGCGATCTTACGGTGGACCATCATCTGGCCTTGCTTCCGAAGAAGCATCACCTGACTGTGTACAAATATCACTATAGGAAGACAATAGCTATGCAAAAGCTGCAATGCGCAGAGCAGCCGGCACAACCGACAGCAAACAGTATGGGGGTGGGGGCCCCCTAGGGGGATCTTAATCTCTAGGGGGTATGCGCCTTACAACGGGCGGGTCCCCTCACGCGAAAAAACGGCGAATTCGAACGGGGGTATACCCCCCCACTACTATTACAAATGAAGGAGGCCCTGGATGGCCAAGGACGGAACGAACCGCGGCGGTGCCCAGATCGGCGCCGGTCGCAAACCCAAGGCGCTCGCCGAGAAGATTGCTAACGGCAATCCCGGGGGCAGGAAATTGAAAATATTGGATCTGAGCAAGGATGCGACGGACCTGGAGGGCTCTGATATGCCTCCGGTGAGGGATTTCATGAAGGAAGCCCAGCGCAGCGGCCTGGATTTGTGTGCCGAGGAGGTGTTCACCGAGACCTACCTATGGCTGAAGAAACTGGGATGCGAGGATCTGATATCCCGCCGTATGCTCGAGGAGTACTCGATGTCGGTTGCACGCTGGATCCAGTGCGAGATGGCAATCAGCCAGTTCGGCTTTCTGGCAAAGCACCCCACCACCGGCGCTGCGATCCCCAGCCCGTATGTCGCCATGTCCCATGCCTTCATGAAGCAGATCAACCAGAGCTGGTATCACATCTACCAGATCGTGAAGGAGAACTGCACCAGGACGATCCCGAGCAACAATCCCCAGGACGACATCATGGAGCGTTTGCTCACTTATAATCCACGAAGGTGATTATCATGCTGGTCCTCCCCCGATATTCTCCTGATGGACCAACGGTCTGTGGTATCGGGTGAAGCGGGGGAGGGGGACTTGCAATTAAAGCAAAGCTGAGCGATCAATGCTGCCACAACAGGAGGATGCATATGGATGAGATGAACCGTAAGAGAGTCGAGGTCCTCAGGAAACAATACCCAAGCGGGTGCACGGTCGAAATGGTGCACATGGATGACGAGTTCGCACCACCGGCGGGTACCAAGGGTAAAGTAATCCACGTGGATGACATCGGCAGCATCCACATTGCATGGGAAACCGGCTCGACTTTGGGCGTGGTACCGGGGGTCGACACGGTGAAACGCCTGGACGAAGAAATACCTATGAAATAGTGTATCTTATTTGCATATATACACTTGCTATATATCCCTCTTTGAGTGATTACTACAGTACGAAGAAAAACACACCAAAGAGAGGTAGACGGCATGGAAAAGACAACACGGTTCGGAATCGAGGTAGAGATGACAGGCATAACCCGCAAGGACGCCGCCCTGGCTGCCCAGACGGTCCTCGGTGGCACTCTAGCATACGGTGGCTCCTACTACGACACCTACGAACTGAAGACCTTCGATGGCCGCACATGGAAGTTCACCTACGATGGTAGCATCCGATGCGAAACCAAGACACGAGGGATCAAACAGAGCGCATCGCGCCTGTATAGCGTCGAGTTGGTCAGCCCGATCCTCACCTACGGGGCCGACATCGAAAGCCTGCAGGAGGTCGTCAGGGCGCTCAGAAAGGCCGGAGCCTTCACCAACAGCTCCTGCGGCATCCACATCCACCTTGATGGCGAGGCGCACACACCACGCTCGATCCGCAACTTCGTGAACATCATCTACGCCCGAAACGACCTGTTCTACAAGGCCCTGGGCATCGAGGCCTCCCGGGCCCGCTACTGCAAGAAGATGGACGAGCACCTTGTGGCGACCATGAACCGAGCCAAGCCGACCACCTTCGCCAAGATCGAGAGCATCTGGTACGAAGACTACCGGGGAAACCGGGATGCTCACTACCACGACAGCCGCTACCATTTTTTGAACCTGCACTCCTTCTTCCACGGCCACAAGACTGTCGAGCTACGCGGTTTCAACAGCACGCTCCATGCCGGGGAGGTCAGAAGCTACATCGTCCTTGCCCTCGCACTGAACAGACAAGCACTCACACAGAGCTCGGCGAGCACCAAGAAGCCCCAAGCCGAGAACGAGAAGTTCGCGATGCGCACCTACCTCAACCGCATCGGCTTCATCGGCGACGAGTTCAAAGCCTGCCGCGAGCATCTGTGCAAGCGGTTATCGGGAAATGCCGCGTGGAGACGGCGGATCGCAGCCTGAAGGGACGACCTGATGAGACCTTAAGGGCGGGACGACCGCCCTTTCAGGTGGTAGAAGACCAAGTGAAGGAGTAAAGCAACGATGAAGAAAGTTTATCTGGCCTATGGAAGCAATCTGAACCTCGAACAAATGGGATACCGATGCCCTGATGCCGCGGTCATCGGATCAACGATACTGCATAATTATCAGCTGTTGTTTCGGGGAGGCCGACATACTGGCGTGGCCACCATCGAGATGAAACGGGGTGCAAAGGTTCCGGTGCTCCTCTGGGAGATCACCGAGAAGTGCGAGAAGGCCTTGGACCGCTACGAGGGTCACCCCCATCTGTATCGCAAGAAGCGCCTGATGGTGAACCTGGATGGGGATGAACTGGTGGCGATGGCCTACGTCATGAACGAAGGACCTCCTCTGGCGATGCCGGATGCGTATTACTACGCGACAATCCTTGACGGTTACTACGACTGCGGCTTCGATGAGGGTATCCTCAAGCAGGCGGTGATGCACACAAAGAGCTTGCAGGATGCACAAAAGCACAAATCCGAGCGGCCTTTTTCCATTGATACGCTTGCCAAGCTCCCCTAGATGTGGGAACAATGCATTTCCAGAAGGAGGTTCGCTGATGGACTACGAGTGCGATAGTACCCTTGCAGAGCTGAAGAAGCGATTCCCTGCAGGGGCTATGGTGGAGTTGGTGAAGATGGAAGATGGGGATTCGCCCCCTATGGGTACTAAGGGAAGCGTATTGCATGTGGATGCATTGGGAACGGTGCATGTGCTGTGGGAGACCGGCTCGACACTGGGAATCGTCCCTTCAGTCGATGAGATACGCTTGGTTTCGGAAGCACTGGGGGGTGGCAATGGATGAGACGATCAAAGCTCAACTGGAGCAGGTGAGAAATACTGCGTTGACGAACATGTTCGACGTGGCAGCGGTGATCAGGATCGCCGAGCACCTCGGGTTTGACGAGCTTGCCACCTATCTGGCAGCAGGCAACGCAGGTGAATACACGCGATTCATCCTCACCGGCAAGACTTGATTATACTAAACGACCAACCAACAACGAGGCCCTTCGGGGCCTTTTTTGTTGCCCGAACGGCCACTGGGCGAGGTGAGGAAATAGGTTGGTATCCAGGCTTTTATAACCGCTTATGTATTGGCACATTATGCAGATAACTCTTTGTATTGACTTGATATGATGCGCGTTATCAGCGAACATGCACCAACGCGGAACCACACCCGACGGCGCGTGGTTCTCGCAATTTGTACACCGGAGGAACTTCATGGCAAAGACCAACATCAAAATCATCGAGGTTGCCCCGCACCAAAAGCACTCACGGCAGAGGAAGGAGTCGGCCGTGGTACGGGTGGCCGCCTACTGCCGGGTGAGCACGCTCTCGGAGGAGCAGGAGCTTTCATATGAGACCCAATGTGCATATTATCGCAACTTGGTTGACTCCGATCCTGCTCTTGAGCTGGTGGGTGTCTATGGGGACCGTGGATGCTCAGGGGTGATGATGAAGAGTCGTCCGCAGTTTTTGAGGATGATGCAGGACTGCAAGGACGGCAAGATCGATTATGTGATGGTCAAGTCCGTCTCGCGCTTTGCACGCAACCTGGCCGACTGCCTCGAGTGCGTGCGGGCGCTCAGGGGCATGGGCATCCCGGTTCTGTTCGAGCGCGAGGGTATCGACACCATGGATGATCGGGCCGAGATGATCCTTTCGATGCTCGCCGCCATCGCCCAGGAGGAATCCAACAGCCTGAGCATGAACATCAAGTGGGCGTTTGAAAAGCGCCAGGAGAGCGGCATTGCAGCACGCCGCGTCCCCTACGGCTACCGCAAGGCTCCTACTTCTGATACCCACGGCAGCGAATGGGTGATCCATCAATCAGAGGCTAAGCGGGTGCATCTGATGTTCACCATGGCAGGGAAGGGATGCCGGTATAAGGAAATCCTCGCTGCATTGATGACCTTGGAGACCAAGGAAAACCAAGCGACGCGGTGGTATCACGACAAGCTCTATCGGATGCTGCGTAGCGAAGTCTACAAGGGTGATGTGCTGACCACCAAGCAATACGTGATTGATTACCTGTCCAAGAAGCAACGGCGCAACGAGGGCCAGCGGCCCCAGTTCTACATCGAGGACCATCATCCTCCGATCGTGGAGGCATCTTTGTTCGATCACGTGCAAACGCTCTTGGATTCTGGGGCGCTCAGGCACTATGCAAAACACTAGGAGGCATGCGGATGGAAGGACAAACATATCAGGCAACAGGCGACACTCCGGTCGGGGTCAGAAGGCTCTACCGAGAGAGTGCACTGCCGCAGGTGAGGGCGAAGCGGGTGGCGGCGTACTGCCGAGTCTCCACCGAGCTCGAGCAGCAGCAAAGCAGCCTGGCGACCCAGATGGAGGCGTTCAACGACATGATCGCCCGCCATGCCGATTGGGAGCTAGCCGGTATCTATACCGATGAGCAGACCGGCACCAGCCGGCGCAACCGTGAC
The DNA here is from genome assembly GCA_001604185.1 of Clostridiales bacterium Firm_16. Lineage (GTDB taxonomy): Bacteria > Bacillota > Clostridia > Saccharofermentanales > Saccharofermentanaceae > Scatonaster. The sequence goes on along the minus strand of LVAV01000007.1, from coordinate 16,023 downwards.
GGGTTCAATTCCCTGATGGCCGATGCAGAGGCCGGCAAGATCGACATCATCCTGGTCAAATCAGTCCAGCGCTTTGCACGCAACACCGTTGATGCCCTCACCGCTACACGCAGGCTCAAGGCCCTCGGGGTATCGGTGTTCTTCGAGCGTGACAACATCAACACCTCTCAGGCGACTTCTGAGCTCTATCTCACCCTGATGGCGGCGGTTGCGCAGGAAGAGAGTCACAGCCTTTCGGAAAACATGAAGTGGGGCATTCGAAAGCGTTTTGCCGCCGGTATCCCCAAGTGGGCGGCCACCTACGGCTACCGCAAGACCGAGGAGGGTGATTGGGTGATCGAGGAGAACGAGGCCGTCCAGGTACGGAGAATCTTTGACATGTACAAGAACGGATCGGGCCTTCCCACCATCGTATCCGCATTGGAGCAAGACGGTGTGATCACCCAGATGGGAGGGACCAAGTGGTATCCCCATACGCTTGCCACGATGCTCAAGAATGAGAAGTACATCGGGGATGTGAGGATGCAAAAGGATTATACGGCCGATCATCTTTCCCACCGCAGGGTCAAGAACCGCGACCTCTTGGTGCCCCAGTACTATATCCGTGACCATCACCCAACCATCATCGACCGTGAGACATTCGCGGTCGTACAGCGGATAGCACTGCTGTGCGATCCCCATCGCGGCTCCACCCAGTATCCTTATTATGGGTTCCTGCGATGCCCGCATTGTGGCCAGTTGATGATACGCTTCCAGCTCCCGGGGCATTTCAGCAAGGAGAAGGATTGGACCTGCGGCGGTGCCCCCGGGCAAGAGAAGCGTGGTGATCGCACCTCCTGCATGCCGCAATCGATCAGTGAGGGATACATCCATGAGGCATTCTGGCAGGCGTTCGACGATCTGGACGAAGGACAGTTGCTTGCCATTTCCCACTCGTCAGGCGATATGGCCGAAGGAGCACGGTTCGCTTTGGAGGCGAGAGGGTGTGATCGATCTGGGTTGGTTGGCAAGCGCAACGAGCCTTCCTACCACCTACTGGTCAAGACAGTAAAGGGCATCTCTTTCACCGAGGATTATCGAACGCTGCTGGTCACCTGGAACTTCGGTGTGGTAAGCCGTATCGACATCAGCTACCAGAGGCCATGGCACCGTCCTACCAGCGTGTTGACCTACAGTGGCGGTCGGTTCCGTATCGACGGCAAGCCGATCGGCAGCGGCAAGCAGGTGGCCACCTCGCTCAAGGCCCGGATCATCTATATCGATGCGATCAGGATCGTCGATCCTTCTGATGATGACGAGGTACAGATACCGAATGTGTATCCACCATTGAGCAAGAAGCACAACAGCAACGAGGAGGAACCATGCGAGTTACCAGAGTAGTAAGAAATCAGGATCTCCAGGCCAAGCGGGTAGCCGCCTATTGTCGGGTGAGCACCCTGAAAGAGAACCAAGAGGAGTCGTTCGAGACCCAGCAACGGTATTACACCGATCTGATCAGCCACACCGCCGGTTGGCAACCGGTGAAGGTCTATGCCGATGAGGGGTTCTCGGGAGTCCTTGCAGAAAAGAGACCGGGCTTCATGACCATGATGGCCGATGCACGGGGAAATCTGATTGACATCATCCTGGTCAAGTCGATATCGCGATTCGCGCGCAATGCGAAGGAGGCCCAGCGTTATGTGCATGAGCTCAAAGGTCTGGGTGTCGAGGTGCGCTTTGAGCGCGAGGGAATCTCGTCAATGGATGGATCGGCGGAGATGGCGTTCTCCATGCTGGCGGTTGCAGCCCAGGAGGAGTCCCGATCGATATCGGAGAACATGAAATGGTCGCTTCGCAAGCATGCCGAGCAGGGCATCAGGCATCTGGGAAGCAACCGCATCCTCGGATACAATGAGGCCGACGGAGTGCTCGTGCCGAACCAGGATGCCTGGATCGTCAGGGTGATTTTCGAGGATTATGCTGCGGGTTTGTACCCCATGGAGATTCAGCGTCATCTGGAGGACCTTTGTGCTGCGAACTCCACGACCAAGCGGATTCCAGGGGCTGGGAACATGAGGAAAGTGTTATCCAACGAGGTGTATGTGGGAGACCGGATGATCCAGAAGGGACCGGTGAGGGATCTGATCACCAAGCAGCCTGATTTCTCCAAGCCCTATACCAGCTACTACCTTACCGACGATCATGAGCCGATCGTGGACCGGCAGTTGTTCGAGCAGGTGAAGGCGCGACTCGAATCGGTTGATCAGGAGCGCAAGGCCGGCATCTACCGGACCTCGCAATCGCATTACCTGTATGGATTGGTTTACTGCAGTGAATGCAGCTTGCCTTACAGGAAAGGTGATGGCTCCGAGTACAAGGGTACCGAGTATGATTATCTGGTATGTAGCTGTAGAAAGCGAAGGGACAGGAAGCAGCGCACCTGCACAAACCGTTCGATCAGGGTCGATCAGCTTCTGAAAACCATCTCGGATACTCTCGGGCTGCCATGGCGCTCTGTTGAGGAATTTGATTCCGATGCCCTGGTACAAGCGGTGGAGAGGGTGGTTATCAAACCGGATGGCATTGATGTGGTGATGAAGTATCAACAGGTGGCGAATGGCTGACTGTTATGTTAGTAATCAGGAATATTATGCACAGATTTTACTTTGAAAGGAAGATTTTGTCACTGTTGATCCAATCGCTTTTCGTGTATAATGCAGTATGGCCTTATGTAATGGACACCAATACCAATGTTCATTACAGTAGATGCACGGTAAAACGTGATGATTGTGTTAATGCGGCTGGTTGCTGAACAGAACAAAGATATTTAGGTAGAAAATTTTACCTGTTGCACTTGATGAATAATAAAAATATTGCTCTCAAGTGAGGGAGAATCATATGAAACTGAGTATAAAGAACTTCGGACCGATAACGAGTGGGTTCGTTGAAGACAAATACATGGAAATAGCGGATTTCACCATGATCATTGGTCCGCAAGGTTCGGGTAAAAGCACAATAGCAAAAGCATTATCAGCCTTGATGTGGATTGAGAAGGCTCTCGTAAGGGGCGATTTTACTGTTAAGGAACTAAAACTTCCTGGTCGCTTCAGGGCTCGCTTCGACTTTCATAATATCAAATCCTATTTTTCTGATGACAGCATGATGGAGTATATCGGCTCTGTGTATCATATCGACTATCGCGGAGAATCGAAGCTTCACGTGGAGCGGGTCAAAAGCGATGAACATACTTCCATTCCAAAAATAATGTATGTACCCTCAGAACGGAATTTCATCAGCGTGCTTCCCAAGCCGAGTATGATAAGTGATCTTCCGCAGTCATTTGCAGCTTTTTTGGATGAGTATGACAAAGCACGAAAGGATTTGAATGGGGATCTTGCATTGCCCATCAACGACGTATTTTTCTCGTATGATAAATTGAATGATATATCGTGGGTCAGGCGACGTGAGAACAAAACCAGACTTTCCCAAGCTGCCAGTGGATTTCAGTCGTTGATCCCATTGTTTCTGGTAAGTACGTATCTAGCAAAACAGTATACATCAAAGAAGGATTCCGAGGATAAGAACATCAGGTTAAACTTGGGTTCCAACCTAGGCTTGTCGAATGAGGATCTGACGAGAATCCGTAATGAGATGAAGGAACTTCTTGCAAAAAACCCAAATGACAAAGGACTGATCAATATGGTCAATAGCCTCTTGGCTTCACGAGTCCCTTCATATTTCATCAATATTGTGGAAGAGCCGGAGCAAAATCTTTTTCCTGACACGCAGATCAGGATGCTGTTCGCTTTGCTTTCCTATAGAAATCTCAACGAGAAGAATAAGCTTATCGTCACCACGCACAGCCCGTATCTGCTGAATGCCGTTTCCCTTGCGGTTGCTGCATGCAATGTGTATGACAATCAGAACCTGTCCTCAAATTCACGAAAAGTATTGGAGAGCATTGTTCCTAAGGAAGTTGTCATCGCCCCTGATCAATTGCGTATCTATAAAACCGAAGAAAAGGGTACCATCTCGTTATTGGGAAATATTGATGGGATTCCATCGGATGAGAACTACCTCAATGATATCCTTGGGAGTTTCAATGATGATTTCGGACGTATCCTGGAAATGGGTGATGAATAGATGCCAGGGATCAATTTTTTAGAATACGCTCAAGATGAAGATATCGTAGAAGGGATTTCCTCATTCGGTATATGTGATGAACCAGGGGAGAACCCAGCCTTCATCTCGTATGACAGAAATGAGCATACCTGGATTGCTACGGTTAAAAACCCTGGGCAGAAGAGGATACAGTTTTTACCTGTAGACAAGTACATACCTTTAGTGCGCCATGATGGAACGGATGCGATGCGGTGTGATGCAATGCTTTTGACATGCCCCTTAGGTGTTAGAGAAGCCATCATATTCATTGAATTGAAAGATGTAAAACAGTCGGCTTGGGAAAATGCAAGGAGACATGCACTCGACCAATTGAAAGAAACGATAGAAGCTTTCTCAGAGTACCACCAACTTGAAGGGTATAAGAAACGACTTGCATATGTTGCAAATAGAAAGCCATATGCAAACAGGGCGCATACCAGCGATATACAAAAATTCCGGAATGATTATAGAATCACGCTCAAATTTGCTTCAGAAATAGTCTTCGAATAGCATATGAGCGTCAAGGATTTGTCAAGAATTGACATGTCTCTGATTTATTCCATTGTTAAGGGGGGAATGTAGCCATGGAGTTGGTGAAGAAGAACGGAGAAGCAATCCAAAGCTGGCAGGATTGGGAGCGTCCAAAGAGAGAGTACCACTGGAAGGAAGGCCGCAGTGCCATGGAGGTCGCCAAGTCATGGTTCCGACAGTCGGTCTCCGCCCCTCCTAAAGAGATAGTCCAACTACTCTTTAACCACTTCCAGCAGAATATCGAGTTCATTAAGGTCGTTCCGGAATTGGTCACCCCGTTACCCGAAAGCGGAGGAATGAGGAACCACGATGTTGCCTGCACCTGCATGATCGGCAAGAGCAAAGCAACGGTCTGCATTGAGGGAAAGACAGATGAGTCCTTCGGAGAAAAAACGGTAGCCCAGTACTATCAACAGATGAAGAACCGTCGGAGAGCAGGAGTTTCTACCCGTGTTCCCGAAAGGATTGAGAAGATGGTCTCCATGCTGCCGATTCCTCCAGCAGAGGTCCCTTACTGCGCTGTTGCAGACAACGGATACCAGTTGGTCACCGCTCTGGTGGGAACTGCATTGCAGGCAAGAATCGATCATTCGGAGCTGGCGATTCTGATAATACATGAATTCCATACTGACGGCCTGGATCCTCAAAAAATTCAGAAGAACATCCAAGACTATTCTCGGTTCGTCAACAAGCTCACTGGTAATACCTGTGCGGATGGGGCAATTGGGAAATTGTTTGGACCTATCGAAGTGGATGGGGTTGCCTGTTTCATTGGACGAGTGGTTGTTTGAACCTCTAGCAAGAGAAGTAGGTCACTGGGATTCACATCACAAAGCTTTAAGATGGTGAGGTGATGGGCGCTGGTTACAAGCGCAACGAGACCCCTACCATCTGCTGGTCAAGATGGTCGAGAGCATCTCCTTGGTATACTGTAGTGAGTGTGGTCGCCTGATGAGTACCGATGATATCTTCAGAAGCGCTAGCTACCCCGGAAGTCGTAAAATTGCCACGATACTTGTTGGAAGGTAGCTACTCGCTTTGCCTACTCTCGGATTGCCCTGGCAATCGATTGAGGAGTTTGACTCCGATACTTTGATAAACGCGGCCGAAAGGGTGGTCATCAAGCCAGATGGCATCGAAATGGTAATGAAGTATCGCCAGGTGGCAAACGGATAGGATATTTGTCGAGGAGGGAGTGATCCGTCTATTGCTCAGCTTGGGGCGAATCAGTGGGTGCGAAGTGTCCCCTCCGAGCCCTTTCGATGCAGATGCCCAGATTTGTATAACGTTCAAGTGAATGTGTTCCTTCCTTAATGAAAGACCACGATTCCAGATAAGAGCCTCCGACTGAGAAAGAGGATTCGGATATGAATTTCACAAATTCCGGGATGTTCCGGCAATATCTCTTTGCAAAACTGAATGCATCTCTCTCTTTCTCCTCATCAGTGGAATTAAGCTTGTCGTACAGTACATGATCGAGGTTGCAGGACATAAAATATGCCTGGTACGGAATATTATGAAGCTTTGGTGTCGAGGATATCTTGTTGATGCAGGCACGCTTGGTTGCGTTACGGTCAATTATTTTGCTGACTTTGTCAGTACGGATTTCCGTCAATGAATAGATCGTTTTTTGTGCCGTCTCATCCTTCATGATTACGCTATCAGGAACGTATGCTCCATCCATGTCCACAATGTGGACGATTTCCTGAAAATGGCTTTTGGCAAGGTGGTTAGCCTTCATGTAAGTTTCTAGAATCCCCCCCAGCATGGAAAGGATTGTCGAAGAGCCGGCGTCCTTAGCGGTGGTGACATCGCCGTGCGTGATCTCAAGGTATACGGAATTCTTGTCGTATATCTGGTTCAGGAGAACTTCGAGCGCTTCAGCATCGGAAGGCCCCTCGACGATTACGAACACAATCTTTTTACGAGCCACAGTATTCTCCAGCCTCCCTGAACGCGAGAGCTATTTCAGCATTGTTCGTCTGCTCGTAGAGCTCCTCATCCTGCTCCCCGAGCATGATGTCCCTGAAATAGAAGTCGCGGAGATTGTTGTTCTCTTTGACGTTTGTCATGCGAACGTAGCGCTTGTGAGGATTAGTAGTAGTGAAGGCAATGAATCCTCGATCCAACGTTTCCAGGGGGCGCAGATTATGCGAGGTGAAGATCAGCTGTCCCTTTCCTCTTTCTGAGATGATGCTGAGCAGTTCTCCGAGAAGATATTCGAAGACCCCGGAGTCAAGCTCATCAATGGCGACAGTGATTGACGGCTGATTGTAGACGACGATGAGAAGCTGGAGAATGGAGACGATCTTCTTGATGCCTTCAGATTCATAATTGAGAGGAATTTCCCGATTGTTCTTGTAGGACATAAGCTGGATCCGGCTGCCTTCCTCCCCGTTCTCAAGAACCTGCGTCCCCAAATCCTTGAAGTGAATGGTAAGTCCGGGGATTATCTGCTCCAGTACCACATTCATGGTCTGGATGACTTTTATGACTACGTCCTTTGCCTTCTTTGGTATCACAGCTGGTTCATTGAGAGGAATCATCATCGTGCCGATGGCACCCGAATTCCCTGTTGTATACTTAAAGACCAATGGCTGTGCATTCAGGCTTATAAGGCCGGAATTGGCTGTGTTGATGATAAATAGCTCGTGGTTACCGAAGTTCACCAGGCTTTCTATGAGATGGGCATAAAAGGAAAGCTCCATGTCAGAATTGGCGGATTGCTTCACCGTGCTTCTCACAGCATTCAGAAACTCTCTTGAGAAGACAAATGAACGGGATTGGGCGTTTGAAAGTTTTTTCGCAACTTCAAGATCAGTATCGATTTGCTTGCTGTTTCCAACCAGAAGCTGTTTCTTTGGTCTCGGAAGAAACAATTCTGTAGTATCCGTATCAACAAGTTTGCCCATCCTGATTTTCTTCTCACTCAGGATCGGGCACTTGATAAGTTCGTTGAATACGCAGACCCGTTTCTTATGTTCACCTGGCTGGACGGAGTCGACGTTTCGTTCAGAAGAATCAGAGACTGATTTTATGCTGAACTGATAGGTCACCATGGAAGTCTCTTCGGGCGTTTTAACAGCAAAATCGTATGAGAGCGTTGCCACATCAGAATCAACGTTGATAAAATCTGCAAATTTCTCTGGAATTGTGCGTCCGCAGAGTGCGTATTTCAATAATTCCAAGGCATCTATCAATGCGGTCTTGCCCGAACCATTTTGTCCATACAACCCTACGATACTGGCCCTGTAATTCTTCCTTATGTTCTCGAAGGACAAAGACCCTTCGATAACATTCTTGAAGTTGTGTATGGTGATACCAGTGATTCTCACCGAAGTCGGTTTCATTAATAGCTCCTCCAATTCCTTCCTGACCGGTATATGATGTCATGATCTATTGTAAAAGTCAAGATGAATAAATATAATTGCACATAATGTGCAGATATTCGAAAACAAACTTTATAAGAACAGTATCTGAATGACGCTGACATCATAAATGAGTTGAGGGAACTCAAACAGGAGCCTAGCGCAGATGTACAAGGATAGTCCGTACGATTTTTTAATCATGAGTAAGGATATCTTGAAATTCGAACGTCGAATTGAGCTCATTATTTCAATTTAGACTTTCTGATCGAAATTTAAGTTCATGACTCCTCGTAGTCTTGGCCTGCATGAACTTATGTTGTACAGGTTGTGGATGAGCATCAAACCAAATACGCTCTATCCCGGAAGTACCCCGGAAGTCACCCCGGAAGTCGTGAAGTAACCACGATACTACTTGGAAGGTAGTTACTCGCTTTGCCTACCGGTTTTGCAATAGCATATATCTTGATAGCAGAATACAATATTGCAATAAGAGAGGAGAATCGTATGGGACAGTCAACCGTAAATATTAATTTCCGCATGGATGCGGACTTGAAGAACAATATGGAGAAGGTTTGTAGGGACCTTGGTTTGACACTTACCGCGGCTTTTATCATCTTCGCCACGAAGGTAGCGAGGGAGAAGCGTATCCCTTTTGAGGTGGCCGTAGATCCGTTCTACAGCGACCAGAATATGGCAAGACTCAAGAAGTCAATTGCCCAGATGGAGTCGACAGGAGGCACTATCGACGAGGTGGATGTACGTGATTAAGGCCTGAACGGACGAGGCCAGGCAGGATTTCAAATACTGGACAAAGCATGATAAGAAAATCTTGAAGCCAATTCTTGCGCTTCCCCGCAATCAAAATTTGAAACAAGGATCAAGAATTAAGCTCCTTATTTCAAGGTAGGCGGGGCGACAGTACTGCAGGAAAGCCAAAACGGCAAAAACCTTAGGATTTGCCGAAATGGCTAGTGACTTTGTAAGAATCTCTTGGTATACTGATTCAGCCAGAACGGCAAAAATATGAATATTTGCCGAAATGGTTGAGGAGGGGATGTGTATGAACAAGCATGCAGTCATACGAAAATTGCCCGATGGCACGTGTACGAGACAGCAGATCCTGCATGCCGCGCGGATTGTCGAGCCATCTTTCAAGGAGACTCAACTAAGAAATCTGATGGGGACCCTGCGCAATTCCAGACTGATCGTGAGGGTTGGACGCAACCAATACCAGAAAGTTGGGAAGGAGCCGAAGAAAAGCGTCTTCACCGGGGTATATTCCCATGCAGCTCAGCAGGTGATCGAGCATATGCAAAAGCAGTTTCCACTACTTTCCTATAGGGTTTGGGAGTTGTCCTGGCTCAATGAGTTCTTCAATCACCAGTTGGCACACAATAAGATCTTCGTTGAGGTGGAGAAGGACGGTTGTGATTTTGTGTTCTCCTCCCTTGTTGAGAAATTCCCAGGCAGAGTACTGCTGAGGCCCAAGGCCCAAGAGCTGCTCCAGTATGGCACCGATGATGGGATCATCATCGATCGCTTGGTCTCAGAGGCTCCCAAGTCTGACGGAGAGCCATATCAGGTGCCTCTGGAGAAGTTGATCGTTGATCTTTTTGCAAACAAGAATCTCATGCTTTCTAAAGGCGACTATCCCCCTGCTCTTGAGACGATGTTCGCAACATACCGCATCGACCAGGTCTCAATGCTGCGTTACGCACGAAGAAGGAATAAAGTGAAGGATGTGTTTGGATTCATTCGAGACAAAACATCGATCGAACTTCTGGTTCAGGGGTGATGTATGGTGAAGTCAGACTGTTTCACACGTGAGCATATAGATAAAATCAGAAGTGGTTTTACCGTGGACAACTCCATCCTTGAAAGGAGCATCTTTGCTTTGGCTTTGCTTGAGGCGCTCGCAAAGGTGGGTATGCCGTTCATCTTCAAGGGCGGGACCAGCCTGTTGCTCCTACTCGAGAAACCGAGAAGGCTGTCCACCGATATTGACATCATCGTACAGCCGGGTATCGACGTGCAATCCTATCTTGAGCTAGCTGCAGAAATCTATCCATTTCACTCGATGGAGCAGCAGATTCGAACAGGCAAGAACAAGATTGACAAAGCCCATTACAAATTCACCTATGACTCACCGGTGATGGGGGTGCAATTTCACATCCTATTGGACGTCCTCTTCGAAGAAAACCATTATTGTACTCTGGTCAAACGAAAGGTCGACCATCCGTTCCTGAGTACCGAGGAACCCTATGTGGAAGTGACAATGCCAAGCGTCAACTGCATACTTGGTGACAAACTGACAGCCTTCGCGCCTCATACCACCGGCATCCCCTTTGGTGTTGACAAGGAATTGGAAATCATCAAGCAGTTGTATGATGTTTCTGTCCTCGCGGATGCCCACGACAACTTTGACGATGTGTATGCATCTTTCATTGCTACGGTAAAAGCGGAATTGTCATATCGGGGGCTCTCAAATTCTCCAGATGAGGTATTGCAGGACACCATTGATGCCTCAGCTTGCATTGCAAGCAAGGGAAAATACCACAGCGATGATTATCGCCAATATCTGCAAGGTATCAGGGGAATTTCCAATCATATCTATGGGGAGCGGTTCAACGCGGAGAAAGCAATCCTTCCTGCTTGCAAGACCATGTACTTGGCTGCATGCATGTTGAAAGGAGAAAGGTTCAACCGGGTTACCGATCCTTCAAGTTTCAGTGGAGCAGACATTGGGAAGACCAAGTATGCCAAATTATCGCCGCTGAGAAAATTTGACGCTGAGGCCTTTGCGTATGCGGTTCAGGCTATCGATCTGCTACAAAGATAGTGAAAGGGGAGAAGTACCATGCCAATGAGTTCCTTCACAACAGTTTTCAAGTTCCCCCGAAAGACCTTGCAGGATATTGCCAATTCCATCAATAATCCGGCACCTCGGTTCGAACTGTCTGAAAAGGACAGGCAAAGCCTTGCCACAAGTGGCGAGCGGTTCCGTAGCTGGTTGGAGCAAAGAGAGGCTGATGATGGACCAGCTGACTCTTAGGCTTGAAAATGCTGATACCTCACTCTGGTAGGAATCCCCATCATCGGTTTCGTTTCAAGACCGTCTTCATCTGAATCGCGTTCTGCAGCAGGATTTCCTTCTCATCATGTGTGGAATCATCAAGTAGGTCTTTGAAGTCCTTGTCATAGGAATCGATGAGCACAGGTGTGCTGTCGTACAGCAGCGAATCAATGGTCGTGTCGAGTGCCTGTGCGATTGATACCAAGGTCGGCAGGTTGATTTTTGCCTTGCCGCTTTCGATGTGCGAATAGTGCGATGGTGAGAGCCCGATGATACCTGACAAGGTTGCTTGGGTCATTCCTGTCTTGATACGTGCTTCTCGGATACGTTGCCCGAGCAGTTCATAATCGATTCCCATGAAAACCTCCCTTAGAATGATCTTCTGCAGACTTCGGAAGCAGCAGATCTATACAGCATGGACCAGCAGTCTCTCCGTCAGTGTTAAAAGAACGAGTTTTTATTGTAATACCCGGAAAGCGAAGTTATAATAAACTGCAACAACAGTTTAGAAGAATTCTGTGCACTGAATAAACATTTCATACGTCCCAGAGGTGTTTTTATGGCGATGAAGAAAGTAAGGGAACAGGAATTGGATACGCTAGAGCTTGAGATTCCTAAGGAAGAGCTGCCGCGCGTGAGCCTCGAGGGTTGTGAAATCGTTCGCAGACAGTTCCTCTCCCATCTGAAAGAGAACATCCTGACCATCAGGCCTGATGGAATCCAATTCAACAATGCCTGCATCACTCGGATGCCCGATGTCAGATACATCTATCTGATCATTGATAGAAGCAAGCGCTGGTTCATCATCAGCGCCTGCGATGAGGATGACAAGGACGGCCAGCGGTGGTGCACCGTCAAGAATGGTGAGCGCAAGAGCCGGAAGATCCAAGGCAAACCGTTCTGTGACCGCATCTATTCCATGATGGGTTGGAACAAGGGGTATGGCTACAAGATCTGCGGGACTTTTGCACTGCAGGTCGAGGATGAGGATAAGCTGCTCATGGTATTCGAACTCGATGAGGCCGAAGCCCATGCGATGTCATCCAAGGCTCGCGCATACGCCGGGGTGGAGGATGTCGAGGTCGGCGCAGAGGAATTGGCAAAACTCGATGAACTGGAAAAGAAACGACAGGCCGATCGTGAACAGCGTGCAGCCGCCAAGGCCGCCGGTGAGAAGATTATCCGCCGATATCGCAAGCGCGCCGTGCTTCCTCAGCAGTGGGGTCCCGAAACCTTCGGCGTTCCGTTCGAGGAACACAAGGCGAAGGCCGAGGTGCCGCATCTGCCAGCCAGGGGTGATTCAGGTGATCTTTTCATAGCGTCCGAAAATCGCGGGTGGTGAACGAATCGATCGGATGGGAGGCTCCGGTATGGCGATGGAGAGTGGCATCACAGTGAATTTCTCCAGCAATGAGATCAATATCAGGACCAAGACGCTCAAGGACCTGAGGTCTCCCCGGTTCGTGCACATCTTCATCAACGAAAAGGAACGCCAGCTTCTGATCCGCAGGTGCGAGGAGCGCGACAATGATGCGTTCCCGATCGATTATGCTGCGGTGGAGATCGATAAGAAATGCCGATTCAAGGCCAAGCCCCTGGTCATCTACCTGGCGAACGTGATCGGCCTTCCGTACCCGTCCAAGACCCTGCGCTTTTGTGGCAACCTGCTGGAGGATGGCGATACCGTCCTCATAGACCTCGACGATCATCAATTCCTCCCGTATCCCGATAGGAGAATAATGGGGGTACGCCATGGGTGATTCGGTGAAGCGGCTGAGCAAAGGCTTGCAACCGGTGGCGCCGAAATCGTCGTGTGCAAGCGCGCTCCAAACGGCGAGCAAGGATGATGTGCGTGAGCGCTACAACCGGCCTCGCGATCTGAGCAAGATCAAGGTGATACCGGCCCGGCAGGAATCGGATCCGTTCAATCCAAAGATGCGCAAGCGTGTGGTGGTCTATTGCCGCGTATCGACCGATGGGATATCCCAGACTTCGTCATTCGAGTTGCAGAAGAACTATTACCTGAGGTTTGTCAGGAAAAAACCCGACTGGAAGCTGGTCGGGCTCTATTCCGATGAGGGTATCACCGCTACGAGTATGGAAAAGCGCGTGGGGTTGCTGACGCTGCTTGAGGATGCCAGGGCGGGCAAGTTCGACATCATCGTGGTGAAGAACCTCTCCCGACTGGCTAGGAACCTCATGGACTGCATGAACATCATCTATGAGCTTCGCGCTCTGCCTCATCCCATCGGCATCCTTTTTGAAACCGAGAACATGTTCACCTTGGACAAGAATGTGGACTTCACGTTGCAGGTACTTTCCCTGGTCGCCCAGGAGGAGAGCCACAAGAAGTCCGAGGCCATGAATTCCTCGTACCAGCAGCGATTCGGCTCCGGACAGTTCACCAAGCCCGATCTGCTTGGGTATGACAGTGTCGGGGTCAACGAGATTGCAATCAATGAGGAGGAGGCTCAGACCGTCCAGCTGATATTCATGATGTTCCTCGCAGGCATCCATCCTTCCACCATCGCTGATGTATTGGTCATGCTGGGGCGCAAGACGCATACCCACAAGTACAAGGACGGACGCATCAAGGAAGGGGTGGTGAAGTGGACCGCCAATTCGGTGAGCAACATCCTGCGCAATGAACGCAGATGCGGAGACGTGCTTGCCCAGAAGACCTACACCCCGAACTATCTTGATCACAAGCCCAAGAAGAATGAGAACCATCTTCCCCAGTATTATGCGAAGGACCAGCATCCGGCTATCGTTGCCCGCGAGGATTTCCATCTGGTGCAGAGGATACTGGAAGCCAACCGGGGAGGGTGGAAGTTCGGTCTTCCCGAGCTGGGCATCTATGAACGTGGTCCCCTGGGCGGCTTTGTTACCGCCGTGCCGAATTGGCGAGGATTCACCGCTGAGGATTACAATCGCGCCGCCCTCAGGGCGAACGGAATATCTGAGGCTGAGCTCGATGCATTCGAAAAGCGTCTCGCTTCGAGAAACCATTACGATGATACCGACCAGGTGCAGACCCCTGAGTTCCAGCATGCCTATGCGATCGACTCCGATGATTATGACCAATTCCCCGAAGATGCTGGCACACAGGTGGAAGAGGGTAAGGAGGAAGTGGTCGAAAGCTACAGGAGTCTGGTTGAGTCGATGCGTGAAGGCCAAGATGATGAGGTGGACAAACGGCAGTTCGGTGGTTATGACCTGAGTGGCTGCGAGGTGGTTCGTCCCCATTTCTTCAATGTCCGCGATAAGATCAGCTTCACCGCTGATAGCAAGGGTCTCTATTTCAATCGGATGTGCAGCCAACAACTGGAATTCGGAACACAAGCGGCCCAATTCGTGGAGCTTGCCTACAACCCGGTAGAGCGTCTGCTGGTTGTAAGAAAGAGCAGAAAGGAGTCCGATCGTACCATCAGGTGGATTGGCGAGCAGAACGGTAATCCCTGCATGCGCCGTTGCACCTGCAAAGGCATCTCGGGCGCACTCTATGAGAACATGGGGTGGAATGCCAATTTCAAGTATCGGGTCCTTGGATCGGTCCAGACCATCGGTGATGAGGATGTGTTGGTGTTCTTCCTGGATGAATCGATGGCGATTGTTCCGGCGAAAGCCGGCAGCATCCGCAACATCGATACCGATACCATCGATGAACAACAGGCCCGAGATATCGTGAGGGAAGGGTATCTTCCCGAGCAAGGCTATGTGCCTGATCTGTCGGATTTCGAATTGGGAAACGGTCCCATGGCCACATCGGTGAAGAAGCTCTCCAGAAGCAGGGCAATCTACTATGACGAACTGACCGAGAAGACTACAGGCGAGTTGCATGTCTCCGATCTGGGTGATAGGAAATATGATCCAGAATGTGTGCAGCGTATGATCCAGAAAGGCATAGAGCCTGCCGAGGGGTGGCTGTACCTCAAGGGAATGGCTGTGATCCGGAAAAACTATTTCACCATCCTCCCGATGGAATGGTCCGATGGGTTCGGTGAGGAATTCTACCAAGCCCAGCGCAAGAAGCAAATCCGAAGGTTTGGTGATCCTGACATAGGGGCCATGAGGCGTGCCATTCCGTATGGTTGGACAGTCGGCTTGGATTTGCCAACCGAACGGACCGTGCAGGAGACAATCGAGATATTGAAGAACAGGACCGCATGATGATGGCATCGTCATGCTGCGATACACAAACTATTTTTCTCAACAATGACCACAGCCGGACAGCTCTGCCCGGCATGAACTTTCAACAACAGTATAACAATTACGGCGCTGAGCGCCGCTCTGATCCCGATGCAAAAACCGGCGCGGAGCAACTTTTCTTTGTCGAAAATATCCCCTATAATTACCCATCCGCCCATTTTCTTGGGCTCCTGCGTCGTCTTTAATAACCTGACGACCACTATATATAGCGTAACAAATAACACAATTTAACGAAAAGGCTCCATATATAGCGTTTTACCTGCTAAGACGCGGACGGTTAGTCGTTTTGAAGAATAGGACTAGGAAGGAATATACCGGAATAAAGTCTGGGGGCTCGAAAGCTGCATAAATATGCAGGAATCGAGGGGTTTTGGGATATTGGACAGGGTGTGTTGAAGCAGGGTAAAAGAGAGCACGAGATAGGTTAGCCACACCGAGATTGAGGCGCAAAGCTGAAATCGGTGGTTGGGAACTTATGAACATAGGGTGGGAGTGGAGAGTACCTGATGAGGGACTCATTTGAATAATCAAGGACAGGATTCATGAACAAGAGGATTTATCTCTCATCTCCAACCATGCATGGTTTGGAGATGAAGTACATACAGGAAGCGTTTGATACCAACTGGGTAGCTCCTCTTGGCAAGAATGTTGATGAGATTGTGCGGATCATCAAGAGCCTGACAGCGCGAGGCATATTCAGAC
>LVAV01000006.1 GCA_001604185.1 Clostridiales bacterium Firm_16 | reverse complement strand
CTCGCCGGTGTCCACAATACTTGGCTGGAGACGGCCCGGGAAGATAGATTGCTGCCGGATTATATGAAGCTCAATAACGGAAACGTTGTTGAGCTTCTTTCTTTTTCCTCATTTTCCTCTTCCAAAAAAATTGAAATAAAAATGTAATATTACAGTTGAAATCGCCGTAAGAATGGTATAATTGAAATAACTGTTGTGGATATGGCGATGGTTTGGCACAAGATGTTGTGGATTTTAATGATTGGAGAAGTGTTATGTGTGCGAAGATCCTGGTAGTTGACGATGAAGATTCTTTGGTAGAACTCTTGCGCTCGAATCTCGAAAGAGAGGGGTTTGAAGTGATTTCTGCATCGGACGGTCCTGCTGCGATCGAGATGGCAGAACGACAGAAACCGGACCTGATCCTTCTGGACTGGATGCTCCCGAATATGGATGGTCTGGAAGTATGCAAACGTCTGCGTCCGAAGACATCTGCTCCGATCATCATGGTTACCGCCAAGAGTGAGGAGATCGATAAGGTACTCGGTCTGGAGATGGGTGCAGATGACTATATCTGTAAGCCGTTCTCTCCTCGTGAGGTACTGGCCCGCGTGCGTGCCCAGCTGCGTAGAAATACGTATGTCGAGAAGGATTCCTCCACATCGGATAATATTCTTCGTATCGGCTCTCTGGAGATCGATAAAGCTGCATATCAGATCAAGCGTGACGGTAAGGATGTTGATCTTACATTCCGTGAATTTGCCTTAGTACTGTTCCTCGCTGAGAATGCCGGACAGGTATTCTCTCGTGAAGCGCTCCTTGAGCGTGTATGGGGATACGAGTATTTCGGCGATGTACGTACAGTAGACGTTACTGTTCGTCGTACTCGTGAGAAGCTGGAGCCTGACCAGAGAAATTACAAATACATTCTCACAAAGCGCGGTGTCGGATACTATTTTGATAAAGATCAGTGATGCAGGTGATCGTTTTGAATCAATTCATTTTAGAGTCATCGATATGGGATCGGGTATTTCAACCCGCTCCCATGCTTTTTATCGGACTGGTATTCGGTGCTCTGATCGCCGGATTTACCGTATATAACATCTTCTGGCTTTCCTTCTACCGGAAAGTAAAGAAGATGCAGTATATCAATGCCACAAACGGCGTGACCAATTCGGTCATGAATATCGTTGAGATCGGCGTCGTGGCTTATACCGATGCCGGTACTTTCCTGTTCAATAACACATCCTCTCTGAAGAAACTGCATGTAGACAAACTTCCGGATACTTTCGACGAGTTTGTGGATATGTTCATCAAGGACCGTGATACTCGAGTCGAACTGGAGTTATACGAATCCCTTCTGGAGAAGGATCCGCCGGAGAATGAGACGGACGAAGATCAGGAGCAGGTAGCCAAAGAACCCGAGAAAGCAGAATCGGTCGTTACCAGACTGGAGATCCAGCACCGGGTCATCCAGATCCAGTTCAGTAAGCCGTTCTTCCCGAACGGAGCTTTTCGCGGATGGGTCATCGTCATTGAAGACGTTACCACCGCTGCCAGACAAGAACAGCAGAGAAGACTTTTCGTATCTACGGTATCTCATGAATTGAAGACACCGCTTGCCACCATCAAGGGATACTGCGAGACACTTCTGGACTGGGGTATCAAGGAGAAAGACCCGAGAGAGGTCTACCAGGACTTCCTGAAGATCAACAGTGAGACCGAACGTATCACGACGATCATCGGAAATCTGACTTTCTTATCCCAGATCGAGAATAATAAGGACAAGATCACCATGCAGGTCTATAAGATCGACCGTATCGTGGAAGATCTGTGCCGCCGCTACCATGAAGATGCGCAGGCCAAGGGGATCCAGCTCTACTATCAGAGCATGAACCGGAATATGCCGACGGTCTTCGGCTGCGTGACCATGATGGAGCAGATGGTAGGCAACCTGATCAACAATGCACTGAAATACTCACCGCCGGAGTCCAGTGTCTGGGTTTTTGTCCAGGCCGTGGAGAATACGGTGACCATCAAGGTACAGGATCAGGGCCGTGGTATTTCCAAGCAGGATCAGGAGAAGATATTCGATCCTTTCTTCCGTGTAGATGAGACCGGTTCCCGCAAGGCCGGCGGCAGCGGACTGGGCCTGGCCATCGTGAAGATGATGGCGGAAGTCCAGGAATGCGAAGTCGGTCTGGTGTCCCGCACCGAGGCGGAAGAGGATAAGGATATCCGTTCCGAGATCGGCAGCGACTTCTTCATTACGGTCCCCACAGCCCGAAGTGTTTTTGCCGAGACATTGTCGGCCATGCAGAACAACGCAGACCGGGAAGAGGTACTCTACCGCAAGGCGAAGCAGTATATGGAGCGGATCAACGAAGACGATTATGATCTCGGCGAAGATCTGCGGACGAACAAAGACGAGGAATATGTAAATCTTTTAATGGATCGGCTCGTATTTGTCGATGAATGTGATATTATAGATGAGGTTTCTGCGCCAGTTTCACGCGCTATGGAGCAGGTTCCCGACCAGATGGTTCCGGATTCGGAGACACAGATGGTGAATGAGCCTGTACAGTATGAGCAGGAAACACTCAGCGATGTGGTTTCTGCCATGGTGGAGACGGCGCCGTCGGTAGAACCGGAGATTCCGGCCGAGGAGACGGCTGTACCTGTAATGGAAGTGCAGGTAACGCCGGAGATCCCTCAGGCATACAGTGATCCTGTGATAACAGAATATCCGGCTGAAGCTTTCACGAGCGGGACAGGGGAAATAGAGGAGATCCCTGTTCATCACGAACCGACGATCCTGGTACCGGATCCGCCATCTCTGAAGCGTCCGATCTTCAGCAAAGAAGTGATCGGCTCGCAGAATGCAGAGAAGCGAAAGAGATCCAGGGCGAAGACCATCGCCGAGAAGAAGGAGAAGACAGCAAGGGAGAGTGCACCTCCTACAGACGAGAAACACACAAAGGGTGCAGCTTCCGGTAAGCAGAGACAGAGTCTGCTCAAGCAGCTGACTTCGGAGTCCTCTTCAGAGAGCGAAGGACAGAAATCGAAAACGAGCATGTTGTTCCAGATGACGAGCCCGAATACGGGAGACGGGTCAGATGGAAAAAATTAAAGGGGAATTGTGTTATGTCGAAATATAAGATCAATGGTGGTAAGAAACTGCAAGGTGATGTAAGCGTCAGTGGCAGTAAGAATGCCGTTCTGGGTATCCTGGCTGCAGCTATGCTACTGGACGGTCCTTGCACCATCGAAAATGTTCCGGATATCGTGGATGTACAGGTCATGCTGGAGATCTGTGAGACGCTGGGTGCCAAGATCACACCGAAGGGCGAGGGTATGTACGACATCGACCCGACCAATATCAATACTTACGAAGCGACTCATCCGAAGGTCAAGAACATCCGCGCGTCCTACTATCTTCTGGGCGCACTGCTGACACGTTTCCACAAGGCAACCATGTATATGCCGGGCGGATGCAACTTCGGTACCCGTCCCATCGACCTGCACCTGAAGGGATTCCGTAAGATGGGTGCCAGCGGTACCCGTGCAACAGATATCCGTGACGGTATCATCCGCATTGTGGCCGATGAACTCAAGGGAGCCCACATCTTCCTCGACGTAGTAAGCGTTGGCGCGACCATCAACCTGATGCTGGCCGCTACGAAGGCCGTAGGCATGACGATCATTGAGAATGCGGCAAAAGAACCGCACATCGTAGACGTGGCGAACTTCCTGAATGCGATGGGCGCCAATATCAAGGGAGCCGGTACCGATACCATCCGTATCAAGGGTGTTCCGGTACTTCCCGGCGGATACTCCTACTCCGTTATCCCGGACCAGATCGAGGCCGGTACTTACATGATCGCGGCAGCGGTTACCCGCGGCGATGTAACGATCCATAACCTGATCCCGAAGCATATGGAGCCCCTTACCGTGAAGATGATCGAGATGGGCTTCGATATCGACCAGGGTGACGACTGGATCCGTGTTTCCATCGATGACGATACCGACCTGGAGCCGGCTAACTTTAAGACACGCCCCTATCCGGGCTTCCCGACAGACCTGCAGCCGCAGGCTACAGTACTTTTGTGCCAGGCTCACGGATTGAGCAAGATGCACGAACTGGTATGGGACAACCGTTTCCAGTATGTTCCTGAACTGCAGTCCATGGGTGCTTCGATCTCCATCGTAGACCGCTGCGCACTGGTCAACGGACCGGTGACTTTCTGCGGTGCGACCGTTACCGCGCTGGACCTCCGTGCAGGTGCCGCCATGGTACTGGCCGGTCTTGCAGCTGACGGCGTAACGACGATCTCCTCTGCCAACCGTATTGACCGTGGTTATGAGAAGATCGTAGAGAAGCTCCGCGGAATCGGCGCCGATATCGAGCGTATCAATACAGACGACGAGCATGTCGTAGCTGTAGACGACGAGTAATATCCGAGGCTAAACATGAATCAAGACACACTCACCATCACACCACTTTATAGCGGAAGCAGCGGAAATGCCACACTGGTCTCGACCGCAGACACGCGTATCCTGGTGGATGCAGGCATGTCTTGCAAGAAACTGGTAGAGGCTCTGACCCAGATATCGGTCAACCCCTACGACATCAATGCGGTCCTCATCACACACGATCATTCGGACCACATCTCCGCGCTAGACGTTTTCACAAGAAAATTCGCATTGCCGATCTACGCGACAAATGCAACCTGGAACGGGATCCATGCCGCAGAGAAGAAACCCCATTCTCCGTCTTTGGACTATGAGATCCTTCCGGAAAAAGAAACGACCATCGGAAATATCCGGGTGACGGCTTTTGAGACGCCCCACGACGCGAAGGGATCCTGCGGATACCGCTTCGAAGTGGGCAAGAACAAAGCGGCACTTGCTACGGATATCGGCTATATGACGCCGGCGATCTTCGAATATCTTCAGGACTGTGACGGCATCCTTCTGGAAGCCAATTACGACAAAGATATGCTCTGGAACGGCCCTTACCCCTATTATCTCAAGCAACGAATCGCAGGGCTTTTCGGACATCTGTGCAATGACGACTGTGCAACGACAGCCGTAAATCTGTGTAAGACCAAGGCCAGAAAACTGATACTCGGGCATTTAAGCCAGGAGAACAACCTTCCCCAGGTGGCGGAAAGAACGGTGCTTCGGGCACTGGAACAGGAATCCATGCAGAAGGACAAGGACTTTATTGTCCAGGTGGCCAGCCGCTATTGTCCCAGCGCACCCATGATCCTGGGGTGACGATATGAAACTGACCATCGTTTGTGCAGGTAAGATCCGGGAGAAATGGTTGAACGAAGGCATCGCCGAGTATGTCAAGCGTCTCTCGAAATATACCCAGGTGGAGATCGCGGAAGTGGCGGATGCACCGGACACGATCCCGACAGCACAGGCCCTGCAGATGGAAGGACAGAGACTGCTTTCACGGATCCGTCCCAATGCTTATGTGATCGTACTGGATCTTCATGGAAAACAGATGACATCCGAAGAATGGTCCGAGCACGTGATCCGCGGATATGAGAAAGGCGGCTCCGAGCTGGTCCTGGTCATCGGAGGATCCTGCGGACTGGCACCGGAAGTGGTGGCAAGAGCCAACGAACGACTCTGTCTTTCGGAGATGACTTTGACCCACCAGATGACGCGCCTGATCGTCCTGGAAC
Organism: Clostridiales bacterium Firm_16; assembly: GCA_001604185.1. GTDB lineage: Bacteria > Bacillota > Clostridia > Saccharofermentanales > Saccharofermentanaceae > Scatonaster. Next base: position 105,825 of record LVAV01000006.1, on the reverse strand, counting down.
AGGTCTACAGAGCCTTCAAGATACATTTTGGCGAGAAGTACCATAAATAACACAAAAAAATAAATCAAAAAGTGTTGCAAAAATGAAAATAATCATAAAAACTGCTTTTCACTTGAAAGGTGTTGGGATAGAATAGACTATAAGTGAGAGTATGGGGTTTGATTGCTTATGAGAGACTCAGTTAAAATTTTTATCGCTTGTATCGCGTGCCTGGCAGTGGTTGGTGCTGCAGGTATTTATGTTTATTTCGCCAAAGGAAACTCGGACGAAGCACGTGAGATGATCACACAGATCACCGATACGCATGTCCAGTGGAAATATAAAGATGAGCCGGATTCCAAATGGCGTAATCTGATGCCTTTGGAAGAACTCAAGGGTGCCGATGGTGAGAGCCCGGACCTCAAGGTCGAAGGCGACCGCATCATGGTCAAGAAGAATGGCGAATGGTCCGAGCTGGTCGATCTTTCCAAGTATGAGACCGAAGGTAAAGACGGTAAAGACGGCAGCAAGGGTGAAGCCGGTGTTCCGGGTGTTCCGGGTGCACGTGGTGAGAAGGGTGCAGACGGACGTACTCCTGAGATCCGTAAGAAGGATGGATATCTGCAATGGCGTTATACTTCCGGAACCGATCTGGAGTGGAAGAACTTGATGCCGCTTTCTGAGATCACCGGTGAAGCCGGTAGAGATGGCCGTCAGGTTGAAGTAAAGAATAATGGAGCCGCTATTGTGTGGCGTTATGCCGGTGACGGCGACGATAACTGGAGAACGATCGTGACCCTTTCCGTACTTCGCGGTGAGCGTGGTGAGAAGGGTGAAAAGGGCGATAAAGGTGACCAGGGTGAACAGGGTATCCAGGGTATTGCCGGTGCAACAGGTATTCCGGGTGAGCAGGGTATCCAGGGTGATCAGGGACCGCAAGGTGAACCTGGTCCGACAGGTCTTCCGGGACCTCAGGGTGAGCCTGGTCTTCCGGGTCCTCAGGGTGAACCTGGTCCGACGGGTCTTCCGGGTGAACAAGGTCTTCCGGGTCCGATCGGTCCGGTAGGTCCTGCAGGTGCAACCGGTGTTCCGGGTGCCACAGGTGTTCCTGGTGCTACAGGTGTTCCTGGTGCCACAGGTGTTCCTGGTAAAGATGGTGCTCCTGGTGTTCCTGGTGCCGTAGGTGCAACAGGTATTCCGGGTGCCACAGGTGTTCCCGGTAAGGATGGTGCTCCCGGTAAAGATGGTGATAAGGGTGAAGACGGTAAGGACGGTCGTGAGATCGAGATTCGTCGTGTAACACCGAATGCCGAGGTCGATCCACCGATCACAGCTAATGCAGTTCAGTGGCGCTATAAGACAGTCGGCGATGAACCGGAAGATATATGGAAGACCATCATAAATGTCAAGGATCTCATCGGTCCGGAAGGTTCTAAGGGTGCGGACGGTGCACAGGTTGAGATCCAGCTGGATGAAGATAAAGGTGAGATCCAGTGGAAGTACGACAACGAAGGCGATGACAAGTGGAGAAAGATCTGCTCCCTCTCGCAGTTGGGTGTCAGTCCGGATCCGAGAATGACTCCGATCATCCTTAACGGCGCAGGTTCCGCAACGATCCCGGCCGGTAAGGCGGTTATGGTGACTATCTCCATGAACGGTACCAGCACATCGGCTACCGGTTCAGAAGCACAGATCCTGCAGGATGGTGCGGTGAAGTTAACCGGCACATGGGTGGCTAACCTGGTAGAAGATCCGGATAATCCGGGAACCTTCATTCCGGCACCGGTAAATTCTTCCTTCGTAGCTTCCTATGCGATCGCTTCATCAGATGCTGAAAAAACCATCAGCTTCAGTTCATCGATCACATCCGGTAACGTGGATCCTCTGAATTTCACAGTTATCATCAGCGAGATCTGATAAAACATCTGAATAACAAAGCTTTTTCTGAAACACTCGCGTTATGCGGGTGTTTCTTATATAATCGAATATATCGGCAGCATAAGTTGATAGAAAATCAAGACAGAGCAAGGAGAACACATATGGAACGTCGAGACAAAACGAATTATTATCTGGATCTGGCTGAAGTGGTAGCGAAGAGAAGCACATGTCTGAGAAGACACTATGGTGCGGTCATCGTGAAGAACGATGAAGTCATCTCGACGGGATATGTAGGGGCTCCGAGAGGAAGAATGAACTGTTCGGACAGAGGGACCTGTGTACGTGAGATGCTCCAGATTCCGAGAGGCGAACGTTATGAGCTCTGCCGCAGTGTCCATGCCGAGCAGAATGCCATCATCTCTGCCAGCCGTGACAAGATGATCGGCGCCACCATGTATCTGGCGGGCTACGACGCTAAGACCGGAGAATACATTCCCCAGTCCAACTCCTGTTCTCTGTGTAAGAAGATGATCATCAACGCCGGTATCGAGACCGTGATCGTACGCGACAGTAAAGAAGACTATCGCATCGTAAGTGTCCAGGACTGGATCGATAACGACGAGTCCCTGGAAGGTAAGAGAGGATACTGACTTACAGTTCTTTCTCGAGCTTTATATTTCCGTCTAAATCTTTGAAGGTTGCTTTCTCATCGGTGAGGATCAGATAGCCGCGGTGTGTGTCCTGCTTCGGATAAGTAGGAGAACCCGGGTTCAGATAAAGGATCCCGCCGGGGAGTTCTTCGCATGCAACGACATGAGTGTGTCCCGTCAGAAGGATATCGCCATCTTTCAGCGGCGGCAAATGGGACGGATTCCACACGTGACCATGAGTCGCATAGACAAGTCTTTTTCCCAAAGAAAGAACGGCATAGTCCGCCATGATCGGGAAATCCAGCACCATCTGATCCACGTCGGAGTCGCAGTTACCACGGATGCAGAGCAGGTCGCTCTTGCGGGCATTGAGAAGCGCGATGACACCCTTGGGATCGTAGGTGGAACCGAGAGGATTGCGGGGACCGAAGTAGAGAAGGTCACCCAGCAGTACCAGGCGGTCACAGGCCTCGCGGTCGTAGGCGTCCAGAATCGCCTGACAATATTCTGGATAACCGTGAATGTCGGATGCAACGAAGTATTTCATATATATCTCCTTAAATATTCAAGAATCAGAACGCGCGAAAAGACGCCGCAGCGAGAGCGCGTGTACACATCAGCTGATGGTGAAGACCAGATAGATCACCAGAAGATGCACGATGGCAAAAAGTGGCATCAGGATCAGGAACTTCGGTTTCTTGGTCTTGTGGCGGAAGATGATCATGCCGAGGATACCGCCGAGAGCGCCGAAAAGAGCAGAGAATCCGAGAAGATTGCTCTCCGGGATGCGGAAGGCCTTCTTCTGCGCTTTTCTCTTATCGGAATGGAAAAGTGCGAAGGTGATCAGGTTCATCAGCAGAAAGATGATCAGGAAGATCGAGCCATGGGATCGGATAAACTCGCAAATTGTTTTCATGACGGGCTCCTTCTAAGAAAGATTTATACTGCTGATATTCAAAACCTGCCTTGACAAAAGAATCCTGCTCGCATAAAATACACACATGGTGTTTTAACGCTTTAACTAAGTAAAGTGATAAAGCAACGTCGCAAAGGGCGTGTGAAAACAGCACGTACATATTATATATGAAAAACATAAGGAGGACTACCTCATGGGTAACTATAAATTCCACACTCCGGACGGCGTGGTCGATATCCTGCCACAGGACGCCAGCGTGAAGAGAAAGATCGAGACAGACATCCGCGAACTGTTCGCCGGATACGGCTACAGCGAAGTCGAGACTCCGGGCATGGAGTATTACGATGTGTATGCCAGCGGTGATTTCGTAGCGACAGAAGATATGTATAAGATGACAGATCTCGACGGACGTCTCATCGCTCTTCGTTTCGACGGCACGATCCCGGTAGCCCGTCTGGCTGCTACACTTCTGAAGGACGAGAAGCCACCGCTTCGCCTCTCTTATGTAGAGAATATGTACCGCTTCAAGAAAGCCGGCGGCGGCAAGCTCCGCGAGTTCGCCCAGGCTGGTGTGGAACTGCTGGGACTGCAGAGCTCTGAGGCCGACGCAGAAGTCATCGCACTGGGTATCCAGTCTGTACTGACCACCGGTATCACGGACCTGCAGGTTTCCGTAGGTCAGGTCGAGTTCTTCAAGGGCCTGGCAGAAGAGTGGGGCCTTTCCGCTGAAGACGAGCTCGAACTTTCCACCGCTATCGACCAGAAGGACATCGTCCGCATCGAGAAGACCGCCGAGCGTCTGGGACTTTCGGAAGATGCGAAAGAGATCCTGGACATGATCTCCAACAAGTTCGGCACCTACGATGTACTGGATGCCTTCGAGAGCAAGGTAAATAATGACCGCTCCAAGGCAGCCCTGAAGAATCTCCGCGAGATCCTGCAGGTACTGGAAGACTACGAACTGATCCAGTATGTATCCGTTGACCTGGGCATGCTCAGAAGTCTGGATTACTACACCGGCATGATCTTCAAGGGCTTCACCTACGAGATCGGCTTCCCGATCCTGAGCGGCGGCCGCTACGACAAGGTCATCTCCAACTTCGGACGTGATCTGGAAGCAGTAGGATTCTCCATCGGAATCAACCTCTGCCTGACCGCACTGCGCAGACAGGACAAGCTTCCGGAGTTCGTGGAAGTGGATGCCATCGTCGGATACAAAGACGGAGAAGGCATGCGTAAGGCGGCTTTTGCCACGGCAAAAGAACTCCGCGCCATGGGCAATAAAGTCATCGTGGATACAGAGCATCGAAGCGAAGAAGAGCTCGACGCGTACGCCGAAGAACATGGCATTGACCAGGTAGTATTCATTGAAGAAGAGGATGAGGAGGAAGATTCATGATCACTATAGCATTATCGAAAGGCCGTCTTGCGGAAAAAGCACTGGACCTTCTGGAGGCCGCGGGCTACGATGTTTCGGCGGGCCGCGAGGAGTCAAGAAAACTGATCCTGGAAGATGAGAAGACAGGTCTTCGCTTCATCATGGCCAAGCCGGCCGACGTGCCGACTTATGTAGAATACGGCGCTGCCGATATCGGCGTAGTAGGTAAGGATACTCTCCTTGAAGAAGGCAGAAACCTCTACGAAGTCATCGACCTGGGATTCGGCGCCTGCAGAATGTGCGTATGCGGTCCGGTGTCCCTGAAGGACAAGCTGGATCAGATCCCGAATAAGCGCGTCGCTTCGAAGTATCCGAACATCACGAGAGCTTACTTCGAAGGCACGAAGAAAGAAAGTGTCGAGATCATCAAGCTCAACGGTTCTGTTGAACTGGCTCCGCTGATCGGTCTTTCGGAAGTCATCGTCGATATCGTAGAGTCCGGACGCACCTTGAAGGAGAACGGCCTGGACGTACTGGAAGTTGTCGCTGACATCTCCGCCCGCGTAGTCGTGAACCGCGTTTCCATGAAGATGAAGGAAGCCGAGATCGTGCCGATGCTGGATGCCCTGAGAAAGCAGGTCGCCATCAAGAACGCACAGAAGAAAGAAGAACAGAAATAAGGAAGGTAGACATATGAAGTGCAAGAAGTTAAAAGCGCCCCAGAGTGAACTGAAGAAGATCTGTACCGAACTGGGCATGCGCGGCAAGATGGATCTGGGCCCGATCATTGACGTGGTCAACGAGGTACTGGACAACATCAAGAAGAACGGTGACAAAGCCGTTTTCGAATACACGAAGAAATTCGATAAAGCGGACATCAACGCCTCCAACGTACGGGTGACCGACCAGGAGATCGCCGATGCCATCGCTTCTCTGGATCCGAATCTGGTAGAAGTCATGAAGAAGTCCGCTGCCAATATTCTGGCCTTCCACGAGAAGCAGGTCGAGACCGGATTTAAGATGGACGTAGGCAAGGGCGCCGAGATCGGCATGCGTGTCCGCCCCATCTCCGTCGCAGGTATCTATGTACCGGGCGGCACCGCACCGCTTCCGTCCACGGTTCTTATGGACGTGATCCCGGCCAGAGCGGCAGGCGTTCCGAGGATCGTACTGTGCACCCCGCCGCGTGCTGACGGAACCATCGCACCGGTCATCCTCGCTGCAGCCAGCATCGCCGGCGCTACCGAGATCTATAAGGTAGGAGGATCCCAGGCAATCGGAGCCATGGCTTTCGGAACCGAATCCATCCCACGCGTAGACAAGATCTGCGGCCCGGGTAATATCTATGTGAATACGGCAAAAAGACTCGTCTTCGGTCAGGTGGATATCGATATGTTCGCCGGCCCCAGTGAGATCCTGATCATCGCCGACGATTCCGCAGTACCGGAATTCGTAGCGGCAGATTTCCTCTCCCAGGCTGAGCACGATGTTCTGGCTTCCGCGATCCTTCTGACCACCAGTGAGAAACTGGCTGACGCCGTATACGAGGCAGTAGACAGAAGATCCGAGAAGAGCCTGCGTAAAGAGATCCTCAGCAAGTCCCTGCCGACCTACTGTGCGATCCTCGTAGTCGACGATATGGAAGCTGCCATCGCCTTCAGTGAGGAGCTGGCTCCGGAGCACCTGGAACTCTGCGTATCCGAACCGGATAACTACATTGAACGCCTGAACAACGCCGGTGCCATCTTCGTAGGCAACTACACACCGGAACCCCTGGGCGACTATTTTGCCGGACCGAACCACACCCTTCCGACATCCGGAACCGCCCGATTCTTCTCCCCGCTGAACACCGGTGACTTCTTCAAGAAGATCAGCGTGCTCCGCTACAACGAAGAATCCCTGAGAGACTGCTACCAGGACGTAGCCGCCTTCGCCGATGCCGAGGGACTGGAGTGTCACGCCTCTGCCGTACGCGTAAGATTTGAGAAATAAAGGAAACCAACATTATGAGTCGTTTTTGGAACGAAAAGACCAATTCCATCGAGCCCTATGTGGCCGGTGAACAACCGAAGCCGGGACAGAAGATCATCAAGTTGAATACAAACGAGAATCCCTATCCCGCGACCCCGAAGGTAAGTAAAGTTATGGAGAATCTGGATATCGGCCTTCTGGCCCGCTATCCCGAGACCTCCAGTGTCATGGTAAGAGAAGAACTGGCCAAGTATTTCGGCGTCCGTCCGGAGCAGGTATTCTGCGGCAACGGATCCGATGAGGTCCTGGCCTTCGCTTTCCAGGCTTTCTTCGAAGCCGGAGAGAATGCCCGCCCGCTGCTGGTGCCGGACATCTCCTACAGCTTCTATCCCGTATACGCCAGCCTCTACAGCATCCCGCTGAAGAAGATTCCCCTGAAGGAAGACTTCAGCATCGATGTAGAAGCGTTCTGTCAGCCCGAAGGCGGTGTGGCTTTCGCAAACCCGAATGCCCCGACTTCCCTGAAACTGCCGCTTACTGAGGTCGAGAAGATCCTTAAGGCCAATCCCGACCACGTCGTGCTGGTGGATGAAGCCTATGCCGCCTTCTCCGATGAGACGGCGCGAGTGCTTTTGCCTAAGTATAAGAACCTGCTGGTGACCGGAACCCTTTCCAAGTCCCACTCTCTGGCAGGTGTACGTCTCGGATTCGCCATCGGAGACGAAGAACTCATCGAAGGATTGTGCCGCATCCGCGACTCCTTCAACTCCTATCCGGTGGACTGCATCGCCCAGCGTGTGGCGGCGGTCACGGTAGAGGACAAGGAATGGGTAGCCGAGAATGTAAGCAAAATCTGCGCCACTCGTGACCGGATCAAGGAAGAACTTCGGAAACGCGGCTGGACCATGCCGGATTCCAAGACCAATTTCCTCTTTGCAAAGCCTTGCGGCATCGGTGCAGATTCGCTCTACACAAAACTTCGTGAGAAAGGTATACTGGTAAGGTATTTTAACAAGCCGAGGATCAACGAGTACCTTCGTATCACTATCGGCACAGATGAAGAAATGGATGCATTGCTGAAGGCGGTCGACGAGATCGCAGAAGGGAAGTAAGTATGACGAGAACAGCATCAGCCGAACGGAACACGAAAGAGACCAAGATCAAGGCCTCCATCAACCTGGACGGAAGCGGGAAGAGCGATATCAAGACCGGTATCGGATTCCTCGACCACATGCTGGATCTTCTGACGAGACACAGCGGGATCGACATGAGTGTTTTCTGTGACGGAGACCTGTTCGTGGACGGACATCACACCACCGAAGACATCGGTATCGTTATCGGTAAGATGCTGGCGGAGGCTCTGGGTGAGAAGAGAGGCATCAACCGCTACGGCTTCGCCTCCATCCCGATGGACGAAGCGCTGGCCACATGCTCCCTGGATATCTCCGGACGCGCTTTCCTGGTGCTGAAGGCAGACTTCGGCGGAGAATATGTCGGCGAGTTCGCCACAGAGCTGGTAGAAGAATTCTTCCGGGCGGTGGCTTTCAACGCGGGGCTGACGCTGCACATCAACTGCGAATACGGCGCTAACGATCACCACAAGATCGAAGCCATGTTCAAGGCTTTCGCCCGTGCACTTCGAATCGCTATCTCGGTAGACGAGAAATTCAAGGACGAGATCCCGTCTACGAAGGGTGTTCTCTGATATGCTGGAAAAATACCCGTACAACGAAGAATTTGAAGCCTGGGAAGTCAAGTCCACCATCTTTGATGAAGAGATCACGGTACTGGCACAGGCTCAGGACGAACTGGAATTTGTGAAGCGCGTTCCGGAACTGACGGAGCGGCTTATGTGGCTCGACGAGCGGGCAAATGAGATCTGCGATCTTCTTACGGAGAAGCAGTATACCGTCTCCGGAGATTCGAAGATCGAGCTGAGACCTGCGGAGATCGCAGTGGTCAAGTGCTACGCGGAGATGACTCCGGACGGCGTGGCCCTGGACCTGACGGTAGCCATCGTGGCCACCGGAGTGGAGAAAGAGATCATCATGTTTGTCGACGAGTTCGACAATATGGAAGTACTCGGTGAGTACAAGGATGAATAAGCATTCTAATAAAGAGAGGATAAACACTATGGCAACATTAAGAGACACAGATTTTATCGATTTACCGGTATTCATCAAGGGTAAGGTCAGAAACGTATACGATCTGGGAGATTCCCTCCTGATGGTCGTTACCGACCGTATCTCCGCTTTCGACGTGGTATTCGACGAATGCATCCCGGACAAGGGCAAGGTCCTGAGCTCCATCTCTGCATTCTGGTTCGACTTCACCAAGGACGTGATCCCGAACCACGTGATCACCACCGATCCGAAGGAGTATCCGATGGGTCTGGACAAGTACGAGGAAGAGCTCCGCGGCCGCTCCATGCTGGTCAAGAAGGTAAACATGCTTCCTGCCGAGTGCATCGTACGTGGTTACCTGGAAGGATCCGCTCTGAAAGAATATAAGGCGAACGGTACCGTCGGCGGCATGAAGATGCCGGAGGGTTTAAAGCAGGGCGACAAGCTCCCTGAGCCGCTCTTCACACCTTCCACCAAGGCGGACGAAGGCCACGACATCAACATCACCTATGAGCAGCTCATCGATCTTCTCGGTGAAGAAGATGCAAAAGCACTGAAGGATGCCGCTCTCGCGCTCTATACCAAGGTTTCCGAGTATGCCCTCACCAAGGGTCTGATCCTGGCCGACACCAAGTTCGAGTTCGGTAAGATCGACGGAAAACTGGTAGTTGCCGACGAGATGTTCACACCGGACTCCTCTCGTTTCTGGGATCTGGCTGACTATGAGCCGGGCCGTGCACAGAAGAGCTTCGACAAGCAGTATCTGCGTGAGTGGCTGGAGACACTGGACTGGGATAAGACCTATCCGGCTCCGAAGCTTCCGGATGAGATCATTGAGAAGACAGCAGAGAAGTACAGAGAGTGCTATCGCCTGCTGACCGGAAAGGAACTTGCATGATCGCCATTATCGATTATGGAATGGGCAATCTCGGATCCGTAGAGAAAGCACTGGCTTTCCTGGGATATGAGAGTGTCATTACCGACGACCCCGAGACCGTACTTGCTGCGGACGGCGTCGTCCTGCCGGGCGTCGGCGCCATCGGTGCCGCCATGGAGGCACTGTCCTCCAAGGGCCTGGATAAAGTCGTTCACGAATATGTCGCCACCGGGAAACCTTTCCTCGGGATCTGCCTGGGCATGCAGATGCTTTTCGACAGTTCCGAAGAATCCTTCGGCGGCGCCCCGGTAAAAGGACTTTCCGTCCTGCCGGGAAAAGTCGTGAAGTTCTCCTCCGACATGGGACTGAAGATCCCGCAGATCGGCTGGAATGAACTCTGTTCGAAGAACGAGATCCTTCCGGATAAGGAATATGTTTACTTCGTACACTCCTACTACTGTGTGCCGGAAAGAGAAGAAGACGTGGCAGCGACCGTCAACTACGGGATCGATTACTGCTGCAGCGTCAGAAGAGATAACGTCTTCGCCTGCCAGTTCCACCCTGAAAAGAGCGGTGAAGCGGGCCTTGCGATCCTGAACCGCTGGGCGAAGCAGACGAGAAAGTAATGAAAGGATCAGACCTATGTTAAGCAAAAGGATCATTCCCTGTCTGGATGTGAAGAACGGACGCGTGGTGAAAGGAACGAATTTCATCGCTCTCCGTGACGCCGGAGATCCGGTGGAGTGTGCCAAGGCCTATAACGAAGCCGGCGCCGACGAACTGGTCTTCCTCGATATCTCTGCCACCGTTGAGGGCAGAGGCACCGTGGTGGACATGGTCAAGAGCGTGGCCGAACAGGTCTTCATTCCTTTCACCGTCGGCGGCGGTATCCGCAGTGTAGAAGATATCCGTGAGATCCTGAATGCCGGTGCAGACAAGATCTCCCTGAACTCGGCTGCAGTTAAGGATCCGGAACTGGTACGTCGTGCCAGTGAGAAGTTTGGTTCCCAGTGCGTGGTGGTAGCCATCGATGTCCGTGAGAGAAAAGGCGGCAAGATCCGTATCGCCGGTGTAGACGCGTCTTTCTCCGGTATCGACGAGAACGCGTCAGAAGAAGATAACGCCAAGTTCCCCAGCGGCTATGAAGTCGTTGTTGCCGGCGGCACCAAGGCCACAGGTCTGGATGCGGTAGAGTGGGCCAAGAAAGTCGAGTCCCTGGGCGCAGGCGAGATCCTGCTGACCAGCCTGGACCGTGACGGCACCAAGTCGGGCTTCGACAACGTGATCACCCGGGCCATCGCAGATGCGGTCTCCATTCCGGTCATCGCATCCGGCGGAGCAGGCAAGATGGAGGATTTCTACGACGGCATCATCGACGGCGGCGCAGACGCAGTCCTGGCAGCCAGCCTCTTCCACTTCGGCGAGATCAAGATCGAAGACCTGAAGGAATATCTGGCAGAACGCGGGATCCCGGTCCGCACATTGACTCCGGCGCTGAAACTGTGGCAGTCCCTCAAGAAGGACAAGCAGGGACTGGTTCCGGCCATCGTGGTGGAGGATTCTACCAAGGATGTCCTGATGCTGGCCTATATGGATTACGAAGCTTTGGAAAAAACTCTGGAAACGAAGCTGATGCATTATCATTCCAGAAGCCGCAACGAGTTGTGGTTGAAGGGTGAGACTTCCGGTCATTATCAGCACGTGAAGAAATTTTTCCTTGACTGCGACCGTGATACCCTGTTATTCTACTGTGACCAGGAGGGTGCGGCATGTCATACCGGCAACCACACCTGTTTCTTCACGGAAGTGGAGATCTGAAGAGGCGCCTCAAAGGGCTTCGGGAAGACCGCACGAAGGATCGTGGACAGGCTTTCTTCGCAGGAACGGGGCGCAACAGCACAAAGGCGAAATAGTGAAAACACCGGACACAAGTGTTTTTGCAGATAGAAGGGATGGAACGAATATGGATGCGAACAGCACGAACGTCAGCCGCGACCTGTACGCGCTGATCAAGGACAGAAAAGCCAATCCGGTAGACGGATCTTACACAAATTATCTTTTCGACAAGGGCATCGAGAAGATTGGCAAGAAGGTGGGCGAAGAGGCCATCGAAGCGATCATCTCCGCGTCCAAGGGCGATAAGGAGAATACGATCCAGGAGCTGGCGGACCTCTATTATCACGCAATGGTCATGATGGTCCAGATGGACATCACCGTTGAGGATGTAGAAGAAGAACTGAAGAAGCGCTGAATTTCAAGGGTCAGCGGATCAGATGCCTGAAGAAAAACAGACATTTATACGGCGAAGGAACGGATTGAGAAAATCTCGTTGACATTACACTTGCTGTGTGGTATCATATCCGTTGCTATCGCCGTTAGGTTTATTTTTTGTGCGCAAAAATACCGCGTCGGACGATGCGGTAAAGGACAAATATTTGGAGGTGTTCAACAATGGCAACCAAAGCAGGAGCACGTGATAAGTTCACATTAGCTTGTGAAGAGTGCAAGCAGAGAAACTATCAGACCTACAAGAACAAGAAGAACGATCCTGATCGTTTGGAAATCAAGAAATACTGCAAGTTCTGCCGTAAGCATACTGTACACAAGGAAACAAAGTAATCTTTCGTTTTCTCAAGAGAAAAGTTGAGGGTATGAGCAATGGCTGATAATAAGAAGAAACCGAACATCTTCAAGCGGATAGCAGCGAAGTTCAACGATGTTCGCCTTGAACTCAAGCGAGTCATCTGGCCGACGAAGGAGAAGCTGGTGCAGACATCTGCAGTAGTTCTCGTCGTAATTGCCGTATGCGCGATCCTGTTGACAGCGATCGGCACAGGCGCCGGTTGGGTGTTGGAAAAGGTTGGATTCTACAAGCAGAATGAGGAGCCAACGTCGATCACGACTACTGTTCCGAGTGAGGACGGCGAGTCTACAGCTGACACCACAGAGAGTTCAGAGGAGACAACTGCGGCAACAGAGGCATCTACTGAGGCTTCTGAGTCGGAGTCCGTAGCATCTGAATCATAAGATGATTTCCGGAAGCGCCTTATACGGGTGCTTCTCGTGCTGTTGAAAATAGAGGAGCGTTGACATGGCAGAAGCATATGAAGCGAAGTGGTATGTAGTTCATACCTATTCGGGATATGAGAACAAAGTGAAGAGCACCTTGGAAGCGGTGATCGAGAACCGTGGACTTCAGGAGATGATCCAGGAAGTTTCCATCCCGATGGATGAGAGCGTCGAAGTCAAGGACGGTAAGAAGAAGGTCACACAGAAGAAGCGTTATCCGGGTTATGTACTGATCAAGATGGTCTACACCGAGGAGATCTGGTACATCGTCCGTAACACAAGAGGTGTAACAGGCTTTGTAGGTCCGAATGCCAACAAGCCGCAGCCTCTGTCCGATGAGGAACTGGCACTTATGGGCCTCGAGTCCAGCTGGGTGCCGACCGTAGATTACGAACTCGGCGATTCGGTCCGCATCATTTCCGGTCCTTTTGCCGATTGCGTAGGCGCAGTCGAGGAGATGAACCTGGAGAAGCATATGGTTCGTGTCCGTATCTCCATGTTCGGCCGAGAGACTCCGGTAGAACTGGATTTCGCACAGGTCGTGCGAGTGTAACGAAGTGGCTCGCACATCGCGAGTTAATAGATTGCTTATCACATCTCTTCGGAGATGAAGAAATATTTCGGTTCGGGATAAGACGGGCCGGCAAGAAATTTATTTGGGAGGTGGCCGCATATGGCTAAAAAAGTTGTAGGGTACGTAAAACTTCAGATCCCTGCAGGCAAAGCAACACCAGCGCCGCCGGTTGGACCAGCCCTTGGCCAGCATGGTTTGAACATTGCTCAGTTTGTCAAGGAATTTAATGAGAGAACAGCGAAGGACGCAGGCTTGATCATTCCTGTAATCATCACAGTCTACGCTGACCGTTCTTATTCTTTCATTACTAAGACTCCGCCGGTACCGGTACTGCTTAAGAAAGCTTGCAACATTGAGAAGGCTTCCGGAAAGCCGAACAAGGACAAGGTAGCAAAGATTTCTTTCTCGGAGTGCAAGAAGATTGCAGAGATCAAGATCGTTGATACAAATGCCGCAGACATCGAGGCTTGCGCACGTATGGTAGCTGGTACTGCCAGAAGCATGGGCATCGTTGTTACTGAGGACTGATTTGAAGGAGAGTTACTATGAAAAGAGGAAAGAGATATCAGGAGCTGGCAAAGCTCGTAGACAGATCTGTTTCTTACGATCCTTCTGAAGCAGTTCGTCTGGTTGTAGAAACAGGTAAAGCAAAATTCGATGAGATGGTTGAACTTCACGTCCGTCTCGGTGTTGACTCCCGTCACGCTGACCAGCAGGTTCGTGGCGCCGTAGTTCTCCCGCATGGTACAGGCCGTACTAAGAGAGTATTGGTTATTGCCAAGGGACCGAAGGCTGACGAAGCTACACAGGCTGGCGCTGAGTATGTTGGCGCTGAAGAGATCATCGACAAGATCGCTAAGGAAAACTGGTTCGAGTTCGACGCATTGATCGCAACTCCGGACATGATGCCTAAGCTCGGTCGTCTTGGTAAGGTCCTCGGCCCGAAGGGCTTGATGCCTACACCTAAGGCCGGCACAGTTACAATGGATGTAGCTAAGGCTGTTGCTGACATCAAAGCCGGTAAGATCGAGTATCGTCTCGACAAGACCAATATCATCCACTGCCCGATCGGCAAGGTTTCCTTCGGTCAGGAGAAGCTCGAAGAGAACTTCAAGACCATCATGGACGCTATCATCAAGGCAAAGCCGTCTGCTGCTAAGGGTCAGTACCTGAAGAACGTTTCCCTGTGTTCCACAATGGGTCCTGGTATCCGTGTAAACGCATCGAAGCTGTAATTCGGGATCGATGATTCTTCACTAGGGAAAGAGGCCCGGCCTCTCTCCGGGAGCATATCCACTCCCTGACGGAAGTTCTTTTCCGGATGGATATCACAACTTAATAAAATATCCACAGCTTTAGACAGCGGGAGAGCAATCGCAAACGAGTCAGGTCGTCCCGCCGAGGTGAGGAATCATCCGTATCATATTGATCACTTGATACCCCTCGCTTCAACTGCGTGGGGTATTTTAGTTATCAATATAAGGAGGTAAAGACACATGCCAAGTGAAAAGATTTTGGAAGCAAAGAAGAAGATCGTTGCTGATTTAGTCGCTGACTACAAAGATGCACAGTCTTTCGTCTTCGTAGATGCTCGTGGTCTGACAGTTGAGCAGGATACCGCTCTTCGTACGGAACTCCGTAAGAATGGTGTATCTTACAAGGTTGTTAAGAACACGACACTGAATCTGGTCTTCAAGGAACTGGGTATGGAGGGTCTTGACGAAATGTTCAAGGGTCCGACAGCCGTAGCTTTCTCTAAGGAAGACCTTATCGCACCTGCTAAGGTAATCAAGAAGTTTGCTGATGATTTCGAGAAGCTGAACATCAAGGGCGGCATTATCGAAGGCAAAGTTGCAACTGTTGCAGAAGTCGAGGCTCTCGCTGCTGTTCCGTCCAAGGACGTGCTCCTCAGCCAGATCGTCTATGCATTGCTCTTCCCATTTACCAAGCTGGCTATGCTCACCAAGGCCGTTGCAGAAAAGCTCGAGTCTGAGGGTGGCGTAGCACCGGAAGCAAAAGCAGAAGAAGCTCCGGCAGAAGCCGCACCGGCTGAAGAGGCCGCTCCGGCTGAGGCTGCTCCAGAAGCAGAACCGGTAGCTGTTGCTGCAGAAGCTACAGAAACACCTGCTGAGTAATATCAGCAAATTACTAGTTAAGCCGATTAAGGCTAAGAATATTAATGGAGGAAAACAAAATGGCTAGTGAAAAAATTACAAAGCTTCTCGAAGAAATCAAGACACTTTCCGTTATGGAACTGTTCGAGCTCGAGAAGGGTATCGAAGAAGAATTTGGCGTATCCGCAGCTGCTGTAGCAGTTGCTGCTCCTGCTGGTGGTGCTGATGCTGGTGCTGCTGCTGCAGCTCAGACTGAGTTCACAGTTAACCTCAAGAGTGCTGGTGCTCAGAAGATCGCTGTTATCAAGGTTGTTCGTGAGCTCACAGGTCTCGGCCTGAAGGAAGCTAAGGAACTCGTTGACAGCGCTCCGAAGCCGGTTAAAGAGAACGTATCCAAGGAAGAGGCTGATGCAGCTGCTGCTAAGCTCACAGAGGCTGGCGCTGAGGTTGAGATTAAGTAATCTTATCCCTGCATAGGTTTTAAGCGATACTTACCCGCCGTTGATTTCTCCTATGAGAAGTCAGCGGCGGTTTTCGTATAACATTACAGCGCTATGAAGAAAGACTACTTTTGACACAGTAAAATACGATTGACAAAAACAAGTGGTGTGTTAGATAATATGACAGGGGGGATTAAATTGGAGGTGTGATTATATGAGT
Organism: Clostridiales bacterium Firm_16; assembly: GCA_001604185.1. Taxonomy (GTDB): domain Bacteria; phylum Bacillota; class Clostridia; order Saccharofermentanales; family Saccharofermentanaceae; genus Scatonaster. The sequence continues at coordinate 89,636 of LVAV01000006.1, read as the reverse complement.
AGGTCTTTTTTTCGTTATTTCTTTGCATTTGGTATTGTGACTGTTTTTGTTGTATCATCTGTAACGTCTTTCTGTAAATTCACAACGAGGAGTGCGAAAAATAAAAGCACATCGGATATTGGAGTAGATGTTAAAGACGCCTCTCTTGAGATTCACAGTGAAGACTTAAGAGCTATAGCTGAAAAATACGCTGACATACGTACACTCTCAGAAGATGAAATTAGTTTGCATGACGAAGAGGTCAATGCTGTCTTATGTAATACACAACTGTCGAGTTCTGAACGAGAAGAACGACTTAATCGATTAGGAGTTTATTCAGTTTACACACAATCACCTTCTGAATTATTGTACAATGAAACAACTTTTTCAGTATATAAACCTACGATCAGTTATGATTCGGGAAAAAAAGAGTACATTATCACAGGAAATGGTAAATGGAAAGCGAATAGTAATTCCGCATACTATCAACCGTGGCATGATGATTTTGGTGGGTTTTATCTTAATGGAACGACAAAGGATGGCAATAGAGATGCTGTTGCGATTTCTCTGGTTCAGACCGGAGGTTCGGCAGAAGGAATAGAGCTTAAAAGTGGATATGGGTATGGATATAGTTATTCTGATAGTGCTTTTAGCGTAAAGAACAACTATAAATACACAGGCGACGATCTGCACGGGGCGGCGTATTTATTGCAAGACAAGATAAAAGTTTATGATACAAGTAAACTGTTTCCTGGAGTTTACAGGAGCAAATTTAATATGGAATGCTTTGTTTGTGTTCTGAGATATAATGAAAAATTTGCAAATTATTCAGGAATGGCAACGATGAGCTATATTCATACGTATTCGAGCACATCGATAAACTCTATTTCCTTAGGTGTAAATAAAGCAGGACCGAGTCTGACTGTTTCTTTCAGCAGTGGCAATAAAGATATCATTGTATATGGATCGGGTAAAGCTATTGTTAAAAAGAAATAATGCCTTGACGAATATTTTATAGGCGAAGGTGAAAGAAAATGAAGAAGTACGTTTTGGCATCAATAATGGTCATAATACTATGTGTTTGTTGTGTATGTTTTCAATTGCCTTCGCGAATTGCATTTCTTGTTGAGAGACTCGGATATTATAATTCGAACGAGTATGAGCAGATTGTAACAGACCTGCCGATGAGCAGTTTTACGATCGATTTTGCAAAGTGGAATAATATCCCCGAAGTAGTTTATAGTTTGAATAGTAAAGTGTATATTCAGCTGGATTCAGTAGAGAAAGAAGCAAATCGGTATGTTTTGCAATTTACTTCATACGCAGAATGTTCATTTGATAAGGGAGTTGTTATTGAGATGATAGGTGTTCCTGCTGAAAAACAATTGTCACAAGAAGTTAGTTTTTGGCTTAGGGGTGAGAGTTCAACTAAAAATGCGAAGCACTATACTTTTGAGGTTTCACCATCTGAATTTAGTGACTTGTCTTTCGATGAAATTCAAATGAAAAGTGTTGATTTACCTATTTACGTTTGGCTCAGAACGTACGAAAGGAAACAATGATGTTGGACACAATCCTTTCTGTTGAAAACCTGCATGTAACTATAAATAAAAAACAGATAATTAGCGGCATGTCGTTTGACATTGATATGGGAGAAATTGTAGGATTGCTCGGGCCCAATGGTTCGGGGAAGACTACTGCTATAAAAACCATTGCTGGGTTGATTAAGAAGGACAGTGGGGCAATTCATTGTTGCGGAAAAAGCATCGATGACGATTTTGTAGACTATATCCGACAAATTGGTTTTGGATTTGATAGGGCCCAATTCTATTCAAATATGTCAGGTATGGATAATCTCAAACTGTTTATTTCAGCATATCGAAAGTATACAACCGAGGAACTGAATGAATGCATTTATGAAATGGGTTTAAGCAAGAAGATTTACGAGAAAGTTTCGAGTTATTCTTTAGGAATGCGTCAGCGCCTGAATTTTGCTAAGTCAATTCTTACTGCAGCGAAAATAGTGATTCTGGATGAACCATTCAATGGGATAGATCCGGAAGGAGTAGCAGAAATACGCGATATAGTGAAGTACTTATGCAAAGAACGGAAAATATCATTTCTCATTTCGAGCCATCTTCTTGCTGAAATGGAACAGATTTCGGATAGGTTACTATTTTGTAAGAAGGGGAGAATTGTTGGAAATTATAATATACAACAGGACAATGTATATGACCAGAGGATAACAATAAGTAATCCTGATGAGAAATTTGTGGAAACGCTATTTCCCAAAGATATCAAAATTTCATTTATTTCGAAAGATACAATTGAATTTTCAGCACAACATACTGATCTTGACAAGATTTTGCACCTGTTGCATGAAAAGGGTTATTCGGTTTTGTCGGTTAATAGTAAAAAAGCATTGGAGGACTTGTACATTCGTACTGTTGGGGGTGATCAGATTGAATAACATATTAGCTGATAAATCCCTTGTTTTTTGTACTTTAGTCAAGAATGAAATAAAAAAATTAATCAGTAAAAGAATTGTTTTTTGTGTGTTCCTTGTACTAATTGTGGGATTGCTCGTACTAGCAGTCAAAATAGATGGCGAATATGAACTGACAGATTATAACAACCTGAATGACTATATTCAGGATGAATTATATACTTGCTATGATACATTGAATGATCCGAACATGACCTTTTCAGAGATTCAGAAGAATACAATAATTGATCAGGTCAGAGTGTACGAGTACATGTTGGAAAACGGAATAGAACCATATCGAACGAAGAGCATAACCAATTATATTCTCAGCTTGAATTCTTGGTTTGCTATAGTAGTTCTTCTAAGTATAGTAATTAGCGGCAAAGTAATAACTGATGAGTACAAAGAAGGTACAATGGCACTACTTCTCACAGTTCCGTGCAAACGAAGTCAGATTCTTCTTTCAAAGATACTTGCTCTGCTGATCATATGTACTGCGATTATTCTGTGTTTTTTTGTGTTCTCTGTTTTGATTGGCGGTATTTTTTTTGGATTTAGTGGAATTGCTAATAGAGTTGTGACATGTGAAAATGGAGTTGTATCGTGCCATTCAACTTTAGTTCAAGTGATGATTAAAAACATTCATAATTTTTTTGCTCTCTTATCTTGTTCGTCATTCACGATGATGCTTGCCACAGTTTTCAAGAGCGGAATTATCTCAACGAGTGCATCAGTTTCGCTCTATTTCGCTGGGGCTCAGCTAACAGTGTCTTTGTATAACATGAAGTGGATGAAGTATTCTTTATTTGCTAACATGCAATTGTCTGTGTTCGAAAAATGGAGTAGTATTTTTGAATACAGAATAACTGAACGAGAATCAATTCTTATCTTAAGTACTTACACCATAGTTTTTTTCCTTGTTGCATTTTTAGTGTTTGATAATCGCAATATATATGAATAAAAGAATCCTGCTTGTTTGTTTTGCCGCTGCTGTTGTATTTATTTGTTTGTCCTCCTCGTGTAAGAGAAGCGAAAAACAAATAAATTGGGCAATTCAGAATACTGGAGAAAGGATATGTGGAGTAGAAGGTGTAGTTGGTGTAGATATTGATATGAAAGGTTTAACGCTCCGTTGGCAAGATAAAGCGACACTAATTGCCATTGTTGATTCTGATGCTCCTTTTTCGTCTGTAGCAGCTTTGAAAGGCATCGTGAAAAAACAGAATAATGAGCGTTATGTGGAAGATAAAGCGCATTCTATCGCTGTAGCAAGTATAATATCAACAAATGATGAAAGTACATACCAAAGTGTCTTAAAAGGGGCTCCTCTACTTAGCATACAAATAGATGCATCAAATTGTGATATTGACAGGATGATTGCAGACTTAAAGGATGCGGAGGGAAAAGGGATCAAAGTGGTGAATATGAGTTTTTCACTACATGACTACTCACAAAAGCTTTACGATTATATGAAGCAGAGCTCGATGCTTTTTGTATGCGCGGCAGGCAACGGGGCTGACAACGACCTTTGCTATCCTGCGAAGTTTGAATGTGAAAATGTTATTTCTGTGGTTGGAATGAATAATTATGGTTGTTGCAGTTCAAGTTCAAATCGATCGTATGACGCAGATATAGCTGCTCCAGGAGAAAACGTATTGTGTTTGAATGAAAAAAGTGAAACTGTTTACATGACTGGCACTTCTTTTGCAGCGCCATATGTTACCGCATGTTGTGCATATTTGATTTCAGAAACAGGCTGCGATGCTAAAATGGCAAAAGAGATAGTTTGCTCTTGCGCAAACAAGTATCCTTCTCTTAATAAGTGTGTCAAGGAGGGGCGGGTATTATCCATTGGTAATGTGATAGAATATATTCAAAACGAAATGTCTGCGAAAACTTCTTGACATTAGGCGGTTCTGCTGATAATATTTAATGGCGTCAAAAAACGCACCAGAGATGGCGGCATAGCTCAGTTGGCCAGAGCGTCCGGTTCATACCCGGCAGGTCGTAGGTTCAAATCCCACTGCCGCTACCATTTCCTGGCCCGTTGGTCAAGCGGCTAAGACAACGCCCTTTCACGGCGTAGACAGGAGTTCGATTCTCCTACGGGTCACCAAGAGAAGACCGTTCCGGAATACCGGAACGGTTTTTTCATGTACGAAAACGGTTAGTATGCCGAAATACCAGATTTTATGCATATTTCAGCAATCAAGGAACATTGCGATTATGCCTGACTCCCTTTTCATTTTCCGAGAATCTTTTATAATATTCATAGCGTAGTGTATCAGCTACATGGGGGGACATTTCATTTATTTATATGAGGAGGAGTAAAGAATGAAAAAAGCAATCGCACTTGTGCTTTCGTTCGCCATGGTCTGTGGTCTGGTCGCTTGTAAGAAGAGTGAGACGACAACGACGACTGAGAGTACAACGCAGACGTCGGCTACGACAACGGAGAGCACGACGGAGACAACACAAGAGGTGGTCAAGCCGACGCAGGGAGATCCGACACACGATTCGGTTTCCGATGAGATGGCGGACGGAGTAAAGGCTATTGACGATCACTTCGATTTTTCGGAAGATTTCAGCTGGGGCTCCTATATGGAGAGTGACGGAGCATTTGCCTTCGCGAACAAAGACGGGCAGATGATCGTTAACATCAGCAATCCAGGTACTGTAAACCATGCCTGTCAGGCATATCGTGACGGATTCCCGCTCTATAAGGGGGCGGAGTATCAGCTCGAATACGATATCTACGCAGATATTGAGAGAGACTATGAGTGGCGTATCCAGCTCAACGGTGGCGACTACCACGCATATTGCGGTGAAGGCAAAGCGCACATGACCACTGAGCCACAGCACATGACCTACACCTTTACAATGTACGAGAAGAGTGACGCGGCGCCGCGTTTCGCATTCAACTTTGGTGATCAGGGTGACTGCGGCGGAAAAGGCCATAAGATCTACGTGGATAATCTCGTACTTACGATCCTGAATGCGTCGGCCGCCGAAGAGGTTGAACCACCGCCGGAGCCGATCCATCTGGCCGTAAACCAGGTCGGATACCAGCCGGGCGACAAGAAGACTGTCTTTGTCTATGGCGAGCGTGATGAGAAATTCGAAATCATCGATGTGGAGAGCAACAAGACTGTTTTCGAAGGTAAGATGAGTGACAGTTATCAGTGCCGCGGCGCTCAGAAACTCGTGGCAGAAGGTGACTTTACCAGCTTCAAGACCCCGGGCACCTATGTGATCCGTACTGCGACATACGGTGATTCGTATAAGTTCGAGATCAAGGACGGCGTGTATGATGAAGCGCTGAAAGCATCGATCCTGATGCTGTATACACAGCGTTGCGGTTGCGAAGTGAAGGCTGTTTCCGATGATTACAAGGCATTTGCTCATCCGGATTGCCATATGCAGATCGCGAAGATCTATGGTACAGACAAGACCATCGATGTCAGCGGCGGTTGGCACGATGCCGGCGACTACGGCCGCTATGTTGCACCGGGCGCCAAGGCAGCAGCTGACCTGATCATGACCTATCAGGATACAGGCTACAAGGCCGACGATCTGGGTATCCCGGAGAGCGGCAACGGCGTACCGGATATCCTGGACGAAGCCCGCTACGAACTGGAGTGGATGCTCAAGATGCAGGACGAGAACGGCGGCGTGTACCACAAGGTAACCTGCGCGAACTTCCCGGCAACCGTAATGCCGCAGGAAGAGACCGATGAACTCCTGGTTCTCCCGATCTCCACCACAGCAACCGGTGACTTCGCAGCCGTAATGGCCAAGGCATCTGTAGTTTATAAGGACATCGACGCTGACTTCGCAGGCAAGTGCCTCGAGGCAGCCAAGAAAGCATATGCATATATGGAAGCCAACGCAGCTGCTGATACCACAGGCTTCCTGAATCCTTCCGACGTATTCACCGGCGAATATCCGGACGAGAAGAACACGGACGAATTCTTCTGGGCAGCTATCGAACTGAACCTGGCAACAGGCGAAGCTTCTTACCTTGATAAGGCAAAAGAACTGTACAAGGACAATATGGAGCTGGGTCTGGGCTGGATCGAGATGGGCCTTTATGGTATCCACGCTTATCTGACCGCTGATCCTTCTGTTGCAACGGATACAGAGTTCGCAGAGAAACTGAAGGAACGTGTAGTGAAGAAGGCCAAGCTGGACCTGAACGTTTCCAACAGCGAAGGTTACAAGAACGCCATGGGTGTGAACTATCCTTGGGGCAGTAACCTGACGATCTCCAACAACGGTATGCTCTATAACCTGGCATACATCCTGACAGGAGACAAGGCTTACAGCGAGCTGGTCGGATACCAGGTCGACTACATCATGGGCATGAACGTCTGCGGTTACAGCTTCCTCACCGGCTTCGGCGAGCACGCTGCCGAGAACCCGCACCACAGACCGTCCCAGGCTACCGGCAAGGCAGTTCCGGGCATGGTAGTCGGTGGTCCGAACGGCACACCTGCTGACCCGTTCGCCATCAGCCTGCTGATGGGCAACCCGCCGGCAACCTGCTACTGCGATAACGATACGGCTTATTCCATCAACGAGGTTGCGATCTACTGGAATTCTCCGTTCATCTACATCCTGGCAGCAAAAGCGAAGTAAGTTTTCGCGGCAAAAAGACTAGCGACGAAACCGGTCTACTGGGGAACCAGTGGACCGGTTTTTGTATGGGATGCCGGAGTTCCCGGGGACAGGATCTGACAAAAAAGTATTAAAACACTAGAAAAACTTTTCAGTTATTTATGATTTTTTATTTTGCTGAATGATATAATGACGCTAGGTGTGGTTTCTCTTTGAGGGGGATTGGTGAGATCTACAAAAGGTAAGGGTGAAAGTATGGAACAGCATGTTCTTGGTACGCGAAAGTCATTCTGGATAGCCGCTGCAAGGCTGATTGGCTTAGCCGCTTTTTGTTTAGCACTCAATATCGCGCTGTCGCGTGTGAACGATTACTTCGGATGGCCCATGTATATGGACTCTGTGGGCACTATCCTGACATCTATGGTAGGCGGTGCGCTTCCTGCCATTGCAGGCGGACTTCTTACGAATCTGGTAAGGACCTTCGCCTTTAACGATTCCGCTTCTATCTATTATGGAACTCTGAATGTAATGATCGCCGTTATCGTAGCCGGTTTCTGCAGACACGGCTTAAAGAAGCGTTCGGTCATTCCCATGATCCTCTGCCTGACACTGGCCGGCGGCGGACTGGGATCGCTTCTGACCTGGTTCCTGTTCGGATTCGGTGGAGAAGGCGCCAGCGCAGCTATCGCCGAGAAGATCCATAAGACAGTATCCAGCGAGTTCATCTCTCAGCTGAGCGCTGACCTGATCGTTGACCTGATGGACAAGACCATATCGGTCCTCCTGGCGGCCATCGTATTCTGGCTGTTGCCGAAATCCTTCCTGAAGAAACTGCAGATGAACGGCTGGCAGCAGAAGCCGCTGGACGATGAGGAACTGGAAAGGATCAACAAAATCGAGGTGCGGCATCTTTCGCTCCGTGCAAAACTGATGCTCCTTCTGTCTGTTGCTATCACGCTGGTTGCGGTAGTGGCCGTCGGTATCGGATATATCCTGGACCGCAAGACCACCATCGAAGATCACTCCGCCTTCGGCGAAGGTATCGCGAGGTATATGGAGAGCTGTATCGATGCAGATAAGGTCGACACATTCCTTGAACAAGGTGAAGCGGCACCGGGTTACCTGGAAACTAAGGCGAAACTGAACCAGGTCTTCAGTACTTCAAGTGATATTGCCTACATGTATGTATACCAGATCCGTCCGGACGGCTGCCATGTCGTATTCGATATGGATACGGAAGATACTCCCGGCTATGAAACCGGAGAGATTCAGCCTTTTGACGAATCTTTCGTCGGATTGAAAGATGCACTTCTTCGCGGTGCGGAGATCGAACCGATCGTCACCAACGATACGTATGGATGGCTGCTGACTGTGTATCGCCCGCTCTTTGACAGCAACGGACGATGTGTAGCCTACCTCGGTGTAGATATCGAAATGACCAAGCTTGTGGACAACACCAGAGTTTTTCTGGCCAAGCAGATCTCCCTCTTCCTGGGATTCTTCATCATGGTACTGACCTTCGGACTGTGGCTGGCAGATTATCATATCATCTACCCGTTGAATGCCATGAGCCACGGAGCCAGTGCTTTTGCCTATACATCGACACAAGAAAGAAATGACAGCGTCGAGAGGATCAAGTCCCTGGACATCCGGACCGGCGACGAGATCGAGAATCTGTACTGTGCGTACTCCCAGACTACGGAAGAGAGTATGCAGTACCTGTCGGATATCCGTGAGAAATCAAGACAGATCGACAAGATGCAGGGCGGACTCCTCATGGTGCTGGCGGATATCATCGAGAGCCGTGACAAGTGTACCGGTGACCATATCCGTAAGACCGCCGAATACGCAAGGATCATTCTGGAAAGACTGAAAGAGAAGGGTGAATTCCCGGGCAAGATCACGGAAGAATATATCGGCAACGTTGTACGTGCGGCTCCGCTTCACGATATCGGTAAGATCAATGTGCCGGATGCCGTGCTCAATAAGCCCGGCAAGCTGACGGATGAAGAGTTCGAAATCATGAAGAGTCATGCCCAGTCCGGTTACGAGATCATCTGCAAGGCCATCGAGAACGTCACCGAGAGCGGCTACCTGCAGCAGGCCAAGCACATGGCCCATTCCCACCACGAGAAGTGGGACGGCAGCGGATACCCGCAGCACCTCAAGGGCGAAGACATTCCGCTGTCGGCAAGAGTCATGGCGGTGGCAGACGTTTTCGACGCGTTGGTTTCCAGAAGAAGCTATAAGGAACCTTTCACCATCGAGAAGGCCATGAGTATCATTTCGGAAGGCGCCGGCAAGCACTTCGATCCACGGATCGTAGAGGCTTTCGTGGAATCTGAGGCACGGGTCCGGGAAGTAGAAGCCCGCTATCGCGTCGACTGAGAATCGGTCATAATTTGGAGAAGGTCGGGGGATACGCCACATTAATTGGCGGATCCCCCGCTTTTTTGTGCCCGGTATTAGTGAGAAACTGGTAATGTTCAGAAAGACGTCCGTGAATAGCGCAAAGGCTTTCTGAATGGCGGGAAATCGCCAAAAAGAAAGAACATAAGATAAAAAGGAGTTGTGCATTTCGTAGATTCGAGTCCGTCAGTGGAAGACATATGGCGGGAAAGTGGTACAATCTACCCCGAAGAAGTAGTAGAAATGACAACAGTTAGACAAAGGAGAACAATATGAGTAAGAAAATCGCAGCAGTTTTACTGGCCCTGGCTATGGCCGCTTCCGTATGTGCTTGTTCCAAGGATACATCTTCCACAAGAACAAGAAGAGATACTAAGTCCGAAGCAGACGTCGACGATGACGATGACGACAAAGATGACAAAGACGATAAAGACGACGATGACGACGAGGACGAGACCAAGAAGACTAAGAAGACTAAGAAAGAAGAGGATCCGGACGAGACAGAAGAGGATCCGACTGAGAAGACTAAGAAAGAAACTACAGAAGAGACAGAAGAAGAAACCACGACCACCGAGGAGGAGACAACCACCACGGAGGAAGAAACCACAACAACCGAGGAAACTTCTGACGATACAACGAAGGATCCGGCTGGCACGAGCACGACCATCGATCTGGGTTCTCTGTTCAACTTCGATGTGAACAGCCTCAAGAATAAAGATGCCAGAGACTGGTGCTCAGACCTCAAGAGCAATAATTACATGATCATGGACTTCACCACCTATGTGAGCGAGAGTTCTTTCCCGAAAGGAACCGTTGGTATGGCGGCTATCTCCTCTGATATGAGCATGATGTATTTCTACATCGAGATCGCTCTGAACCAGTCCTACACAGAGGACGACCTGAAGCTTCTGGCTGAGCAGATCGCTTCCAATGGTACAGACGTTGAGACCAAGGGTGATACACTGATCCTCTCCAACAAGGACGATAAGATCTGGGGTACACTGGACATGAAGACCGGTTACTTCTTTATCGAAGAGAACGTTGCCGGTGATTATCAGGAAGACACCAAGCTCGCTAAGCAGCTGGGATTCAGTGTCTGATCCTGAATCATAAAGTTTATACCGGCTCGGGCGTGCCGTTATAAATAGAACAAGAAAAGAAGAAGGAAAAAAGAAAAATGAAGAAAAGAATCGCAACGATCCTGACAGCGCTGGCGCTGTGTGTATCTGTATGTGCTTGTGAGAAGAACACAGATGAGACAACAAAGGCGACGAAGGAAGAGACAACCGAAGTAACAACAACTACTGAGGAAGAGACAACTACAACCGAGGAAGAAACGACCACAGAGGAAACTACCACGGAAGCATCTTCCGAGGAGACCACAACAGAAGCTTCTTCTGAGGAAACAACCGAAGAGACAACAGAGGAGACTACAGCAGCAGGCGAGACAACTGACGAGACTACTGCCGCAGCTTCCGACGAGACCCAGGAAAGCAGCGAGACAGCCGAGACATCGGAGACAGCTGAGTCTTCCGAGGCCGGTGAAACTTCTGAAACATCCGAGACAAGCGGTGCAGGTTTCACTCTTCCGGAGGTTGACCTGACCAAGTTCAAGAACGACAAGGTTGCCGATCTGAAAAAGAAGCTGGAGCAGGATGGATTCCTCCTGCTGGGCGTGGATTCCGATGCTCCCGGTACAAACAGCGATGCTCCGAAGGGTACGGTGGGTCTTACAGGTTTCTCCATCAGCTCTGAGGGTGCAGCAGCTGTCGTTTACCTGCAGCTGAAGGATGCCGATTCCCTGAAGAAAGTCATCGAGGCTCCGGATTTCGGTAAGTCTGATGATGCCAGCGCCAAGGTCGACATCAAGGACAGTGGCAAGTACAAGATCATCACCATCACTGCTGATTCCGGCACAGGCTGGGGCTTCGTAGATACAGAGTCCTGCGAGGTCTTCCTCTTTACTGCCGGCAAGGAGACTGAGGAGACAGGTAAGGCATACGCCAAGATCATCGGTTTCGAAGGCTGAAACGACTGAACGGATTTTCTCTTTAATAAGAGAAAAGATTTGTGAAAACTCCCAAGAACCGCTCTCTTTATTGTAAGAGGGCGGTTTTTGTATAATATATGTGTGCCATCGGTGCCTTGTAAAAGAGGAGAATAGGGAATACGGTGAAGATCCGTAGCAGCCCCCACTACTGTAACCCGGTACGAAATCCAGATTGGTCATTGATGCTTGCTGTTGCAAGGCGGGAGTATTGAGAAGGCTTGGAAAGTAGGTTATACGGGTAAGCCAGGAGACCTGCCGATGAGTCTAGTTTTTTTCGTTCTTTTCGGGGATGGGAGAAGAGCAGAAATGGAGTAAATCATGAAGAAATCTATGAAGGTGGCAGCGCTGTCCATGGCGCTGGCTCTGGTCATGGGTGTATGTGGCTGTGACTCCAAAACATCGGAGACCACAACTGCTACTACTACAGCAGCTACAACGACCACAGAGGCTACTACGACTGAGGCTACTACTACCACCGAAGAAACCACCACTGAGGCTACAACAGAAGCTACAACAGAAGCGACCACAGAGGCTACATCCGCAGCAACCGGTGATGCTACCACGTATCCTGTAGAGTACACAGACTCTTATGGCAACAAGGTCACCATCGAGGCAGCTCCGAAGAAGATCGTATCCTGCGGTCCGGCTTGCACAGAAGTAATCTGCGCACTGGGCAAGAAGGATATCCTGGTTGGCCGTACCGATTACTGCAACTATCCGGAAGATGTTACATCCATTGATTCTGTAGGTAACATCGACAAGCCGAACATCGAGAAGATCGTCGAGCTGAACCCGGATCTGGTAATCGCATCCTCTATTTTCTCTAAAGAATCCTATGAGCAGCTCACAGGCCTGGGCGTAAAGGTCATCATCGTAAATGACGAGACCAAGGTCGACGGCGTATATTCCATGATCACCACTATGGGTCAGGTCCTGGATGCCAACAAGGAAGCATCTGACGTTATCGCTACCATGAAGGAGAAGGTCGCAGCTGTAGAAGAGACCATCAAGGACGATAAGGCCAACGCTCCGAAGGTTTACTATGTAGTATCTTTCGGTGATCAGGGCGACTACACCTGCGGTGGTAACACATTCATCCACGAGATCATCACTGCTGCCGGCGGTATCAATGTTGCTGAGGAAGTAACAGACTGGTCCTACACACAGGAGAAGCTGATCGAGGCGGACCCGGATGTGATCATCATCCCGGAATGGGCTGCAAGTTCTTTTGCCACAACAGCTCCGTATTCGGATCTGCGTGCCGTAAAAGAGAAGCATGTCTATGCAATCAACACTGACTCTCTGGATCGCCAGGGACCGAGAAACGCTGACGCGGTAGAGACACTGGCAAAGCTTTTCTATCCGGAGGCTTTCGCTGAAGAGAAGGCAGCATAAATGAAATGAGAAGACAGCCATTAAAAACATGGCCTTTGATCGCGGCCGGAGGGAGCCTTGCACTCCTTCTGGCCGCGCTTGTCATTTTTGCCACTTCGGTGGGTGCGGTGAAGATCCCCTTCAGCGAGACAGCAAGGATCGTTCTGGCGAGACTGCCCTTCACGTCGAAGGAGTCGCTCCTGGCGAATGTTCCGAAGACCCATGACACCATCATCTGGAGCGTACGTCTCCCGAGAGTACTGCTGGCGGGCCTGGTAGGTTCCGGACTTGCGGCCGCGGGCGTAGTGCTGCAGGCGCTTTTCAGAAATCCGCTTTCGGATCCCCAGGTGCTGGGAATCAGCTCCGGCGCGGCTTTCGGCGCTGCCATCGCCATTGCTTTCGGTGTGACGTTTACCATTGCCGGCATCAGCAGCATCTGGTTCTTCGCCTTCGTGGGCGCCATGCTGACGATGCTTCTGGTTTTCCGTGTGGCCCATATCACCACCTCCCGCTCCGTCACCAGCATCCTGCTGGCGGGCATCGCCTGTTCGTCTATGCTGACGGCGGGCATCACCATCATCATGATGTGGAACCGGGAGAAACTGGAGCAGGTATACCTGTGGATGCTGGGAAGCTTCTCGGCGTCGTCCTGGATCAAAGTGGGCTTCATGGGACTGGTACTGCTGGCGGCGGTGATCTGTTTCACTCTGCTGGGACGAGAACTGGATATGCTGACATTCGGCGATCAGGAGGCCCAGAGCATGGGCGTCTCTGTCAAAAGGACCCGTACGATCGCGGTCGTGGCCACATCTCTTCTGGTGGCCGCAAGCGTCTCGGTCAGCGGTATCATCGGCTTTGTCAGCCTCATTATCCCGCATATCATGCGGATCCTCACCGGACCTAAGAACCGAAGACTGATCCCACTGTCCCTCCTGGGCGGTGCGATCTTCATGATCCTCTGCGACACCATCAGCCGTACGGTAGCCCCGCCGGCGGAGATCGCAGTAGGCGCCATCACCCAGGTGACGGGCGCGCCGTATTTCCTGTACCTTCTTTGGAAGCAGAGAAGAAAGGAGGCGAAGGAATGAACAACATCGAAGTATCGGATCTGTCCTACCGCCCGTCGGGTGCGAAGAAGGAGATCCTGACCGACATTTCCTACACCTTCTCCCAGGGACATATGACGGCACTTCTGGGCCCCAACGGCTCAGGCAAAACCACTCTCCTGCGGCATTTCCTTTCTCAGATCAAGAGTACGGCGGGCTCCGTGGAGATCGCCGGGAAGAGTATCTCGGATTACACACCTCGGGACCTGGGGCGTCAAGTCGCATGGGTACCCCAGAGCCACAACGGCGAAAGTCCTTTTGCCGTAGAAGACGTGGTACGCATGGCCAGATACCCGTATAAGAAAACCTTCGACCCGGACACGGAGGAGGACGATAAGATCGTGCGGGAGGCCATGGAGAACGTGGAGATCCTGGAACTTCGGGATCGGGATTTCTCCTCGCTTTCCGGCGGCGAACGGCAGCGGACACTGATCGCACGGGCCCTGACCCAGACGACGCCCTGGATCTTGCTGGACGAGCCTACGTCGAACCTGGACGTGAAACACCAGCTGGGGATCCTGTCCATGCTGAGAAAGAAAGTGGACCAGGGCGAGGTCAGCGTCATCGTAGTCATGCACGATTTCAATCTGGTGGAACGGTTCTGCGACCACTCCATCCTGCTGTCCCACGGCCACGTGGTGGAGAAGGGCAGCACGCAGGAAGTACTGCGGCCGGACCTGCTGAAGCAGGTGTATGAAGTGGAATTCGAGATCGTCGAGAAAGACGGACGACGGATGTTTTTCCCGAAAGATCCCGCATGAGGGGCGCCTTTGTGATACAATAGGAACACTTTCCGAAAGCGAGGCGCACATATGGAATTCTTTACTAAAGCCGAGAACTTCGAGGAATATCTCGAGGTCAGCGAATATATCAACCACAATCACATCAAGGTCGTCTATATCGCCAATTATCTGATGGAGAAGGTCATGCACGATCTGGCCGAGGGCAAGGAGCCGACCTACCTCGATCCGGAGATCGAGTTCGCCTCCCGCGCCTTCGAATTCGTACGGGACGAGATCTCCCACAGCGCCGATGCCCGGCGAAAAGAACTATGCCTGCGGGCTTCGGAAGTGCTGGATAAGCGGACCGGACTTTGTTTCGGCAAGTCTCATCTGCTCTGTGCGATCCTGCGTGCGGCGGGTATTCCGGCGGGACTTTGCTACCAGTATCTGCGGCTGGATGAGAATAACGACGAATCCCCGCTGATCCTCCACGGCCTGAATGCCATCTATTTCGAATCCCTGGGTCAGTGGATCCGTGTGGATGCCAGAGGCAATAAGCCCGGCGTGGATGCGCAGTTCTCCATTGAAGAAGAGAAGCTGGCTTTCCCGGTACGACCGGGTCTGGGCGAGACGGATCTTCCTTTTATCTTCCCGAGACCGGACACGGGTGTCATCGGAAAACTTCTGACTTTCGAGACGGCGCAGGACGCCATGGCCAACCTGCCGGATAAGATTGCCGGTATGTGCTGAGGCTGCGGAAACTTCTTGTATTTCGCAGGTTGCGGGCACGTGGAAGATACGGGCGGAGGTTTCGAAACCTCCTTGTGAAATGTTACAAGTGTCAGCGGACAATCCATCTGAAATGCTTGACGAAAGACGGGGTTTGGTGTTATTATTTCATACGCTGACATGAGACGGCGCCATAGCCAAGCGGTAAGGCAGAGGTCTGCAAAACCTTTATCCCCGGTTCAAATCCGGGTGGTGCCTCCAGCTAAAAGAGACCAATCCCACGGGATGGTCTCTTTTTTTGCTTTGGCGAGGAATAAAGCGGGCTATTTCTCAAATGCGCGTAAAAAATCGTCATTTTGACAATAGATTCCGCTTTATTAATCATTTTCGAATGAAAAACGCTATGATACAATGTTCAACGCGGTGGATGAAGTGCCGCGCAGGTTGAGTTTTTACTTATTAAAAGGAGAAATGAAAATGAAAAAGAAGATTGCATCTATTCTTCTGGTTCTCGGCATGGTAGCTTCCATGGCTGCCTGCAGCAAGACTTCTGAGTCTTCCAGATCCACAAGAGAGACAAAGGAAAAGGAAACAACAGAAGAGACTGAGAAGGAAACCGAGGAAGAGACAACTACTGAGGAATCCAAGGAAGAGACAACTACTGAGGAGTCTAAGGAAGAGTCCAAGGAGACTGAAGAGACAACCGAAGAGACAACTAAGGAAACAACCGAGGAGTCTAAGGAAGAGACAACTACTGAGGAGTCCAAGGAAGAGTCTAAGGAAACTGAGGAGTCCAAGGAAGAGTCTAAGGAAGAGTCCAAGGAGACTGAGGAATCCAAGGATCGTTCCGAGTATAGCGACAAGTGGGTTGATTTCGACAACATGGTATTCTTTGTTGACGGTAAGAAGTACGAGCTTGGTAAGAGCACACTTCAGAACATGATCGATGATGGCGTTCCGTTCGCTAAGAAGTACGAGTCCATCTATGACGAAATGATGAAGAAGAACCAGTACTCCATGATGGGTATGACATTTGATCTGGCTAAGTTCCACTCTGCATCTGTTAAGATCATGAACCTGACAGATTCTGAGCAGAAGTATCGTGACTGCAACATCAAGTCCATCAGCCTCCCGTCTATCGACCAGATCGCTGACGACACAGTTAAGGTTACTTTCAACTTCCCGCTGGATATGACACCGGACGAGCTTCTGGCTAACGCTCCGAAGCCGGAGAAGGACGAAGTACCGGAGGGTTCTGACACACGTACTATCGAGTACAAGCAGAAGTCCGCTAAGTTCCTGGGTGCATCCTACTACACATTCAAGTTCAAGGATGGCAAGCTGCAGTCTGTTTCTATCGACTACCTGCCCTAATCCGCACGTATCGACTGATAGTGAATATTACGAGAACGCCTCACGAAAGTGGGGCGTTCTTTTTTGCATAGAAGGCGTGCTTACAACAGATTTGATTGAAAACTTTCTTGATATTTGTATAATGTATCTGAAAAGAGAGAATTTGAGTGTGTTTCGAGGAATGACAGATGATCCTGCGCTTCGATAACGCAATGTGGAGGTAAAAAATGAAGAAAACAATTGCTCTGCTTCTGTCTTGTGCAGTCATGTCGTCATTGATCCTTGGCGGATGCACAGAGAAGAAAGAAACAGAAACCAGTAAGACCACGTCGCAGACGGAAACTACACAGTCACAGACTGAGACGTCCGAAACTACCGAGAAGCCCGTATACGATAACAAGAAGCTGGATGCGGAGAAACTCCAGAAAGCCTTGGAACTATATAAAGAGAAAGAACCGGAAGGAGAGTATTATGTCGCTGTCTTTGCGGACGGCATCCCGGGAGACGGTTCGTATATGATCGATGATAAAAGCATTCATTTCAATTATTCATCGTTAAGTGGTCAGCGCGTCGATTTCGCGATTGATACGGTAAAGGAAATGGTGTATTACGATTTTGGATTGCAATATGGAGATACCAGTTATTCTAACTATACTCCGGATAATACTGTGGGTCTCTCCCAAATTGAGTCCTTTATAGATACTCTTCTTGATGGACACTTGTCGGATTATGCATTGGAGGATTCTGCGCTGGCAGCGAATAAGGCAAAAATCGAAAAGGATATACCGATCCTGTATTCCAGAATGGTCAAGCTTGCAGATAATGCATTCACGGAACTGGGTTTCGGGCTGGATGAACTCGGTATTGACTGGGGCACAAAATATAGTTCCGTTGATCCGAAGCAACGGACAAGTACGGAAGTGGAGATCAAGAACGAGCACAAGTTTGAGAACGGTGTGTGCAGTGACTGCGGTATGGTATGGACACAATACTTCTATGATGTTCTTGGAAAGCTTTCCCCCAATGCTGAAGAATACCGTTATTTGTACGCACAGAAATCCGATTCTATGTTGTCGCCGCAGGATATGATCCAGTGTTTTGCAAATGGGAAAGATTATGCTGAACTGAACTATTCCACGAATACCGATGATTTCCGTGAAAGCTTCAGAGCGACGATCGATAATTCGGAAGGCAAACCGAATTGCACTATAAACTATAACCTGGAAGAGAAAGAAATCTCGCTCGGTGATGGAGTCTTCACATGCAAATACAAGTATGCTCTGTCAATTTCTGCAAACCCCGGCGAATTCGATAAGGTATTCGAGTCTAAGGAAAGCTTGGTAAAGAATAGTAGTGTATACCTGTTCATTGCCGACGATAACGGAGTTGGCACGGATGTGCTTTCAACGAAGAGTGAAGAGGAGATCAAGAAGATCCTCGAGGACGATGGATGTAAGTTCTTGACGAAAGATGAGTTCGTAGATATGTTCCTGGAACACTACAAGACTTTCTTTGAGTGTTTTGACAAGGGTATGGTCTGGATCGATACAACTATGGCCGATGCAGGATTCAACTGGAAGTAAGGGGTCGGCCGCGTTTGGCGGGTGCACGACTTGATATAGTTGATCAGTGATTCTGATACGAGGACGCTTCATGAATGTGGGGCGTCCTTTTGACGTATGGAGCGACTTGGGGAAAAAGGGAAAGGTCCGGTGGTGGCCGGACCTTAGGGGTTGAGGATTTATGAATAAGAGGAGGTGTGCATCTCTCTTACGTCTTTATTATGTTCCATGAACCTTAAACGAACCTTAAAGTAAAGAAAATATCTGAAAAGATGATATAATGCATAGGTAACCTAATCCGGAGGTGCAACATGGAGCGCACAACACAACTGTTTACCGAGTTTAACGAGAGGATCTCCAAGGTCTGCGAGGACTTCGCTGATCAGGTCTCTTCGAAAGAGGGACCGACAGAAGGAGAAATGGCGGAGCACTTTAAGAGTTTCCGTTCTTATATCTCTGCAAATACAGATCCTTTCTGGAAAGAAGAGAAGAAATATCTCGATGGGCAGACAGGTGAAGCGTTCCTGGAATCCCTCGATCTGGAACAGACGCTGGCGGCTTTTAACGAGTCGGCCATGATCATTGATGACGAGGCGACACCTTATCCGCTGGTGGATCACTTGAAGAGCTTCGGCGATGAGGCTTGCGAGAAGCTTCTGAAGATGGTGCTGGATGCACAGTGGCAGCCGGAGGAAGGCGAAGACGAGAACGAGTTCTTCGTGAAGTTCCAGCCCTGCGTGGCGGCGATCCGTTTCTTCGGTTCCGCTCAGTATGAGCCGGCGATGGAGCCGGTGCTGACGCGTTTCTGCAGTTTCGAGAAAACGCAGGAATATATTGCGGATTCTGTGAAGGTAATGATGATGGGCCTGGGCGATAAGGCGGTTCCGGTGCTGATCGATTTTCTGCTGAACCGTTCCGATGAAGAAATTACCGGTCCCTATGAGGACATGATGATCATGCTGACCCATGTGGGACAGCAGAATAAACAGAATGAGATCTATCAGGCGATCCGTGCGGCGTTCCGTCGCATGAAGGCCAAGGTCATCGCCGTGATCTGTATCGGTGACTACGGTGATCCGCGAGGCATCGCGCTTCTTAAGGGATACCTGGATCGAACCGTGCACACCATTGACCGTGAGACATTCTACGAGGCCCTGTCGGCGATCCGTCGTCTGGGTGGCGAGATCAACGATATTCAGGATCCCTTCCATGACTTCACCAACAAGGTGCCGAAGAAGGAAGAGAAGAAGTAAGCCGGACCGCCTCGTGATGAGGTTGGTTGGATTGTGGGCCTGCGAGGCGGGCCGGACATAGAGAATGAAGTTAGGAGAGTGACCATGGAGTTTCGGCCGTGTATCGACATTCATGATGGAAAAGTGAAGCAGATCGTGGGTGGTACGTTGAGCGATCGGGGCGCCCAGGAAAACTTCGTCTCGGAACGCGAATCCAGTTTTTTTGCCAAATACTATAAAGACCTCGGCATACGCGGAGGTCATATCATCATGTTGAACCGTGTCGGTACCAAGGCGTACGAGGCCAGCCGGAAGGCGGCGATGAAGGCGCTCAAGGCATACCCCGGCGGGCTGCAGGTGGGGGGCGGCATCAACGATCAGAATGCCGGTGACTTCATCAAGGCCGGCGCCAGCCATGTCATTGTGACGTCTTTTGTGTTCTCCGACGGGAAGATCAACTACGACAACCTGGAGGCGCTGGTGGCGGCGGTGGGGCGCGAGCACGTGGTGCTGGACCTGAGCTGCCGGAAGAAGGGCGGTGACTACTATATCGTTACCGACCGATGGCAGAAGTTCACCCGGACCCGGCTGACTCCGAGTCTGCTGAAGCGTCTGGAGAAGTACTGCGACGAGTATCTCGTGCATGCCGTGGATGTGGAAGGAAAGGCTGCCGGGCCAGACCAGGCACTGTTCGATATTTTCGGAGAGTATATGAGTGCGCCGAGAAAGGCGGGGAGTGCGGCGTTGCCGGTCACTTACGCGGGCGGCATCCATACCTATAAAGATATCCGGGAGCTCAAGAAGGTGTCCGGTGGACTGGTGAACATTACCGTAGGTTCCGCACTGGATCTTTTCGGCGGGAAACTGACCTGCGAGAGAATACTTGAGATCTGCGGGAAGAGGAAGTAATACCCATTGCATCAAATTGAGAGAATAAGCCTCCTTATGCAACAGAAAAAAGGCGAAAGTTGCATAAGGAGGCTTCATCACGTCAGCTTATGCAACGGAAGAAGGGAAGTCATTGCATAAGGAAGCTCCATCACGTCTCCTTATGCAACGGAAGAAGGGAAGTCATTGCATAAGGAAGCTCCATCACGACTCCTTATGCAACGGAGGAAGGAGAATCATTGCATAAGGAAGCTCCATCACGACTCCTTATGCAACGGGAAAAGGAAAATCATTGCATAAGGAAGCTTCGTCGCGTCTCCTTATGCAACGGAGAAAGGAAAATCATTGCATAAGGAAGCTCCATCACGTCTCCTTATGCAACGGAAGAAGGAAAATCATTGCATAAGGAAGCTCCATCGCGTCTCCTTATGCAACACAGGCAGCGCAATCTCCCATGACGACAATGAAAAAAGAACTGCCTCGTATGAGACAGTCCTTATGTTTTATCTGTGGAGCGGGATACGAGATTCGAACTCGCGACTTTCACCTTGGCAAGGTGACACTCTACCACTGAGTTAATCCCGCGTTTTTGAAATCAACATTTGATATTATATGCGCGGCATGGGTTTATGTCAACACCTTTTTTCGAAGAAGAGGAGAAGTTGTGCGGACTCGATGCCGGTACCGGACAGAAATGCCGTAAAATCGGGCGCTCTGAGCCCCAAAGATCCCAAATGTCAAAGAAAGCAATATTGACATATACATATAGAAGATATATATTTTGATATTAGAATAGTTTGAAAGGCAAAGTATTTATGAACCCTTCAGTACCGTCTTATGGACGCGTAATCGGAATAGGCAGTTATCTGCCGGAACATATCATGACCAACGATGACCTGGCGAAGATCGTGGAGACCAACGACGAGTGGATCACGGAGCGTACGGGCATCAAGGAGCGCCGCATCTCGGATCCGGAGAAGGATACATCCGAGAGTATGGCCATCGAAGCGGCGAAACGCGCTGTCAAAGATGCAGGCATCGACCCGAAGGAGATCGGCCTGGTGGTGGTAGCCAGCACCACGCCGAATGTGCTTTTCCCGGTACTAAGCGCCAGCGTTCAGGCCGCCGTCGACGCAGACAACGCCATGTGCTTTGATGTCAATGCCGCGTGCCCGGGATTCGTCACCGCTTTTGTCACCGCCCAGAACTACCTGAAGAGCGGAGCCGTAGACACCGCGCTGGTGGTAGGTGCGGAGAATCTCACCAACTACGTCAATTTCGAAGACCGTTCCACCTGTATCCTTTTCGGAGACGGCGCCGGCGCATGCGTGCTGAAGGCCGACCCGAAACTGCAGTACGACGCCATCATGCGGGCCGCCGGCAAGCGCGGCGAGTGCCTGCGATGCGAATCTTACATGCAGAAGGGCAGAGAGAAGACAGATGATTTTCTGAAATCAAATTACATCAATATGGACGGCCAGACTGTCTTCAAGTTCGCCGTCACCGAAGTGCCGAAAGTCATCGAAGACCTGCTGGCCAGAACCTGTACCACCGCGGACGACATCGACTACTTCATCCTGCACCAGGCCAACCGCCGCATCATCGAATCGGTAGCCAAGCGCCTCAAGCAACCCATCGACAAATTCCCGATGAACATCGAAAAGACCGGAAACACCTCCTCCGCCAGCATCCCGATCCTCCTGGACGAGCTGAAGAAGGAAGGCATCCTGGGACAAGGAAACAAGAAGATCGTGATCTCAAGCTTCGGCGCCGGCCTCTTGTGGGGCGCGGTCCAGACAGAGATCTGACTGATAAGGCAAAAACACTCGCACCAAGAGATAAAGGAGATTACATATGAAAACCAGACTTACAGAACTTCTGAATATCGAATACCCCATCATCCAGGGCGGTATGGCCTGGGTAGCCGACTACCATCTGGCTGCCGCAGTAAGTAACGCCGGCGGACTGGGCATCATCGGATCCGGCGGAGCCGACGCAGACTGGGTAAGAAACCAGATCAAGTGCTGCCGCGAACTGACCGACAAGCCTTTCGGTGTAAACGTCATGCTCATGAATCCCCACGCACCGGAGATCGCTGACGTACTGGCAGAAGAGAAAGTCGCCGTAGTCACCACAGGTGCAGGATCCCCGCAGCGCTATCTCGAAAAGTGGCAGGCAGCCGGAATCAAGATCATCCCGGTAGTGGCTTCCATCGGACTTGCCAAGAGAATGGAGAAACTGGGTGTTGACGCAGTAGTTGCAGAAGGCACCGAGTCCGGCGGACATATCGGTGAACTGACCACCATGACACTGGTCCCGATGGTCGTAGACGCCGTATCCATCCCGGTCATCGCAGCCGGCGGTATCGCCGACGGCAGAGGAATGGCAGCCGCTTTCATGCTGGGCGCTGAAGGCGTACAGTGCGGAACCTGCTTCATCCCTTGCGACGAGACACATATCCATCAGAACTATAAAGACCTGGTAGTCAAAGCCAGCGACATCGATACCAAAGTCACCGGCAGAAGCACCGGCCACCCGGTCCGCACACTGCGCAACCAGCTGACCAAGGTCTACCTGCAGAAAGAAGCCGAAGGCGCCACACTGGATGAGCTGGAGCAGCTCTCCCTCGGTTCCCTCCGCAAAGCCGTAGTCGACGGCGACAAGGAGATGGGCAGCTTCATGGCCGGCCAGATCTCCGGACTGATCAAGGAGCAGATGTCCGTCAAAGACCGCATCCTCTCCATCGTGAACCAGGCAGAAAAACTGATCGGAGAGACGAAAGCATGAAGATCGCATTTCTTTACCCGGGCCAGGGCGCCCAGAAAAACGGCATGATGCAGGACTTCTACGAGAACTGCGACAAGGCGAAAGAGATGTTCGAGACCGCCAGCCGCATATCCGGCTACAACGTCCCGGAACTGTGTTTTGCCGAGAAAGCAGAACTCAACCAGACCAAGTACACCCAGGTGTGCCTGCTGACAGCCTGCATGGCCGCAACCGAAGTACTGGAAGATGCGGGTGTGAAGCCCGACTACACCTGCGGACTTTCCCTGGGTGAATACACCGCCCTGGTGGCATCCGGCGCCATGAGCTACGAAGACGCCATCAAGCTCGTCACCGTACGAGGCAAGATCATGGAAGAAGCCGCTCCGGACATCGGAGGCATGAGCGCCATCATCGGCATGGACGAAGAATCCCTCCGCGCCGCCATCGAAGGCATCGAGGGCGTATATGTGGCCAACTTCAACTGCCCGGGCCAGATCGTGATCACGGGCTACAAAGAAGCCGTGGAACAGGCCGGCGAGATCCTGAAGGAGAAGGGCGCCAAGCGCGTGATCTCCCTCAAATGCAGCGGACCTTTTCACTCGCCCATCATGGCCGACGCAGGAAAAGAACTTAGAAAACACATCGATGAGGTCGCTTTTGCAGAGTTAAGAGCCCCATACGCCGCCAACCTCACCGGCGGCATCGTGGAGAACAGCGCCGAGATCCCCGAACTTCTGGAGAAGCAGGTCAGCGGATCCGTACGGCTCCAGCAGGACCTCGAGGCCCTGGCCAAGGCCGGCGTGGACACCTTCATCGAAATCGGCCCCGGCAAGACCATGTCGGGTTTTGTAAAGAAAACACTGACCGATGTTGAGATCCTCAACGTCGAGACCCTGGCGGACATCGAGACCGTCAGCGCAAAAATCAAGGAAAAAGCGGAGGCAGAAGCATGACAAAGACAGCAATCGTAACCGGCGGCTCCCGCGGCATCGGCCGCGCAACCGCCATCGAACTGAGCAAAATGGGCATGAACGTAGCCGTGATTTTTCACGGGAATCAGGCAAAAGCAGACGAAACCTGCGCGGCCTGTAAGGAGAACGGCGTAGAAGCCATCGCCATCCAGTGCGACGTCAAGGACAAGACCGCTGTGGACGTGGCCGTAGAGAATGTCTGCGAGACTTTCGGATCCGTGGACGTGCTGGTCAACAACGCCGGCGTCACCAAAGACGGACTCCTGCTGCGCATGTCGGAAGAAGATTTTGACGCCGTCATCGACACCAACCTCAAGGGCTGCTTCCTGTTCAGCAAGGCCTGTGCCGCCATCATGATGAAGCAGAGAAGCGGAAAGATCATCAACATCGCCTCCATCGTAGGCATCCAGGGCAACGCAGGTCAGGCCAACTACGCCGCCTCCAAAGCCGGCATCATCGGTTTTACCAAGTCTCTGGCAAAAGAACTCGGGTCGCGTGGAATCAACGTGAATGCGGTGGCTCCGGGATTCGTGGAGACCGATATGACGGACGTGCTCAGCGACAAGGTCAAGGAAGCCTTCCTCAACATGGTACCGCTGAAGCGCACCGCGAAGCCGGAAGACATCGCCAATGCCATCGGATTCCTGGCTTCTGAGAAAGCAGACTATATCACAGGACAGGTGCTGACGGTCGACGGCGGCATGTGCATGTAAGAAATCAATCGGGCCGGGACCGGCGCACACGCGCGGCCACGGAACGAAGAAATAACGGCCGGAGCACGGCCATGAGAATACCGGCCGCGCCGCGGTCGGAAATCCCCGGTCCCGAGAGGCCGGATAAAGAAAGGTAGAACAACATGAGAAGAGTAGTGGTTACAGGAATGGGCGCGGTCACACCGCTGGGCAACACCGCCGAAGAATTCTGGCAGAATATCAAGGCCGGCAAAGTCGGCATCGGGCCGATCACCAAGTTCGACACGACCGAGTACAAGGCCAAGGTTGCCGGTGAAGTTAAGGACTTCAAGCCGGACGAGTACATGGACTTTAAGACAGCCAAGAGAATGGAACCCTTCTCTCAGTACGCAGCTGCCGCTGCCCTCATGGCTGTTTCCGATTCCGGGATCAAGATCGAGGAGGAAGATGCTTACCGTTGCGGTGTCATCGTCGGTTCCGGCGTAGGCTCCATGCAGGCAACAGAGCGCGAGCACTCCCGTCTTCTGGAATTCGGACCGAACAAGATCGGACCGCTTTATATCCCGCTTATGATCTCCAACATGGCAGCCGGTAACATCGCTATCGTCACTGGCTTCAAGGGTAAGAACATCGACGTAGTCACAGCCTGCGCATCCGGCACCAATTCTATCGGAGAAGCTTACAGAAGCATCCGTGCCAACGAAGCCGACGTGATCCTGGCCGGCGGTACCGAAGCCGCCATCTGCCCTATGGGCGTGGCCGGATTCTGTGCACTCAAGGCCCTCTCCACCAGCGAAGACCCGATGCACGCTTCGATTCCTTTTGACAAGAACAGAGACGGCTTCGTCCTCGGCGAGGGCGCTGGCGTCATCGTGCTGGAAGAATATGAACACGCCATCAAGCGCGGCGCGAAGATCTACGCCGAGATGGTAGGTTACGGCGCAACCTGCGACGCATACCACATTACCTCTCCGGAAGAATCCGGTGTAGGCGCAGCTCACGCCATGATGGCCGCCATCGAAGATGCAGGCATCACCGCTGACCAGCTGGACTACATCAACGCCCACGGCACATCCACCCACCACAACGACCTCTTCGAGACCCGCGCCATCAAGATGGCTATGGGCGAGGCCGCTTACAACGTGAAAATCAACTCCACCAAGTCCATGACCGGCCACCTGCTGGGTGCTGCCGGCGCCATCGAGGCCATCGTGCTGGCCAAGTCCCTGCAGGAAGGCTTCATCCACCAGACCATGGGCTCCACGGAGACCGAGGACGAGATGGATCTGAACTACTGCTTCGGCCGGTCCTACGAACAGGAAGTCAACTACGCAATGAGCAACTCCCTGGGATTCGGCGGCCACAATGCATCCATCATCATGAAGAAATACGAGAAATAAGAAGGAGAAAAGAACATGGCGACCAATACCAATTCCCATCCATCCGGCATGTCCGTCGAAGAAGTGATCTCGATCATCAAGGCCGTATCTGACTCCGATGTCGAGAATTTCGAATTCTCCCAGGGCGAGACCCATCTTTCCATCTCGGGAAGAAAGAGCGCTTCCACCGTCTACGTCAATGCAGCTGAGCTTCCGGCCCAGAACATCGTAGCGGCACCTGCTGCTCCGGCCCAGACCGTATCTGAAGCAGCGGCTCCGACCGAAACTTCGGAAAAGAAAGAAAACATCCAGGAGGTCATCTCTCCGCTGGTAGGCGTCTTCTACAGAGCCCCGGCCGCAGGAGAGAAGCCCTTCGTCAGCATCGGCGACACCGTTAAGAAAGGCCAGGTCCTGGGCATCATCGAAGCCATGAAGATGATGAACGAGATCGAAAGTGATTTTGACGGCGTAGTCGAAGAGATCCTGGTAGAGAACGAGGGCAAAGTCGAGTACGGCCAGACCCTGTTCCGTATCAGTAAGTAATCTGCCCACCGGCGCCCGAGGATCCGCACGGCGCCTTCGCAGGAAAGAACAAAGAAATGACCGCCTGGCAGAGTTTTTGCCGGGCAAGAAATATGACCGCCCGCCGGGCTCCCCGCCCAGGGCAAATAATATGAGGTAATTACTATGGCAAAAGCACTGACTACGAGAGAGATCATGGACATCCTTCCTCACCGTTCCCCATTCCTTCTGGTGGACGCCATCGAGGATTTCAAAGAAGGCGAGTACGCCATCGGCAGAAAGTGCATCACGTACGATGAGCCGTATTTCCAGGGACACTTCCCGGAAATGCCCATCATGCCGGGCGTCCTTCAGGTCGAAGCCCTGGCCCAGACCGGCGCGGTGGCCATCCTCTGCAAAGAAGAATTCAAAGGCCGTATCGCTGTTTTTGCCGGGATCGACAAATGCAAATTCAAGCGTCCGGTAGTGCCGGGTGACGTCCTGACACTGAAGACTGAGATCACCGCTCTCCGCGGACCTGTTGGCATGGGTCACGGCGTGGCTTCCGTAGGCTACGAAGTGGCCTGCGACTGCATCATCAAGTTCGCCATCCTGCCGGCCAAGGACGAGTCCGCGGCAGACAACGGCGCTTCCGCAGAAAGTGGGAACGAAGCATGATCCGTAAAGTTTTGATCGCCAACCGCGGCGAGATCGCCGTCCGCATCATCCGCGCCTGCCGTGAGATGGGCATCCAGACGGTTGCCGTCTGCTCCGAAGCCGACAAAAACGCGCTCCATGCGCAGCTGGCCGACGAGACCATCTGCATCGGTGCCGCGCCTTCCAACGAAAGTTATCTGGACATCAGCCGCATCGTCAGCGCCACCATCGTTTCCGGCGCCGACGCCATCCATCCGGGCTTCGGATTCCTCTCCGAGGACAGCCGTTTCGTCCAGATCTGCGAGAAATGCAATATTAACTTCATCGGTCCGGATTCCCGCATGATCGCTGCCGCCGGCAATAAGGCCCAGGCAAAAAAGACCATGCAGGAGGCGGGTGTTCCGACCATTCCGGGTTCCGCCCAGGCCGTCACCGATGTGAAGACTGCCAGAGAACTGGCTCTCCGCGCCGGATACCCGGTCATCATCAAGGCTTCCCTTGGCGGTGGCGGTAAGGGTATGCGTGTGGCCAAGAGCGAAGAGGGCTTCGAACAGGCCTTCTTTACCGCACAGGCCGAGGCCAGAGGTGCTTTTGGCGACGCATCCATGTACATCGAACACTACATCGAGCACCCCAAACACATTGAGGTGCAGATCCTGGCCGACAAGTTCGGCAACGTGGTGCACCTGGGCGAGCGTGACTGCTCCATCCAGAGAAACCACCAGAAGATTATCGAAGAGACCCTCTGCGATTCACTGAGTCCCGAGCTCCGCGAGAAGATCTGCAACAGCGCCGTGGCTGCGGCCAAAGCCGTGCATTACGAGAATGCCGGCACCGTCGAGTTCCTGCTGGAGCCCAACGGCAATTACTACTTCATGGAGATGAACACCCGTATCCAGGTAGAGCATCCGATCACGGAATGGGTCACGGGCATTGACCTGATCAAGGCCCAGATCCGCATCGCTTCCGGCGAGAAACTGTGGTTCGCCCAGGAAGACGTCCAGCTCACCGGCCACTCCATCGAGTGCCGTATCAATGCCGAGGATCCGGAGAAAAAGTTCCGCCCCTGTCCGGGTAAGATCCAGGGCGTGTACCTCCCCGGCGGCCCGGGTGTACGAATCGATTCCGCGATTTTTGCCGGACTCGAGATCCCGCCTTACTACGACTCCATGCTGGCCAAGCTCAGTGTTTACGCACCTTCCCGTGCGGAAGCCATCCGCAAGATGCAGACCGCGCTGGGTGAAGTCATCATCACGGGCATCAAGACCAATGTGGACTATCTGTATGAGCTGATCAACCATCCGGACTTCATCGCCGGCAAGACCGACATCGATTTCATCGAGCGTGTCAGAAACAACGAGAAGCCGGAGAAGAAGGGCGGCACCACCAAGAAGAGAAAAACGAAAAAGAGGTAATGTATGGAATTACGCTATCTTTTTAAGAAGACCAATTACGAAGCCCCGCCGGCTTCTAATGCCAAAGAGATCTCCATGGACGAGGCGGCCCGCCGTCTCCATGAGGGGGAAGAAGCGGCTCTGGCCGGAAATGACGCCGACCATGTGAACAAGCCGTCGGCACCCCAGGGCATCATCATGCGCTGCCCGCACTGCAGCAAGACTATCTTCACCGAAGATCTGCTGCGCAATATGGGTGTGTGCCCGGAGTGCGCCCATCACACCCGGGTCTCGGCAAAAGAGCGTATTAAAGAAATATGCGATGCGGGGACTTTTGAAGAGTGGGACAGCGATATCGGATTTGCCAATCCGCTGGATACTCCCGGTTACGAGGAGAAACTTGAGAAACTGAAGGCGAAGACCTCTCTTACCGAGGCGGTCATTACCGGACGTGGAAAGATCGGCGCCCAGGATGCCGTCATCTGTGTTATGGACAGTTCCTTCATGATGGCATCTATGGGTAAGATCGTCGGAGAGAAGATCACCCGCGCCGTCGAGCGCGCTACGGAGCAGAAGCTTCCGGTGGTGATCTTCACCTGCTCCGGCGGTGCCCGTATGCAGGAGGGCATCGTGTCCCTGATGCAGATGGCCAAGACTTCCGCGGCCCTGAAGCGTCACAGCGACGCCGGCCTCCTTTATATTTCGGTCCTGACAGATCCCACCACCGGCGGTGTGTCCGCAAGCTTTGCCATGCTGGGTGATATCATCCTGGCCGAGCCGGACGCCCTCATCGGTTTTGCCGGCCCCCGCGTGATCTCCCAGACCATCGGTCAGGAACTTCCGGAAGGCTTTCAGCGCTCCGAATTCCTGGTACACCACGGTTTTGTGGATGCCATCGTGGACCGTCGCGATATGAAAGATACTCTGGAGCAGCTCCTGCACCGTCACGAGGGCAACGATGCCCCACGCTTCGGTCCGCCGGAGAACCCCAGATCGCATGCGAATAAGAATGCCAGAAGAACGGCCTGGGAGAAGGTGTGCCTGTCTCGTCAGAAGGAGCGCCCTATCGCTTCGGACTATATCGAGCGTCTCTTCCCGGATTTCTTCGAGCTCCACGGAGACAGAAGATTCGGTGATGACAAAGCCATCATCGGCGGTCTGGCTACTTTCCACGGTGTCAATGTGACGGTGATTGCCGAGGCCAAGGGCAAGTCCACCTCGGAGAATATTTCCCGTAATTTCGGTATGCCTTCTCCGGAGGGTTATCGAAAAGCTCTGCGCCTCATGAAGCAGGCGGAGAAGTTCCATCGCCCGGTATTGTTATTCGTCGATACCCCCGGCGCTTTCTGCGGTATGGAGGCAGAGGAGCGGGGACAGGCGCATGCCATCGCAGATAATCTCTATGAAATGTCCACGCTGAAAACTCCGGTCTTCTCCGTGGTTATCGGTGAAGGTGGTTCCGGCGGTGCCCTGGCTATGGCTGTGGCCGACGAAGTCTGGATGCTGGAGAATGCCATCTACGCCATCCTTTCTCCGGAAGGATACGCCAGTATCCTCTGGAAAGACGCGGCTCTGGCACCGAAAGCTTCGGAAGAGATGAAGCTCTCCTCCGAGTATCTTCTGAAGATGAAGATCATCGACGGTATTATTCCGGAGCCGAAAGAAGACCTCAACAAAGAGAACTTCGGCAGGACCTGCGATTACCTCGAGCGAGTGATTAAGAGATTCCTGTGTAAATATCTGACGTCAGACCGCGAGATGCTGCCGGAGACGAGATACCAGAGATTCCGGAATTTCTAAGGGGCACCGGCGCCCGCGGGGCAAATGCCTTGCCTCGGTGCTTGGTCCTCGGCACTTCGTGCCTGCGTAAGCGCACCTCAGCAAGGCAATTTGCTCGCGGGTGCGTGTCCCTTTAGAAATTGGGCGGACTCTCTCGGGGGCTGCCTTGGGGAGTGGGGGCGCGGACTTTCTCGGGCTGTTTGGGAAGGACGCATATATAAACGCGCGTGCGCGTAATAGGAATAATATTCTATATAACTATACATAAGCAAAAAGCCTTCTGAAATCGGTTTCGTAGATTTCGGGGGCTTTTTGAATCGGTTTCGTGGATGAATCTTAATGGGTTTCGGTGATCTCGGTTTAGATTTTGACTTTTCGGGGCGAGAGTTTTTCACGAGGCGGCGGGGGAATGGTTCGGGATATTTTCTCGGGCCGTTTTTTCTGTTATCATATCTTTTGCTTATGAAAACAATTGAAAGAGGTTGGAAGCGTTATGCCGGATCCGAGTCTGGAGAAGAAGAAACTGAATATCAAGGAAGTGGGCGTCCGCGGGGCGATCGTGCATTTCTGGACCTACTACAAGTGGTGGGTGATCATTCCGGTTATCGTTATTATCTGCATTTTTTCTCTGGTCAACTCGTACCTGAAGGCGACGCGGAAGACGTACCTGAACGTGGTCATGGTCAACGCGCGTTATGACGGCGGGCCGCTGGTGTTCGCGGAGTATGAGCAGAGCATCGGGCAGGAGATCACCGTGGACAGTACATATCACGCGCCGACCAACGATCAGTCCATCGATGTGAGCACCGATCTGGTCAACAGCCAGCAGAAGCTGATTTCTCTGCTGACGAGCGGCGTGGTGGACATCGTGGTGACCAATGCCCGCTCCATCAAAGAGCTCGGGCAGAACGGCGTGCGGGATCTGCATACCGTGCTGACGGACGAGCAGATCGCCGAGCTGGAGCAGCGCGACATGATCTACTACATGGATTTTGAATCGGAGCAGCACGTGCCGGTGGCCATCAACGTCACGGGGCTGGAGTCTTTCGAGCCGGCCTACTCGGGCTCCGATGAGAAGCATTACATGTTTTTCTCGCCTTTCTCGGACAAAACAAAAGAAGAAAAACTCTTGGCGGAGTATTTCTTCTTTCAAAAACACTGATACATCTGTTGCGTGAGGGGAACTCCCGGGTCACGCTTCGTTCGCGTCTTCGCCGTTGGCGGGGGCGCTTTCTTATTCCTCGTCTTTTCCTGAGGTCTCGTCGGCCGGGGAGTCGGCTGTGGTCTCAGCGTCAGAGGACTCTGCTGTGGTCTCTGCGTTGTCGGTTTCCTTGTCAGCTTCGGACGAATCTGCGTCTGCGGATTCTGTGTCATCGTCAGGATCCTCGGAATGCGATTCGAGGTAGTCGGAGTCATCAATGGCCTGCTCGACGGGGTTGCCGTTCTCGTCATAGATGACCTCGGTTACTCCGCCACGGCGGTCGAATTTGAAACGCTTCAGGCCGAAAGCCCGGTGCAGGAAGATGGAGCAGATGTAGACACGCAGCGCCATGTTGAAGAAGAGTTCGAAAACCAGGAAGCCCAGGATAAAACCCTGGAAGGTGTTCATCATGAGGGGGGTGAAGAGCCAGATCACCAGAAGAAGGATCGTGATCATGAAGTTCTTGATACTCAGAAGGACCGCGTTCTTGATGGTGTTGATCAGGGAATTCTCGAACATGGCCAGCAATGCGAAGCCGTAGAGGAAGACCTGGGCGACCAGGAAGATCATGACCCATACCGGATACTGGAGGAATTTGAGGTTCTCGCTGACCAGATCCGGGCGGAAGTAGATGCCGTAGAGCTCGATGCCGAAAAGAATGCTCAGCACGAGCACGCCGAGCCACATGATCGTACCTTTCTTAAAGCTGTTCTTGAATTCGGTGAAGTAGACCGTGGCAACTATGGGGTCCTGACCACTTACGATCAGAAGACATACTTTATATAAAGCGCACAGAGAAGGGCCGATAGTGATGATCGGCAGGCACGTAAACAGGAAAATCAGGTTGACCCAGGCGATGTTGAACAGATTTGTCAGGAACCGCATGGCCGGGTTATTAGAGTTAAAAATCTCGTTCATATATAGAACCTCAGATAAGGTGGATTTCATCACAGAAGATGATTACATGAGAAAGATTATACCAACACCTTAAGGAAAGATAAAGAACGAAACGTTTCGCTCATGAATTCGCAATAAATGTGCGCGAAACGTTACTCAATTCGCAAGATACGCAAAGAAGGAAGTGGTTGCAATGGGTATTATGTACGTGTAGTTACAAGAAGCGGGCGAAAATTTCGTCACAAATCTACAAATATCAGGAGGACGATATGAAAAAAATTATTGCAAGTGTTCTTTGCTTCTCACTGTGCGCTGGACTGTTTGCAGGCTGTGATTCTTCGGATTCCACCACAACAACCACCACTAAGAAGGCTGAGACAACAACAACTGCAGCTTCTTCTGCTGACGACACAACAACAGCTGAGTCTTCTGCAGATGACACAAGCGCATCTGAGGAATCTTCCGAGGATGAGACAACCGTTTCCACTGACGAAGAGCATGCTCTTTCTTTCGGTAAAGGTTCTCAGGTAATCAAGGTTTACGCTATGTCCAACGAAGTCCCGAACATGATCGGTGAGTTCCTGGCTAAGTACCCGGATCTTGATGCTAAGTACAAGGTTGACGCTATGTACTGCAACAACGACAACCAGGGCTATGAGACAAAGCTGAATGCTGCTCTCAAGGCTGGTGGCGACACAGCTCCGGACCTCTACGTTGCTGAGGCTGACTACATTCTGCCTTACACACGTGGTGACTTCGAGTCCTATGCTGCTGATTACAAGGATTTCATCGACGATCTTGACAACAAGATCAAGGCAGCTGGTATCGCTGGCTACACAGTAGACCTCGGTTCTAACAACGAGGGTACACTGAAGGCTCTCTGCTATCAGTGCACAGGTGGTGCTTTCATCTACAGAAGAAGCATCGCTAAGGAAGTATTCGGTTCTGACGATCAGGCTACAGTTGAGGCTGCTATCGGTGCTGGTACACAGAAGTGGGACAAGTTCTGGGAAGCTGCTGAGAAGCTGAAGGAAAAGAATATCGCAATCGTTTCTGGTCTTGGTGACGTTTGGAACGTATGTGAGAAGGCTTCTGCTACTCCGTGGGTAGTTGACGGCAAGCTCAACATCGACCCGGCTAGATCAGAGTACATCGAGATCGCTAAGAAGCTGATCGACAATGGTTACACAAACGATACAACAGCTTGGCAGCCGGCTTGGAACGCTGACATGATCAACGCTGGTGAGAAGAAAGTATTTGGTTGGTTCGGACCTGCTTGGTTGATCAACTACGTTATCGCTGCTCAGTGCAAGACTGACGATAAGCCGGATACAGCTAAGGGCTGGGGCGACTTCGCAGTATGTGTTCCGCCGGTAGGTTTCTGGTGGGGCGGTTCTTGGCTCTGCGCTAACAAGGCTGCTGTAGCTGACGACGCTAAGAAGGAATTCATCCAGAAGTTCATCGAGTGGGTAACACTTGATTGCACAAAGGATGGTCTCCAGTATGGTTGGGCTAACCAGACTCTGTCTATCACAGCTGCTAAGGATACAGTTGCTTCCGATACAGTTATGAAGATGTCTGATGGTTCCATGGACTTCCTCGGCGGTCAGAACCCGTTCCAGATCTTCGTAGATGCTACATCTTACGCTTCTTCTAAGTGCAAGTGCGAATATGATGCTGACCTCAACGGTACTTTCCAGAATATCGTTAATGAGTACGCTCATGGTAAGATCGCTAGCGTAGACGACGTTAAGGCTAAGCTGAAGGACGCTGCTGAAGCACTCGATATCGATGTTTCTGGTGTGTAATCTGTAAGCTAGTTTAACTAACTACTATTAAAACTTAAAGATTCGAGGCGGACGAAAGTGATTTCGCCGCCTCGTTTCTTTTATCTTAAATTAGTGAACGGTGGTGTAATATTTTGAAGAAAAAGAAGCTCGTTACTTATTCAAAATTCGGATACCTGTTTGCTCTTCCCTTTTTTCTTACTTTCTTAGTATTTACGTTGTATCCGGTCTGCTACACGCTGATCATCGGATTTACTAATCACGAGGGTGCTATTCCTCCGGCTCTTAAGATCCTCAAGGATCCGCTTGAAAACTTCAAGTATCTCTTTAAGAAGAGAAGTTCCGGTGCGATGAGCTTTTTCCTTGAGTCGTTAATCACGACAGCAAGAATCTGGATCATAAACTTTATTCCACAGTTAGGGTTGGCATTACTTCTCTCTGCATGGTTCACAGATAACCGTGTAAAAGTTAGAGGCCAGGGATTCTATAAAGTAGTATTCTATATGCCGAACATTATCACAGCAGCTACAGTAGCTATCCTGTTCAATACATTGTTCGCATATCCTATTGGACCTATCAATGATTTCCTTGTTAAGATTGGTATTCTCAAGAAAGCATACAACTTCGTTCTGAGTAAGACAGCAACGAGAGCAATCGTAGAGTTTATCCAATGCTGGCAATGGTACGGTTCTACTATGATCACCTTGATCGCGGCAGTAATCGGTATCAATCCGGAAATCTTCGAAGCTGCAGAAATCGACGGTGCAAACAGATGGAAGAAATTCTGGAAGATCACTATTCCAAGTGTTCGTCCGATCATGTTGTTTACACTCGTTACGAGTTTGATCGGTGGTCTGAGTATGTTCGATATTCCGATCCTGTTTAACACAGGTGGACCGGACCGTGCAACCACAACAGTCGCGATCTATATTTACAACACGGCTTTCAAGAAGCCTTATAAGTATAATCGTGCTGCTGCAGCAAGTATTCTCTTGTTCTTCATCGTTATCTTCTTCTCTTGCATGTTGTTCTGGTTCCTGAGAGATAAGGACGCTGCTAAGTTGAAGAAACTGAGAAAGCAAGAATTAAAACGTGCAAAGCTTGCACAGAAAGGAGCGTAATACATGGCGACTAATGAAGAAACAATCAAGAAACCAGTAGTTATGCGCTCCCGTAAGAGAGACTCGATCATCTTTAAGACAGTTATCTATACTGTATGTTCGATCTTCGCAATCTTGAGCCTGTGGCCATTCATCTGTATGTTGGTCAATGCTACAAGATCTACTGCTTCGATTCAGGCCAACGCAGTTAGCTTGATCCCGGAGAAGTACTTGATGGCAAACATCAAGGCCCTGAAGAAGATGAAGACCTTCGATGCACTTACAGGTATGAAGAACTCTTTCATCATTTCCGCAAGTGTTACCATTCTTAATGTATACTTCTCAAGCTTGACAGCTTATGCTATTTACGCTTACGAGTGGAAGTTGAAGAAGGCTTTCTTCGGTTTGATCATGGGTATCATGATGCTTCCTGGTACAGTAACTATGATCGGTTTCTACAGCACATGTTATAAGCTGCACCTGACCGATAATAAGTTGATGCTCATTCTTCCGGCTATCGCTGCTCCGATGACAGTATTCTTCATGAAGCAGTATCTGGAAGGTGCTCTCTCGATGGAAATCGTAGAGTCCGCACGTATCGACGGTGCGAGTGAGTTCAGAACCTTTAATACGATCGTTGTGCCGATCATGAAGCCGGCTATGGCTACACAGGCTATCTTCGCATTCGTAGGTTCATGGAACAACTACTTCCTGCCGTTGATCCTGTTCAACAAGACCAAGAACTACACCATGCCTATCATGGTAGCTCTTCTGAACGGTGATATTTACAGACGTGAATATGGTTGTATCTATGTCGGTCTTTCTACAACAGCTCTGCCGTTGATCGTTATCTACCTGCTTCTGTCTAAGTACATTGTAAGCGGTATCGCTCTCGGTAGCGTTAAGGGTTAAGAGCCCGAAGTTATTTCGAGAAATCGAAATACAAAAGAACAAAATCAGGCTGCTTCCGGAAACGGAGGCAGCCTTTTTTGTTTGGCTATGAAAGTAGGTTTTCCATTATGAGTAGAACACGACACAGAGCAACAAGGGTTTGTTCTGCGTTCCGTCCTGGTTTTTCAAAAATGTAGAACACGACACAGAACAACAAGGGTTTGTTCTGCATTCCGTCCTGTTTTTTCAAAAATGTAGAACACGACACAGAACAACAAGGGTTTGTTCTGCGTTCCGTCCTGTTTTTTCAAAAATGTAGAACACAGCACAGAACAACAAGGGTTTGTTCTGTGTTCCGTCCTGGTTTTTCAAAAATGTAGAACATGACACAGAACAACAAGGGTTTGTTCTGTGTTCCGTCCTGGTTTTTCAAAAATGTAGAACATGACACAGAACAACAAGGCACTAGTCAGAGTTCATGCCTGTTTTCGCAAATCGATATAGTGTGAGAAAGGGAAGTGCTCAGAGCTTGCTCTTGCTGAGCCGGTACTGGGATGGGGTCAGGCCGGTGTACTTCTTGAAGCTTCGGGTGAAACTGGTAAGGTTGTTGAAGCCGGCCTGGAACGCGATCTCAGTTACGGTTTTGTTGGAGTCGGACAGCAAAACACGTGCTGCCTGCATTCGTCTGTGCAGCAGGTAGTCGTAGAAGGTAACGTCCGTGTATTCCTTAAAAAGCCGGGTGAAATGGAACTTCGAGAAACCGACGTAGTCCGCAGCCCACTCCAGCGTGATTTCATCCATGAAGTGGGAGTTGATGTGATTGATCAACGCCTTGAACTTCGTGTATTTGTCCTTGGTCTTGGCGTCCTCCATGCGGATCGGCGTGAACTGCGGGTTCGTGCGGACAAACATGGAAAGGATATTCAGAAGTTTGGAATAGATCGGCATCTCCAGCACCATGTTCTCGTACATGAAATACTGATCGTTGATCCACATGAAGGCCGAATACATCTGACCGTAGTTCTGGTAATTCGCTTCGTTGATCAGGTGCACTTCCTTGAAGTAGTCGTTCAAGAAAGAATACTCGAACAGATCTTTGAGGAAGGAAAGCTTGAAAAGATAGATGAATCTGCAGCCTTCGTGTTCGCATTCAATCTCGTGCGGAATGTTCGGCGGGAGAATGAAGATGTCTCCGGGAACAAGCGTATAGGACTTCGAACCGACGATGTACTTGTACTCGTTCTCAATCGGAATGCAAACTTCCAGCGCGTCGTGCTTGTGGATCGGATAGTTCCGGTACTGGTTGTTATACCAGATGCGGATACTGGTGTTCGGTACGAAATCCACTTCCTCCTCGTCACCGTTGAGGACCCATTTGGAGAACTGCTTGACCGGCTGGTTGTATATGATCGGCGTAGTATCGTCGAAATCATCGTGTCCCAGGGACACAGAATCCTGGATGATCTCTTCGTTCATGAACAGGCAGACTCCTTTCGCGGGTATTAGGTGAGTGAGGCACGGTCGGCAGACGGTCATTGTTCGCACGTTTCGCGCCACGCATGTGTTAAGTATAACAAAAACATAGATCTTTTGCATATGCGACCGCCTCACAGCTTTGCGTCAGAAAGTGTGTCAGATCAGTGCGTCAATTCAGACGCGCCTTCTGACAATCGACCGCATCCAGAGAATCGACCACATCCAGCCGCCAGGACCCGTCGCAGCCGAAGGATCACTCGAAATCGGGGATGAAGCTTTCGCTGACGGTGCCGCCTTCCTGGGTGTAGGCGTTTTCCTGACCGAGGATGGAGAGGTAGTTGACCATGGACTCGTAGTGCTTGGGATTCAGCGGGGTCGCGAGCTCCTCGGGAACACCCGGCATAGGGGTGTACTGATTCATGAGGCTGATGGTGATCTGGTTGCCGTAAGTCTCGGTGAGATAATCAAGGATGTGCTTGGTGTCGAAAAGCAGACCCGGCAGCATCAGGTGGCGGACGATGACGCCGCGGCGCATGATCCCGTCGCTGTCGAACTCCTGCACGGGGCACTGGCGAACCATCTCGGCGATGGCGTCGCGGCTGCGTTCGAAGTAATCCCGCGCGCCGCAGTATTTTCTCGACACATCGGGGGAGAAGAACTTCATGTCAGGCAGGTAGATGTCGATGGTGCCATCCAGCAGGCGCAGCGCCTCGACGGACTCGTAGCCGCCGCAGTTGTAAAGCGTCGGAAGAACGAGCCCCTGCTCGCGGGCCAGCCGCACGCCCTCCACGATATGCGGAATGTAGTGGGTGCCGGTCACGAAGTTGATGTTGTGCGCGCCCTGGCTCTGAAGGGAGAGCATGGCTTGTGCGAAGTCTTCTATGGAAAAGAACTTGCCCGGCTTTATGTGGCATGTAGTGGGGTCACTCACTTTGCCAACTCCCGCCCCGCGCCCTACGCGGCGGCTGATCTCATAGTTCTGGCAGAACACGCACCCGAGGTTGCAGCCGGTGAAGAAAATCGTGCCGGAGCCGCGGGTGCCGGAAAGACAAGGCTCCTCCCACATATGCAGCCCCACCCGCGAGATACGAAGTTCCGAAGACATGCCGCAGAAACCGGTGGCACCGCTACTGCGGTCCACCCCACAAACACGCGGACACAACGCACAACACGAATAAGAGCTTTTTAAGCAGATTGACACGAAAACTGGTTCCTTTCCGTTCATTTCTTATTAGTATATCGCATTGACGGAGAAAGATGCATCCAATAAAATGTTCTCGAAAGAGAAAGCAGGTGATGTCGTATGATAGGTTCCCGCCATGAAGAATGTGGAGTTTTCGGTATTTTCGACAGAGATGGTCTGAAGATTGCTCCACTGGTTTACTACGGTCTTTTCGCACTCCAGCATCGTGGCCAGGAGAGCTGCGGCATCGCAATCAATAACGACGGATGGATCCGCTGCCACAAGAACATGGGCCTGGTCAGCGAAGTGTTTAACCACTCCGTGCTCGACTCCCTGACCGGCACGATCGCCATCGGACACGTCAGATATTCCACCACCGGCGCAAGTATCCTGAAGAACACCCAGCCCCTCGTCACCCAGTACGTCAAAGGTACGTTGTCCCTTGCCCATAACGGCAACCTCACCAACGCCATTACCTTGCGAAAAAAACTGGAGGAAGAGGGTGCTTTTTTTCAGACGACGGTGGACTCCGAGATCATTGCCTACCTCGTGGCGAAGGAGCGGACCCGCACGCCTTCGGTCGAGACGGCAGTGGAGAAGGCCATGGAACAGATCCAGGGCGGATATGCTCTGCTGGTCATGAGCCCGAAGAAACTCATCGCCGCCCGCGACCCGTACGGATTCAAGCCACTTTGCATGGGCAGAATCGGCAACTCCTATGTTTTCGCCTCCGAGACCTGCGCCCTCGACGCAGTCGGCGCCAAATACGAGCGCGACGTCGAGCCGGGCGAGATCGTGGTGGTAGGTGAAGACGGCATTCAGAGCATCCGCACACACTGCAGAGGCATCTGCAATATGTGCATTTTCGAATATATTTATTTCGCCAGACCCGACAGCCGCATCGACGGCAAGAGCGTCTACGAAGCCCGCCTGCAGGCAGGACGACTTCTCGCCCGCCAGCATCCCGTCGAAGCTGACGTGGTCATCGGAGTTCCCGAATCCGGACTCGACGCGGCCAGTGGTTTTGCCGAAGAATCCGGCATCCCGGCGGTACGCGGTTTTGTCAAAAACACTTACATCGGCAGGACGTTTATTAAGCCGGCCCAGGACCAACGTCAGGAAGCGGTGCGCATCAAGCTCAACCCTGTGGCGACGGCGGTGAAGGGCAAGCGCGTGGTCCTGATCGACGACTCCATCGTGCGTGGTACCACTATGGCCAACATCGTGACCATGCTGCGGGAAGCGGGCGCGACGGAGGTGCATGTACGTATCAGCTCGCCGCCGTTTATTTCTCCGTGTTACTACGGCACTGACGTGCCGAGCTGCGATATGCTGATCGCGTGCCAGCACACGCTGGATGAGATCCGCGATATCTTGGGCGCCGACTCCCTGGGCTATCTGGAAGTGGATTCCCTGGGCGACCTCATCGGCGACAAGACGCATTCTTTCTGCGATGCATGCTTCACGGGCAATTACCCGAACTACGACACCGGCATCGACATGATGGAGAATAACTGAAGAACGAGCGCGGCGCGCCCCAACGCGGCGGCCGCATCAGAAATAGAGCGGCGCGCCGGACGAGCCGTGAAGGTCAGAAACGAAGCGCCGCACCGCGCACAGGACAAAAAGGAGCCAACATGATTTCTGCAGTGATTTTCGATATGGATGGCGTGCTGCTGGACAGCGAACCTTTCCATGACCAGACCACGACATCGATCCTCGAGAGCTACGGCGCCAAGGGCGCGTACGAAGCCATCCGTCCGTACGTCGGACGTTCCAGCGAAGACCTGTGGACCGCCATGAAGGCCAAATACGACATTCCCGCGTCTGTGGAAGACCTTATCGAACTGCAGTGGAAGAAGAACGTATCCGGCATTCCGGAATCCGGACTGGAGCGCTCCGAAGGCCTTACGGAACTTCTGGACTTCTGCCATTCCAAAGGCATCCGCATCGCGGTGGCTTCCTCCTCCCGACAGGACTATGTGGAAGCGGTATTCGACCACCTCAACCTCTGGCCTTATGTTGAAGTATTTGCCACCGGAGCCGAAGTAGAAAACGGCAAACCCATGCCGGATATTTTCCTGCTGGCAGCGAGCCGCCTGGACATCGATCCCGAGCGCTGCCTGGTAGTTGAAGACTCGACCGCAGGCGTGCAGGCCGGCCGTATGGCAGGAATGTACACTGTCGGCTACGATAACCCCACCAGCGGCGGACAGAACGTGACAGCCGCAGATGTGGTGGTGAAATCCCTGAACGAAATCCCGAAGATCATCGAGCAGCTGTCCAGCGTGCAGGTGCTGCCGGTCACATCCCCGACGAGAAAAATGGCGGTGGTTTCCCTGGCCCAGATCATCTGGAACGAGCATTTCCCGAAGATCATCTCCCAGGAGCAGATCAACTACATGGTGGAGAAGTTCCAGAGTATGCCCGCCATCGACCACGCGATCCGGGAAGAGGGCTACCAGTACTTCCTGCTGGTGCTGGGCGACACCCCCATCGGCTACATGGGCGTGAAGCCGGAGGAGGACGACGCGCTGCTCCTGAGCAAACTCTATCTCATGAAGCCCTTCCGCGGCGAAAGAAGAAGTATAGTGCTTTTCGATAAGGCGGAGAATGTGGCGAGAGAACTGGGCAAGAAGAAGGTTCGTCTCTACGTCAACAAGCGCAACTACGTGCCGCTCCGCGCCTACCTGCGCCGCGGCTTCCGCATCGTGGAAGAGAAGAAGACCGACATCGGCGAGGGTTTCATCTGCGACGACTTCATGATGGAAAAAGAACTGGACGCGAATGATTAAGAGCTTTTTTCACGCGGAATAATCACGATAGAAGTTTTTCGAAAATAGTTGTAACGTTTCCCTCTCTTCAATTGTCTATACTATAAAGGACAGTGTAGGAGGAAGAAACTATGAGAAAGCTAACGACGATTTTGAGAGTGGCGGCGATCTCCTTGGTGGCGTGCATGGCGCTGGGGCTTGCCGGCTGCGGTACAAAAGTGAAGGACTTTAATGTTTCCACGCTGGAGAGCATTCTCCGCAAGCACAACGCCGAGAAGCTGGAGACGCTGCAGGATTATGAAGCGGCGGCCGAGCAGAGTCTGACGGATGAGCAGATCAAAAACGGCTATGCCTATTATGTTTCTGTCACCGGTGACGACGCCCAGCGGATGTTCAATAACAAGAACCTCCTATACCACACCAAAACCTACTACAAGGTCAGTGAGGCGCTCTACATGGATTCGGCGATTGAAGCGACGGAAACCAGCCTGAACGCGACGAACATCTACTTACTGACTTTCGAGACCGAGGAGATGGCGCAGGAGTTCATGGACAATGAGATCACTAAGAACGAAGGAAGCGTGGTGCTGAATGTGAATAAATCCGGCAGCAAGAACGGGTATCGCTACACGATCCGCAGATCCAGGGGTGCCGGCGGCGGAACTTACTTGAATGGCAAAACGCTCTTGCACATCGTTTTTGTACGCCAGGATGATGATGACGCGCTGATCAAGGAAGTGTGCAAAGAATTCGGCGTGATGAATCCGTTGACCGCGTGAAGCCGGCGCGAAGCGCGGGCGATGCGACGAGATTCGCACCGAGAGACGATCCTCGTCGCAGACGTGAGCTTCGCGGATGTGGGCGCTAACGCGGATATGGCAAAAACTCCGCCCCATGGACGAGAGTTTTTCACACATAAGAAAGCCGCCCCGAGGGATTGCTCGGAGCGGCTGATTTGTTTACTTCAATCTG
This sequence comes from Clostridiales bacterium Firm_16, assembly GCA_001604185.1. Classification (GTDB taxonomy): domain Bacteria; phylum Bacillota; class Clostridia; order Saccharofermentanales; family Saccharofermentanaceae; genus Scatonaster. The sequence goes on along the minus strand of LVAV01000006.1, from coordinate 46,710 downwards.
ATGCGATCAGCTGAGGGGCTGAGTCGGATCGGACGGGTTGCCCGGGAACGGGGATGCCGGAGTTTCCGGAACCTGCGGAACGACCGGGGCCTGAGGTGCTGCCGGGGCAACAGGTGCTTCAGGAGCGATCGGAGCCTGAGGTGCTACAGGGGCCTGAGCCGGGAATGCCTGAGGCTGAACCGGAGCTTGTGGCTGCGGAACCTGCGGGAAACCCATCGGCTGTGCTGGAGCCTGCTGTGGCTGATATGCCGGAGCCTGCGGAGCAACCGGAGCTTGTGGAGCAACCGGTGCCTGTGGGAAGCCCTGAGGCTGTGCCGGTGCCTGCGGGAAGCCCTGAGGCTGTGCCGGTGCCTGAGGGAAGCCCTGCGGCTGAGCCGGAGCTTGCGGGAAACCCTGCGGAGCGGCAGTAGCCTGAGGCTGGAAGCCTTGCGGAGCAACCGGAGCCTGAGGTGCTACAGGTGCATTGTAAGCAACAGGAGCAACCGGCTGGTCACCCTTCTTCTTCTTAGAATTCATAACAACGATGGCAACGATCACGCCTGCTACGATGATGACGCCGCCAACGATCAGACCGATGGCCCAACCCGGGAATCCGCCGCCTTCGAGCTTGAAGTCAACGCGGATATCTTCCTTGACCTTGAACATATCCCAGGTCAAAGTTTTGCCATCGACTTTGGTTGCGTTCTGGCCTTCGACAGCACCCGGAAGAGTGAGAACGAGTTCCATGTAAGCACCGTAAGTAGAGAGTGCAGACATATCAGTAACCTGCTCGGAAACTTCCTCGGTATTTTCGGAAGTATCCCACTTCAGCGAATACAGGCCATCCTTCTCGGTGATCGAGAACTTATCGAAACCAAGGTCAGTGTCCTGGAGTTCATCCTGAAGGTCCTCAAGCTTGATGCCCTTCTTGGAAATGACGAATCCGTTGTAGTCATCTGTTGTGTATTCTTCAACGTCCCAGTCAAGTTCTTCCAGCTTGTCGATCTTCTTCTGGTTTGTGACAGAAGATGAAGAGCTGGAGTCATCGTCGCCGGTCAGACCTGTGGTGGTCATGACTGCGTAGAGAACCTCTACATCCACTGTTCCATCTGAGTTAACCGTCATCTTGGCTCTGTAACGGATACAGCCGGTAAGAGCGAAAACCATAACGGCTACGAGCAAAGCGGTTATGATCTTCTTGAGACGGGAAACCTTAGTGTTATTCATACCCATAACTAATCCTCCTCAACATGTACATTTAATAGTACAAAATATGTAATTTTAGTATATCATATGGGGAGTGTGCCACGCATCACTATTCTTAGGAGGTGCAGGGTGCGGGTCAAAATCTTATCTGTCGTGAGTGAACAGAGGAGAAAAACGGCGAAAATCGACGAATTTGTGAAAATCTTCGAGATTTTTCGAGAAAAAGTGTTGACAATACCCCTTTATGCATCTATTATAGTGAGGCGCCCGAAAAAGTCGGGCTTTACGCGTGATTCAATTTAGGAGGAAGAAGTCCATTATGAAGACATTTGTTGCTACACCATCAAATATCGAGAGAAAATGGTACGTAGTTGATGCTTCCGGCAAGACACTTGGTCGTCTCGCTTCTGAAGTAGCAATGGTTCTGCGCGGCAAGAATAAGCCGACATACACACCTTTCATCGATACAGGAGATTATGTAATCGTCATCAACGCTTCCAAGCTCGTTCTCACAGGTAACAAGCTGGATAAGAAGATGTATCGTTATCACACAGGCTACGCTGGCGGTCTCAAGGAGACATCTTACAGAAAGCTTATGGATACAAAGCCGGAGAAGGCTTTCGAGTTGGCAGTGAAGGGTATGCTCCCGAAGAATGCTCTCGGACGTCAGATGTTCAAGAAGCTGAAGGTTTATGCAGGCGCTGAGCATGAGCACGCCGCACAGAAGCCGGAAGTTCTGAACTTCGAAGCATAATATAGGGAGGAATAAGTTACATGGCTAAGAAAGCTACTAAAGTTTACTTCTATGGCACAGGTCGTCGTAAGAATGCTGTAGCATGCGTACGTCTTCTTCCTGGCACAGGTAAGATCACCATCAACGACAAGGATATGGACGACTACTTCGGTCTGGATACACTGAAGCTCATCGTTCGTCAGCCGCTCGTAGCTACTGCTACAGAAGGCAAGTTCGACATCATCTGCAAGGCTGTAGGCGGCGGTATTGCCGGTCAGGCCGGTGCTATCCGTCACGGTATCTCCCGTGCTCTGGTTCAGGCAGATGAAGAAGCTTACAAGGCAATTCTTAAGAAGGCTGGTTTCCTCACACGTGATGCACGTATGAAGGAAAGAAAGAAGCCGGGTCTCAAGAAAGCTCGTAAGGCTTCTCAGTTCAGTAAGCGTTAATCGGAGTTTGACTTCGGTTCTCGTCTACGGACGATCACAGAGATTACTCGAAAGAGGCTGTCGATTCGACAGCCTCTTTTTTTGTGCGTGTGGGGGCGGAGGGGTGGTCTTCTGGTAGAATAGAGTTAGATAGCACGAGATGGAAAGAGTTGGAAGATCGTAACGGGACAAATCTTCGGATTTTGCGACAGGATTTTCCGAAGACGGCATAGTAACCTTAAGACAAATACAGGAGATCGCGTATGAACTGGGCTGATGTTATCAATGAGACACTTCGGTATATTGAGAGGAACATCTTGACGGTCCAGGATCTGAAGGAGGTTGCTATGGAAGTTCATGTATCGGCAGGCTATCTGCAAAACAGTTTTCAGATGATCACGGGTTACACTATTGGCGAGTATATCAGGAGCAGGCGGCTTTATCTGGCGGCGATGGATCTGATCGAGAAAAACGAAAAGATCATCGATGTTGCGGCGAGATACGGATATGAGACGCCGGAGAGCTTCTCGAAAGCTTTCAGCCGGTTCCATAATGCGACGCCGAACGAAATCAAAAAGAAGAACAAGCCGGCCAAGGCATTCCTGCCGCTCAAGCTGACTTTTACGGTCAAGGGCGCGGATACCGTGGATGTTGAGATCGTGAAAACACCGAAGTTCCAACTCCTGGGAGTGGCAGATGTTTTTACGAATGACAACAGCTTCCAGAAGATCCCGGGTTTTGTCTACGACTTTATCAACAAGCACGGCGAGAAACTGAATGCGAATGTTTTCTATGGGGCCAGTGTCGGTGACTGCGATACGATCCTCAACGTCGACGGCAAGCCCTGGTGCAAGGACTATGAGGGTATAACTTTTGGGGAGAGATTCCTGTTCCTTACGGGAGTCCTTTATGACGGCGGCAAGGTTCCGGAGGGTATGACAGTGATCGAGATCCCCGAGACACTTTGGGCCAAGTTCAAGTGCAAGGACAATTCGATCGAAGCGACACAGGAGATGCGCCGGTATATATTCCGAGAGTGGCTTTTTGACGCAGAAGAGTATGACCTGGTCGACGAGTATAATGTTGAGTGTTATGGAGTGCCGAATGAAAATGGTGTCGGGCTTCATAACGAAATCTGGATCCCGGTCAGAAGATCCAAGTGATAGAAGAGAAATGAGTGGCGTGTTATGAAAAGAATAATCAGCTTTGTGCTAATCATCGCTTTGATGCTTTCGCTTTGTTCCTGCGCGAAGAAGGGCGGAATTTATGCCGGTCTTAGTTACGATGAGAAAACGAATGTCTGGTATACGAAAGATGAGAAATATAAAGGACTTGTCGAGATCATGAAGCAGGATCTGACACAGTCCGCGGACTTCAAGGGCTCGTACATTCTTGCCACCGACGACAAGATCATCTGCATCGGCGGCGTCAATGCAAAGGATGTGAACGGCAACAAGGTCGACGCCTACACGACGTACGAAATCGGATCCATAACCAAGATGATCACGGCTACGGCTGTTTTGCAGCTATGCGAGAACGGAAAACTTTCCCTCGAAGATAAACTCGAGAAGTTTTTCCCGGAGTTTACAAATGGAAAAGACATCACGATATCTCAGATGCTTCATATGCAGTCCGGTCTCAGAAGGGATTTCATCACGGACGATACCTTCCTGACCGAAACCGGCGAGCGGGATTATGAGGAGTGGAAGCGTTATTACTATGACGGCTTCTCAGACGAGGAACTCCTTGGCATGGTCTTCGACGATGAACTCGAAAACGAGCCGGGGACAGCATTTCTTTACAGCAACGTCGGGTACACCATGCTTGCGATGATCATCGAGAAAGTAACAGGCCAGAAATTCGGCGAGTACGTCAAGGCGAATATTTTTGACCCGTGCGGGATGGAACATTCCAGTTCCATGGCGACGGGAGATGTCACCAGCATACCTGAGGTCGTCCAGGGCAAGAACGATCTTGACGATATTCCGGTTGAGATAGATACGCTTTATCTTCAGATGGCGAATACGTTGAGAGGTTGCGGGGATATGCATTCCTGTGTCGCGGATATGCTCATGTTCGACAGAGCACTTCTAGGTGGCCGGCTGCTGAAGGAAGAATCCCTGGCGGAGATGTTCGGATATAAGTACAAATACGGATGCGGATGGATGCTGCTCGACGTCCGTTCCAAGGCCTGGTATCACGGCGGAGAGTCATTCTTCTACCTGGGATACAACTTGTATGTTGACTCGAGCAAGTACGGGAATCTCTATCTGATCCAGCTCCATCCGACCGTCGCCGGCGACGAGTATTCGCAGAAACTCATGGCGGATATAGTAAGAGAGGGCAACCGGTAAGCCCTGGATTGCAAAGACAGATCGATTTTTTTCTGAGAGAAAAGAACTTGCGCCGTGTGTGCGCGTCGCGGGTAGGTGGTGCACCTGCCCGCTTTTTGCTGTGCGCGGAGTGCGGTTCTGCATTCTATGCTGTGATTCGGTGCATTCTGTTCCGAATGCCTTGCAAACAGGGGATGAATCGATAGAATAAAATCAGTAACACGAAGTGAGGAGGTGACGCAAGTGAAGATCCGGCTGAATATTTCAGACGAGCATTACGAAGAAGTAAAATCGAAACTTCTTCAGGCTGGTTTTGAGATCGATGAGGAGGGAGAGTTTATCCTTTCCGAAGCAGGGACCCGGGCACTTGCATTCGTCATCGCCAGAGATGAGAAGGGGCAGAAAGTCCACGTGGCAGCGGACGATATCATCTATATCGAAAGCTTCGGTCACGATGTGGAAGTGCACACCGCAGAGGGCCGATTCCTGGCTGTGGACAGACTGTACCAGATCGCAGATATGCTGGACCGGAAGGAATTCTGCCGCGTCAGCAATTCGGTCATCATCTCAAGAAAGCACGTCACCCGCATTCGCCCGGCACTTTCAATGAAGTTCGTGCTGACCATGGCGGATGGGACCCAGGTGGACGTGACACGCAGTTACTACTATGCATTTAAAGAATTCTTCGGGATCTGATCCGAAGAGACGATACCAGGAGGTACATGAAGATGAGAATACGAGTGATAGCTTTCGGCATGATCATATTCATAGCGGTCATCGCACTGGTGGCCCTGGGAATCATCCTGCTTGCCAGGATCCTTTATCGCCGGCATCTGGACCGGGTTGTCGCAGGAAAAGAACGTGGAGTTCACACCAACAGAGTCGAACCGAACTCCGTCGCGAAGATAGTTTTTGCCGTAGCGGCGGCAATCTGGATGGTCTTGTCGGTGGTCTGCCTTTCTATCTATCTTTCTGTAATAAACACAAGGATCGAGGATATGAAGAACGATCTGAGCAACCAGATCTCGATGATGGATGGATCGATCGCGATGCTGCGCGAGGAATTGAAGGAAGCGAAGTCGATGCTGTCGAGCAGCGAGTATGAGTTCAAAGCCATCGATGCGGAAAAGAAGACGATGGACATTGAGTTCCGTGTCGTTCCGAAAAAGATCGACGCTAATGCCACGGTTACAGTGTCCTGGGGACCCTATTCCACAGAGATGAAGCAAGTCGGCGGAACATACCGCGGAACCATGACGACAGAGCTTTTTAAGCGAGTGAGTGAAGACCCGGTGATTACGATCCAGAGCGGAGATGTCAAGGAGACCGAGATCCTGCAAGGTACACTCAGCAACTCTCCTGCGGACAACTATTTCAGGGACCCGTATGTCTGGTACGATGACCGCAGAGTGACATGGCTCGAGTCCGGAACGGCAGTACAGATCGACGGACATGCCGAGTATTTTAATAAGGGCCTGCTGCCGGTCGAAGGTCTCAAGATCACAAGCGGCGCCATCGTCATCAGAAGCGGAAGTACAGAGCTCAAGCGTGTCCCGGTGGATGTGAACGGAACCGAAACGATCATCGACCTTTCCGGTGAGTATAGTTTTGTAACGGATTCGATGGAGATGCTCATTGAGCTGACGACGGATGCCGGATGGAAAATCGAATCACCATTCGAACGCATCGAGCTGGATGGAAGAAACTCAGTAGCACAGATTGGTTATGTCGAAGTGCTGGATAAGGACGGCAAGCTCCTGTTCTCCACAGGCCGCGATTACTGATGCCGAACCCGGCGGGGGCAACCGGCGCACAAAAAAGTGAATTGAAAAACAGTGAGGACGCCCCGCGCGCCCTCATTGTTTTTTGCTGTCCTTTTTGGCACAATAGGAGATGAAATTCCGAAGGATAAGGCGGATGTGAGCATGATCATTTACAACGCGGAAATATATACCATGGAGAGCGCCGAGCCCATCAAGGACGGATACGTGATCTTCGATCGCAAGAAGATCCTGGAGATCGGCACCGGCGACGGCTGGATGAACTGGATGGAACAGTTCGGTAAGGAGAACCCGAACCTGTACGTGCGCCGCGACTACGCGGAGAACGACGAACAGACCGAGACCATGCAGACGGTAGACGCCAAGGGCGCACGGCTGTACCCCGGCTTCATCGACGCCCACTCCCATATCGGACTTTTTGACGACGGACTCACCGACGAAGGCAACGACGGCAACGAGATCGTTTCCCCGATCTCCCCGGACCTGCGGGCCATCGACGGCATGCACAATGCCGACCCCTGCTTCCGCGAAGCAGTAGAAGCCGGCGTCACCATGGTTGCAGCCGGCCCCGGATCCGCCAATGTGGTCGGCGGCCAGTTCGCACTGGTGAAGACCTTCGAGAAGACTATCGACCGCGGCATCGTGGAACCTTATATCGCCATGAAGGCCGCCCTCGGCGAGAACCCGAAGATGTGCTACGGCAAGGAGAACAAAGCGCCCCAGACCCGTATGGGCAGCGCGGCATTGCTGCGCGGGGTGCTTTCCGAAGCCATTGAATACTACGAGAAGAAGAAACAGTCCGAAGAGAAATGGGCAGAGTACAGAAATGCGGATAAGAAAGACATGGACGACAAGCCTGACCGCCCCGACGTCTTCGAGAAAGACCTGGAGCTGGAGGCCATGATCCCCGTGATCCTGGGCGAGAAGCCCCTGAAGGTCCATGCCCACCGCCAGGACGACATCCTTACCGCGGTCCGCATCGCCAATGAATTCAATCTGAAATACACTCTGGATCACTGCACCGAGGGCCGCCTCATCGCAGACATTCTGAAAGAAGAATACGACGCCGGCCAGGGCGAGAACCGTGGCCTGGGCATTCACACCGATCCGGCAAAACCCCACGGCGGCAAGCTGCTGGGTGTTATCGTCGGACCCGTTATCGGTGAGAGAAGTAAACCCGAGCTTTCCAACCAGAAACTGGATACCGCAGGGATCCTGTACAAAGCAGGTCTGCCGGTGGCGATCATGACGGACCACCCCTGCATTCCCGAACCTTATCTGGCACTTTCCTCCGCGCTCTGCAAGAAAGGCGGCATGCCCGCCCGCGGCGCACTGGAAGCCATCACCATCACGGCCGCGAAGATCCTGGGCGTGGACGACCGCTTCGGTTCCATAGCCGTAGGCAAAGCACCTGACCTGGTGATCTGGGACGGAGATCCGCTGCTTCTGGACTCCGAGGCAAGACTGGTCTTCGGCAACGGACGCATCGTGTCCGACCGCAGAGTGTAAGTGAGGCCGGCCATGGGAACTTGGGAAACCATCAGCACATCGGTAGAAATGACCGAAAGACTGGGTGAAGCTCTGGGCAAAGTTGTCACTAGCGGCGACGTCATCACCCTGGACGGAGACCTTGGCGCAGGCAAAACCGCTTTCACGCGTGGTCTGGCCAGGGGTATGGGACTGCGTTCGCGCGTCACGAGTCCGACCTTCACCATCGTCAACGAATATAACGACCACGACGGCGTGCCGCGGCTTTTCCACTTCGACACGTACCGCCTGTCTGACGCCGAAGACTTCTACGCCGCAGGCCTGGACGAGTACTTCCAGCGCGACGGCGTCTGTGCCATCGAATGGAGCTCCGTCATCGAAGAGGCCCTGCCGAAGGAGCGGATCCGATTCGAGATTGAAGGTAACGGCGACGAAAGAAAAATCACAGTTCTTTTCCCGGAGACAAAGCGAAACGCAATGGAAGAACTGAGAAAAGAAATGGAGAAGGAGGGAATGGATTTTGCGGATATTAGCATGTGACACATCGAACCGTGCCTGCTCGTGCTGTCTGTGGGAAGACGGCCGCAGTATCGACACGCGTTTCCGTAACGACGGACTGACCCATTCCCAGACCTTCATGCCCCAGGTCCACGACCTGATGGAGAAGAACCAGGCGGAGTACGCGGACCTGGACGCACTGGCCTGCACCGTGGGCCCCGGATCTTTTACCGGGATCCGCATCGGCGTCAGCGCCGTCAAGACCATGGCCATGGCCCTCGAGAAGCCCGCGATCCCGGTGTCTTCCCTGGAGGCGCTGGCCTATCCGCTTCGGGAGGAGGATGCCCTGGTGGTGCCCCTCATCGACTGCCGCAACCACCGCGCCTGGGCTGCCGCCTACTACAAGGGCCGTCAGGTCCTGCCGGAGGTAGCCGACGACGTCAATGAGATCCGTCGTGCCTGTCTAGATTATGTGGCAAAAGAACTTGCATCTAAGCCGGTGCTTCTCATCGGTAGCGGGTCCGCTCTGTTTCTGGAGGAAGAGGGCGCCGCGGCGCTGAAGGAAGCCGGCATTACAGCAGAATACCGGGAAGGTTTCGATGAGATCCTGCCGGAAAGCGTGGCCGCTATCGCAGAGGCCACCGCCCGTGCAGCCGCAGAGACGCAGGCCACTGCGACCGCCAACGAGGCGCCCGCAGCGCAAGCCGCAGAGGAGGCGCTTGTCAGAGTTTTTCCCGCCACGGGATTAATGCCGGTGTACCTGTCCCGGACCCAGGCGGAGCGCAACGCGAAGGAGCAGGGGAAGGAAGTCGTAGACGTCCCGATCCGCTACTACAGTACACTAGACGAAGAGAAGAAGTGAGGAGCTGAGAGATAAACGTCCGGAGACCGCGGGGGGAGAAGACGGGAGCCGGACCGGGGATGAGATTGGAGCAGACCATGGAACTGGTTTTTGAGAAAGCGAAACAGGAAGATCTGGAGAAGATCGCGGCCATTGAGCAAGTGTCTTTTCCCGACCCCTGGAGCGTCGATTCCCTGTGGACTTTCGCCTCGGATGAGACCATCCGGACACTGGTGACCGCCAAGGAGAAAGAAAGCGGCGAGCTGGTGGGATACTATGCCCTGCAGTACGTGCTGGACGAAGCGGAGATCGCCATCGTGGCGGTAGCCGCCAAATACAGAAGACAGGGCGTGGGACGAGAACTCATCGAAGCGGTGAAACAGTTCTGCAAGCGCAAGAAGATCTCCGTGATCCATCTGGAAGTGCGATCGGGAAATGAAGCGGCGGTGCACCTGTACCGGGCCATGGGATTCCAGGAGACGGGATGCCGGAAGAACTACTACGACAAGCCCAGAGAAGACGCACTGCTGTTCAGTTTGTCCATTTGACAGAATCACAAGAAACCCAACACAAATACAGTGTTTTTAACACAAAAACACGAAATTGAAGTGGCGGGCAGGTCAAGTCATTGACATTGAACTGAACTGTTCATATACTTTCCTTAGAAATGAAAATCGTGTCTGCATAGGTGTGCCTTTTTGCAGGCGAAACAGATATAACAAGTATTCCGAGGAGGATGAAACATGGTTTCTCAGACAGTTACTTTCCAGTGCGACGAAGCACTCCAGATGAAGGCGGTTGCGATTTTGATCCAGAAGGCTTCTGCATTCAAGAGCAGTATCTATCTGACCAGAAGCGGCAGAAGAGCCAATGCGAAGAGCCTGCTTGGTGTAATGAGCCTGGGTATTGAGAATGATGCAGAGATCGAGATCACCGCAGACGGCGACGATCAGGATGCAGCAGTTGAGGCATTGGTCGGATATCTCAATAATCCGAAGATCCAATGATCGGCGACGGCACATCAACATTTGACGCCAGATTAGATATAGTACCTACGGATCCGGGAGTGTACCTGATGAAGGACGCCTCGGATTCTGTCATTTATGTGGGCAAAGCGAAGAATCTCAGAAATCGTCTTCGCAGTTATTTCTGCAAGAACCCACAGGGTAACGCCAAAGTTCTGGCCATGATCTCCCACGTCGCGGACTTCGAGTACGTGGTGGTGGGATCCGAGCTGGAGGCCCTCCTTCTGGAGAGCAACCTCATCAAGCGTTACCAGCCCCACTACAACATTCTTCTTCGTGACGACAAGGGCTACCCCTATGTCTGCATCACCATGCAGGAGGAGTATCCGCGCATCATGAAGGTTTTCCGCCCGGACAAGAACATGAAGGGCGCCAAGTATTACGGCCCCTTCCTCAGCGGCGATCTGTTCCGCGCGCTGCAGGCTCTGCGGGATATTTTTCCCACGAAGACGTGTCGGAAAGTCTTGCCCCGTGATATCGGGAAGGAGCGTGCGTGCTTAAATTACCATATCGGTCGTTGCGTCGGTCCTTGCCAGGGCGGTGTGGCGGTGGAGGAATACCGCGCTGTGATGGAGAATATCTGCCGTTTCTTCGAGGGTAAATACGACGGTATCGTCCGGGATCTGGAATCCCAGATGAACGAGGCGGCGGAGGCCCTGGACTTCGAGAAAGCCGCTATCTATCGGGACCGTCTTTCCGCTCTTAAGAAAGTTATGGCGGACCAGAATGTTTCTTTCCCCAGAGAGTCGGACCGCGACGCCATCGGTTTCTACCGCGACGCCGGCGAGATCTGTTTCCGTAAACTCGAACTTCGTGGCGGCCGTATCATCGGTTCTTCCACCTATTTCCTGAAGGACGAAGGGGAGACGGAGGACGCGCTCCTGGAGGCGTTCCTGATGCAGTATTATCCTTCCGCGCCGGAAATCCCGAAGGAGATCCTCACAGCCATTCCACTGGAGAATCACGATTCCATCGAGGAGGCCATCTGCGAGATGGCGGGCCACAAAGTCAGCCTGCACGTGCCTCAGCGTGGTGATGGTATGCGTCTTCTGGACATGGCCAATGCCAATGCGAAAGAATCCGTCCGCAGAAGGATCCTTCGTGTGGGTGCTTCGAACCAGAGTGTCACCACCGCGCTGGAGAAACTGGCGTCGGTGCTTCAGCTTCCGGAGGTGCCGGTACGCATCGAATCCTACGATATCAGTAATCTCGGTAACGATGACCGTTGCGGCGGCATGGTGGTCTTCACCGACGGCCGTCCGGACAAGCAGGCTTACCGGCTTTTCAAGATCAAGACCGTGGAGGGGCAGGATGACTATGCCTCCATGCGGGAAGTACTGACCCGTCGTTTCGCCCATATGGGGGACGACAAATTCGCGAAGATGCCGGATCTGATCCTGGCAGACGGCGGACTCGGTCAGGTCAATGCCATCTACGGCGTACTGGAGGAGCTGGGTCTTGCAGATAAGATCCATCTGGCGGGCATGGTCAAGGACCGTAAGCACCGCACCAATGGTCTGGTGACTCGTGACGGGATCGATGTCCCCCTGGCCGAAGAGGCAAGAGAAGACGAAGAGATGCTAGCGCTTTTCCGGCTGGTAACGGGTGTGCAGAACGAAGTGCACCGCTTCGCAATCTCCTATCAGAGGAAACTCAGCAAGAAGCGTAACCTGACCTATAAGCTGGAGACTATCCCCGGCATCGGCGAGGCTAAGCGCAAGAGCCTCATGAAGCATTTCGGCTCCATCAAGGCCATGAGCGAAGCAACCGTCGAGGAGTTGGCCCAGGCGGAGCGCATCACGCAGAAAGACGCGGAAGCGTTGTATAATCATTTCCATCAGAGCGGCGAGGAATAAGCCGTGTCGGCCACAGCCGGCCGGGCCGCGTCGAAACGCGCGAGTGCCATTCGATTTGCCGGTTGGAGCTTGCACCATAAGACCTCGGGCCGTCGTTCGCTCGGGCGCGTGGATTTGCGCGCGCGAGTATGGTATCATGCAGTAGAAACGGGGGGAGAAAAAGCCTCTTCGCGGAACCCTTGGAAGTGTCTTGTAAACATGCCATTATCTGCTGACGGCTTCACTTTGAAATAGTGTACAAGAGGGATCTGTTCTGGATCGCTCAGGCTGGACATACGACGGAATTTCCGTTTAAGAGTATTTTGTCGTACGATTTGCCTTGAAATGTAGGACGGTTTTAGGTTTTTTCAGAAGATCCGTCGTATGATTTCGGCTGGCGCGTAGGACGGATTCTACTCAAACATAGAAACTGTCTGATAAAATCGCCAAAAGCGTAGGACGGATTCTACTCAAACATAGAAACCGTCTGATAAGAACGCCAAAAGCGTAGGACGGATTCTACTCAAACATGGAAACTGTCTGATAAAATCGCCAAAAGCGTAGGACGGATTTGCAGATATCAGGATTTCCGTCCTACTATGAGCCATTAAACTATAGACGATATGCCGGCTTTTTTCAAAATCGTCATACGAAGAGCGGCGAGTATGGTATCATGCAGTACAATCGGGGGGAGAAAAAGGAGTAACGGATGAGTATTTTTGCCATAGCGGATCTGCACCTGTCCCTGACGTCGGGAAAACCAATGGATGTGTTCGGTTCTTCCTGGGAGAACTATGTGGAGCGCCTCGAAGAGGCCTGGCGCAGTAAGATCCGGCCCGAAGACACCGTCTTGATCCCGGGAGATATTTCCTGGGGCATGACCATGGACGAGGCCCTGGCGGATTTTCAGTTCATCGAGTCCCTTCCCGGCACCAAGATCCTCAGCAAAGGCAATCACGATTTCTGGTGGAACACCAACAAAAAGGTGGAGGACTTTTTTGCCGCTCATGGCATGACCTCCATGAAACTCCTGCGCAATAACGGTTACATCGTGGAGAACACCCTCATCGCCGGCACCCGTGGCTGGCTGCTTCCGGAGAATCCCGAGAGCAAGGCGGAGGACGAGAAGATCTATCTCCGCGAGGTGGGGCGCCTCGAGCGCTCGCTGCAGGATTCGATCCGTATGTACGAAGAGTCTCTTGCTGCAAAAGAACTTGCACGTGGTGTGCCTGGGGAGCCTGGGTGCGGAGACGCCGGGACGGCTTCCGAGGACGCGCATGCGGCGTCTGTTGTTCGTAAGGTTGCGATGCTTCATTACCCGCCGATCTACGATCCGGAAAGAGAAAACGGTTTTACCCAGACCCTGGAGAAGTACGGCTTCACGCTTTGCCTGTACGGACACCTTCATGGAAGAGGCCATCTTAAGGCCTTTAACGGCGAGAAGAACGGGGTCGAATACCGCCTGATCGCGGCGGATTATCTGCGCTTTGACCCCATGGAGATCTAAGCCGCGCGGCGGCAACGGCTCCGACAGGCGCCCAACGCCCGAAAATCAGGCTTTCAGAGCGCATATTTGGCGCAGCTTTGCCGGCGCCGGGCGGGAGGTTTCCCGCGGAATCGACCCAAATCGGTTTCGAAAAGGGGCTCCAAAGGGGTAAAAAAGCGAAGTGAAAATTTCTTGAAATCCTTGTGGCTGTAAGCCATTTTCTGTTTTTGATACTTGCGCAATTTTGGGCCATGCGATATAATTCTATTTACCCCAAAATGCATATTCGCGCCCTTTTGCGCGTTTTTGCAAATCCAAGTGGAATGGAGCATGTTTCATGGCATACAGCATGACGGGCTATGGGCGTGGGGAAGCGACTTATGCGACACGCCGTTATCTAATTGAGATCAAATCAGTCAATAATCGATTCTGCGATGTGCAGATCCGTATACCCAGAGGTTTCATTGCACTGGAGAATAAGATCCGTGAGAAGGTCACCGAGAAGCTGCTTCGCGGTAAAGTCGATGTTTTCGTTACCATTGAAGATGTAGGAGACGGCAATCAGACCGTCGAACTGAACGAGGGTCTGGCTAAGGCCTATTCCGAAGCCATTTCCCGAATCGCTGAGGTAACGGGACGTGCGGACCAGACGGAAGCCCATCAGATCGCACGTTTCTCCGATGTGCTGGTGGCGCGTACCACCAGCCTGACCCCGGAAGAAGCAGCGGCAGAGCTTTTCCCTGTGTTGGATCTTGCAATCGAGGATATGCTGAGGATGCGTACGATCGAGGGTCAGAAACTGACCGACGATCTGAAAGAGAAGGTAAATCATTTCGAAGAGATGCATGCGGCCGTGGCGCAGCGTGCACCGCTTGTTCCGAAGGAGTATCGTGAGCGCTTGATGGCGCGTATCGAGGAACTTCTGACGGACAAGGCGAATCTGGTCTACGATGAGAACAGACGTGAGGCAGAGGTGGCGATCTTCGCAGATAAGTGTGCCATCGATGAGGAGCTCACAAGACTTGTCAGCCATATGGCGCAGCTTCGTGAGACGCTGGATGCCCAGGGCAGCATCGGTAAGAGACTGGATTTCATTCTTCAGGAAATGAACCGTGAAGTGAACACCATCGGCTCGAAGGCCAACGATATAACGATCACCAACTATGTACTCGACATGAAGACGGAACTGGAGAAGATCCGTGAACAGATCCAGAATCTGGCTTGATGGAAGGGAAGCATAAGATGGCATTTATCGATATCGGATTTGGAAATATGGTTGCCAGCGAGAGGCTGGTCTGTGTGGCGGGAGCCGAGTCGGCTCCGATCCGCAGGCTGGTGCAGGATGCCAGGGACAGAGGTGCTCTGGTGGACTGTTCTTCCGGTAAGAAGAGCAAGTCTGTGCTGGTGATGGACAGTGAGCATGTGATCCTGTCGGCGCTACCGACAGAGGAACTGCAGGAATTACTGAAGAAAGCGGATGGTGATAAGAAATGAAGAATGGTCTGATCGTTTCTATTTCCGGACCCTCGGGGGTCGGTAAGGGAACCGTGATCGATAAGCTTCGGGAGATGTTCCCGGAACTGGGAAGATCCATCTCCGTTACCTCCCGCCCGCCACGTGGTCAGGAGCAGGATGGCGTCGAGTACTACTTCCGTTCTAAGGAAGAGTTCGAGAAGCTCATCGAGGAAGGCGAGATCATCGAATATGACCAGTACGTAGGCAACTACTACGGCACACCGCTGACACCGCTTCTTACGATGTCGCGGGGAGGACAGAGCGTACTTCTTGACCTGACGGTCGCAGGAAGCGTGGCCCTTCAGGAGAAGTTCGATGAGACCGTGACGATCTTTCTTCTGCCGCCGTCACTGGACGAGCTGCGCGGACGCCTGAGCGGACGTGGCACCGAGTCAGCGGAACTGGTGGAGAAGAGAATGGCGGAAGCCAAGGGCGAGATCGCCCAAGCCGCGAAGTTCGATTATGTGGTGACGAACTACGAAGTCGAGCAGGCCGCAGCGGAGATCGCCGCCATTATGCAGGCGGAGAATTGCCGCTATGAAAGATGCAGCGACGCAGTGGACACACTGCTTGCACAATAACGAACACGAAAGAGATTTGGCAGGGATAGACAAGGGAGGAATTAGAAATGTTAGTTGACCCGTCAGTTGAAGAATTGTTACCAAAGGCAGAGTGCCGGTATTCACTTTGTATGCTGGTTGCCAAGCGTGCCCGTCAGTTGGTAGATGGCGCACAGCCGATGGTAGATGACCCGACACCGAGTTACGTTACACTTGCTTGCAAGGAAGTAGCCGCTGATAAGGTAGTGGGTATCGAAGGAACCTATACTCCGTATGTTCCGCTCCGTCCGGAAGTCGAGGAAGCTCGTCGTCTGGCGAAGGAAGCTGCTGAGAACCAGGCCAGAATGGATGCAGAGCAGGCTCTTGAGAATGCTGCTGCAGAAGGCGAAGATGCTCCGGCTGAAGAAGGTGCGGTTGAGGGTGATGACGAGATCGTAGAAGAGATTTCCGAGGAAGCTTTCGACGAGCAGGCTGAAGATTCCGATGACGCAGAGGAGGAAGACTGATGCCGACTGAGAAATCAATGGAGAAGATCGTAGCCCTTGCCAAGACAAGAGGTTTTGTCTATCCGGGATCCGATATTTACGGTGGCCTGGCCAATGCTTGGGACTTCGGTCCGCTGGGCGTACAGCTCAAGAATAATGTGAAGGCAGCCTGGTGGAAGAAATTCGTCCAGGAGAGTCCTTATAACGTAGGCGTAGACTGCGCCATCCTCATGAACCCGCAGGTATGGGTCGCATCCGGTCACGTAGGTGGCTTCTCGGATCCGCTCATCGACTGCAAGCAGTGCAAGGCCCGTGCCCGTGCCGACAAACTGGTTGAGGATTTTAATTCCGAGAACGGTATTACTGATGTGAATGTAGAAGGCATGAACGACGAGCAGCTCGTGGCTTACATCAAGGAGAAGAATATTCCTTGCCCGACCTGCGGCGGTCATAACTTCACCGATGTCAGAAAGTTCAACCTGATGTTCAAGACCTTCATGGGTGTTACCGAAGACGCGAAGAACGAGGTTTACCTCCGTCCGGAGACCGCTCAGGGTATTTTCGTAAACTTCCTGAACGTACAGCGTTCCGCAAGAAAGAAGATCCCGTTCGGTATCTGCCAGATCGGTAAGAGCTTCAGAAACGAGATCACACCGGGTAACTTCATTTTCAGAACCCGTGAGTTCGAGCAGATGGAACTGGAGTTCTTCTGCGAGCCGGGGACTGACCTGGAGTGGTTCAACTACTGGAAAGAATATTGCTACAACTGGCTGACAGGTCTGGGCCTGAAGAAGGAAGAGCTCCGTACGAGAGATCACTCTCCGGAGGAACTGGCTTTCTATTCCAATGCCACCACGGACTTCGAGTTCTGGTTCCCCTTCGGCGAAGGCCAGTGGGGCGAGCTCTGGGGCGTGGCCGACAGAACCGACTACGACCTCAAGCAGCACATGCAGTTCTCCAAGCAGGATCTTTCCTACTTCGATCCGAACAAGAATGAGAAATATGTTCCGTACGTTATCGAGCCGTCCCTCGGTGCTGACCGTGTGACGCTGGCTTTCCTGTGCTCTGCTTACGACGAAGAGAAGATCGTCGACGGCGACAAGGAAGACGTTCGTACCGTAATGCATTTCCATCCGTTCCTGGCTCCGATCAAGATCGGTGTGCTTCCGCTTTCCGCGAAGCTCAGCGAGAAGGCCGAGCCGATCTTTACCGAGCTTTCGAAGAAGTATATGTGTGAGTTCGATGACAGACAGTCCATCGGTAAGCGTTACCGTCGTCAGGACGAGATCGGTACACCGTACTGCATCGTATACGACTTTGATTCGGAGAACGACAACTGCGTGACCATCCGTGAGCGCGATTCCATGAAGAATGTCGAGTACGAGCCGGGCAACATCCGTTTCCCGATCGACAAACTCGGTGAATTCTTCGAAGGTAAATTCGATTTCTGAGGCATCAGAAATCACCCTGAAAGATTCGATTTTTAAGTTCTTTTCAAGCGGCAAAAAGCGCGACAAGGACTTTAAAATAAAAAAGTGACTAGAAGAAAAATAATGAAAGGCGGGCTAAACAAATGACCAAATATGTTTACTTGTTTTCTGAGGGCAACGGCAATATGCGTGAGCTCCTCGGCGGTAAGGGTGCGAACCTTGCTGAGATGACCAACCTCGGACTTCCTGTTCCACAGGGATTCACGATCACAACAGAGGCTTGTACCAAATACTACGAAGACGGACGTCAGATCAATGACGAGATCTTCGGTCAGATCTTGGAGTACATCGGAAAGATGGAGGAGATCACCGGTAAGAAGTTCGGTGACCTGGAGAACCCGCTCCTCGTTTCTGTTCGTTCCGGTGCGAGAGCTTCCATGCCGGGTATGATGGATACCATCCTCAACCTCGGTCTCAACGAAGAAGTTGTTAATGTTATCGCACAGAAGTCCAATAACCCGCGCTGGGCTTGGGACTGCTACAGAAGATTCATCCAGATGTATTCCGACGTAGTTATGGAAGTTGGTAAGAAGTACTTCGAAGAGCTCATCGACAAGATGAAGGCTGAGAAGGGCGTAAAGCAGGACGTAGAGCTGGGTGCTGACGACCTTAAGGAACTGGCTAACCAGTTCAAGGCTGAGTACAAGGCTAAGATCGGTTCTGACTTCCCGACCGACCCGAAGGAACAGCTCATGGGCGCCATCAAGGCCGTATTCCGTTCCTGGGACAACCCGCGTGCTAACGTTTACCGTCGTGACAACGATATCCCGTATTCCTGGGGCACAGCTGTTAACGTACAGTCCATGGCTTTCGGTAACATGGGTGACGATTGCGGTACCGGTGTTGCTTTCACACGTGACCCTGCAACAGGTGACAAGGGCCTCTTCGGTGAGTTCCTGACCAACGCACAGGGCGAGGACGTTGTAGCCGGCGTACGTACTCCTATGAAGATCGCTGAGATGCAGGAGAAGTTCCCGGAGGCATTCGCTCAGTTCACTGAGGTTTGCTCCATCCTCGAGAAGCACTACAGAGACATGCAGGATATGGAGTTCACAGTTGAACACGGTAAGCTCTATATGCTCCAGACAAGAAACGGTAAGAGAACTGCTCAGGCTGCTCTGAAGATCGCTTGCGACCTCGTTGACGAGGGCATGAGATCCGAGAAGGAAGCTGTTGCCATGATCGATCCTCGTAACCTCGATACACTTCTGCATCCTCAGTTCGATGCCAAAGCTCTGAAGGACGCGAAGCCGATCGCACAGGCATTGGGCGCTTCACCGGGTGCTGCTTGCGGCCAGATCGTCTTCACAGCTGAGGACGCTAAGGCTTGGAAGGCGGAAGGCAAGAAGGTCGTTCTCGTTCGTCTCGAGACCTCTCCGGAGGATATCGAAGGCATGAAGGCTTCCCAGGGTATCCTCACCGTTCGTGGTGGTATGACATCTCACGCTGCAGTAGTTGCACGTGGTATGGGTACCTGCTGCGTTTCCGGTTGCTCCGAGATCAACATGGACGAAGCAAATAAGAAGTTCACACTGGCCGGTAAGGAATATCACGAGGGTGATGAGATCTCCATCGATGGTTCCACAGGTAAGATCTATGACGGTATCATCCCGACAGTTGATGCTACTATCGCCGGTGAGTTCGGCCGCATCATGGCTTGGGCTGACAAGTATCGCAGACTCCGCGTAAGAACAAATGCTGATACTCCGAAGGATGCTAAGAAGGCTCGTGAGCTCGGTGCCGAGGGTATCGGTCTCTGCCGTACAGAGCACATGTTCTTCGGTGACGGAAGAATCGACGCTTTCCGTGAGATGATCTGCTCCGAGACAGTGGAAGAGAGAGAAGAAGCTCTCGAGAAGATCCTGCCGATGCAGCAGTCTGACTTCGAGGCTCTCTATGAGGCTCTCGAGGGTTATCCGGTAACCATCCGTTTCCTGGATCCGCCGCTCCATGAGTTCGTACCTACAGAAGAAGCTGACATCAAGAAGCTGGCTGATTCTAAGGGCAAGAGCGTAGAAGCGATCAAGGCCATGATCGATTCTCTCCATGAGTTCAACCCGATGATGGGTCACCGTGGATGCCGTCTGGCTGTTACTTATCCTGAGATCGCAAGAATGCAGACAAAGGCTGTTATCCGTGCGGCTCTCAACGTGAAGAAGAATCATCCGGATTGGAAGATCGAGCCGGAGATCATGATCCCGCTCATCGGCGACATCAAGGAACTCAAGGTTGTTAAGAACGTAGTTGTTGAGACAGCTGATGCTGAGATCGCAGCTGCAGGTTCTGACCTGAAGTACGAAGTTGGTACCATGATCGAGATCCCGCGTGCTGCTCTGACAGCTGACGAGATCGCGAAAGAAGCTGCATTCTTCTGCTTCGGTACTAACGACCTGACACAGATGACATTCGGTTTCTCTCGTGACGACTCCGGTAAGTTCCTCGAGGCATACTACGAGTCCAAGATCTTCGAGTCTGACCCGTTCGCACGTCTCGACCAGAATGGTGTCGGTAAGCTCATGAAGATGGCTATCGACCTCGGTAAGCCGGTTAACCCGAACCTGCACATCGGTATCTGCGGTGAGCACGGTGGTGACCCGACGTCCGTAGAGTTCTGCCACAAGATCGGCCTGGATTATGTATCCTGCTCGCCGTTCCGTGTACCGATTGCAAGACTCGCTGCTGCACAGGCTGCGATCGCTGATGAGAACAAGTAATCAGTTGACTGGTCTCAAGAGGTAAACATGCTTTACGATATTATTAAGTATGGTTTTGTTGTAGTCGCGATCGTGCTGATCATTATTGCGCTGATTACGAAGCGCAAGAAGAAGTGATCTGTACAGGCTTCAATTAACCACAAGTAAGTTGCGAAGTAAGAAATCGCATAAAGAGTAAACATTAAGACCCGGTTGTTGGTCCTTCCGCTTCGAACAGTATTTGCCTTCGGCAAATAACTCGCGGCGCGGATCCAACAAGCCGGGTCTTTTCTGTTCTTTGCGATCTTATTTGTTTTTCGGGGAGATGCGCGGATCCAACGAGCCGAGTCTTTCTCTATTTTTTTTTCGGGTTTTGCAATAGAATATAGATAGTTGCAAGGAGAGCAATTTCGAAAAAAAGAAAACCCGGCTAAGGAGAGATGATAGGATGAAAAAGACAATGAAACGTTTTCTGTCGGCAATTCTCATTGCATCTTTTATGCTCATATCAGGTTGTAAGAAACCCAAAGAACCGCGGAGCCGTATCGTTCTGGCAACTGATCCGTATTATTCCTGTGAGGAGATCCTTCTTGATGTCCCGACTCCGGAAGGCAAAGAATTGGAGCATCGTTATACAAATAAGATGAAGGTGTTTTCGAACTGCGTTGCTATGTTAATGGAAGAGCAGTATGTTATTCCACAGGAACTGACAGATCGCGTTAAAAAATTTCACTACGATCCCCAAAATATTGACGAGTATAAGAAACTCTTGGACGAGCAAGCATCTTACCGACGTACCGGGCTAATGATTTTTGGTATGGATGGAGTCCTGAAGAATTATGTAAGCGTCACTTACGGATCGCGTTTCATGTGTATGACGGAAGATCCCAGTGGTAAAGCGCGGGTGCTTTTGACGGCTTATAACGCGAGTACATACGTATATGATTCCTCAGTACTGTATGAGATTTCTCCGGAAGGAGAACTGACGAATCCGATAGTGTTGGACAGAGCCATCACTTCTGATTCGGATATCCTGTTTTTGGAAAACGGGAATATGCTCATAAAAGGAGATAGTTCTGTTCTTCTATATTCTCCGGAGGGAGAACTTCTGGGAGAAGAAGATTTTGGCTTTGGTAATCTGGTAGAACGAATCTTTCAGATCGGTAAGAAGTACTATGCGTATTTTTCGACCGAAGACATCTATGATGTGACAGCCGCGCCGACCACTTATATGTTTGAGATCGATCCTGCTTCCGGAAAAAAGCTGGGAGAAAGATTAAAAGTGACCTGTCCTGTTCATGCTTCGTTTTTGCAGCAAGGAAGAGAAGAAATTTATGCACTGTTGGGAAACGGACTTCGCAAATATGATCTCCTGGATGGAAAAGAATCACAGAGCGTTTTTTCATGGAAAGATACGGATTGTAATTATTCGGGGATCGAGAGCGAAAGTCTGTGCATCCAATCGGATAACGATATTTATGTGATCCGAAGGAGTGAAAACTCAAAGGGGAAAGATAGATCATGGCAGCTTTTGCATCTCCGGCGCCAGGAAACAAATCCGCATGCAGGAGAGAACATCATCTATCTGGGAACGATCGGAAATCTGAATTCTGCCTTTATAGAACATATCAATCTGTATAATCTGGATACGACGAACAAGAACAGGATCGTTGTGCTGGAATACTCAGGGGATGACCTTTATGCGACTGCGTATTCGGATCAATCTGTTTCGTGGTTTGCATTGCAGAGGTTTTCGACCGATAAGAATTCCCAAATTGCAGATGAAGTTTATCTTGAGATCATGGGCGGTGACGGACCGGATATTCTCTTGAATTTCGGCTCTTTTTCCCAGTTCAACACAGAGCGTGCATTGGTGGATCTCAATACGTTGATCGATGGAAGTGCTTCATTGGACAGAAATCTTCTTTTCGATAATAT
Organism: Clostridiales bacterium Firm_16; assembly: GCA_001604185.1. Lineage (GTDB taxonomy): Bacteria > Bacillota > Clostridia > Saccharofermentanales > Saccharofermentanaceae > Scatonaster. The sequence goes on along the minus strand of LVAV01000006.1, from coordinate 24,396 downwards.
CATCCGGTCGAATGAAAGAGATGGCAAGCTCTATCAGATCCCACTGAATTTCAGTATCTCCGGCATGTATGCAAATCCTGAATATGTTGGTGATCGAACCGGCTGGACCTATGACGAGTTTCGGCAGATCGATCGATCACTTCCGGATGGAGTCAAGATTCTGGGAAATGTCTCACAAAGTGAGCTTCTGGATATCTTAATGGCGGGGGCGACAAGTCATCTCGTGGATTATAACAAGCAGAATGTAAATTTTGATGATCCTGAATTCCGCGGGATCCTGGACATTGTGAAGACGTACGGTATCCCGAGGACGAAAAGGGAGATACGCATAGATGTAGAAAATGACGAGACGATGTTGCATGATACACAGATGATGAGTGCCGGTTCACTCGTCGCGACAAGTGCAACGATCTATTCCCTGACTACTTTTGCGAATAACGAGTTATACTCACGTGATATTCCATTATGTTTTATAGGGTATCCCAGTCTGAACGGTAAGGGAGCGAGGGCGAATACTGCCTTCTCGATGGCAATTACCCAGACATCACATCATAAAGAAAAAGCGTGGGCATTCATCCGCTCCTTTTTCGAAGAGGACGTCCAGTCTTCTCTCAGTTTTTTTCCTGTAAACAGAAACGCCTTTGATGCTTCTCTGGAAAAGGAATACGAAGAAGATCAGAGAGAATGGGCAGAACTAGCAGCTGAGCCGAGTAAAGAGCAGGAAATGTTGAAGTGGCGTGTACCCCTTAGTGAAGAACATATTACCATGCTGCGGAAAGTGGTCGATAACATCCGTGAATCTGCATCTGCAGATCCGACAGTTATGATGATCATTAACGAAGAGGCACCGGGGTATTTTACCGGTGACAGAACACAGGATGATGTCGTAAGGAATATTGTGAAGCGAAGTAAAGCCGTCGTGCAAGAGCGCGGCTGAATCTGCATATGTGATTGATGAAGCTGTAGGTCAGAAGTACCTGGGTTTGATTGAGAGAATTTCCACTTCAGTAAATCGTAACCCTGCGGTTTTCCGACTCGTTAAGGAAGAAGCACAAGCGTATTTTGCCGGGCAGAAGAGCGCTGATAATGTCAGCAAAACTGTCCAGAATCGAGTCTCCACACTCCTGGCGGAGACATATTAGTTAGGGATTGTGAATCGCGGATGATGCTAACTTAATCATCTCTTTATCTTTTCTTGTCTGCATCTTTACTTGCTGTTGCTACTCTATAAATGTGTATGATCTTAATCACACGAAGCAGCATTACTCACCCGGAAACCCACCTGATCAAGGAGACCGAACATGAGCAGCAATATCAAGACCGAGAAGAAACAGGAAGAACCCAATTTATCTGAGCGCACTCCAAATCTAAAAGAGAGCACCCCAAAACTAATACAGATCAAATCCAGTCTGTTCGATGATACCCCCGGACTATATGAGAGCAACTACCGACCGGCATCCATACTGTTAGCTCTCGCATTGCTTATCTGCTTTTTTCAGATGCCGATCGTGCATCGCAGAAGTATCCGCGACGGATCCATCACTGCCCCGCAGGCCGGTATAGACTTGGTGTCTGGTCTGACTACATCAGACAGTGTTCCCACGTTGAAGATTCTGTCGCCAGGTGAGAGTGTCGTAGTGCCGGATCTGACACGTGAAATGTTCGATCTGGCGAATCCCTGGTTTCAACTCATGATGTACACTGTGATCCTGAATTTCTTTGTGTGTATCCTTTCCAAACATGCGGGATTAGTGCACATGCTTCTTCCGCTGTTAGCCCTCGCCTGCATAGGCATTTTCGCATTGCAAGCAGGGAACACCGATTATGTCGCGCGCATAAGATCGCAGGGGATCGTGCTGGAATATCGGATCATTACGATCCTGATCATGTCGCTTCTCGCTGTGGGATCGTTCGTTGTAGGACTGCTCAGCGTAAAGAGAAAGTATCACATGCCGATCAAGACGTTTCTGCGCGAGCAGACGATCCCGACCGTGGTGCTGTTGGGATCGTGGTTCGTATCGGTCGTCTTATTCGAACTGGACATGAGTCAATTCTTAAGACGAGTGTCGATACCTTCAGTCTTCCTGGCTATGGGCCTGGCCATTGCTTCCATCGTAGTCGGCGTATGTCTGAAAAAAAGGTATCCAGTCATTAAAGGCCTGCTTACAAGCCTGGGCTTAACGATCTTTCTGTCATGGTGGTTGATTCTGTTTCTGGAATTTTACGCTACGGTAGTACAGTATCAATGCAATGCTCCACTCTATGTACCCTAATCCTGACCGTATAGTAAAGAATACGAGTATAGCAGTCAAATAATCTCTTTGGAAGCTAATGGTTTCAAGTAGTTTTTTGTAAAGGTTCTTGCATCTGAGAAAAAGTATAGTTCTGACTTTGACAGAAGGTGTTTCTCGCTTTTTAACTGTGTGAGCCTCAGAGTGCAGATAAGATCGGCGACTTGAAAGAGTCTGTATTTAGAAGGCAGAACCTTCTTGAATTCAACATTGTCAAGAAGCGAGTTGAATACAGACGATAACATACGGGTGACTTCGATTTGCCCATTGTCATAGTAGATTTTGACAGAATCATAGTCACTAAATAGTGAATAGTTATCACGAATGAATGCCGCAAGCTTTTTGCTAAGAATACCGATTGAAACAATTGCGTCAGTCGACTGCTTTTTCTCGATATGGAATGATTTGAATCTGATGTTTGCCTTCCTGGTAAAAGTCATTAGCCGTCGGAGGATCTTCTGACGCTCTTGCAGAGATAATCCACTATATTCATTTTCGGAACGTATTATTGGTCCTGAATGTATACAGTGATTCGACCAACCAATATTTGTCATTTCCATTTCCAGTCTTATAAGATCTTCAGTGATATCTACTTCTTGATCGTGCAAGACTAATGAAATTATATAGAACGGCGCACGATGATCGTACTCGCCCCAGTCTCCAGATTCATCAACGAAAACGCTCAGTTCCTTCATAATTTTCCTCTAACAAAAAAGGGCGGGTGTCTTACCCGCCATTTGGTGGACCCGGGTCTTTCGACCAGCCCGATCAGCATGATAACTGATTTCTATAATCATAGTACACCCCTCGGATACAAAGCGCAAGAGAAAAGATTTGTCTGTCACTTCTCGGATTTCGTCCCCGTATAGGAGTACACGTTCGAATAATCTTCGTTGAAACACACTTTCACGGAGAACTTCTCGAGGTTGTACACCGCCGACCAGTGGGCTTCCTGAAGCGTGCCTTTGTTGACGGTCTCCAGAAGCTCCATGGCCTCCGAAGAAGTCATGGCACTCACGGAATCCAGCTTGTCATGCATCTTTCTGTACCGCTGGTCCGGGTCCATCGGCGCGCCGTTATACATAATGAAATTCGTCACCGCCGTATCCTCTGTGGTGACCATTTTGCCCTCGGCGTCCCACTCCACGATGACCGCCCGCCCGGTGGTATCCGTGAGAAAAAAGTGATAAGAGTTTTTACGTGGGGAATACATATCGTAGTTCCCAAGCAAAGCGAGAGCCTCGTCGACGTTGGCGCACTTGTCCAGCACCACACGGAGCGTCGTATACATTAGCAGATCCTTTTTGGAAGTATCGTTCACCACATGTTGTTCCGAGAGCTCCAGGATCGACGCGCCCAGACCCATCTCATTGATGCCGTCGCTGATGCACCAGGGCGCCGCCAACAACAGGGCCTCACGGTTGTCTTTGTCCTCAATCTTGTACTCGCCCATCGAGCCGAGGTTCAGATGCATCAAATCCACCACGCCCAGCGACGCATAGCCGCTCCACGGTTTGACACGAATCACCAGCGACTCGCCATGGATCAAGTCATAGTTCCTTCCGAAGAGGTGATTGCCTTCCGAATCTTTTGTGGCAAAAGAACTGCAGCCTGTATCGGGGATGTTTCCGGTGGGGACTCCATATGTCAGGTTTTTGGTGAGCCATGTATCCAGCTCCGTCACGGTCTTGACGTTGGCAGAAAGGTATTCTTCTATCTTATAGTTTGCGTAATAGTCCATGACATAGATCCCGTCCGCTGCCTTGGTAAAACTATCTAGTGTCTTGCGTTCGAATTCACTGAACCGGTCCTTTTTCGGACATCCGCATGTCCCTACGGCCAGTAGCAGTATCACCGACAAAAGTGTCATTATCTTCGTCTTCATCTTAGCGAGCTCCTTCTTCTGATATGTCCATTATATCGGACCCGCCGGTGCGGAAAAAGGGAGAAACTTCAGCGCTTGAAGGGAGAAAGTATACTTCATGCGGGCCGGAGATTTTGTGGTAGGATGGTAATAGTGATTAGAAGAAGGAGACCCGCATGGAGAAGAATATGCGAGATTTGAAAATAACCTATATCAAAGGCGGTACCGATAACTGTTATCTGGTTTCTGACGGGAAGTCCGCGTTCCTGGTGGACACCAGCAGTGGCAAAAGTTTGCCGAAAGTGCTGGAGGAGTGTAGTAAATACGACATGAAGCTTATCGTCCTTACCCATCCGCACTTCGACCATGCGGAGAACGCCGCCGCCATCGCGCAGAAGTTCCACATTCCCGTCGCCTATCACCAGGCCGATGACGAGATCTTCGATAACTACGAATCCCAGCCCCTGAAATCCTACGGCGCCGTCGGCTTCGTCGTGCTGAAGCTTTCACTGAAACAGCTTAGCCAGACGAAGGTTACCCGTCCGGACGAGACCTTCTTTGTAAAAGAAGGCGATACTTTAGAAGCTTTCGGTTTTCCTGAGGCAAAAATCCTGGAGCTTCCGGGTCATACGCGGGGCTCCATCGGTGTCCTCGTTTCCGATACCGAACTCATAGTCGGCGATGCTCTGGACAACTGGATCCGCCCCGGCGTCGGCCATCTGTATTACGATCTCGACGTCCAGCGCCGGACCGCCCAGCGCATCCGCGACCTGCACGCTTCGAAAATCTACTACGGCCACGGCAAGCCCTCCAACGGGTTCTGAGCCGGAAGCCCCTTGGAGAATGGGGACTAAATCCCGAGTAGTGGCAATCTAGTCCCCAGCGCGGCTCGGGAAATGGGGACTAAATCTCGAGTAGTGGCAGTTTAGTCCCCAGCGCGGCTCGGAAAATGGGGACTAAATCTCGAGTGGTGGCAGTTTAGTCCCCAGCGCGGCTCGAAAAATGGGGACTAAATCCCGAGTAGTGGCAGTTTAGTCCCCACCGCGGCTCGGATAATGGGGACTAAATCTCGAGTGGTGGAAGTTTAGTCCCCACCGCCCCTCAAAAAAGTTGTAACGAACTCCTTCCGACAACTGTCATACATACAGAAAAGATCCTCTGTGTGTTGTCGGAAGGTGGTTATATATATGAGAAATACGATACCCTCTTACCTGTTTTTCCTCCTTATGGGATTCCTCATTCCCACAGTATTTCTCAGTGCCTGCAGCACCAGCGAGAAGGACCTGAACCGTAAATACAGTACCCGGTACTTCTCGCTGTCCCTTCCGCAGAACTACGTCCTGGACGAGAGTCAGAAGAAGGACGAAGACGACGAGTGCGAAATGATTTTCCGCGACAGAGAAACCTATAAATCCGAGGGCTGGTCCTTCTGGTTCAGCATCACGACGAAGAAGCAGACCGCAGCCGAGTACCGCAGACAGATGCTGAATTTTATCGATCTGAAGAAATACTCCATGAGGAACCTTCCGGTGATTCCGGTAGGCGGCAAAGATTTCATCATGTACACTCCGGTAGCAAGTCAGGGCGAGAGCCTTTTCTACCGAGATGAAGCATCCGGACTCAGTGTCTGGATCGAATCCTCGCCCCGAGCGCTCTTCCTGGCAGAAATCCTCGAAAGCATCAAATTCACATTCCCCGACCTGGGTCTGAAAGATCCGAACTTTCCGTGGAACCGCGATCCCGTCAAGGTCAAGACCTCTATCGACCACATCGGCAACTGCGAATTCGAAGTAAAGCAGTACTTTTTCGTTGATCGGATTATCAGTTCCGGCGGCAAAAATTTAGGCGCCGTGGATGCGGCGTATCACGTGGCTGCATCCCGGAGTTATCTCTACACCTATGACGCGGGCCGCGATGAGCTCACGGCTTACAGGATCCACGGTGATAAGCTGGACCTGGACACGTCCGCGAAGGTAGAAGGAGATTTCTATTCCCTGAAAGTGCCCTTCAGAATGGACCCCGGCTACGTGGAGGTCTACGCCCCCTGCGACAACGGACTCTTCCTGGTCGAGCACCTCGGAGGAGAAGAGAAGTATACACTACTCCCGCTTTTCGGAAGTGTCGGCGTGCATCCCTACGAGAACATGGTGCTCACGTATCACGAAAACACCATGCAGGTGTACAAGCAGAATTTAGTGCCGGAGGAGGAATATCTGGATTACTCCGACTGGAGCTTCATACTGCATCTGCCAAGCTTCATTCCGGAGATCTCCGACCTGATCTATGTTACCCAGAACTACATCATCATGCAGAGCCCCATCACCCTCGGTGACACAATATACTACGACGCGCACGTTTTCGATCTGGACGGAAACTACCTGATGACCCTGGAAGGGAAAAACGGTTACGCCTATGACTTCTGCGAAGTAAACGGCCACATCCTGGGCCTGTACAATTACCCTGCCCGCATCGTCATGTGGGACAAGCAGGGAAAACTCGAGGGACAACTGGATCAGGAGAGGCTTTTCGGCTTCGAGTTCCCGGAGAACGACGACCAGCCCGTCTCCATGTGCTGCGTGGCGACCAATCCTCTTGAAGTGGGACAGACAGAGCTCATGATGCTCATTACCCATTACGTTTACGGCGTTCCCGAAGTATACGCCTTCCGCATAATTGCTACCACCGGCAAAGATTGAGACCGCGGGGGGACGTCCCCCCGGCTACGACTTGCGGCGCCTCGGTTTCCGCGCTCCCAGGACCACACCCCCTGGCCCGCGCGCCCCGCACCTAAAACATAAGTGACATATGCGTCACGCTCTCCTGCATTCAGAATGCTACCATAAAGTTGGTTAACTTGACGTTTCGGTAACGACATCTAGGTTTAGGAGAGAGAATATGAGTAAGAAGAGAAGTATGGCAGCCCTGATCATGGCGCTGTCCATGGCATTGCCTTTCGCAGGTTGTAAGAAGAACGACACATCGGACACCACATCCCGCTCCGCATCCCCGGTCAGCGGTGCCACCGCGGCCAAAGCCACAGATCCCTATTTCGATGCAGGTATCACATCCCTCGTCATGCCGACAGATCCGGACCGCAAAGTCCTTACGAATTCCATCGCATCCGCAAGTTTCATCGGGGACATGATCCTTGCAGAATATTACCAGGAGTACGAAAGCCCCGATACTACGCTCGAATTCATGACCGACGATGACTCCTATGTTCAGGGCATGGCCCTTTTCGATCTGAAGGGTAATCTGGTCAAAACTCTTCACTCCGACTGGAGAGTACTTAGCGCATCAGCATCCAAGGACGGAACCATGTGGCTGCTGGAGTCATCCGTTGCGTCCCAGAACGAGAATTATGTCCGCGCCATCCCCATGAAAGAAGACGGCTCCGAGGATACAAGCCGGGAGGTCCGTTTTCCTGCTCCCGCTGCTGATTACATAGAAGTCGGGTTTCTGAAAATCACTGAAGAAGGCCTTTTTGTTGTTGCCCTCGGAGGCGACATGACCGTCTACGACCAGAACGGGCAGAAGAAATACAGCATCACCGACGGCAGCCGGCAGGTCCTGGAAAATCTCTACGAAGTTGACGGGAAGAAATATATCGTTTCGGTCCAGTATGATGTCAGTGAAAATAGTTTCTCCACCATGACGTATGTAAGAGAAATGGATATCCAGACAGGAAAGTTCCTCTCTGAAAAAGAACTCAGCTCCTTCCTGTCCAACGGCTATCCGATGCCGGCCCGTGATGGAGCCTATGTCACATCCGATCAGGGTATTTTCAAGGCCGACCTTGCCAAAGGCGAGATGAACCAGGTTTTCGACTGGAATGACACAGATGTCAATCTGTCTATGCTTGTCGATTGCAAGTGCCAGCCCGTCAGTGAGAACGAATTCTATGTTCTTGGCAGCGATATGCATGACACAAGTGACGGATCCGTCGGCAAGTCATTGATCCACCTGACCCGCGCCGACACCAACCCTCACGCGGGCAAAACTCTTGTCACCGTGGGCGCGCTGAACACCAACGAAAGGTTTCTGGATTTCATGTACGAATACAATACGGATCACAGCCATAAGTACAAGATCGTGATGGTGTCTTACTCCGATGCACCCGATGACGAGCAGGATAATCTGGAATCCCGGATCCTTCTGGACCTCATGAGCACCACGCCCCCGGATATCCTCCTGAACTTCAATGACGGGATCACCTTCTCCGACGAGAATACCATGGCAGACCTCAACGAGTTCATGGACGGCCCCAACGGCATCGACCGGTCACTGTTTTTCGATAACATCTTCCGCTCCATGGAACGGGGCGGGAAGCTTTTCCATATTCCACTTACCTTCGGCATGGAAGGGTTCGTCGCCAACCCTGCTTATATCAGCAAGCGCACCGGCTGGACCTTCGACGAATTCGAATCCGTGGCGCGAAGCCTGCCGCAGGATGTGACCTTCCTCTCCGACATCACGAAGATACAATTTCTCAGATGTCTGGTGAGCATGTCCCTGGATAAGTTTGTGGACGGGAAGAACAAGACCGTAGATTTCAATAATGAGACCTTCAAGAAGTATCTGGAGATCTCCAAAACCTACGGTTGCGAGTCTACCGATCAAGACGATTCCGGTTATGTATTCACGGCGGATGGCTCCTTCCTCAGCTCCAGTGAATCAATCTCCGTCGCCACAAAGTTTAACGAAGGAATGCTGGCTATGTTTCATGAAGATGTGTCCGGTTTCTACGATTACTGGAACCTGATGCGCGGTTCCACCGGAAAAGAGAAGCCCTTCCTCATCGGATTCCCCAACAGTAACGGCGAAGGTCTCCGCGTGTCCCCAACCTGCACAGCAGGTATTACGCAGGAATGTAAGCAGAAAGACGCGGCCTGGGATGTACTGCGCAGTTACCTTCTCTATGATTCCATGGCAAAAACTCCCGGTGTGGTGTTGCAGGCTTTTTCCGTGAGCCGTAAAGAGCTCCGTGCTTCTTGTGTAAATGTGCAGTCCTACTACAACACTATCGCCGACGAGGATGCGAAGTATCTAGAGAAAGGCTTCCTCAGTTCCGACAAGGTCACAAGACGTGTGGAAGATGCAGACATCGAAGAGTTCCTCCAGATAGTGGAAAACATAAACTGCTCCGCAAGTTACGATGAGACTATAATGGAAATCATCGTAGAAGAGACCCTGGGCTACTTCGCCGGCTCCCGCACCGCCGAAGACGTCATGAAAAACATCCAGAGCCGCGTTAACCTCGTGATCCAGGAGAAATAAGCCGCGCCCCGCTCGTGGGCAAGCTTTTCGTCGGGATCACGGATGCCGAATTCGAGACCGTCATCGGCGTCATCGGCAAAATGGAGAAGAACCTGAAAGAAATGGAAGGAACGATAACATGAAGAATATCTCCGATCCGAGGTTTCTCGATCCTATAGTTGCGTATGTGATAGGGTAACCTTTTCCGCCCGCGTGGTCTGTCGAAACACTGAAGGCGCAGAACCCTCGGTGTTTTTTCTTTTCTTCCGCTTTTAACCAAGAATGAGGATTTTTTGCTCTCGGGAAATATAAAATTTTATTATCTTTTTGTGTTGACTTCGCAAATTATCGTGATATACTGATTGTGAACAAATGTGAACAATATGTTAACAAATGTTCGAACAGACAAAAGAAAGACAGAAGTTTTAAACAGCGGAGGAAAACATCATGAAAAGAGAACGAAGAAGGTGCCTGGCACTAATTCTTGCTGTGCTCATCATGATCACAGCATTACCGATCGTAATGCCGGATCTGATCACAGAAGAAGTCAACGCAGCAACCACCAAACATTACCCGGACAAATGGTCAACTTACAATTTCGACAGTCAAGGTCGAAGCTTTGACGATACGAACAACCGTAACAAGGGCTACTATCTGGCCCCGAAAGGCAGCGGAAAGTATCCGGCATTGATGTATGTTCACGGCGCGGGAACAGTGAGCAACATTCTTAACACCAATCTGATTTCACTTATCGAATACTGGACGGAACAGGGCTATATGGACGAGATGGTCGTCGTTGTTCCGCAGATCGACAGACAGCCCAAGGGCACTGACGAAGACAAGTACGACTGCTTCCGTCGCTTCGTTTTCAACGATAACGAAGGTCTGAAACTCGTATCCGAGATCGTCAGCGGCAATCGTTTTGACGGTAAAGTCAATACAAAAGCTCCGCTCCATGTGACGGGTTATTCCATGGGTGGCAGCGTAACTCTGGCTTTGGGCGTAAGAGACAATAACCATTGCTACAACCTCGGCGCTTTCAGCTGCTCCAACTCTTTCTATCTCGGAGATGGAAACTATGGTTGGTACAACTACGCCAGCGATATCAAGTATTCAGGCAACACACGCCTTTTCCTTTCCTATGGTAAGGGAGAAGATGCATACTTCAAGGAGAATGCAGAGAGATATAAGTACATTATCGAGAAGTACGATCCGGATGTAACGATCAAGTACAATGCTTTCGATGCATCTTACGGCGGACACGATCCGAAGCTCTTCACGGTAGAACTGTTCTCTTATTTGTACTACAACAAATTCGGAACCATGCCGACTGATGCACTGATCAAGTCTGCAATGAATCCGTCGTCCAATCCGGTAACACCCACGCCTACCAAGAAGCCGACGAACACACCGACTCCTACAAAGAAGCCGACAAACACACCAACCAAGAAGCCAACCAACACACCGACTAAGAAGCCGACAAACACGCCGACTAAGAAGCCGACAAATACTCCGACAAAGACGCCTACAGCCGCACCTACACCGTTACCGCCGGCGACAATGCCGGATGTAATCGGCATGAACTACCAGGATGCACAGAGAACGATCACGGATCTTCTGAGCAAACATGGTTTCGATAAGGTAAATTACCAGATCGCATGGGTAGACAATAATAATCCGGCGCTGACCTGTACAGTTCGTAAACAGGATCCGGAAGCAGGCAAACTCCTGTACGGTAATCACTCCACCATCACAGTGACACTGTACGTTGCCGAGAGAGGTATCACACCTACACCGTCGAAGCCGACGAATACGCCGACCCATACTCCGACTCCTACCAAGAAGCCGACAAATACACCGACAAAGAAAACCACCAATACTCCGGCTCCGACAAAGAAGCCGACAATTAAGGGCACCGTTACCAAGACCGGAAAGCCGGTTGTTGGTCAGCAGCTTGTCGTAACCGTATCGAACTGCAACGTCGCAGCTTCCAACCTGAATTTCGCATGGCAGACAGGTGGTACCCCGAATGGTTACTACGGACAGATCTATGAAGTAAAGAAAGAAGATGTAGGCAAATCCATCTCCTGCATCATCACCGATTCAACAGGTAATTACGCCGGACAGCTCAAGGCTGTATTCAGCTCGGCAACAACACCTACACCTACCAAGAAGCCGACAAATACACCGACCAAGAAGCCGACACCGTCCAATACACCGACAGCCGTTCCGTCACCTGCGAAGCCGGCAAATCTGACGACAGAACTGATGTCTTCGACGAAAGTGAAAGTATCCTGGAGTGCCGTTGCTGATGCAACCGGATATGAAGTATACAGAAGTACAGAGAAAGACGGAACCTATTCGAAGACCGGCGCCGTAACCACGACGAGCAGAGACTGCCCCGGCCTGACATCCTGGACCACCTACTACTTCAAAGTACGCGCATACAGAACTGTCAGCGGAAAGAAGATCTTCGGTGATTTCAGTGCTCCGGTCAGCGCTATGCCGATCGGAACTGCACCAAGAAGTGTGAAGGCACAGGTCGTATCCGCTACGAAGGTGAAATTGACCTGGGCGGAGCAGCCGGGTGCAACCGGATACGAAGTCTTTAGAAGCACCTCCAAAGACGGAACATACACTAAGCTCGGCGCGGTAACCACACCGGAGAGAGAATGCCCCGGCCTGACAACAGGAACCAGATATTACTTCAAGGTTCGCGCTTATAAAGTAGTGAACGGAGAGAATGTTTATACTGATTTCTGCGCACCGGTCAGCGCAACTCCAAGAGCAGTGACCACTTCGATCCAGTCGGCAACACCGACTCTGGCAAAGAAGATGCTGTTGGTTCCGGAAAGAGGATAATCAGAATCCGTAAATGATCAAGAGGGTATACGTATTTTGTTAATGATATTGTGAAAGCTCTTTAGAGCGAACACGGGGGGAAACAAAATGAGAACAAGAACAGACCGAAGAAGGTGCCTGGCATTTCTTCTGGCTGTGCTGATCATGATCACGGCATTACCATTGGTAATGCCGGATCTTGTTTCAGAGGAAGTCAGCGCCGCCAGCACCAAACACTATCCTGACCAATGGTCAAAGTATAATTTCGACAGTAAAGGTCGAAGCTTCGATGACAAGCACAACCGCAACAAGGGCTACTATCTGGCCCCGAACGGCAGCGGCAAGTATCCTGTATTAATGTATATTCACGGTGCAGGCAGTGTGGACAGCATTACGAAATCCAACCTGATCTCACTTCTCGAATACTGGACTGAGAAGGGTTACATGAACGAGATGGTCATCATCGTTCCCAGCATCGAAGCACAGGACGATCTCGGCTATGACGATACCTACGACTGCTTCCGACGCTTCGCGATGAATGATAGCGAGGGTCAGAAACTCGTAACCGAGATCTATAGTGACGGCCGTTTTGACGGTAAAGTCAATTCCAAAGCGCAGCTTTATGTTTCAGGCTACTCGATGGGCGGCAGCGTATCTCTGGCGTTGGGCGTAAAGAGCTCGGAGCACTGCACCAACATTGGCGCATTCAGCAGCTCCAGTTCTTTTTACCTCGGAGACGGAAACTGGGGTTGGTTTAACTACGCCAGCGATATCAAATACGCAAGTGGTACGAAGATCTTCATGTCATACGGCAACGGTGAAGGCTCGGGTTACAAGCAAAATGCCGAAAAATATAGAGATACGATCACTGCGCAGAACCCTGGAATAACGATTACATACAACGCTTTTGATTCGTCCTACGGTGGGCACGGATCAAAACTGTTTACAGCTGAACTGTTTTCCTATCTGTACTACAACAAGTTCGGTACTATTCCAAGTGATGCGCTGATCAATTCCGCGATGAACCCTTCGTCCAATCCGACAACACCGACTCCGACGAAGAAAAATACAAATACGCCGACTCCTACCAAGAAGCCGACAAATACGCCGACTAAGAAGCCGACCAACACGCCGACTAAGAAGCCGACGAATACGCCGACGAAAAAGAACACCAATACACCGACGCCGACTAAGAAGCCGACGATTAAAGGCACCGTGACCAAATCCGGCAAGACGATCGTAGGTCAGCAGTTGAGTGTCTCAGTATCGGACAGCAACTGTTCCGATGCCAATCTGAAGTACACCTGGACCACCGGCGGCACGGCGAATGGTTACTATGGTAAAACCTATGTCGTCAGACAGGATGACGTGGGAAAAGCGATCGCGTGTCTGATCACGGATTCGACAGGTAAATATGGCGGACAACTGAAAGCGACTTTCAGTTCGGGAGTTACTCCTACTCCAACCAAGAAGCCGACGAATACACCGACCAAGAAGCCGACTCCGACCAATACGCCGACTGCGGTTCCGACACCGGCGAAGCCCTCGAATGTGAAGGCGGCACTCGTAACGGCAACGAAGGCGAACATCTCCTGGAGCGCCGTGTCTGGTGCTGCAGGATATGAGGTCTACAGAAGCACATCTTCGAACGGTACCTATTCCAAGTGCGGAGCCGTGACCACTACCAACAGAGACTGCCCGGGCCTGACATCCTGGACCACCTACTACTTCAAAGTCCGTGCCTACAAAGAAGTCAACGGAAAGAAGTACTATGGTGATTACAGCAGTCCCGTCAGCATCATGGCCAAAGGTACTGCACCGAAAAGCGTGAAGGCCGAGGTCCTCACCGCCACCAAGATCAGATTATCCTGGACGGCTCAGGAAGGTGCGTCCGGCTATGAAGTCTACAGAAGCACGTCTTCCGGTGGAACATACTCGTTGTGCGGAGCAGTCACCACAGCCTACAGAGACTGCCCCGGCCTGACGACAGGTACAAGATATTACTTCAAGGTCAGAGCTTATAAAGTAGTAAATGGTGAGAATGTCTATACAGAGTTCTGTTCACCGGTCAGTATCGTGCCGAAAGCGCCGACTACTCCGACACCGACTAAGAAAGTAACTCCTACACCGACACCGACCAAGAAGCCGACGAACACGAACACCCCGACTCCGACGAAGAAGCCGACGAACACGAATACCCCGACTCCCACCAAGAAGCCGACAAATACGAATACCCCGACCCCGGTAGCGGCCAAGCTGAAATCCACTACGATGGAGATCATGAAGGGCACTTTCGGAGACATTGTTTTCGTAAATAACGGCAAGGAAGTGAAAGTAAGCGGAGCAACATTTAAGTCCGCAGATTCAAGCATCGCCGCCGTATATTCAGACGGTTCCGTCGCGGGCCTGAAGGAGGGCAACACCAAGATCACGGTAACCTATGGAGGTAAGACCGAGACTGTGTCCGTCGCGGTAAAAGCTCTGGTCAACAACAACTCGAGGATCGCGGGTGCTTTGACCCCGGCCAAGTACGCGGAGATCGGTAATGGCAGCACAGACTGCACCCAGACTTTCCGCAATCTCTTTAAGGCTGCCTACGATGCCGGAACCGTATCCGACGGGATCCGTCGTGCGAAGCCGATCTACATCCCGAGCGGACACTATGTGGTCCATGGCAGCATTATCGACAAGTCTCTGGATATCAGTAACTGTGTCTTCGAGATCTACGGTTCAGGAAGAGAAAGCACACGTATTACATTCGATCGGGACGGAACGCTGATCGATGCAAGAGCCTGCTCGCCCTTCGTATTTACCACGTTCCGCGACATCGGATTCTTTGGAACCGATAACAATACATTACTGAGACTTACGGAAACAGATCTTACAAGTCAGATCAAGAAATCGGAACTGCAGACGATCCGTTTTGTATCGTGCGCATTCAAACACTGGAAGAATATTGTATATTCAGAAAAGTCTTCCGGCATGATCTCCGATATCGAGCTTGCTTACTGCAAGATCACATCCAGTGGTTCCAAATCCAACATGTGCAAGTTGTTTGTCCTGGACGACAAAAAGCCCATCAGAATGAAGTTCTGGTACACAGATATCGAAAGCTTCTATGGAGACTGCATCTACTATAAGAGCGGAGCCAGTGTCTACATGACCGGTGGTTCGATCATTCCTCTTGACGGAAATGCATTCTTCTTCGACTTTACGGATTCCGGCAGGAGCTTCAGTGCCGGGTCGAAGACCACACCGCACCTGATCTGCGAGAACTCCAGATTTGAGATCCACGATTATTCTTCCTGTGTAAGAACGACCAGTATTTCTCAGGAGTATCCGATCGTTTACTTTAAGAATGCAGGTATAGGCACGATATCGAATGTTTCACCGAACTGTCTGTCGATCCACGGCGGTGGAGATTTTATTTTCCAGGACTGCACGGATTGCGCCAGCATCATTATCAACAGCAAGATCACATCCGACAACACGCTGAAACCGCGTGTAAGGTTCTACAATTGCCCGGATGTATCGGCCAGCGTTTTGGCGGCCGCTGCGAAGATCACGAATCCGTCGAAAGATGCGAACTGTGTTCGTGTCACGATCGATGATGCCTACGATTTCTATCTGAAAAACAATTCCTCATCCGTACTGCCATATATTCATAGCGCAAGCGGTCTGAAGGAATGCCGTCAGAATGTAAAGCTGGATGACTTCGATTACATCTATGCAACGGAGAAGTCCTATACGACCAAACCGTATGGATATGTCCGGTATGCAGAACTGGTTGTACCGGAGAATACTTCTTACGCCAATAAGACCGTGAATCTGACCTTAAAGGACAAGAAATCGGGGCAGAAACTTGTAGAACAGGTCCTCACACTCGGCGCAGGTAAGACGTACAAGTTCGATATCAACAAAGACATAGACGAGATCGAGGTCGTTCTCAAGCAGAGCTTCTCAACATCGATCCCGGTAAAGGTCAGAATGAACCTGCAGCTGGTCAAGACCAAGAGCCCGGTTGCCGATACTGCACCTGTGCCGGTGGCAAGTTCTTCGGCCGGAAGATATTATTCCGAGGGAACAGATGCCAGCAATGAGACCGACAGAGCCGGTTCTCTGAAGCCACAGGATTTCGGCGCCGTTGCTGACGGAGAGGCAGACTGCACAAGTGCTTTTCGAAAGATGATCAAGGCCGCTGCCGACTACGACAAGTATTCGAATTCCTGGAAGCAGTCGAAAGCGATCTACATCCCGGGTGGTGTCTACAAGATCACAGGAAGCATCATCGACGAATCCCTGGGATTGAGTTTCTGCACCTTCGAGATCAGTGGTGCCGGCAAGGACAATACGTTCATCAACTTCGTAAAAGATGGAGTTCTTTTCGACAGTGAAATAAAGGACCAGAATAATACAGCGGTACCCTTCGCGTTCACGACCTTCCGGAACATCAGTTTTGTCGGAAATAACAACAACACCTTCATGACGCTCCGTATGAATAATAAGAACAAAGAAGGCAAGAATACAGACGGAACGCAGAGAATGCAGTTCTTCGGTTGTTCTTTCTCCGGATGGAAAAACATTCTGTACACGATCCATTCCACGGTCATGCTCTCAGAATACACATTCACGGATTGCAAGATCGACAGTTGCGGAACAAGCAGCGTACCTTGTAAATTGTTCGTACTGGACGATTCAGAGTCGGTAAACTGGAGATTCGTAAACACAGATATTACGAATTTCACCGGTGATGCGTTCTATTACATCTCGGGAACGAGTATCGCGATAACAGGTGGTTCGATCATTCCGAAGGCCGGTAACGCTTTCTTCTTCGATTACAACACTTCGGACAGAAGAGACACAGCCGGTCCGGGTAACTCGCCGCAACTCATCTGTAGTGGTGTGAAGTTCGGCATCAACAGCAGCAGCTCCTGCGTGAAGACCACGTCTTGCGGACAGGGCGCTCCGGTCATCCGATTCCAGGAGTGTAATCTTGGTACCACATCTTACGATTCCAAGAAGTTCCTGATGATCAACGGTGCGTGTGAGATCAAGTTTACCGATTGCACCGGTTGCGGCAAGATCCGTTTCTCGGGATACATTGAGTCGCAAAGCGCATACAAACCACACGTTCAGTTCTGGGGCTGTGACGACCTGAACCTGGATACTCTTGTGACAGGATCGGAAGTCACGAATGCCGTGAAGGATTTCAACAGCGTCCGCGTTACCGTAGGAAACGAATACGATTTCTATATGAGAAAGAACGATTCCGGCCTGCCGTACATGCATACCGTAAGCGGTTTGAATTACTGCCGCCAGACTGTGAAACTTGATGCCAACAACTACGTGGTATCCGGTAAATCTTTCACAGCAAGACCGTATGGATATGTATCCTATGCAGAACTGGCTGTCCCTGCCGCTTCCTCTTACTCCGGTAAGACCATCACGGTCACACTGAAGGAGAAGAGCACAGGCAAGGTATACGCACAGCAGCAGATCACCCTCGGTTCGGAACAGAAAATCAAGCTCAGCGTCGACAGTTATGTAGACGACCTCGAGATCGTCTTCACCCACAGCCTCTCCACAGGCAGCTCCACCAAACTCGCGTTGAAGCTGGACCTTGTGAAGTATTAAGATCGATCCGGAACCTGTTCCGGTAAATCTGTCATAACAAGTACAAGGACGGTCGTTAGGGTAACACCAGACGACCGTCTTTCTGTATTGTTCTGCGTAGTGTTCTGCGTTAGTGGGGAAAACAGGACGCAGCGCAGAACAATACCCAATTATTCTACGTGGTGTTCTACATTTTTGAAAAAACAGGACGCAACGCAGAACAATACCCGGTTATTCTACATGGTGTTCTACATTTTTGAAAAAACAGGACGCAACGCAGAACACCACCCTATTATTCTACGTGGTGTTCTACATTTGCGAAAAAATAGAACACAACGCAGAACACCACATAGTTGGCTTCCGAAAAAACTAAATTTTTATTACTTTTTGTGTTGACATGCCTAATTAGCGTGCTATACTAAATGTGAACAAATGTGAACTAATTGTTAACAAATGTTCGAACAGACAAAAGAAAGACAGAATGTTAGAGCAACCACGGGGGGACAAAATGAGAACAAGAACAGATCGAAGAAGGTGCTTAGCACTTCTTCTGGCTGTGCTTATCATGATCACGGCATTACCGATCGTAATGCCCGATCTGATCACAGAAGAAGTCAGCGCCGCAAGCAGCAAACACTATCCGGACACATGGTCAACTTACAATTTTGACAGTAACGGTCGCAGTTTCGACGACATGCACAATCGCAACAAGGGCTATTACCTGGCTCCGAACGGGAATGGAACGTATCCTGTTTTGGTGTATGTGCACGGAGCGGGCGGCGTGAATGGCCTCAAGAATTCCAATCTGATTTCACTTATTGAATACTGGACCGAAATGGGTTATATGGACGAGATGATCGTCGTCCTTCCAAGTATCGAAAAACAAACCGATCTCAGTTATGACGATACCTACGATTGTTTCCGGCGTTTCGCTATGAATGCGAATGAGGGCCAGAGACTTGTATCGGAGATCTATAGTGGCAAACATTTTAACGGTAAGGTCAATACCAAATCGCAGCTCTATTTCTCAGGACTCTCGATGGGAGGCAGCGTATCTTTGGCGATGGGTGTTAAGTCTCCGCTGCGATGCACCAACATTGGTGCTTTCAGCAGTTCCAACTCATTCTATCTCGGTGATGGAAACTGGGGCTGGTTTAACTATGCCAGCGACATTAAGTATTCAAGTGGTACAAAGATCTTCATGTCGTATGGTAAAGGTGAAGCCACGGATTTCAAACAAAATGCCGAAAAATACAGGGATGCGATCACCACGAATAACCCTGGCATAAATCTCACTTACAATGCATTTAATGCGTCTTTCGGCAGTCATGCGCTAAAACTGTTTACAGCCGAGCTGTTTTCCTATCTGTACTACAACAAGTTTGGAACCATTCCAAGTGACGAGCTGATCAATGCGGCGCTGAATCGTACGGCTGCCCCGACAACTCCTACGCCGACTAAGAAACCGACGAATACACCGACTCCGACCAAGAAGCCGACGAACACGCCAACGCAGAAGCCGACGAACACACCTACGCAGAAACCAACGAACACGCCGACTAAGAAGCCGACGAATACACCTACGAAAAAGAACACAAACACACCGACGCCCACGAAGCAGCCGACACTGAAAGGCACGGTGACCAAGAGCGGTAAGACGATCGTGGGTCAGCAGTTGAGCGTCACGGTTACAGACTGCAATTGCGCAGATGCCAATCTGAAGTATACCTGGACCACCAGCGGAACGGCGAACGGTTACTACGGAAAAACATATGTAGTCAGACAAGATGACGTGGGAAAATCGATCGCATGTCTGATCACGGATTCGACAGGCAAATACAGCGGACAACTGAAAGCGACATTCAGTTCGGGAGTAACACCTACCCCCACTAAGAAGCCGACAAATACGCCGACGAAGAAGCCGACGAACACACCGAGCCCGACGAAGAAACCGACAAATACACCGACCAAGAAGGTAACGCCTACCAAGAAGGCAACACCGACAAACACACCGACGGCTGTCCCGACACCGGCGAAGCCGACGAACCTGAAAGCTACACTCGTCACGGCAACGAAGGCAAATATCTCTTGGAGTGCCGTATCCGGAGCTGCAGGATATGAGGTATACAGAAGCACTTCTTCGAACGGAACCTATTCGAAGTGCGGCGCAGTAACTACCACGAACAGAGACTGCCCGGGCCTGACATCCTGGACAACCTACTACTTCAAAGTCCGTGCCTACAAAGAAGTTAACGGCAAGAAGATCTACGGAAATTACAGCAGTCCTGTCAGCATCATGGCGAAAGGCACTGCACCGAAGGGCGTAAAGGCAGAGGTCCTCACGGCAACGAAAGTCCGGGTGTCCTGGACAGCGCAGGAAGGTGCGTCCGGATATGAAGTCTTTAGAAGTACTTCGAAGGACGGCACCTATTCGAAGTGCGGCGCCGTGACCACCACGTACAGAGACTGTCCCGGCCTGACTACCGGAACGAGATATTACTTTAAGGTCCGCGCCTATAAAGTAGTAAACAGTGAGAATGTTTATACAGCATTCTGCTCACCGGTCAGCATCGTGCCGAAGGCCACGCCGACTCCGACAAATACACCTACACCGACCCCGGTAGCGGCCAAACTGAAATCCACCACGTTGGAGATCATGAAGGGAGCTTTCGGAGACATTATCTTCGTAAATAACGGTAAGGAAGTAAAACTGAATAACGTTACCTACAAGTCCGCCGACACGAGCATTGCAACAGTGTATGCCGACGGTTCCGTCGCGGGCTTGAAGGAGGGCAACACCAAGATCACCGTGACCTATGGCGGTAAGACCGAGACGGTTTCCGTCGCGGTAAAAGCTCTGGCCAACAGCAGCTCGAGGATCGCCGGTGCGTTGACCCCGGCCAAGTACGCGGAGATCAGTAATGGCAGCACAGACTGCACCCAGACTTTCCGCAATCTTTTCAAGGCCGCCTACGATGCCGGAACCGTATCTGACGGCATCCGCCGTGCGAAGCCGATCTACATCCCGAGCGGTAAGTATCGGATCACAGGCAGCATCATCGACAAGTCTCTGGGTATCAGTAACTGTGTCTTCGAGGTCTACGGTGCAGGAAGAGAGAGTACAATCATCACTCTCGATAAGAACGGAACAATGATCGATGCAAGAGATTGTTCACCACTCGTATTTACCACATTCCGTGACATCGGATTCTTCGGAAACGATAACAACACATTCCTGAGACTTCCGGAAACGGATCTCACAAGCCAGATCAAGAAACCCGAACTGCAGACGATCCGTTTTGTATCGTGCGCATTCAAACACTGGAAGAATGTCCTTTATACAGAACAGTCTTTCGCCATGATCTCCGACATCGAGTTTTCTTACTGTAAACTCACAGCCTGCGGAACCGAATCCAACATGAGCAAGATGTTTGTCCTGGACGGCAGAAAGCCCATAAGGCTGAAGTTCTGGTATACAGATATCGAAACCTTCAACGGAGACTGCTTCTACTACAGAAGCGGAGCCAGTGTTTATGTGACCGGCGGTTCCATCATTCCGCTTACCGGAAATGTATTCAACTTTGATTTTACGGATTCTTCCAGAAACTTTAGTGCCGGATCGAAGACCACACCGCACCTGATCTGCGAGAACGCCAGATTTGAGATCCGAGACCAGTCTTCGTGTGTGAGAACGACCAGTGTATCTCAGGAGTATCCGATCGTTTACTTCAAGAACTCCGCCATCGGTACGATATCGAATATTTCTCCGAACTGTATTTCGGTTCACGGCGGTGGAGACATCATTTTCCAGGACTGCGTGGATTGCTCCAATATCATTATCAACAGCAAGATCACATCCGACAGCACACTGAAACCTCGTGTAAGGTTCTACAATTGCTCAGATGTATCCGCCAACAGTATTGCGGCAAATGCGAAGATCACCAATCCGTCGAAAGATGCGAACTGTGTTCGTGTCACGATCGACGATGCCTACGATTTCTATCTAAAAAAGAATTCCGGATCCGTGCTGCCATATATTCATAGCGCAAGCGGTCTGAAGGAGTGCCGCCAGAATGTAAAACTGGATGACTTCGATTACATCTATGCAACAGAGAAGACCTATACGACCAAGCCGTATGGGTATGTCCGATATGCGGAACTGGTCGTGCCGGAGAATACATCTTATGCCAACAAGACCGTGAATCTGACATTGAAAGATAAGGCCTCGGGTCAGAAACTTGTTGAACAGGTGCTCACACTTGGCGCAGGTAAAACCTACAAGTTCGATATCAACAAAGACGTAGACGAGATCGAGGTCGTCCTCAAGCAGAGTTTCTCGACATCGGTCCCGGTAAGAGTCAGAATGAACCTGCAGCTGGTCAAAACCAAGAGTCCGGTTGCCGATACGGCACCGGTACCGGTAGCAAGTTCTGCGTCCGGAAGATACTATTCCGAGGGAACGGATGCCGGAACAGAAACGGACAGACCCGGTTCTCTGAAACCACAGGATTTCGGTGCCGTTGCTGACGGAGAAACAGACTGCACAAGTGCTTTTCGAAAGATGTTTAAGGCCGCGGCCGAATACGACAAGTATTCGAATACCTGGAAGCAGTCTCAGGCAATCTACATTCCGGGTGGCGTCTACAAGATCACGGGAAGCATTCTTGACGAATCCATGGGATTAAGATACTGCACGTTCGAAGTCAGTGGCGCCGGCAAGGACAACACATTCATCAACTTCGTGAAAGATGGAGTTCTTTTCGACAGCGAAATAAAGGACCAGAATAATAAAGCGGTCCCCTTCGCATTCACGACCTTCCGTAACATCAGTTTTGTCGGAAATAACAACAATACTTTCATGACGCTCAGAATGAATAACGCACATAATGACGGAACGCAGAGAATGCAGTTCTTCGCTTGTTCTTTCACAGGATGGAAAAACATCCTGTTCTCGATCGAATCCACCGCCATGCTTTCAGAAGTTACTTTTACAGATTGCAAGATCGACAGTTGCGGAACAAGCAGCGTACCTTGTGAGTTATTCGTACTGGATGATCCACAGGCGGTAAACTGGAGATTCATAAACACAGATATTACGAATTTCACAGGTAATGCATTCCATTACATCACGGGTACGGGTATCGCGATAACCGGTGGTTCGATCATTCCGAAGTCCGGTAACGCATTCTTCTTCGATTTCAACACACAGGAGAGAAGAAACAATGCTAAGCCGGATAATTCACCGCATCTCATCTGCAGTGGTGTCAAGTTCGGCATCAACAGCAACAGTTCATGCGTGAAGACGACGTCTTGCTCGCAGGGTGCGCCGGTCGTCCGGTTCCAGGAATGCGATCTTGGTACCACATCTTACGATTCCAAGAAGTTCCTGATGGTCAACGGCGCGGCAGAGATCAAGTTTACCGATTGCACCGGCTGCGGTAAGATCCGTTTCTCGGGATACATTTCTGCTGAAAACGCAATCAAACCACACATCCAGTTCTGGGGATGTAAGGACCTGAATCTGGATACTCTCGTGACAGGATCGGACGTCACGAATGCCGTGAAGGATTTCAACAGCATCCGCGTAACAGTAGGAAACGAATACGATTTCTTCATGAGAAAGAACGATTCCGGCCTGCCGTACATGCATACGGTAAGCACCTTGAACTACTGCCGTCAGACCGTGAAACTGGATGCCAACAACTACGTAGTTTCCGGCAAGACATTCACAGCCAGACCATACGGATATGTATCCTATGCAGAACTGGCGGTTCCGGCTGCCTCCGCTTACTCCGGCAAAACCATCACGGTAACACTGAAGGAGAAGAGCACGGGTAAGGTGTATGCTCAGAAGCAGATCACTCTCGGTTCGGAACAGAAGATCAAGCTCAGCGTCGACAGTTATGTAGATGACCTCGAGATCGTCTTTACACACAGCCTCTCCACAGGCAGCTCCACCAAACTCGCGCTGAAGCTGGACCTTGTGAAGTATTAAGATCGATCCGGAACCTGTTCCGGTAAATCTGTCATAACAAGTACAAGGACGGTCGTTAGGGTAACACCAGACGACCGTCTTTCTGTTTGTTCTGCGTATTGTTCTGCGTTAGTGGGGAAAACAGGACGCAGCGCAGAACAATACCCAATTATTCTACGTGGTGTTCTACATTTTTGAAAAAACAGGACGCAACGCAGAACAATACCCTATTATTCTACGTGGTGTTCTACATTTGCGAAAAAATAGGACGCAACGCAGAACACCACATAGTTGGCTTCTGAAAAAAACTAAATTTTTATTACTTTTTGTGTTGACTTGCCCAATTAGCGTGCTATACTAAATGTGAACAAATGTGAACTAATTGTTAACAAATGTTCGAACAGACAAAAGAAAGACAGAATGTTAGAGCAACCACGGGGGGACAAAATGAGAACAAGAACAGATCGAAGAAGGTGCTTAGCACTTCTTCTGGCTGTGCTTATCATGATCACGGCATTACCGATCGTCATGCCTGATCTGATCACAGAAGAAGTCAG
>LVAV01000005.1 GCA_001604185.1 Clostridiales bacterium Firm_16 | reverse complement strand
GTTCTTCGAACATCTCTACGATCGTCTTATCACTTGGATACTCTGCAGCGGTGCTGTTGAATTTATGAATTATCAGGTTCTTCTCTTTTTCTGAAACAACTTCGATATCTCCAATATTCCGTGTAGAATTATCGATATAATTGGTCAGCAATACCTGGTAGTGTTCCAATATACCAGCAATTGTCTCACGTCTGTAAATAGTGCTGTTATATTCCACAAAACCACGAAGAGATGTATCATCATCGTGGATCTGAAAATTAATATCTACAAGAGAAACATGATCACCCAGACCAAATTCAAAACATTCACACCCGTCCAAGTATAGTTCCATTCTGGTTCTTGGGTTGTAGTTGAAACCTACCTCATAAAATGGCGTTCTGCTAAGATCACGGGGAGGATTGATTACTTCAACCAGTTTTTCAAGCGGAACATCTTGATTATCATATGCTGTAAACAGTTTATTCCTTACTTCGGAAATCACCTCATCAAAACTCATTTCCGGTCGAATGTTGGCAGTAATTACGAGGTTGTTGATAAAGCATCCGAGAAGATTCTCCAATTGTTCATTATCTCGATTGGCCACAGTTGTACCAACAACTGTTGTCTCACATCTGGTATAAACATATTGAAGGCAACTGATTGCCGCAAATAAGATAACGTTTATAGTACAGTGATGCGAAGCCGCATAAGCTCTGACTTTCTCCTCTACCGCTTTGTCTATATCAAAATAGATCATTCCGCCATCTTCAAGGCGCACTGCCGGCCGAACAAAATCTGTCGGAAACTCTACCGGTTCAAGCCCGGACAGTTCTTTTTTCCAATACTCAATCTGTGACTGGAGTGCATTTCCGTCAACTTGAGCTGCATTATATTCCGCATAATCACCATAGCTGATCTTCGGTTGTTCAATAGCAGATTGTTGATGCTTAAGTACAGCGGTGTACTCTTCAGATAACTCACGGCAAAACAAATTCTCGGAACTTCCGTCGTATACAATATGATGTCCACATAATACAAAATAATACAGATCGTCTTGAGTCTGATATAATGCAAATCTGACAAGCGGACCATTTTGCATATCTATAGGCTCACGCAAAAAAGCCTTGCCCAATTCAGCTACTTTCTTCTCATCTACATTCGTATCTCTAAGATCGAAATATCTGAGATCTGTTTCCATTTCGGGGAGCACTTCCTGAAAAACAGAGTCTCCTTCTTGTCGAATTACTGTACGCCAGCTTTCATGACGAGTGATTATACGACTGATACTCTCTTTAAAGACGTCAAAATCGATATGACCTTTGATCTTGCTGGCAAAAGGAATATTATAAACAACGCTTTCAGGATCCAGCTGGCAATCCATCCAGATACCTCTTTGTACCGCAGAAAGAGCAAATCTCGTCTTACCGGAACATGTGATTATATCGCTACCGGAAGAAACACCTTCGTTCTTTTTCTTAGCAAGCATTTTCAATAACAATTGTCTCTTATCGTCGTTTTTCATTTTCTCACTCATCATTCCGTTTTTATTCTAAATAATTCTATTCACTTTCCTGAGACCAACGATTCATATTCCCCTAAAAAGCGCACAAAAATACACTCGACCAACCCAGTAATCGATCGATATGATACTGCAAATTATTTTCTAATCAGTAATTCCCTGTTTATATACTCCGGTGAACTCAAAGAAGGGTTCCATTCGTGAACCCTCAATCCATCAGACACTCGAACTTCCTCCGCAACAGGAAGCAAAAACACCAGAACGTCCATTCCTTATTCTTTTTCATTCCTTGTGATCCGGAAGGCTACCTAGCCACGCATCTCAACCGAATAAATTCCCTAGCTTACGGGAGATACATTCTTTACCTGCTATCACCAAACGAACCACTCCCTTATCCTTTCTATAGTTTCCCCCAAAACTTTACATATTATACAACGTTTTTTATCAAAATCCAACGTTTTTTATCTGTTTTGATAATAATGAATACATCAAACCATGTCTCTATTCCCTGATAATTCAGTCATACAACGGGAACTTACATTCATGTTGCACTTTTGTTTCAGTTCATACGTTATAACTTGCAAAAGCCTCCTGATAAGCAACTGCATTTCCCAAATCATAGGATTCCCCGTCAACCAGAAAACCAAACAGTTCATGTGCTTCAATTGCCTTCTTAAACGCTTCAGTAAGGTCGATCTCGCCTTTCTCATTCACGTGATCATCTCTAACCGCATCACCAAGATAACCAAATATCTTGTCCGTCAGAACATATGCACCAAATGCCGCACAACAGACATTTCGTTCTTTTTTTCTTGAAACTGCAAGATACTCCCTCGCATAGTCAGTTGTTGGCTTTTCCACAACGCTTGTACAATTAAGAATACGTTCATCCGGGTCATCCCACTTTCCGGAAAACACCCCAAACGATGAGACACTATCCGTTGATACCGTTTGAAGTGCAACAATGGCTTTCCCATATATATCGTACTCGTCCACAAGTTGCTTTAAGCAGGGAGTAGAAGTATTACTCTTATAAATCGTGTCACCCAACAGGAGCAACACTGGTTCTTTTCCTGCAAATGAAGATGCTTGATATACTGCATGGCCAAATCCTTTAGGCTCGAATTGTGTGACAAACGAGAGTCTTTTCATGATTCTGGACATCTTATCTTCATACGCTTTCATCTTCTCAGGCAGTTTTTCATAATGCTTCCTGGAAAGAGGTTTCATAAGAAGATTCTTATACATTTCTTCATCGTCCGGGCTTATTATCAGGCAGATTTCCTCAATCCCGATCGCATCTAGTTGCTCAAGAAGGACAAGAAGAATAGGTTTCACCAATCCATCCAGATCCACAATGGGACACAACTCTTTCTTCGTAAATCTCGTCTCAGGATAGAGTCGTGTTCCAAAACCGGCAACAGGTATTATCGCTTTTTTAATCGATTTCTGAGGCTTCAAAGTCAAAGGATATGCCGACATTCCCAATGAATGGCTAAGGAAATCAATCAATTCATCTTGGCTCTTCTGGTCTTTTGCAAGGAATTGCACTGTACCATCGCCTTGTGAGCCTACGCCTTTTCCACCATATGTAAGATCTTTAACCGTAGAATTATTAAGAACAGAATGAAGTACCGGTGCTCGTAACTCTTCCGGACACATGGGCGCGACCTTCGTATCGAAGATTTCCTGCGCCTCAGTCATCAACTGCCCCAGTTCACGGGCATTTCCTATCTTTATCAATTCTCGAGCACGTGCCGTTATTCTTCTATTATCCTCGCCAAGTGCCTCGTGAAGTATTTTTTCCTTCTCGTTTCTCGCGAAAGGATATCCACTATTTAGGTCAGCGAGTATTTTGATTGTATCCTTCTTTGCCATTAGGTCGGCAAATACATAATACAGAGGTTTCTTTACCGGAATCTGATCAACGCGCATCTCATTCCCGTCAAAAACCATGGAAACAGGATGAGGACCAAATGCACATGCTTGATCTACTCTACCGCACCTGGATGGTGTTCTTTGTTCCCCCCAATATGCAATGTTCATAATACCCCGGGTATTTAAGTTCAAGTTGTACAGTTGATTAAACGCTTGTGCAACCAGTACACAAATCGCCGCAGAAGAGGATAGTCCCTTCTTAACAGGAAGATCTCTCTTCGTGATCTCAATAGATACCCCTCCTACGTTATACCATTCACACATGTACGAGGCAACACCGGCTACATAACTGAAATATCCGCCATTATGCGCTGTCGCACTAAGAGACTCAAGATCCATCGGACACTCAAAAGATCCTTCTTTCAATTCCTTGATCTGACTTGTAACTGAAAACATATCTGATTTACGAGCACGCGCATATATACCCTGTTGTGTTCCTGTTACAATTGCGCACCCGGGAACAATGTCCGAATTGATCGTTCTACTTGTTCCCGCCCAGTCACTATGTTCACCGAACAGACACAGACGACCCGGAACAAATAACTCGATTGTATCTTTATTCATAATCATCGTCTCCTCTAAACAGTTACTTAATAGACAGAATATAATTCAAAAGAAATGAAATGAAATCCTTGTTATCTTCGAAAGCAAAGAAATGGTCGCCTTCGAACAGATGGAATTCAAAGTCACCGCTTGTATATTTCTGCCATTCCTTCATATCTTCCACCGGAGCTTCATCATCTTTATCTGCAGTCAACGAGAGTATCGGAATACTAATCGTTCCGCTTTCAAAGCTCCTTTTATAACTCGTGTTCATCTGCACATCCGCATACATGATATCGGATATCATTTCATAGAGTTCTTCACATTCAAGGACTTCAGGATCAAACTGACCCAGGGAGGCGATTTCCTTCATAAGTTCTTCTTTTGACAAATCTCCTAAAGGCTTATCCTTGTATAGCAAATGGGGTGGTCGGGTAGCTGCTACAATAATCGCTTTGGGAAGCTTGGCATTTTTCTTCTCGAGAATGAATGCCGTTTCCAGCGCAACCAGGCAACCCATACTGTGACCATAGATTACGTAATCGCCCTTCTGTTGTTTGAGTATTATTTCACTAATATCTTCAGCAGCTTCTTCAATACTCGTATAGAAAGGATCACAAAAGCGACTTGCATGACCTGCGTATTCTATCGGGCACAGTTCTACCCATGGTTTCAGTTTGGACTCCCACTCCGAATATGTACTTGCGCTTCCTCCCGCATAGGGTAATGCAAACATTTGTATACTCATTTCGTGTTCCTTCCTTAGCCTGTTATAAGATCATTGAATGATCCAAATTGAATCCCCAGGTCTACAAAACCTTTAATAATCGCCCCGAAAATATCCGAAGTCTGTGGATGATCATGAACTACAATGATCTCATCTGAATCAGGATAATTCAGACCCATCCATCTTTCCGGAAGATCCAATTCCATCATTTCCAAAACATCATCTAGTGTTCTGACTCCAAATGGAGGATTCTCCTGATAAACACACCACTCCATGGCATCATATGTCCAAAGCCAATCCACTCGTTCAGAATGTCTAAAAGCATCAAAGTACTTGTATGTGATATTCTTGAAGGGGAAGATTACATATCCCAACTCCTTTAGGATCGATTGTATTTGTGAGACACGCTCCTTTTCCTCATCAGAATAACCAAATTCATAAAAACCTCGGGTCACTCCTTCATCTCCGTAAGGAAAGCGGAACAGTTTTATAGGACGTTTGACACCGGCTTTCTCGTAGAGCTGCTCGATCATACGATCCGTTTCAATTATCTCGTTTCTACACTGTTCTAAAGTAAGTTCAGAAAAATGCGAGTGTGAAAAAGCATGATTCCCTACGATATGACCTTTCTGTATGGTATACACCAACTCGTCGGGGCGTATTTCCATAAATCTGCCTTCGCTGAACCAAACAGCCTGTATTCCGAATTGATTCAAGATATCAACTTTTTCCTTTCGAGCTACTGACGGACCATCGTCTATAGTCAAGTATGCTTTCTTCATGTATTCCTCCAAAAACTATCAAGTAAAAAGATTATTCAGATTTTTCTCTCTTCATTAAACTCAATCTCAGCCGGGCTTTCTGCTCCTCGGTAAGCTTCGGTTTTTTACCATCGCTCATTCGCTTCTCGTCAGATACTTCTGCTGATCCTGATTTTCTTTCTTGCTTATAGCCTCTATTTATCGAATACACATACGCATCATTACCAATCATCTGTTCAACCCGATCTGCAGCAACAGAGATGCCGCGATTAGCTTTCATTTTCTCTATATATCGACGGCAAGACACCACTACCTTCTCTTGCTGAAGTGATTTGACCATATCTGCAATTTTGTCAGGTTGCCAATTTCCCGGAAGCAAATAATCACCGGCACCAAGTTCTTTGATCAACGTAGCATTATATGGTCTGTCCACATATCCGGGAAGAATCAACTGCGGTATTCCGGTCGCCAGACCGCCTGTTACTGTCCCAACGCCTCCATGATGTATGAGAACACTGAGCTTCGGCATAATTTCATCCAACGGAATGTACTTATACCAGACAACATTGCTTGGGAGATTCTTAGGAACAAATTCATCGTATTGGCATAAAAGAACGGTGGGTTGACCAAGAATCCCGCAGGCTTCAATACTGTTTGTGTAGAAGCTTTTATCAATCAATTTCGTCGTTCCACCGGTAATCAGGATTGGGTTTGGATTCTTTTCCATCCACTCAGCGAAATCTTTGGGTACCTCACGCTTATATGCTTGTTTGCCTTGCTCCAAAGGAAATCCAACAGGGTCAATTTTCGTCGGCCATTGATCATCTATATGGTCATACCACTCCGGCCACAAAGCCAAAGTCATCTTAGCACTACTCTCCCACTGCAACCACGAGTCAATAGGATCCAAGCCCAATGCGTTACGCAATTCGTTCAGTCTCGGAAGATCATTCTTACCTTCCAATTCATCATAAATCAGCATGCTGGCTACTTCTGACGGATACCCGACAACCGTTGCTAAAGGTAATCCACGCTTTTCAGCTACCAGATAAGCGCCAACACTAGATCTACTCTTACATAGAAAAACCGTATCCGGTCTCTGGCTACATTCATCAACGATCCTATACTCTTTTAGTCTGACTTCGAGACTCTCCGTGATTTGTCGGAATACATTGGAATCATAAGAGAAATTATTGCTTTGAAAAGAATGATCATCCTTGCTCTGTTGCATCTGATCCACTAGTCTTGCATACTCTTCCGGAGTATCCCAAGCTCTGAAGTCCAAACCCGCTTTGGCTGCCATATCCGCAAAATGACAGTGCGTAACCAAAGTCACATCATGTCCTCTTCGCTTCAGCTCGCTTCCGATTCTGACATAAGGTACTACATCACCATCCAACCAATGCGTGACTATTACTACATTTGACATTTCTACTTCCCGCTTTTCCTTTATTCCCCAAAACCAGAATAATTATATATCACAGAATTGAGGTTTACAAATTTATCTGTATCAATCTATTTTCTTCTTGCGTTTAAAAACTTAAGTACACAAATGTATGAACCTGTCCTCTTTCTCTTTCGTACCGGCTTTACTCCTGCTTCTCTCAAGATATGGGTTGCACCACATCAACAAATCTTTCATAAACTCTTTGTTCTCGTTGAATGCAAAAAAGTGATTTCCCTTACACATATGGAAACGGAAGTCGTGATTCGTGTATTTCTGCCATTCCTCCATATCTTCCAGTGAAGTCGCATCATCTTCCTGTCCGGCCAACGCAATCAAAGGAACATGGATCTGTCTTGATTCAAAGTTTTGTTTGTATTTGCTGAACATCTGTACATCCGCGTACATGATGTCGGACAACAACTCAAAGAGTTCCTCGCATTCCAGGATCTCCGGGTCAAACTGGCCACGAGAAACCATATACTCCATCAGCTCTTTCTTGGGCATGGCTCCAAGTTGCTTCCCCCTGCCTCGAAGATGTGGTGGACGGCAAGCCGCAACAATAACCGCCTTTGGCAAGACAGCATTCTTCTTTTCCAAAATAAATGCCGTCTCAAGTGCCACAAAGCTTCCCATGCTATGGCCGTATACTATGTAATCTTTTTTCTGTTGGTGAATAATCTGCTCGCTGACGTCTTCTGCCGCTTCTTCAATGCTTACAAAGAACGGCTCACTGAAACGTCCCGCGTGTCCTGCGTATTCGATCGGACAAACATCCATCGACGGCTCCAGTTTGGAGATCCAGTCACGGTAAATACTCGCACTGCCCCCAGCATAAGGCAACGCAAACATCTGCATACTCATAATATTCTAAACACGTGATCCGAAGGTTCCCGGCTGCCCCCTACATCTACAGTCCGGAATACTCAATTCGG
Organism: Clostridiales bacterium Firm_16; assembly: GCA_001604185.1. GTDB lineage: Bacteria > Bacillota > Clostridia > Saccharofermentanales > Saccharofermentanaceae > Scatonaster. The sequence goes on along the minus strand of LVAV01000005.1, from coordinate 57,742 downwards.
CTTTCTTGATCTGCAAGCACTTAACGAATCACGAGTTCCTTTCCCAGTCGATTCCCCAAACCCAGTTTATTATATATCAGGATATTTAAATTATCAAAGCGTTCACAAAAATAAAAAGAGCGAATGGAAAAGGAGGCTTCCATTCGCTCAAGACGAGAGGTGATATTTAGAGGTATTTCAGATTCGATCAATCAGTCGCGAAGCACGCGCAACGCTGCCTCACTGTGCGGTCGTCGGCATATCCGAGAATACGACCTTGTAGTCGTTATGAAGCTGAGCCAAGGTCTCGATAATGATCTGGCGCAGATGATTCTCAGCCTGATCGTAGATACCGTCCTTCACTGCTTCATTCAGGCGGTCAGCCTTGATCTCGGCCAGACGCTCATTTACTTCGTTGGCACGGATCGGGTTAAACGGATTGTTGTCCTGAACCACGCTGACGCTCTCCTGCGGAATATTGTTATCTACCACTGTCGGAACCTTCGGGATCATGACGTAGATCTCTTTTCTAAGCTCGTTGACCTTGATATGGATATCCTTGAGGTCATAGCCGACCTTGATGGTTCCGTTATACATAATGTCGATAGTATGCTGTGTTCCCCAGATATTAACATCTGTGTAAGGGATCTGGACCGAATCCACCACGGTTGCCGTTCCCGCGTAGTGATGGGAATAGGTCATCAATTCGGCAATCGCCTTCAGTTCACTCATGACCGTGTTATCCGTCAGGATGATACCGTGGAACTTCTCTTCTTCCTCCACGATTGCTTCCTTGGAACCGGAACGCTGCACTTTCTTGTCGGAAGATCCGGACCAGCCGCTGATCCATCCGACTACCATGATCACGCCGATCACAGCAAATAATACTACAACAGCTCCTCCGATCCGGCGGATCAAACCCGGACCTCTTACTACAATTGTCTGTCTGTCGTCCTTATATTCTCTTCTCATGGGCTCCCCTCCTTCATCTTGAAAAGTTCTCGCCCCATAGGCGCGACCACTTCAAGCGGTCCAATCGAAAAACATGTTTCACATTATCTCTCAGTTTAATAATATACGATTCAACCGAGAAAAATTCTCAAAAATTCACAATATCCAACTCTCAATTTGTAATGTCTTGTTTCTTTTACTCTGACTATAGTTTATAATCTACTATGTCAAACAAAAACAGAAGGAACTGCGTGTTAACTTCTTCTAATTTGCTTTGAACTTCAAAATATAAGACGGAGACCGAACTATGGGCAGAAAGTCGATCAAAGAAAACAAGAACATTTACCAGTTGAGCCGTGAGGCACAGAACCTTACGCGAGATGCCGCTTCCGAGCGTCTGCAGTATATCTCCGCAGACCGAATCGAGAAGATTGAGAATGAGAAGACCCTTCCTCATCCGGAAGAGATCCTGGCAATGGCAGATTGCTACAAGAATCCTTCTCTCTGCAACTACTTCTGCTCTCATGAGTGTCCGATCGGACAGGAGTATGTACCTGAAGTTGTTCCGAAGGAATTATCCCAGATCACTCTGGAGATGATCGCCACATTGAACTCCATCGATAAGAACAAGAATCGTCTTATTGAGATCACCGTAGACGGCAAGATTGCCGATGACGAGCTGCCGGACTTCGTCGAGATCAAGAACGAACTGGACAAGATGGCACTCACCATCGATTCTCTCAGACTCTGGATCGACAACGCCATCGCTGCCGGCGAGATCAAGAAAGAAGATTTTAAATAATCTTTTTCGGAAGGATCGCTTCCGAGGTTTTCACTTCCGAATAACCGAAAAAGCCCGCACTCTCACTATGCGGGCTTTTTCGTGTTCGAAAGTGGATCATTTCCAAAGTCATCGACCTGCACTCCATGGAATGTCGAAAGATTCATCAATCCAAGTTTCTTGCTAAACTCCGGGTACCGGATACAGGCGTCTACGATGCGGGTCTTACGTCGTCTTTCAATTATGTCCATAAAATCACTTCCACTTTTGCTGAACGGTTAAGGTGTATAGGTGTATATTGGTATTGTAGTTTTTCCGATGGAAAATAACACGCTGTTGCTTTCCGAAATAACCCCCTCTATTTACTCGTCTTTACCATTTATCTTTGTACATGTCGAAGAGGCTTCGCAATGGTATAATGAAAGAAATCAATGATCTTAGGCAGAATCGCTCTGCCCTGAAGGAGGCGTTTCCATGAAATATGTTCTTATCTCTTTAGCAGAAAGCAGTAAGCTTGATTTCTCCGGTGCAGATAAACTTGCTAAATCTGACCATCTGATCGTTCTCTACGTCAAGGGCAAGAAGACGGTTCCCGCTAAGGTGAAGGAACAGTTTAACGAAATCTCCGCCGATATCGAATACTACGAAGTCGGCACCGCTTCCGAGTTATGGCTGAACATGACCTATCTTATCGGAGTTCATACCGCATCCAAACACGATGTATATGTCGTGACCGAAGATAAGGACAAACTGCCTTCCAAGATCGCAAAAGAAGTGAAGGTATACGCTTCTTTCCGTTCCATAGTCGGAGCTTCTGCCTCCACATCCAAGTCATCTTCCAAGAAGACAACGACTTCAGCCAAGAAGACTTCCTCTTCGAAGTCCTCCACGGCCAAGAAAAGCACCTCTTCCAAGAAATCCACTACTAAGAAAACGACAACAAAGAAGACCGCCTCCAAGAAGGATAGCGGTCTGGATGTTGCAGATCTTCTTACCAAGTCTCTCACCAGCATGGCAGAGCAATTCCTGAAGAAGAAGTAATCTTTGCGGTCGCCTTGTGCGATCTCCTCTGACCTCACAGGTGATCTATCCATACAGATTCGAAAAGCCGTCTACTCAGGACGGCTTTTTCTGTACGGTCATAATCGCACCGGGGTTCAGGGCTTCGATGTCGGATTCACATACACTCATGACGCAGGTTCCGTCAGCCACGTCTATCTTAATGATCAGAAGATCCGTATCGAACTCAAAATTCTTCGTCACAACCAGTGTCGACGAATCTCCCAGCTTCTTCTTGATCAGCATATCCTTGAACACCTCGCCGGAACCTAAGTTCAGTTCCATGCGGTAGACTGAGAATTTCTTATCGTAATAGATAGTGAACTCGCCCCCATCGAACGTATAGGTTCCCGTCCAGCCGTCCATATCCTTGCCGGTCACCTCTTCCGTCTCCGGAATGCTGTCTTTGAAAATGTTATAGGCTACCTGCTGCGTTGAGTCATAAAGAACGAATGATCCAAGGTAATCTCCATCCGGATATGGCAGGAACGGTTCCACCCAGGATAAAGCTTCCTCCGGTAAGGCCCCCATAGGAGTATTCGGCAGAAAGACGACCAGCTCGTCCTTCTGGGCCAGTTTATAGGCATGGCTGAAGTGATAATGCGCCTGATAATCTCCATACGGTGCATCGTAATCGTTAAACTTCTTCTCCTCGAGTTTCCCGACTGTCGCTACGAAAGAATATGCATTTCGCCTCTCAAACACGATCTCTTCCGCCTTCATAGTGCACAGATACACATCGTAGGTTTCCGGATCTTCGTTGATATTTAATGTCCGACTCTCATACTGTCCGGTGAAAGTACAGGCCGACGTGTTAAAGGTCAGAGACTGCTCCCAGCTGGCCGTTCCTGCACTAAGATAGGCTTCGAACACCATGGGAAGCTTATAGGAATTATCCGCATAAAGTGAATAGTAATCATCTGCCAGATTAAATGTCGGAAAGCCTTCCGGAAGCGTGATCTGCGTGGTCGTTTCTTCCTCGGTGGTCTCCTCCGTCGTCTCTTCCGTGGTCGTCTCTTCTATCGTCTCTGTCGTTGTTTCCTCAGTTGTAGTTTCTTCCGTAGTGGATTCGGTCGTAGATTCCGTAGTCGTTTCTTCCGAAGTCATCTCCGTTGTCTCCTCGGTCACTTCCTTCGTCTTCTTCGTTTCGCGGCTCGTTCTCGTCTCCTTCGTTCCCGTGCATCCGCCGGCAAGGATCGTCATGGCCAGGATTCCTGCAACCATTATTTCTCTTTTCATTCTCTCCTCCTATATCAATGAAATGCCAGTTTCTCCAGCACTTCGATGATCTCAATCGACAGCACCGTCTTCGAGTGTACTTCATCCTCCGGCAGTACCTGCAGCAGTTCATCGGCTTTCCGCTCCTGCCAAACTTCAAGATCCGTATCTCCGCGCTCCAGTTCTGCCACTTCCAGTGGGATATCTCCGAAGTGCATCAGACCAAAGCCAGTAGTACGGATCACGCACTGCGGATTCCCGTCCCAGTCAGTCAGGATATTGATGTCTCCTGCTTTCGGATACATGTCCCGATGCTCCGCAAGGAGTTCCTGTAATTCTTCGTTAGTATAATCGTTGGTATTGATCACTTCCGGAGAATCATCGACGAATACTTGAATGATCGCCGTGCGCTTGCCGTCCATGATCTCCGAAGCGATCTGATTCGCCTCATCCTCAGTCTCACCATAATGCCACGAAAACAAATCGTCGATATCGTAATCCGCCATATTTCCCTCCTGTTGTACTCTCCAATCTTCAACACAATTCAGATCTTGATCCGCTGATAATAGAAACACGCCAGCTGCGTCCGGTCACGAAGATCCAGTTTGCTTAAAACAGAGCTGATCATGTTGCGCACCGTTCCCTCACCCAGGAACATCTTCTGGGCGATTTCCTTATTCGAAAGACCCTCTGCCACCAGTTCCACGACTTCTCGCTCTTTCGGTGTAATGTCGTATTCTTCCCAGGAAAAAGACTCGCTCCGGTTCAGCAGATCCGGCAGTCTTTCTACGATCTTACCGCCAAATACGGTCTGCCCGCTATACACAGCCTGCACAGCCGTAGCCAGGGAGGCACAGTCCTGCTTCAGGATATATCCCCTGGCACCGACTTTCAGCGCACGGTTGATATATTCATCGTCCAGAAAAGTGGTCAGCAGGATCACCTTAGCAGAGGGATCGATCTTCAGGATTTCTTCCGTCGCCGTCAAACCGTCCGTATCCTCCATTCTGATGTCCGAAAGCACCACATCCGGCTTACATTCCGGGAAAGCCGCCACGGCTTCTTTCCCGCTGCTGCACATCTTCACCACTTCGATGTTCTCATCCTGTTCCAGGATGATCTTCAATGACTGATTCACCAGTGGATCGTCGTCCACGATCATGATCTTCATCTGCATCCTCCTTGCGCGTATTCCGCGCCTTTTGCAGGCCCCAAGGTCTATATTCTTGTGTTTGACCCGCGTACTATATTAACATAAATCATCGTTTCGGGATCGTCACCGTAATGTGGAACCCCTCTTCTCCGCCACGGATAGAAGTACGACCGCCCAGGGATGTGGCCCGGGAATTTATGTTATATAACCCGATACCATGCTCTCCCTCCAGTGCCGCAAAATCCGATTGACGGGACAGTTCCATAGGACGGCTCTTTCCATCGTCCGAAACCATGACTCTCCAGAAAGTCACATTTTCCACCACTTCCAGCTTTACGTTTTTCCCCGTACTGTGCTTGGATATATTGGTCACACCCTCTTTCAAGATACCTAGGATCCCGCTCTTCACATCGTTCGGAACCGGAGACTCGATAGAGGTAGATACCGACACTTCGAAGCGGTCCTTCAGTACCGACGCGATCTCGTGAATACCGATAGACAGATCGATCGAGTCATCGTGCAATTCATGTACGCTTCTTCGAATATTGGTCATGGCCTCATTCACCGTATTATTGACTGATTCCAGATACGGCTTGGTTTTCTCATCCTGGTTGATCACGGAGATAGCCTGCAGCTGTACGACCGCTCGAGTCAACATATGTCCCACATTATCGTGGATCTCTCTGGCAATACGGTTTCTCTCAGCCAGTGTGGCGTTACGGATCTGCATATCCATATTCTGAGAAAGCTCATCCTGTCTGCGCATGGACAACTGGGCATCGTAACGAACATTATCGAACTTATCCGTGATCAGCTTGTCATGCTGCGCCATAGAAACGGTCTTCAGTGCCAGGAACGCAGCTCCGATCACGATCAGGAACACGAGATGCCGTAAAGAAAGAACGATGCATCCTGCCAGGATCAGGAGCTTGAGCCACAGCATCTTCTTCTCCATCACTTTGGAAACCGCCTTACGCAGGAGTTTCTCGTTGTGGTAATCGACGAAGACCGCCTCCGTCCCGGTGTCCGAGAAAAGTCCATAGACACTCACAGGAAGAAGAATACTCATTTCAGGCAGGAAAAAGGCAAGCACACCGGCGGTCAACGTCAAAAGTACACTTGCAATATGACTTCGCACGACTTCGGTAAGCGTTGCCAGGATCACGGCCCCCAAGACCGCACCGACCCATGCAGCTCTTATTTCCCGTGCCCCGCCGGTATCAAAACTCACGAAAAGCACAGCCACCGAAAGCACTACGATTATTAACTTGTCGATCAATCGGTAAATCATGAGTTTATTATATCGCAAAAAGGCAAAGAAAAACTGCATATCTCGCTGCTGTTCCTCGACGCTACGCGTCTTCTGGATCGCTGCTCGACATGCAGTTTTTTTGCTTATGCTGCTTTTCCTTGCTTGATTTTCTTGATTACGATGGCGATCGTTACGAAGGCCAGTCCGTAGAGTACCTGTATACCCAAAGCAGAGAAGATATTCGCTGCATTACAGGTATAGTTCATTCCCGATCCGGCATAGATCGTATTCAGTACTTTACCTGTCCAGAAGAACGGCAGGATATGTGCGAATTGCTGAACAGAGGAGCTGAGGATATAGAACGGTACGAAAATTCCACAGAGAAAACACATGGACAGACCCATGGAGTTGCAGATCAGGTTCAGCGAACTGACAGAGAGGTTGAAGTTCGATACCAACAGGGTGAATCCGCAGAGATAGAACGCTGTGGTGATCAGGTTCAGTACTACAGCCCAACCATACTTCGTCATCATGTCAGAAGATCCGGCATACAGATAACTGAAGATAATGAAGAACAGAACCAGAGCGGAAGCAAAGGTCATCAGGCCTCCCATCTGTACCCAGGTGTGCTGTCCCGGTTTAACCGGAGCGGCACCGATACGATTCGCGATCTCTTTCTTGTTTCCCGAGATGATCGAGGCGCCGACTGTGCAGCAGAGGATGCACAATGCGGAATAGGTAAAGTACAGAAGGATCATATAGAGGGCATATTCATTTTCATTGGTGTGAAGCGCATCCTTCTTTTCTGTTACTACGCCGAACTTCACTTCCGAAGTAGACATCTCCAGTGATTTTTCAACGGCTGTCTTGGCATCCATTCCCATCGCCCGATAGCTGCGATACACGTTTACGAAGCCGTCAACATCATTCACGAAACTAAAAGTTTTGCCGGATACCTGGCTGTGCGAGTTATAATTGAGAGCTGTCTCTTCACCTGCATCGATCTTCGACTGGAAACCGGCCGGCACCTCGATGAAGTAGTCAGCGATACTGAAGTAGAGAATATCGCTGATGGACTCTTCAGAAGAATCATTATCCTCTTCCACATCGCCGTAGGACGCCAGCATAGCTCGAATACCTTTGCTCAATTCGCTGTTGTCGTTGTCTCTGAAAATAACGCCGAGATTCTTATAATCGGCACTCTTCTCTGTAGCACTCTCTTCATTCTTATCGATCTGATACGGGGCGGAGAAGATCATACAGAGAGCAAACATGATCATGATACCGGTGTACAGCATGATCGAAAATCGATTAGCCTTGATCAATTTAAAGAAATTCTTATACAGCTGCATACTTTTCTCTCCTTAATTTCAGTATCGCGATCGTCAGGAAAACAACTGTTGCCGCGGCGATCTTGATCATATTGAACCAGAAACCCGTAAGGGTCGGATAATTTACCAGACGATAGAACGCGAAGTTCATGATGGTAGCGGGATTGACTTTATTAATGATCGGGCAGTATTTCTCGAACAGACCCGGGAGCACCATGATCATCTCACCGCTTAAGAATACAGAGAGCATGATCAGACCGGTTGCCTTGCCTTCGCGCTGGTTCTGTTCGCCCTTGGTAAAAAGTCCGATCAGACTGCCAAGGCTCATGGAGAACAGATTTCCCAGAAGAACGAACACCACCAATTCAAACACTCGATTATTCATCGGGATATTATAGACTTTGTTGAGAATGACCAGGTGGAAGAATGCGATGGCGCAGCATACGCTGTATCTTGCGCCGAATGCAGAAAGAAGGATCTTCCACTTTTTCTTCGGAGAAATGGATGTTCTCATTCCTGTCCCACTCAGGTCACCCTGGATTTCGAACACTGTATTTACTCCGGATGTTGCATTGAAGAACATACCCATAACAATGGTGGAATAAAAGTACCATGTATACACATTTGCAGATTTACCTTCTTCATCCAGTAATGTAGTCTTGGCCTTCATGACCGAGATAGAATCCGACATACTTCTTACGACCTGTTCCATCTTCTCCGGTGCAGTCATTGCCGCATCCTTCATGATGGTATAGTTCTTTCTGTAAGATTCCACTACACTTCTTGCGACCATCAGTGTCGTTGTAGCCGGATCATCGCCGACCTTGACATCGACTTTCTCTTTCTGTCCGTCCGCTATGAAAAGCACGTCCAGTTTATTATCGAGGATCATTTTTTCTGCTTCTTCCACCGAGTTGACCGGAATCAGATTCAGGATCTCGTGGCTATATCCCAAGGTGCTGTTTTTCACATATTCCGCGTCCGCCAGGTTCTTGACCACATTCTCGAATTCTTCCGAATACACGCCTTCACTTCCGATGACGATGGCACTCTTTACCGGTGAAAAATTCACTTCACTTTCAGAGGGACTCTTAAAAGTTACGGTAAAGCAGAGCATCAGGAGGAGCGGGAAAGCCAGTGACCAGAATATAAATCCTTTGTCACGGAGCGCTTTGCGCAGATAATAGGTATACATCATTGTCATATCCTCCTAATCAATCATCACGAAGTTCTTTGCCCGTCAGCTCCAGGAACACATCGTTCAAGGTCGGCTGCTCGGAATACACGTTCTTCATGAGATATCCTTTGTCTTCCAGGATCTTGATGATCTCCACCACATTGTTTCCCTTACCGGCTTCGATCTTCACGGTTTTCCCGTCGTAATTCACGGTGAAAACATTCTCCAGATTTCTGATCTTATCCAGATCCTCATCAGCGACACCTTTTACATCAATTCGGATCATCTCACACTTCTTGATCATGCCCTTGAGTTCATCCAGTGTTCCCTCTGCGATCAGCTGTCCCTTATCGATAATGATGATCCGGTCAGCCAGCTGCTCGACTTCTTCCATGTAGTGGGAAGTGTAGATGATCGTTGCACCCTGCTTTCTCAGTTCCTCAATACCTTCCAGGATCTTGTTACGGCTCTGGGGGTCAACTGCTACGGTCGGCTCATCGAAGAAGATGATCTTCGGCTTATGGGCTATACCACAGGCAATGTTCAGTCTTCTTTTCAGACCGCCGGAGAGCTTCTTCGGACGGAACTTCTTGAACTCATCGATACCGACGAAGTCAATGGCTTCCTGTACTCTCTTCTTGCGCTCTTCTTTGTCCTTGATGTAGAGGCCGCAGAAGAAATCGACGTTTTCGTATACTGTCAGTTCTTCAAAAACAGAGACTTCCTGAGGTACGACACCAATCTCGCTTTTCAGATCGTAGGCTTTCGGAGACATTTCTTTGCCGTGGATCGTGATGGAACCTTTATCGAATTCCAGGAGGGAAAGAATACAGTTGATCGTCGTAGATTTTCCCGAACCATTGGGTCCCAGCAGCGCCAGGATCTCTCCCTCATTCACTGTCATGCTGAAGTTATCCACAGCGATCAGTTCTTTGTAACGCTTTACTAATCCATCTACACGAATAATCTCATTCATTTCTTTATCCTCACTTTAGTGTTTCTTTATCCGAGGCAGCTCGTCGCCCGCGTCATCGCTTTTCATGGTTTCATTATTCCATAACGGTGTTTTTGCCGTAAGTGAGGCCCATCACTTTCGGACATGACAAATGTCATGTGACCCGGGACGATCCTCCTCTCACCTCGTTTTCCCCTTGTTTTCTGCCCTTTTCGAGGCCGTCATCTCCCTCAGGGCCGTCGGCATATGGTATAATCTTTATATATGAAAATAGCTGTATGTTGGGGGAGGTATAGCTGTGAATCAGAAGGATATCCGGAAACTCACATTAACGATCAACACCATGATCCTTTTACTGGTGTTCGCCCTGGCCGGGTTCTTCTGGTACTGTAATGCAACCTTTCTTCTTTGGTTCAGTATACCGACAGCCCTGATCTATGTACTGGGCTATTCCCTGATCTTCCGAGACCGCCTGGATATATATGTACGAGTCGTTTACCTGTGGCTGACATTCTATATGAGTGTCACCTCCGTCTGTCTCGGTTACAAACTCGGATTCCATCTTTACTGTTTGTCCATGATCCCCATAATCTTCTACACAGAATATATGGCTGAAAAGCTCGGCAAAAGAAAGATCAACGCCATTGCGGTCAGTTGCATAATCGTTGTATGCTACCTTCTCTCGACCGGATATTCCGCATATGTCGGTCCGATCTATACAGTGGACAATTCCATCGCCGGTGTGTTCTGGATCTTCAATTCCCTGATCGTTCTTTTCTTCCTGATCTCCTATTCCTCCATCATGCTGGGCATGGTCGGCGGATACGAGAAGCAGCTCACCGACATCGCCCACAAAGACCGTCTCACAGGGCTTTATAACCGGCATTACATGATGACCCGTCTGGAAGAAGCCGTCAGCGATGAACGTCCTCTCTTCCTGGCCATGATCGATATCGACAACTTCAAACTCACCAATGACCAATACGGTCACAACGCCGGTGACTATGTCCTGACGAACCTTTCCCGCATCATGAATGAGACCTGCCCGGAATGTGACATCTCCAGATGGGGCGGTGAAGAATTCCTGATCATGTCGAAAGGCGATATCACAGAACAAGGGCGCCCGCTTCTTGAGAAACTCCGAGCCACAGTCGAGCAGGCAGAATTCCTCTTCGAAGAACAGAAGATCCCGGTAACCATCACCGTCGGAATTGCCGCATTACGATCCGGACAATCTGTAGACGAATGGATCAAAGTGGCAGATGACAGGCTGTACTATGGCAAAAAGAACGGCAAGAACCGGGTCGTCTCTGAAACAGCAGAATCCTGAGAATCCACTTCTTCATCTATTTCATCGTTAATACAAAATAGAAAAACGGCAGGTCTGAAACCCGGTGCGTCATCCCCCAGGGAGGTAAATCCGGGACGATGATCAGGTGGTTTCTTCCTGCCGTTTCTTTATGGAGAGATTACGTCGCGGGAGCGGCGGTATCCTGTTAATGTTACGAGCATTGCTGCTCGGGGCCTTATTCGGCGGGGATCTCTTCTACACGTACATTCGTGATGTAGATCGTATCTGTATATCCCAGCTTACCCATATTGAATTCCAGACGTCCGTTGTTATCGTCTTTGTCCTTCATCAGGAACTCGAACTCGAAGGTCTGCCATTCCGGAGACAGCCAGATTGCTGTATCTTTCAGATAACGGATCCATCCGGCATTCGGAGCGGAAACGCAGACTACGCAGTTTCGCTTCGCGTCAGCCTTAATATCGAAGGTCACTTTATACTTATGTCCTTTTCTCATAGGAAGGTCCGGATGCACAAGCTGAACGGAATATTCCTCGGTTCCGCAGTTGGTGGAAGTGATCACGATTGCGCCATCCTTGATCTGGGCTTCACCTTCACCGCCGTTGAACAACAGGAACTTCCAGTCTACATCGTCGGTCAGGTCTTCCGTTTCTTCGAACTTACCGTTACGGATGAAGTTTCCATCCGGAAGTGCTTCGCGGAACGGTTTCTCCGGCTTCTTGACATTGGTGTCATAAGAAGGCTTCTGGTAAACACGTACATAGTCGATCAGGAATTCCGCCTTAGAGAAATCGGTGCTTGCATTCGGATTACCCGGCCAGTCACCGCCGACTGCCAGATTCATCTGCAGGTAGAATGTCTGGTCGAAAGGCGCCGGATACGGCTTGTCGTCTTCACCCTGAACTGCGGTAAACCAGTCATTTACGGTCAGTACCAGCTCGTTATCGGTATAGAAGCGCATCTCGCCCGGTTCCCACTCCACAGAATATTCGTGGAATTTCGCGGAGAAACTGTCCGCACCGGTCTTCGTGATAGTTCCCTGCTGCTCAGCGTGGGGTTCACCATAGTGGATCGTAGAATAGGACTTCGTGGTATCGTTACCCAGTGATTCCATGATGTCGATCTCACCGCACTTCGGCCACTGACCATAGTGAGCCTCATCGGTAGGCATCATCCAGATAGCCGGCCACAGTCCCTGGCCTTCCGGAACTTTGGCGGACACAACGACTTTACCGTACATAAAGTCAGACTTATTCTGTCCCTTGATCTTACCGGATGTATAATAGGTCTTCCCGTCCTTCTTGGTCTTGATGGCCTTCAGCACCATATTACCGTCTTTAACGAATACATTGTCCGTAGAAGTGGTATATTCCTGAAGCTCATTGTTGGTCCAGCCCGGCTCATGCGGATCGTAGCTCCACTTGCTCTCGTCCATCTTATCGCCGTCAAACTCATCGTTCCATAGAAGCTTGTACCCTTCAAGCTCCGGGATCTGGGCTTCTGTCTGCGTCGGTTCCGACACAGTCGTCTCACTCGTTGTTACCGAAGTTGTAGTCTCTCCACCGCCCTTACTGCACGCGCAGAGAGAGAAAACCATCGCCACCGTCATGATTTGACTCAAAACTCTCTTTTTCATGTTTGCCTCCTCGTTTTCACGGGTTTTCTGTTGTTTCCAAAATAACAAGAAATCCCTTCCGCCTTATTGCTTTTTCATATCTTTTTTTATGTTTTCGTGCTATTATGTGTAGTGAAAAGCACTCGAATCTCGCCTTTATTTTACGTTTTGACGGAGTATCCCATGAGCCGAACCAAGACCAACATCTCCTACCATGAGTTCCTGCATCGTGAATACGAGCTGTTCCACGCGCCGTATCAGTCGGAGACAGACTTCTTTGGAACCATTAAGAACGGCGATGTCAGGAAACTTCAGAACCTGCTAAAGGAACCTTTTCACAAGAAAGAAGGATTGGGCATTCTATCCCAGGACAATCTTCAGAACCTGAAATATCATTTCACCATCACCACTGCCATGGTGGCGCGTTACTGCATCTCCGGCGGCATGGGACAGGCCGAAGCCTTCAGCCTCAGTGATTACTACATACGGCTGGCCGACGAGGCGCAGACAGTGGTAGAAGTATCGGAGATCCACGATGAGATGTGTCTGAACTACGCACGGCGTATGCGGGCTTTCCGAAAAAATGCGGTGCCCTCCCCGGCGATCCGGATCTGCATCGACTATATATACGAACATCTGCACACCCGCATGACTGTTGCCCACCTGGCCCGGGTCTCTAATCTGTCCGAAACCTATCTGTCCAGACTGTTTAAGAAAGAAACCGGCATGGCCGTCAGCACCTTTATCCTTAACAAAAAACTGGAGACCGCCAAGGCCATGCTCGCCGATTCTTCTTATTCCATCGCCGAGATCTCTGCCTCACTGGCGTTCCCCAGTCAGAGTTATTTTTCCAATGTCTTGAAGAAAGACTGCGGTCTGACTCCGAAACAATACCGCGACCGCAACGCCGGCCGCAGCGGAGATTTTACTGTGCTACCTGTTCCAGAAGGGCCGCGTTAAAATCCGGAAACTCCTGGTGAAGTCTTACCGGTCTTCCTTCCTTATTGATGAAGCAGTGTTCCGAAACCGCCTCGCAGACGGTCTTGTCTTTCTCGTCTGTCATCTGGTAGCCGATCTTAAGACGCACACCTTTCCACTCCAGAACTTTTACCACGATCCGGATCTTATCGGAGAAAGTAGTACTGCCCTTATACTTCACATCCACGCTGATCACCGGCGAGATCACGCCCAGGTCTTCCAGCTTCGCATAGTCCCATCCAAGCTGGGAAAGGAAATCGATCCTGGCCTCTTCCATCCATCTGACATAGTTAGAGTGATGTGTGATCCCCATCTTGTCTGTCTCATAGTATTGAACAATATGCTCATAAGCGTTCATGGCGCGTTCCTGCCTCTCTTGATTCTTCGTACCCACAGTACAAGTCTTTTTCAGGTACGTCTTATTGTATCGCAACTTCCGCACCGTGAAAACAGACATATCTTTTTCGGATTCTTCTAGATATTCCTCAGATGCCGCAAAAGAAAAGGCGGTCTCAATTTCTTGAGACCGCCTTGCAATCACTTCATGTTCTTGCAGTTGACGAAGGATCAGATTTCTCCTCTGTCAAATCCATAAGTTCTGCAGAGCTCGCCGAACTCTGGGCACATTACGAATGCGCGGAGAACGTCGCTTCTGGAGATACCATCATTGAGCTTGCCAACCCAGAAGTTGTAGCCGCCCTGATCAGGCTCTCTGTCTACGAATGTTCTATACAGAGCTGTTACGAAGTCTTCGTTGGATGTGTTCTTACCAACATACTCTTCTGACTCGAAGAAGAACTTACCAGCATAAGCACCGGTTACCTCACGGTTGGTGAGTGCAAGAGCCCAGTACTTCAGACCACCCTGCTCCGGCTCACGGCCAAGGCACTTGGTGTACAATCTGGTTGCAAATGCAACTGCTGCGTTGGAAGGAATGGTTGCCTTCGCTGTCGGAGCACCCGGGTTCACGCCATATCTAGCGCAGAGGTTGCACCACTCAGTGGAGTCAACGAATCTCTCGATAACTGCCTGACGGGAGTTACCTGCCTTGAGGTAATCCATCCAGAACTGCATGCCTTCAGCCTCAGGCTCACGATCGAAGAATGTCTTATAGAGAGTTGTCAGGAACTCTTCGTCTGTTGTGTTCTTGGACAGGAACTCAGGGCTTGTGAGGAAGAACAGTGCGCAGTAACCGCCAGTGAACTCACCGGATGTAACTTTCTCAACCCAGAAATCCTTACCTTCCTTCTCGGAAGGACGACCAAGTGCTACGTTGTAGAGACGCTCTACGAAATCTGCGAATGTAGGAGTTGCAGGAGTCTCATCCTCTTCCCACTTAGCTGTGAGTTCGAGATCCATTGTTACCGGGATAGAGAAGTCATACTCTACGTCGCCGGACATCCAGCATACGAACTTATAACCTTCCTTAACCGGATCTGCAGGCTTAGTAGCCTTCTCACCGTAAACGACCTGCTGAGAAGGAACGCCTTCTACGTCGAAAGATACGGTATAGATATTGCTTACTGTGAATGTGCCGTCGTCATTCTTTACAGAACGATAACCTTCTACACAATTAACAGCTTCTACTTCCTTGGAGTAGATACCGCCGGAGATAAACTTCTCAACCGGCTTGTTGCCATCGCCGTAAGCATATGTTCCGACGTCATTGGCATTCTTGCTGGAGAAAGTACCGCCAGTGATAGAGATGACCGGAGCACCGTTCGGGTATCCGCAGTTATCAACTACCAGAGCATCACCGGTAGCATAAGCACCGTTGTTGTAATACTGATAAGGAGTAGCCGGGCCGACACCGTTGATGGAACCGCCCTTGATCTCCAACTTACCGGACTTCATGTAAACAGCTGTCTCACCAGTGATCGTACCACCGGAGATAGTCATGTTACCGGACGGGAGATATACAGCGATGGACTCACTCTCGAGAGTACCGCCGGAGATCTTCATTGTTCCGACCTTGGTGCTTCCGCCGTTAGTAGCAACAGCGAACTGTCTGGCCTTGATGGTACCGCCGGTCATTGTGAATGTAGCGGAACAGTCAGCCAGAGCGACGCCGTAACCGGAAGACTGGATCTCACCACCGGAGATGTTGATCTTCGGCTGATTCTTATTGTAAGCGTAGATGCCATATCCATCGCCACTGTTCGCAACGATCTTACCACCCTTAACCGTAATGCTGCCAACATTTACGGAAAGAACATAGTTAGCATGACCTACGATCGAACCACCTTC
Organism: Clostridiales bacterium Firm_16; assembly: GCA_001604185.1. Classification (GTDB taxonomy): domain Bacteria; phylum Bacillota; class Clostridia; order Saccharofermentanales; family Saccharofermentanaceae; genus Scatonaster. Next base: position 41,737 of record LVAV01000005.1, on the reverse strand, counting down.
AAGAACGATGTTACCTACAGAAGCATAGATACCGTTCGGTGCATGGTGAACCAGCTTGCCCTTGCCGGTTGCATCCTTGATGGTAAGTGTAGCCTGACTTACAACAGCGAAGGCATACATATTGTTTGCCTTACTCTCATAAGTATAGCCGTTGAGATCGAGAGAGATGCTCTTATCAATGTTCGGAAGAACATCAGAGCTGCTGTTCGCGATCAATGTTACTGTATCGCCGGCTTTCGCAGCGGAGATCGCCTCACTGACAGACGAATACGTCTTGTCACCGATCTTGGCTACGTCACCTGCGGCACGAGCTGTACCCGAGGCTCCGAAAATACCAAGGAACAGAGCCACCGACACTACGCCCGAAGCGATAGAAAGAAGTCGATGACCTTTCTTCGAATTTTTAAATATCATAATGGTTTCCTCCTTTAACCATGGTTAACGAATAATGTGTTGTGTACCTGCCTGATACACAATGCAGACACTGTATCTGAAACCTCCTTCCCCGATAGATACATACATCTATTCTACACGCGAGTGAAGTAATTTACAATGCAATTTTACATTTTTTTACTATTTCAAACCATTATTTTTTAGTTACAATATCCAAAAAGGACCCGTCCAGTCGCAAGGTGTCTTGCAGGAGCAGGTCCTTTCTTCATTTTTCTGCTTTCTTAACGGTCTCAGGTGATCCGCTCAAAATCCGCCACTCCGTGCTTACAAAGCGGGCAGATAAAGTCATCCGGAAGCTCTTCTTCCTCGTAGATATAGCCGCAGATCTTACAGACCCAGCCCTTCTTGCCCTCTGTCTCCGGCTTCGGCTTGACGTTCTTCTGGTAATACGTGTACGTCATGGTCTCTTTGTCACTTAAGACGCGGGCCTCGGTTACGGAGCAGATAAACATGCCGTGCGTATCCAGATCCACATAATCCTCCACTTTCAGGGACATGAAAGAATTAATGTACTTCGGCAGGAACACCAGACCGTTGTCGGAACGAAGAATATTCTCGTAGTCTGCGAACTTGTCCACGTTTCTTCCGCTCTGGAAGCCGAAATTCTCGAATACCTTGAAAGGCGCTTCAACCGACAGGCAGTTGACATTCATGACACCGGTCTGCTTGATGACGTGGTGGGAATAGTTCTGCTTGTTGATGGTCACGGCGATCCGGTTCGGTGTATTGGTCACCTGGGTAACGGTATTCACGATTAGACCGTTGTCCTTCTTCCCGTCATTGGAAGTGACCACATATAAGCCGTATCCGATATTGAAGAGCGCGGTCAGATCGTTCTTGTTGGCGGTCTCTTCACGCTGCGCCATATAATCCTGGCACAGTTCCGAAGCCATGGCCTCGACCTGGCTACGGGACTCGTCGTTCAGCGCCGACATGATCTTGACGTTGTTCTCGGTATAGGTGATGTTCTTGGACTTCTCCAGCATCGCCTTCATGGTGCGGATCGCCTGCGGCGCCCAGGAACCGTTCTCGATCATACCGACGGTCTTGTTCTGGAACTGACGCTCTGTCAGATGGTGGATGAATTCACGCATAAACGGGAACACATCGGCGTTATAAGTCGTGGTTGCCAGCACGATACGTCCGTAACGGAACGCATCCTCGACACACTCCGCCATATCTTCTCTTGCCAGGTCGTTGACTACGACCTTCGGACATCCGTTAGCCTTCAACTTGTCAGCCAGCAGTTCTACCGCCGCCTTGGTATGGCCATATACCGAAGTATAGAAGATCGCTACGCCTTCCGTCTCCACGCCATAGGAAGACCAGGTGTCATAAAGCTTGAGATACGGAGCCAGATCGCCCTTGAGCACCGGTCCGTGAAGCGGACAGATGGTGGCGATGTCCAGACCTGCCGCCTTCTTGAGGACCTGCTGGACCTGAGCACCGTACTTTCCGACGATACCGATGTAGTAGCGGCGAGCCTCGCAGGCCCAGTCCTCTTCCACATCCAGTGCGCCGAACTTGCCGAATCCGTCTGCACTGAAAAGCACTTTATCGAAAGCATCGTAGGTCATGATGACTTCCGGCCAGTGCACCATCGGTGCCGCCACAAAGTGCAGCACATGCTTTCCGAGAGGAAGAGTATCTCCCTCACCAACCACGATGCGACGGTCTTCGAATTCCGTTCCGAAGAAATTCTTCATCATGGTGAAAGCCTTGGCAGAAGATACGATCTGCGCCTGAGGATAATTCTTCATGAAATTGACGATGTTCGCCGAGTGATCCGGCTCCATGTGCTGGACGATGAGATAATCCGGAGTTTTGCCCTCCAGGGCTTTCTCCAGGTTATCCAGCCACTCGTGGGTGAAATTCTTATCCACCGTATCCATGACCGCGACCTTATAATCCGCGATCACATAAGAGTTATATGCCATACCGTTCGGCACAACATACTGGCCCTCGAACAGGTCGATCTTATGGTCGTTTACACCTATATACTTAATGTCGTTACTGATAAACATAAGTGGTTTCCTTTCCTAATAGAAACTGCCTCCCCGTTTTTACCGGCGAGGCAGTCTGTGGTCATTCACAAATCAGCCGTCAGCCGAAGTATCTGTCAAGCAGGCCCTTCAGTGCTTTTCCATGGCGAGCCTCGTCACGTGCCATCTCGTGTACAGTATCGTGGATCGCATCCAGATTGTTCTTCTTCGCGCAGGTAGCCAGCTCTGTCTTACCGGCAGTCGCACCGAATTCACAGTCAACGCGCCAAGCAAGATTTGCCTTTGTGGATGCCTTCATGTTCGGCTCCAGGTCCTCACCGAGGAGCTCTGCGAACTTCGCAGCATGCTCAGCTTCTTCGTAAGCTGCCTTCTCCCAGTACAGTCCGACTTCCGGATAACCCTCACGATAAGCGATACGAGCCATGCAAAGATACATACCGACCTCGCTGCACTCACCGGTGAAATTCGCCTTCAGCTGCTCAAAGATATACTTCTTATCTTCCTCGGAGATATCCGGGTTATTCTTTACTGTCTGGGCATATACACCGAACTTATGCTCGGCAGCCAGTTGAGCGTCGGCCTCCATCTTCTTGAACATAGACTTCGGTGCCTTACAAACCGGGCAAGCCTCCGGTGCTTCAGTACCTTCATACACGTAGCCACATACTGTGCAAACAAACTTTTCCATAAGCAATACTCCTTTAAACTGTTTCGGATCTGTCCTGATCCTTTATAATTCCGGTTTCCCGGTCCCTGTTCCCAAAGATTCTGTATCGGCCCTTCACATCCGCGTCAGGCCCCGACTTCCTCCTCAGTCATCTTCTGGCACTCCGGACACAACCCGTCAAACTGAAGCGAATATCCCGAAATGCGGTAGCCGGAAGTATCCGACAGCATCTCGACCAGCTCCTCCACCGGCATCTTCACATCCGCCACCTTCCCGCACTGACTGCAGTGAACGTGGTGATGGGGAAACGTCTGGTGATCGAAATGGTCGGCGCCGTTGTTGATGCGGATACGAAGCGCTTCACCGGAATCCGCAAGCTTATTCAGAATGCGGTAAACCGTCGCACGGCTGATGGATGGATATGCACTCTGCACCACAGCCACAACTTCATCGGCAGTGGGGTGATTACACATCCGGATCAACGTCTCATGCACGATCCTTTTCTGTAAAGTGTTTCTTTCCTGCATCTTTGCAACTCCCTCATTTCGTATATGCACTTCTATCGGATGAATCTCATCCAAGTGCCTTACACTTATTGATATTACATCCTAATAAGGATTATGTCAATAAGTAAGATTTCATTGATGAGGGATTTTTTGCAACCATTAAGAAATTGGTCGATATCACGGAAATCGAATTTTCCCGCTATGGCAAAAACTCTCGCCCGAAGTGCCTCATTCAGCCTACGTTCCGATATCTCAAAGCCGCGTAACGGCGGATAGATTCCACGACTCTCGCGCCGATGGACTGGACCATCTCCTTCTCCGGACGCGCAGTATAGTAACCCTGGATCAGGTCAATACCCAGAAGGATCGCCGTCTTCATCTCTTCTTCCGTCTCTACACCTTCAGCCAGAGCCAGGATCCCGTTATCGTGGGAGAATTCGATGATCTCCCGGACGAAATGCTGTTTCTGCGGACTCTCCTCAATACGGGACAGAAGCGAACGGTCGATCTTCACGTAATCCGGGAAATACCGAAGCAGATTGGATACATTGGAATAGCCGGCACCATAATCGTCGACGGCCGTCTTGATGCCCATTCGGGCATACGCGTCCTTCATTTTGCGAAGTTCTTCATCGGTGATCTCGGAGTGCTCGGTCAATTCCACAACGATGGAATCCGGATGCTCTGCAACATAGTCGGCAAGCACACTCATATCTTCTTCCTTTAAGTGGTATCCCGGAATGGAGTTGATGAAGATCTTCCTGCCATCGGACAGGGTACCCTCATTCTTCTTCATGGTACGTATTACATTGGTAAACGTCGCCTTCTCCACATCGTAGAGGCGATCGTAATATTCTGCATAGCGCAGGATCGAAAGCGGCGACAGATACGGCGTAACATCTGCACGCATCAGGGCCTCATAACCATAGATCCTGCCCGAGTTCACCTCCACGATCGGCTGGAAGTGATAGAACAGTTTATTATCGTCGAGAACGGAGCTTACTACACGGGCCTCACGCATCTCTTCTTCTGTCAGATCCCGCTTGGCGACCAGTTTCTTGGCATTGGCCTTATCCTCATTCTTTCGGCTGATGGCCATGTTGACCAGTCTTTCCAGTTCCTCGGAATTGGCGGGGCTGCCACACTGCAGACCATAGTAAAGTTCGATAGGTCTTCCGGATTCAGAATCCTTATCCAGTTCCCGGATACGCTTCATGAGTTTATCCTTCTCCGCCAGCATCTCCGAATCGTCCGGACTGCTGGTGATACGGATGGCGATCATTTCATCGGTACCCACACGCATGCACATACAGTTTCTGGAAGAGAAGATCTTCTCCAGCGCGCCGGCCGTCGCAATGAGCGCACGGTCACCTTCTTTTCTGCCATAGGTCTCATTGATCTTCGACAGTCCCTTGATGTCCACCGCCAGAGCACCCATATATCCGCCATTGTTACGCATCAGGTGCAGCAGGGTCTCAGACTGCTCCAGGAATCCCAGATAATTGGAAAGACCCGTTAGACTATCCGTAGTAACACCCTTCTTGGCAATGGTATTACTGCCGATCAGTTCATCTGTTCTTCGATAACACTCGATACCACGAGAGACACTACGCAGCCACGCCCGGTACTCCGGAGGAATCACCTTCAGTTTGTCCCCGTAGCTTATCGCCGCATAACCAAAAACACTTTCCTCAAAATATAAAGGCATAAAATAGAATGCCGCCGGTTTCTCCCTATCCTTATATAGCCCGGGGAGCATATCCTTCTTATCGAAACTGGTATCTGTCAGGATCCGGTCAGTATACTCAGAACCGCAGCGGATGACCTCGAGGATCGTATCTTCGAAGACCGCCCCCTTCTCGCCCAGAAGCGGATTCAGGCACAGACTGAAACTGTCAAAACCGTTGATGTAATAAACCGATGCGAAGATATTCGTCACCAGGCCGGTAAAAGAGGTCTGGGCCATCAGATCTTCATCCATATAATTCAGTGGTGAAAACATGGAACTGAGAGACTGGTCCGTGTCCCACATATCTCTTCGGAAGTATTGAGGCTTAATGCTGCCGCCGTCGCAGCCGCAGCTCTCTCCCACGAACAACTCTTCATCCATGGCCAACGGCGGGATCTCCTCTCCCTTAATCATGGCGTCAATCTGTACAGCCGTATTACAGCCCAGGCTATAGTATGCCAGTGCGCAGGACGTGATCGGGATCGGGGCATGCCGCCCCTCTTCATTACAATCACATCCGACGACGGCAATGTCACGGGGAATCGAGAAACCCTTCTGCGAAAGTTTTTTTGCCACACCTAAAGCCATGTAATCATTGGCACAAGCCACGGCCTCCGGAAGTGTGTTGTCTTCACTGGTAAGGGTATCCACCAGGCTCTCACCGCTGGTATACCAGAAATCCCCGTAGAAGATCCTGTTCTCATCCACCTTGATCCCGTGCTCGGTCAAGGCATCCTTATAAGCATTCAGACGCATGATGGAATGCGGATGCCAGGATTTACCCGTCAGAAACGCAATGTCCCGCTTACCGTGCTTCTCGATCAGATGCGAGATGATCGCCTTCTCCGGCCCGTAATTATCGATGTGAATGGAAGGAAAATACTTGCTTTCTTTATCCACGAAAAGAACCGGACAACGGCATCTCTTCTGCAGGTCTTCCTCGATGCGCTGTACCACACCTTCGGTCTGGATCGTATCCGCCATGACCACTACCGCGTCAAACTTCTCATAAGACACCAGCTTAAAGATCGCAGACTCACCGACACAGCGTTCCGGTGTCAGCTGATACTTGATGAACATAGAGAAAACGCAGACATCATAGTCCCTGTCGAAGGCCTCTTTCAAGAACCCTTTAAGGAACCGTTCGTAGTTATATTCTTCCGGCTGTCCCAGAAGGACAGCGATCCTCTTTCTAACCATGTTCACCTTACTTATGTTCTACGTCACATTCTTACCAGACTGCTCACCCAAGCTGCATCGACATCCGTCGCCGGGACTCAATCCATCTCATGTTTTATTTCTCTTAAGCTCCGGATTGCCCATGTAGTATCTTTCCTTGTCCTCATACATACGGATATCTGCGGTCTTCAGGACATCCACGATATTTCTTGAATCTTCTGCGAAGCAATAACCCAATGCGAAAGAAACATTCGGATACAACTTGGCATTCTCCTTGGTCCGGTCACACATCTTCCGGATCTCTTCCTCAGATGTATCCGTCACAAAGACCATGAACTCATCACCGCCGGCACGATAGACATCGTGACCGACAAAAGCATTCTGCAGCGCTATGGCGCCGTTCTTAAGAAGCAGATCGCCGGCGTTATGACCTTCCGTATCGTTGATACGCTTCAGACCATTCATATCTGCAAAGACGATTCCGAAGTTGTAGATCACATTAGTATCCGGAACACGCAGGGCATCGATACGGTTATTCATCTCATTTCTGTTAAAAACTCCCGTCAGCATATCCACTGTACTCAAAATCTTCAGGCGCTTCAGGAGACTGTGATTCTCGATCTCCGCGGCCAGGAAGAAAGTGGTCAGTTCCAGTGTCTCCTTGATCTTGACGGCATTCTCGGTATTGAAATTCAATGCCCAGATATATCCCAGGATCAGATCGCCGCGTTTCATCGGGAAAAGCACCAGACTGTCGATCTCGGCACGTTCGAGATCTGAATACCAGTCCGGATCTCTTCTGCGGATCTCTTCCATATCCTGCTTATCCTTGATAATGATGCAGGTACTTCCCTGAAGCGTGTGCTTCCATTTACTGGTCATAGTATAGAACGATGCGTCCACAAAATCATACACGGAATACGGCGCGTTTTCCTTTCTGGCTTCCGCCAGCACGGAGCATTCTTTCGCCTCGTCATCCATAAGCAGGATACAGCACTCATCCGAGCCGCAGATCTCACGGATATCCTTGATGACTTCATCGATCGTCTTATCGAAATCTCCGGTACCACGGAGCTTGATACAAGTCTGGAGCACTTTGTTCAGAGAATCGCTGGATACATCCGACATCTTCTCTGCACTGAACTGCGGGGTCACTTCATAAGAATAGATACAATAACCCACACTCTCTTCTTCAGACACCAGCGGAATCATGAACATATTCAGCCAGAGTCCCATCTCATAGAGATTGACATAAGTATGCATCGGAGTACCGCCGATGGCACACCGGTAACAGAAGTCTTCGAAATTCATATCCTTCGGGAAACACATCTCATAAGGGCAACCCGGAATAAAGGGATGACCCGTGATAGCCTGGATATCTTCGCAGTGCGCCTGATTTCCCGCAACGACACGGATGTTGCCATAACGGTCCCCATCGAGTTTCGCAATTGAAAGCACACAGGTCTTAGAACTGTAGTGCTTCAGCATTTCATCAAAATCCATTCCGACATCCTCCTGTCCGATTGATAACAGACGGTCAACCCCATGATTTGTCGTCACCACATTTTTATTATATGTCACTGCAATTTGATTTCCACAAAATCCGAAAGGTTTAACAGTATTTTTACATAGTATCCCCTTTTCTCTTCAAGGATCGATTTGAAGAGAAATACAGTGATCAAGTGACGATAGCGGCACCTCCGTACGGGCGCAGCTTCTCTCTGGGAAGAAGGTCTGTTTTTATCCGAAACAACATGATAAAATCAAAACCAGGGGGAGAAGAATTTAGCCAAAGGCTGTAGAGAAAGGTCGACTTTACCATGCGCGAAAAAACTTCTCAGATCGTCGAAGAAATCAAGAAAGTTATCTGCGGAAAAGATGAGATCATCCGTCTGGTCCTGCAGAGTGTCCTGGCCGGTGGCCACGTTCTCATGGAGGATGTGCCCGGTGTAGGCAAGACCACCATGGCCGTCTCTTTCGCCAGGACCATGGGTCTGGATTTCGGTCGTGTACAGTTCACCCCGGATGTTCTTCCTTCGGATATCACCGGTTTTTCCTTACTGGATCAGGAGACCCGCACCATGCGGTACCAGCAGGGCGCTGTCTTCCATAACCTTTTCCTGGCAGACGAATTAAACCGTGCCTCGGCGCGTACCCAGTCTGCACTTCTGGAAGCCATGGAAGAGGGTCAGGTCACGGTAGACGATAAGACCTATCCCCTGCCGAAGCCCTTCATCGTGATCGCCACACAGAATCCTTCCGGTGCTTCCGGCACCTCTCTTCTTCCCGACTCCCAGATGGACCGTTTCGGCATCCGTATCTCCATGGGTTATCCTTCTCAGGATAACGAAGTCGAGATGCTTCTGAACCGACAGAACGGTGCCAACCCGCTGACTGAATTAAACCCGATCTGCACCATCGACGACATCCTTCAGATGCAGGAAGAAACCAGCAAGATGTATGTCAAGTTGAGAGTGCTCAAATACATTGTTGCCCTGATGGACAGAACACGTACCCACCGTATGCTGGCCCGCGGAGGCAGTCCCCGTGCCACTCTGGCTCTGACCGCCATGGCTAAGGCCCACGCATACATGACGGACCGGGACTATGTGATCCCGGATGACGTCAAGGAAGTCTTCCCGGCCGTGATGTCCCATCGTCTCCTTCTGACACCGGAAGCGGAGTTCAAGGAGATCAGCACCATGGATATTGCAAAGGAGATCGTCAAGACTACCGCGATCCCGAAGGAATAAGTTATGCTTCGGAGTTGGGTGATCTATATTCTGGCACTGGTGGGTGCCGTCATATTTTTCCTGTGCTACCGTATGTGGTTTTCCTGGTTCGTCCTTATCGTGACGATCTCGATCCTGCCGCTGGCCATTGTGGTCAGTTTCGCCTCCTCTCTCTTCTTCGGACTCGAGTGCGATGCCTTCCGGAGAGTCCTCAAGGGGGACGAAGCCCAGATCTCCTTTACGTCATTCGGGCTGGAGTTCTTTCCTTTCGCGCTTTACTCGGTAAAAATACCCTTCACGGAATCCATGACCGGGGACGTGAGTCTGATCCGCCTCTTTTCTCAAGGAGATACGACGGACAGCGTCATCATCGATACCAAACATTGCGGCAGCTATCACTTCAGTTCCGCCAAAGTCCGTGTCTACGACATGCTGGGACTGGTCTTTATTCCGAAGACCATCGAACTGGCCGGCGAGATCGTCGTCATGCCGACACCGATCATTCCTCAGGCGGTACCGGATCTGAACGGCTTTATGGCCAAGGGTCTTCGCTCGTCGAACTTCGCGAGTACCGAGATCTACGATATCCGAAACTATGTACCGGGAGATCCCATTAAGAAGATCCACTGGAAACTTTCCGCCAAGAAAGATTCTCTCATGATCAAAGATCCTCAGGAGGAAACCTTCGGGCATTCTCGTCTCTACGTCCCCCTGACGCGCGATCGCGAGAAAATGGACCGCATACTTGGGGAAGTGCTTTTTACATCGAATTATTTTCTGTCACATGATATCGAACACAAGATCCGCGTCCTGCCTCCCATGAAGAAAGAACTCAGCTTCGACATCGCGTCGAAGGAGGATCTGGACCGCGCCATGGCCTCGATCCTGCGTATGCCGATCCCGGAGGAAAACGAAGATGAGTAAGCGACCTCCGAGAAAGAAAGTAAAGCAGTTTACGGAAAACCGTCTGGAAAAGAAACGCAGCACCGTTGCGGAGCTGGAGGCACTGCGTGTCCGAGAGGAAAGCAGGAAGCGCCAGAAAAGCCGTTCCTTGAAAGTCGTGCGGGCCATCCGTAAGGAGTCGGAGCCGACAAACCTGACGCTGGTCTTCTCCACGCTCCTGAATCTGTTCCTGGGCGGCGGTTTCACCCTGATGCTGACCTCGACCTACGATCTTCCGGTCAACACCTATATCTTCCTGCCGGCTCTTATGCTCCTCTCTCTGGGTATGTCATGCTGTCATGCCCAGAAAGGGAAACTGTCACCGATCCTTCTGGCGATCCTGCTGGCACTGGTGGTACGCTGTGTCTTCATGACAGATCTCGGGAAGATCAATACACAGACACGCTATGCCTACTCGGTACTGCAGCAGAGAGTTTTTCACGGATTAAAACCGATGTTCACGACTGCAGAAGAACTCAATGAGAAACGGCGGGACATCACGCTGCTTCTGCTGCTGATCAACTTCATTCCGACCTACTTTACCTCCATGACTATCGAGAAACGCCGGCATATCCTGCTGTCCGTCATCTGGTATATCCCGTTTCTTTTCTGTGCCACTGTTACCGCCCGGACTACGCCGGACACGTTTCCCTGCCAGTTCGCCGTCGCGGGTATCCTGCTTCTTCTGATCTTCCAGTTCGTAAGGCGGCTGGGTGACGTGAAGACCGATAAGCGTATGCTCCTGATCACGGTACCGATACTGCTTCTGTGCCTTCTTATCGGAGGACTCTTCCCGGAAGAAGATTATTCCTATAACAAAATGGCCGCTTCGCATTTCGAAGATCTGCAGGGATGGGTCAAGGATATGGGACGTCGTCTGAAGATCGGCGGAAGAGACGAAACCGAAGAGGACCTGAAGGAAAAGCACGATGACGGATACAAGGGCAGCATCACCTTCGACGAAGAGCAGGATCTGTTCTTCATGAACGTTCTGGACGAAGACTTAAGCAAAGTCGGGTATTTCGATGCGCCGGACCGGAAGATCCTGTCCATCTCGCGCCGCTTTAACGATACGGAGAACCACCAGGTCACGCGTATTTCTCCCCTGATCTATCTTCGCAGCACCAGTATGGAGTATTTCGAAGGGAACCATTGGAGTGCCCACTCCTCTTCTGAGGAAAAAGAACTCACATACTTCTATACGGAAGAAAGTGCTTCTCCTCAGCGCGAGTCGGACTTCGTGATCCGCATCCGGACCTACTTTCCTTTCGACTTCTACCTGATCCCCAGCTATACTGACCATTTCTATGTCTCATCGGCAAGCCAGTACGCAGATCTCAACATCGAAACCAGAACCACCTGGAATCTTCATGAAAGCATTGCGAACCACGGAATGACCGAGTATGACTTTGCCTTTAACATGGTTCCTCAGAAAGCAGAGCCCGAATGGGATCCGGATTATCTTGCCATCGAGGTGTACAAAACCTGCCTGGAAGTTCCGGAAGAGACCCGCAACGGTATCTTGAACAGTAACAAGCTTCCCGCCTGGTATAAGGAAGTCCTCGACGGTACCCGGACCATGACCACAGGGGAGAAAGTTACCGCAGTCGTGGAATATGTAAGAGGCCTTCATCCGTACGATATCAATACACCTTTCCCGCCGGAAGGAGCCGATTTCGTAACATGGTTTCTCACCGAAAGTGAGACAGGCTTCTGCGTTCACTATGCCACTACTGCCGCCGTTCTTCTTCGTCTGATCGGTGTACCGACACGTTATGCGACCGGCTACCTGGCCTTCAGTGATCCTTATATTTCCGTAAACGAAGTTTCCATGCAGGATGCCCATGCCTGGTTTGAATACTTTGACCCGACCTACGGCTGGGTCCTGGATGATGCAACGCCCGGCAAGACCCTTATTGCCAACTATTACAATCCTCAGGCCATCGCCACGGAATATGAAGATGAGAACTACATCTTACAACCGACCTCGACGCCCACACCCGCACCTACCAAGAAACCGACCAGAAAAACCACAGCCGCTCCCACCAGGAAGGTTCAGGCAACTACAACTCCGGTCTCGGAAAAGTCTTCCGGTTTCTCCATTACGATCCCGCCGGCCGTGTATATCGTCCTGGCCTGCCTCGCCTGCACCGCCGCCTTCATCGGACTTCTGCGTCTGCTCTATATTCTCTTCTGGAAAATGCGATTCAGGAATGGATCTCTGAACAAGCGGGCAATCGAATATAATCGCTACTTCAATATGCATCTGCACATCCTGGAAGCCCCGCGTTCCCGCGTCGTCCGCGCCATCGTCGACAAGGCCGAATACGGCCGCAATGAGATCACCGAAGAAGAACTCGCCCGACTGATCCGATTCGGACAGCACAACATGGAAATTCAGACGCCGGGACGGCACATCCTGCGCAGAATGCTTTCCAAAGTTTTGCAGATCGAACTGTAGTCTTTTTTCTGTTCAATACATATCCACCGAATCGCGAAAAGCCTTTGGAAACCTCGAGGAACGCCCGCCCCACACAGCGGGTGATAAACTTTCGATCAAGAAAGATATAGGCAAAATTAATGACCCCCATTCGAGGTCGCGATTCCGCAGGGCTTCAGCCCGAGGACCAGCGACAAGAATGGGGGTCATTTAATTAGCAGTTATATCTTAGTCGACCTTCGGAAGATTAGCTGCAAACTTAGCCAGTTCCTCATCTGTCGGGATGTAGTCATCCATCTCGCCGTTATGGAACTTCTCGTAAGCAACGAGGTCGAAATAACCTGTACCGGTAAGACCGAATACGATAGTCTTCTCTTCGCCTGTTTCCTTGCACTTGAGTGCTTCGTCGATAGCAGCGCGGATAGCGTGGGAGCTTTCCGGTGCCGGGAGGATACCCTCAACACGAGCGAACATTTCAGCTGCTTCGAATACTTCTGTCTGCTTCACGGATCTTGCTTCCATCAGACCGTCATCATAGAGCTGGGACAGAATGGAGCTCATGCCGTGGTAACGGAGGCCACCTGCATGGTTCGGAGCCGGGATGAAGTCAGAACCCAGTGTGTACATTTTTGCCAGCGGGCAAACCATACCGGTATCGCAGAAGTCATATGCATAAACACCACGAGTGAAGCTCGGGCAGGATGCCGGCTCAACAGCGATGATTCTGTAATCTGCTTCACCACGGAGCTTCTCACCCATGAACGGAGAGATAAGACCACCGAGGTTGGATCCGCCGCCTGCGCAGCCGATGATGATGTCAGCCTTTTCGCCGAGCTTATCAAGAGCAGCCTTTGTCTCCAGACCGATAACGGACTGATGCAGGAGAACCTGGTTCAGAACGGAACCGAGAACATAACGGTAACCCTCTGTTCCTACTGCTACTTCAACAGCCTCAGAGATCGCGCAGCCCAGAGAACCTGTTGTACCCGGGTGCTTTTCGAGGATTGCCTTACCGATGTTAGTCGTATTGGACGGAGAAGGTGTAACGGAAGCGCCGTATGTTCTCATCACTTCACGACGGAACGGCTTCTGTTCGTAGGAAACCTTAACCATGAATACCTTACAGTCGAGATCGAAGTAAGAGCACGCCATGGAAAGTGCTGTACCCCACTGACCGGCACCGGTCTCTGTGGTAACACCCTTCAGGCCCTGCTTCTTAGCGTAGTAAGCCTGTGCGATCGCGGAATTCAGTTTATGGGATCCGCTGGTGTTGTTACCCTCGAACTTGTAGTAGATCTTAGCCGGTGTACCGAGTTTCTTCTCGAGGAAGTAAGCACGTACCAGCGGGGACGGACGATACATCTTGTAGAATTTCAGGATCTCTTCCGGGATCGGGAAAAATGCAGTATCGTTATCGAGTTCCTGTTTAATGAGTTCATCGCAAAATACAGGGCTCAGTTCTTCTGCTGTCATCGGCTGATGTGTGCCCGGATTGAGCAGCGGAGCCGGCTTGTTCTTCATGTCCGCGCGGACATTGTACCATGCGGTTGGGATCTCCTTCTCGTCAAGGTATGTTTTGTAAGGAATTTTCTCAGACATAATTTGTCTCCTTTCGTTATCGGGCCCTCGCCCATTTTCTTGATCTGACCTATGGTGTGGCAGCAACTCTTACCACTTGCCGGTCTTTGGGGCTGATCCTTCTTTTCTGCCGGAAAAACAAAAATCCCGCCCCAGCTTCTAACTTCTGCTGGGACAGGAACAATATTCTTTCCTGCGGTGCCACCCGGCTTGATCCACTCCACATCCGTGTTGCTGATCCACTTTACGCATACCGACATATGCAGATTTTTCTTGACGGGGAATCTTACCCCGGCGCAGATACTTGTCTTCCTTCGGTCATGACCTCCGGGAAACTTTCCCCTTGCCCTCAAAAGCCCATTCAGAACAGGATTTCCTTGTTGCATTCTCACCACCGGCAACTCTCTGTACGAAAAAGTGTCTGTTCCTACTCACTCTTTTTCTACGGTTTAGATGATTATATCACGCATACATAGGAATCTGTCAATAGTGTTTGTTATACCTGCTGTCTCATGGCGGAACATCGGCCTTGCAGGGTGTGCTATACTTATACATGTCCATACATGGACGAGTCAGGAAAGGAGGCACAGCATGAACAAGACCGATGAAATGGGGCAAGTTCTTTTCCCGATGAATCATATCGTGACTACATGCGGCATAAGCCGGGCCACGCTGCTCCGCTTCGAGGAGGAAGGCCTCCTCACCCCTGCCCGCAAGGATCCGGACAGTGGTTACCGCTACTATAACTGCGAGAATCTGGCGCAGATCATTAAGATCCTGCAGTTCCAGCATCTTGGTTTCACAAAGAAAGAGATCCGAAGTGTCCTGGATGAACCGGACAGCCTCAGTTCCCGTATCGAGGATCTGAAGAAGAAATACCTGATCATGCTTCGGGCTCTCGAGGACATCTCCGCCGAACATACCCGCCCGGATGATATCCGCATCCGTGTCCTTCCGACAATGGGCGGCACATTCTTTACCCGTGTCAAGAAGATCACCTATTCCCCTTCCGAGGTCCGCAAGTACGCCATCGAAGTCCTGGAAGATTTTCTGTCGCTCAAAGTTCCGGGCAACACGCGGCAGACTATGAAGATCTATATCGATGATGCTGATTACCGTACCTGTTACGGCCAGTTCGACAATAAGCCGCACCTCGTCCGTGTCGTCATTCCTACCGAACATCCGACCAACGGTCCGGATTTTATCGAGATCCCGCCCTGTACCATGCTGACCACCGTGTGCCAGTGCGACTACAGCCGATCCGGGAAATACTTCGAGAAAATCTGGAAAGAGGCAGAGATGCTGGGACTGACTCACGACGGTCCTGTGTGTCTGGCAGGGTTTCCGGACGTGTTCGCCGGCAATAATCCGGAGATGGAAAATACTACCCTCCGCCTGATGCTTCGTACCACAGAAAAACCGGGGACCCACATACTGTAAGTCCCCGGCTTTTATGTGAACAATTTTGTGGCGAAGATGGATTATACTTCTTCGGTCTTGTCTTATTGCTCCACGATCAGTCTTGCTGCAGAAGAAGTTTCCGATGTAGAGTTGTTGGTTACGATGCAGCGGTAACGATATCCGGAATAAGAAGCACGAACCGTTACAGTAAGCTTGGATGTGTTGTTTCCTGTAGCACTGCTGTTCTTCCATGTCTTACCACCGTCTGCACTGGCCTGCCACTGATAAGTCAGAGACTGTCCCTTGGCCGTTACGGTGAATACGATCTTATCTCCCACAACCGCTGTACCGGATACCGGTCCGCCGCTGATGATCGGAGAAGCCGTCAGAGTCGCTGCATTGGAATACTTTGTCTTTCCATTGCTTGTCACCTGGCAGCGATACTTTCTTCCATTTACGGCCTTGCTGCTGACAACCGTCAACGTTGCCGTCTTATAGCCGGAAGCCGTACTGTTCTTCCATGTACTGCCGTTGTCGTCACTATACTGCCACTGATAAACCGGAGACTCTGCATTGACTGAGACGGAGAACTTGATCTTATCTCCGTAATTGGAACTCTTCGACACCGGGTGGCTGACGAAAGAAAGCTCCACAACTGTCATCGTAACGGCCTCGGTCGTTTCTGACGCCGTTCCGTTCTTCACGATACAACGATACTGGGTTCCGGAATTCTTCACTTTCGCTGTTACCGAGTAGGCCTTGGTCTTGGCGCAGTCAGCAGCACAATTCGTCCATGTCTGTCCGTTATTACGGCTGTATTGCCACTGGTAAGAAAGATTCGAGCCATGAGCAGTTACAGTGAAAGTCGCGGTATCACCATCAAAGCACTTGACATCGCCGGACTGCTTGAGAACGATCTCCTTGCTGGTCAGCGTTGCTGCCGAGGAAATACGGCTACCGAGGGAATTAGTAAGGACACAACGATACTTGACGCCATCGTTGGACTTACCGACTGTGACAGTGATTTCAGATGTCTTGTTACCGGGAGCGCCACTGTTGGTCCAGGTGGATCCGCCATTCGAGCTTACCTGCCACTGGAACGAAACACCTGATTCCGTGGAAATGGAGAACTTCACTTTATCACCGTAGTATCCGGATGTAGAGACAGGCTGCTTCAAGATCTTCATCGGGAAAACAGTCAGCTTGGCAGCGGAACTGGTTTTCACGTTGCTGCCGCTTTTTACGGAACAGCGATAATAGTATCCGTTTCTATCCATCGTTGCCGGTACTGTAATGGATGGTTCTGTACAACCGTCCATGTAGTTCCAGTAATTCTTTCCGTCAGCACTGTACGACCACTGGTAGGTCAGATGATTACCTGTTGCTTCTACAGAGAAAGTGGCGGTAGTACCATAGTGCGCTCCGACACTCTTGGGCTGGGTCACGATGGTGACCGAAGGAGTGTATCCACGAAGTTGGAACACATTGGAAATGAGCGGGTATTGGGTTTTGGCGCCCAAAGCATCTGTATATGTTGCTTTACAACGATAATATCTGCCGTCGCTTTCTGCATCAACTTTGATCGCAATGGTCACAGAGTTCGCTCCAATGTCCGTGGAGGGCGTCCACACAGATTCGGAATCATTCCAGTATTCCCATTCATATGAAAAACCGGTGGCTTTATCTACATCCAGTTTCGCCGTAACCACCGCATTCGTATCGAACGGGGCTTCTATATTCTGGAAAGGAACAAACTCGATTTTATAAAGCGTCATGCTCGCAGAAGAAGCAGGAACCACTCCATAGAGTTTCTTATCCGCGGTGCACATCGCAGGGCACAAATTCAGATCAACAGTACTCTTCGGGGTACGAACTACCTCCAGCTTGTCGTTGATTCTAGACAGGAAATAATTTGTCACCCGACTAGCGGAACTCGTGCTTTCCGGTGCAAGCGTCAACGTGGAAAGATCCAGTTCTTTTAATACATCACAAGATAAAAACATGGCATCAAGATTCGCTCCAACAGCTGTGAATGACAGCGCAGTCAAGTCAAGTTTAGTAAGAACCCTGCAGTCGTAAAACATGTAACCTGTGTCAATGCGACTACCGGTCGTTGTCCCGGTAAAATCGACACTCTGAAGGTTCAGGCAGTGATAGAACAACTTCTTCATTGACGTGACGTTGCCCATCTTGACGTTTGTAAAATCGATCGTCTTCATGCTCTGACAGTCCGCAAACATTTCGGTCATGCTTGTACACTTACTGAAATCCATTCCCGAAATAGAAAAATTCGTGCCCGGATATCCGTAGTAGAAAAGTCTGTATACCGTCTCTACATTACTGGTATTTAGCTTATTGAAGTTCTTGAACCCGCCTGTATAGGCGAAAGCACTGGACATATCACGTACGTTTCTCGTATCCAGCAATCCCAGATCCAACGGGGACAGAAAGCTGTTTTTCTTGAACATTCCGGCCATGTTCTCAACATTGCTGAAATTCACTCCATCCAGGTAGAGAATGGAAATCTTCGAATCATAGAACATGTCTTCGCAGTTTTTCTGAAAAGTAAATCCTTCTTCGAAACTCAATGTGCTGATACCGCTACGGTAGAAACAAAGGTCTGCAGTCGTGGTCGTTCCTGCCGCGATCTGCACGGAATACTGCTTTCCGCTCACCGTAACTTTGCACGGAATTCTCAGGTGCACTTTCGTATTACCCTTATACTTCTTCAGAATACAGGTGTTATCCTGAAGTTCATAATCAAAATCCGAAAGTGAGAAAGTAGCATCTAAGGGTTGGGACACATCACCTGTCTGAGACACTTCCGAAACCACATCCGCCCGAAGCACATCCGGCTTAAAGACCGAATTCAGCGCCACAAAGGACGCACACAAAACAACAATACCGGCAATGCCGGCTACGATCTTCTTACTAATCATAATACTTCTCCCTTTAAACCACATGGTTCAGTCAAAACAAATACACCGCCATGATAACACAGCTATTCTTTGACATTCTAGGGGTTAAAGTGAATATTTTGTAATAAAGCGGAGAACCTGTTCTTTGTCTTTCAGAGCTGTGCCGGCACCGACTGCCGTCGTGCAGATGGCACCGCAGGCACTGGCGAAAAGAAGCGCCTCATCCGGAGCACTTCCCGAAAGGAGTTCACAGGCAAGGCCGGCGACGAAGCAGTCCCCTGCGCCTGTAGCATCCACGGCGTCGATCGGAAATGCCGGGAGGGACAACTTAGTTTCAGAGTTTTTGAAGAAGCATCCTCTTCCACCCAGCTTGATCACGACGTTCTTTATGCCGTAGGAAAGAAATACATCTGCCATCTCTTCCGGTTCTGTCTTTCCGGAAAAATGTCTGGCTTCATCTTCGTTCGGTGTGATGAAATCTACATACGGCAGAGCTTCACTGATATCAGAAAGGGTCAGCACCCGAAAGTTCGGAAGTTTCGTGTCGGCGAAGATCTTCACTCCGGCCCGAGAGCACTCGGAGATCACGCTGTATATGATCTGAGGATCATCAAAGGGGGCGCGGAACAGAGATCCCAGGATCACGGCACGGGAACCACGCAGGAAGGAGACCTCATTCTCCGGATGGAAGTTATAGCGATGGGATGAATTCGTGATGGATTTACGGGTTCCGTCGTCTCTGACGAACATAGTCGTGACGGGCGTCGGATGTTCTACAGAACGAACTACGTGGTCCGTATCCACTCCATTCTTCTCTAGAGAGGCAAGGACCATATCCCCTGCGGCATCTGCTCCCAGATGGCAAAGAATGGATGTATGCATTCCCAGACGCGCCGCAGCCACCGCTTCGTTCACGGCTTCGCCACCGACATTGAGGGATCCCGACTGCGCACGGTAACCGGATGCCGATACCGGCTCCGGATCGAAGCCTTTAATGATCGAATCTACAAGTGCCATACCGACGCATACGATATCCGGGTTCTTTTCCATAGTTGTTCCTGCCATTCTTTCAGATGTGTACCATTATACAACTTATCGGCAAGAAAAAGCGAAACGGCGGCTCCTGTCGGATGATCCGTCTGAAGCCGCCGTTCAATTGATCTATTCTTCGCTTATTTTATTTTTGCAAAACCTGATTCCAGATCGGCCAAGATGTCATCGATATGTTCAGTACCGATGGAAAGACGGATCGTGGTCGGTGTGATGCCGGCATCAAGGAGTTCTTCCTCAGAAAGCTGAGAGTGTGTCGTGGAAGCAGGATGGATGACCAGAGACTTTACGTCGGCCACGTTAGCCAGAAGGGAGAACAAATCCAGTTCTTCTGTAAACTTCTTTGCCTGTTCAGCTGTACCATTCAGTTCGAAGGTAAAGATCGAACCTGCACCCTTCGGGAAATAGCGGTCATAGAGAGCACGCTGAGTCGGATCGACAGACGGATGATTGACTTTCTTGACCTGCGGGTGATTCTTCAGATACTCCACTACCTTCAGTGCATTCTCCACGTGGCGCTCCACACGGAGGGAAAGTGTTTCCAGACCCTGCAGAAGGAGGAAAGAATTAAACGGAGAGATCGCAGCACCCTGGTCACGGAGCAAGGTCGTTCTGGCCTTGATGATGTAAGCAAGGTTACCCACTGCGTCTGTAAATACTACGCCATGGTAAGACGGATTCGGCTTGGAAAGTCCCGGGAACTTATCGTTCTGGGCCCAGTCGAACTTACCGCCGTCAACGATCACACCACCCATTGTTGTTCCGTGACCGCCGATAAACTTGGTAGCAGAGTGAACAACGATATCGGCACCATGCTCGATCGGACGGAGATTATAAGGTGTAGCGAAAGTATTATCTACGATAAGCGGAACACCGTTCTTGTGAGCGATAGCGGAAACAGCTTCGATGTCCAGAACATCGGAGTTTGGATTGCCGAGGGTTTCTGCGAAGAACAGTTTCGTATTCGGACGAACGGCTTTCGCGAAATTCTCCGGATCAGCAGGATCAACAAATGTGGTCGTAATTCCCTGCTCAAGGAGTGTATGCTCAAGGAGGTTATAGGAACCACCGTAGATGTTCTTGGAAGCAACGATGTGGTCACCGGCAATGGCAATATTCTGCAAAGCGTATGTGATCGCGGCGGCACCGGACGCAACGGCAAGAGCGGCTACACCACCCTCAAGAGCAGCAATACGCTTCTCAAATACATCGGAGGTCGGATTCATGAGACGGGTATAGATGTTACCGCCTTCTGTCAGACCGAAACGGCCGGCAGCCTGGGCTGCATCCTTAAATACATAAGAAGTGGTCGCGTAGATCGGTACTGCGCGTGCGTCGGTTGTGGGATCGGCCTGCTCCTGGCCAACGTGGATCTGCAAAGTTTCAAATTTATAGTTAGACATAGTTATACATTCCTTTCGAATCAAATGTGTGATAAATAGATTTATTCAGTTATGGTTTGTGAAAAAAGAAAACAGCACGTGACCCGTTGTGTTCCCGGAAGGAAGAGACCTGCCTCTGCACTTACTTATGGGAAGTCATTATATTGTGGGAAAACTTAGTATCTGGAAGTGCTTCCTGATTGAAAAGGCACTTCTCTTCTCGCCCGTCACAACGTCTTATACACGTGTCAACAACAGCAACACATTCGTCCGAAACGGTAATTCTCTCTATTCAGTTTTATAAGAAGCTTTGTCATATGTGACCATCCTCTAAACTGATATTGAATCGCTGTAGAACTGTTTAATCACCTACCCAGCAAGTAGGTTAGTTGAATGTTACACGATTCAACCTAGTATGTCAATAGGTAATTTCAAATTATCTTCAGATATTTGGAAAAGTCGACAGAACCAATCTGCGCAAACAGATACAAAAGCCCTTGAAATTCAGGCTCTTTCCGGACTACGAAAGTTAGTTAGCGTTCTTCTTTCTCTGCACTCTCACCTGCTTCTTCACTCTGTCGAAGAGAAGTTCGATGATGCGGATAATGATGAATTCCGCCACAGCAAAGACAGCAAAGATCTTCCACTCATATGCACTTATGTCACTGATCATGTACAGATTTCTCGTAATCGGAATGATATTAAAAAGGATAAATCCGACGAATGCGATCGCCACTACGATCGAGCGGTAAAGATTGAAGGGGCGTGCAATGTGGACCAGGATCATGAAGGCCGCCACTTCCAGCATATAGGTAGCGATCATGCCGATACTTGTAGGCGACAGGTTAAAGCTTGAACTGATGGCAACAAGGACGGCGATCGATATAAAGGCCGTCAAGGCTGCCGGTCCCGAGTTGAGAAGCACCTTCTTAAAGAAGCTCTGCTGCTGTTTCTTCGTATTGGGTTCCAGAGACATCAGGAATGCCGGGATACCGGTATTAAACAAAGTAACGATAGAGATCTGAGAAGGCACCAACGGATAGTTAAATACCGCGATAATGGAGAAGATCGCCAGCAATGCCGAGAACACATTCTTGAACAGGAAAAGTGTTGAAGAACGTGTAATGTTGTTGATGATCTGTCTGCCTCGGGAAACGATGTCCTTCATGCGTGAAAAGTCTGAATCCAGCAGTACCACCTGGGCAGCCTGTCTGGCTGCATCACTTCCTGTACCCATGGCAATCGAGCAGTCCGCTTCCTTCATGGCCAGGATATCATTCACACCGTCACCGGTCATGGCTACTTTCAGTTTATTCTTCTTCAGAGCCAGTACGATACTCTTCTTCTGTTCCGGCTTCACTCGGCCAAAAATCGTATACTTCAGTACCGCATCCTCGATCTGTTCTTCTGTCTCCAAGGTGCTGGCATCGATATACTTCTCCGCATTCGGAATACCGACCGTAGCCGCGATCTTGGAAACCGTGATGGGGTTATCTCCGGAAATGACCTTGACCTCTACACCCTGCTTCTTAAAGTATTCGAAGGTCTCCGCTGCGTTCTTACGGATACCGTTCTTAAGGATAATAAAGAGCACCGGCGCATTCCGTTCGGATCCGGTTTTCTCCACCTTCGTAAATACCAGTACACGAAGGCCTTTGGACGAGCGGTCCTCGATCAAAGCGTGGCTTGCCTGTTTATCTTCTTCTGAAAGAAGGATATCCGGTGCACCGAGGCGGTACATTTCGCCATTTACTTTCACCTGGGAATATTTCAGTTTCGAAGTAAAAGGGATCACCTGGGCATCGGAGAAAGCCTCGCCCTCCCCGAAGTATTCCTTCAGGGCCGTCATCGTGATATTCCCATCATCCACTGTGTGGATATATCTTCTAAGAAGTGCTTTCGCCTCAGAAGTATCCTGATCTTCCGTCGTCGCCTCCGGAGATGTTCCCGGCAGAGCCACTTCCGTTACACTCATTTCATTGGATGTGATAGTACCGGTCTTATCTACGCAGAGCACATCTACCCGCGCCAGCGTCTCGATACTTCTCATGTCGTGGAGCAGGACTTTCTTCTTGGCAAGATACATGGCGCCGAGAGCCAGGGCTACTGTCAAAAGAAGATATAATCCCTCCGGGATCATGCCGATCACGGCACCGACCATGGAAACGATCGCTTCACTGGTGGTCTTGCCGTTCAATGTCACTGCCTCCACGAAGAGTGCGATGGCGATCGGGATAATAGCGATACCCGCCACTTTGATGATCAACTCGATGTTCTTGATCATCTCCGACTTCTTGTTCTTGATCTCTTTGGCCTTGGTCGTGAGCCGGGCCGCATAACATTCACTGCCCACGGCGGTCAATCTGGCCTTACCTTTACCGGAAACCACGAAACTTCCGGACATTAACTGACTTCCATCCAGTTTCTCGATCTCGTCTTCCTCTCCGGTAAGCAGGGATTCATTTACATTCAGTGTACCTTCACACAAAGTACCGTCCGCCGGAATCTGCTGTCCGCCTTCCAGAAAGATCACATCGTCGGTCTCCAGCTCATCCATGGGGACCGTCATCTCCACACCGTTTCTCTCGACAGTGTAAGAAGCCTGCGCCAGCACATTCAGCTTGTCCAGAACTCTCTTGGACCGCAACTGCTGGAAAATTCCGATTCCCGTATTGGCGATAATGACCGGAACAAAGGTCAGGCTGCGGTAGGATCTCGCAAATACCAGGAGTACTGCGATGATGGCAAATACCAGGTTAAAATACGTGAATACGTTTTTTCTGATAATTGACCACACAGTATCCTGAGATACCGTAGTTGCTTTATGCTTTATTCTTTCGTTCTGTGTATTCTTTGTTTTCAAATGTAAATACCTGACTGTCTCTAAGTTTTTCAAGTATCATAACGAAACAGATCGAATTCTTCAATAGAATTCGCGATTACTTTATTCATTCTTTATAATATCCATGCGGAAATGTCATTTTTCATGAAAAGTTTTCTTTGGCATACAAATCAAGTCTTTGATCCAACGAATTTGCTATTTGTTTGACAGAACGATTCTGCGTGTAATAACTTGTAACTTCATCATGTATAAGCTTATATAGAGCCCTATCATGCGTTGCAATTGTATCCACGGAGTTAACTGCATCCAGATAATCATCTACTATCCAATCCGGCATTGGTTGCGCATTATATACGATGCTTCCCATAATCTCATCTTTGGAATTCTGCGGATTTTTGACTGTCTCTACAAGCATATCTAAAGCTTCTTGATTTACAGGTATTTCTTCGTTAGTCACTACAATTCTCTGAGTTTCATAAGAAAACAAACTGCACATTAATTCCCAACATACCCGGGGTTGCTTGGCAGTCGTAGAAATAGCCATACAGCAGCATGTCTCAGCCAAATGAACAGATCCATCGACACTTGGAAAGCCAATGAAAACAGTTCTTTCTTGCAACTCTGTCTCCTTTCTTGCAAATGCCAAAGGAGATCCAATTGCTCCGATTGACAATAGAAATCTATCATCTGCCAAGCCATTAGAAGACGAATCATTACTCATAGGTCGAGAGTTAATATTTTGAACAGCCAAATCAATCAACTGTTCAAGAGAAGATGTAGAAAGCTTCTTCTCTTGATGATAGCCACCCCAAATCATTGGAAAAGAGTAGAATAACGAATTGTTCACAATATCTCCGGCATCGCCTGCTACACCGCCATAAGAAGGAATCCCTGTTTTTTGCGAAATCTCATTCAAACTAAAAGCATCTATATTGTTTCCATTCGGAAAGTGTTTCGCCAGACCTACATAACCATTTAACCAGTACGACGAAAAAAACTGATAGCAGTGGTTGTCGGCATTGACCATCAATTTCTTGGCTGGCAAAGTCAGGGTTTCCTGAATTGTTGGATTCTCATCCATCAGGGGTTTTAGATCCATTACCATGCCCATCCTGCCCATCTGCTCATAATCAAAAGAATTTCCATAAAAAATATCCGGCGTGTTGCCGTCTTTGAAATATTGAATCATACTCAACTTTGCACGTTGAAGCTCCTCTAAAGAATCTCCTGCAAAGAAACGCGAATAATCTTCTAAAACCACACGATACTTATCATTCGATATATTAAAATTATAAACGATCCATCGTAAGGTTTTATCATTAAACACCTGACTACCTCCGATTGTAATCGTTTCTTTGTTATAACAAGGCAATTTCTCATCCCAGTAAAATAGCAGCAATTCAATCTTACCATCTGTGTATTCATATACTTTATAAAACCGCACATCATCAAGCGGTGCGTAATTATCAATACTGTTGCGCAGTTTTTTTCTATTAGGCCGAATGTCTATGGTGTTCCAATCAACGATTTTGGAAACCTGTCGCGTCTCCATATCAATCTTATACTCGCCATCATATCTGTAGAAATATTGTCCAAAAAAACCAAAACTCGAAATACCAAGTTCCTTGGTGCTGACAATACGTGTACATACTCCAGATTGAAAATCTATTGAATGACACACTAATTCAGATTCACTTGATTCTTCAACAACATAGTATCGATCGTCTTCCGCAAAAAACGGATGTTCAAGTGAAATCAAGAAATCTGTTGTAACGAATTGACATGTCATTCCCGCAAATTGGTATTTCGCAACTTGATTTTGTCCTAGGAGAACAAAACCGTCACTTACAGGATAAATGAATTCAGCTCGAAACCCAGGGTCTACTGTTCTCGTAACAACTCCGGTCTTTTTGTCAATGAAAACTACAACTGTGTTTACATCTTTTAAGTCAACGTTCTGTTGATCCCTGTTCTCAAAACCTATGAAAGCATATTCATCAGGAAACACTGCGGTCGGAAGCTGGTTTCCTTGCAACTCAAGTGTAAAGAGAATCTTTCCCTTTTCATCCAACGTATAAATATCTGTAATGACTTCAAAATCATTTTTCTCTGCATTGTACCGAGAATATGCTACAGGAACGCAATATTTTTCTCCATCCAGGAAAGCTTTTGAAAAATGAGCATCGTAGGAATCCTTATTTGGAATGTCGAAAAACAGGCACGAATAGGCACCTCTCTTATCGACATATTGTTTTGGTTTGGAAGAACAACTCATTATGATATTGGATAAAACAATGGCAATCAACAGAATGATTACTGTTGGTTTCCGCATAATGGTTCCTCTATTACATCGAAATTTGAGCATATTTCAATCGTGTCTATCCTTCCCCGGTATGAACATAATACTTTTCGCTATTTGGAGGTATCGTATCAGAAAACATACTTTTCCCTGTAATTGCATTTATCATTGTTGTTCCGTACGTTACCTTCTCATCTTCTACTAAAGATACATATACCGTCCACACCGGAATGAGAAGCTGATCACGATCGTTATCTTCAGACATAAGTGGAAATTCATCGAAGACACCATATGTCAGTTCCATGCAATAAACAGTTACTTTTTTATCTCTAACAAAGGTAGGATCGTAAGACAATGCTTTTTCTATCTCCTGATAGCACTTCTCTGCCGGAACGATTGGCTGTTGAGACATAACTGTCTTCTTAATCGAAAAACTATACTGTGTCACATCTAAGCATTGATTATTCTCGTTAATATATGTAAGTGGATAATCCGCAAAAGTCCTACCATATCCGGATGGTTGCAGTATCCCTTTCCATTCAAATGTCGGACAATTTGACAACGTACCATAATCTGCCAATGGAATTCCATCAATAAACGGTGTAAGACGTATATACTGAACTGAATTAACATTTTGGGGGACCGTAAACCACTCCAAGCCGTCATAAAACTCCCAAGGATATCCTTCTAACGAGAGATTCCAGCTCAAAAATGCATCTGCTGTTGTTCTGTCACATAATGAATTTGATATCTCTTCAAGATGATTGATGTCTGAAGCCTGGATCAAACTTGTATTATAAATGTTCTCAAGCGCTTTTTCCTTTGGAATTCGACACTTTTTGTCTACCGGCTCTTCGCCTTCTGGATAAGGATTGCCATCAAACCGTATTTCAGATTCATGAATTGTTGCACCTCTGCACCAATTCAGAATAATTGAGTTTAATTTCCAGTGACTGCCTCCATCCCATTGAAATTTTTCGTCACCCACCTCAATCTGAAAGACAGAGGCTTCAGCTCTATTGTGATCGATGATCCGAATATCATCTTTTATATCAATGGAGATTGAGTCATTATCCTCTTGGATATCTGGCTGCGATACTTGAGTCGATGACAATAATGTGTTATCCGATACCTCCGCTGATGAAAAAGAATATGCTTCGGGGCGCTCCGATTCAGATTGATCTTTCGAAGGCTGGCATGAAGATAAAACTATACTAAGACTCAACATCGCCCCCAAACTATATTTCATTCCTCGGTGAATCGGATTGTTTTTCATCACGCGTACCAATAAAAATCTGCTGAATATGTACCACTATAACTACTGTTTGTTTTTAATCTATAACTCGTTCCCACTCCACCATATCCTGAAAGATAAGTACATGACAATCCCGTTCCTTGTGATGTAAAATGGACCACATTTGACGCCTTCGTTAAAGACATAGTGTAAAGACGTGCATGAATCACATAGTAATTTCCATTACCATCATATGGCATTTGATTAGGTGTCCAGCCATTAAAAACAAATCCATCCAGACGCACATAACCAGATCCATGGTTCACTCCAGAAATAGTTGAGTAATCGTAAATACTTGTATACGCATCACCATTAGACACGTACACAGTCAATGTGCTATTGTTCGCACTAACAGAAAATGACAAAAACAGAACAGTACAAATCAATATAGATAAAAAAACAGTTTTACGATAGCACATAACTCACACCTCCAAACTATTTATGAAAATTATACATCATTATGTCATATTCAACAATACAGTTAACCAGCATCGTTCTCTCCTTAACTCTTTGCTTAAGAGATGAATCGGGAGGCAGAACACTCTTATTTATTCCCTGTGAGATAATAGACAGCCAGCTGGGTTCTGTGGGCTAATCCTTCCTTAAGAAGGATCTGACTGATGTAGTTCTTCACCGTACCCTCAGAGATGAAAAGTTTCTCGGCGATCTCCTTATTGGATAGCCCGGATGCGACGGCTTCGATGATCTCGATCTCTCTTGCGGTAAAGTTGTCCTTATTAAAGTTATTGTTCGGGCGGATGCCCGCATCGACGAACTTATCGAAGATCTGCTCGTCCATGACCCGCGCACCCTGGTGGATAGATCGAATCATCTGCTTAAGGTCCTCCGGCTTATGGTTCTTGATGAAGTATCCTTTGGCGCCGTTCTTCACAGCCTGCTCCACCAGCTGGTCATCATCAAAAGTCGTAAGGATCATGACCTTGCCGAGGTTCTCCTCTACGAAGATCTTCGTGGCCTCGATGCCATCCATTACCGGCATCTGGATATCCATCAGAACCACGTCACAAGGATTCTTTCTTGCCAGTTCCACCGCCTCTTTTCCATTAGCGGCAAGTCCCACCACGTCGAAAGAATCATCTATGTCCAGGATGATCTTCATGCCGTCTCTTACAAAATCACTATCGTCTGCAATGATCACTTTAATCGGTTCCATCTTTTTCCTCCATCTTCTTCCCGATGGGCAGGATCATGTTGATCCGAAACCCGTTCTCGGATTCGATATCGATATAGCCCTTGACCTTGCGGACACGGGCCTTCATGCCGGAAATCCCCATGCCTTCATCGATGGTCTTGGCGCCTTTTCCGTTATCCATTATGGTGGCACGAACCACTTCTCCCAAAGCCTGGATGGTGATCGTGATCTGCGTGCATCCACTATACTTCAAGGCATTAGTCACGGCTTCAAAAGTATTGTCCAGTATGATCTCCCAGATATTCTCCGGGATCACCTTATTCTCCGCTTCGATCTGAAGCTCGGTCTTGATGTTATACTGCTCCTCGCATTCGGCACAGAGTGCCTGCAGCGACTTCATAGCCATGCGCTTCTTGTCTGGTCTTTCATTACGGATAATAACACGGATCTCATCCATGCTTCCCCGCAGATTATCGATCACTTCCTGCAGGATCTTCTCACTTTGCTCCGGATCCTTATTCATCAGGACTTTTACGGCTTCAAGCTTATAAAGAGATCCGTTGATACTGTGTCCCAGTTTATCGTGAAGTGCCTGGGAAATACGCCCCTTCTCTTCCAGAAGTTCATTCTCGTGACGAAGACGGGACTGTTTCATCTCATCCTTGTGGGCAAGATTACTATGCTCGATATCCGATTTCAGTCGGGATTCCGCCAACGCGTTCTCCTGACTGGTCTTCCTGTACCAGGAGATCACTTTATAGTGCTGATAGTAGATCACCATAAGTAACGTCACCACCACGAACACGAATCCCAGGTCCAGGTTCATCTTATAGGCTACGAGCAGGACCGCGTATGCGCCGAGGTAGTATGCCGTCTGATACTCCCCTACCAGATCGAGAAACATGATCGCCAGAAGGTACACCCCCAGTTCCGGGATCAGGAACGTACCGACCGCTGCGGTTATAAGTTCTCCCAGGAACCAGACCACCCTTTTCTTCGTATCGGGGTATTGCTCTCTTGCTACGGCAAAAAGCAGAAACAGGGCGCCGACAAATGCGGCGAGCCCTGCCTTGGATACATGGGTTCGAAACCGTATGACACTTCTGCCGATAAGCGCAACGATACCTACTATCTTGATCAACAGAAAATAGTTGTTACGCAGATGTCTTTCCAATTTCTTGCCCCTTTTACTCTTCTTCTCCCAGTTTCAGTCCGAGAAGCCCCATCACGAATATTATAACCAAATACGCTGCTGTTGCGCAAAGGATCAGGGTGTAGCCGGAAGAATTTCCGTTCATGAATCTCGACACCGAGAACATGGCCCAGCGCTGGGGCATCAGCAGTGACAGTTTCTGAAAGAAATCACTGGCGCCACTGATATCAAAGTACGTACCGGAGATCAAGGCCGAGATACTCCAGATGGTAAAGGAGATGACGCTTGACGCGGCAAGGGAGTTGTAGAACAGACCCGCCGCCATGCTCAGGAGGTTGAAGACCAGGCCGTCCAGGAAGAATACCAGGAAGAACTCCCATATTGTCAGGTGTACATCCACCTGGATGACGAATGCGAAGGAAAGAGTCATGACGATCGTCTGAAGGAGCGTGATCCCAATAGACAATATCAGCTTCGACAGCAGATAACTCTTCTTGCTGGCCCGGCTCAGAAGGATACGGGAATACACATTGTCCCGTTTCTCGGTGAGGACTGTGTTGAGGATCATGACACCACCGAAGATAAACGCCAGAGAAGCAATGGCCAGACAATAGCTGAATTCCCGCACTTGGCTGAACTCAATGGAGTCCTGGTCATCCACGGATACCAGAGTCATGTCAGAGGTTCGTCCCTGCGCTTTACCGTTCGCAACGGCCGCCTCTACCCCGGCCGGATTTGAAAGAAGCTGGTTGAAGGACTTCTCGAACAATTCGAAGCGGGCATCCTCACCTACGGAAAAGAGCTGGCACTGCTCTTTCTTTTCACGCAGTACTACGATGGCTCCGACCCGGTCCACCATGGCCGACTCTTCGTAGCTGGCCTTGATCTGCTCTTCCGATGCGTCCTTGCAGGGAGCGCGGAAAATCTGGAAGATCCCCGCTTCTCCGAGTGCCTGACAGAATTTCTCGGAAGACTCGTCGCATATGGTATCGTAGACCTTTACAGGGAAACAGTTGAAGTCGATGTTATAGGCCATCTGTGTGTCCATGGTCTCCAGATTGGCATACTGGGTGAATATTTCTGTGCTCGGCATCCGATACCAGATCTGCATCAACATAGTTGCAAGAAAGGGGATCAGGATACCGATCACCAGGAACGCCTTGTTCCGAAGGATCAGCTTGGCAGACGATTTTGCCATACGTAATGCATTCTTTATCATGTTCTTATACCTCTTTCTTCTTCGCCGTAATGAATACGCCAAGTGCAATACTTACCAGAGCAATGGTCGAAAGGTAAAGGATGCATGGCAGGATGAAATCCGTCTGACCTTCCACCGACAGTTCGATGAGAGAGCGGTTGATGTAGTAGACGGGTGAAAGTCTCTTGAGGCTTTCTGAGAAGGAAGAATACATATATGTCTCGAAAGAGCCGCCGAAATAGCCGGCAAACCACAGCACCATGAACATCAGTCCGATGGACACGGCCATCTGCTTGAAAAGCTGGAAGAAAAGCATTCCGAATGCCGTAAAAGCGATGGTCATCAGGAACAGGACACCCATAGTGATCACGGGATTTCCGATATGCACATCGAAGACCATATTCACAAGGCCGAATCCGATACATCCCAGCACCAGGAAAGAGATCAGCGAACCGGAGATCAGTTTTCCGAAGTAGCTGCTGACTGCACCGTTCTTACCGATACGGTACCGGATCAGAAGACGGTTCTTCCGCTCTGTCCAGTAGATCATGGTCAGGAAGATCGAACAGATCGTAATGAAATAGACGGGCTGGGCAATGCCATAGTAGTTCTCCGCTTCCGATACCTTCTTCGTCGGTAAGGACGAAGCATCGATCTTGATCTGCGCGGCAGGATCCGCCTTCATGGCGAGCATAGTCTGCTCCATCTGGAAAAGAATGTACTTAACGATACGGGTTTCCAGTTCTTTCTTACTGCTGCCGGTCACATAGAATCCGTCTTTCGTGAAATTTACGAATACATCTGCATCCCCGGACTTCACGACACTTTCCGGATCCGCTCCGGTAAACTTCTGGGCAATGATCTTTTCTTTTTCCAGTTCCGATTCCCAGGTTCCTTCCAGAAACGAGTAGGAAGAACCTTCCTGCATCTCATATCCAAGCCTTATCTCCTCCGAACGGCTGGCACTGTCCAGCAATGTATGGAAACCGCTGGCCACGGCACCTACCGTGAGGATCATGCCCAGGCAGGTGATGATGAGCATCGCTTTACTCCTGCAGATAAGCTTCATGTAGTTTTTGGTTACGATCCAGATCTTGTTCATCTAAATGCACCTCAACCTTCCACGAAGTCACGCAGTTTCTTGCCGGTCATGGTCAGGAACACCTGCTCCAGAGAGATCTCCTCATCCGGATTCTTTCTGACCATGTTCTTAAGCTCTTCTTTCGTACCGCAGGCCACGATCTTTCCGTTGTCCATGATGGCCACTCTGGTGCAGATGGCTTCCACTTCTTCCATGTAATGACTGGTGTAGATGACCGTGGTACCGTTAGCGTTGCAGGCCTTGATCCTCTCCAGGATAAAGTTTCTGGACTGCGGATCGATACCCACTGTAGGTTCATCGAAGATCAGCAGCTTTGGCTGATGACCTAGGGCACAGGCGATGTTCAGGCGTCTCTTCATGCCGCCTGAAAAGGTCTTGGCAAAGGCATTTCTCTTATCGGAGAGCTCTACAAAATCCAGAGCCGAGTCGATGGCTGTCTTCAGTTCTTTTCCCTTAATATCGTAAAGAGAGGTAAAGAGTTCCACGTTCTCCCAGGCCTTCAGATTCTCATAAATGGCCAGGTCCTGCGGGATATATCCGATCAGGGGCTTGATCTTGTTAAGATCTTTCTTGGTATTGTATCCGAACAGTTCGATCTCTCCGGCTGTGGGTTTCAGCAGAGAGCAGATCATGTTCATGGTAGTGGATTTTCCGGCACCGTTCGGTCCCAGAAGGCCGAAGATCTCGCCTTCCCTTATCTCCAGGGAAAGGGCATCCACGACTGCTTTATTATCGTATTTCTTGATGAGTCCATCCAGTTTCACGACTGTCTTTTCCATTTTTCGTACCTCCGTGTGTTTTCGATTATGATTCTACCGAAACACCGGATGGTTTCCTAATGTCGAAAGACAGGAATCCGATATGACTTTCGTCATGTCTTGGCAAAAAGTGCCGTGACGGCGGTCACGGCGCGCGTGATAGATCAGGCCATCGGAAGCTCCACATGGATCGTCAGGATGTTGTCCGAGAGCTCTGCACCGCAGGTTCCGTGCATCTTCTCCGTCAGGTTCTTGGCAATGGCCAGACCCAGACCGGTATTACTGCTGCTACGTACCTTATCCTTCGTGAAGTATTTCTCGAACAGATGGGGTGCATCTTCCTTACTGATATTGGTAGCACGGTTGGAGAAGGTAAAGCGATACATCCGCGACTTCTCCTCGGTCTTCAGGGAGATCCGAAAGTCGCCTTCTCCGTGAGATAATCCATTAGAAATAATATTGGAGAAAACCCGTTTCACAGCATCGGCATCTCCGAGGACCTCCATGACCTTCTCCTCGATATCGACATCCATCTCGTAATTTTTCTTTTCGAAATCGCCATAGTACATGGCAAGCACCGTGGTCAGGACCTTACGGATGTCGACCTTCTCCTCATTCCATCCGAGGGAACCCGATTCCAGTCGGGTATAGTAGAACAGCTGATCCACCAGCGTACGGGATGTCTCGAAGCGTTCTTCGATGACACCGATATAGCGAATCTTCTCCTCCTCGGTCAGCTCCATATCCTTCAGCATCCCGGTATATCCACTGGCAGCAGTCAGCGGTGTACGCAGGTCATGGGAGATCTCCGTGAGGGTCTCTCGGATCTCCTGATTGGTACGGTTACTGCGCACCACCTTCTCACGAAGGCTTCGAAGCTCATCGTTCACGGAATTGATCAGAGGATTCAGCATCTTCTGCCCGCTGGTGTTACGGACCAGCTGATTGGTGTTCTCGTGGGACATTTCCTTGATCTGCTGTGAAAGATTCCGCAACGAAACGCGAAGGCGGATCAGATAGACCACCAACGCCAGGACCAGGATAGAAAGTCCGATCACGAGATAGATCATTTCCCTTCCTCCGACAACTTAAATCCGATGCCCCAGACCGTCTTGATATAGTCCTCGGCACCTCCGGCGGCAGCAAGCTTCTTCCGGATATTGCTTACATGTACATTCACGGAATTGTCCTCCGGAATATAGTTCTCACCCCATACGGTCTCGAAAAGATTCTCTTTGGTAAACACCTTCTGGGGATAGCGCACCATCAGTTCCAGGATCTCAAATTCTTTTCTCGTCAGATCAACCGGGGTCCCCGAGACTTTCACCTCTCGGCTTTCCGGCTCAATGGTGATATCCCGGAAAGACAGAGCCTGCACAGCTCTGAACGAGTTCTTTTCCTCGGCAGTAATCGCCGTACGGCGAAGCAGCGCTTCGACCCGCACCAGGAACTCATCGTAGTGGAAAGGTTTCACCAGATAATCATCGGCGCCCAGTTTCATGAGTTTGACTTTGGATTCCACGGAGTCCACCGCCGTCACACAAAGGATCGCCGTCCGCTTCTCTTCCCGGATCTTCTTTAGTACCTCATCTCCCGGAAGTCCCGGCAGCATCAGGTCAAGAACGATCAGATCGAAGTCCTCCCGTTCCACATAGAATAATGATTCTGTACCAGAAAAGGCGGATACTGTCTCGTATCCGCTCTTCTGAAGGAGATCCTTCTCCATCTGGTGGATCTCCATATTATCTTCAATGATCAGTATTCTCGCCATAGTCCCCCCGTCCGGACATACCCATCAATACTCTTTTTTCTTTACGACTATTATACTCAAGATCGTGAATACCAGTCCAGCAACTACAAATCCAATCACGGAGCAGATCTTCGTCGACGTGCAGACATCCTGATAAACAATGTTGTTTAATGCCGTGATGGGATCGATCGGAAGTTCTCTTTTCGCCGCCTTCTCCGCTAATGCAACGAATATACGGATGAGTGTCGGTGTCAGAATGGCGAAGATAACCGTGAGGCTGGTCTTCTTGGTAAGGCTTCCGATAAACATATTGAAGGATGTAAACCAGAAGGAAGATACGAGTAGTCCCAGAATGACCCATACGATCGTCATCGTGTCAGTAGAACCTACCTGTCCGAAGGCAATCAGGCCGATCACGAAAAGGCTTAAGCACATGAGAAAGACCGGAAGGATGGAAACCATAAAGGAAGTAAGTACCGTTCCGAGCGTATAGTTCAGCCGCTTGGTTCCTTTACCGATGATCTGCCGGATACTGGTAGATGAGAAGTCCATGGAGATCAACAGTGCACCTAGAATGCCGACGATCAGGAAGATGATGTCTCCGTCCATTGATGTCAGCATAACATCAAGTGCGTAGTAGTCCGCACCGGGCAAGTCCGGATTCGCAAGTCGGTAAGCTGCATACAAGAAACCGGCGATAAACGGTGCAAGAACCATCATGACGAAGAAGGCAGAACTCTTGAGAAACTTAAACTTCTGACAGGAAATCACATTATTCATGATCTGCACCTCCCATCTTCTCAACAAAGTACGATTCAAGGTCTTGTCCGACCACACCGATGCTGTCCGCATAGATCCCCTTGGATCCGAGTGCGGCATTGATCTTGCCGCTTAAGGATGTGTCGCAATATACCTGGACTTTCTGGTCCGGCATGACTTTATAGTCCTTGAGCCCCAACTCCTCCAGAACTACCGTTACACCTCTGGCGTCCTGCGCTTCGATCTGGATCGCCTGACGGGTCTTCTCCAGAAGAGCCTCGTGGGTCATTTCTTCCACCAGCACACCTTTCTCGATGATGCCGTACTTGGTAGCCAGTCTCTGCAGTTCTCCCAGGATATGGGACGAGATCATCAAGGTGACCCCGCGTTCTTGATTCAGTTTCAGAAGGAGATTTCGGATCTCTACGATACCCGTCGGATCCAATCCGTTGATCGGTTCATCCAAGATCAGCATGTCCGGATATCCGATAAGAGCGATCGCGATGCCCAGACGCTGCTTCATACCCAAGGACAACTGCTTTGTCTTCTTTTTTCTCGCGGAAGCCAGATCCACCATTTCCAGGATTTCGTCGATATTCTTATTGTCCGGGATCCCCAGAAGCTTGTTATAGAACTTCATATTATCCTGCACGTTCATGTCCGGGAAAAGAGACGGATTCTCGATCAGGCATCCGATCCTGGTGATGGTCTTTGTGTTATCTTTTTCTCCGAAAAACTCATATGTGCCGGAAGTGGGTCTGGCCACGCCTCCGATCATTCTCATTAAAGTGGTCTTACCTGCACCGTTTCTGCCGATCAATCCGTAGATATCGCCCTGATCCAGATGGATCGATACGTGATCCACCACGGCAACATGCTTATAGACCTTGGTCAGGTCATGGGTTTGTAGAACAGAACTCATCATTGCGTCCTCGCTTTCCTTGTGATGATTCTATTCTACCGAGCATGTATAAACAAGTCCTTCGGAAAGTCTAAAGAAAGAATAAATTTCTTTCAGTCCAGTTCATCCAGAAGTCCGAACCGGTATCCTTCGTTCTCCAGAAGAGTCAGCACGGCATCCAGTTCATCTACATTGGACTGGGAATCGTTATGCATCAGCGCGATGGCTCCGTTATGGTGATACGTAGCAAAATGCTCCGTCACATATCCGGGTTCGGGCTGGGCGCCGGGGTTATAGTCCACATAAGCAATGCTCCAGAACACGGTCTTATAGCCCGCATCGTTAATGACCGTCATCAGCCTCTTGGTGTAGGTACCTTTTGGCGTACGGAAATAAGGATCCAGTTCGTATCCTGTTTTCTCATAGAAAAACTCTGCCACGTCGAAGATCTCGCCGGCAATTTCTTCTACGCTCTTCGGAACAAGATCCGTGTGGGTCACGGTATGGTTGCACACCATATGACCTTCCTCCTTCATGCGCTTGGCATAGTCCGAGCACTTCTCCAGATACATCTTCGTGACAAAGAAGCTGGCCTTGGCGTTGTGCTTGGCCAGGGTATCCAGAAGCGATACCGTCTTATCTGACGGATAACCACAGTCGAAGGTCAGATAGATCACCTTATCGTCTTCGGTCACGTTCTTATTAACATATACACCGTTGTACTCCCCGATTGGAAAAAACTCATAGGATCCGGACCGGGAATGGTCGGTCATGCGCTTGAAGCACCAGGACTCCTTGGCTTCGTTGTCCAGGGAATCATAGTAGGGCGCATTCGAAATGATGTTGTTTCGAAGGGTACGAAGCTTTTCTAATACATCCCCACTTGTGCTAACGTCTGATGTCGTGCCGCGGGTAGGTTCCAACGTTGTCGTCTCTTCCGTGGTCGGTTCAGTCGTCTCTTCCGTGGTCGGTTCTGTCGTCTCTTCCGTAGTCGGCTCCGTGGTCGATTCAGATGTTTCCTCCGTAGTGGTTTCCGTTGTATATTCCGTAGTAGATTCTGTTGTCGGTTCGGATGTCTCAACAGTCGTAAACTCGGTTGTGCTTTCTGTCGTAGATTCTATAGTCGGCACGGTCGTGTTATCCGTAGTCTGCGATGTTGTGCTTTCTCTTGTGGTTCGGGTATCCTGCGTTGCCCTGGAATGGGCGCAGCCCGAAGATATAAATGTACATGCCAGAGATAAGGCCAGTAATTTCGTTACGATCCTCTTATTCATATAAGTGACACACCTCGTTTTCTCAACTCCCACCTAAGTGTAGCGCAGGAGAAGAGAAAGTATGTGGCTATTCTGTCATTTTGAGTAAAGAAAAAGAGAGAGTCAGTCGAAGCCGCACGAAAGCGGTCCTGCGACTGACTCAATATGCCTTATCTTACAGAATATCGATATATTCTCCGGCCAACGCCTTGTTCATGCTTCTAACTGCGCAGAACTTACCGCACATGGAGCAGCTTTCTTCAATCTCCGGAGAACGGTCTTCACGAATCTTTCTTGCCGTGTCCGGATCGATCGCACAATTCCACTGCTCCTCCCAGTCGAAATTTCTTCTGGCATCGGCCATACGGTCATCGATATCTCGAGCATGAGGCACATTCTTCGCAATATCCGCTGCATGGGCCGCAATGCGGGACGCAATAATACCCTGCTTCACGTCATCCACATTCGGAAGTGCCAGATGCTCCGCCGGCGTCACATAACAGAGGAATGCCGCACCGGCTTTGGCAGCAATGGCACCACCGATGGCAGAAGTAATATGGTCATAACCCGGAGCAATGTCCGTGACCAGCGGCCCCAGAACATAGAAAGGTGCTCCGTTACAGATCCGCTGCTGGATCTTCATGTTGGCTTCGATTTCATCCATCGCCATATGACCCGGACCTTCCACCATGACCTGCACATCTTTTGCCCAGGCACGGCGGGTCAGTTCACCCAGACGCACCAGTTCCTCGATCTGGCATACATCCGAAGAATCCGCCAGGCATCCGGGACGACATGCATCGCCTAAAGAGATGGTCACATCGTATTCCCGGCAGATCTCCAGGATCTCATCATAGTGCTCGTAGAAAGGATTCTCCTCTCCGGTCATACACATCCATGCGAAAACAAGAGATCCTCCGCGGGACACGATATTCATCTTTCTTCCCACTTTCCGGATCTGCTCGATCGTTTTTCTGGTGATACCGCAATGCAACGTCACAAAATCAACGCCGTCTTCCGCGTGAAGGCGGACCACATCGATGAAGTCCTGCGCTGTCAGCGTGGCCAGATCTCTCTGGTAATGGATCACCGAGTCATACACCGGAACTGTACCGATTATGGCCGGACATTCACTGGTAAGTTTTCTTCGGAAAGGCTGGGTATTGCCGTGGGACGACAGGTCCATGATCGCTTCTGCGCCCATATCCACCGCCGCCATGACTTTCTGCATCTCGATATCGTAATCTTTGCAATCCTTCGACACGCCCAGGTTCACGTTGATCTTTGTCCGTAGCATCGAACCCACACCGTTGGGATCGATACAGGTGTGCAGACGGTTGCAGCAGATCGCCACTTTCCCCTCCGCGACCCAGTTTCTGATCTCTTCTTCCGTCCGGTATTCCTTCTTCGCTACCGCGGCCATCTCCGGGGTCACGATCCCCTTACGCGCCGCTTCCATCTGTGTCTTATACTCTCTCATTCTCTTATCCTTCCTTAAACAAAATGTAGTTATGCATCAGGGGCCCGCTTCCGTGTCCCAGATCCTGATTCGCTTCGAGGCAATCGGATATATAATTCTTTGCCAAAAACACTGCTTCATGGAGTGCTTTACCCATCGCGAGTTGGGACGCGATGGCTGAGGATAACGTGCACCCGGTTCCATGGGTATTGGAATTGGCGATCCGCTTCCCACGGAACCATCGGCCTTTTTCTCCGTCCCACAGAAAATCGTCGGCATCGCAGATGCTGTGACCGCCCTTCAGAAGGACCGCGCCTCCCTGCATCTTCTCCCCGATCGTCTTTGCCGCAGTTTCCATGTCTGCTTTATTGGAGATCGTAATACCCGCCAGGATCTCGGCTTCGGGAATATTCGGCGTGACCACATCTGCGCTGGGAAGAAGTTTCTCCACCAGTATCTCCTGCGCTTCGTATGTGATCAGCCGTGCACCGCTGGTAGCCACCATCACCGGGTCCAGTACGATATTCCCTGCCTCGTAGAAAGCAAGTTTATCCGTGATAACATCGATCAGGCCCGGCGCCGATACCATACCGATCTTTACGGCATCCGGAAAAATATCCGAAAACACTGCATCCAGTTGTTTGGCCAGAAAGGCCGGCGTCACATCGTAGATTCCCGTGACACCGAGAGTGTTCTGTGCCGTCAAAGACGTGATGACACTCATGGCATACACACCATTCATGGTCATGGTCTTGATGTCCGCCTGGATACCTGCACCGCCGGAACAGTCACTGCCCGCAATCGTCAAAGTTGTCCTCATGGTCTGCCTCCGTTTCCCTCTGCGGAGACCGCGGAACCACCGACTATCCGGACTGTTTCACCCAACAGTTCTCTTGTTGCCGAACGGATATCCTTCGCTCCGAAGATCGCACTGATCACTGCCACGCCGCAGATGCCGCTGCCCACTAATTCTTTTACATTCGATGTACCGATTCCGCCGATGGCGATGACCGGGATCTCTACCGCTTCACAGATGGCCTTCAAGGTCTCGAAAGGTACTTCCACGGCATCGTCTTTGGAGCCGGTGGGAAATACCGCCCCCACGCCCAGGTAATCGGCGCCACGTTTCTCCGCCAGAAGCGCCTGTTCCACAGTCTGGGCCGACACGCCCAGGATCGCATCCGGTCCCAGAAGCGCCCGCACATCTCCGGCCTCCATGTCGCTTTGTCCCACGTGTACACCATCGGCACCCATTCTTCTTGCGATCTCCACGTTATCGTTTACTACGAAAGGAACATTATATCTTCGGCAAAGTGAAGCGATCTCTCGCGCTTCCGATTCAAAAGCACTGTCGTCTAAGTTCTTTTCACGCAGCTGGATGAAGGTCGCCCCGCCCAGGATCGCTTCTTCTACTTGTTGTGCCAGCGTCATTTCTCCTGTCCATCTTCGATCCGTGACGGCATAAAGCAGAAGGGATTCACGAAGTTTTTTCTCATCGGATCTCATACTTTGCACCTTCTTCCAGGGTCTTGGCGTCCATGTTGAAGATGGCATCGATTATGCGGTTTCTGTATGTGGAATTACCGTCTCCCTCCTGCATTCTGGACCATCCGATCTCGCCTGCAAGGCCCATGAGGCAGACCGCAGCCGCAACGGCATCTACTTTATTCTCCGGATTCGCTACGGCATAGGCTGTCGCAATACCGGAAAGCTGGCAGCCTGTTCCGGTGATTTTGCTCATTTCCGGCCGACCGTTACGGATCACATAACAGGTTTCAGCGTCCGCTACCAGATCGATGGCACCGGTGATCGCAATGACCGCATTCGTCTTCGCCGCGAAATCTTTCACGAATTTCACCATGGCATCCAGGTTCTCTTCCGTTACTGTATCCGCCGCGTCGGCATCCACACCCTTCGTGGTTCCCGATCCGAGAGCCAGAGTCTTGATCTCGGAAATGTTCCCGCGGATGACATCCGGACGGGCGGTACGCATCAGGGTGATCGCCGTATTGGTGCGAAGGGTACTTGCTCCCGCACCGACCGGGTCCAGAAGGATCACGTGCTGCAAGGATCTGGCTCGGGAACCGGCAATGGTCATGGCTTCTATTGAACGTTCATTCAGGGTTCCGATATTGATATTCAGTCCCCCGCAGATCGTGGTGATATCATATACATCCGCCGGCTCGTCGCTCATGATCGGGCTGGCACCGCAGGCCAGAAGCGCATTGGCCACATCATTGACCGTTACATAATTCGTGATGTTGTGGATCAAAGGTGTCTGCTCCCGCACTGCCGTAAGACATTCGCCCAGAGATTTTCTCTCATGACTTACATTTGTCTCCTGCTCCTTCTTGTTTCCGAAAATACTCATACATACCTCTTTCTTGCCGTATAGACCGGCTAATGTATTCTGTAAACCAAGGAGTGATTTGTGTTCCGCCGCAGTAGCAAAAAAGCTGCCCCGGACCGGACAGCTTTCGTAAATACCATATAAAATCAGGCATCCCTACGTTGGCATTATCCAAATCAGGTTATGGGTCGAAGGTTCAACCTTCCTCTCAGCCTGTTACACAAGCTCCCCTCTGTTACATTGTCGTAAGAATTGTATCATTGCATTTGGCTATTTTCAACTTGGTAGTTGAGATTTATAAATCACCGATAAGCATAGGCCTATCGGAAATTTAATGGCACTAGCCGGATGCCTCTACCTGATCTAATTCAGGCTACTTGTAGTTTGGAGATCTGCTCTCCTTCCTTGATCCGGAGTTCTCGTATGCAGCCAAACTTGATTATCTGGTAAGCCGCATTCACATCTGCATTTATATAGACGCCGGTA
>LVAV01000004.1 GCA_001604185.1 Clostridiales bacterium Firm_16 | reverse complement strand
CTTCACTGTCTTTGGTTGTTTCTGTACCTTCAGCAAGCACGTACGGATTACCATACTCATCTGTAATAGCCGTGTTGGTTTCCGTTACTGTGAAGACCTTTCCTACAGGCAGATTATCGAACTCTGCCACATAAGTCTCGTTCTTGTCTGCATCCTGTGTGCATTCGAAGATACGATTGCCGTTATACTCATCGTTCAGGTGGAACTCATACGGATTTTCACCCAGACTGCCGTCCAACTGGACATACATCGTCTTTTCGCCGATGACTGTAGTAACAGTGAATGTCAGCGCACCTTCTGCTTCTTCCTGAGTAACCGGACCCTTGACAGACTTCGTGAAGATCAGCTTACCGAGATCCTGCGTGTAAACATCTTCGATCTCTACTGTTGCCGGTGTAGCGGAAATCTCATCGCTCTCTTTTTGCGTTTCTGTACCTTCAGCAAGCACATACGGGTTACCATATTCATCCACGATAGATGTATTGGTCTCGGTTACAGTGAACTTCTGTCCTACCGGCAGGTTATCGAACGTTGCTGTGTAGGTCTCATTTCCGTCTGCATCTGTTGCTACTTCGAAGATACGCTTACCATTATACTTATCGTTCAGTTTGAACTCATATGGTGTTGTATCCAGACTGCCATCCAGCTGGATATACATCAGTTCACCTTCAATTTCAGTTGTAACTGTGAATGTCAGTGCACCTTCTGCCTCATCCTGAGTTACAGGACCCCTGACAGACTTCGTGAAGATCAGTTGACCCTTCTCTTCAACATCGTTAATGATCGTGATCGTGTTGGTAGTGCTGGAATATGCTGCATTGCCCTGGAGTTCATCACCATTTGCGTCACCAATAGAAACAATCTTTCCATTGAGCACAGTGAAGGTAACCACACCATCGAAGCCTACATAGTCATCAGGTGCATTTTCTTCCTTGAGCACATAGTTGCCATCAGGGAGATTCTTGATCGTGATCACATCACCCATGCTGTAGAAGCTTCCGACAGTTGCTTCGGAATCTGCACCGAGGATCTCGATCTGCTGTACCTTATCCGGATCTGCGAGATCACATGTCAGACTGAACTCCGCACCCGGAAGCGGATCACCACTTC
Organism: Clostridiales bacterium Firm_16; assembly: GCA_001604185.1. Classification (GTDB taxonomy): domain Bacteria; phylum Bacillota; class Clostridia; order Saccharofermentanales; family Saccharofermentanaceae; genus Scatonaster. The sequence continues at coordinate 33,638 of LVAV01000004.1, read as the reverse complement.
TGTCCTTCTTTTCAATCTTGATCTCCGGACCCTCAGCACTATTCGTGATCGTCGCTTTCTTGAACTGCTGTGCAACAGTGGTTCCATTCACTGCACCGGATGTACATGTGAAGCCATCTGGCATAGAATTGTCATCCGTTAACTCTTCGACAGTATAGGTCACTCCTACAGGGATACGGCTGAGAACGATCTTATGCTCTTCACCGGCCTTGATCGTGCCTGTATAGACATTAGTCGCTTCAGCGATCGGCTCTCCGTCGCCAACTGCATACTTCACCGGCTGGCTGAATGTAACCTTGATTGGGAAGGAATAGGTCGCTGCCTCATCTTCGGACATGCCGGTTACTTCTTTATAGATTTCCAGACCCTGATGGTTATATACATAATCATTTGTGATCGTAATCTGGGCATCTTGATTCTGCTCATCAAGCTTTGCCGATGTTTTACTCGGATCCGAATCAATTACATACGTTGTTGTCAGAGTGAAGTGGTTGTTTTCAGAGACATTTTCTTTCTCCTCGACAACTTCATACTCACCTGGCTGAGCAACATTTACTTTGATCCTTTCGTCTGCAGTAATCGTAAACAGATATGGATCATTGCCCAGAGTAGCATCTGCCTGTACATAACGATTCTCGTTCACCTTCTTAACATAGAAGGAATATTCCGTATTATTATACGGAGCCTGACCGGTTACATTCTTCTCTACTTCAAGGTAGAAATGTGTATAGCGGTTCGTGATCGTAGTCTCTTTATCACTGTAACGCAATTCGAATTCCTGACCGGCATTGCCATAGGTTGGGAATACTTCGTAACCTTCTACTCTTGCAGACTCAAGATTCTCCTCAACACGATAGTTTCCGTCAGGGATCATCTGTGTTGTGAAAACACCATCAGCAGGAACACTTACATAATAAGGATCCTTCTCGAAAGAATAACCATCCGTTGTCTCGGTATAGTACAGTCCTTTAGCATTAATGATTGCAACGTTAAAACTTGTCGGACGCTTATCCGGCGGAAGATCTCTTACTGTTTTTCTGATCGAGATGCGGTGGAATGTCTCAATCTCATAACTGTTTGTGATAGCAATCTGTCCTGGAGAATACTCTTCAACATCATGGTTAACTTTTACAATAGTCTCCTTGAGAATCAATCTCTGGTTTTCACCATAGTTTCCACTAGTTTCCTCTGCACCTACCTCGGTAACAGTGTAGACGCCAATCGGGACATTCGGGATAACCAGTACGCCGTCTGTAAAATCAGCCCACGTCTTGGTCACGGTCTCAAAGCCTTCTGGACCGGAGATGATGAACTGCAGATTTTCCTTGCCGTTGATCCGGTCATTAACATTCTGATCACCAAGCACGAAAGACTTATTGATCACAAGTCTATTCGTAATGGTTTGATATGCGTTTGTGACCACTTGCTCATTCTCCAGATTGGCAGTATAGATCTGCATAGAATAATCCTGGGATCCGTTAACGGAAACAAAGCGATATCCGCTAACCGCCACAGATTCGTTAACCTCAGTTAAGACATATTGTGTGTTCGGGTCCAGGCCATAGATGGTCAATGAATTGCCCACCTCGCAATAGAGCCGCTTCTCAGAGCTACTGAGGTCTCCATTAATGTTGGAGACACATTTACCATTGTTCGGGCCGGATGCTACCCGAAGAGTAAAGGCTACTTTCTTGCCTACAAAATTAGAAGGGAGCTCTGTTACGCTCTGTCCATCGATAGTGATTTTCTTTGTCACTACCAGACTGACCTTGTCCTCAACATCTTTCTCTTCATAAGTGTTCGAGATCGTAACGAGCTTGTCATCATCTTTGGCAAGACTCAGTGAAACTGTCGGATACTCAGCATTCGAATCCTTCGTCATCTGATTGCCATCAAGGTAGATCTGTGTATCAATAAGCTCAAAGCCCTGGACGCTGCCCTCTTGCTCAATGATCGTGTATTCGCCGAGCTTGAGATTGGAGATCTCGATAGTTTCATCCTTTGACAGTTCGAAGAAGTGCTCTTCTCCGGCAAGCTTACCGTTTCTGTTCTGAACGTACTGGAGGCCCTTCTTTACGGCAACCTTATACTTCTTACCCGGATCCACTTCGCTTCCGAGTTCCTTCTTCAGTCTCAGCTTAGCTGTATCTTCCTTTACAAGATTATAGAATTCACGAAGAGTAAACTCTGTACCCTGCATAGAAACATTCTCTTCAACCATATACGGCCGGCCGTTAGCTTTATCTTCGGCGGTAAGATATGAGTAATAGTAAACATGGTAATGGATGATACCATTTTCATTCGTGATGCGGACCTTGATATCGATCTCACCATCAGACAAAGGAATTACGTTCTGATCTCCTGTGTTATCGTATTCCTTGATCACGAAATACCGAGTCGTACCAGCAAGCGGGTCAATATCGGCTACATCAATCGTCAGGTTCGGGAAAACAAACTTACCGTTTGCATCATTCTTAATATATTCTACTGTTGCGCCATCGACTGGCTTGTAATCGCTCCCTGTTTCCTGGAAAGTGAAGGTATACTGTTCCGGAGTCAGGAATACGTCTGTTCTTTCTTCCAGATTATCCGGATCATCAAAACTGCTCGTGAAAGCTTTTCTTGTTGCGAAGTGCATCTGGCTCTCATCTTCCGTATTGGCAAATCTAGAGCGCTCTTTATAAATGTAGTGGAACTCACCGCTGGAAACGATCGTCTCGCCTGCACTTGCGATCCAACCGGCACTGGAACCTTTCACATTTCCGACAGACTGTGGATTCATCGCGAGGAATGTACCTGCCGTCATGCGGTATGTAATGTTCTTAACATAAGGCATGTTCCAGATGATCTTCTGGGCGATTTCTTTATTGACATCGTCATTATGTCCGCCCTCAGGAGAATTACCCTCACATGTAGTATCGGTATGGATGTCCTTACCGTTTACAGTAACGTAATACTTATCGAGCGTGATACTGTCTTTCTGCAAAACATTAAAGACAATGACCGTACTGGAACGCTTCTTGATCTGGAGTTTATCAGTGCCCTGAATCGCAGCATAAAGTCTGCCATTCTCCGGAACATCGATATAGATCGTCACGTTCTCATATTCATCACTGTCAAAATCAAGCACATTGCTACTGCTTAGAAGATCATCGCCGTTGAATGCGCCCTTCTGGAGCATCTTATCCGACTCACTCTTGACATGGTTAAGCATGGATTGGATATTCGTCTGAAGATCTACCACTGGATACGTTCTATAAAGGTGCTCTCCATTAAATGCAGTGTCATATACGAAAGTATCCGAATTTGCCAGTGCTTCCGTGGTATCAATTACAAAGTCCATCGGAAGACTCGGCTTTTGCGGATCACCGTCTTCATGGAATGTGGCTCCAAAACGGATCTTATTGCCTGATTCAACTCTTGCAACGATAAACTGCGCAGGTGCATCTCCGGCAAGGTCGATGTCGTTATTCGTCCCCTCCGTATTTCTAAACAGATCTACCGCAAAAGTCGTCTCCATATGGCCTGACTGCGTTAGCGTCTTACTGAGGATACCGTAATCGATAGCACGTCTGAGTATCGTACTGTAGTTCACAGCGCTGGCCGCATCATAATCCTTGATATCGTCAGCAGCCTGGACCTGCGGGATCCCCAATATACTGTTGCTTCCATCTTTCTTTCCGGATTTCCGGAAAGCTACGTTACCGATCACCAACGATGTAACAAGAACCAGACTGGTCGCACCTAAAACCTTCTTGTTTTTGAAAAAATGTTTCATGATCTTCTCCTTTGTCATAAACCAATGCTGTCAATAAGCACAAGTAGCCACAATACATACTTTCAAGTATAGACACTAATAATTAAAAAACAAGGAAATTTGAATGGCAATTTCGTAAATATACAAGATTTTTAGTTTATTGAAATAATTTGTTAACATTTCCCGCAAGCCGAGACATTCGAGTAACGTTTCGAGGGTAAACCTCAACAGGATTTGTGGTTAACAAATTGCGTTCCAGAGCAAAATAATGATATTTTTTTGATTATCAAAGTATTGATGATCATGAAACAAAAAAATGCTCCGGGAAATTTCTTTCCCGAAGCATCCGGATCGCAAGTTATAAAACTGTCTCAAGCTTTAGCTGCGTTAGCTGCCTTAGCCATGCGAGACTTCTTTCTTGCCGCTGCATTCTTGTGAATATATCCCTTAGCAGCAGCCTTGTCGAGTGCAACCTGAGCGTCCTTGAGGAGCGCTGCGGAATTATCATCAGATGCGGCGATAGAAGCCGTAGCCTTCTTGACAATGGTGCGCATCTCGCTCTTCTTCATCTTGTTGGCCAAAGTCTTCTTCTCTGTAACTTTAACTCGCTTACATGCGGACTTGATATTCGGCATTTCCTTCACCTCCATCAGTATTAATCTTCAATTAGACACCGAGACATTTTATCATGCATCGTATTCGGATGCAAGTGTTTTTTCTCGATTTTTGCGTTTTGCTTTTATTTTTCGGGCAAGGCCCGTTTCTGCGTCAGCCGAAGCTTCCCTTGGTCGCCTCATAAAGGCCGATACTGGTAGCGATCGGGAGATTCAGGCTGTCGATCCCGTTGCCGTGTTCGATGCGGACAGGCTGTCCTACCGAGGCAAAAGAATCCGGAAGTCCGGTTGCCTCATTGCCCATGATCAGGGAGAACGGCTTGCGGATCTGGATCTCGTGAAGCCGTACACTTCCATCGAGCATGAAGGGATAGCAGTAACGCTCTCCGGCTCCATCAGTCTGCATATATTCTTCGAAAGAATCGTAATACTTGAAATTCACCCGGCTCAGGGCGCCCATGGAGGCGCGGATCACCTTCGGGTCGAAGAAGTCCACTGCCGGTCGGATGATCGCAATATTCGGCACGCCGAATCCGGTCGCACTTCGGATGATCGTCCCTGCGTTTCCGGAATTGGACGGGTTGACCAGCACCACATGCGACGCATTCTTATCCAGCTCACAGCTGTATTTGCGGATCATGGCAATAACAAAGCAGTTCTCCTTCTGAGACAGGATCGAGAATACTTTGTCCGATGTATCACAGGGAATGTGCCTCTCCTTGCAGATCTTCAGGATCTTTTCCTTCGTTTCTGATTCGTGAAAAGCACTGTGGAGGTAAACATGTGTGACGTTCTGGGGACGGATGTTGAGGTATTCCATACTCACCGTCGCACCCAGACAGTAACTCTCCAGGTCTTCTTTCTTATATCTCTTCACGCCAGCCATCAGAGCCTCACGATCCGGTCCGCCGTCAGCATATTCTGCAGCAGATCCGCCATATCTTCACAGCTGATGCGCGGATCCTCCGGCATCCTTCCCAGATAGAAAAGAGTCTCATTGCATGCACGGACAGCGATCTCCCGGTCCAGGATCGGCTTCCAGCAGGAGTAGCATTCGCTCTCGGGAAAAATGAGCTTCACGCCGTCGTGAAGGAGGATGATCTCATCCGGCACCGTTCTGGCGTTCTCCAGACTACGCAAAGAATGGAGCATCAACTCACGTCCATGCTCTTCTGCGGCTTCATCGCCTTTGTTATCTCCCACCATCTCGCCTTCGATCACCATTACGACACGCTTCGGGCGGTCACCCTGCGCCATAAGAGCGATCTGCGGTTCTGTCTTTGTTCCCATACTCTGGAACGGATCCATATCAATACTCATTCCTTATCCTTCTTCTCTAAAGGAGCATCTACCGGATCTCCGCCGAGAAGCGCAATGGCTCTCGGTACGGCATCCTTACTGTTGCCCCAAGGTTTACTTTGATTGCGGTAATCGAATTTCAGCGTGAACCATTCTACGTCCGCGATGAGATCCGAAAGTCCCTTATTATGTGTCTGCGCCAACGCACTTACGAACTCCGAAGCCTCATTCTGGCTCAGTTCTTTTGCCGCGGCACGAAGCAGTTCCGCCACATGCGGCAGGCAGTGATAGGTCTTGGTAGCGAAGGTCTCGCGGAAAGACGGGTCCTGGAAATAAAGCCACATGATAACTTCCATGTACCGGTCCATCGTAGTGCGGATCTTATCGCATATAATGCAGGAATCCAGTCTCTCATCGATCTTATCTGCCAAGGAGGTCAGACGCTTCTTGTAGTCGGCATCCTTGCCCTTCAGCAACGTCTTCTTCTCCGGAGCCGCTTTCTCCCACAATGGGTCGGTCTCCTTCTTCACATCCTGAATATGGGTATGCAGCATCAGTCCCATGCCCAGACGGTTGATCTCTCTACCGAACATCTTGTTTAAGTGATCTCCGCAGAATCCGGACTGATTTGTCAGAACTCGGGTATCCGGTTCCATCAGGGACGGTCCGAGGTAATAATCTAGGGCATCGGATTCCACCTTCGCCTTCAAAGCGCAGAGCGGACATGCGCAACTGGAGGAATACGCATCGTTTACAGGGATCGTATAGATTTTCTCAACCTTCATTTCTGCCTCCTGTCATCAGGCGGGATCATCGTGGATCAGACGCTTGGCCCGAACATCCACCGCCACCATATTGATCGAGGAATACTCCTCGATATATCGTCCCAGACGCTGCTGGGCTGTCATCAGGACTTCCTGTGCATTGTATCCGTAGTACAGCTCCAGGTCGATACTCAGAACGACACCGTACACACGTTTCTCGGACCGGAATCCCACTACATCGTGAATGCCCGGAACTTTTCTTAAGATGATCTTCACCAGATCCAGAAGCGCATCATCCGAGATTGAATAACTTCCCAAACTCGAGAACGTCGGACGAACTACGGTTCGCTCCGTATCCGGTGCGATGGTCTGCACACCACGTTCTTTATCCCAGCGGCGGCGCAGACGGTTCAACGGATCCGAGAAGTATCCCGAGAACTCATGCTTGATCTCCATGCTGGGGACCGGGATGGTATGCATACCTTCACGCATACGCGTATTTCTCGCCTGGGTGATCTCCTCCTCCGAGCTGACATCCTCGATACGGATCAGCATCGCCGGCTGGTTCAGCCACAGATTGTTGCAGATCTTCTCCAGCATGGCATCCGATGTGCCCAGGATCATGAGAGTGGACGGCAGATTCTCTGCCAGCGCACGCCGCATGGTCGAGGAACGGCTCGGGTCCTCGAAAAGCGCCTGTCGTACCGACTCCAGCTTGGTCGGCGCTTTCTTCGCCGAGTTACCGGCAACGATACGGCTTCCGTTGATCAGAAGTCCGTCATCGATGATGTACTTGATAGAATTCTGCTTAGCCACCCGAATCGCACGGGTACTCTTACCGGTTCCGGAAGGTCCGACAAAAGCAACAACAGCAATCGATGAGAGCATCTCGCGCATGGCCTTCTCATCGTTTGCTGCTATTTCGATCTGACGCTCCGTGCGCAGATGCGCACGGGTATCTACATTCTTCTCTAATCGGCGAAGTGTGGCCCGAAGCTCAGGTATAAAAACGCCGCGCTTGGAAGCACCTTGTTTCTCTTCAAGGTGTTCCGCCTGCTCCTTGCCCTTCGGTTTTGGCAAATCCATACTTCTACCTTTTATCTCCTATATTATATAGAAAGCTTAGTTATCCCAGTTATTGAAAACTTCCTGGACGTCGTCGTTCTCTTCGAACTTCTCCATCATGGTCTCAAGCTTGCCTGCTGTCTCCTCATCGTCGACCTTCGACCAGTTCAACGGTACCGGACCCAGTGTGGATTCAACGAAAGTATATCCCTTCGCTTCCAGTGCATCCTTCACTTCGTAGTAAGCAGCCGGATCGGTCAAGATCTCGTAGTATCCTTCCTCTGCGCTGAAATCCTCAGCTCCGCAATCCAGTGCATCCATCATGACCTGCTCTTCGTCATCGAACTCTTCGGAATCGATCAGGATTGTTCCCTTGTCCTGGAACATAAAGGAAACGCTTCCGGAAACACCCATATTTCCATTGTACTTATCGAAAATATGGCGGATATCTGCTGCAGTACGATTACGGTTATTCGTCAGAGTACGAACCATGATGGCGATTCCACCCGGGCCGTAACCTTCGTATACGATCTCTTCATATTCATCGCCTTCGCCGGCACCGGCGGCCTTCTTGATCGCACGGTTGATATTATCGTTCGGCATATTTGCGGCTTTCGCTTTCGCGATTACGTCTTTCAGCTTGGAGTTGCCTTCCGGATCCGGGCCGCCAGCCTTGACTGCCACCATGATCTCCTTGGCCACTTTCGTAAAAATCGCACCCTTTGCTGCATCGGATGCTTCTTTCTTTCTCTTAATGTTATTCCACTTGGAATGTCCGGACATAAGAAAACCTCCACAAAAATTTGTACACGATATTATAACATCTATTTATTTATGCGCCAATACAATTGTCAGACATCAGCGCGCAAGGAAGATGCGCAGGAAAGCATAACCGAAATATCCTACTGCGGCACCGGCTGCCAGAATATTACCCAGATACTTCACGTTCTTGCCTGTACCGATAGCGATACGTGCGATCAGATAAACAGCAGCACACACTACCGCCGGCCAGATGCCGATCGCGGCACAAAGGACGATGGCGAAGAGATCCGAAGTACGGAAAGGTCTTCCCTTCTCGCCGGAAAAATACTTGCCCAGATCCTTCGGACGGTTCGTTACGAGAACCGCAAGAAGTACGGCAACAAAACCGATAACACCGCCAAGCAGTACGCCGAGAACGATCGACGTGCGGCCAACCTCATAGAACATGCGTACACCGATCTGCACTGCCAGGTCGATGATCAACGCGGCAGAGAGACGGAACATGGATGAACCGGTATCCTTCATGATCATCATCTCGACGATGACGATATTGATCATAATGAACAGTGCGCAAAGCACGATAAACGGCAGGATGTTCTTGGAAGGCTGGGTCGGATCAAGGAACATGTCCAGGTGAACGATGGCCATGAGGATGTACATTAAGGCGGTCAAGCTCTCGATCTTGATGTAACGTGAAGATACCGGAGTCCCACAGTAGCGGCACTTTCCTTTCAGGCAAAGCCAGCTGAAGATCGGAACCAGATCCAGTGCGCCAAGTTCATGTCCACATGTCATACACATGGAGTGGCCCTTTACGATGGTTCGATGTTCAGGGATACGATAAATACATACGTTGGTAAAACTTCCGATCACGGCTCCAAACATTCCGGCCATGACCACATTAATGATCGCTAAAACTTGTTCCGGGGTCATACTTTCACTCTCCTATCCATTTAACAATATTACATCTTACCAAATAATTCAATTATCCTGCCATTTGCCGTCAAACTTTTTTGTATAATTTCTACAAAATACGCAGAATCGGTTGCAAAATCGTCCTTTTCCATGTATAGTTATCTAGACAAATTGTGTGTAGTATTTGTATTGGTTAGAGGGTTACAACTTTATGACAATTTCTTCCTTCGGGAACGAAATTGTAATTATCTGTTTTCTCATTTAGTCTGTACAAACACCCTGTTTCGGGTGTAAATTACTACTATCAGGTAAATTAGACATTTGGGTCTCTGCCCGTGTCTGAAATATTCGTACATCTATAGGGAGGGCAGGATGAAACGACTTGGAGATATTCTCATTGACAGTGGCTTTTTGTCCCAGGCAGAATTGCAAGAGGCATTGGAGGCACAGCGTTCTTCCCCGAGCAAGAAACGTCTTGGAGAAATCATTGTAGAGAAAGGCTTACTGACAGAACTTGACATCCTTCGTGCAATTTCCCAGCAGTATGAGATCCCGATCATTGACCTGCAGCAGGTAGACATTGATCAGGAAGCAACGAAAGTAGTTACCGAACAGTATTGCGAAGAGAACCTTATCATTCCGGTTGCTTTTGACCAGGAGAGATTGGTAGTTGCGATCTATGACCCTCTGAACATCCTGGTTACCGATGACCTTCGTTTCCGTACAGGTAACGACATCGTAACTCTCCTTGCTCCGAAGCAGCAGATCCTCACAGCGATCAAGATGAATTACGGTAGAGAGGTTGCTAAGCAGGCCGCAGATGACCTGGCCGCTGACCTTGATATCGAAGATATGAAGAATCTCGCTGACGAGATCACGGACGAAGTAAACAACGCTCCTGTAGTTAAGCTCGTTAACTCCATGATCGACTTCGCTATCCGTGCTAACTCTTCCGATATTCACATCGAACCGATGGAAGATCGTGTTCGAGTCCGTATCCGTATCGACGGTGTTCTTTCCGAGATCATGAGCAACCCGATTGCCGCGAGAGACGCCATCATCACACGTATCAAGATCCTTTCCGGTATGAACATCGCCGAGAAGCGTATCCCTCAGGACGGTCGTGTACAGACCATGGTAAACGGCAAGCCGGTTGACATGCGTGTATCCGTACTGCCTACCGTACATGGTGAGAAAACGGTTATCCGTATCCTCGCTAAGAACGACGCGAACCTGAACCGTAAGTATTTAGGTATCAGTGAACACAATAACGAGATGATCAATAAGATCGTCAAAGTACCGCAGGGCGTTTGCCTTATCTCCGGTCCTACAGGTTCCGGTAAGACAACTACCCTTTATACCCTCCTTTCCGAGAAGAATACACCAGAAACGAATATCGTAACAGTTGAGGACCCGGTAGAAATCCAGATCCCGGGAATCAATCAGGTACAGGTTAACGCAAAGGCCGGAATGACCTTCGCTAGTGGTCTTCGTTCTATCCTCCGTCAGGACCCGGATATCATCCTCGTCGGTGAGATCCGTGACGGTGAGACAGCCGAGATCGCCATGCGAGCCGCCATCACCGGTCACTTGGTTTTCAGTACTATCCACACCAACGACGCTGTTTCTTCTATCAACCGTCTGATCGATATGGGTATCGAGCCATTCATGGTTTCTACCGCTTTGATCGGCGTTGTTGCTCAGCGTCTTGTTCGCCGAATCTGCACAAACTGCCGTGAAGAGTACACACCTGGTCCGGACGAAGTCGAGCTGCTCAAGCTCAAGCCGGGACAGAAGCTTTACCACGGTGTCGGCTGTTCCGAATGCAACGAGAAAGGCTACAAAGGCCGAATCGCTATCCATGAAGTAGTAATCATGACTAAGAAGATGCGTGCTCTTCTCGAGCGCCGTGCTTCTGAGGACGAGATGCGCGCACTTGCGATCTCCGAAGGAACATTGATGCTTGCCGATTCTGCTGCTCAGTTGGTACTGGAGGGTATCACAACTGTTGCAGAGATGAATAAGGTAACATATTCCATTGACGGTTAAGGAGGAAAGAAATGGAAGAATTTACATTAAGTATGGATGCCATTCTCACAGAGGCAGTTCGTCGTCAGGCATCCGATACGCACATCACAGTTGGTCTCCCACCTATGATCCGCGTACATGGCGAACTCATGCCGTTGAATTCCAACATTTTGACACAGAGCGACACGGAATATCTCTGCAAGTCTATGTTGGACAAGTCCAGACAGCAGTACCTTAATGAGCGTGGTGAGATCGACTTCTCTTACGTTGTTAAGGATTACAGCCGTTTCCGTTGTAACGTATTTAAGCAGCGTGGTAGTTACACTCTGGCTGCTCGTACCATCACAACAGAAATTCCGACATGTGAGCGTCTCGGACTTCCTGAATTGTTTAAGGACCTCGCTTTGAAGCCACGTGGATTGATCCTCGTTACCGGCCCTACGGGTTCCGGTAAGTCGACAACACTGGCCGCTATGGTTGGTCACATCAACCAGAACCGCCGTTGCCACGTTCTCACACTTGAGGAACCTATCGAGTACCTCCACCGTCATGGTGAGTCTATGATCAACCAGCGTGAAGTTCACGAAGATACCCTCTCTTTCGCGAACGCACTCCGTGCCGCTCTTCGTGAAGACCCGGATGTAATCATGGTTGGTGAGATGCGTGACCTTGACACCATCAGTACAGCTATTACCGCTTCAGAAACCGGTCACTTGGTTATGTCTACACTGCATACCAGTGGCGCCGCTGACACGATCAACCGTATCATCGACGTATTCCCGCCTCATCAGCAGGATCAGATCCGAGTTCAGCTCGGTACGGTTCTCGTCGCAGTTATTTCCCAGACACTTCTCCCGCGTGCCGATGGCACAGGCCGTGTCGCTGCCTTCGAGATCCTGATCGCCAACGATGCTGTTCGTAACCTTATCCGTGAAGGTAAGACGTATCAGATCGACAACACGATCGCTACTAACCTTAAGCTTGGCATGTGCTCTCTCGACTATTATCTCGCAGAGCTCACCAAGAAGGGACTCATCACACGTGAGACTGCAATCTCCCGTTGTAAAGATCCGGATGAATATCGTCGTTATCTGGCCAGCGCCGGTACTGCGAATTCTGTATCCAATGGTCTATTTAACTCTCTGGAGTACTAATAAATAGAAAACAAAGAAGGAGGTTTGCTTCATGCCAAATTTTAAATATGAAGTAGTCGATGCAGCTGGTCGCTCCAGTAAAGGCATTATCGAAGCAGCAACACTTGCTGATGCTTCCAAGATGCTTCGTGCTGATGGCCGATTCATTGCGTCACTCGAGCAAGATAGTGGTTCGAGTATTTTGACCATGAACATCGGTAGCCCCAAGCTGAAGACAAAGGATCTCATGATCATCACGAGACAACTCTCTTCCCTTCTTAGTGCAGGTATCACGGTTATCCGTTCTCTGGATATGTTGTACCAGCAGATGGAGAGTAAGAAAGCGAAGGCGGTTATCGGATCTGTTTATGAGTCGATCCAATCCGGTAAGACGCTCTCCGAAGCATTTCGTGAGCAGTCCAAGGCACTGCCTACCATCATGATCTCCATGATTTCTGCCGGTGAAGAATCCGGTCGTCTTGATGAAGTTACAGCAAGACTCGCGGCTCACTTCGAGAAAGAGCAGAAATTGAAAAACAAGGTAGGTGCAGCTCTTGTTTATCCTATCATCCTCGCAGTCGTAACATTCGGTATCACGATCGGATTGATGACCTTCGTAGTTCCGAAGTTCGCAGTTACACTTAACGCACTCGGTGGTGAACTTCCGGGTCTGACCAAAGCCGTCATGAACTTCTCAGACAGTTTGGTCGACTTCTGGTATATCTACCTTGCAGTTCTCCTCGGTATTATCGTTGGATTCCGACTCTGGAAACATTCTGAGAAGGGATCTATGACCTGGGCTAAATTCCTCCTCCGTTGTCCGGTTATCGGAAAAGCTCAGAAAGCTACTGCTGCTGCCCGTTTCACACGAACAATGTCCACATTGCTCCGAAGCGGTATCAGTGTGCTCGATTCCATGGAGATTACGAGCCACACACTTGGTAACAAGTATCTTGAAGCTCAGCTCTTTGATTCTAGAAATGAGATCCGTAAAGGTTCTTCGGTTTCCCGTTCAATTCGTGGAATCAAGGAGTTCCCTCCGATGATCTACGCTATGACAGCGATCGGTGAAGAGTCCGGTACTTTGGACAGCATCCTGGATAAGGCTGCGGACTTCTTCGAAGATGAGGCAGATGCAGCTACAGCTAAGATGACCGCTGCATTGGAGCCTATTATGATCGTAATCATGGCCGGCGTTGTTCTTCTCGTTGTTGGTGCCTGCGGTCTGCCGGTACTCACAATGTCCAAGAATATTTTGTGATGATAACTCGAAAGGAGAAATAATATGGCTTTAGGAAGTGGAAGCAGCAGAGAGATTGCAATTGACGTCTCCAGCTCAAACATGAAAATGGTACTCGGCGGCTACAACCGCAAGACCGGAATGGTATCAGTCGATAAGTTCGGCATCATTCCTCTCGAGTCCGACACAATCGCTGATGGTGTTATTTCCGACCAGTTTGGTGTGGTTATGGCACTGAAGAATGCTCTGGCTAAGTCCAACATTCAGGATAAGCGAGCAATTTTAACTGTTGAGGGTAGTTATCTTCACACAAGAGATCTCGAACTCCCGGCAGTAAAAGCGGATCAGCTTCGTGATATGGTCCGTTACGAGATCCTCGGTCAGGGAACCAACAATCGTGATATGATCGTTGAATACATCGTTTACGATAAGGTAACAGACGAGGAAACCAAGCAGCAGAAGTACAAGGTTCGTGCTACTGCTATTCCGAAGGATGTTGCAAATGATTTCCGTGAACTGATGAAGACCAGTGCACTTAGCCCGGTTGCTCTCGATGTTAACCCGAATGCAATCCGTAAGCTTTTCAAGAGCGGCACGATCAACGGAACAACAAACATCGCTTCGAACACATTGTTGCTTATTGAATTGTCTTCCAAGACAACAAACATCACCGTTCTTGATAAGGGATTCCCGGTACTGACCCGTCGTCTGCAGTTTGGTCACTCCAACATCCGTCAGGTAGCAGAAACTGTTAAGAAGGTACAGGGTAACGGTGCAAAGTCCTCCATCCTGACAAGACGTCTTCAGGTTGTTAAGGGCGAAGGTCTTGCTACAGTCGATGTTTCCGATATCGATGTATGGCACGAGACAGTTAAGGATGAGCCGTCACTCAACAGTGCGGTATCCGCTTACTTCAAGAGTTTGACTGATGCGATCTCCAGAACCGCTCAGTTCTCTATCTCGAAGTATCACCTTGACGCAATCAGCACATGCTTCCTCTATGGTAGTGGTGCGAAGTACCGCAAGATGGATAAGGAACTTTCCCGCCAGCTTGGTACTCAGGTTGAGATCCTCGGTTCTCTGAACACAGTTCAGGGTCCGAAAGACTTCATTTTGTCAGATTATGTGAATGCGTGCGGTGCACTCATTCGTGAAAATTGAAAGGAGGCGAAATTATGAGTCTTGCAAAATCAAAGAATGACTTTTCTAAAAGAGACATGAACTTCTTCTCAGAGTTCAATTCTGCGGCATCTCAGAATTTTTCGTCTGCATTCCCGTTCTTCCTGCTCCTTGCATTGAGTATCCTGGTTATTACTCTGGTAATCTGGATCGTCTGCAACTTCTCCATCATGAAGAAGACAAACAGAAAGAACAAGCTCCAGGCGGATATGGCTTCCGCAGACTACATCAAGAAACTGTCCGATAAGGATACTATTCAGGTCGAAGTTAACAAGTTGCAGGAATACCAGTTTGTTCTTACATCTCTCGAAGCTCAGATCTCTACAGTAGCCGTTTCCAAGGTTGATACCCTGAAGGCAGTTGTTGATCAGCTCCCGAACGATACTATCCTGACATTCTATGATGATCAGGAAGGCGTAGTTGAGATTCACGGTTCTTCTCTTGATCGTGTATCTCCGCAGAACTACATGCACACTCTGGAAGATACCGGACTGTTTAACTTTACCGAAGCTAAGATCACTCCTTTCGATCCGATTAAGGGTGGTTACACTAAGGAAAGCCTTATGTACGGTACAATGAAGTACGAGTTCACATTCAAGTGCACTCTGAAGGGTCACTTCATCCTTACAGATGCTAAGTTCCTGGATGGTAAGAATCCTCAGGCTCTCTCTCTGAAGGACAAGCACTCTCTCACTGCTAACGAAGAGTTCCCGTACTCCAACATTTCTGAAGTAGTAGATGCAAGTGGTACGAAGTATACTCTTACAAACATCAAGGTCAACGGAACTGCAGTATCTTCTGCCGAGCTTGAACTGGCACAGAAGACCGGTAACTTCACAGTAACGGTTGCTGCTAACACAGATGTCGAGTTCTATTACTCCGTTCCAAAGAGTTCAACGAAAGATGGAGGTAAGTCATAATGAAAACAACAGGTGGTAGAGACACATTTCTATTCATGATCGTTCTCCTTCTGGCTATTGGTTCGATCTGCTACTTATTCGTTATCAAGAAGTCCCTCGCTAAGTTAAAGCAGGCCGAGGTTGATCTTCAGGTAGTCGAGCAAGAAAAAGCTGAAAAAGACGCGATCATTGAGCAGGGCAAGAAGCTGAATGCTGAAAAAGAAAAGCTTGAGGCTGACATTGCCAAGTTAGAGGACAAGTTCCTCCCGAGCCTGAATTCTGACGTTATCACAAGAAAGCTCTACAAGTACTTTGAAGATGCAGGTCTGAAGTATTATGTAAACGTAGAGAATTCAGAGAAGGCTTATGAGACAGTAACCATGCAGGACGGTACCGCTAACAAGAACAGAGCTGAGTATTCCAGCTATACAGTTCAGGTTTCCGGTACAGACGGATTCTTCCTCACACACGATGAAGCTAAGGCTTATGACGATGCTTCTGCAGATTCTGAAGTAACTCTTACAGATGCTTTCGCAGAGCAGAGAATTATCGGTGTAGGTGATGAAAAGATCGTTAACCAGAGTCTTGGTAAGATGGGTATCGGCGGCAACGTAACAGATCTCACATCTAAGGAATATGTTGGTTACAAAGAGTTCGTGAAGGCTCTGGAAGATATCCAGAATTCCGCACAGGGCTATGTTAAGATCACAGATATCAATATCGCTGATCAGGGACAGGGCTTCTGCTACTACACAGCAGTTGTTAATGTATATTCTTACAACCTCGTTAAGAGAATTTCCACAACTGACCTCAGCAACATGGAATACATGAAGTGGGTTGGCGCAGATAATATCGCTCGTGGCGGTCTTGTAGGTCTTCCGAACTACTTCTCCGTTATCAACGGTTACGTAGATCTGCCGGATGGACATCCTCTTAAGGACAGATACCTCTCCTTCGTAAACTTCGATTTCAGTATTGACCGCCCGTTCGCCGCATGGAACATGTGGAGCTATGAGTGGCAGACACTCGAAGAAATCATCAAGAAGTATGCTGACTCTGAGGCTCCTTCTATTCTGCAGCTCAGACTGGATCTTGCTATGGGTAAGATCACAACTCAGGAATTCGATCAGATTATGCTCGAACTCACTAAGCAGCAGATGCAGCAGCAACAGCAGGCTGGCGGTAACACCAATGATGCTAATGCAGCAACTTAATCGAATAACGATTGGTTTGAAATGAATCAAGCCCCCTGGACAAAAAGTCCGGGGGGCTTTTCTTATCCCCGTTACTAAACAACTTACCAATACATTTAATCGATCGATCTCATCCCTCCCTTATACTCTTCTCTATCCAATTCATCGATCACTACCATCCATATCTATTCTCTACATCCTCTTCCCTTCTATCGGCCCTACATAAAGCTACAGGATGATCTGTAACAGGTTTAGGGATATTAGAAAAGGAATAAGACGATTCTACGTGGTCTATACACCACCAGGATTCGGAAGCACTGGCTCAGCGTACTTAATGCAATAGGAAATACGTTATTTTATAGTATTTTTTGAAATTTTGTATTCAAAAAAGGACGGCCTATAAGACCGTCCTGCTAAGTGATAATTCCTGGTCATTATTTTGGATAGCCACGGAGAAGACGACCGTACTCATCCTCACCAGCTGTATATTCATTGAAATCCCACCAATCATAATCTTTGTTCTTCTGACCATATACACCAAAGCCGAGATAAATGACTTCAGGATCATCGGAGATCTTATGGCTATGCTCAACAATGTCGTAAACTGTGGAGTCATAGAAACACTTATATGGATCGTCAAAATACTGATGTGGTGTCCCGCTATGGTCATACCAGGTCCATCCGGTTTTGATTAACTGATGGCTATCGTTATAGTAAAGATAGCATGTTAGACCAGATGCTGCTTCATACGGTACAAATGTACCGGGCATATCCATATGACCAAGAATCCCATGTTTGACGGAATACTCTGCGCGCTTCTGCTGATTTTCCATAAGCGCATCGTTAAAGTATTCGCCTTCTTTCCATGAGCACTTATCTACCATAGCATCCTGGATAGCCTGACGGATAACAGCATAACTCTCGTCTGTGCCGGGGATCACGGATCTGTCCAGACCCTTTCTCGGCGTTGGAGTCGGAGTAGCCTTGACCGGAACAACAATGCTGCCTTTGTCTATCCCGTACTTAAGACAGATGTCCGTAAACTCCTGGCACTCTGCGAACCTTGCCATGATGGTCGTTCTGTCGCTTTTTTCCAGTTCTCCGAGCCAGTAGTTCATGCCGTCGTCATCAGGATCTCTTCCCATGAAAGTTGTGTAGAGTCTTGTGAGATATTCTTTATCCGATGTTTTGAATCCGACGAACTCTATGGACTCGAAGAAGTTCTGTGCAGCGGAGCAACCGGTCTGTTCCAGATTTGTCAGAGCAAGAGACCAGTACTTAAGGCCTGCGTCTTCAGGATCTCTTTTCAGACAGCAGGTATAAAGTCTTGTAGCAAATTCCGTGGCGTTCTTGGAAGCGATGGTTGACTTGTGATACTTGGCACCGGACTTTACTCCGTAGTCAGCACACACGTTGCACCATTCGGTAGACTCGATGAAGTTATTGACTACATCTGCACGAGTCATCTTCTTTGAGTTGATCGCATCAACCCAGCCCTGCTTTCCGGCTGCGTCAGATGCACGGTCGAAAAACGTCTTATAAAGTGTCTCAACAAAAGTATCTACAGAGAGATTTCTGTTCATGAACTCAGGAGCATCCAGAAGGAAGAATCTGGCACAGTCTGCACCGGTCGCCCCTTCAGTGGTGACCCGCTTGATCCAGTATTCTTTACCTTCAGCATCGGAATCCCTGTTCAGAGCGATCGTATATAGACGCTCGATAAAATCCTCGAACGATTTTGCAGACTCTTCGAAAATATCGGAATATAAGAAGGTATCTATACTCGGCATGGCAGACACGGTCTTCTTTGTGACTGGTGTAAAGCCAAGGATCGTAGCCAGCACGAGAAAGCCTGCCAGAAACTTATGTGTGCGTTTATTATTTTCCATATTATCCACTCCTATTCCCATATATATAATACATCAATATCGCGTATATATATAGTTACTATACTCAATACTCAGCTTCTATCCTCCCGGACATGAATTATCCAGAATTCGTATTTTATATTCGTGTTTATATAGGTATATAAAGCAAGAAAATGATCAAAACAGTTAGTCATTCACATTTCTTCACAATTGATTCTGCTGCATTTATGAATTACAATCTAAATGTGTATTTCCTGATCACAGAGATGGACTCCTGTATCACAATGATCGATGATGTTGTGATTTCAGGCATTTCGAGGGAAACAGCCGGCTGTACGGTGACGTATTTTCAGGGTTTTTCCGTTCATGAATTATCCGATATTTCCCTTGAATGTGAAGTCGAAATACATTTTTTCACAAAAATGTGAAAAAATTTCAAAATTGGTATTGCATTTTCCAAAAACCCTGCTATAATGAAATTACAAACTCAATAAAACATTTTAGGAGGAACTTATTATGAAGAAGATTCAGAAGAACAGAAAAGGTTTTACACTCGTAGAGATGGTACTGGTTATCGCTATCATCGTTATCCTGGCTGCAGTTGTTTTCTTTACAGTATCTGATTACCTCAATGCTGCAAAGTCCGCTACTGAGAAGATTCAGGAGCACAACGACGCTATCAGCGATGTTGCTCAGGAGATCTCTGACAACCTCTAATATTTAGTTATTAGATCTTAGTGGGGGGGCTGAATAAGCCCCCCTTTTTTTCACTTTTTGTTAACAATTTTTGTGTTGCATATAACTTAATCGGTGTTATAATAAATTTGGTTATACTTGGAGGCAAATATGAACAAGATCTATAAGAACAGGCGTGCTTTTACACTCGTAGAAGTTGTAATTGTCATAGCGATAATTGTCCTTTTAGCCGCCGTTGTTGGCATTTCGGTTTCCGAGTATTTAAGTACATCGCGTGCAGCTTCAGAGTCTGCAAGCGCCAAAATTTCGGAATCCTTTGCTGATAATCAGGCCGTAAACGATGAATTTGTCGATTTAGGTTACTAAGGAGGATTCTAATGCATAATTTCAAGAAAACATCCAAGCGAGGCTTTACCTTGCTTGAGACAATGTTGTCTGTCGCTCTTCTGATGATCGTATCTCTGGTCGCTTATCAAGGCTTCTCTTCTACAATGAGTTATGCTGCAGATACCGCCCTAGCTGAGCGTATGAGCAACGAAAATGCTGGTGTCGTGTTAAACAGCGTTGGTGGCGCTACTAATGGTACTCGTGTTACTTCTAATGATACTGGTACGGCTATCTACATCGATGGCGGTGCGATCAACAACGTTTACATGGTAACAGAAAAGACCGGAGATTCCGGTATTTCCCACCTTACAGGTACAGCACTGATGCAAGATGGTGATTTTGCTAATACAGCTACCCGTCATGGTTTCTACTATACATGCAGAAACTGCGGTTCCCATTCTGAGCCACTTCAGTATTTTATTGAAACTGATGGTTCCGGAAACCAGGTTGTAGTTGGTAAGTGCCCGCACAAGACTGGCGGCGTACAGTGCTCCTATAAGATTACAATTGGTACAGTCGGCTAAGGAGGTGTTTTGATGATTAAGCTTAATAAGAAAAACGCTTCCGGATTGAAGAAAGTTGGTTTTACACTGCTTGAGATGGTTCTCGTAATTGCGATCATGATGATCCTCTTCTCTTATGTAGTTTCCACTTTCCAGATCGTAGCAAACAGTCATACCAGCGTTACAATGATCAATGACTTGCATGACTACGGTTCTATGAACCTTCTTGCAATTCAGAACAACCTGATCAATGCTACAAGCATCGGTAAGGGTGGTAATGTGATCAATGTAGCAGATGACAATCACGTAGAACTGAACAATTCCCCGATTCTGCCGAGCTATCAGCAGTATAAGGGTAATGCAGATGGTGCTAGATGGAAAGTAGACCTTGATTTCTCTAGTGACGCCACTAAGAAGATGGTTTATGTAACTATCACATTTAAGGATTCTACAGATGGTGATAAGGTAGCATATACAGATTCTATCTCTTGCTACTGCCCTGGATGCGATGATTTTGAAGGAGCATCCGGAAGCTCGATCTCATTCGATAAATGAGTTTTTCAAACAAAGTTTTTCAGAGGCTGTCTTAATGAGACAGCCTCTTTTTTTGTCCCGGATAATTGTGTCCGGGACAATTGTATTTCAGCTAAATGTATTCCGGGATTTCTATTCTGACTTTACATACACTCCTATATGGATCCAGATTCGTCCAATAGAAAATGCTATCCTGAAAGATGATCTCTTCGCTTTTCTCTCTTTTCTTTCCATTTATCGAGCATGCAGCTGCTTCAATCTTCAGATGCACTTGAACTACTTTCTTTCAAAATCCCCACATTTATACCGATGGTCAAATTTCGCTCAGAATCGCCCCGATTTCGAGTTGGGCCATCAAAACGATACAGTTATCATATTTTCTGTTGCTCGACGTTTAAAGGGCATTTTAGCGCGTCGTTTTTGGACTGTGTTCGTTTCAAATGCCTGTATTCTCAATCGTGATGTACTTCTCTACGCTCTTCGCTGTTTCTATGTATTCCGTATTGCTTTATATGGGAAAAGCCATATACGGCCTTTCTGGTTCGTTTATTAGCATCTGCCTTTTATCTTCCCACTACACTCCTACCCACAATTCTGTCTTACACGATGTTTTGTTCGAGCTCAACTTCTGAGTATATCCAAAAAGAAAGGCCGACTGCAGATTTTCTCTACAATCGGTCTTTATTTCTGGATCTCTATTCCTAATTATTCCGGAATATATAAGGGGGGCTCTTTCGAGCCCCCCAATTTAAGCTGTTTAACTGACACCAGATTTTATCTGATTATACCGGATTACCATAGTAGAACTGATAATCCTCAGCTGTATACCTGGAAGACAAAGGTGTCGGCTTATCGCTGCCCTCGGAAGGAGACGGGCAATATGCCATGTTGAGATTATCGGACATACCCTGAATAACCTTAACTGCTTCGAAACGTCCGTAGAAGTTTACCAAGTCTTTCAGAATTACTGTACCAGGTGTGTCACCTTCTTCAGAACGACCGCCCAGAGAGATGAAAGCATCAACTGTGCAAGCACGCTCAGCAGAGAATGTGTTACCACCCATACCGATGATGTAAGCTGCTGGCTTCTCACCGGCGATTGCTCTACACGGGTTAGGTGTATTAGCCTGGCCTTCAACCTTTGTCCAGTCGTAACTTACGTGTGGAACAGAGATGACGCCGCAGGTTCTACCTGTATCCTTACAGTAACCGCACTGGTTGTTGCAAATGAAGCTCTTGCCTTCTGCAAGTACAATGTACAATTCATTACCGTAAGAGTTGTCAACCTGAATGTAGAAATCTGTGAAGTCTACATCACTGTTCATCATGATCGTAGAACTACCTGTGGAAAGGTCAATGTTCAGAACACCATGCTTATAGGAACCAGACATGCTGTAGTTGATACCACCAAGCTTGGTTGTAACGGAGTAGTCAAGACCTGTGAGAGGTGTTGTACTTCCAACTGCGTAACCATCCATATCATCACTGGAAGGAACCTTATGCTTAGCAGCCTTATCAACTTCACCGCCATCAGACATATACTGAGTAGCCTTTGCGCTGATTGTTGCGAAGTTATTCTTCACGTCATCCGGAGCATTGGATGCATTATAAACATGTTGTCCACCTGCAGTTACAGTACCACCCTGATTGTAGATAACATTGTCACCCCAGGAACGGTTGATCTTAATCGAACTTCCGCTGCCTGCTACCATGAACTTGATGTAGTTGTTAGCCATGGTGTACGTGTTGATCGTGATATCAGAATTGTAGAAGTAAGTCCATACATTACTCGTTGTACTACCAATGTTCAAACCACCCTCATCGGTTGCATTTGTTCCATTGGCATGACGGAGAGCATGCTGCACACCAGTTGCACCGTCATAATCAACACCGAGGAAGTAAATGTTATGGTTACCTTCGATCTGGATACCATTACCACCGGACTGGATATCATAACCGGCGTTCGGACCATAGAAAATAACGTCATTATAGTACTTTGTACCCTGACCACCCTTAAGGATACCTGTGAATACTGCTCTGTTCTTAATGCTAGAAGCAGAAGTGTTAGAGAGCTGGGCATCACCATGGAATACTGTAAAGGATCTCGGGTCATCTACGAACAACTTCGGAGAGTCATTCGAAGCACCGTCTTCACCAGCGGTTACCATGTTAGAACAAAGATCCGGTGTCGGCGGCGGTGGTGTGTACTTAAGACGTACACGTAACTTCTCAGGCTCCTTGTCTCTTCCTGTAGCATCAATTACAGTACTGAAATCAAGGAAAATATCCTTAGAAGATGTGTCGCGTGTAACCTTGCACTTTGTTGTGCTTCGGGCACTACCTTCAAGACCAGGAGCGATTCCGTGACCATCGTTCGGTGCAGCGGATGCGCCCGGCATAGTTGTATTTGCTCCGCGAATCGTCAACTCAGAGTTGACGGAATTCTCGAGCATCTTATCTGTCAATTCCTGATTCTCAAGCGCGTCGAGGAATGCTTCAGCTGCACTGACCAGAGTTAATCTCTCCTGGCTCGTCTCAGCATCTACATAGTAACGGTTTCGGCTTGCAATCGTAATTGTCAGTGCGGATGAAACTAAAATAAGGGCAACAGCAAAGATGATCAAAACAAGAACGAGCATACCGCCCTTCTTATTCTTCATCTTAAGGCCATTGTCTGAATGTAAAAATTTCATCTTGTTAGCCTCCAATTTTGTTTGTGTGTCAGTTCTGTCAGTTTCGGTTTTATTGGTTATACTCAATTATCATTATATTTAGATTTCCGTTAAATTAAAGTCTCGAGTTTGGAAAGTTCACATTTGTTCACATTTAAGTTCACATTTCGGCCTGTTTTTCTGGCAACTCGACTTCTTCACTCTTTTTTTCATTTTTTTCCTGCCATTTCTCGTGCACATGGCGGGCGGCATTTCCGTTAACAAATCGTAATTGCCCGGAAGCATAAAAAGATTGTTGCGGAGTTTTTTTGGCACGGATCTTGCCGGTCAATGTATTATGTGTCTCACATTGCCAAAGTGAGAGCCAGGTATGTCCGGATGAAAACCAGTTGAGGATCGGATCCAGTTCGAAACTGCAGATCGGACAGCTGAGCTTCACCTTCATGGCATCTTCGACAGCGTCTTTCTCCGAAGGATATGTATTACTCTTCCAATGTACCTGAGTCGTCAGATTCGGATTAGAAATATACTGACTCAGATTCGGATAATCTTTGGTCCCCTCCTGTCTAGCCTTCTCGGTCATCACGAAATAATCGATCAACACTTCTTTCAAGATACATGCTTCATAATACGCATCCCTGTCCGCATTATGGAAATCATCTGTTTTCGGAATGCGGTAAAAGTCTACTGCGTAAGATACACTTCTCTGGTGCGCCGTATCTTCTGCCACTCTTCCGAAAAGCGGCTGCACATCCAGGAAACGGTCATTGACTTCAGCCGGCTGGTTGTGGATCTTGAGGTTGGATTTCAGTATCGAAATATCGGAATCGCCCCATGCGCAAAGAATATAATCTTCGCCGCACCACTTCAGGAACATATCGTATGCCTGAAGAAATCCCAGACCGTGTCGAAGATCGTCCGTGCTTCTGTTGATAACACGGGAGACCTGACGATTCATGATCTTATAGTATTCCGGCTTCACGATGATGGAGAAAGGACTGGACAGAGAATAGTCGTTCTCAGAACGCATCGTAAGTTTCACGGCTCCGATCTCAATGATCTCTCCGGGAAGCTCCTTGGGTGATACAGGAGTAGGCATATTAGGAATCGGTTGATTCCATTCCAGATCCAGAACCACGAAGGTCACCGGAAAGTTGATCTGCTCCATACTCATTGCTCCTGTTCTCCCCTATCTTCTGTCTGCTCTTCTGTCACGCCGGTTTTCTCCTGCTGCTTCTGCCCTTTCTTCTTTTTCCAGGGAGACGAGGGTCCGGACAAGGCGAATGCCAGAATCAGGAACATCGCAGAAGCGAGGATGTTTTCTGTCATGTTATAAGGTTCGTACTTCATAGTAACGTGGTGTTCCCCTTCGGTCAAGTGGATGGCCAGAAAAGTATCACAGGCATGGAACGTACTGGTCTCATATCCATCCACAGTTACCTTCCAGTTCGAATTATAGGGAATCGTAAAGATCAGGTGTCCGGATGCAGTAGAAGTAATGTCACCTTCCACTTTGGTCGAAGAGATCGACGAGATACGGAGCGCCGAATCAGTAAGGGCCTTCTGGAAACTCGTAAGGTTCTGCTCATTTGCGGAGAAAACCTGGAAATGTACTTTCTCCTTTTTCGGAGAGGAGAACAGAAGCCGTACCTGGCGCTTGGCACCTCCGGGAACCGTCTCATCCATTTTAATGATCTGTCCCTGTGCATCGTAATGGGAAGTCGTGAACACTTCTTCTCCGTTACTGTCATAGTGCGTGATCTCATAGATCAGTTTCTGCGTAGCATCACAATATAAATATATAGGAATATTATAGTCCGTCTCGATCTCGAATTCCGCTTCGGACATTTCTCCGTCTACGGAAGATATCTGGAAAGATCCGTCATCATTATGCTTAACATTACGGAATTCCAGATCGGTATACTTCTCATCCTTATACGGATCTCCGTCAGAAAAGATCGTAACGAGGCGTCTCTGTGCATCCATGGGAGAGAGCGAGTACTGGAAAGATTCGTAAATATCTTCCGATGCAGTAAAGTATCCCAGCGAAGAGGGTTCGACCGTATCTTCTCTCTGGCAGACCAGTTCTTCGTTATTCAAGCGAGAACGAATATGGAAAAGACGTCTCATGATCTCAGAAAGATCGTCTGCCGGATCGATTTCGTCCGAAGCCAGAGAAACACCCAGCTTCTTGAGTGCGCTCGCATATTTTCTGTCCTGGATATAGTAGGTAGAGTCCAGGGACGGAACGCCGAAAAGCAGTCCGTAATTCTTGATCTCCGAGGAAGAAAGAAGCACACGTCCGCCGGGTTCCAGATCCTGACGCACAGATGCGAAAGAATCCACGATGGATTTATCCGGCTCGCGATATTTAACCGAACCGGACAGTTCGTAAACCCATTCGGCCGTATTCTTATTCGGCACCAGACTCTTCTTGGCTGCATTGGCAGCCGAGAATTCTGAATCTTCCACCGAGTTCTTCATGGATTTGACGATGTAGCGCTTCTTGAGAGGATGAATAAATCCCACAGCTGTCTCTGTGATCATAACCGCCGCCAGAAGCGTCAACCAGAATCGCTTCTGCTCCGGTGCCGCCTGGAAGCGGCGTACACAGATATAGTATGCGGTCAGGAAAGCCACTGCCATATAGATACTGAAATCTGTATAATCCACTTCATTGGAGATCGCCACCTGAATGATCATGTACACGACCAGAAATGCGGTCGACGCCTGTATCGATCTTACCGGAAGATGCAATCCGTCACCCGCCAGTGCACGACCTCCCATGTACATGATCAGGAAGATCAGCAGGAAAGCCTGGGGATACGTGCTCGATGTCGGGAAGTGACCCATATTCATAAAGAATCCCAGGAATTTGTTGGCCATCAGAAGATAGATCACCAGAAGACCGCTGAAGGAGTATAGTTTCTCCTTGAATCGCACTTTCGAAAAGCCGTAGAAGATCACACAGAGAACACTGAAGATTCCACAGTACAGACTCGGGTACTGCATGGACTCTGTGGTCTGGAAAGGATATGCATCGAATGAAAGGCGCTCGAAAACATCCCAGATCTTAATGCGCATATCGATATCCTTGGACAGATCCAATCTTGCATTTCCAACTGTAGATGTCAACAGCGCACGGATACCCGGGAACCAGATAAAAGACGAGATTCCCAGAGCCAGTGCAAAATGAAATCCAAAATCTTTCCATATGGTTCTTCTCTTGCGGTCGAAGCCCGGCTCGCCCTTAGCTTCCATAATCAAGAGCAGTAAAAGCATGAAAACAATAACCAGGACATAAAGTGCTACCTGGAAGGATGCAATCAGGATCAAGGCGAGAGAAACACTGAAGAGCCAGTGATGCTTGCCATGTACCAGGAAGTAAAGACCCAGAGCCATAAAAGGCAGCAGTGCGGCTGCGTCGAGAAGCCAAGGTTCCTCGAAGAATGTGACCATGAAACCGGAAAGTCCGTAGGCCACGGAGAACGCAACACTTACGGGAGAAAGAAGATTCTCCTTCTTCCAAAGAAGCATGCAGAAGCCTAATGAGGCCAGCACGACTTTCAAAATGAAGATAACTTCAGTAACTGCCGGGATACTGGCTTCTGAGAAACACAGATATAATCCGTTCAAGGGACTTGCTCCGTAGCAGGTAATCAGATTCATGAAATCCGTTCCACCGCCACTGTTCCAGGTAAAGTACAGAGAATCTCCGCTGAGGATCTTTCTGCGCAGTTCTGAAATTACAGGAAGGTATTTGTCCTGAAGAGATTCCGGCATAAAGATCGCCGTGCCGAAAGGTGCGAGTTTCAACACCCAGGCGCAGATCAGCAGCAGGATGACCGGGATCAGGATCACTGCGAGAAGGTACAGCTTCGTTTTCGAATCCGAAAACAGGAGTCGGTTTTTCTTAGATAGAGACCTCATGCTTCCTCTGTTCCCTCCCGGGATCCGTTATCGGATTCTTTCTCCTCCGAAGCTTCTTCGGTTTCCGAAGAGGTTTCGGCTTTTTTATCATCAGGCTCCTCCGTCGACGGATTGTCGGACGGTGTCTCCTCGTTCTCATTCTCATCGGTATACTCGCCGTCGATTTCCATCTCGTCGGATCCGGCTGCAGCCATTCCGAAACGTCTCTTCAGAGCGAAATGCTCACGGATCTTGCGGATGATCGTCAGGACCACAAGCACACCCAGTGCGGCAAAGGAAATCAGGCAGCAGAGCTTGAATTTCGAAGGATGGTATGTCAGTTTAATGCTGTGCGTTCCTTCCTTCAGACGGATTCCCATGAATGCATCGTCGATTGCTTCGAGGGTCGCCGGCATACCGTCCACTTCTGCTTCCCAGCTCTCATCGAAAGGAATGGACAGGAACAGGGCGCCGTCTTTCTTGGCTGTGACGGTGGCTTCTACATGAGTGGAGTCATAGGAAAGTACGCGCATCTGCTCATCGCTGAGCACCTCGCACATTTCCTTATATGTCGGTTCAGAAACACGGGCACACTGTACCCACATGTTGCCATTGAGGTCATCGTCGTTGAACTTCAAAGTGATCAGTTTCGAATAACCTGCTTTGCAGTAACCCAGGTCGATCATCTGGTAAGTACGGGCACCGATCTTTGTCTCGGAATTCTCGTCAGAATGCTTCTTCTGGTCGTTGATGGTGACATTCGGCGCCTTGCTGGAAACCAGATACAGATACAGGTGATCGTTGGGCTGAGTATCGTTGACGGTAAACATCAGGGTCGCCGTCTTCTTCTCGAATGTAAATTTGTATCCGGTACGGGCCGCGCCGCCGGCTTCCTTCAAGTCTTCAACGGAGTTGAAAGCAAGTTCCATCGGTTCGTATACATCTCCGCCGACTCCCATACTCTTCACGAAAGCATTGGTAGAAAGGAACGGAACGGAGGTCTGATCCATATGGTAATCCAGGATACCCTCGTCGACCATGTAGCCGAGAGCCAGAGCATCGGGATTGACGAACTGGCGGATCGGGGATCCGTCGTCTTCGTTTACTCTTTCAAAACAAGTCGGCACCGGAGAATTGTCCTTAAGGTCATAGAGGTTGTGTACACCGAAGAGCGTACCGGTGACCTCGGTGAGACCGAAGTTACGCATGCTGTTGATGCCGTTATTATGGAATCCCAGATTCCGGATGAACTTGACG
Source organism: Clostridiales bacterium Firm_16 (assembly GCA_001604185.1). GTDB lineage: Bacteria > Bacillota > Clostridia > Saccharofermentanales > Saccharofermentanaceae > Scatonaster. Next base: position 4,964 of record LVAV01000004.1, on the reverse strand, counting down.
AAGCTCTCTCTTGCGGTGGAGGTAAAGATCGAAATACCCTTCATGTTATATAGGGCCGGCTGGTTACAGATATAGGCCGGATAGATCTCGGATCTTTCGAATCCATGCTCGCTCTGGGCTTCGGCATTCTCCATCAGGGTCTGGATCTCATCGAAATGTGAGCCGTAGAAATCCCATCCGGTAAAACCTTCGTGAGCAGCTACCATGCCGACCGTGGCACCGGTCGAAGCAAAAAGTTCGAAGAAGATCACGGCGAAAAGAGCGATCTGCTGGAACATGGAACTCTTGCGCGCATTGCCGATCATGCGGACCATTCCGGTATAGATCAACAGGAACAGCAGAGAGCAGCCCATGGCAATATAGCCTTCCTGACCTTCACCGATCTTCTCATAAAGAATGAGGTAAGCGATCATGGACAGGCAAGGCACCAGAAGCTCGGTCTTGGTGAAAGATTTGAGATTACGAAGGGCCCGGTATCCCATGATCACTACCAGGAATGAAATCAGGAATGCCTGGCGGAACGGGATCTGGTTCGGGAAATGGAAGCCGTGCCAGATGTAAGTCATCATGCGGCTGCTGAGGCTGATGTACATGATCAGCAAGCCCACACCATAGGCCACCTTCTCACGGAGCCGGATCTTTTTGCAAAGGAAAAAGAGCGGTACCAGCATAGCAACGAAAATGCCGCAGTATACATTGGCCATACCGTCGCGGATGTTCGGGTTGGACGCCACGAAGAAGCGGCTGATAAAGTCGAAGAGGTCGTTCATGACGGTCCACTGCTTCGGGAATTCACCGCCGGTGGCTGAGGATTTCTGAAGCGTGATGTAGGTCGATAATGTCAGGAACGCGGAAAGTCCGCCGGCGATTCCGGAATATACGGCGAAGCGCCATACCGCCGACCAGAAGTTCTTGATGTTGATCTTCTCGGTGATGTGGATATAACAGATCGGTGCATAGAACACCAGGAACAAGCATACGAAGTATCCGGAATAGAAATTGGAGATCAGGCAAACTGCCAGGGACAGGCAGTACAGCAGCGGCTTCCTGTCACGCATCATGCGGATCAGACCGTAGACGATCAGCGGAAGGAGCATGACGGCATCGTGCCACATGATGTTCCAGAAATAGGATGCAGCCCAGCCACAGAGCGCGTACGAGGAAGAAAATCCAACCAGAAGCAGGTCTTTACGCTTCTTATCGAACTCTTTGAGAAGGATCGACATGAAAAGGCCGGAGAAACCGACACGCAGAATGGCCAGAAGGGCAACACAGTCACCCACATATTTCGGTGGGAAAAGCAACGCCAGAAGATTCAGGGGACTTGCAGAATAGTTGGCAAAGACCGCCCAGAAATTGGTACCCATACCTACATTCCAGGAGAAGAAGAGACTCTCTCCGGACAGGAGCTTGTTACGCAGCTCAACCAGGAACGGCGCATACTGGTGGTAACAGTCCACAGTCAGGACCATGTTTTTGCCGGATCCGAGGGGGTGGACCTGAAGGATCAGGAACACGATGAAAAGGATAAATGCCGGTACAAAAAAAGAATATATGTAAAACTGGTTCTCGCAATATTTCCGGAACAGTTTTCTACGCGAATGAATCATATGCCATCCTCATTTTTTTATAAAGTATATAAGTAGCACGCATTATTGTATCACATCGATGCAAATTTCGCACAAACTTTCTCTTCATTGTGTCGGCGGGGGCTTCAAAAGTCGTGGGCAGTTCGCTTTCGACAATCTTGTAATCTGCCCGAAATGGAATTAACAAACCATTTATGTTACAGTATAACTTGAATATTTATAGTATATTTCGAGGTTGCTCGTGAGCAGATTACGGATCAAAATCATATTTAACCCATCTTCCGGACGACAGGCCAACGCACTGGTCGTCGGGGATATTCTGCACTATCTTTCCGAATCAGATGCCATCGAGCGGGCAGATATTTCCTACACCGGAGCCAAGAATGACGCCAAGCGTTTCGCTTATGAATTGAAGCCGGGCGAGTTCGATATGGTGATCGCGGTGGGCGGCGACGGCACCATCAACGAAGTGGTAAGCGGCCTGATGGAAGGCGGTTCCAAGACACCGCTGGCCATTCTTTCCGGCGGTACGGTCAACGATTTCGCCACCGCTCTGAATCTGCCGACTAACCCTTCTGCATTTGCAAGAATGCTGATCGACGGAAACAAAATGGATGTCGATGTCGGCCAGGCCGGCGACTCCTACTTCCTGAATGTGCTGGCCGGTGGCCTGATGACGGATGTAGCCTATAAGGTTCCTTCCTCAGCCAAGACATCGCTGGGTTCTCTGGCATATGTGATCGAGGGGGCCAAAGAAGCACCTTCTGCCCTTTTCAAGAGCATCCCTTTATATTTCGCAACCTCAAGCAGTGAATATAGAAAAGACGTCCTGGTCTTCCTGGTATCCAACAGCCGCAGCGTGGCCGGTATCCGGAAGCTTTTCCCGAAGGCACAGCTTTCCGACGGTCTTCTGGACGTCCTGATCCTAAGCAAACTCGAACCGGGGCAGATCCTGCCCTTGATTGGAAAATATATAGTCGGCGGTCATATGTCTGACGACAGTGTGCTTTATTTCCAGACCGATCATCTGGATATTGCAGCTGTCGGGGATCAGCAGGTACGCCTTGATCTGGACGGCGAAGAGGGGCCTCTCCTCCCCGTCACCATCAAGTGTCTTCCCCAGGCTCTGACTCTGATCGTCCCGAAAGAAGAAAGCTGACCGAATCCATTTGCGGCCAAATGTGAAAGGTACGAGAATATGAAAAGAAAGAAAAACGAAGCAAACGAAGAAATAAAAGAGAATCAGATTCCGGACAGCAGTAATTCTGCATCTTCGGATTCGAAAGCAGCTACGCAGCCGGCCGCCATTGATCCCGACGGTGTTCCTGTTACGGTTGAGCCTGTGGCAGAAGAACCGGTTGCCGAAGAACCTGAAGCAGTGGCAGAGCCCGTTGCTACAGAGTCTGTGGACGAAGCTGCGGCAGACGCCGTGTCCGAGGACGCCGTTGAAGAAGCTCCGGTGGTGGAAGTAGTCGACTCTTTGGAAGCCGCTGAATCCGAGGGCATCATCGATTCTGTCGATCATGCCGAGGCCGCAGTTGAAGAAACAGCAGGAACGCAGGATGAGGATTCCGCGGAAACTTCTGAATCAGCTGAAACAGTTGAAGCAACGGAAAACGAAGAAGCAGAGACAACCGATGAATCTGCAGCAGACATGGCAGCGGATGAAGTTGAAGCCGACGCAGACGAAATCACTGAGGCATCGGAGGATGAAATCACTTCTGAATCGAAGCTGGAATCCATCGAACCGGCGCAGGACTGGGACATCGACGAACCGATCCCCATGGCTCTTGGTGCGCACGAGGTGCACAACATCATTGACAGCGAAGATCCGGACGCGCCAATTTTTCAAGAGACATCGACTCGCAGATCCGACGCGACCCTGACCTCGAAGGGAAAGAAAGTCAACTGGAAACCGAGAATGTTCCTGATCGTCATGGCCGTGGTTTCTGTCATCATTCTGGTTTGGTCCGTCTTCTCTCTGGGCAACCTTAACGAACGTCTGGCCAGTCCTTTGACTGTCGGAAACCAGGACGTTTCCAATGCCGAGTTCAGTTTCATGTACCACTATGTTCTCCTGGAGAACGGTGTAGATATCTTTAAGGACAAGACGACCGCTATGCTCTCTGCTCCGGGTGAGAACGGCTTCCCTACTTACCGGGATTACTTCCTGGATGCGACAGCCAAGGAGATCCAGACTGTGTACATGCTTTATGACGATGCCGTTGCTCACGGACATTCCATCAAGCAGGATCACATCGACCGTGCCAATGCCTACATTGACTGGCTGAAGGGTAAGGCGGATGCGATCCATGTCGACCTGGACACCTATATCAAGGGTACCTTCGGACCATATGTCACGAAGAATCTGATCCTGCAGGTTCTGCCGAAGGTCTACTTTACTGAGGACTACGCCGGCAACGAGAAACTTGAAGAACTGAAAGCTACCGAAGCACAGGCCGAGAAAGCCTATCAGGACGCCAGAAACTCCTACGATCTGGTTTCTTTCCGTATGATCCGTATCGTTTACGAAGCTCGTGAAGAAAGTTATGTTAAGACCGCAAATATTCGTGCCCAGCAGATCATAGAGGCAACCAATCACGATCAGTCCAAGTTCGAGTCGGCGGCCGCTCCGCACTTCTCCGGCGAGATGAAGCAGCGTCTGCTGGTTCCGGATTCCACTCTTCACCGTCGTATCCGATACAGCGAGGTGGAAGATAACGAATGGCGGAACTGGCTTTTCGACACAGAGCGTCAGTCCGGTGACTGCGAGATCTTCAAGGACAACTATGGTTTCCCGATTATCTTCTGTTTCGTTGAGCGTGTCCGTCAGGAAGAGCCGCTGCGCAACGTACGTTTCTTCTACATCAACCTGCAGATGGAAGACAGCGATATCCCGGGTATTCCGGCAGCCGATATCCTCCCTCTTTCTCAGACGATCTTCGACAGCATCTCCGATGAGGCCAGCATGATCACTCTGGAAACCACCTACGCAGACGAACTTCTCGAAGGATCTATGCGTGCCGTCCAGCAGACAGCAATGTATCCGGGCAACAATACAGCGGAAATCGATGAATGGGTCTTCGACCCAGACAGGAAATACGGAGACAAGATCCTGTTCGAAGGTCCGACGCAGATCGTGATCCTGTTCTACGTAGAAGCTTCTCCAAATCCGGAATGGTACGACCGCGTCAACAGTTTTATCCGTATGGATAACTACCAGGCCTTCGTCAGTGAGAAACTGAAAGACTATGCCTACAAGTTCCACGAAGATGGACTGAAGCATATCGAGGATGTTCCTTCTTAATCGCGTGACATCTACTTTTTGCCGTAAAAACTTATGCAAATAAATCAGGGGTCCACTTCATTGTGAAG
>LVAV01000003.1:12709-18084 GCA_001604185.1 Clostridiales bacterium Firm_16 | reverse complement strand
GTCTCTTTTTGACTTGTTTTATAGCCTCATCGAGTCAATGCTGTCTTAACTTAATGACATTGTTCGTAACCGAAACAGTCCCTGAATTTATTACTTCAGAAAATACGGATCAGATCGTTCCGCGGTCGATACCGTACTGCTTACAGATCTTCGTGAACTCATCGCTCTGTCCGAAGAAGGCCAGAACGCTTTCACGTGTCTGTGTACCCTTGTTGATCTCACCCATCCAGTAGTTCACTTCGGATGCATCCGGTTCACGATCCATAAATGTGGTGTACAGTCTCTTGATGTACTCATCATCCTTCAGGTTGAAGTCAACGAATTCCTTACATGTGAAGAACTCCTTGGCTGCGCTGCAACCGGTCTGCTCCAGGTTGGTCAGAGCCAGAGACCAATACTTCAGTCCGCCTTCTTCTGCATCACGCTTGAGACAGCAGGTGTAAAGGCGTGTCGCGAAGTTGATGGCATTCTTGGAAGCCTTGGTCGCTTTGTGATACTGTGCACCGGACTTCACACCATAGGTCGCACAGACATCGCACCACTCTGTAGACTCGATAAAGTCATTGACGACTTCGGCACGGGTCTTCTTACCGGTCTTGATGGCATCTACCCATCCTGCCTTACCTTCCGGATCCGATTCACGATCGAAGAAGGTCTTGTAAAGTGTCTCGACGAAATCTTCCACAGAGAGATTTCTCTTCATGAACTCATCGGCATCCAGGAGGAAGAATCTTGCGCAGTCCGCACCGGTCTTTCCTTCTTCTACTACCTGCTTGATCCAGAAAGCTTTACCTTCCGGCTCAGATGCACGTCCCAGAGCGACTGTATATAGACGCTCTACGAAATCTTCGAAGGTCGGATCTTCAACCGGAGCCTGTCCCTTGAAGGAATCCAGGATCTCCTGCATATAGTTGATGAAAATCTCCGGTTTGGCAGCCGAGTAGGCTGTCATGTAAGCATTCCACTGGCTGTCAAAGTTCTTGGTCATAACCAGCATCGGAAGGTACTGATGCTTGACTTCGCCCATATTATAAAATGCCATACCTGCATCAGAATCGGTCTTAAGCTCATTCGAGTACGTGTACATCGGATACCACGGATACATTTTCGCATTCGGGTCCGAACGCAGGAACTGCCAGTACGAATCGTAGCCGTATGCCTCGAAGCACCTGCGGAGCGGGTCTGCCAAAGTGGCGAAGAACTCCTTCTTCGAATCTTCCGGTTTCATCGTATTGATGCCGTCAGAAGACATACCGCCGTATTGTGGCAAAGATATATACATACACGCATGATCGGCAAGATATGTCGGATCCGACCAGTTATCACGCATCTTCTGTGTTCTGTAGAATTCTCCGTTGTCATCTACAAGGTAGTCCACATCCTTCTCACCCCAGAAACGGAGGTTATGGATATCCTGATCCAACATACTGTTCAGGAATCGGAATGCCTTTTCCACATCTTTACAACCTGTGGTTACCGCAACACCGTAATCGGTGTCCAGCGCTTTCCTTCCGCGTAAATACCACTGGTTCTTCATGCCCTTATCGATCGTCGGACCGATCGGTACATAGTTGAAGCCCATATTATCCATACCCGTTGCCTTGAATGTATCATTGACCAGTGCGAAATCCCACCATTGGTCGCACATACCGAGAACGGCGCCGGAATTCAGCTTCGCCATATACTCATCAAAGGTCTGGACAGCAAAATTCCGATCCATCAATCCTTTATGGTAAATAGAATTTAGTTTCTCCAGATATCTCTTGGTGGTATTCGTGGTGTTATAGTCAACGATCGTCGGATTTGTGTCCGGATCCTTAACGATAACAGAACCGTTATTCGGGTAACCATCCAGGAACATTCCTGCATTCTCAATACAGTAATATCTCCAATCCTCACACAAACATGTGTAAGGAATGATCTTGGTTCCGTCCGGATTCGTTTTATTCTCCTTATAGAAGTCTTCGAGCAGCTGGAAATAATCATCCAATGTTTCAATCACCGGATAATTCGCCCACTCCAGGACGCGTACCTGGATCCAGAACGCCTCATCGTTGTATGTACGCACCACCGGGACATCCTTGTAGTCGTTGTTGAAAACATTGGCCCAGTAGATCTTACCGTCACTCTGTCTGAATTTATCCCATTCATCATCTGAATACATCGCTTTCAGATTAGCAAACTCCGGCTTGGCAAGATATTCGTCCCAGGCAACGAGCACATTTGCTTCATAAAGATCTACAGAACTGTTTCCACCATTGATCAAGTCAGGCAGTTTACCGGACGAGATGATTCTATCAATGGCTTCCCATGAAGATTCACCGTGCAGGAAAGTTTCCTTGACCCGAACGCCTGTCTTCTCGGCAATGATCTCCTGAATTTCATTTCCATCATTGATCTCTTCACCGTACATAGCGATAAACATAGTCATGTCTGTGACCGTGTTCTTCGGTTTCACCTGTCCGGACATAGGACTTGCTGCCAAAAGACATGCTGTGGCAACCGCGATTGATTTTGCAATAAGCATTTCAAAACCTCCTCTTCTTTTCCTTAATTCAGGGACGAAAAAAGACGACACAAGACCGTCAGTCTTGTGTACTTTCAACCCCCAATACCATAATACTTGTCGTGGAAAAACACGTCAACACTTCTTGAGATTTAGGAGGTTTCACACTTAAATCTTCTGCAAAAATCCTGCCCCGGAAGTGCGATCAGAGCAGATCCAATAACTCCTCGATATTATCGATCACGTAATCGGCACCGGCGGCCAGTAAGTCTTCCCGGTTGGAGTTACCATACGTTACTCCGCAGGCATATGCGCCGGCACTCTTTCCCATCTTGATATCCACCGGCATATCTCCGACGACCAGTGCCTGGTCCGCAGAAACAGATAACGCTTCAAGCGTTTTTAGAACAGGATCCGGATACGGCTTCAGACGTTCGGTATCTTCTCCGCAGAGAATATAGGAGAACACATCCGCCATATTCCATTGGGCAAGAAAATCCTTCAGAGATTTCGTGTTTCGTGAAGTCGCAATGGTCTTCGTGATATCTCTTTCTTTCAGTGTTTCCAATACCCGGTCCACACCTTCAAAGCGTGCCGGGGGCATAGTTACAATGAGCTCATCGAATCTCTTTCTGTACTTTATGACCAGCAGATCAAGCTGGTCCTCCGGAAGATCCGGATAAAGTTTCCGGAATCCGTCTTTGGCCGTCAGTCCGATGGTAGCTGCACAGGCTTCTTCATCTGCCACTTCCAGACCCGCTGCCCGCATGGTATCCTGCTTGGCGATCACGATCGGTTTTCTGGTATCGGCAAGGGTACCGTCAAAATCAAATATCACTACTCGTATGTCCATGTTCATTTTTCCTCTTCATTTCTTGCGCAGTATGGTGACTCGTAGAGTTTACCATGTACGAAAAAGTTATACGACCGACATCCGCCTGCGCAGTATTCACCGAACCTGCACTCGGCACATTTTCCTGTCAGAAGATCTCTGGCAAAAGCTCTGTTGTACGAGAACTTCTCCGGATCTTCCCAGATGCTTCTGAGGGACTGCTGCCGGATGTTTCCCTCGATAAACTTCTCATCGTACATCGACTCGCATCCGCGGATATTTCCCACGCTGTCGATACCGATAGCCGAGATTCCTGCAAGGCATCCTCTGAAGAAGGCGACCCCGCTCCGGTTGCCGCGAAGTCTTCCGTCGTCATCCGTGAAGTATCCGATGTTATCCGCCATGCCGATGGTAAAAGGTACGGTATCCGCATTCTTATCTATAAAATCCATCACCGTACGGAAGTCGAAACGATGATCCAGTTCTCCGTCCGAAGCATAACCCATGGGTGAGCAGGCCTGAAGCTGCCAGGCGTAGATCGGATATTGCTTTAGTGTCTCCAGCATTTCCGGAAGGTGCGGTGCATTCTCGCTGTGAAGTGTCGTAATGATGCTGGTCGGGATCCCTGCACTAAGAAGCGCTTCGACCGCTGCAAGTGCACGATCGAAACTTCCGGATTGTCCGTATTTATCGTGGATCTCACGCGGCCCGTCCAACGATACAGATACGGATTCGATATTCGCAGTCCGAAGTTCTTCCAGTATCGTTTCACTGAAGAGAAATCCGTTGGTGATGATGTTGACGGCAACACCTCCACCGGTGAGGCGCATGACGATCTCTTTCCAGTCGCGACGCATAAAGACTTCGCCACCGATCATGGAGACTCTCCGGCAGCCGAGCTCGATGAGTTCATCTGCTACCTTCAGGCACTCCTCAGTCGACAGTTCATTCTCCCTGGCATGTCCTGCACGCGAACCGCAGTACTTACACTTAAAGCAGCACGCGAGGGTGATCTCCCACACACATCTTTTCAAATTATATGTCATGTCTCTTTCCTGATCACGTCTTCAACGTTACTTATTTCTCTTTAAATTTCTGACCGCATTCCGTGCAGAACTTACCGGATCTCGGATTCTTCGCTCCACATTCCTCGCAGAATTTGCTATCCGGACTGGGAGCATATACCTGCTGCTGCGCATTCATCAAGATTCCCATTTTCGGGATGGACTGAAATCCCGGACCGGCATAGGCCATAAAGTTCGCCGGCATCTGTGCCCCTCCCGGTCCCATATAAGCCAGGTTTGCCGAGGGTTGATCCGCTCCCTGCGGGCCCATATAAACACCATTCATTTCAGGCATATCCGGACCATCATATACGTCAGTCATCGGGACTTCCTTCTCTTCAACTGCACGCTCCGGATACTTCGGTGCATCTTTCAGGATCTCTTCCGGATTCATATTTTTCTCTTCTTCAGACATATGGTGTTCTCCTCTCTGTCCGGCATATATGCCTATACATTATTATTTTGCTATTCGCATAAACAGATGGGTTTCATCTTCTCCTGCGATTCGAGCTCCGTTTTTTATCATGACCTTTTGGGACGCAATATTATCTTTATTGACCCGCAAATATATCTCGTCCTCCGGAATAATGTCTTTTGCGATCATAACCGTAAGCCTTAAGCCTTCTGTTCCGTAGCCCTTACCACGAACACCCTTCAAGATACTATAACCGATATGCCCCGCACCTGTTCGAAGTGCTTGCGTAAGATGATGCCTGATCCTAAACTCTCCGACAAGATGCCCGTCATCCCACAGATAATAATATGTTTCAGGCACAAACCATTCAGGCATATTTACCGGATGTTCATACGAGATCAATTCAGGAAGTACTTTTTCTACATATTCATCATATGAAACACCATTATATGGGTTGGTCAGTCCATTTTCATCTGCCGGCAAAGCCGTTGTGTATTCCCATTGGGCAAATGCATCCTGTGTGTTGATTTTTCGTAGCTCCATACTATCTTCATCCTT
>LVAV01000003.1:0-12685 GCA_001604185.1 Clostridiales bacterium Firm_16 | reverse complement strand
TCCACATGTTCCGTAAGCGGAAACATATCTACCGGAACAGCGTACTCCGGATCGTACCCGTGTTTCTTGAACTCTTTCAGATCCCGGGCAAGGGTGGTCGGATCGCAGGAAACATATACGATCCGTTTCGGCGAAAGTTTCTCGCAGGCGGCGATGAATTCAGGCGTGGTGCCTGATCTCGGCGGATCCAGGATAACCGCATCGTACAGTTCTTTTCGAGAAGCGGCTTCCGTCATATACTTTGTAGCATCGGCCGCCAGGAAACGTGCTTTCTCCATATGGTTGGCCTTCGCATTTTCTCTCGCATCGGCAACGGCGGCACGATTGAGTTCCACACCGGTCAGCAGCACGCCTTCTGTTTTCGAAGCGGCACATAATCCGATGGTTCCGATACCGCAATAGGCATCCAGCACCTTCTCCCCTTTCTTCAGATCTGCTGCCTCAACAGCCAGTGAATAAAGTTTCTCTGTCTGATCGTGATTGATCTGGTAGAAGGACTCCGGAGAAATCTTGAAACGCACACCGAGAAGTTCATCCCATATGAATCCACGACCGAATTCGTTGATGGTCTTGTCTCCCAGGATCATGGAATCGGTACGGGTATTGATATTGACCAGCACCGTCTTGATGGACGGGTGTTTCTCAAGAAGTGTCTTGATGAAACCTTTCTTACCGGGAAGTACCGGGGAGGCCAGGACCAGTACCACCATCACTTCCCCGGTGGCCATACCTTTCCGAACAAGTACACGACGAAGAAGGCCCCGCCGGGTACGTTCATCGTAGGACTGCATCTTGAATTTTACAGCCAGGTTCTTGATATCCGAGAGGATCTGCGCGCATTCCTGATCTTCCAGAAGACAACTGTCATTCTCGACGATCCTGTGGGAGCCTTCCGCATAACGTCCCGCAATCAGATGGGGACCTGTATGACCGAAGGCCCAGTGCACTTTGTTTCTATAGTAGTAAGGTTCCTTCGCACCTACGATCGGACGCACGGGACAGAGGGCAGAGAGAAGGTCGCGGACCATCTTCTCCTTGGTCTTCAGCTGCTCGGTATAAGGGACAGACGAATACGCACAGCCACCGCAAAGACGTGATGTCGGGCAGGCACCCTGTGTGTTCTTTTTACCTGTTTTCCGATCGTCCACAGAAACCTCCGTACATTCTCTTTCCCTTGCAGAAAGAGGTTTTCTTCATTATAGCATTGGCCTTGGAAGATAGCACTTGTTATTGTATTATATAATATTGATCGATGCCCACGGTTCCGCCGTTCGAAGCATCGAGGACACCAGGGTGCGGGGGGGACAGCATGGACAAACAAGAAACACGATCTAAGGAAGCGGAGATCAGACCTTTCTGGAGCAGAGAGATGACCGGCGTATTGAAAGCCATCGCCATCCTTCTGATGTTCGTGCATCACTTTTTCTCCTTCCCGTCTTTCCTTCCGGATACTGTTTCCTATTCCTGGGCCAGGCCCTTCTCCGAATACTTCACTGCCCCTACCAAGATCTGTGTCGGTATCTTCGCATTCATCACCGGATATATGTACTTCTTCAGCAAGAAGAAAGATCTGCAGACTGCTTTCCGCAACAGTAAAAACCTGCTGATCCGTTACTGGGTCGTGGCGGTCCCGCTTCTTCTTGTTGCGACCATAATGGGTGTCTACACTTCCCATATACATGCCATTTTCTGGGAGCTTCTGGGTATCCGTTTCGAAGTCATGTACTTTGCCTGGTATGTATACTTCTACGTCTTCCTGATGTTTTTCCTTCCGTTCTTACGGAAGATCAGCAAGGATCAGCCGGTAGTCATGCTGTTTCTCTCGGTGGTGCTTCTGAATCTCCTTTTCGCACCTCTTTATGGTCTGATCAAGGCAGAAGAACGGACCCATACTTTCCGTCTGGTGCTGTCGAACTGCTGGCTGACCTCTTTCCCGGCCGTCATCGGTTACGTGATCGCCAAGACGGATCTCTTCTCCCGCGTCAAGAAGCGCACGGATAAGATTCCTTCTGTACTTCGGTATATCCTTTTCGTACTTCTGGCCTTCGCAGCATTCATGGCAAGAAAATACTTCTACAGTAAAATCATCTATGTCAAGAAGTTCGGTCCTTTCAAGATCGGCATGGGCGTCAACGGAGACCTTCTTTACGTACCGGTTTTCATCTTCTGCGTGGTGGAACTTCTCCGTTTCCTGGAGAAGACTCCTCTGATCCGTGGCTTCGTTGTCCTCGGTAAATATTCGGTCTATATGTGGTTCTGGCACTGTATGTTCTTCGGTGCTCTGGGAGCCTACACCAAGCGGATGCTCTATGCACCGAAGATCCCGATCCTGGTATTTCTCTGGGGCGTGGCCATCTGCCTGTGTCTGTCCGTCGTCTCGGACAAGATCGCGACCGCGATATTCTCCATCGGCAAAAAGAAGAAGGACCCGTCTGCCGAGTCCTCTTCGAGTAAGCAATGATATCTCTTGTCGTCAGAATGTGACATCTTTCTTCGGCTTATCCGCCTCTTTATGCACGTTTTTCTTCATCTCGTACATGGCCGTATCCGCAAGACTGAAGTATTCATCCAGAGCCACATCTTTCTTGGGATCCATCAGGACAGAGCCGACACTGACACTTAACTTAAAGGGAAGCATCAGGGACTTGGCTTCACTCTCCACTGCTTTACAAAGCTGGTTCTTGATGATCGTGCCGTCGTCGATGAAGACATTCTCTCCGATAACAACAAATTCGTCGCCGCCATAACGGATGCCGTACCATTCCGCCGGGATGGTCTCCTTGATGGCTTTCGCCACAAGACGGATCGCCAGGTCACCCTGGAGGTGGCCGTACCGGTCGTTGATCATCTTCATGTGGTTGATATCTACGACCATCATGAGGGCGGTCTTCTCTTCCTTCTTGATCTGCTCCAGAAGCGGAATACCCTTACGCTCATATCCCTTACGGTTCAGAAGTCCCGATAGTTCATCCATGATGGAGAGTTCATTGAGTTTCTGGTTCATGTTCTCCATGATGATGTTCTGCCGGCTTCGCATCAGCCCAGTACGAAGATGCCGCAGCCAAGAGTACAGGAAGTAGGTATCCAGTACCGGGAAATGATTCTTAAAAACCGTATATCCGATCACAGAACTAAAACTGTGAAGCGGCGCGATGATATACACATTTCCCTTCTCCTCCGGGTCGGCGAAGATCGGGAAGATGTAGGAGGTCTTGATCTTGTGATAGGGCATGGTCTTCTTATCTCTTCTGGCATAAAGAACATGCATCTCGTCGCTGTAGTCCAGGCATCTGGGTTCCGTAGATTCGTAGATCGAGTCCACGAAACTTTCATCGATACAGATACAGAAAGTATCACCCTCATAAGTCGTCATGGAATGCTCGAAAAAGTCTGCCAGTCCATCGTGGATCGCTTCTATGCTGGCACGCCCCGTTGTGGCTTCATCCAGACCGGTGAGGTGCCAATCGAAAAGTGTTCTCTCGATGGGAATCGTATAAACACGGTTGATAGTCTTCAGCTGTTCTTTCTTTACCGCCTCGGGGACCTCACATCCACAGCTTTCACGAACCATCAGTGTGGACGGATAAGACTTGATCCCTTGTTTCGGCTTGCCGTCGATCAGATCCAGAAGATGCTTGAATCCGTCATAGCTTCGCTCGTCCCATTTTCTGTCAACGGTGGTCAGCGAAGGGACGTAGGTACGGGAGGAACCGATGTTATCGAATCCGGTAACGATGACATCCCCCGGGACTTCGTAACCCAGATGGCTGAGTACGGTAATGGTGCCCATGGCCATGACATCGTTGGCGCAGATAATGGCATCCGGCATCTGGTATTGTTCCAGCCAGTTCGGAAGGATCTGCTGGATCGTATAGTAGCTCCACTCACCACATATGATATCTTCTTCACTAAGAGAGAGTCTGTGCTTCTTAAGTACATCACGAAGGGCACGAAGACGTTCTTCGTTCTCCTTATTACCCTTGGATCCGGAAACATAAGCGACTCGCTTCACATCGTGTTCACTGAGAACATGTTCGCAGAGTTCGTACATGCCGCTATAGTTATCGGTGCAGATGCAGTCGATCCCTTCGACCTCATATTCCAGACAGACCGCCGGCACTTTCTCCTTCTGAATGCGGTTCCGGAGAATATCCAGTTCCCCTGCATTATTCAAAGTATTGCCCAGGAGCAGCACTCCGTCGTATTCCTTCAGATGAGCCAGATTCAGGATGTTCACTTCACCCTGGGAATTCGCGTCCTGTCTGTCGTAGGAAGAATAGGTAATGAAGAAATAAACATCGACATCATTCTCTACTGCGCACTTCTTGATTCCTTCGAGTGCGTTCAATACATACTCGTCACTCCATCCGTTTCCAAAAACAGCAATCTTTCTCTTCATGTCACTGCCTCACTCATAAAGATTCGCACGATCGTGCATTTTCATTGTATATTCGAATACGAAACCCATATGCCAAAATTTGAAAATAAATCGTTAACAACCAACAGGATTTGAAAGCAAATAAAGCGTTCTTTGTCAGGTCTTCATCTGTCGGGTCCCCTGGTAGGAGACCTCTGCCCGAGCTGCCGTTACGTCATTGATGAATGTCAGAAGCGCGTCCTTCTCTTCTTTCCTGCAGGCCAGCGGCAGGATCGGACGGTCTTCGTAGATCATGTCTCCCAGGACATACCCCTGTTTCTCCGCCGCGTAGCGAAGCTTGTCCGCAAGACTGTAATCCGTCTTCGCATGGAAAAGTTCCAGCATCTCCATGGTGCATACTTTTGCCTCGGAAACACCCATGGATGCGGAGGTGGAATAGGCCCGTGTCAGTCCGCCGGTTCCAAGAAGGATTCCACCGAAGTACCGAGTCACCACGATGACCACATCGGAAAGATCCTGTCGGAGGATCACATCCAGCACCGGCATGCCGGCGGTTCCGGAAGGTTCGCCGTCGTCGCTGTAGCGCTGTTCCACTACTTCGTCTCCGGTACGGTATGCGTATACGTGATGACGGGCATCCGGGAATTCTTTCTTGATCCTACGAATAAAGTCCGTCGCTTCTTCGCCGCTTGTGACCGGTGCCACGTCGGCGATAAAGACGGACTTCTTCACTTCATATTCGATCCGGGCGGGACCTTCTACTGTCTTCCAGTTCGTCCTGCCCAATCAGACCATCTCCTTATATCTCTGGTAGGCCATCATCAGGAGGGATCTGTCCTGACTGTAGGTCACCATCTCCAGTGCCTTCTCGATGGGATAGAATCCGCCGTCAGAGAAGTTCTGGTCCGGGTTGGGAGTCACGGTATCGTTGTCGGCCCGCATCACATACCAGACGATCTTGTTGCAGACCGGACGTTGACGGGTCACCGAGTAGAATTCATAATTCGTTCTTCCGACAGGGAAAAGGATCCTGGCCGAAACTCCGGCCTCATAGGACACACGCTCCAGTGCTACATCTTCCGGCTTCTCCACGGTACGGATCACGCCCTTCGGGAAGCACCACTCCGCCTTCTCATTCATCAGAAGCAGAACGTCATCTCCATTAAAAACGATTCCTCCGGCACAATTGCGTTCCAGCATGTCCATCCCCTCTTTCTGTCATTGGATATGTTTATTTTATCATTACATTTTGGAGTTTGACAACGCATGACCTGTGGCTGAAACCAACTTGAAACATGGAAGAAAAGTCAGATTCTTGCAAGGCTACATTATAATAGATATAATGATTCCGTTGGTTATGAAAAGAAAGGATCAAACATGGGCACTCCACTTACGAAACAAGAAAAAATAGGCAGAATACGACTTCTCAGAAAGGTGATCGTAGTTCTGTTCGGACTATGTGTTTTACTGTTTCTTGCCGACATCATCTGCGGCATCGTCCTGATCGTTAAACATGCTACGGGAGGTTCTTCTAAGGAGACAACGGTAACCACCGCCATCACCTCTCAAGTCATCGAATCTACAGAACCTTCTGATACGACGGAAACAACACCACCTGAGACAACACCTGCCGGTGTCGAAGTGAAGGAACTCCTTCCTCAGAACGACCTGGCCGAGACATACTGGGGACCGCTCCCTGCCGTATCCCAGGTCAAGGAAGTCCAGCACAATCAGGTCAAGGGCATCTATGTTGCCGCGGCCATGCGTATGGACACCAATATCGAACTTGCCAAGAAGACAGATATCAACGCTTTCGTTATCGACCTCAAGGATGAGGGCGGCGGAATCCTGTTCAACAGTGATAATGAATTCGCCAAGGACATGAAGCTTTATAACTTCAAGTGCGACAAGGACGGAAGCAACAAGACATGGAACGAGACCGGAAGCTATATCCAGTCTGCATACAATCTGGAGAACGTCGTGCAGAAGTGTCACGATAACGGCATCAAGGTCATCGGTCGTATCGTCTGCTTCAACGATCTTTCCCTGGCGAAGAACCATCCGGAGATGGCTATCAAGGACGCATCCGGAAACATCATGCACTTCCGTCTGGAAGGCTATCACCAGTTCGTCAGCCCCTATGACCCGAAGGTATGGGACTTCCTCATCGACATCGCCAACGAAGCCATCGCTAAGGGCGTAGATGAGATCCAGTTTGACTATGTACGTTTCCCGACAATCAGTACCAAGGGCGGCGAGAAGCCGTACTTCGGACCGGAAGATACCACACCGTCTCGTATCGATGCTATCAACCGTTTCCTGCAGACTGCAAGAAGAAAGATCCAGGATCCGACAGGTATTCCGGTAACCGCTGACGTATTCGGAATCATCCTCTCCAGTGAGCTGGATGGTAAGCTCATCGGTCAGGGCTGGAGCACAGTCGGTCTCACCGGAGTAGATGCGGTATGTCCGATGCTGTATCCTTCCCACTATGCACTCAATACTACCCTGAACGGTAAGACATTCGATAAGCCGGACTTCTATCCGTACGATGTTATGTACAATGCTTTGATGGCCGGTAAGGAATCGGCATCCCAGCAAGGATATGCTGTTGTCCGACCTTATGTACAGGCCTTCAGTTACTCGGGTTCCAACTACCAGAACTACACCGTGACCCAGGTCAAGGAAGAGATCCGGGCTATCTACGAGGCCGGTTATTCCGAGTGGATCCTATGGAATGCGGCGGCCAAGTACGACAACCGTTACAACTGATCGGCGCAAGAGTTTTTACATAAAGATCACCCCTTTTTCCGGGACAGGAAAAGTAATCAAACTGAAATGAAAATCATTTCAGTTTTTTTATTAGATATGTGTTAATATGGTTATATATTCTGGAGAAAGCAGGGTACACATCATGCGGTCGCTACACGCTTTTGCCGGAGGTGTCCATCCTCTGGGTAACAAGAATACCGATGTTCTTCCTTCTATTCACCTGCACGGATTTCCTGAGGTCGAACTGCTGATGCAGCAACATATCGGCCCGCCGTGTACATGTGTGGTCAAGCCGGGTGATCACGTCGATGTGGGCACCCTGGTTGGCAAGGCTGACAAGCCTATGGCCGTTCCGATCCACTCCAGTATTTCCGGAACCGTCAAGGAAGTGCATTATGTTGTTTCCGCCAACGGCGCACCTGTTGAAGCCGTGCGGATCGAGTCGGATTTCAATCACACCATCAACCCATTCTGTAAACCACCGAAGATCGAATCTTTCGAGGACTTTGTTCAGATGATCCGTGACTCCGGTCTGGTAGGTTTAGGTGGTGCCGCTTTCCCGACATACATCAAAGTCAATCCGCCAAGAAATAAAATGCCGGATACCTTGATCGTGAATGCGGCGGAGTGCGAGCCGTACATCACGGCTGACTACCGTCAGATCTGTGAGCATCCGGACGATATCATCGACGGTATCCTGTGCGTCATGAAGTGGCTGGATATCCCGAAGACCATCATCGGTGTTGAGGATAACAAACCTCTGGTTACACGTATCTTCTCTCACGAATTGAAGAAGCGTGTGTTTAAGACCGGTAAGAAGGCCGATATCGAAGTCAATACACTGAAGACCATCTATCCGCAGGGCGCGGAAAAGATGTTGATCTATACTCTCACCGGACGGAAAGTTCCGCCGGGAAAACTTCCTATCGATGTACATACTCTGGTCATGAATGTCAGTACGCTCCGTTTCATCGGACTGTATCTGAAGGAAGGTGTTCCGCTTACCAGAAAGCGTATGACCCTGGACGGCAGTGCGCTGAATACTCCGGGTAATTTCATCGTGCCGATCGGTGCGCGCATCAAGGATATTATCGAGGCCGCCGGCGGTACTCGTGAGGAACCGAAGAAGATCATCATGGGTGGTTCCATGATGGGTGTGGCACTGGACCGTATCGATCACGGTATCATCAAGGCCAATAATGCGATCCTGGTCTTCGGCAGCGAAGAGACCACTCTTCCGCCGGAGTCACCCTGTATCCGGTGTGCCCGCTGCGTAGCTTCCTGTCCGATGGACCTGATCCCATGCGGCATCGATAAGGCCACACGACTTCGCGATACAGATATGCTGGAGAAGTATCACGTGATGGACTGCATCGAGTGCGGATGCTGCACTTATGCATGTCCTTCCAAGCGATTCCTGACCCAGAGCATCAAGAACGGCAAGGTCATGGTCCGTGCCGAGCGTAAGCGTAAAGAACAGGAGAAGAAACTCCTTCTTGAATCTGAACAAAAAGGAGGATCTGCTCCGTCATGAAACTGCAAGTATCCAATTCCCCTCATGTGCGGGATAAGACCACCACTACGTCATTGATGCGGGACGTGATCATAGCACTTCTGCCCGCTACCTTTGCCGGGTGGTATTATTTCGGTATCCGTTCGGTCCTGGTAACGCTTCTGTCGATCGTCTCCTGTATCGGATTCGAGTATATCTCCCGCCGCATCATGAAGCGCAATAATACTCTGTCGGATCTTTCCGCTGTAGTGACCGGACTTCTTCTGGCCATGAACCTTCCGGTGACCATTCCTTTCTATATGGTGATCGTCGGTGCCTGTTTTGCCATCGTGGTGGTCAAGCAGATGTTCGGCGGTATCGGAAACAACTTCGTTAACCCCGCCATCGCGGCGCGTATTTTCCTCGTGATCGCTTTCCCGAAAGCCATGACCTGCTGGACCGTACGAGGCGGTTCCTGGTTCAGCATGCAGAGTGTAGATGCCGTCTCTTCTGCAACGCCATTGACCCAGATCGGTAAGACCGGGGCTCCTTCTTTATGGGAACTTTTCATCGGAGATAAAGCCGGATGCATCGGTGAAGTTTGTATCCTGGCCCTTCTGGTAGGCGCTCTATATCTGATGATCCGCCACGTGATCCGTCCCTGGATCCCGCTGGCCTATATCGGTACCTTTGCGATCCTGGTGTTCTTCTTCGGACATGCGAATGTGTTCTCTTTCAAAGATGCGGATTTCACCCTTCTTTCCACATGGGGCGATCTGTTCCATGAGTGCGGATACATGATCTGTTCCGGCGGATTGATCCTGGGTGCATTCTTCATGGCGACCGACTATGTTACCTCTCCGCTTACCGTCAAGGGCAAAGTGATCTTCGGTATCGGATGCGGTATCCTGACGTTCCTGATCCGCTATTACGGCAACATGGCAGAGGGTGTATCCTTCTCCATCATCCTCATGAATATCCTGACACCTCATATCGATGACTGGACCATGGGTAAACCGTTCGGGGAGGTGAAAGAAGATGCAAAAGTTTAAGTTCAAGGATCTTCTTCCTGCTTTCCTTCTCGCCCTGATCTGCGGCGTCTGTGTTTTCCTTCTGGCCGGTACCTATTCTCTTACGAGAGAGAGTATCGAGAAACAGCAGGAAGCCGGTGCCCAGGAAAGAAAGCTGACGATTTTCCCGAATGCTCGATCCTTCGAGACATTCCAGTATTCCGATGACATCCGTGCCGAACTGGAAGCAACCGGGGATGTGCCGGATGAGGCCTACATCGCCTTCGACGAGAATGGCACGGCACTGGGCTATATTTTCGTAAATTCCGGATTCGGTTATGCTGGACAGATCCAGACCACGACAGGTGTGGATTCTCAGGGCAAGATCGTAATGGTGATCGCTACCGCTGCTTCGGATACACCGAAGCTTGGTAAAGAAGTCGAAGGCCGTCCTTTCCTGGATGGTTTTACCGGACTTTCTACTGAATCGGAGATCATATTGAACAAAGACGTCTCTGCCGTCTCCGGCGCGACGATCTCTTCCCGGGCCGCAACCGCGTGCATCAATCACGCCCGTGCCGCCTACCTGAAATTTCAGGAGAAAGGGTTGATCAGATGAGCGAGAATAAGATGAAGGACGTGACCTACCGTTCACCGGATGAACGTCTTGCAGAAAAGAAAAGTAAATATACACCGAAGTACATCTTCTTAAACGGTGTGCTCTTCGAGAACCCGGCGCTGCGTCTGGTTCTGGGAACCTGCCCGCTTCTGGCGGTGACCATCTCCGCGAAGTCTTCTCTGTTCATGGGACTGGCGGTACTCTTCGTACTGACGGCTTCGGAAGCCATTATCTCTCTTCTTCGGAACATCATTCCGAACAAGGTCAGGATCCCGGCTTTTATCACCATCATTGCGACCTTCGTAACTATCGTGCAGATGTTGATCTCTGCTTACTTCCCGGCTCTGAACGAGTCGCTGGGAATCTATATTCCTTTGATCGTTGTAAACTGTATCCTGCTGGCCAGAGCTGAGACCTTCGCCAGTAAGCAGCCGGTACTGTCCAGTATCCTGGATGGTTTCTCCATGGGTACCGGTTTTACCCTGGCTCTTCTTCTCATGGGTTCCATCCGTGAGATCCTGGGATGCGGAACATTCTTCGATATGCAGCTTCCTCTCTTCGGTACCGTGTTCGAGCCGATGATGTTCTTCATGCTGCCTCCGGGAGGATTCTTCGTATTCGGTATCTGCATCTGTCTGGTACAGCTGATCATGAAGAAGCAGGAGAAACACAGTTCCGGTAAGGAACCGTCTCCCTGCGGCACCAGCAGCGTCAATGACTGTCTGTCCTGCGGCGGCTGCGATCTCTGCAAGAGAAAGGAGGATTGATGTATGACTAAGGAATTTCTCATCATTATCTTCTCTGCGATCCTTGTAGATAACTTCGTACTTTCCAAGTTCATGGGTATCTGTTCCTTCCTGGGCGTATCCAAGAACCTGAAGACCGCCATGGGTATGTCCGGTGCCGTCGTGGTTGTCATGATGGTGGCCTCTGCCATCACCTGGCCCATCCAGCACCTCCTTCTGGATAAACTGAACCTGGGTTATCTTCAGACCCTGGTCTTCATTCTCGTTATCGCCGCTCTGGTACAGATGATCGAGATGATCATGAAGAAATCCATGCCGCCGCTCCATAAGGCGCTGGGTATCTATCTTCCCTTGATCACCACCAACTGTGCGGTACTGGGTGTGACGATCCTGAACATCAATTCGAATTACACTTTCGCCGAGTCTATGGTCAATGCCCTGGGTGCCGGTATCGGCTTTACCCTGTCGCTGTTCCTGTTCTCCGGCGTACGTTCCCGTATCGACAAAGCGGATGTACCGGAAGCCTTGAAGGGTCTGCCGATCACTTTGATCTCCGCTTCCCTGGTAGCCGTATCGTTCCTGGGCTTCAAGGGACTTGTAGAGAATCTGTTCGGAGGTTAAGTATATGCCACAATCACTTGTCAATATCCTGATACCTACCGGAATCATGTTGGGGCTCGCCTTGCTGCTTGGACTTCTGATCGTCCTGGTGTCGAGAGTTTTTGCCGTAGAAAAGAACGAAACGAAGGAAAAGATTCTGGAAGCATTACCGGGTGCCAACTGTGGCGGCTGCGGTTTTGCCGGATGCGAGGGTTATGCCGATTACCTGACCAAGCCCGGTGCCAATACTGCACTCTGCGCCGTCGGCGGCGTGGACTGCGCGCGAGAGATCGCTTCGATCCTCGGAACCGAAGCGGCGGTGCCGGAGAAGAAAGTCGCGGTGCCGCGTTGTCAGGGTACCTGCGAGCAGACCAGTAAGAGATATGTTTATCTGGGTACTTCCAGTTGTCACGCCGCCAGCGGACTTCTGGGCGGACCGAACTCCTGCACTTTCGGCTGTCTCGGATTCGGAGACTGCGTTGCGGTATGTGCCTTCGGTGCCATTACCCTGAAGGACGGCATCTGTCATATCGACCGTGCGTTGTGTCACGGCTGCGGACAGTGCGTGAAAGTATGTCCGAAGAAACTCATCGAGCTGATGCCGATCACGGCTACCGTGGCGGTCAGATGTCAGAATGAGTGGCCGGGTGCCAGAACCCGCAAGAACTGTAATATCGGTTGTATCGGATGCCAGAAATGCGTCCGTTCCTGCCCGCAGGGTGCGATCTCCATGCGGGAATCCCTGGCGGTCATCGACCAGAGCAAATGCATCCATTGTGATGTCTGTGTAAACGGTTGTCCGACCCATGCCATCGCCTTTTTACGGGGTGTTCCGAAAAAAGCAGAAAATAGCACAGAATCTCTTGCACAAGAGAAATAATTGTGTTATCATTTTGTCTGCGCGTAATTTAGGTCGCGTATTAAGTAGCACATAGGAGGTGTTTACATGGCAAAGTGTGAGATCTGTCAGAAAGATACTCATTTCGGCAGAAAGATCAGCATCACGCGTTCACAGGTTTCCCGTCGTGCGTTGACACAGCAGCAGCCGAACGTTCGTAACGTTAAGGT
>LVAV01000002.1 GCA_001604185.1 Clostridiales bacterium Firm_16 | reverse complement strand
CTCTTTTTGACTTGTTTTATAGCCTCATCGAGTCAATGCTGTCTTAACTTAATGACATTGCCCCATTTCCGGGCCGGTCCTTTTTTGATCGTCTTTTTTCATTATTTCTATAAAGCAAAAACCGCCTCCCGTACACCCGTTTCCGGGTGACAGGGAGGCGATTATTATGCGATTTAAACATCCACAACGATTTAATTAATTGCCCTTGTAAGCCTTGTTGTAGAGCTCAACGAGTTTAGCACAATCCTTGCCTTCACAAGCCTTAACAAAGTTGTCCCACTCTGCATCGATATTCTTCTGACCGATTACGAAAGACAGAGACCAGGAGTTTACTTCGTCGAGAAGAGGTGTAGCCAAGAGGTTGATCTGCTCGTTCTGATCTTCAGTCGGAGCAACACCCGGAGCCAACGGAGGTGTCTCACGGTTCTTAGCATTGGAGGCTGTGAAGCCGGCTACTTGAGCAGTAAAGGCATCAGACATTTCTGCTACAGTATGACCATAGAAGAAGTTTCCTCCGCCGTAACCCCACTTAAGACGTACGTCTGTAAGAGTTCCTTCCGGATTGTTACCGAAACCAAGACCACCGTTGCAATAACCGTCCTTAAGGACCTTCTTGCCATCTTTGATCTCATATGTCTCGCCTTCGATACCCCACTTATGGAAAGTATAACCTTCCTCGGAATACCACAGCCAGTCTACGAAACGGAGCATCTTAATGAAGTCTTCTTCGCCCAGCTCATCAAGAGCCTTCTTGGAGATCATGACACCATTCTCAAGACGAGCGTTACCGGCTGTAGAATAGTTGTACAGCTTGCTTCTCGGCGGGATGGTGTAGTACAGTTCGTACTTGCCTTCGCCAAGGTTCTCGATCATCTTGCTCTCAGTACCTGCAACAGTACCCTGGTTAACACTCATGATAACTGTCTTACCTGTGTAGAACTTATCCTGAGCTGTATCATCTTCCTGAGTAAATGTTTCCGGATCGAGGATACCTGCTTCAACGAAAGCGTTAGCCATCTTCAGATACTCTTTGTAGTTATCTGTGATCGGGTTGAAGTAGAACTCATCCTTGGACTGGTCATAACGCAGACCATAGTTGTTCTCAAAGCCCCAACCGGCGCTGCAGTCATATGTTGTACCGATAACGTTCAGCAGGTTACCGCCGTTACCGTGACCGGAAGTACCACCGCACCACAGGTCAGACCAGATGTAATCGGAGTCTTTGCACATGCCGTTCTTAACCATGTAAGCCTTAACTGTCTTAAGGTCTTCCAGGAGATCTTCCCATGTCCATGTAGCTTCCTGAGAAGCAACATCTACACCGGCTGCCTTAAAGATATCCTCACGGATTACGAATGTGTAGTTAAGAAGTACGTCTTCCTTCATGCCAGGGAGCTTATAGTACTTACCATTTGCTCTGGTGATGGTCTTTACGTCCGGAGCCATGTTGTACTTGTTGTAGAAGTCAACATAGTTCGGCATGTACTGAACATAATCAGAGATCGGAACGATGGCGCCGCCGTCTACGAAAGCACTGTCATCGTAGATCTTCGGGATGATGTAAGCGGACTCACCGGCGTTGATGTCGAGGGTAACGTTATTCATGTAGTCATTGGAGTCATAGGAAATGATATCCAGATGAACATTCGTCAGATCCTCGAGCTTCTTGAAGATACCTTCTGTCTTCCATGTGTCCTGCATTGCATACCAGGATGCATCACTGAAGAACATGGTATAAGTTACCTTCTCGTCAGAATGGAATGTTGTGTTCAGACCATACTGATAGTTTTCTTTCTTCTCTGTTTCCTGGGAA
Organism: Clostridiales bacterium Firm_16; assembly: GCA_001604185.1. Classification (GTDB taxonomy): domain Bacteria; phylum Bacillota; class Clostridia; order Saccharofermentanales; family Saccharofermentanaceae; genus Scatonaster. Next base: position 164,030 of record LVAV01000002.1, on the reverse strand, counting down.
GCATCTGCCGAAGTTGCTGCTGTAGTTGTCGTCTCGATCTTATCCGGAACGGCTTCTTTTGTCGTGCCTGTAGTTGTCTCTGAGCTAGAGCATCCCACTGCACCGATCATCATGGAAGCAACCAAAGAAAGACTTAAAATTCTTCTTGTTTTCATAATTTTCCTCCTCATCTAAAGTGGATGTTTATTTCTGCTCCGTCCAGACCCTCAAACACATCCAGACGGCAACAAACTAAGTGATTATTCTTTTACGCCGCCGAGCATCATGCCCTGCACGTAATATTTCTGAATGAACGGATATACGAGAATGATCGGAAGTACGGTAAGGACCATGCTGCAGGAACGTACGTTGGTCGCCACTTTCTGCGCGTCCTGGTCGCCGGTTGCCGTAGAACCACGGATGATGGTCTGCAGGTAGTAAGCTACCGGCCACTTCTCTTTTCTCAGGTACAGGAAAGCCTGATACCAGTTGTTCCAGTACATAACTGCGTAGAACAGTGTCATGGTCGCCATGATCGGCTTGGAAAGCGGAAGAGCGATTCTCCAGAACACACCGAACTTACTCAGTCCGTCGAGCTCACCGGCTTCTTCCAGATCCTTAGGTGTACCTGCGAAGAAGGACTTCATCAGGAGTACGTAGTAGGTGCTGATCATCATAGGAAGGATGAATGCGCCCATTGTATTTTTCAGACCCAGACGGATAACCAGTACGTAGTTCGGGATCAATCCGCCGCCGAAGTACATCGTGAAGATGATGAACGGTGTCAGGATCCTTGTTACTTTCAGATTCCTCTTGCTGAGCGGGTAAGCCAGCAGTGAAGATGTGATCAGGGAGGCAAGTGTACCTACCACTGCGTAAATGATCGTGTTCTTGTAGTAACCCAGGAAGTCGCCCTGTGTTAATACTGCCTTATAGGTATCGACATTGAATCCCTTCGGAATGATACCGTTGTATCCTGCTGTCAGTGCCGTACTCGAGGAGAAGGACTGCGAAACGAGATACAGGAAAGGATAAAGTGTCGCTACAGAGATCAGGATCATGATGATCGTATTGACCACGAGAAATACTTTGTATCCTCTGTTCTCACGAACCTTTATGGATGTGCTGCCTGTCTTGACTGCGCCGCGGCGTTCTTTCAGGCGTGTGAAAATGTTCTTCTTATTCATCTTCATTCACCCCCTCAGAACAAGCTGCTGTCAGTCAGCTTCCTGGATGCAAAGTTTGCTATCGACAAGAGCGTGAGATTGATCAATCCTTCGAACAGACCAACGGCTGTCGCGTAACTGTAGTTACCGGATCCGATACCCATTCGGTATACGTATGTAGATACGATATCTGCAGAGTCATAGATCATCGGATTGTAAAGAAGGAATACTTTTTCAAAAGCTCCGCCGGATCCTACGAGGCCACCGATGTCCAGGATCAGCAACGTTGTGATCGTAGGAAGAATGGACGGGATCGTGATGTGCCATACTCTCTGGAAATGACCGGCACCGTCAACGGCTGCCGCTTCATAAAGAGACGGGTTGATGTTCGCCATAGCCGCCAGGTAGAGGATCGTGCCCCAGCCCATGCTCTGCCATACACCGGAGATCGTGAAGATACTCGGGAACCATTTCGGTACAGAAAGGAAAGTGATCTTCGACATACCGAGACTTGCAATAAAGGAGTTGATCGGACCTGCGGAGGAAACCAGTTCCTTGATCATACCGCAGACGATAACCATGGAAATAAAGTGCGGAAGATAAGATACGGTCTGTACGAATTTCTTCCAGTGAAGGTTTCTGATCTCGTTGATCAGAAGTGCGAAGATCAGCGTTAACGGGAATCGGAACAACAGATAGGTGATGTTCAGCGTCAATGTATTTTTAAAAGCTCTCCAGAAAGCCTTGTCGCCGATAAACTGCTTGAAGTACTTCAGGCCGCTCCACTCGGAACCGAAGATGCTGGCACCTGCTCTGTATCGTCTGAAGGCGATGATGTTACCAAACATCGGAATGTAACGGAAAACAATGTAATACACTACCGGAATAAGCAACATTAGGTAGATCTGCCAGTACTGGCCCATGTGGCGCGAGAAGTTTTTCTTCTTCGCAGGCTTCCACTCAGAACTGATTCTGTTCGTACTCATAAAACCACTCCCATTGAATTACTTACATCCAAACCGCAAACGATATTTCTGTCTGCCAAATCCCACCTGTGGCGAAACAACTATCACTCGTCTTTTACTTCATCTTTTGCTTGTTTATCTTTCGCTTGCACACTTGTATGCTAGTTGTCTACGTCAAAAAGAATACCACCATGCTAGACGATTGTCAACGGTCGACGCCAGATTTCAATCCAAAAGTTGGCGAAGTTGCACAAAAGGCGCGCTGGAAAAACTTCCGCGCAAGTCCTCACTGCTTTGCGGCTGAGGAAGCGCTCTTCGCGTATTCTCAGTGCTTACGGGGATTGTGAGGGAGATGTTGGTGGGGGATATGGTTCTATAAGAAAAGCACCTTGCGGTCTGTGGGATCGCCTGGTGCTTAACTGATTTCTTGCGAATATAGTAAATCGTGTGTTTTTCGGAGTTGGTTATTTGGAATAGTAGACCTTCAGGGCGGTGGCGGCGAGGCGGGTGCCGAGTTCGCTTTTGCGCTGGGGGTGGAGTTCGAGGGGGGCGCCGAGGTCTTTGCCGGAGACAACGGAGCAGTCGGGAACTTCGTGAGCGGCGTCGCGTTGTTGCTGCTGGATGGAGGCCCAGCCTTCGGGAGTTCCGAAGATCGGATCGACGTAATCCGGCATTTCTACGCAGATCACCGGCAGGTCCTGGTTCAGGAGTTCACGCCAGTGGGCGATCATGCGGCTGAATTTCTCGTTATAGCGAGAGGGATCGTCGGAGTTGGATTCACCCTGGTACCACCAGATCCCGCGGAAAGCAAAGTCGGCAAGGGGACGCACGGAAGTCTTGTAGAGCGCGGTGGGCACATTCTGTCCGCGGATGCCCGCATCCAGCGGATATTCCGGCGTCTGGGCAAGGACGATCTTCCAGTTTCCCTCAAGAGAAATCTTCTCTTGTCCGCATCGCAGATAGTACGGATGCTCGGCAACAAAACCGCCGTTTCCGTTGTCGATAAGAAGACGCACGCAGATCAGGTTCTTGCCTTTGTGCAGGATCTTCCCGTCGAAAGGATACTTTCTCGGCGGATACCGGTAGGCCGTCTGGCCGACTTCCACACCGTTAATATACGTAATATCGGAATCGATGAGATTACCGACATAGAGGAAAGCATCCTCCACCGGCTCATTCTGAAGCTCCACTTCTTTATAGAACCAGGCCACCCCGGTAAATCCGCTCCCCTTCTTCTCCAGAAGCATGCCTGGTACGGCAAAATCACTCGCCCCGTTGGGGATGAATTCCGGCATCAGAGTATCCTCGGGACGCTCCAGGTCGGCCCGCCACTTGGCGATCCTTTTCTCACATTCATCTATATATTTCGGAAGCGCATCTTCACCCTCGAACATTTTATAGAAACGAGTGAAGTCTCCGAAATCTGCAAGCAGTTCCTCCGGCATCCAGGACTCGATATTCGATCCACCCTGGGCTGCCAGCACCAGACCGATGGGAATCTGGACCTGATCGTAGATCCGCTTGGCACTATAGAAACCCAGCGCACTCATATCCCGCAGTTCTCCCGGCACCGCGCGGGTCCAGGGAAGTTTCGGAAGTTCCGCCATCTTTGAAGGATCCATCTGGAACTGCGGCGTCACACGATACTGACGGATATAGGGATAATCGGAAGCTTCGATCTCCTCCTTCGACACGTCCATGGTCCGGTACACAGGCAGTTCCATATTGGACTGGCCCGTGAGGAAGAACACATCACCGAAACATACGTCGTCCAGCTCCACACGAGAATTGCCCTCCACCACAAGGCTTAGTTCTTTTGCCACAGGATGGGGCGGAAGAGTAACGGAGAAACGGCCGTCATTCACGATGGCAGGATAGACATTTCCTTCCAGGATCACGCGGATCTGCTCCGCCGGTTCCGCCTTGCCCCAGATGGTACACGGGCGCTCTCTCTGTAAAATCATGCCATTGCTGAAAATTCCTGCAAGCTCCATATATCAGGTTCCTCACTCGTTCTCTTTCGGTGTCGAAAGCAGTTTTCTTTCCTAAGAGTAACATAAAGTTTTGGCGCTTTCCATACGGATTACACTAGTATGGCAGAAAGATTTTTTTACTTGTCATTTCCCCCTTTAGCAGATAATATAGACAGGAAAAGGAGAGTCCAAACAATGAGTCAATCTTTCTACGACCGCACGACGAGCAGCAAGTTTTATGAGCTGGGCGATAAGCTCGGCGATATTATCATACTCAGTTTTTTCTGGTTTCTCTGTTCGATCCCGATCGTGACCATGGGAACCGCTTCCAGCGCCCTTTACTACGCTGTGCACAAGCGTTTCAAGGATCACTCCACCACGCCGGGACGTGATTTCTGGCATTCTTTCAAGGAGAATCTTCCTCAGGGTGTGGCCCTGAATCTGGTACTTCTTCTCTATGGCGGACTGACAGGGTTCAATCTTTTTGTCGCCATCTGGGGCTTCCGCGGGATCACCATGCCGTCCTGGTATGCGCCGGTCGCGGTATTCCTGCTGCTGCCTTTCCTCTGCGCCGTACCTTACACCTTCGCGTACCTGGCAAGATTCAAGAACACCTTCAAGAACACGCTGTTCCACAGCTTTACTTTCTCCACCATGTACCCGGGACACATGTTCCTGATGTGGCTTTATATGATCGTATCCCTGGCAGTCATGATCGCTTTCTTCCCCAGCATCCTGTTCCTTCCCTTCACCTGCTGCTACCTCTGCCGCCGTTGCTGTGAGAAGGACTTCAACTTCGCGCTCCTGATGAAGGACAAGCGCGAGCATCCCGAGAACTACCAGGAAGAGAAGCCTGTGACAGATGAGGATGAAGAATACGAGGAGTCCGACGACGAGTCCGATGTGGATGATGACTCTGATGATTCGGATGATGTCGACGAGGACGACGAGAAGACAGAGGACTCCGAAGATTAAGATATATTGACGGACGCGGGGCGCTGTACTAAAGTATCGGTGTACGCTATTTCTGAGGAAAGTTGGTCGGAAGAAAAATGGATGCTCCAATGATCGCAACAATAATCTTTCTCATCGCTTTGGTCGTGACGATCATTCTGCTTTTTGCAGGATTCCGCGTCGTGAACAAATCCCTGAAGGAAGGCGGCACCAGCACGAAGATCCCGAAGCAGATCCTGATCAAGGGTACTCTTCTGGTCCTGGCGTCTGTTGTCAGTTTGTGGATCGCTTACTGCGCACTCCATTTCAAGGAGTATCTCGATGGTGTGTGTACCCTCAGTGAACTGGCAACCACTTACCTGTTCGACGTATTGAAGAAATACGGATGGGTGGTTGTATTGCCGTGGCTCCTGAGTTACATGCGTTTCTCTACCCGTTCCAATTCTAACGATACAGACAAGATGTGATCACCTTTTCCTCCCGGATGCCCTGATCTGCAGGACAAATCCGGGTTTCGGAGAATCGTTTTTCACCGCAGAAAACAACGTATCAGTTTTGCTTGACATCATGCTAGTTCGCTAGTATACTAGTTGTGACAAGGCAAAAATGTGTATTTCTGTGTGCCGTTTTTCGGCTTTCCCGACAGAATGCACGGTTTTTATATTCTAGGGAACGAGGCATAAGTAACATGAAGATGGTTTTGCGCTGGTGGCCACACGGCGATGATACAGTAACGTTGGCTCAGATCCGCCAGATCCCTGGTGTTTCGGGTGTTGCCACTATGTTTTCTGATATTCCGGCCGGAGAGATCTGGACGAAAGAGATGATCCTTGAGACGAAGAAAGAAGTCAACGAGGCAGGCCTCGAGATGGAGGTCATCGAGAGTGTCAATATCCATGAGGACATTAAGAAGGGTCTCCCGACTAAGGATCAGTATATCCAGAATTATATTGATACCATGAAGAACCTCCACGAGGCGGGAGTGAAGTGTATCTGCTATAACTTCATGCCTGTGATGGACTGGTTCAGAAGCCAGCTGGAAATGCCTCTTTCTGACGGAAGTTTCGCTATGGCTTATGACCATTCTTATGCTTCCGGACTGACGCTTTCGTCCATCATCCAGTCCATGATGGACGGCTCCAACGCCATGACCCTTCCGGGCTGGGAACCGGAGCGTTTCCCGGCAATGGCGAAAGACATTGAATTCTACCAGAATATCTCTGCGGAAGAATACTTCAAGAATATTTCCTATTTCCTCGACGCCATCATGCCGTACGCCGAGGAGTACGATCTGGACTTCGGCGTGCATCCGGACGATCCGCCGTGGCCGCTTTTTAACCTGCCGAAAGTCGTCTGCAGCGCAGAGTCTATCCGTACATATCTGGGCCTGAACTCCAGTAAGCGCAATGGTCTTACCCTCTGCACCGGAAGTCTGGGCGCCAATCTTGAGAACGATATCCCCGCTATGGCCAAGGAGTTCGCCTCCATGGGGCGAGTTCCTTTCGTACATCTGCGTAACGTGAAACATACAACTGAGAAAGATTTCCATGAGAGTGCCCATCTGAGCACCGAAGGCGACCTGGATATGTATGCCATCGTCAAAGCCCTGTATGACAGTGGTTTTGACGGCTATATCCGACCGGATCACGGACGTCGTATCTGGGGCGAGACATCCCGTCCGGGTTACGGCCTTTATGACCGTGCTCTGGGCGCTTCGTACATCCATGGTCTCTGGGAAGCGGTAAGTAAGAACAACCCTCGCTGAATCTCGCAAGGAGCGTGAAAAATATGATATCGATGAATCGTCAATCTCTTTCCGACAAGAAGATCTGGGCGGATATGGGTATTGCTTTGCCTTCTTTCGACCTGGACCAGGTCACGGCCCGCACGGCCGAAGAGCCGGTATGGCTGCATTTCGGCGCCGGTAATATCTTCCGCGGATTCGTGGCCAGACTGCAGCAGGACCTGCTGAATCAGGGACTTGCTGACCGTGGTGTCATCGCAGCGGATACTTTCGACTACGAGATCATCGACCGCATCTACCGGCCTTTCGACAACCTGACCCTGATGGTAGACCTCAAGCCCAGCGGCGACGTAGGCTACGAAGTCATCGGCAGTATCACCGAAGCCAGAAAGGCGGATCCTTCTCAGGCCGAGGAGATGACGCGTCTTAAGGAGATCGCCTCCTCCTCTTCCCTGCAGCTCATGAGTTTCACCATCACGGAGAAAGGCTACGCACTTCGGAACATGGAGGGCGCACTGCTTCCTGTAGTGGAAGCGGATCTGGAAGAAGGTCCGGAGAAAGCCCGTCATGCCATGAGTATCGTGTGCGCCCTGCTGTGGGAACGTTTCAATAAGAACGCCGCACCCATCGCCCTGGCCAGCATGGATAACTGCAGCCATAACGGCGAGAAGCTCCAGTCCGCGATCTTCGAGATCGCAGAAGGCTGGCGTATCCGTAAGTTTGTCACCAAAGAATTCCTGGATTACCTTCAGAATGAGAAGAAAGTGGCTTTCCCCTGGAGCATGATCGATAAGATCACCCCCCGTCCGGACCCGTCTGTACAGGACATGATCGAGAAGATGGGCATCTCCGATATGGCTCCGATCACGACATCCAGAGGCACCTTTATCGCGCCTTTCGTCAATGCGGAAGTACCCCAGTACCTGGTAATGGAGGACTCCTTCCCGAACGGCCGCCCCGCTTTCGAGAAGGCCGGTGTGTACATGACGGACCGCGAGACCGTCAATCAGTCCGAGCGCATGAAGGTAACCACCTGTCTGAATCCACTGCATACTTCCCTGGCCATCTTCGGATGCCTGCTGGGATATACCCGTATCTCCGAAGAAATGAAGAATCCGCTTCTGGTGGATCTGATCAAGAAGATGGGCTATCAGGAAGGACTTCCTGTCGTAACTGATCCGAAGATCCTGGATCCGAAGGAATTCATCCGGGAAGTCATCGAGGAGCGTCTTCCGAACCCGTATATTCCGGATGCACCGCAGCGTATCGCGACGGATACCAGCCTGAAGGTGCCGATCCGTTTCGGTGAGACCATCAAGTCCTATATCGCCGATCCGTCCCTGAACGTGACGTCCCTGACCTATATTCCGCTGACCATTGCCGGCTGGTTCCGCTACCTTCTGGGTGTGGATGACAACGGTGATCCGATGCCCATCAGCTCGGATCCGCTGCTCGCTTCTCTGCAGGATCAGCTGAAGAATGTGTATTTCGGCAACCCCGACAGCTGCGACGGCCAGCTCAACGGCCTGCTTTCGAACCGGGAGCTCTTCGCCACGGACCTGGTGGCCTGCGGTCTGGCTCCGAAGATCGAGAACATGCTGTCCGAGATGCTGGCGGGACCGGGAGCCGTAAGAAAGGTGCTGAGAAAGTACGTCGGCGAATGATCCGGGGCGAGAGTTTTTGCCCACGATAAGGCTTGAAAGAGCGGAATGATCCTACCGGAAAAGAACCCGAAAGTGACAGCAGAAAATTTGCGTAAACCGCGGGTCCGCAACTTGTATGGAAGTTAAAAATACTGTATATTTATACTGTTGCTAAATAGTAGTATTTATCGCTTCACCCGATAATAGGTACAAAGGAGTCCCTCATATGATCATTACACCGAAAAACCCCAGCGAGACTAACCGTGAGTATGCTTTCCGTATCATCAGTGATAACATCATCAACCTGGAGATCGAACCGGGCAGCATGATCGGCGAGCAGGAAGTCGCAACCCAGCTGGGTCTTTCGAGAACTCCGATCCATGAGGCACTTCTGGAACTGTCCAAATCCAAGATCGTCGACATCCTTCCGCAGAAGGGCTGTCTGGTTTCCATGATCGATTCCGACCTCATCCGTGAGGCACGTTTCCTGCGTATCACCGTAGAAACGGCGCTGGTTGAGGATGCCTGCGAGATGGCAAAAGAATCCGATCTGCGAGATCTGGAAGAGAATCTGCAGCTGCAGGAATTCTATCTGGCCAAGGAGCCGACGAAGCTGCTGGGTCTGGACAACGATTTCCACAAGATCATCTACCGCATCTGCAACAAGATGCAGTGCCACTATATGGTCAGTCTCATGAGCATGCACTTCGACCGTGTAAGAAGCCTGAGTCTGCACTCGGTTAAGGATCTCAAGATCGTCTCTGATCACCGTGCGATCTTCGATGCCATCAAGGCCAAGAATCCGGTAGCCGCCCGCGCCGCGTTCCAGAAGCACATGGCCCGCTTCGAGCTGGACTGGAACATCATCAGCCGCGAGTACAAGCAGTACATCTCCGACAGCAGCAAGTGATGAGTACCGCCGTGCCACAACAAGATATATGGACCTATCTGACGACCGCCCAAAAGCCGGTCGTTCTTTATGGTACAGGAAACGGCGCCGACAAGATCCTGGATCAGCTTCTGGCCCGAAATATCCACGTATCCGGCATTTTTGCCAGTTCCGATTTCGTCCGGAACCGCACCTTCCGTGGCTTTCCGGTAGAGACCTACGAGGCGCTGCACGCCCGTTTTCCCGACATGATCGTCCTGATCTGCTTCGGCACTTCCCGTCCCGAAGTCCTGGCCAATATCGACCGCATCGCTTCGGAATGCGAGACCTATGCCCCGGACGTGCCCGTTTACGGTCAGATCCTCTTCGACCGGGATTTCTATGAGACCCATGCCGAATCCTTCGCACAAGTTCGGGAAATGCTCTCTGACGAGGTTTCCCGGGCCACCTTCGATGCCACCGTGAAGTATAAACTGTCCGGGGACTACACTCTTCTTCGCCCTGTGGAGCGGCCTCTTTCTGAGGCAAAAGAACTGCTCACTCTTTCCGATGACGCGACTTTTCTGGACCTGGGAGCCTATAACGGGGACACCGTTCTTCTGTACTCTTCCCTCTTTCCGCAGATCCGAAATATCGTGGCAGTAGAGCCGGACGGAAGAAATTTCAGAAAGCTTCAGGATAATACTTCGTCGCTTCGTGAGGGGACTGATCCGGCCCCGAAAGTCATATCTTATGTCCGTGCACTGGTGTCTGACCGGGACGGAATCACCCGGATCGACCGGAATAAGGGCCGTGGTGCACACGAATCCGCAAGTGGCGAAGACCTTACTGCCGCAACGATTGTAACGCTGTTACAGGGACAGAAAGCAGACCTGATCAAGTTGGATGTGGAGGGCAACGAGCTGGCCGCACTGGAAGGCGGCCGCGAAGTGATCCTTCGGGACCACCCGAGCCTCATCGTGTCCTGTTACCATAAGAGTGAGGATCTCATTACCCTCCCTCTTCTTCTCCGGGAACTGGTTCCGGAATACAAGGTCTACCTACGCCATCACCCTCATCTCCTCTGCTGGAACACGGAATTCTATTTCTCCATAACCTGACAGCATCGGCCAACGATTTATCTCTCTCTATTTCGGTTTTTTTACCCTATTCAGATGTAAAAACTCCGTGATAAAATAGTAATAACTGAAGTATAGTGCCGTGGGCGCGGCATTTAAAAGGAGATACGGATATGGCTAAGAATTGTCCGGGTTGTGGGGCCCCTATGGTCTACGACCCTGGTTTTGATTCCCTTATATGCGAAACCTGTGGAAACATCATCGATCCCCAGACGCTTCCGGATGCAGATGATTTCTACCTGTATAACGGAGAAGAGCCGGAAGCGATGGAAAACCTGGTGGAGAAGGAAGAGCTCACCGGTGAGATGTACGACTGCCACATCTATAAGTGCAGTCAGTGCGGCGGTGAAGTCATCGTTTCCGGTACTGAAGCATCCACACACTGTATGTACTGCGGCTCTACTGCCGTGGTTTTTAACCGCATTTCGCAGGAACGTCGTCCGGACTATATCTTGCCTTTCAAAGTCACGAAGGAAGACGCTGTGGACAGTGTACTCAAGCAGCTCCAAAGCGGGGTCTTCGTTCCGAAATTCTTCAAGAAAGCCCGGCCCAGTGTAGTGCGTGGTATCTACATTCCTTACTTTCTCTATGACGGAAACATCACCGATACACAGCGTTTCTCCATCGGCAAATCCGAATATATTTACGATGGTGAATGTGGTTTTGAAGATCTTCCGGTAGAAGCCTGTAAGGTGCTTTCCGACCGCACCTCGGCAATGCTGGATCCCTATGACCTCAAAGAGAAGGTGCCTTTCGACACATCCTATCTCATGGGATTTTATTCCAACGTGCAGGACCTGGAGCCCCGCGCAGGAAAGGGAATCGCCGAGATGAAGGCAAGAGCTTTTCTCACGAGAGCCATGGATGAATTAACGCCGAAGCCGCCTTTCTACTTGAAGAAAAGGATCATCACATCAGTACCGAAACCGAATCTGGCCATCACGTCGACGGCCCTTCTTCCGGCCTGGTTCATCACCATCGACAAGGACGGAACCCCTTATACATTCCTGGTCAACGGCCAGACGGGCAAAGTCGTGGGTACCGTGCCCTGGAACCGTTTCCTGGCCGGCGCCATGATCGCGGTCATTTTCCTGACCCTTGCCGCGCTGTCGTCCCTGATCCTCTTTAAGACGGGACTGGCGAGTAAGATCTTCAACTTTGAGAAAGAATGGATCACCAAGAGCGAGGACGGCAATGGTCCGGCCTATGCCATCGGTGCCTTCTGCTTCTTTGTCGGATCCGGTACATTGACGCTCTTGGGCATCGGATTTTCGAAATTCAAACACATCCTGGACAAGCTGAATCTGTCTCGCTCCATCGTGACTTTCATCTTCTCCAAGAAGAGACAGGGGGATGCCAAATGATCATTGTACTGACACTATTTATCTGTTCTATCGGGTGTGCGCTGGGCATCGCTTTCTTCGTCGTGGCCGGACTTCTCGGGAAATCCAACAGCTACGGTTCGGAGACGGAGGTAGATCCGTGCATACGTAAACTGTCCGTGGAGAACGCGGAACAGATCCACAAAATCTGACTTCGGAACTGTCAGAATACTTTCACTCCGCCTGACGGGCGGATCTTCAGGATATGACAGGCACCCCGGCCGTAGACGGCTTCCAGGGTCTTAACATATTCATCGACCTTTGCCTTCGGTACGAAGGCCTGGATCGTGCCGGCAAAACCTCCGCCATGGACGCGGCAGGCCCCTTCTTTCCCGAGGACGCGACGACTTAGCATAAGAGCCAGAGGGATCTCCTGAATCTGCGGTGTACTTGTGCAGTACAGGTTCTGAAGAAGACTTTCGGAAGATCTTCCGGATGCATTGACTAATTCCAGGAAGCGCTGTAGATCTCCGGATCGCAGCGCTTCTGCTTCTTGATGCACTCTTCTGTCGTCATCCCAGAAATGTGCGCTGCGAAGGATCGCCCGATCTCCGATGGAAGGATCCTGTCTCAGGCGCGGAAGCGCCTCGTAGAAGGCCTCTTCCTCCACATCCCGGAGATACTTCTTCCCGAAGAAAGAAGCAACGCTTCTCATCTCTTCCGGAATAGCGCTGTATTCCCCGCTCAGGTTCGAGTGGCTGCCTTTCGTATCGGTGACGATCAGCGTGAAGCCCATCGCTTCCAGATCACATTGATGCGTGTCTATGATTGGTTTTTCCGGATCGGCAAAATCGATCTCCACCAGTCCGCCGACGGCAGATACCATCTGGTCCATCAGACCGCTGGCTTTGCCGAAATACTGATTCTCGGCGATCTGGCCGAACTTGGCAATCTCCACCGGACCCAGTTTTCCGTCATTTGCCAGATGGTCGACAATGGTGCCCATCAGGACTTCGAAGGCCGCAGAGGAAGAAAGACCGCTGCCGGAAAGCACATCAGACGTAACATAAGCATCGAAGCCGGGAACATCGATTCCCCGGGCGACGAACCGAGCCGCTACACCCCGGATCAGACCACCGGTACGGCCCGTCTCATTCTCCCTGGGTGCGTAGTCCGAAAGGTCCACTTCGATAGGCGGATATCCCTCAGACTGAACACGGATCTTCTGCATCCCGTTCGGCGCCACAACAGCAACCGCATCCAGGTCGATAGCCGCTGCCAGAACTCTTCCATGCTGGTGGTCGGTGTGGTTTCCGCAGATCTCGGTACGCCCCGGTGCGGAAAAGATCGAGATCGCTGTGTTTTCGGATCCGGTACTTGATTTGTACGCAGGAAAGATCCTGTAGAATTCTTCGATCGCCTCCGCATAGCGGGTCTTCTGGTCTGCGATCACTTTAGGATCGTTTCCATATAACTGTCGAAAAACAACATCTGCTTCGTTAATATTGATGTTCGTCGATCTTTCCACAAGGTCCTCCTTTTTCTGTTTCCGATTCCTTCTTTTTCTCTCGATCCGATGTCGGATCCGGGGAGGAAACCGGACTCAGCGCGAGTATTGTCCGGTCATGACTTCGTTGGCAAAAGCCTCTGCCAGAGGAAGTCCCGGTGTAGCCAATGCGATATCGGCGGCTTTGCGGTTATCGTAGGGGACCGCGATGGTGGTAAAGTGGATCGGTGAAGGCTCCTGTGATCCGACGTCGCCCTCCACCATAAGAGCACAGGCCAGCGGACGGCAGATGCTGTTGCCGATACTTCCGGTATTCAGGGCATAACCGTAATTCAGAGCCCGGACGAAAGGCCGGTGACAATCGGCGCAGATCATGGCATCGTATTTCGTTTTCTTATCGCTGCCCAGAAGCCCTTCTTCCAATATCTCGGTGGGGTCGGAGGCCTGGAAAAGCCTGTCGATGGTTCGGCCATGGATCAGGCGGAAATGCAGGCCGCTGATCCACATGGATGCTTCCTGCGGAAGAGAATCCAGCCATTTGACTCTCTCTTCTCCGATCTGCTCCCAGTAGAAACGAAGGGCGGGTGCGAACTCGTCCTGTTTCTCAGGCGGTAGATTTCTCTCGGCAAAAGCACTGCAGATCCATTCGTCCCAGTTTCCCTTAAGAAAAGAATCGCAGTGGGCACGTACCCAGTCACATGTCTCCACGTTCTGGGGTCCTTTTCCCACTGCGTCACCAAGAAACCAGATCTTATCCGGGTTCAATTTCTGTAACTCCTGCTCCATGGCAAGAGTAGCTGTATAGTTTCCATGCAGATCTGCAAGAAATACGATTCGGCTCACGAAACACCACCTCCATAAGGCATTGTAACATTGTTATGGTGTTTGCGGACCTGTAAATCTGAGTTGAAACTCAGTAATTGTTCGAAGCAAGGTTCTCTTCTCTTGCTCTGACCGCTGCCTTCTCAGCCATTCTGGAAGCCAGGACCGAAGTTGCGAAAGTTACCGCTCCCAGAACCACTGCGATCACAGCAACGATGATGTTGGAAGGTCTGGAGAGGATCGGAAGACCGGTTGCCACAAGTACGATCGCCACGCCGGATGCAATCGATGCAACCTGTGTTGTGTGACGGGTCAGGATAACTGCTACTGTGGAACCGAGGTAAAGGCTGATGAAGAGGATCAGGATCATGAGGAACAGGAACACGAACAGTCCGATGTTGGCCTTCGGGAATACGCTCCATACTTCGTGGTACTCATAACCGCCGATCGGCAGGAAGGATCTCTCTTCCAGAACGAACAGTCCCTCGTCGTATGTGAAACCACCCATACCCAGGAAATTAGCAACACAGTGGATCGCTGTGGCGATGGCGCCGATAACGGAAACCGCAACCAGCTTGGCCACGAAGCAGGCAACATGCTCTTCGTCTTCTCTGACGGTGCGGATCACATCGTAGATCATGTAAGCCAGGAAGATCACAAGGCACACGATAGAGCAGATCAGGATGCTCTTCTGGAAAAGTGTATTCTGGCACAGGCGGATCAGAGAAAGCTGTTCGTCCTTATAACCGTCGGAAGAGATATACAGCCATTCATTGCTGATGATCTCATCGTAATTAAACCAAATAAACTGCATAACTGCAGAGGCGATCAGGGTAATAAACGCAGCGATCAATGTGCAGATAGCATACTTCTTGATCTGCTTACCGATAGAAGTCTGATTTGAAATCGAGTTACTGGAATTGCTCATACATACCTCCTATTATTCATGAAAGAGCCTGTCGGGAAATGGCCGACAGGCTGCAACATCTCACCAGGAATGGCATATTAAAGCAATTCTATTAGAAAGTAAAGTAGGTTTTTATAATCTTGTATCTTTCACCAAAGGATGGCTCCCTGGGGGATTTTTTCTTTGACAAAAACACTATTGCAATTTCTGATCCCATAAAAAATGCTTGAGGATCCCATCAGGAGACCAGGGTATTGTGCTTTTTCAGAAGTTTGCAATCCACGAGGATACCAACGGCCAGAAGAAGGAGTGCAATGCACATCACTACCACTTCAACGGTTGGACCGAAAGAAAACCATTGCAAGCATGTAAATATGCTATATATCACACTCAGCATTACTACGGAAATAAGGCATGTGAGCACAATCACTTTCGATTCTTTATACTTCTGTGAGAATCTCCCGATAAGAGCCGTCACCAGGACCACACCCAATACAATGCCTAGCCCCAAAACAACCATGTAGATGGTACTTTGTGGCGTGATACCTACTCCGCTAATATCCCAACCTCTTCTGATTCCAACGAACTCTCGTCTCTTCAGTCTGCAGATTCCATTGTCCCATCCAAGCCATCCGTCAGACAGTGCTTTCCTCATGACATAAAGAAACGAAGCAAAGAAAATTACCAGTGTCGCAGCTGAAAGTTTCGCAAGGAACAGCGTCTGCCGGCTGCAAGGGATCATCATAGTGATCGATGCCTGCTTGCCGAAGAAATGCCGGAACGTGTCAATCGCCACATAGATAACCAGTATCAGTAAAAGAGCACCGAAGAGTGTTTCGAGTACCTGATAGAACATACCGTCCCCTGCCTTATATTTCTCGATGAATCGTATGACAGGTTCTTCTTGATCCGTGAAAGTAATATAGTGTGTATATGACCAGCCTTCATAGGCGGTGTTGATACCTCTGCTCTGGATTATGCTGTCGTACCGGAACCAGTAGATCTGGAGTACCAGTGACGGAATCGTCAGCAGGAACGGTATAAGTATTCCCAGAATTGAATACTTCTTAAAATCGTGGAAGAAAGCTTCCATTCCGATCCGTTTCTTCTTAAGCTCCATTGTGTTCTCACTCATCTTCCATTCCTCCTTCCTCATAACGGAATTCGTCTTTAAAAATGTCGTTTATAGTCTTTCCGTATTTCTCACGAAGCTCGTCTGCTTCGCCCTGCAGGTGCACTTTCCCGTCCTTGATCATGACCACGTCATCCAGGATCCTCTCGATGTCCGATACGATATGCGTGCTGATGATGATCGTATTCTCTTCGCCAAAAGAATCCAGTATCGTGTCCAGGATGAATTGTCGGGTTGCCGGATCTACTCCGCCCAGCGGTTCATCCAGCAGATATAGCTTCGTTTTCCGTCCCAGGAAGATCGCCAGCTGAACCTGCTCTCTCTTACCTTTCGACAGAGAGGAGAGCTTCGTCTCGTCAGTGATGCGGAGTTTCTTCAACATAGATCTCGCTCTTTCCTCATCAAAGTCCGGAAAAAACATATTCATATACTTCAATACATCTTTCACCTTCCGGAAGTCTCCGAGTATGTAACGGTCCGGAAGGTAGCATATGTCGGAATTACTCTCGTCGCTCCGCTTCTTCCCGTCGATCAGGATCTCGCCGTCATCCGGCTCCAGGAGACCGCAGATCACTCGGAAAAGTGTGGTCTTTCCGGCTCCGTTCGGTCCGAGAAGACCCACGATCTTTCCCGTACCGACAGTAAAATCCATTCCATCCAGGACTTTATTTCCTGCGAAGCTTCGGCTTATGTTTTTGATCTCCAGAATCGTATTCATTTGTCACTCACCTCCGGTCTGTTCTTCTCTGCGCTTTCTGATCCCGTCTTCAGGATCTCGCTTACCTCTTTCTCATCAAGAAGTGTGAAAACATCTTTCCCGGAAGCCCCCAGGGCCCGCATCTGTTCCATAAACTCCTTGGCGGCGGCGATGGCATATTCGTGTCTGACTTTGCGGATCAATTCTTCATCTGTCGTAACGACCCTTCCGCTGGTGCGGTTGGTCAACGCCAGTCCTGCGCCCTCCAGCTGGGCCATGGCCCTCTGCATCGTGTTGGGATTGACTCCTGCCTGCTCCGCCATCTCTCGGACCGACGGCAGTTTCTCTCCCATCGGATAGGTTCCGTTCAATATCCGGATCACGATGGTGTCATAGATCTGCTGGAAAATCGGACGATTCTCTTTAAATTCCCAAGGCATGTACTCACCTCCCGGCAAACTGTACTACTTAATTAGTACAGTAATACGGTTGAGAAGGATTGTCAAGCCTTTTTCCGAAAAAAGATCGTCCGTACAGTCGGCCTGTACGAACGATCCATGTGAATATCCCGTTTTAAGCGCCTTACGAGTCTCCCTGATCTTTAAGACGTTCCTGATACTGGTCCATTACTTCCTGTTCCCAGCAGGTGACTTTCGGCC
This sequence comes from Clostridiales bacterium Firm_16, assembly GCA_001604185.1. Taxonomy (GTDB): domain Bacteria; phylum Bacillota; class Clostridia; order Saccharofermentanales; family Saccharofermentanaceae; genus Scatonaster. The sequence continues at coordinate 146,553 of LVAV01000002.1, read as the reverse complement.
AATTCGTAGTATCGAAGATTTCGCGGATCAGATCGAAGTAGAAATCCACTTTGTCCAGGCATTCCCCGGTGAGTTTCTCGTACTTGATCTCCTTGTCCGGATCTTCCTTCGCAATGACGGCCTGCATGACCGCTTTGAAAAGTTCAGCCCTGTCCATGGCCGCCGTGGTCATGGCATCCTTATTGACAAAGTATTGCTTATTCTCCTTATAGTAGTCGTCTTCCGTAGAATAATAGGTGCCGCAGTATCTGCAGAAAGGCGGCATGTAATTCATCCATTCATGGAGGGTGTAGGTCGGTTCCTCGATATTCTCATAGTAGTTCAGCATATACCGGTCGATCAGAAGAGAGATATCTGCTGCCAGGACCTCTTCATACCGGTCGACATTCTTTTCCGTAGACGTATCCAGAGAGATGACATGGTGCCATTTCCCGTCGATCAGCTGTGTATCCACGCACTGCTCCGGGTAAGTGAAGGCCATCAGGTAAATATCGATCCCATAGATATACCCGAAACAAAGCTGGTCGAAAAGATCTATCGGATACCGAGAGAGAGCCAGGTCGATATTATCCAGTGCTTTATCGATCCGTTCCGGATCCTTCTGGAATTCGTACAAGGTCTTATCTTCCACAGGAATGTCGTCACCGATATAGATCCTGATACCATACTTGTTTCCGATATCTACCGCCTTCTGCTTCGCGTCCTTGAGTTTATCCACTGACCAGGCATTGCTCACCTGTTCGTGGGCAGCGGTATTATCGTGGCGAAGAGACGCAAGACGCTCATCCAGTTCCGCGCCGGCAGTAAGTCTGTCCGGAACCTCCTGCGGAATGATCGATTCAGGAAATTCCACGCTCAGAACTTTATCATGCTCATAATCGTAGTCCACAAGGATACCCTGGTGCCAGTCTCTGTCCGCAAGCTTATCCACAACCGACGCCCAGCCACCTGCTTTAAACTCGCCGTTAATGAAGATTCCGGCGACACCGGATCCCCAGAAATAGATCGTGTATTTAGACTCCAGCTTATCGGTAAATTCTTCTTTCCACTTCGACATCTTTTCCCAGTCCCAGATATAAAGATCGGCCTGTTCCGGGAACTGCGGCTCCGCTTTCTCCGCGGCAGATTCGTCCATCGCGCGGATAATGGCCAGGAACTGCTTGTCCTCTGTCCAGCCCTCGCCGCGTTCTTTCAGATAAAGCCGGATCAGTACATCCTTGGCCAGGATCGGCTTCTTCGGCAGTTCGTAGCGGGAAGGATAGGTGTAGTAATTCATTGTCTGGAATGAATTGGAGATCTCATCCATTGTAAAGCCCGCATCCTGCATAAGGTTGATCATTGCCATCGTCGAATCTTGTCTGAAGAACAGATCATCCAGGAATTCGGTTCCGTAGATACACTCCAATGCAGTCATAAACAGGGTCGGGAGTTCGTAGGTCACGGTAGCATAGTTAAAATTCTTCGCCGTGTAAAGCTCCGCTCCGCCTTCGGTAATGAACCGGGCTTCGATCTGGAAACTGAAGTCATCCCAGTCTTTGTCCGTCATGTCTTTCTGTCTGACGAACCGGTCCTTACATTTATAGACGATATCGGTATCTCCGTCGATCTGGTAATCCACGAAATGCATCAGCTCATGAAACACTGTACGGGCGTATTGATCCGCTCCCATCATGTATTGCTCGCTATCGATCAGTACCATATTATCGACATCGTAGTATTCGCCCGCATTGCCGATCGCAACACCTTCTGTAACCATACGCAGACTCTGGAGCTTACCCAGGAAAAACTCTTTGTTCTTATCCTTTAACTGCTCGGCCACCACGGGGAAAATGTGATAAACATAAGCACGGTAACGGTCCAGATTCGGATTCTCTTCGACGATCTTGGCGTACTCCAGGAAGAGCTCGTGCTTCCCCCTAAGATCTTCTTCCTTCATGTGCACGGATTCCGCTTTGCTCACGGCTTCCAGACGCAGAAGCTCCTTCGGGTCCGGTGTCGGAGTCGGAGAAGGCGAGGGTGTATTGGTGGGTGTCGGAGTATTGGAAGTCTCACTTACCTCCGAAGTATCTCTCGAAGAACGGGTAGACTTCGTCGTGCATCCCGAGATAGTCAGGGATGACATAAGTAACATTCCCGCACAGAATACTGCTGCCATTTTCTTAACGTTACGTACCATAAAAACCCCCATGCAATGCATATGTCTCGATAATAATAGTATAAAGGACATGCCTTCTACATTTCTTTTCTGTCATATTAAGCCCTTATTTCAATTCTTTCCCGAATGAGCCGGTCCGTTCTTCCGGGTTCCGGGAAACGAGGCAAGATTTTTTGCAGAACAGTTGTAATATCCTGACGGAAAAATTGTTATTATGTACGAAGGGGGTATACCATGAACCTGAAACCTGATGATTCATCGATCGTGCAATTGTTCTGGGAACGGAGTGAGAAAGCCTTAACAGTCGTAGCCGAGAAATACGGCCGCTTCTGCTCGTCCATCGCGCGCAATATCCTGGGCAATCCGGAAGACACGGAGGAATGTGTCAATGACACCTATCTTGCCGTGTGGAATTCCATCCCGCCGCACCGGCCCGCCGTTCTGGCGCCTTTCATCGGCAGGATCGCACGTAACCTGGCTCTGAACCGGTATAAGATGAATCACGCGGATAAACGCGGTGGTGGTGAGTTCCCCCTGGTGCTGGATGAACTGAGCGAAGTGATCGAAGGCAAGGAGACCGCGGACAGCGAACTTTACAGAAAAGAACTCATGGAAGTGGTCAATGCTTTTCTCGCCAAGCTTCCTCCGGAGAAACGGAAGATCTTCGTCTGCCGTTACTTCTATGCGGACAGCATCAAGGATATCGCCCTTCGTATGAATATGACTCAGAACAATGTTGCCGTGACATTGAACCGATTGAAGAAACAGTTACGACAGCTTCTGCTGGAAGGAGACCTGATATCATGAAAGAAGATAAATTTTTCGAAATGCTCGCCGACATCGACGATCAATATATCCAGGAAGCCCACGAAGAAGATCTTGAGACACCGACAACCTCGCCCGTCAAGAAGGTCCCCGCCACAGGACGACGAGGCCTTCCGCACTGGGTACTGCCTCTGGGTGCCGGTATCGCCGCCCTGGCTCTGGTGACCTTCGGTCTATGGAAAGCCGGGATCTTCGGTGGACGGTCTTCTCTCGTTCACAAAGAGACCCTCGCAAGTATCGAGGAGCATAACGCTACCGTGGAAGAGACTTCCCTTGCAGGAGGCGGATACACGGGAGCATCGATAGAAGCTACCACACCGGCTGTTCTCACTATAGAAACCAGCGATGAAGCAGCAACAACAGAAGGAATTGTGGTCACCTCCCCACCTTCTCCGCAGCAGCCGTCTACGATCCCGGCGTTCCCCTCTGACCGTTCCATCGTCTTAAAGGGAAATCCTATCACCGATGAAGATGCCGATGCTTTCTTCGCAGAGAACCGGGACCGGCTGACCCACATGATCGATTCCTGTGGATTGCCGACAGATGATCTTCAGTTCAATAAGAAAGGATTTTATCACATCGCCTACGACGGTATCGCCGGGGAGTCTCTGACCATTAATCAGTCCCACCGGGATTACCTGATCTATAACGGTGAACAGTTCGTCGCCAGGATCACACTTTTCCGTGTGCAGGAAAACGGCGAAGAAAAGATTTATTACACCTTCGGCTACGGCGGAACCTGGTTCCCGGAATTCGAGAAATATCTTGAAGATCACAAGGGCGAGAAACTCCTGTTCTTCTACGCCAATTCCTTCGAGATCGTCATGGCTCCGGACGGTTCGGTCATGAATCCCATGGGCACAGATCCGGACTTCGTTGCGAAATACTTCGAGGGCGTAGAACACCCATACGAGACTCTCTATAACGAGCTCGCAGTATATACGCCTTAAGGATCTTACGGTGTATCAGGTATGCCAGGTTTCCTTCGGTCCGAGATAGGAATCCAGAGGTGCCTTCCCTTCCTCGAAAAGAACTAGCTTCGCAAGTACAAAGTTGGGACTTTGTGCGGTGACTTCAATAGTGTTGCTTCCGGACTGAAGTTCCAGCGCAACTTCGGTGGTACGCAGATTATCCAGTACACCTGCGCTCCAGATATCGTTGCCGTCACCGACAGCAAAACCTTCGCGGATGGTGTTGATCTTCTTCATCTTGCCACCGTTGGTCGAGATACCGCAGAACAGTTCCGGTATCTTGCTTGGCGGATTACCCGGATTGGTCATCAGGCGGAGAGTATACTTTCCGGCCTTCGGTACGACGACATTATATGTCAATGTCGGTGCATCTTTCTTCGTAGTAAATGTGCGGTCCTGCGGGTAGGCCTTCAAGCCGGTAAGCCCTCGGTTATAGTCCGGGATCTCTTCGAAATCGCCCTTCGCGCCGGCGGTCTTTGCCGCATAGTGGGCCGCTTCCATACAGATATAGTTCATGACGCTTCTTCCTGTTGCGTCACATCCGCCGCACCAGAAGAAGGTGTTGGGTGTTGCGGAAGATGTGTCGAAATCCGCCTTGGTGTGAATCGGAACGATCACGGATACAAATCCGTCTCCGCTTCGGATAATGATCTGCGCATAGTCAGCACCTTCCCCACCGGCTTTCGGATTCTTTGCACCCGATTTCGCTGCGGTCTTGCCGCGCTTCTTAAGTTTCGTCCGATCTAACTTGACCACCAGTTTCTTCAGCTCGAAACCACGGACCGTACCCTTCGTTTCCGAGACGGAGAGATATGGTGCATCGCACTCTACAGTAAAGGCACAGCTCTTGCTGCAGGCGGTAGAGAGCTCGATGGTGCCCACCGCAGAATCCGGATCCAGGAAAGACGGAAGGACAAGAGTTTTTCGCGTCCAGAAACCAAATTCAGAGAACTGCTCGGTTTCCGGAATGGTCACGATAATGCGGTTCTTGTTGGCGGTATCGAAGGTGTGGATCACCGGATACTCACAGCCCTCTTCGCACCAGTTCTTGAAACCGATGTGCTCGGAAAGGCCCATGCCGTACCACATGCCGCCGTGGATCTTGTGAAGCTCAGAAACCAGCTCCCGGTCCTTCTGGATGCAGGCATCGATCTCGTCTGCCAGAGACAGAGCATAGGTGCTGGCACGCTTCGCGTAGCCGTGATTCAGCGTAGTCAGAAGCCACATTTTCTGGACATTCAGATTCGCCATCAGGGGCAGGTACACGATCTCGTAGAAACGGTAAGCGCCGTTGCCGGACAGACTGTCGTACAGCTTCTGCGCATCCTTCATGAGGGTGTCGACAGTTGCGATCTGCGCCTGGGTCTCGCCGTAGGCGAAAGGTGCGTAGACATTGTCGTTCATGGCTTCCGTACGACGGGCATGAGTAATGCGGGTATAACCCAGAAGCAGTTCCGCGGTCTTTCTCTTCTGCGCAGAAGTGAGCACCTCGCCGAAATGCTTCACGACGAAAGTCTTCGTGTATTCGTGTGCAGAATTCTTGTTGGATGTGCCCCAGCGGTCGAAGTCGTAGGCCAGATCCAGGAAGTAAGCAAGCGGATATTCGTTGCTGAAAATGTCGCCGACATTGACGATCCACAGATCCCGGATGCCGAAGTCATAGGCCATGGTCATCTGCTCCCACACCTTGGAAAGATGGGTGGTGTTGAACCACTCGAAGGAGATGGGGAAGCCGTGATAATCGAAGTGATAGTACATGCCGTAGCCACCCTTGTGACCGCGCATTTCCGGCGTCGGCACGGTACGGAGATTGCCGTAGTTGTCGTCGCAGAGCATCAGCGTCACGCCCTCCAGCTCCGGATCCCCCATGAGTCCCGGGGTCTTCTCGTCACCGTAGAAATAAGGCTCGACCTCCTTATACAGTGCCAGCATTCTCGGCACTTCGTCCAGGTCGTCATTTACGTATTTCTTGATCAGTTTATTCTGGGTCTTCAGCACCTTGCGGAGCAGATCGATATTATCTTTCAGCGTCGCGTCTTTGCCCATGATGGCGGTATCCGCTTCACCACGCATACCGACGGTAATAACGTTCTCGAACTTGCCGCTTCGCTTCAGTCCGTCTTCCCAGAACTTCGTGATACCCTTCTCATTTGAAAGGAAATTCCACGCATCGCCGTAAATGGATTTCGGTCCGCGCAGGTAGCGGTACTCCTCGCCCTGACGCAGGCAGGGTTCATGGTGGGACATACCCATGACGACACCCAGCTCATCCGCCAGTTCCGCGCTGAGAAGTCCCGGTCCGTCGTTGGGGAAGATGGCAGACCACATGGCCGGCCACATATAGTTGCCCTTCAGTCGCAGAAGCAGTTCGAAAACATGCTCGTAGCACTTGGCGTTGAATCCGCCGAAACGCTTGTTGCAGTAGTTGCCGAAAGCCGGCCATTCGTCGTTGATGAAGAATCCGCGGAAGCGGACCGACGGCTCTCTTGATGTGAAAGAATACTTGTCCGGGATCTCGAAGGAAATCTTCTTCTCCGGCTTCACATCCAGCCAGTCGATAAAGGGCGATACGCCCAGCATTTCAGATAAGGCGAAAAGTCCGTAGACCGTTCCCCGCTTGTCTGATCCGGCGATCACCAGCGCCGCTTTCCAGGCAAAAACACTTGTCTTCTTTTTCTTCTCGATTATGGTTTCAGAAGGGAGCCCCATGAGGATCTGGTGGCGGTACACTTCACGCTTTCCACGGATATCCGACAGATCCAGAAGACCCGCTGCCTCCAGCTTCGTCAGAAGGTTGCCCTTCGATTTCGAACCGGAAGTTTTACCCGTCTTCTTCTCTTCGCAAATAGTGCCGACCAGGATTGGAAATTCGATCTGATGCAAGTCCTTCTCAAGTATGGAATCGATCTCCAGGAGCTGCGGAGCGGCGCCGAAAACAGCACGGATGTCTTCACTTACTTTGCCTGCGATCTTCTTCACGCCGGACAAGGCGCCGGCATCGTAAAGGATCGCTACTTTCCCGCTCTGGATATTCTTCTTCGATAAAGCAAATGTCATAGGTCGCCTCCCGCGCATCCTTCCGCAAAAAACGGATCGAATGCGATCTGTACGAATGTCTTCCATACAAGTATATCACATTTCGATCCGTTTCTGTTTTTGTTTTTTCGCTTTATCCGAAATACTTCCTTCCGGAAAGGGACCTTGCTGTTACTGGATTTTCTTCCCGTTCAACTTGTTCCCCGGCAGATGCTGTACCTCCGGATAAGGATCCATGCTTCGAAGATCGCGATAAATATCGTGGATCTTGATCTTGATCCTTCTCGCCTCCGCGGTGTGGTCCGACAGGCTGTGATCCATTTCGGTGATGTTCGCCTCGGTGCCCTGGATCAGGTGCTGGACCTCCTGGATCTTCTTCCATTTATATCCCATGTAGGCAAAGAACATTGCCATCGGTACCAGCGGGATCAGGACCGCGCCTCTGACGAACTTCGCGTCTTTCTCTTTCTGCTCTTCCACGGGATCGACCTTCTTGGTGGAACCGTTGTATCCGTAGAGGAATTCGTTCCATCCCGAGGAAGAAGTCTTGCTGCGGATTATCTGGCCGGAATATCTGGAAGACGTCTTCGTGTTGTCGGCAGAATAGTCTTTGGTGCTGATGATGGCCACCACGGCCACGCTCCAGATCAGATAGATCACGGCAGCCAGGATAATGAGGGTTCTCGGATGTACATAAGTGACATCATCATATTCATCAATGGTTCTGGAGCGGAAGGCCACATAGTTTTCTTCCTTCTCGTTCTCGAGGCTGGAGATGTTCGAGTACCCTCTCTTTCTCTCGCCATGGATCTTCTTGATGGTCGACTGCTCGTTCTGATATTCTCTGCCGGCCGCAAGAAGTTCCTTCATCTTGTTGAAGTATCCGGTGTGTTCCGGCATGGCTTCTGTGATCGCCACATCGACTCTCTTCTCCATCATGTTATATCTTCCATCCGGAAGCTTTCTGAGGACCTCGGCATTGCCCAGGTCAGAGGTATTGGTCAGCATGGCATCGATGAGGATCTCACCGCGAAGAGCCTGGAAATTGTGCGGATCCTTGGTCAGCATGAAATTATATGCTTGTCTGGCCGACTGGAATTCGCCGTAGGAAAGAGCACGGGCACCCAGTTCCAGCACGTCATCTTTGTTGAAATATTCGTAGTCGAAAGTGACGCCGCAGAAAAGGCACTCGTACATCTGGCGGTCTTCGTTGACGATCAGCTGGCCGCCGCATGTCGGGCAGGTGTGGGTCTTTACATGAAATACTTCTTTTCTCATCTTGGTTCGGGCGGACGGTCTTATTACCTTCGCCCTCCCTCCTTCTTCTGAAATATTGTAATTCCCGGAAGGATTTCAGACAATAGATTTCTGTCTGAAATAAATATATATAATTCATCCGTCTGTCGCAAATATCTTCGGCGGATGTCGTGTGGTGACGCACCTCGGAATCCGGAAAAGTTCCGGCAACGTATCGCGTGATATAATGGGAGAAGATCACGGTCGGCAAAATGCCGTCCGAGGGGGAAAGGGAGATACCATGCCGGACATAATCATCTGTGAAGATAATAAGGAAATCGGTGAACTGCTTTCCGCATTTCTGAAGAAGGAAAACTATACCGTCGCCATTGCACCCACGGGAGAAAAAGCGATCGAGCTTTTCGAGAAATATGGGGCGAAACTTCTGGTGCTGGACATCATGCTTCCGGGGATCGACGGGTTCGCCGTGTGCAGTAAGATCCGTGAATCTTCCAATACCCATATCATCATCGCCAGTGCCAAGAGCGATAAAGAAAGTAAGCTGGAAGGACTGTCCCTGGGGGCCGATGACTATATCGAGAAGCCCTATGACATCGATATCCTGCTGGCTAAAATCCGGGGAATCTTCAAGCGGAAATATGCCATCGAGGAGATCGTGGACGGAGAACTGCGGCTCAATACCGTGCATCGTACGCTGCAGGTCAAGGACCGTTCTGTGGATGTGACGGAGAAAGAATTTGCTCTTCTTCAGCTTCTCATCGAGAACAAGAATACGACCCTTCGGAAGGAATATCTTTTCAATACCATCTGGGGTTCCGACAGCGATTCGGAGATCCAGACCCTGACGGTGCATATCAAGTGGCTGCGGGAGAAGATCGAAGAAGATCCGAAGAAACCGAAGCACATCATTACGGTGTGGGGTACGGGGTACCGCTATGAGTAGATTCCGCAAGATCGCGTTCCTGATCCTGATACTGGAGGTCCTGCTTCTACTGGGAGCCAATTTTCTTCTGCTGGGCAATATGAAGAAAGGTCCCGGCAAGCAGTTCCGAGTGGACATTGCCCGGGCCGCCAACGAGATCCGCAACGGGAGTTCTGTCGCGCAGATCACGGAGAAGTATGATTCCATCCAGAGGATCACGCCTTTCGATCCGCAGGAGAAGGTCAATAACGACTATACCGTAGAAGAGATCAACGGTACGCTTTACCGTTTCGAATATCGTCTCCGGGCTGACATCCGTCCGCTGATCTACATGAACGTGGGCATGGCAGTCATGATCCTGACAAGTGCGGCCGTGCTGGTCTATGTGGGCCGGCGGATCCTGCGTCCTTTCCACAAGATGAGTAATCTTTCCATCGAACTTGCCAAGGGCAATCTCAGTGCCCCGGTCAAAGCCGATAAGAATAAATTCTTCGGTCGTTTCCTGTGGGGCATCAACATGCTCCGGGATAATCTGGAGACCAACAAGGAGCGGGAGCTGGAACTGCAGAAGGACAAGAAGACTCTGATCCTTTCTCTCTCCCACGATATCAAGACGCCGCTTTCGGCCATCAAGCTGTACGCCAAAGCTCTGGACGAGGATATCTACGACACGGAGGAGAAGCGCCGGGAAGCTATCTCCGGTATCTCTCATAATGCCGATGAGATCGAGCGTTATGTCTCGGATATCGTTACTGCTTCCAAGGAAGATTTCCTGAATCTGGAAGTGAAGATGAGTGACTTTTATAACGCCGAACTCATGACGCGGATCGAGACGTTATATAACGAGAAATTTGCTTCCCTGCATACGAAATTTACCATCGCAGAATACACGAACGTGATGCTTTCCGCAGACCAGGACAGACTGGAGGAAGTGCTCCAGAATATTCTGGAAAATGCCATTAAGTATGGTGACGGACGTTGGGTCAGGATCGACTTCGACGATGAAGAAGACTGCCGCCTGATCACGGTCACCAACAGTGGGTGTTCCATCAAGGAAGAAGAGGTCCCGCATCTGTTCGAGTCTTTTTACCGCGGAAGCAATTCCGAGAAGGTCAACGGATCCGGTCTGGGTCTTTATATTGCAAGAAGTCTCATGCGCATGATGGACGGCGATATCTTTGCCAAGTGTCTGCCTTCGAAAGAAGAAAACAGCGCCGGAGATTTCGCTGTCACCGTTGTGGTGAGGAAGGCTTGATCTCCGGCGCCGGTGCGATTGCAAAAAACGCGGTTTCTTTTTCTTTCTTTTTGTCCTTTGGGAGCGTGTAGTTAAACTTTGGCAGGGTTTAACTTATCCTTTCTTTGGAGAGAGTGTCCGTTTATGTTGTTCTTTTTGTCCTGATTTCCCTTCTATATTATTTGTTCGCGTTTTCTGCGTCAGCTTTATTCTCTGAAGATTTGGGCTCTTCTATAGAGACGTTCTCGGCAGCTTTTGCCTGGGCAACGGCCTCGGCCTGCTGCTGTGCGGCTGCCTGCTGGGCGGCGATCCGGGCCTGGATCTGTGCCTGGTTAGCAGCTCTTGCTTCTTCCTGTGCCTGCTGGTGTGCTCTTGCTTTGGCAAGCTGTTCTGCTTCCTGTTCGGCTCTCTTGATCTTAGACTTCTTGATGCTGCGCTTGCAGAGCAGGATCGTTACGATGGCGATAAGTGCAAGGAGCAGGATGACCCACCAACCAACTACGAAGAACAATACGATGTCTTCCAGGAATCCGATGAATGCATTCCAGGACTGCTTGGCTGTCTTGGAAAGTCTGGTTCCGAAGCTGTCCTCTTCCTGAACCTGCTGATCTTCTTTCTCGATCTCTTTCTGGGATACCTTATGGATCGTGATGGTGATATAGGAATAAGCAACGTCGCTTTCCAGCATGCTCATCTCAGTCTTGATGTCCGATACGGTGATGGACAGGTTTCGAAGTTCTCTCTGGATCTCCAGGGCGATCTTCTCATCCTGTGTGTTCTCGTACTGCTTCAGAAGACGTGCATATTCTGCTTCGTAGATCTCCAGCTCGTTCTTCAGCGTACCGTAACGGGTCGCTACATTATCGACGCTGGAATTCTTGGAACGGAGGGTGCCGATGCCGGATGCCGCCGATACGAAAGATTCGTAATAGTTCGACGGGATGCGGATGGTGGCAGTATAGTAATAATCTTTATCTTCTTCATCCAGGATATAACGGCCCTTGGAGTTGCTTCCGTCTGTCTGGTTCTCTCTTTCTACGAAACCGTGGTACTCCTGTACCTTCGCTTTCAGTGTCGCCAGAGACTGTTCGAATTCCAGCGTATCGATGGCGATCGTGCAACGATAGACCAGCATCTCTTTGGAAACATCGACCTTGGTGCCGGCCTTGCCTGAACCGGAGTCGGAAGCAGGATTCGTTTCGTCTGCCTTCTCTCCTTCATAGGAGAAATCCAGAGAGTCCTCATCTGCGGCCGCGGCCGTTGTCTCGTACGCCACATTTTCTTCGTAATTCTGTGCTGCTGCAGCTGCATGCATTGCGGCACCGGAATTACTCTTGGTCCTGGAATCTGTAGCCTCCTTGGAAGCACAGCCTGCTAACAGTGAAAGGGCGAAAACGCCGGTCAACAAAATCGGTAATACTCTCTTTTTCATAAAATCCTCCTGATCCTACCTCAACAACTCGTCTGTCGTTATCCGTATTCCTTTTATTTCATCTCCCGGCAGGAAATCGACCTGCCGGAAAAGCTTTTCTGTCTATTAGACGAATGACACCCCCGAAACGTTGCAGGATTTCAGAAAGTTTTTTCATAATTTATGCGAAGAACTCACACAGCACCTCCGCAGGAAAGTACGGAATGCCCCGATATATCAGTGTTTTTCACGTATCAGAATGCATTTAATGATTGTTTAATAATTCATACGGTAAGATGTAGCCATAAAACGAAAGCGGGGCGTCGATTTCTTCATACACCCTCCAAAACACAAACACCGAACCGACGTTCCCGCAAGTTTTATTCCAAGAAAAAACGAGAAAGGTGCAGAAATATGTTTTTACGGATCTTGAAAAAAGAGTTGAAAAAGAAGAAAGCCATGAACCTTATCGTTCTGATCTTCGTGATCCTGGCTTCCATGTTCGTCTCCAGCGGACTGAACAATGTACTGACAGTATTAAACGGTACAGACTATTACCTGGAGCAGGGCGGCGTCGGAGATTTCGTCATCATCACCAATGGCGTGGATGCTCTCGGTGCTCTGGACGATATGCTCGCCAATGAACCCGCCATCGATGCCTACCGCATGGATAACGTGATCTTCGGGTCCAAGGATTCACTCAAGACGATGGACGGTTCCACTCTCGAGACCAAAAATGTTCTGATCATGCAGGACTTCTCGGAATCCACATTCCACTTCTTCAATATGGAAGACAAAGAGCCGGCACCGCTGGCACCCGGTCACTGCTACGTGACAGGTAATTTCCTCGAGACCAACGGTCTGAAGGTCGGAGACAGTATCATGCTCGAACAGGGCGGAGTATCTGTCAGTGTCGTCATCGACGGCAAAGTCAAGGATGCTCTTCTGGGTTCACCTTTCATGGGCAACACCCGTATCCTGCTGCACAAGGACGAATACTCCAAGTTCTCCGAGAACGAAGAAATCACACGGGCCTATTCCGGTCAGATCTGCTGCATCGATACGAATAATGTCGACGCAGTACAGGATGCCTCTGCCAAGTGCATGCACATCAGCCTGGCCAAGCCCAGTTCCGTTATCTCTTTATGCTACGTCATGGACATGATCGTCGCCTTCATCGTGATGCTGCTTTCCATCTGCCTGATCATCCTGTCCTTCGTTGTACTGAAGGTTTCTCTCTCCTTCACCATCAACAAGGAATTCCGTGAGATCGGTGTCATGAAGGCCATCGGTATCAAGAACAGAAAGATCCGTTCCCTGTTCCTGGTGAAATACCTCGGTATCGCCATTCTCGGTTCCGTCATCGGATTCTTCCTGAGCATTCCTTTCACCAAACTTCTGCTGTCATCCGTATCCGATAACATGGTACTGGGAAACAGCATGGGCATCCTTCTGAATCTCTTCGGTTCAGGCACTGTCGTCATCGTCATCATCCTTCTGGCGTACCTGTCCACAAGAAAGGTCAAGAAGGCCACTCCGGTTGATGCCATCCATACAGGTCAGACCGGTGAGCGTTATTCTAAGAAGAGTAAGTTCCACTTAAGCCGCAGAAACAGAACCAGCGCGCCGTCTTTCCTGGCCATCAACGATACAGCCTCCAGTCCGAAGCGCTATATTTCCATCGTCATTGCCTTCTGTCTGTGCACACTCTTTGTACTGATGCTGGTCAACACAACCAACACCATGAAAAGCGAAGGTCTCATCTCTGCCTTCGTCACCAAGAGCGATCTTTACATGACAAGCATCGACGACAGCATGGATGTCATGGGCAAGACAAGAGAGGAAACACAGAAGTTCTTCGATCAGTGGGAACAGGAATTAAAGGATCTGGGCATCCCGGGTCAGGTATCTCTGGATTGCCAGTATAACTACTCTGTGAATGTAAACGGAAAAGTACACCGTATCATCTGCGAGCAAGGTATCGACACCAACTTCGACGATTATGTATTGCTGGAAGGTACCCGTCCGCAGAACAGAAACGAGATCGCCATCACGAAGATCCTTCGTGACAAGCTGGATATCGAGATCGGTGACACCATCACCATCGACTTCGGTACGGAGAAACTGGACTGCCTCATCACGGCGTATTACCAGTCCTTCAACCAGGTAGGCGAAGTCCTTCGTCTCCACCCGGATGCACCGGTGAACAACGCCTATTTTGCATCGACCATGGCCTTCCAGTTCACCTTCGATGATCACCCGGATGCCAAGACGATCAAGGCGCGCCAGGCGATCCTGAAGGAACACTTCAATAACGACGAAGTATTCACGACCAGCGAATATGTTGCCAACTGCATCAACGTCGTACCTACCATGGAATCTGTTCAGTATCTGCTGCTGGCCATCACGATCATCATCGTATCACTGGTCACCATCCTGATGGAGCTCTCCTTCATCTCGGACGAGAAGAGTCAGATCGCACTTCTGAAAGCCATCGGCTTCAAGAACCACCGCATCCATAAGTGGCACGTGCTGCGATTCGGTATCGTCGCTTTCTTCGCCATGATCCTGGCAGCCGGTCTGTCGATCCCGATGACCAAGCTCTGCATCAGCCCGATCTTCGGCATGATGGGTGCCTACCAGATCAACTACGCGATCCGTCCGGTACAGATCTTCCTTCTTTACCCCGGCGTGATCCTGATCGTCACACTTATTGTTGCTTACCTCACATCTCTTTCCAGTAGAGGGATCCACGCAAGCGACACCGCAAATATCGAATAATGACCTGATAAAAACACATTAACCTACGGAGGAAAACCAAAATGAAGAAATTACTTGAAATCAAAGATCTGTGCAAAACATATGTAGTCGAGAAGCGTCAGAACAATGTACTGAAGAATGTCAACTTCGATGTAGAAGAAGGTGAAATGGTGGGCATCATGGGGCCCTCGGGATCCGGCAAGAGTACACTCCTTTATTCCGTCTCCGGGATGGATAAAGCAACCTCCGGTAAAGTTGTTCTGGATGGAAAGGATATCACGAAGCTCTCGGAAAAAAGCCTGGCCTCCACACGTCTGAATGACATGGGCTTTATCTTCCAGCAGATGTATATGATGAAGAACCTTACCATCCTGGACAACATCCTTCTTCCGGCCATCGAGTGCGAGAAAGATAACAGATCCCGCAAGGAGAAGGTAGAACGTTGCGAAGCACTCATGCGCAAGCTGGGGATCATCGAGATCGCAGACAATGACATCAACGAAGTTTCCGGTGGTCAGCTGCAGCGTGCCTGCATCTGCCGGAGCATGGTAAATAACCCGAAGATCCTTTTCGCCGATGAACCTACCGGTGCACTGAACCGTCAGTCTTCTTCTGAAGTAATGGATGAGATCTGCAAGCTGAATGCCGAAGGTACCACCGTCCTGATGGTTACCCATGACGCCAAGGTAGCCTCCCGCTGCTCTCGTGTTCTTTACATCGCAGACGGCAACATCCGCAGCGAGTACAAGACACCGGCAGGTCTGTCCGATAAGGAAAGAGAACGTGCACTGAATAACTGGCTGATGGATATGGGATGGTAAGAAGCGATATGTCAAACCGGTGAAAGCAGAAGGTACTCGGCAATATAGTCTTCATAAGAAAAGTTCTCATGGACAGATTCGTCGTTTCCCATAATTAGTTTTCTGGCTTCTTCAATCGTCTCTACTCCACGTTCATCTTCATTCGGAAAAATGTCTTTGTAGAAAGAGGGCTGATCAAGATGCATCGTAGAATTACTTTCAACATCCGGTAATCCTACCCAGTAGAAAAACTGTCTGTAAGAACCATCTCTGTCATTGTGCTCACGGATCTGGAACACAACGACCAATTCATTCCAAGCCGGGTTAAAATGCTTGAAAATGCATCCGATTGCGCAGATCAAAATAGACATGGTCAGAAGGATTACCAACAGAAATCCACTGTATCAGTGACCTCGCAGATTCCTTCATCAATGTAGGCTTGAACCATTTCTATCGTTCTATTGACATCATAAGAAGCGTCAACATGGTCATCATAAACGAGTGTCAACGTCTGATTTCCCAATTGATTCGGCCTAAACTTAATTACACATTCCTGTATCTCCGCATCCTTAGAAGCATTTGCAGTAAGCACGTAGGTGGTCACGTTTTTCTTCGAATTATACTCAGATGGAATGTCCTGACCATCCTTATATTTCGCTTCAATACCTTTAACATTAGGAATCGTCAGAATTGCTTTCACTGGTGTACCGGCGTTCTCTGATGTTACCTTGTTCACCGGTGTAGCATCAGCAGTCTCTGATGTTACCTTGTAATTAAGCTCCATGGTAACAAGTTCGCCTATCCCATATACGCTCCGTGATTGCCCATCGCCTGCAAGAAATGCAATTACAGATGCCGCTTTGCAGGTGCCCTTCTTTCCTGTCCCACATGCCGTAAACATATTTGCACACATCACTGCCGTGAGTAGTACTGTTATTTTTTTCGTTAACTTCTTCATATTATTCTCCCGGTCAGAAATCCACTGTATCAGTGACCTCGCAGATGAGTTCATCAATGTAGGATTGAACAATTTCTATCGTTCTATTGACATCATAAGAAGCGTCAACATGGTCATCATAAACGAGTGTCAACGTCAGATTTCCCACTTGATTCGGCCTAAACTTAATTACACATTCCTGCATTCCCGCATCTTTGGAAGCATTCGCAGAAAGCTCGTAGACGATCGCATTTTTCTCAGAATTCAATTCAGCCGGAATGTCCTGACCATCCTTATACTTTGCTTCCACTCTTGTAGCATTGGGAATTGTCAGAGTTAACTTCACCGGTGTAGCATCAGCAGTCTCTGATGTTACCTTGTAATTAAGCTCCATGGTAACAAGTTCGCCTATCCCATATTGGCTCCGTGATTGCCCATCGCTTCCAAGAAATGCAATTACAGAGCCGCTTTGCAGGTACCCTTCTTTCCTGTCCCACATGCCGTAAACATATTTGCACACATCACTGCCGTGAGTAGTACTGCTATTTTTTTCGTTAACTTCTTCATATTCATCACCTCAAAATATTAAACGTTTACTCTTCTGTTAGATCATGCTTCCTGACTATTCGTTCAGTCGAGACGCCAGCCATATATCCGGTTTCCAAACTCATCATTACCAATGTTCCTCATAATCCGTAAGGTAATTAATCGGGTCATCAGTCGGGGCTTCAATAATCTCGAATGATCTCTTCACGTCATAGGATTCATTAACACGGTCATCAAATTCGAGTGTCACTCTAGAATTTCCCACTGCAACAGGCGTAAACTTGATCACACATTCCTGCATCTCCGCATCTTTAGAAGCATTTGCAGTAAGCTCGTAGGTGGTCACGTTTTTCTTCGAATTATACTCAGATGGAATGTCCTGACCATCCTTATATTTCGCTTCAATACCTTTAACATTAGGAATCGTCAGAATTGCTTTCACTGGTGTACCGGCGTTCTCTGATGTTACCGTGTATTCCAGTTTCATAACAACCCGATCTCCCGTGCAATATTGTGTACGGTAACTACCATCTTCTCCACTTAATCCAATTGTGACAGTTGCTTTGCAGGTACCCTTCTTTCCTGTCCCACACGCCGTAAACATATTTGCACACATCACTGCCGTGAGAAGTAGTGCTATTTTTTTCGGCAACTTCTTCATATTCATCACCTCAAAATATTAAACGTTCACTCTTCTGTTAGATCATGCTTCCTGACTATTCGTTCAGTCGAGACGTCAGCCATATACGATTACTAAATTACCATCCCCGTCGACATCATAAGTATAATAATCCGTAAAATCATCGATGCCGTCATCAGTAATCTCAAACGATCTCTTCACATCATAGGAGGCATCAACATTATCATCAAATACGAGTGTCACTGTGACATTTCCTGCTTCAACAGGCGTGAACTTAATCACACATTCCTGCATTTGCGCATTTTTAGAAGCATTCGTGGTAAGCTCGTAGGTGGTCACGTTTTTCTTCGAATTATACTCAGATGGAATGTCCTGACCATCCTTATATTTCGCTTCAATACCCTTCACATTAGGAATTGTCAGAACGACTTTCACCGGTGTATCACCCGTATCCTCTGATGTTACCTTGTAATTCAGATTCATAATAACCCGACTGCCCTTAAAATATCGTGTACGGTGACCACCATCTTCAGTACCGAAGGACATTGCAGCTGTTGCTTTGCAGGTACCCTTCTTTCCTGTCCCACACGCCGTAAACATATTTGCACACATCACTGCCGTGAGAAGTAGTGCTGTTTTTTTCGTCAACTTCTTCATAATGGACCTCCTGTGTACAAATATGTTTTCTTTTTACATTATACAATGCCCCGTGGCCCGTGCATACCACCCTCAAAAATGTTATAGTAAATCTATCAGCAAATCGGGGGGTCATACGCCTCACAAAGGAGTCGCATATGGGTTGGACACAAGAAGTTATTGATCATGCAAACCAATTGCTCGCAGGGCATAGTTATAAAGACAGTCACTTAAGTGAGAATCTCTTCCAGGTAACCGTAACGGATCCTAATGATTGTAAGGTTTCCTGTAAAGTTGAAAACCAGAAAGTTGTTTCCATGTCATGTACTTGTCCACTGGGAATGCAGAAGCAACTCTGTGCTCATATGTATGTTGGTTATCAGCTGTTCAATCAGACGATTGCTGCTGAGAATTACAACCATACTCCATCTGATACAAATCCCACTGTTCAGACCCAGTCTCCAGTCTCTTCCGAAACGTCTTCCAACAGTGCATCCGCACCGATCACCAAGCAGATGCGATGGGAAAGAAAACTTCTTGACCTCTCACTTCGAAATATGCTCCTGAACGTTCGCTATGCATCCGTTGTTCCGGTTCTGGCTAACCAGATCAACGATATTGAGAACACCATTTCCGAAGGCAAGGAGCTCATCATCGCACCTCTTCCGAAAGACTGGAATGAGGTGGAAGAAACACACGCACCTGCGGAAACTCCGGCCGAAACAGTTCCTGCAGAGGCACCTGCACCGGTAGCAGAAACTGCCGTGGCTGAACCATCTATCATCAGCGAAGTTGCCCCTAGTGATCCAGGCATTGCCGCCGAAGCTGCACCCGAAGCACCTGTTGCTCCAACCGAAGAATTACCTACTGACGCTGCCTCTATAGAGAGCGCCCCAGTTGAGCCTGTGGCTCCGGTTGAATTTTCCGAGCCGGTTCCTATGGAAGCTGAGGCACCCGCCGAAGCCGTCCCGGTCGAACCCTCAGCACCGGTTGAAGCAGCTGAGCCTGTCAAAGCCGAACCGGTTCAATACAATCTGGAAAACATCACCGGTATCACAGATGCGCATCAGATCGAACTTCTGACCTCCGCACTTTCATCCGGTAAACTGATTTCTCCAATGGATGAGATCACACTGAATAAACTGGTTACCAAGCGTTACCGTTCTACCAAGCATGACCTGGAGGAAACGGGTGTAAACAGCCTCTTCCTGGCTTTCGGTATGTTGAAATGGAGAGAGGATCCATTCATGCTGCGTGGACGTGCGGCATCGGATCACTATGCACCGGTCATCCTGACACCGGTCGACATTATCCGCAAATCCTCTTCCAAGGGATATGCGATCCGTATCCGTGACGAAGAACCAATGGTCAATGCCACCCTTCTGGAACTGCTGAAAGAAGACTTTAACCTTATCATCGAGGGTCTGGATACTCTTCCGAAAGACGATTCCGGTCTGTATCTGGACGGCATCTTTGAGATCTTCCGCAACGCCATCGCTGACCGTCCGGAATGGAGCCTGGTCGAGAACTGCGTGATCGGAAACTTCTCTTTCGCTCAGTTCATCATGTGGAACGATATCCATACACATCCGGAATTCCTGCAGAAGCATAAGATCGTCCGTTCTCTGATCGATAACGAAGTCAAGGTCGAGAAGAAACCGGAAGGCGAGGCTTCTGAGGGCACAGGCGAAAGCACGGGATCTGCCTCTTCCGCTTCCGTCCCGAATTCCAGGATCTATCTCCCGGTTCCTGTAGACGGATCCCAGCTCAAGGGTGTTCAGATGTCACTGGAAGACAGCTTCGTTCTCCATGGTCCGCCGGGCACAGGTAAATCCCAGACCATCACCGCCATGATCTCCAACGCCATGGCCCACGGAAAGACCGTTCTTTTCGTAGCAGAGAAGCAGGCCGCACTGGATGTTGTACAGCGGAACCTGGCTGCCATCGGTCTGGATCCCTTCTGTATGGAGCTGTATTCCGCCAAGTCCACCAAGAAACACATGCTCACCCAGCTCAATACCGTGCTGGAACTTCCCAACATTTCGGGACAGAGCGATTATGAGAAGCACAGCAAGGCCCTGGCGGCCGAGCAGGAGGAACTGGAAAAGTATGTAACAGCGTTACATGCGCCGCAGAATTGCGGGTTCTCGGTCCGCGAGCTGATCGATGCTTACGAAGCCATAGAGGACACCGGAATGACCCTTTCCCTCCCCGACATCGACCCGAGATCCATCGACGCGGATACTTTTGCCAAGCATAAACGACTCCTGGATAACCTCTATAGTGCCGGTCAGACACTCCCGAATCTGAGTGAGCGTCCTTTCCGCGAAGTTAAGCGTACCGAATATTCCCAGACCTTCCGTAACGATCTGGAATCTTCATTGAAGACCTATCGTGCTGCCCTCTCTTCGGCGCGTTCTCTTGCCACCGATCTGAGTGCGTCGATCGGAGCGAAAGAAGCCTATGAGACTCAGGGCACTTCTGTACTGACGGAGATTGAGAATGCGGTCAAAGCCAAGAAGCAGGCCGCATCCTTCCCGCCGGAGTGGATCAGTGCGCCTACTCTGGACACAGAATTTGCAGCGGCCGGTAACTATCTCACAGAGAAAGAGAAATTTGCTCCGCGCCAGAGCCAGATGCAGAGCACCTGGAAACCCGAGATCCTGCAGATGGATATGGACGGATTCCTCCGGGAGTACGAGGATTCTGAGAAACGTCTGCTGGGCAAGGATAAGGCGAAGAAGAAAGTGGAGGACAAGCTCCAGGCATATGCCAATGCGGCTCTCCCTTCTATTTCCGTACCGGCAGTCTGTGACTCCATCAAGGCCTATCAGCAGGAAGCCCAGCGTGTAGATGGCCTGTACCAGACACTGTCTCCTTACTGGAAGAACTGTGTGGCGAAGTACGACAGTCTTGCCAAGCTGGCACAGCTTCGAAACTATACCGAGACCATCCGCTCGGCCAACCAGGCCGCCAATACCCGGTTCCCGGCTCTCGCAGATCAGGCAGGTTACAGTCGTGTAGCCGCGGCCTACGATAAGTATGCTGCCGGTATGCAGGCTGTAGATGCCCGAGAGCAGGAACTCTCCGCACTTCTGGAATGTCCGAAGTCTGATCTGACTGCCCTCAGTGCAGGCGATTCTTCCGCAGCCGGATCTTTCGACGCCAAGCTTGCTCTCTGCGACCGTTATGAGAACAACCTGGGCGAACTCCGTAAGTGGATCCTTTTCAACCAGGCCGAGAAAGAATGCGCCGATGTGGGACTGGCACCGGTATGCACACTCTATACCACATCATCTGATCCGCAGAAGACGACAGATACATACCGTCGTACGCTGTACCGTATCCTGGCATCTGATCTCATCGAACAGAGTCCGGTACTCAACCGTTTCACAGGTGATACTTTCGAGGAATCCATCCGTCGTTATAAGTATGTGGAAGAAGAATGCCAGGCAGCTGCGAAGCAGGAGATCCTGAAGCTCCTCTCTTCCCGTCTGCCGACCCGTAATGAGGAAGAAGACAAAGGTAAGGAGATGAACTTCATCCGTCGTGCCATCAAGAGCAACGGCCGTGGCGTCAGCATCCGATCCTTGTTCGAACAGGCGCCGAACATGATCCGCAAGCTCTGTCCCTGCATGCTCATGAGCCCGCTATCCGTAGCGCAATATCTCCCACCGGAAAACGATCTCTTCGATCTGGTACTTTTTGACGAGGCATCTCAGCTTCCGACCTGTAAGGCCGTAGGCGTCATTGCCCGTGGTAAGAATGCGGTCATCGTAGGTGACCCGAACCAGATGCCGCCGACCACCTTCTTCCAGATCAACACCTTCGATGAGGAGAATGTGGAACTGGAGGATCTGGACAGCATCCTGGATGACTGCCTGGCCCTTGGTCTTTCCGGTACACATCTGAAGTGGCACTACAGAAGCCGTCATGAGAGCCTCATTGCTTTCAGTAACTATTACTACTATGAGAATAAGATGATGACCTTCCCGTCTGTCAACGACCGGGAATGCCGTGTTTCCATGGTGCTTCTGGATGGTGTCTATAAGCGGAATGCCAACACCAATCCTGTGGAAGCCAAGGCCATCGTGGAGGAGATCCGTCGCCGCTATGAGGATCCGGAACTGAAGAATCAATCCATCGGTGTCGTAACCTTCAACCAGGCACAGCAGGAAGAGATCGAAGATCTTCTGCGTGATGAATTTGCCAAAGACACGGCCTTCGATGAGTGGGCCGGTGTGGGACTGGATACGAAGAACAGTCTGTTCGTGAAGAACCTGGAGAACGTACAGGGTGATGAACGTGATGTGATCCTGTTCTCTGTTACCTATGGTCCGGATGAGAAGGGTAACTTCACTTTGAACTTCGGTCCTCTGAACAAGGACGACGGCTGGAAGCGTCTTAACGTGGCGGCTTCCCGTGCGAAATACAGTATGGTGGTATTCTCCTCCATCACGGCGGACATGATCGATGCCAAGCGTTCTAAGGCCAAGGGTGTAGACGATGTACGCAACTTCCTGCGCTACGCTCAGAATGGTACACTTTCCGGCCGCGAGAATACGTCGGTCGAGCCGGCGGATCCGGATAAGAAGGAAGGCATTCAGGAAGTGCTCTGCCGGGAGATCGAGAATGCAGGCTTCACCGTGGAGACCAATATCGGTCGTTCCCAGTTCAAGGTCGATATCGCCGTTCGTGATCCTAGAAACGAAGGCAAGTACCTGCTGGGTATCCTTCTGGACGGTAAGCGTTACAAGAACGCCGGTACAACCCGTGACCGTGAGATCGGCCGCACCAGTGTCCTGGAGAATCTGGGATGGCAGCTCCTGCGTGTATGGACTATGGACTTCTGGGATAATAAGGAAGAGATCATCATGAAGGTCATGAAGAAACTGGACCAGTTGAATATCGTGGAAGAAGAGCCGGTGGTAGAAGCCCAGGCGGTTGTGACGGTGGACGCCGCTCCGGAGACTGAGGTTGAGCCGGCGGTGGAAGCCGAGGCGGTTGAGGCACCGGAAGTGGTCGTGGAGGCACCCGCGGTTGAGGAGACGCCCACGGTTGAGGAGGTACCTGCGGTTGAAGTTGAAGGAGTACCTGCAGTAGAAGCGGTGCCGGAAGTCTCCGTAGAGACTCCACCGGAAGCGTAACGCAATCAAGCATATAAAAAGACTCTTCACGAAAAACTTGGGAAAGTCTTGTCATCTTGTCAACAAGCCACTTTCTGCAAAAAGGTTTACTTCGCAATAGTTTACGCGGCATTTCGGTCGAAATCCTGAAATCCGCGATTCAGACCGAACTTTGAAGCATTTCAGTCGAAATCATGAAATCTACGATTTAGACCGAACTTTGAAGGTGGTTTTTCGGTCGACAATTCCAAAATTCATATTTAGACCGAAATATGCGGTTGTTTTTTCGGTCTAAAATTCAAAAATCGTGATCTAGGCCGAAAATAGGGTGTAAAAGTTCGGTCTAAAATGCGAATTCTGCGTTTCCGACTGAAACCAGAGATACGCCACGTTTCCTTGGGATTAACATAAAGATATGTGGCATTGGAATAGCAAATCAATTATCTACTCCCAAGCTTTCCGTGAAGAACCATATAAAAAGACCGAATCAGGGTTTCCCGATTCGGTCTTTTTCTTATTTCAGAATTTCAATCAGACGTTGCCGCGCTCGATGCCGTACTCCTTGCAGATGGCGGTGAACTCTTTAGACTGGGCGAAAAGTACCAGTACTTCATTTCTGTCCTTGCCGTTGGCAAGGTTGGTCATCCAGAACTTGAATCCATCCCCTTCCGGCTCACGTCCCATGAAGGTCAGATAGACACGACGCAGGAACTCGGCATCAGAGAAATGGTATCCCAGGAACTCATCGGAATTGAAGAACAGATTGGCAGCGTCGTAACCGGACTGCTCCAGGTTCGTCAGCGCCAGGCTCCAATACTTCAGACCTTCCTTCTCCGGTTCACGTCCCAGACAGCAGGTATAAAGTCTTGTAGCGAAGTTCGTCGCATTCGTAGAGGCATATCTGGACTTGTGGTACTGGGCACCTGGTCTTACACCATAACGTGCGCAGACTTCACACCACTCGGTGGACTCGATAAATCCGTTCACTACTTCTTTACGAGGTGTACCCTTCTTCATGCTGTCCAGCCAGAACTGCATGCCGGCTTCATCGGACTCACGGTCGAAGAAAGTCTTATAAAGTGTCTCTACGAAGTCTTCGTTCTTCAGTTTACGGGCCATGAATTCCGGCGCCGTCAGAAGGAAGTAACGGGCACAGTCTGCACCGGTCTTACCATTCTCACTGACTTCCTTGATCCAGAACTCTTTACCGTCCGGATCGGACTCACGGTCCATAGCGATCACATAAAGTCTCTCGATAAAATCGCCGAAAGACGGATCATCCGGAGACTTGGTCGGTGTACCCGGTGTTGGTGTCGGATCAGAAGAATGATCCGAGATAACCTTCATGTCCGTGTTGATGACCATGATATAAAGCTTGCTGGCTGCCTCATCCTTGTAGTGGAAGGTAGATCTGCCGTTACTGTCACTTCTGGAACCGCTCTCGTAAGTCAGCTTCATGTACTTGCAGGAAGCGATATCCACCGACTTCATCGGATTGTCGTAAAGATAAAGACCGATGATATTCGGATTGTTACTCAGATCGATACTCTTGATCTTGTTTCCCGAAGCACTTAACTGCTGCAGCTTCTTGTTCTGGGAAACATCCAGGCTCGGCAGCTGGTTATCGTAACAGCTGAGGACCTCCAGCTTCGAGTTGTGGCTTACGTCCAGCGCATCGATCTTGTTACCGAAGCAGAACAGCGTGACCAGATCCGGATTGTGCTTAACATCCAGGCTGGTGAGCTCGTTCTCGTTGACGAACAGTTCCTTCAATTTCGTGAAGTACTGCAGACCCGTCAGATCGTGGATATCTTTCTTTACGCAGGAGATCTGCGTAACAGCCTGCAGTTCCTCCGGTACGAAATATCCGTCCTTGTTGGTATCGAAACGCACGATATACTCACGGAAACGGATATCCGGGAACTGATTCGCATCGATGGCGATGCCACCCGGAGGCGGAGCAATAGTCGGGGTAGGCGTAAGTGTCAGCCATGCCTTCTCCGTCTTGCTGTCTCCCTGGTCTTTCACTTCTTCTGTCCGGCCCTTGTCTTCCACTTCACTGACGCCGGTGATCTCTTTCTTACTACTGTCCGATTCGGCACGCAGTCCGCGGAATGCCGGGATCGGAACCAATGCCACGGCAGCCATTACTGCCAGAGCTCTCGTAATTCGGTCTCGTTTCATATTTTTCTTGCACCTTCCTATAAGATCTGCTTACGATCTCTATAGACTTTCAACCCCGATCCATCTCCTCCCTTGCAGATATTCCTCCGGAGATGGGTTTCCTTTATTCTCAGAGAAGTGTGTTTTTCAGGATGTTCAGAAGATCTCCGCCGTCGAAACCGTCGTCCTCTTCGACCTTATCGTCCTCGTCCTTCATGAACTTGCTGAAGAAACCACCGAGGAAAGATACATCGTTCTTCTCTGCTTCAGCCTGACGTCTTGCGGCTTCTTCTGCCTGGCTCTCTGCCGTATCCGGCTTCGCAGCAGAAGAAATGAAGCTCAGGATCGCCGGAGCAATAGAGCTCAACAGAGAATTGGTTTGTCCGAAGTTCAATCCGGACTTGCTGGCGATACTGGAAATGAAGTCATCCTTGCCGCCACCCATGATCTTGCCGATGATCTTACCGCCATCGATCTCATCTGCATTCTCGATCTGAGAAGAGATGGAATTGGTATCCTGGTGCTGGGAAAGTGCGCCGAGAAGCGACTTGGCACCATCTGTAGAGGAAGCGTTCTTCGTCATGGATCCGATCAGAGACGGGATCGCGGACTGGATCGCACTTTCTACCTGTCCGGCATCGCCACCGGTCTTTCCTGTCAACGCGGAGAGCGAAGACTCCGAAGTCATACTACTGAGCAACATTTTTACAAGATCCATAAGAATCACCCTTTCCTTATTTAGCGTATTAAATCATTACTTTGATTCTACCACAAAAGCCCTTTTCCCGATATGTAAATTCTGTCATTTTTGCGATGGGCTCCAATCTCCGTACAGCCCCTGTTCCCAGTATCCGAAAGTGTCCCGGCATGGAGTTTCCTCGAAAAAATACTAATGTTTTTCCCGAAAAAGGTATTGCAATTCTTTCGTACAAGTTATATGATATCGAATACACGAGGAGAATACCACGTGTACATAAAAACATATAGATACTAATGAATGAATTTGGAAGTGCCTGTCCAGTTTGATCATTACTGAGAGTGTGTGCGAGAGCATGCACGAGAGTGATTCGGACGCGCTTCTATTTTTTTATTCTACGAAAGGACAGGAAGTCGAATGCTAAGCAAAACAGAATACAGATTGGATACGATCAACAGACATATTCTGACGTTTCCGGGATTCGGATTGGAGAGAGCAGTTCCTATCTCCATATCTGCCGGAGAGAATATCGTTTCCCCAAATATAGGACGTTTGCGGTGCTGATGCTTACCAGTGCTTTAGTTTCGTTTTCTGCAACCGTCCGAGTATTCTTTACACCGGACGGTTTTTTTTTACACATCCTCAGCTGGTTCAGTGGAAGAACACAGCATCTGCTGAGAGCAGGGGTTCGAATCCCCTGGCGAGGGATCCGTGCAGCTTGGGACGTGGCGGGAGACAGGCACTCTCCCGTCCCCTCCCTGACGGACTGGGAAACAGGCTTTTAGAGGAAAGGAGCCGCCATACGAAGGCCGCAGCCGGTGGCCGAAAGAAAAGACATTTAATCGCAGGACCTGACCCGCCTGCCGTGGAGGAATTTTATGATCGAATATGACGCTTTCGCTGAGCCGGAAGAAATCAAGAAAACATTGAATAAGGTCAATGATTTAAAGGGTGGCGGTCCGGTCTTATTCTACGATCCGGAAGAGGATGCAAGCTTCTGCCTCCCCCTGGAAACGAATACCGTTTTTCTGGGCGTGACCGGATGCGGTAAGACACGTCGCGGAACCATACCTCTGTCGCTGTCCCTGATCCAGAACGGAGAATCCTTCGTATCCGTGGATCCGAAGGGTGACATCCTGAAATACACACATTACTTTGCCGCTAAGATGGGATACCACATCAAGGTGTTCAATCTCCGCGATATCCTGCACAGTGACGGTTTCGACCTGCTGGGATATCCTTTCGAACTTTACCATTCCGGTGATCCGCGTGACCGTCAGCTGGCCACTGAGATCCTGGACGATATGGCCTTTGCTTTCTTCCTGGCCGGAAGCGAAGCATCGGTGGCCGATCCTTTCTGGCCCCATTCCGCTCATTCTCTTTTTCTCGGTTCTGTTCTTCTCCTTTTCGAATTCGGGACAAGAGATGAGATCAATCTGAACTGTCTGGTCAATCTTGTACATGACCTGTTCAAGAAGGACGCCGGTTTCGGTACGCGCAAGAAGCACATCGACGCCATCTGCGAGCTGTACCCGAATGCACCTTTTACCTCTCTTCTGAACAACGTCCGTGCGGCCCCCAACGACACGCTGGGGTCGATCCTGTCTTCGTTCTATGAGCCGCTGAATTTCCTTCTGAAGAGCGAAGGTGTACGTAACCTGATCAGTTCGGATGATTTCAGCATCACCTCCCTGGACGGCAAGTCCAAGGAAGCTATCTATATCGTGCTGCCGGACGAAAATGCAAATTATGCATCTCTGGCCGCCACTATCCTTAACCAGTTCGTCGCCCACTACATCCGTATGGCGCACCTGAAGTTCGACGACCGCCTTCCCCGCCGCGTGAATATCGTCATCGAAGAGCTTGGCAGCGTAGGTGTTGCCATGCCGAAGCTGGACCTTCTGATGGCCGCAGGTCGTTCCCGCAACCTGAGGACCGCATTCGTAGTCCAGTCTCTGTCTCAGATCGATGGTATCTACGGGCCCAGCAAGGCATGTTCCATCATCAGTAACGCCGATACTTTCGTAGCTTACCGCGTGAACCACTGGGCAACTTTGGAAGATCTGTCCAGGAAGTGCGGAGAGGTGTATGACCATGAGACCGGCCGCATGAGACCGCTGGTGACGCCGACCCAGCTGGCCTCACTGGATACCGGTGAAGCTCTGATCAACATCCGCGGACGCGTCAAGTTTATTACGCAGCTTCCGGACTTTACGGAGATGATCAACATGACCTCCTGGAAGAAGCCGGATCACCGGTACTCCGTCGGGCATACCAGACGTGGCATGCTCAGCGCAGCCGATGCGGCCAAGAGGGCGGTCCTGAAGAGTGAAGAGAGCGAAGCCAAGAAGAGCCGGATCAGCCTGGAGCTGGAACCGCAGAAGAAGTTCCCTGACGGACTGGAGGGCTCCCCCTTCGCGTTCCCGTTTCCTGCTCCCGATTCTTCCAAGCCGAAGACCGACAGCGACGAGAAGCCTGCTAAGACAGACTCTTCTGCCACTTCTTCCGAAGGCTCCGACGATGAGTCATCCGATACCTACGACATCGACGAGATCATCAAGAGGATCGACGAGAAGATCAAGGCGCTGGATAAGACGAATGAGGAAATTGACGAGCAGTCGGACCTCGATGACGATATTCTCGAGGAATACGTCAGCGCGGATGACGAAGATGAGGAATTCGTTTTCGATGAAGACGTCTTTTACGAAGACGATGAAGAAGACGACCATTCTTTCTTCATCCATCCCGACAAGAATCCCGGACGCAAGGCGAAGAAGAGGATACAGGATATCTGGAAGCGCCAGAGTGCTAAGAAGGAGTCCGAGAAGGATCCGGATTCCTCTGACTCCTCTTCCGCTTCCGCCAGTGAGAACGTCCTTCGTATCGACCTGTCGAAGATCGACGCAGAAGCGCTGAAGGAGAAACTCAGGCAAAGCAAGGACTCTTTCTTCCGCTTCTACCTGACCGGATTCGAACCCGACGTGGACAAGGTTCGGTTCATCCGCAAGTATCTGTACCCTCACTGCAGCTCTTTTCACATTCTGGACCACAGGAAGAAGATCGAGTGCATCACCGGCAATTCCTCCGATGCTCTGTACATCATCAACTACTGCCGGGCATGCGGCTTCTCCCTGGAAATGTATCTGGTCCGCAGAAGGATCTAGGTCCGACGAACCGGCAAACTCCTCTCCCGGCAAGGCACTGTCATCCGAGGTATCTTGCCGGGAGGCCTCCTGCTTTCTTCTTCTTTCCACAGGTCAGAGGAGAAAGCCGGAAACTTATGAAGTAAAATGAAAGAACATTGACAATTGAATCGACCACAGAACAGCATAGCGTATCGTTTTGAACCCATGTCATGACGAGGAACGTCGAGTCGACGTTCATACATCAAACCAGAGACTTTCTTGACGACGTCAATTCATACTGAATTGCAGTCGTTCTCGGAAGTTATGGTATTTCGCTCCTAAAGGTTCGAAATGCCATAACTTCGGCCTTCGGAAAAAGGTGTGCTGTTCTGTGGTCTCTTTTCCTTTCAGACCCGTTGCCGGGTCCGTCGGGGAATCAACGTTCCTTCTTGAATCTACAAGGAGAATACATATGTTAAAGACACTTCCGGATATTACTTCCCTTACTTCCTTCACATCCAGGTTCTGTATTTATGTCGGCCTCCCCACCTATCCTCGTAATGTGAAGATCATGGCCGACGGACTATATGAGATGCTGGAGGATACCTCCTCCCTCTATAACGCCTTCTCGATCCCGAAGCACCACAATAACGAGTACCGCACTGTCTTTCGTGTCGATTACAAACTGGCGGAATGCCAGAAATTCATCCGCATGAAGATCCTGAATCCCCTGGACGAGAAATACACTTCTCCCTACGCCTATGCGTACCGCAAGGGTATCTCCATCGCAGACAACGCGAAGGTCCACGAGGGGTGCAGATACATGCTGAAGCTGGACATCCGTCATTTCTTCGAGAGCACCCGGCAAAGCCTGGTCTACGAGATGTTCCGGAAGTACACTCCCTACAACAAATCTGTCCTGGGACTGCTGACCCGGATCGTCTGCTACAAAGGCGCGCTTTGTCAGGGAGCCTGTACGTCTCCGCAGATCGTGAACCTGATCCTTGCTGACTTCGACCACAATGTGGGCAATCTCTGTAATGCCATCGGTGTACATTACACCCGGTACTGTGACGACATGATCTTCTCCAGTGACACGTATTTCCCGCACGTGCTGCTAACCAATTTCGTCCGCGGAGAATTGAAGCACTATCACTACCACCTCAACGAGAAGAAGACAAGATTCCTGAGACCCGGAGCCCGAAAGACCGTCACCGGCGCCGTGGTCAACGACCGGGTACGGGCATGCCGCGAGTATAGAAAGAAGGTCCGTCAGGAGCTCTATTACATGGAGAAATACGGTGTCAAAAATCACCTGGACTATGCGCGTCCTTCCTGGTACTCCGGAAGGGGCACCGACTATGAGCTGGGTCACGCCGTGGCTTCCTTGAAGGGGCGTATCGGTTTCATTGCCATGCTGGATCCCGATGAGAAATTTCTGGAGCAGGCCCAGATCTCACTTCGGAATATCCAGCTGAATCTTCGGGAGTTCTGCCTGAACCGTGAGCCAAAAGACTTCGTCGATCTTCTGCCGGGTTTCGATCTCAAGAAGATCCTTTCTGATCCGGATTATGTCGAAGACCTGATCTTCTTCCCGGAACTTCCGAACGAGTCTCTCTACTGGGAAGATCCGATCATGACAGACGATATCGTTCCTTCCCCCGGTGACGATGACGCACCGGAAGATTTCCTGTCCTTCGGAATTGACGGAGAAGGAAACGATCCTTTCTGAACCCAGAAAGGCCCTGGTCTTCACTTCGAAGAACAGGGCCTTTTCCCTTATCCGGTAACATTTACTCTGCGCCCAGATACTTATAATCTTTTCCTTCGATCACTTCGCGTACTTTCGCTTCATCGAATTCTTTCCCCTCCGGGATCTCGATGACACAGGTATTGGATTTGTGATCCGGCATAGCAAGAGAAATGAAGTCCAGTTCCTCCAGTGCCTTCTTTACCGAGGCCTCGCAGTGACCGCACATCATGCCCTCGATCTTCAGTGTTTTTCTCATAGTAGAACTCCTTTCTTCCGTTTCCGGAATGTTTATTTTCTTCGGGGCTGCCTGCTCTGCGGACAGGACCTTTCCAACCTGCGTATCAGGTTTCGGGAAAGGAAGTTCCACAAGAGACTTCCCGTGAAGTGCCCGGTCTCGACCCGGATCTTTCATGTTGAAAAGATTGAGCCTGAGTGCATTCATGCATACCGTAAAGCTGGAGATGCTCATGGCAGCCGCGCCGACCATGGGATTCATCTTCCAGGCCAGGATGCCTGCTGCGATCGGTATGCAGATGATGTTATAGAAAAATGCCCAGAAAAGATTCTCGTGAATGTTCCGGAGTGTCTTGCGGCTGAGGCGGACGGCGGCCGCCACATCGGTGAGACTGCTGTTCATCAGGACGATATCTGCACTGTCGATGGCCACGTCTGTGCCGGCGCCGATCGCAATACCGATATCGGCCGACGTCAGGGCGGGGGCATCGTTGATTCCGTCTCCCACCATGATCACTTTGCCGTATTCCTGAAGCGTCTTCACGGTCTGCGCCTTCGCATCCGGAAGCACACCCGCAACCACATAGTCCACCTCCGCTTTGCCTGCGATGGCATGAGCCGTGGCCGGGTTGTCGCCGGTCAGCATCACTACCCGGAGTCCCAGGTTCTTCAACTGACGGATTCCTTCCGGCGAGTCGCTCTTTATGGTATCCGCCACAACAATGATGCCCAGAAGTTTTCCTTCTTCTTCGAAGAAAAGCGGGGTCTCTCCGTTCCCGGCGAAGTTCGTCGCTGCCTCTTCGATGTTCTTCGGGATCGAGGCAAATTGTCTTATATACTCTCCGTTTCCGCCGTGGAGGAGTTTCTCGAGATAGCGGCCTTCCAGGCCGTGTCCCGCGTGGATCGCAAAACCCGTCACCTCCGCGACGTTCTTCGCGGCATCCTGTTCTTCGTATCTTTCCACGACGGCTCGAGCCAGCGGGTGCTCACTCTTCTTCTCCAGTGCATAGGCCTTCTCCAGAAGTTCTCCCTCTGCGACACCGTCGCAGGTAAGGATCCGGGTTACCCGCGGTTCTCCGGATGTGATGGTTCCGGTCTTATCCAGGGCAACGATATTGGCTTTGCCTGCTGTCTCCAGAGCCTCGCTGGTCTTAAAAAGCACGCCGTTTCTTGCTCCCAGTCCGTTGCCCACCATGATGGCCACAGGCGTAGCCAGGCCCAGTGCGCAGGGGCAGGAGATCACCAGTACGGAGATGCCCCGTGCCAAAGAGAAACTGAGGTCCTGACCGGCGATCAGCCAGCCAACGATGACCAGGATCGCAATGCCGATGACAGCCGGCACGAAGATGCCGGATACCTTGTCGGCGATGCGGGCAATGGGGGCCTTGGTGGCGGCCGCATCGGATACCATCTGTATGATCTTCGATAAAGTCGTATCTTCTCCGACCCTGGTGGCCCGGCAGCGAAGATAGCCGGAGCGGTTGATGGTCGCGGCACTGACCGTATCTCCCGGGGCCTTATCTACCGGGACGGATTCACCGGTAAGAGCCGACTCATCTACGGCACTTTCGCCCTCTTCCACTACACCGTCTACGGGAATGCTTTCTCCGGGTTTTACGGCGAAAAGCTCTCCCACATGTACCTGCTCGATGGGGACAATGACTTCGATGACCCCGTTGCCCTCACCCTGTTCCTCTTTCAGGATCCGGGCGGTCTTGGGCGTGAGCCTCATGAGGCTCTTCAAGGCATTGGTCGTGCGGCCCTTCGAAAGCGACTCAAGAGTTTTTCCCACCGTGATCAGGGCCGGGATCATGGCGGCGGATTCGAAATACAGTTGGTCGTGGTAGATATCTTTCAGGTCCATAAGAGGGACGCCCTGCGTGATCTTCCCGCACATACTGAAAAGTACCACCAGGCTCCAGGCGAAGGAGACGCCGGATCCCAGTGCCACGAGGGTATCCATATTCGGTGCGCCGTGAAGGATCGAGCGGAATCCGTTCTCGAAGAACTTCCGGTTGATGATCATGACCACGATGGCCAGCAGCATCTGCAGGATCGCAAGTCCGATGAAGTTGTGGTGGAAATATTCCGGCAGCGGGAATCCCCACATGTTATGTCCCATGGAAACATACATCAGGATCAGAAGAAAAGCCGCAGACAGGACCAGGCGCTTCACAAGCTTAGGTGTCTCCGTATCCTTAAGCATATCTTCGGCGGGAGCGGTATTGAGGGAACAACTGCTGCCGCAGGCAGATGCGGAAGTATGGGAAGCAGCACTTCCGTCCTTCAGGGAGGCTCCGTATCCTGCTTTCTCCACCGCTTCGATGACAGAAGCGGGCGCAGCTTCACCTTCCACGCCCATGGAGTTCGTCAGAAGGCTTACCGCGACGCTCTCTACGCCCGGCACTTTACTGACGGCTTTTTCCACACGGGCCTGGCAGGCCGCGCAACTCATTCCTGTTACCTGATACTGTTTCATGACTGGTACTTCTTTTCCTTTGAGTTTCAACCTGGCTCTGGCAACCGGATGGTCACTTCATCAGGCGCTGCATGACTTTGACGAATTCATCGATGGATTCTTCCTTGCCTGCGCGGATATCTTCTGCCACGCAGGAACGCATATGGCAGGCCATCAGTTCTTTATTGAAGCTGTTGAGGGCCGCAGTTACCGCCGATACCTGAACCAGGATGTCCGGGCAGTACCCGTCGTTCTCGATCATGTTCTCGATGCCGCGTATCTGTCCTTCGGCACGACGAAGACGCTTCAGCAGGTCTTCCTTCTCTTTGTCAGAACGGTATTTCTTTCTGTCACTGCAATGGGGACAAGTCTTCTTCTCACTCATGGGTCCGGCCTCCTGCCTGGTTGGAATAGATACCCCCTAAGGGTATCTTCTGGCCATCATTATATACCCCATGAGGGTATGAGTCAACATGCTTTCTTTCTGTCTTTTTTACACACGATGGGAATCAGGCGCTGGGCGCAGAATGCCGCCAGGATCATCTTGAGGATGTCTGCCGGGATCGTCATGATGAGTCCGTTCAGAAGCAGAGTCCACAGACTGATGGGTGTTTTCAGATAGAAGGTATAGATCACATAGCAATGCAGAAGTCCCAGCGCATAGATCACGCCGAGTCCGGCAAATCCGGAAAGCAGAAGCCGGAAGAAACAGATACCCGGGCGGGTCACCTCTCCTCTTCTGACCGATGCAGACAATACCCCCGTCAGCCATGCTCCGCCGACAAATCCGACGATGTATCCGAAGCTGGGGGTAAAGATGTACGTGAATCCGCCGCCACCGCTGAATACGGGCACGCCGCACAGTCCCAGCAGCACGTACATACCCACCGCCAGCGCACCGAGCTTACTGCCCAGCAGGAGTCCGGCCATGGTGGTAAAGAAGATCTGCAGTGTGAAGGGGATCACCGGCAGCGGGATCCGAATAAAAGCACCCACTGCCGTGAGTGCCGTGAACATTGCCACCAGTGCGATCTTATATATCTTTTCCGAATTTGAATGTGCCATTTTCCTTTGTACCGCAGTCGGTCTGCGGTTTCTCCCCTCAAAATGTAACAAAGTTACTTTTTCTCCGGACGGACGCTGACTTCCCCGGAAGAAAGGACGCCCCGGGTGCCGTCATCGTAGACGACCACCAGATTACAGTCCTCCGTGATATCCAGTACTTTCGCTCTTCTGGAATCTCCCGAAGGAGTACTTGTCGAAGACGCCAAAGTATATACATCCACATATTTCCCCAGCACCAGGCTTCGGGCCTTGTACTCTTCTTCGTAGCGGAGATGATCCTGTGCTTCGTAGATCGCGAAGAAATGGTTCAGAAACCCGGCCGCGATGCGGTTCTTGGCGTCCGGCATACTCTCCGTGAGTATGGCACCTGCCGTATTCCGGATCTCTTGCGGGAAGCCTCCCTGAGGCGGATAGACGTTGAATCCGATGCCGATAACGGCATACTCCAGTTTCCCGTTTTCCATGCTGATGGAAGCTTCGGTAAGAATCCCCACGACTTTCCGTCCGCCGACAAAAATATCGTTGACCCACTTGATCTCCGCCTGTTTTCCGCTGACTTCTTCGATGGCCTTGCATCCGGCCACTGCCGCCATGGTGGTGATCTTCAGGGCCTTCTCCGGCGCGATCTCCGTCGGTCGCAAAAGCACACTTATATAAACGCCTGTGTCGTTGGGGGAATAGAATGTCCGCCCCATTCGGCCTTTGCCGCCGGTCTGGGAATTGGCCACGATGACCCTTCCTTCCGGGATACCGGAAGCGGCCTGCTCCTTCAGGAGGGTATTGGTGGACACCACCTCGCCATACACTTCCACGTCCAGTTTCTTATTGAGGTATTTCCCGATCCCCTGGGAGGAAACGATATCTGTCAGCACCGAGAGACAGTATCCCTTGGACCGCTGGGCCTCGATGGCATAGCCGTCTGCCCGCAGGGATTCCACGGCCTTCCATATCGCCGTGCGTGAGATCTGCAGCTTCTCGGCAATCACTTCACCGGAAAGCCATTGTCCTTTATTCTGCTCGAAAAGCGCGAGCATCTCGTCTCTGGTACTCATGGTCCTGCCTCCCTTTCCTGCCAAAGAGCATATCACTCTCATTTTGCGCTTGTCAACCTCCAGCTTCAAGAAGGTTAACAATCGATCCGAAAAGAAACCCGCAGAGAAAACTCTCCGCGGGTTCGGATTACTGATTCATACTGGCATGTTCTTTCTTCAGCTCTTCGATCAGATCGTACAGCGTCCACTGGATATTGGTCGGTGTGGTGACGGCTTTCAGCTTCACCGGCTCTTCTCCTGTCTTTCTGTACAAAGACAGGAAATCGTCCAGTTTCTCCATGGAGAAGGCCACGAACACCAGGACTTCCGGCATCGCGTACAGTACCGGGATCTTGGCTTTCGCCGCTTCTTTCTCCTTCGGACCTCCTTCGAACTTCCCGGTAAAAATACTCAGGATCGATCTGGGGAGATCTTCCGACGACACTTTCTGAATCGTCTCGCCTAACTCCGAAGCCACCTTCTCAACTGCAAGTGCTTTTGCCTCGGAAGAAACATGCATCAGGATCACGATCGTACCTTCTTTCGACGATTACATCAGTCCGGCCAGCTCGGTATACTCGTATCCGAGAGCTGCTGCCACGTTCTTGTTGGTCACCTTGCCGGCATAGCAGTTCACGCCGGAAGTGATGACTTCACTGTTCTTGCAGGCCTCTTCCAGACCGTCCTTGGCGATCTGCAGACCGTAGCGCAGTGTGGCATTGGTCAGAGCAATGGTACTGGTTCTCGGAACGGCACCCGGCATATTACCTACGCAGTAGTGAACGACGCCGTCCTCGATGTAGACAGGCTCGTCGTGGGTCGTTACGTGAGAGGACTCACCGCATCCGCCCTGGTCGATGGCTACGTCTACAAATACCGCACCGTTCTTCATCTCCGGCAGGTATTTCTTCTTAAACAGCTTCGGTGTGGAACCACCCGGGATCAGGACGGAACCGATAACCAGATCGGCTTCCTTCACCACGCGCTCCACGTTGGAATCGTTGCTGACCAGAGTCTGGATATGGGCACCGAACATGTTGTCCAGTTCTTCCAGTCTCTTGAGGTTGACATCCAGGATCGTAACGTTGGCACCCATACCGACAGCGATCTTGCAGGCGTTCATGCCTACCGTACCACCACCGAGGATGACCACGTTGGCCTTCGGAGTACCCGGAACACCGGCCAGAAGGATACCTTCTCCGCCGAACTTCTTCTCAAGATATTTCGCACCTTCCTGAATGGAGAGACGTCCGGCGATCTGGGACATCGGAGCCAGACACGGAAGAGAACGGTCCTTCTCCTGGATCGTCTCATAGGCAACAGCCTTGACCTTGCCGGCCAGAAGAGCATCTGCCTGCTCTTTGTCTGCTGCCAGGTGCAGATAAGTGTAGAGGATCAAGCCTTCACGGAACAACGGATATTCCTCCGGAAGCGGTTCCTTGACCTTGATCATCATGTCTACAAGGTTCCAGACATCTGCTGCATTGTCGATGAGGGAAGCACCGGCATCCACGTACTCATTGTCCGTAAATCCGGAGCCTACGCCTGCGCCCTTCTCCATATAAACATGGTGGCCGGCGGCAACATATGCCTTCACGTTATCCGGTGTCAGACCGACACGGAATTCATTGTTCTTGATTTCTTTTACACATCCGATCTTCATATTGGCACTCCTGTTTTACTTATTCGCTATACTGATCAACCTACGATACGAGTGCCGCAGAATTCACAGCATCCGCTGGCATCCGGTGTCGTTGTGGCAAAGCAATTCGGGCAGGTAACCGGACCAGAGGCCGCAGCCTGCTGAGGCATTCCGAAACCTTGCTGCTGCATCGGCATGCCCTGCTGTGGCATTCCATAACCCTGCTGCATGGGCATACCCTGTTGCATTCCCTGCTGCATCGGCATACCTTGCTGAGGCATTCCGTAACCCTGCTGCATTGGCATACCCTGTTGCATTCCCTGCTGCATCGGCATACCCTGCTGTGGCATTCCATAACCCTGCTGCATTGGCATACCTTGCTGCATTCCCTGCTGCATCGGCATACCCTGCTGAGGCATTCCGTAACCCTGCTGCATTGGCATACCCGGCTGCATTCCCTGCTGCATCGGCATACCCATAGCGCCCATTGCCATACCGGCGGCACCCACGCCACCCATGGCGGCATTCTGCATTGCCTGCTGCATAGCCTGCTGCTGAGCCATAGCCATGCTCGTCGGATCATTCGGGTTAAATCCCATATTTCCGGCAGGAGCTGCGCCACGCATCATGTCGATCTCAGCCTTGATCTCGTTACCGATACGCAGGCACTCATAGTAATCGTTCACACGATTGTTCAGACCGAAACCGGAAGTAGTAACATTCCATCCGGCAGCCATGGTATTCATCGGTGTCTCACCGGTCTTGATATAACCATTGGAAAGAGAGAACTTCATCTCATCGAAATAAGGATGGTTGACACGGATCGTCACGTGGAAATCGTAAGAATATTCATAACGAGGCGGATTGTAGCTGACGGACTTTCCTGTGCTGTCTGTACGACGGATCTCATTTCTGCTCTCCTTAACATCCAGATCGCATCCCAGAGCCTGGGAGAAATCCAGAACATCCGGATTAGCCGTGATCAGATCGTTGGCACTGGTGACCAGAAACTTTCTTGCGCCCTCATCAACGTACAACTTGGTATGACGTCCGATGGTCTTGGACGTAGAGAAAGCGGCTACCGCAGACTTGTTCTGCTCTCTGTATTCGAGCTGTTTCTCAATATCGGCTTTCATGCTGTGACGACGCTCGTTGAACCACGGAGAGAGCTTGGAGGCACAGTCCTTACACATATTGGCGTCCTCTAATTTCTTGTTGCCGAGAAGTCCGATCTTGTTGCCACAGAAGTCGCAGAATTTCTTATCAAAAAGTCCCATATTCATCCTCCTAACGATGTCATTTTTCTGGGTGCTCCATTCCCTTCCTGTCCTGCCGGAATGAAGCTGTTTTTCCGACCTGTTCTTCCCGTAAGAATGCGTGTTTTCTTAGAAAAGAACATCAATATTACTTTACCATTTGCACCATCCTGCTTCAAGGTTTTTCCTTCTGAAGAAATTGCAAAATATACAATCTGTTAACGATTGTTGGAATTGTGTTCATAACTTCTTATTTTGAGGTGTTATAATAAAGATATCTTTAGGATGTGAAAGTATCAGGTTTTGTCTGTCCTGGCAGCTGGAGGAGAAAAGAAATATGGATCACGAGCAATTCATAAAAAGTGTTTCCGGCATTTCTGCCGTCCTCTCCGTCGACTCTTCACGGGGAGAAGACGCGATCTATATTGTTGCGGCCAATGATGCGTATAAGCGCACGGTCGTTTCTTCACCTGAGCTCTTCGAGACGAATGTTCCGTATACCAAGTACATCCACAAGGATGCCAACTTCGAAGGACTGTGCTACAGATGTATCCAGGAACACCATCCTATCCATGCCTATGTAGATGCGGAGTTTTTTAACGCGTGGCTGGATATTTTCCTTCTTCCACTCACTCCGGATGAGAATGGAGTCGAGTATACCCTGTTCTCGTATGAGATGACTCCGAAGGCCGATGCCGAGAAACTGGCAGACCTTTCACCCGAGACCGGATTCTGGGTCCTGAAGACATGTATCCGTCTTCGTGAGACGACACATTTCAACGACGTCATACAATCCATTATCGAGGACATCCGGGAGATCTGTGATGCGAACCGTTGCTGTATCCTGCTGACCGATTACAAGAACAAGACCTGCAAACTGATGGCAGAAGACTGTAAGTTCAAGGATGGCACCACTTCCATGGCGTCTGTCTTCAACAACAACTTCTTCCCCATCGCAGAAACCTGGCCGAAACTTATTGCCGGAAGCAACTGCTTCATTATTCACGACGAGAGTGATATGGAGATCGTTGAGAAGATCTCGCCGACATGGGCCCAGTCACTTCGCGGCGCCAAGGTCAAGACTCTGGTCATCTACCCTCTGCGGTCCGAGAACATGACCATCGGATATATCTGGGCGAGTAATTTTGACTCGACGAAGACCTTGCGGATCAAGGAAACTCTCGAGATCACAACCTTCATCCTCTCTGCGGAGATCGCGAATCACCAGATGATCCGACAGATGCAGATCCTCAGTTCCACGGACCTGCTTACCGGTGTTAAGAACAGAAATGCCATGAACAACCGTATCCTTGATAACGATAACGGTGTGCATGTGATAAAGAATCCTTTCGGTACGATCTTCGTCGATGTGAATGGCCTGAAGACCACTAACGATACCAAGGGTCATCAGGCGGGTGACGCGCTACTTAAGGATGTGGCTCATACATTGACCGAGTTCTGCAAGGACTACGAAGTCTACCGTGTCGGCGGAGATGAATTCCTCGTCATCACACCGGGCCTTGATAAGGAAGCTTTCGATGCCCTGGATGCCACGCTCCATAAGAATTGCGAACGTCCGGACCGGGCACATTTCGCCGTGGGCTCCGCACACAGTTCCGAGATCGGAACAGATATCCGCAAGGCGATGCAGCTGGCCGATGCCAGAATGTATGAGAATAAGGAGGAATACTACGACCGGCATCCGGAATATGCCTGGGACCGCCGGGTCGTTGCCATCAACCACGAAAATCAGAAGCCATGATCGCGATCATGGCTTTTCTTTTACTTTCTTCTTTCTGACCGGTATTTCTTGAAGAGTTCCTCAGCCGCGATACGCGTCTTAGCCACGACATCTTTCTTCTTGGGGAAACAGTAGTACAGGCAGTCCTTCTTTCCGATACAGATCACATCCCCGATCTCATACCAGAAATAATCGGAATACAGACTGTAGTTCTCTTTCGGTGTCTGTTCGTAGTGAAGTTTTCCCTCGCACCCGTCCAGAACAAACCCCTTCTCGTCATGGTGCAGTTTTCCGGAACCGACCATATAGAGAGACTTGAAATCCACGATGACACCGATGTCCACATCGGTATCCAGAACATATTGACCGTCGTCGATCTCTTTTCTGACGCATTCTCTCTCCCAGGCATACCAGTCCGGAATATGAGTGAAGGACTTAAGCGGAGACGGGTTCTCGCCCTTCTCCACCAGAGATCCCAGGGTGTCCAGCTCCCAGCTTTGCCCACAGGCATGGCACACCAGCGTCGTGCCTTTGCCTTCCGTTTTTCCTTCTTCTCCGCAGCATGCGCACTTGAAAAGGATCCGGTGCAGACCGTCTGCCCGGAAGGGTTCGTCGATGATCACACCGTTCTCCTTCTGCCAGCGGAAATAGTCGAAAGAGAATGCCTGGTCCAGGATCGCATCGATCTCGTCAACTGACTTTGCCTCCACTTCCTCCGGCGTCAGAAGACACTCGATCTGCGCAGACGCTTTCACCTTTCTTTTCTGCAGGTTGTTATAAAGCGGATCTCTTGCAAAAGAACCGTAGGTAGTGATCATGACCACCGGTACATGAAGTGCCTTGAAAAGCACTCCCATCCTGCGAGGCAGGGGTGTGGCGGTACCGTCGAAGGAATAGCTGGCCTCCGGATACATCAGTACTGAGATCTTATTATTCTGGATCGCGTGCTTGATGTCAGTGATCAGAGAAAGATCGGATACGAATTTCTGTGTGGGAATACAACCCAGATGCCGCATCAGACCTTCCTTTCCCACCAGACCGTCAGAGGTACATACGATGTTGTATCTCTGCGGGAAAAGGATCTTCGAGGCCATCTCCAGGTCCAGGAAACTGGAATGGTTCATGAGGATCAGCCAGGGACCTTTGCCTGCTTTCTCCATATTCTTTTTCGTATAGGTGAAGTGTACAGCGTGAAGGTCAGGAGTCGACGCAAGGCGCATGACCATGCTCAACACACGGCTCGGTTTCCCGGGCTTCCGGTGTTGTGGTCTCGGAAGTTTCTGTACTTCCTCCCAGTTCATTTTGCAGGACTTGATCTTCACTTGGCATTACCCAGATCATCCAGGATCGCCTTGACGATCCGGATCGTTTCATCTACCGGTTCTACGGTGCCGAGGGTACCCTGGACAGTGTTGAGATCCGTGATACCGATCTCTTCCGGAGTTACATGATCTTTCGCACCGCCGATCTGACCCGGCTTCGGTGCCATGCTGATAATGATCTTCTTGGGCTGTGCATCTACATACACATAGTTTATGTCGTTGGCATAGTCATATACGATGACCTGCCGCTCTTTACCGAAGGCACGGATCCATCCCATCCTGGGAGTACCATAAGGTGATTCGGCAGAAGAGAGAAGCTGAAGCATCTTCTCATTATCCAGACCGTATGTATTCTTGAAAGACTTATATCCGTATGACGTAGAATCATCGCTACCGGAGCTGAAAAAATCGAATAATCCCATTCCTGGCCTCCAAAGATAAGAAGAGTACTAGGAATATTATATACTTTCACAGAAAGAATTTCTTCGTTTCCGTTTTATTCGATCTTGAAATCCAGTATGCCGTTGGCGCACTCGCCGTCTGTCTCCACGATGACGTAGACCTTGCCTTCTGCAAGATCCTCACTTACGGCTTCGATGGTCTCTCCTTCCTTCAAGGAGAATAGTTCCTTCTTCTCGTCTCCGATGTCGTAATAGACCTTCAGATTGCCCTTCTCAAGTTTCCCGGAATACTTGATGTGTTTTTCCGCGCTGTCACTTCTCAAGGTGAACACTTCTCTGCCTTTGAACTTATAGAAATTCATATAGCCGGAATCCGAATCATTAGAGTGAATATAGCCGACCGCCGACCAGCTGGATGTGTATTTTCCGCATCCGCTCAAAGCCAGAGCAGAAAGTCCCATGATGATCACCGCTGCGATGGAAAGTGTTTTTCTCATATTATCGACCCTTTCTTGTGTTTCTCCTTGATCTCACTATTACTCTACCTTCTTTGGCAGGATACCGATACTGACCGGGGTCACCTCTTCGGATATGACTGGAGTCATATTTCT
Source organism: Clostridiales bacterium Firm_16 (assembly GCA_001604185.1). Lineage (GTDB taxonomy): Bacteria > Bacillota > Clostridia > Saccharofermentanales > Saccharofermentanaceae > Scatonaster. The sequence continues at coordinate 103,798 of LVAV01000002.1, read as the reverse complement.
GTTTTCGGTAAAATGATGTGAGAAATCCATTCCCTGAATCGTTTTATGTGTGAGATCTCAATTCACTCGAGGAGGTTAAAAGATTGAGAAACGATGACGTCGTCAGATTATTTGATACCTTTGCGGACGATCTGTACCGGTTCGCCGTTTCCTACGTCGGTTCGAAACACGATGCGGAAGACATCGTTCAGGATGTTTTCCTGAAGCTTCTGAGCAAGCATCTGGTTTTCGAAAAGCAGATCGGGAAGGCATATCTCATGACCATGACGGCCAACAAGTGCAAGGACTTTCTTAAGTCTTCGGTGAGAAAAACAAGTGTCGATCTTGAGTCTTCGGAATGGCAGCTGGCCTATTACGATGGTTTCTCGGAAAGAGACAAGGATGTATTCGATGAGCTGATGCGATTGGAATACACATACCGGGCCCCGATTTTTCTTTATTTCTATGAGGGGTTCTCCTATAAGGGAATCAGCCGGATCCTGAAGATCTCCGAGTCAGCCGTAGCCATGCGGATCAAGAGAGGCAAAGAACAATTACGATTCAGATTGGAGGAAGAAGAATGAAAGATACATTCGATAAAGTAGTAATGGATGAAGATAAGAAGGCGGAGATCCGCTATGCACTGCAGACGAACTCCCATAAGCGGAGAAAAGTATGGCTGGCGCCGGTACTGGGTCTTGCCATGACCGTTGCAGTCCTCATGGCTGTCCCGTACACAAGAAAGAGCATCGTGCGTGCAGCAGAGAAGGTTGTCTCCGTTTTTAAGTCTCAACCCTCAGCGATATACGTCAGTGAAAGTGATGCAGACGTTGTATTTGAAATAACAGCTGAGCCTGGTGGCGTTTTGAATGTAAAGGTCAAAGACGACCGTCTCTTCCTGGTCATCGACGAGGAATGGATCGATATTACAGACAAGTGCAGTGATACCGATTTCTATCGTTACGAGATCCCTTATGATGACGGAACCAAAGACGTCCTCTTCATTGGCGGTACGGTGAACAACTACGGTTGGCTGGAGATCAGGCAGTCGAAAGATAGCCACGATGATGTTCACACGGTGAGTATCGTACATGCCGATCCTGAAGCACAGTGGCTGAAGAATGCCTATGCTTCAGAAAAATTCGAGCAGGCAGACGTGCAGTTAGAGCTGCCAAATGATAACTAAGTTACGAATACTGTTTCAAGAACACAGGGTGTGTCTCAGAAGTGACGATTCACGGAGAGACACCCTTCTATTTTCGGCCCGTTTCCCATTCTGATCTCAACAGACCATACCAGCTGGCATCGCAGATACCGGTATTGTTCCGATCAGAACTGCGGAGTGTGCCCTCGAACTTCAAGCCGCACTTTGTCATGACCATTCCAGAGTGCGGGTTATGCGGATCGTGGTAACTCTGAATGCGATTTGCCCGGACTTCGTCGAAGAAGAAATCGATAAGCGCCATAAATGCTTCGGACGTGATACCCTGATGCCACCACTTTCTTCCCAGACAGTAACCCACAGTAATCATTTCCGCATCGTCATTCACCAGACCGTGAATGGTTCCGATCGGCTCGTTTCCTTGTTCTTTCAGGGTAATGGTCCAGTGGTAGTACGTGTCTTTCTCATAAAGAGGGATCCACGTCGAAAGCACATATTTGCTTACATCTACACTCCGGTGTGTCGGCCAGGTCAGATATCTGGTCACTTCCGGATCCGATGCCCAGTTTCTGAACATGGCCTCTGCATCCTCCGCCGTCAATCTCCGCAGGATCAGTCTATCGGTTTCCAGCTGCTTCGTTCCACAGTGTTTCATACATCACTCCTTCGGATCGATTTTCTTCTTTCGGAAGATAAGTGTGATCTTCGTTCCCAGACCCGGTTCACTTTCCAGAGTCACGCGAGCGCCATGGTGCTGGGCGCCATGTTTCACGATGGAAAGGCCCAGACCTGTGCCGCCGATCTCCTTGGAGTGGCTCTTATCTACACGATAGAATCGTTCAAAAACTCTCTTCTGGTGATCTTTCGGAATGCCGATTCCCGTATCTGCTACACTCAGCAGGACCTCATCGTCCTTCGTGGAAACATCCACGGTCACCTTGCCTCCCGGGGTATTGTACTTGATCGCGTTATCACAGAGATTGTAGACCATCTCGTTCAGAAGCTGGTACACACCTGCCACAGTGGTAGGACATCCTGTCAGATTCAACGTGATCCCTTGCTTCTCGGCAACCGGTCGTAATACATCCAGAACTTCCGCGGAAAGATCGTACAGATCTACATTCTCCCATTCCGGTTCCTCTGCTTCTTCATCGAGTCTCGACAACTTGATGATATCATCTACCAATGCGATCAGCCGCTGGGTCTCCTTATAGATATCTTTGGAAAATTCCTGGACTTTATCGCCGGTGACCACACCTTCGGACATCAGTTCCGCAAATCCGGAAATAGATGTCAGCGGTGTCTTCAACTCATGGGATACATTCGCCGAGAATTCCCGACGCATCTGTTCCCGCGATGCTACTTCTTCCTGGATCGTCATCTTCTGTTCCTGGATCTTTCCAATCAGAGGAGCCAGTTCCGGATACTGATTTGCCTCCGGATGATCCAGGTCGATCCCGTTGATCGGGTTTACGATCTGCTTGGCGATACGGAAAGAAAGGATACCGGAAATCACCAGTACCAGTATCAACACCCACAGGACCGGCCGTACGGCCAGGAAAGCTTCCTGCACAGCACTCAGCGGACGGCTCAGACGTAATATTGTTCCGTCTGTACACTTTCTGGCATAGTACATGGTCGATTCACCGCTGCTCTCTGACGTACGTAGGCTCTTTCCTTCTCCGCTGCTCAGAGCAGAAGAAACCTCCGGACAGTCTTTCTCGTTCGCGATCGGCAGAGGGAAACTATTGTCATAGAGCACTTCTCCAGTTCCGTCGATCCACGTAATACGGTTCTCCTCTCCCAGTTTCTCCAGATAGGAAACACCGCCCAGCAGCAGACCCTGCTCCGCGTATTCCGCTTCCTGGCGAAGCGTCTTGTAGGTGTCATCCTTGGTCTGGGTGTACTGTATTCCGAAGAATAGAACTGCACAGAGAAGCAGAACGGAAACACCTACCAGAAATGTATTAACAAAAATATTTTTCGTCATATGTTACTCCTCCAAAAGGCGATATCCTATACCACGCACTGTCTGGATCAGTCGTCCGGCCTCACCCAGTTTCACTCGAAGGGTCCGGATGTGTACATCCAATGTGCGATTTTCTCTTTCTGAACCCAGTCCCCAGATCCGATCCAGTAACACTTCACGGGACATTACGATTCCCTGGTTCTCTGCAAGCATCCGCAGAAGTAGGAATTCCTTATAGGTCAGGGCGATCTCCTCTCCGTTCACACGGGTCTCATGCCGTTCGGTACAGATATAAAGAGGTCCGATGGTGTACTCGGAAAGGGTCTGGCCTTTTGCCTGTCTTCGCAATACAGCCCGGACACGGGCGGCCAGTTCCATGATGCCAAATGGTTTGGAAATATAATCGTCTGCTCCGGCGTCCAGACCTTCTACCCTGTCGTACTCTGTGTTCTTCGCAGTCAGCATGATGACAGGAATGTCGGTCAGCTTCGCATTCGCCCGGATACGCTTAAGTATCGTGATTCCATCCTCGCCGGGAAGCATGATGTCAAGCAGGACAAGTTCCGGTATCTGCCGTTCCATGGCCGCCCAGAACTGTTCCTGAATCTCAAAACCCTCTGTTTCGTAGCCCTGACTGTTCAGGGCATACACCACCAATTTTCGAATGCTTTCATCGTCTTCCAGAAGATAGATCACATCTCTCACCTCGAGGTCATCTTAACATATAGCCAGGTTACTGAATAGTTTTTCATGCCGGATTTAACCTAGATTTAACGTCAGTGAGGTATTGGATTTAACATTCACCCTTTACATTGTAATTTGAGGGGGTGAGCATGTGAGTATACCTGAATTCGCAAGCCTTTTTACCGGAGTGGCACTTTTCCTTTTCGGCATGTCCCTGATGGGAGACGGCCTCAAGAGAGTATCCGGTAACAAACTGGAACCGATCCTTTTCCGCCTTACAGGAACGCCGATCCGAGGAATCTTCCTTGGCGCAGTGGTTACTGCAGTGATCCAGTCTTCGTCGGCAACCTCTGTCATGGTCGTCGGTTTCGTAAACTCGAAGATGATGAAAGTCCGACAGGCCATCTCCGTTATCCTGGGTGCGATCCTGGGAACCAGTATCACCGGCTGGGTGGTATGCTTAAGTTATATGAACGGTCCTAAGGGCCTGAGCAGTCTTCTTTCCACAACAACATTGACATGCATCATTGCAGTAACCGGAATCTTCTTCCGTATGTTTAGCAAGAACCAGCATCGCCGTTATGTCGGAGATATTATGCTGGGTTTCGCAGTCCTCATGGTGGGCATGAGCTCCATGAGCGGCTCGGTCAGCAGTCTGGGAAAACAGCCCTGGTTCACCAATATGCTTACTTCCATGACTTTCCCGATCCTGGGTATCCTGACCGGTCTTGTCTTCTCGTCCATCCTGCAGTCCGCATCCGCGGCTGTCGGTATCGTTCAGGCTCTTTCCTTTACCGGTGTCATGACACTAGGTTCTTCCCTGCCGCTTCTGATGGGTATCGCTATCGGAGCCTCCGTACCTGTACTTCTGTCTGCACTTGGAGCCAGCACCGAAGGTAAGCGCACGGCTGTCAGTTACCTGGCTGCCTCCTTCATAGGCGTCATGGTCTGTGCATCTGTCTTCTATATCGCCGATGCCATGATCCACTTCACGATCCTGGACATGATCGTAAATCCGATGTCCCTGGCACTGGTTAATACGATCCTCCGTCTGACGATCCTGTGCGTACTGGCCCCCTTTACCGATGTACTGGAAGCCGTTGCTTCTCTCTTCGTGAAAGGAAAGACGAATGAGAACAACGAAGCCGTCCGTCTTGAGGAACGCTTCTTGGCCCACCCGGCTCTGGCTATCGAACAGATCCGTCTGACGATCTGCGACATGGCCAAGAAGACCGAAGAGTCCATCCTCACCTCCGTCGGATTATTCAACCATTACACAGAATCCACCTTCTTCCAGGTTTGCGAACTTGAGAACGTCGGTGACCGATATGAGGATGCCCTGGGTTCTTACATCGTAAGACTCACAGGTCAGGAACTGACTGAGTCTCAGGGACGTATGGCCTCTCTCTTCCTGCACACCCTGTCGGATTTCGAACGTATCTCGGACCATGCCAGAAACATCGCACAGAACTTCCAGGAGATCCATCAGAAACAGATCAAGTTCTCGGAAGAGGCCGTGAATGAATTGAATGTCATGACCAAAGCCGTCAAGGAGATCCTGCGGTTGACCACAGAGGCCTTCACCAATTCCAATCCCGATGTAGCGAAACGTGTAGAGCCGCTTGAGGAAGTCATCGACAGCCTTTGCGACCAGATGAAGCTTCGCCATGTTGAGAGACTTCAGAAAGGCCAGTGCACCATTTCCCAGGGATTTGTATTTAACGATCTTTCCACGAATTTCGAACGTGTCTCAGACCACTGTTCCAACATTGCCGTAGCTATCCTGGAACTGGAGTCCGATTCCTTCGATACTCATGAATATCTGGGCAATATCAAGGAGAAGCAATCCGTAGATTTCGAACAGTATTTCGAGAATTATTCGAAAGAGTTCTCGTTCGATCATCAGTAAGAAAAGCATAAAAGATCCCCCTCTTCTGTCATCGAAGAGGGGGATTATTTTTTTATCAGACAAGATAGTTATGAGCCTGTCGGTCAAACATCTCTCTGTAGCGGCCGTTCTGGGCCATGAGTTCGTCGTGGGTGCCCTGTTCGACGATCCTACCGTGTTCGAACAGATAGATCCGGTCTGCCATCCGGGTCGTGGAGAGACGGTGTGAAATGAAGATGACCGTGTTCTCTCCGGCATTCTCGATCAGGTTCTTGTTGAGCTTATACTCGGATACCGGGTCCAGCGCCGAGGAAGGCTCGTCGAGGATCGATACGGCCCGGTCTTCGTTCTTTAGAAAAACTCTTGAGATGGCGATCTTCTGCCCTTCACCTCCGGAGAGATTCACTCCGGAATCGTCGAATTCACGGGTCAGCGGTGTGTTGATGCCCTCCGCAAGAGAATCCAGTTTCCGTCCGAAATCTGCTTTCCGAAGTGCGTGAATCACATCTTCTTCCTCGCCTTCCTTCACCTTTCGAAGCAGGACATTCTCTGCAACAGAGGCCGCATAGATGTTATAGTCCTGGAAAACGGCACTGATCTTCTTTCTGTATTCCCGTGTGTTGTACTCACGGATATCGTGATCACCGTAGCGGATACTTCCGTCCGTAACATCGTAAAGACGCATCAGGAGTTTCACGAAAGTGGTCTTGCCCGCTCCGTTCTCGCCCACGATGGCGATCTTCTCACCCGGATGGATCTCGATGGAGATGTCCTGAAGTGTATCTTTGTCCGTATTCGGATAGCGGAAGGAAACATGGGAAAGCACCAGTGATTCTGAACCTTTCTCCGGTGTCAGACCATCGGCTACCTCGATATTCGGCTCATACTCGAGAAGCTTGATCAGTTTATCTCCGTATGTACCGATCACCTGAAAATCCACAAGACAATAGTTGATCTCGTTGAGATTCCGTCTTACATAGTTGGCCGCGTTATTTGCCGAAGCCACTTCACCAAGTACAATGGATTTCACGACCAATGCAAGATAGCCCAGGTAGGCCGGGATGGCGAAGAAGGAGAAAACGGTGAAAACAGAGATCCAGTTCACCAGGGAGACCCAGGTCAGCGGCGGTCCGTAGATCCTTCCTTCGTTGGCCGCCTCATCGAGGGCTTCGTCAAACTGCTGTCTCAAAGGTCCCCGGACATCGGTCAGCTTACATTCCTTAGCGAACTCCGGCTGATAAAAAACGCGTTTGCTGTATTCTGCCTTACGGAGTTTCTTCCTGTATTCCACCCACCAGGTGTAGTTGATCGTTTCGATCTTGAAACGAGTCAGAAGGTTAACGATAAAGCCGGCGATCGGGAAGATCGCCAGTATCGGATCGATGGTCAGGATCAGGGCAGAAGCGACGAACAACGCTACCGCTCCGCCGATGATCTTACTGACGACCGTGACCGCATCGGCAATGAGTTCATCTGCTCGCTGGGAAACGACAGAATAGGTATCGTAGTTCTCCGGATCATCGTAGAAGATCAGGTCTTTGAGGCTGTTCTTCTCGGCCAGGTCTCTCTGGATCCTTCCGGAAAGAGGAATCAGCTTGGCCTTGGACCATTCGTTGATCAGCTGGTGGATCCACTCCAGAAATACGACCAGGACCAGGGAGATCAGAAGGAGGATCATGATCCCCTTAAATTCCATATCTCCGGTAAGGCCGTTGATGATCATTTTCAGGATGAATGTATCGTTGGCCGCCATTCCGCTCAGTAGCAGGATGTTCAGGATCATGATCTTCAGTATCAACGATTTCTCGTATCTGGCTGCATACTTCAGCAGATACATGACATTTCGGATCAGCTGGCGGATGGTGATCTTCTCTTTCTTCTCTTTATCTTTACGTTGCGAGTTGTTTTTACTCATAGAATGCATCCGCTCCTTTCAGCATTTCTTCAGGCAGGCTGTCCTGATAGTTCTCGGCCTGCAGCATAAACATTTCGAAGTAATGCTTCTTCTGTTCCATCAGTTCCTCGTGCGTACCATGCTCGACGACCTGACCGTCTTTCATCATGAAGATCTTGTCTGCCATTCTCGCGGAAGACAGGCGGTGGGAGATAAAGACCACGCCGCGGCCTTCGGAAAGGCGCATCATGTTGTTATACATGTTGTACTCTGCCAGCGGATCCAGAGCCGAGGACGGCTCATCCAGGATTACCATGTCCGGCTGCTGGGCGAAGACTCGTGCGATGGCGATCTTCTGGGCCTGACCGCCGGAAGGAATGAAACCACTCTCATCGAACTCGCGGCTGATGATGGTATCGAGACCCTTGACGAGTCCAGGATGATTGACCTCAAACTGTGCATTGATCAGGGCTTTTTCCGCTTTATCATAATCTTCCTGCCCCTCCGGTCTGCGCATCAGGACATTCTCGACCAGCGGCATCGCGAAGACCTGCAGATCCTGGAAGACCGTGCCGAATCTTTTACGATAGGCATCACCGTCAATGTCGTTGATGTTCGTTCCGTTGACGAGGATCTTGCCGGAAGTCACAGGGTAAAGTCCCATGATCAGCTTGATCAATGTGGTCTTGCCGGCGCCGTTGTATCCGACGATGGCCAGCTTCTCACCCTTGTTCCAACGGATGCTTACGTCGTTGATGGTACTTGTTTTGGCTCCAGGATAGGTGAAAGTAACATTCTGAAGCTCGATACTCTGGATCTCTCCGATGTCGGGCTTGTCTTCTTCCTTCACCCGCTCCTGCTCCAGGAATTCCTGAAGATTCTTGAAGAGCCGGGACTCATTGTTCAGGAAGATGCGGTTCTCTACCGCACTCTTCAGCTGATCGGTCGAGAAGGCCATCGCCGTGATCATGGCCACGTAACTGGAAATGTCCGTAACGTCTCCGCTCTTGATCCGGAATGCTACGTAGAAATAGGCGGCGATCCCGGCCAGGACGGAGTAGCTGCCCTTCATGAGGAAGGAATAGAAAGCGGACTTCATCCGGTATTTCAGAGAAACCTCTGCCATTCTTTCGACGGCTTTCTCCTGCTTGTCGAGCATGATGGAATTGATATCGAAAAGACGGATCTCCGAGGCGTACTTCTTCTCATAGTAGACGCGCTTGACGTAATCGGCGGTACGCTTATCTCTGGTGATCGCCTTCTCCCGGTCGTAATTACATTTACCGTTTTTCTTACCATAGTAGAGACTGACCACCATCGGAATGACCATGAAGATCAGGAGAACCGGGTCCACAGTCAACACGATGACCAGCGACATGATCGTCGCACCGACGTTACCGATGTAGACACCGGTCTTGATAGAAAGATCGATGGCCGACTCGGCACATCGGTCCAAAGCCCGGGCATACCGGTCGTAGAATTCCGGGGATTCGTAGTCGGAAAGCTGAAGTGTATCGGAGATATCCATCACGCGATGGAAGATATGTCTGTAGACCTCCGGCATCTTGATCTTCCTGTAAGTCTCATACCATCCGCAGATAAAGTGGACACAGACATGCCCCAGACATGCGATGATGAGGAACCAGAAAAGCTTGCTGTACTCGATGTTCCGCTCGATACAGTTAAAGATGTATTTGGTCAGATATACGAAGAAGAATACATAGAAGATCTGCTCGATGGAATTCTTGAAAAGCGTGAACGGAAGCAGCAGTCTGTCTGCATTCCACACCTGTTTCAGCGCATATCGAAGTTGTTTGAATGTGCTGTCTTTTCTCCTCATTATCACCGCCCCCTTGCGACACACAAATAAAGTGATAGCTTATATTACCACTATTTCCCGTCGACGAAACGGATTTTATACTGAGCGGACACTTCAATTATAAAGAATTGGTAAAAGAACGGATTCCTTTATTGACGAAGGTACAGAGCCTCGAATACTATGATTCTCAAATACAGAATTAGAGAAAGAAGGCCACAAGATGCTTCAGATCAAGGACATTTCGAAGGAATACATCACAGGCGATCTCCATCAGACAGCACTGGACCACGTCAGCTTGAATCTGCGCGATAACGAATTCGTAGCGATTCTCGGTCCCAGCGGCTCGGGCAAAACGACCCTCCTCAACATCATCGGCGGCCTCGACCGTTATGACAGCGGCGACCTGGTCATCAACGGTATCTCAACTAAGAAATATAAGCACAGAGACTGGGACTCTTATCGAAACCATACCATCGGATTTGTGTTCCAAAGTTATAACCTGATCCCGCATCAATCGATCCTGGCCAACGTGGAACTGGCGCTGACGATCTCCGGTGTCTCCCGAAGTGAACGGAAAAGACGCGCCAAGGAAGCGCTCGAGAAGGTCGGTCTCGGGGACCAGCTTCACAAGCGTCCTAACCAGATGTCCGGCGGTCAGATGCAGCGTGTGGCCATTGCCCGTGCTCTCGTTAACGACCCCAGCATCCTTCTGGCCGACGAACCTACCGGTGCGCTGGATACGGAAACCAGTCTTTCCGTCATGGAGCTTCTGAAAGAAGTGGCGAAGGACAGACTGGTCGTCATGGTCACCCATAATCCCGAACTGGCCGAGACCTACGCCACTCGTATCGTCAAACTGAGAGACGGAAAGATCGTCGCCGATTCCGATGCTTACGAAGTGGATGACGAGAAGCTCGATGAACCGAAGCACAAGAATATGGGAAAAGCTTCCATGTCTTTCCTGACAGCGTTGTCTCTGAGTTTCAATAACCTTCGTACCAAAAAGGCCCGAACCTTCCTGACTGCTTTTGCCGGATCCATCGGTATCATCGGTATCGCGCTGATCTTGTCACTGAGTAACGGTGTGAATAAATACATCGAGAAAGTACAGAAAGATACCATGACTTCCTATCCGATCCAGATCGAAGCCCAGGCGATGGACCTGGCCTCCCTCATGGAAATGCGTAGCAACAGTGAGAAAAGACGCGACGATCTGGAACATGGGTTCGACGGCGTCTATGTAAATAACTCTTCTTTCGAAAGAGCTTCTACCATGTCCCTGAACATCAAGCACAACAATCTCACCGAATTCAAGAAGTATCTCGACGATCCGAACAGTGAGATCCATAAGTACGTGGGAGAAAACGGTATCAGTTACTCCTACTACATTCCTTTCACCGTTTATTCTTACGATCCGGACGGGGCACTGATCAATCTGGACGGAAGCAATCTCCGTGAGGAGCAGGGACGTCGTTCCGGAGGCCGGGGTCTGATGTCCGGTCTGATGAATTCCCCTTCCATCGAGAACATGACACAGCTCATGACCGGCGCAGACGGATCGATGGTCAATGCCACGATCAAGGATCACTATGACCTGATCTATGGAGACTGGCCTTCGGCATATAACGAGATCATCCTGGTACTGGACCCCAATAATGAGATCAGCGCCACGACGCTTTATGAACTGGGTCTTCTTCCCAGAGAAGAATACAGAGAGATCGTAAGGAAAGTCAGAAACTCGGAAGCGATCGACTTCAATGTGCAGAAGCTCGATTATGCTGAGATCCTGAAACACGAATACTACCTGATCCCTGCCAGTGACTCGTACATGAAGCAGGAAAGTGGCTTCTATAGTCTTGTGACTGAGGAAGATAAAGAGTTTGAATCGATCCTGAAGAAAGCGATCCCTCTTAAGTTCACCGGCGTTATCCGTCTGAAGGAAGATTCGGATTTCGAACCCATCGAAGAAGTGATCGGATACACAAGAGAACTGACAGATTACCTGATCAGTTATGCCGAGAAGAGTCCCCTCGTAGCAGACCAGTTAGCATCTCCCAACAACAGTGTCCTCAATGGTGCGAAGTTCTCCCCGTCGGATGACGAAGCCAAGATCGAGGATGCGAGAAACTGGCTGACCAAGCTTTCTGCCAAAGAGAAGGCGGACCTGTGCCGGGAGCTGATGGAGCTCTATGGCGCCAATGGGCAGCGAGACGGATCCCAGATGATGGACATGACGGACAACGAACTTTCTGACATGCTGGATACCTTCCTTCTTTCCTCTGAGGATGACGAAGACATGAAAGAACAGCTTCTTCGTATCTATGAGAACTATATCTCTGTCGGCACTTTCGAAGAGAATATCGCCAATTTCGGTTATATCGATCGCGAAACACCGACCTCGATCAATATCTATGCAGACAGCTTCGAGGGCAAAGAAGGCATCACGGACTGCATCGACAAGTACAACGAGACAGCCACCGAAGAGGATTCCATTATCTACACGGATTACATCGGACTTCTTCTGTCCTCGGTCACCACTATCGTCAACGTGATCTCCTACGTCCTGATCGCTTTCGTTGCCGTTTCTCTTGTGGTATCGTCCATCATGATCGGAATCATCACCTACATCTCCGTTCTTGAGAGAACGAAGGAGATCGGTATCCTGCGCGCCATCGGTGCCTCGAAGAGAAACATCTCTCAGGTATTCAACGCGGAGACCTTCATCATCGGTCTTCTGGCCGGTCTGTTCGGTATCGGGTTCACGTTGCTCCTTCTGATTCCGGGAAATATGATCATCCGCGCCCTGGTAGATGTATCCGGTGTTAAGGCGCAGCTTCCGGTCATCGGTGCGGTCATTCTGGTCATCCTCAGTGTCATCCTGACCCTGATCGGTGGATTTATCCCGTCGAAAAAAGCGGCGAAGAAAGATCCTGTCGCCGCTCTTCGTACAGAGTGATCTGTTATCGATCCGGAATCATGCTCTTTCGATAAGATGATTGGATCCGCAGTAGGGGCAGAGCGCCTGCTCCTTTAAGGTATCGATCTCGAGGTTCGCACCACAGCTCTCACACTTCAGCGCGACGATACGCGTACGACGTCCCGTATTCAGGCCTTCCCAGTCGTCTTCCACCGGCTTCTTCGTGCTGGCAATGTAGTTCTGGAAAACGGCCAGGGCCTTACGCTCATTGTCCGTGATTCCGTCTGTGGCCTCGGCGATACGAATTACATCGGCCTTGAACTGTTCGAGGTCATCCGGAGCGATCCGGTTCAGATATCTTCTTACATTTCCGAAGCTTGTTCCCTTGTCCGCCAGGATCAGGCGAAGTTCTGTACGGTAGTCGGGATTGGTATCCGGATTATCCAGAAGTTTCTCGCACATCTCGTCAATGATCGCCTGTTCATCCGGAGAGACCCCGTCAACTTTAGCAATATAGTAGCAAAGCGCAATGCGGACCAGCTCGATGTAAGATGGATCGGTAACCGGTGGAAGCGTCTGCTTGATCGGGCTGTCATCTTCATACCTCGTGAGGCTCTTCGCCCCGTATGTAAAACCGACTCCTTCACTGTTCAGGGCACGGGCGTCTCTCCTGTAATCCCTGGACATTCCTAAAAGACTTTGCAAAAAATAAGAACGGCCAATCATAGTAATCTCCTTCGCGTCCCATCCATGTGGGCATTACTTGAAATCCATTATAGTGCTTTTGCCATAGAAAAAAAGCAATTTGATAGCAAAATAGCAAAACATCCCCGGAGCATCCCAGGGCAAAAAGATTGCCTCTCCGTGAATTCTCTCACGTCAGAGGCAATCTCTCTTTTATGCTAATCGAAGGAGGTAATGACTTCGAATACTTACATCAGGGTTACCATGTTTCTTCCGTTGTGCTTGGAAGCGTACATCGCTTTATCGATCCTGTCGAAGGCTTCCTTGAAGCTGTCGCTTGGCTTCAACTGCGTGACACCGATAGAACAGGTGATGTGGTAGATCTCCGGGAAGACATATTCTTCCACTTTTTTTCTGAGGGTTTCTGCCATAGCGTAAGCTTCCTCACCGCTCTTGTCGCGGCAGACGATGACAAATTCTTCTCCGCCCCAGCGTCCGACGATCACTCTTTCTTCTGCGGCAAATTCCATCAGGATCTTGGCAAAATGTTTCAGTGTCGTATCACCGATCGAGTGGCCATAGGTATCGTTGACTTTCTTGAACAGGTCAAGGTCAAGCAGCATGACCGAAGAAGGATTCTCGCTCTTCTGGCTGTTGGCCAAAGCACTGTTCAGCTGTGCTTCCACCTCACCGTGATTGAATACACCGGTAAGCGGATCCTTGGTGGCCTTTTCTTCGTATTTCTGGAGAGTGGACATCAGCTCCATGGAGTTCTCGTGGATATCCTGAACCATGAATACGAAACGGTAATCATCTTCGTTGAAGGTCTGGGCACGGCTGAAGATGAGCTTGACCCAGATGAACTTTCCTTCCAGGTTACGCATCATGCAGTCATAAGAGGAGGTTCTGCCCGGTGCGAAGTTCTTCTTGAGGTACTCAGGATCCGTGCGGCGAAGGAACTGCTCCTGGTCGTCCGGCCAGATCATGTTCACGATCATCATTCTCCAGTCAGAATATTTCAGATTGTAATTGACGACGTCATCGGAAATCTCCGTAACGTTGATACTGCTTGTCGTATCCTGGACCAGATCGATATACATGGAGAACAGATATGTCTCCTGGATCGTATTGATCTTCTTGGTCGTAAGGGATTCCTGCAGAGATTCATTATCGATAAATTCATCCAGGATGAAGATATACTTCTTCTCAGGTTCGAAAGGATAAACGGTCAACTGTACCAGATGCGGAACATCTTCGTCCTTGAGAACAAGTTTCAGACGACGGCTGTACTTACCCTTGAACTTACCGGTGTTGTCCGCGAAGATCTGGTATTCGCCCGAGACCTTCTCATTCGTACCATTGAAGTGAAACCACAGATCCAGGATCAGATCATGATAACTGCCGGATTCTTCAAGGAATTTCTCGAAAATGCCTCGACGTACAATCGACTTATACGTGTCGATAGTAGAATCAACGATGACGACCGCGTCCACATTTCCAAAGAAAAGTTCAGAAACATCAGAGAGATTGAAATCAGTTAACTTCTTGTCTTCCATAATCGTTCCCCTCGCCAAAAAATCTTTGCCATTTTGTTGTTGAAATCTAAAAAGAGATTAACAAGACTAAGTAAATTATAAATCGCTAAACGCTTTAATGTATTAACTAAATGAAAACTTTGCGTTTCGTTAAAATGAAAAAAGATTGCAACTAAAAGGTTGAATTCTTATATTCCGCGTTCCGGCATAGTAGTAGTATTATTATCTGGTAAATCTGCCGGTATATGATCACAGGGGATATTCGATGGGCAAGAAGAAAAACATCATCATTGACGAGAAAACACCGCTGCTGTTTCTTGCAGGACCAATGTTTCTTGAACTGTTTCTGAATACGATGCTGAACAATGTGGACACGCTTATGCTGAGCCACTATGATCAGTATGCCGTCGGCGCAGTCGGAAATGCGAATATCATCCTTTTCATGATGAACATTTTCTTCAACGTCATCGGTACGGCCACCGCTGTAGTTGTAGCTCAGTATCTTGGCGCCAAGCGGTTCGATAAGATGAACATGATCTACACCCTTTCCATCGCGGTCAATTTCGTGATCGGTGCCGTACTCAGTGGAGCTTTCTGTCTGGCTAATCCGTTGATCATGAGTTTCCTGAATGTATCTCCCGAGATGCGTCCTTATTCCATGATCTACCTCTACATCGTCGGAGGCGGCGGTTTCCTGACAGCCGTATTTAACGTAATGGTGCAGATCCTAAGATGTAACGGTCATACTAAGATCGGCATGTGGGTCTCTTTCGCGATCAACATCATCAACATCGGCGGCAACTACCTGTTCCTGTATGGTCCTTTTGCCTTCCTGGGCATGGGTGTAGAGGGTGTCGCTATTTCCACCATCGGTGCAAGATTCCTCGCCGTGATCGCGTTGTTCGTCTTCTTCTATGCAACTAAGACCGGTAAAGTCTCTCTGCGTTCTCTGCGGCCTTTCCCGCGCAAACTTCTGATCCAGATGATCAAGATCGGTCTGCCTACAGCCGGAGAGAATCTTACATACAATCTCTATCAGACAACACTTCTTTCCTTCGTAAACAGCATGGGCAACGATGCAGTTAATGCCAGAGCCTACTGCAACACGTTGATCTCTTTTGCCATAATCTTCTCTAATGCCTGTGCTATGTCGACACAGATCATAACAGGTCATCTCGTAGGTGCGGGCAAGTCAGAACAGGCATATAAACGTGTATTCAAAACCCTGCGCACTTCCATGCCTATCACGATTGCGCTAGTGTCCATCAACGCGCTCCTGTGCAGGTATACCCTGCAGTTGTTTACCGACAATCAGAACATCATTGCTCTTGGACAGATGATCATGATCGTAGACATCTTCGTTGAGATAGGCCGATGCCTGAATATGACTTTCGTATGCAGTCTGAAAGCCGCCGGCGCATTCATATTCCCGCTTCTCATGGGCATCCTTTGTAACTGGGGGCTGGGACTCACGACCGGATATGTGGTCGGCGTTGCAATGGGCGTAGGTGTAGCCGGAATCTTTGTCGGTACCGCCGCAGATGAATGTATCCGTGGCCTGATCGTCATGTACTACTGGTATAAGAAAAAGTGGGTCGGCAAGTCTGTCGTCGAGAAAAAGACGGTTCTTTGATCAGCCTGCTTCTATAGTTTTCCCTCTTTGAGAAAGTGGTTTTTTCGATTTTTCCATCTATAACAAACTAGTATTTGTTACGAATCCGGTTTCAGTATTTACAATGTGTTCACATTACGCGTCTTTGTAATCACTCTTCAAAGAGCGTATACTGTGATTAAGGAATGTGTCCACCTTTTTTTCTAGCGTATCAAAAGAGAGGTGCAACATGAGACAAGGAAAGAACTATTATGCTGATAAGCGCCGGGAACTGAATATATCTGTTGACGTAAAGCTGTCTAAGGAACCAGCTCACTGCCACCTGTACTATAAAGGTGAATTAGTCGGATGCATCTTGCTGGAAGATGAAAGCAAGAACAAGGTTTTCAAGAGCGTCTACGAAGGGGGATTCCTGAGCTTTTTTAAGAAGACCAATCTCAGAAAACAATTTGATTTCATTCCTGAAGTCGAAAATGACAAGATGGAGCGCCTGATCGAGCGCTATCAGGAAGATTGCTATAAGTATGCTCACCTGGGTGTGGATATCAAGGAAGAAGATACGCTGATAGTTGAAGTGGCCAAGAAATTCGTTATGGAGAATGCAGATAAGCTGATCGAGGAGCAGAGTCATCTCTGAGTTATCGATGATTCTCCTGCAATATAAAAGCAGATCATAGGGAAGCCGGTTACATATAACCGGCTTCCCTAAATTAATGCGTTCATTGCAACAAAAAAACCGATAACTTTCGTTACCGGGTTTTGGCGGAGAAGGAGGGAGTCGAATTAGAGACAGAAACTCCTAATCAGCACAATACGTTGAAAATAGGCGCTTTCAGGCTACGGAAGAAGTGAATGTTTTATCGGTCAGCCCATTTTTTCCATTCGTTTTTATTCTAACTGTCGTCAAAAATGTCGTCATTTATTCGGAATAATAGCATACAGGGAAACTAACCATCCTTCTGCTTTGACAGTGCTTTTCGATAATATATTTAGACACTCTTTCGGCTATCCAGTTACTCATCCCTCTCTATGCAGATACGGATACAATTCCGAATTCGTTCCCTGTGCAATGGTGGAAGAGAACAGAGATTCGCCCGTGGCCGCATTGATGACAAGTGATCCGTAACCGATTGCGTCAGTATTCGGGTCTGTGCACATATAGTATGCTTTCCAGACAGGAACCATATACATAACATGACTGATCCGACTCTCTTCTGATTCGTCCGAACTATCATACGCAGGATTCGGATCCAGAGGCAAATACATCAATTCCATGCAATAGACCTCGATGTTCATCCCCCAGGCGCTAAGGATATCATTACTGTTATTGACAGCAGTCGGCTGATACTTGATTGCATCGGCGATTCCGTCCAAGCAGTTCTCAGGAGCGACAACCGGCAGATCTGTCTTTATTACCTCCGTTGTAGTATATCTCTGTGTGTCGAGCCCAACTCTGCAGGTAGCACTCGGGTTCGCTAACCAATAAGCGGGGAAATAAAGATTACAACTGTATGCACGTCTGGACGGTTCGATTACGCCAGGCCAGTCGTACGTGCATTCGAAGAAATTATCACCGTCACTTGTCCCATAGAGCGGAATACCATCTATATATTGTGTCCGAACCTGCGCATATTTCACCGTATCCTTAGAAAAGAGTTCCGCATCCACCGGCACATCGTAGAAGCTTTTCACTGCATCCTCAACGGGAAAATCTACAACACTATACTCCCAGCAGAGAATTGGGCTGTTAACATCAATTCCGCACTCCCCCGCAAGTTCTTCCCCGTTTTCCAGCTCCTTCAGCGTAATCATATCAACATTCTGAATATTGCGTGTAACAGTATCAAGATCTGCGCATTGAAACTCGACGAATTCCAATGGAATTCCATCATAGTTCATCATGTCATCTATCGATTTTAGAATCGGAGCGTAAGAGAATCTTCCTCCCGTGGCCCAGTTAACAAGGTAATCCAATTGACCCACTTTGACGGCATCACCGATCCACTCATTAAAGAACGGCTCCGACAGTTCGATATAATCAGCGAACTTTGCCCGATATACATTGACTGTTTTCTTTCCATAATCGTAGACTTTCAGATCGTCACTGAAAGACAGATCAAAAGTCTGCTCCACGTCCTTTGGTGCATCCGTCTCACAATAGTTGCCTGAGTTCGAAGTCGATACCTCACTCTCCGAATTTGAAAGAGTAGCTTCTGTACTCAAAGTTATTCCTTCTGAACCTTCGGATGCCTCACTATACAAGCTTTCTCCGCTTGATTCCGGGCCTGTGGATTCCTGTTCCGTTGTTTTCGAGCATGCGGCTGTTTGAGTCATAAGAAGCATGCACATTGCGCATGCAATGCGTTTTCCGAGATTTTTCATAATCTGATCCTCCTATTTTATTTTCTTGTGATTTCTCTCAAGAAGCACTATGAATAATTCTCTTGTGCATATAATTCCAATCGATCATATAGAGTCTTCGCGATCTGATCGGTAGTCCGATTCTGCGTATAGTAACTATTCACTTCATCCCAAACCATGAACATCAGGCTTCTGTTTTCAATAAATAATGCATCTGCAGTATCAATCGCCTGAAGATAATCATTCACGATTTCCTGCGAAACCGGTGGATTATTCTCCACAAAGCTCTTGATAACTTCATCAGAAACAGACTTCGGATCCATCGCTGCATCACATATCTCTTTCAGGACAAACTTATTTACCGGTATTTCACCGACTCCGCTGCATGCTGCGATTTTCTGCACGTCTTCAGTAAAAATCCCACTCATTAACTCCCAACACTTATCTGGGTCTGCTGCTGTTGTGGACATAGCCAACCGGCAACTAGGATGTGCCAGATGAACCGAACCGTCGATTCCCGGATTGCCAATAAATGAGATACTCTCTTGAAGTGAATTCTCTCTTTCTGCAAAAGAATAAATATCCCCCACGATACCATTGGCAAGCAATGTCAGATCATCCCTTAATGCGTCCGGAGAATATGTACCACTATTTCCGGATCCGTATTCATTCTGTGCAACTATTGCCACATCCAGAAGCTTTTTCAAATCCTCAATAGATAATTTCTTATCCTTGTCATATATTCCCCACAGATCCGGGAACCGGTAGATAAGCGCTTCATCGACTATTCCTGCTGCTTTTGCATTAAAACTGTCATATTCCAATATCTCGAGGTCTTGGCTTTTTTGATATAGGTCAGTCGCACTTATGCTGCTTCCTTCTGGAAAGTGCCTTGTTAATCCGATATTCCCATTCAACCAATACGATGCAAATACCTGATAACATGCCCCCTGACCGTTGACCATGAGGTTTTTCGCCGCATCTGTAAGAGATTGAAAATCATCCGGAGACCGGTCAAGATATGGCTTCAGATCAGCAACCATTCCGGTTCGCCCCATGTATTCGAAGTCGAATGTATTCCCATAGAAAATGTCCGGCGTGTTTCCATCGTTGAAATACTGCATCAGATCGATTCTTCCCCGGCGAAGCTCCGCTTCATCCTCGCCGACGTAGAAGCGGGCATACTCATCGAGAACTACACGATAATCGGAATGAGATGTATTGAACTGATAGACCAGCCACTGGAGCGGAAGATCCTGATACACCATGCATCCGCCTATCGTAATCACTTCTTTTACAACAGGTTTATAATCCTCATCTTTGGAGAGCAGCAGCACCTCCGAGTCATTCTCGCCATATACATATTCCAGGGCAAACTGCCAATCGTTCACGGGATAATATAGTTTTTCTTCCAAACCTTTCGCCGGCGGACGGATATCCACGTTATTCCAGGCAATAATCTGTGTTCTCTGCTTGCTTTCCAGATCTACCTTATATACGCCCTGTGCTGCGAAAGCATAATTCCCGCACGGATCCACCGTTGCCAGATTCAGCTCCTGAAGCGTCGCTGCTTCCGAAGCGGTTTCACTTGCAAAGTCCACGGAATAGAAGCTTCTCTCTCCATCTTCTTCGCCACCTATCACATAAGATTTCCCGTTCTCTTCAAAATACGAGTTCTTCTCAATCGGAAACTGTGTCCGGATCGATGCCTGACAATTGCCAGCTTGATCATATTTCGCAATTTCCCTTTGTCCCGCGATTACAAACCCGTCTGAAACAGGCGCCATGAACTCGGCCTGAAATCCCGGTGTTACCGTCTTCGTATCCTTTCCGGTATTCTTATCCAAAAACTTCGCTTTCCCATCAGAGTTCATAAAAGCATATTCCGTCGGGAATACTGCTGTCGGAACCTGTAATCCGGGAAGTTCCAGTATGCTCTCTATCTCACCCTTCGTACTTACAGTCATAATGTCTGTGAGAGAAACTCCATTCTTCCTGTCCGTGTAAAGAACAGATATACAGAAACTATCTTCATCCGGCAGAATATTCTTAACATTGGCTGTATAGCCTTCTTTCGCCGGAGCCTGGAAAGGCACGCAAGAATATGACTCCGTGATCTTGATCGCCTTCGCCGATTTCTTTTTCTTCGGATTTGTCAGGAAGCAGCCGGTCACAACGATACATGCTGCAATCAAGAGCGCCACGACCACATATCTCGGCTTCTTATAATTCAATATATTCTGCACTCTTTGTTTTACACCGACTTCGCCAAACGCCAGCGGACATGCAGTGATTGATGTTCTTCTCAGACTGCAGTTCAGAAGAACCTGAGAATACTCAGCTGTATCTCTCTTCTTCATATTACGGATGACTTTCTCATCGCAGGCCATCTCAATATCCCGGCAAAGAAGGGAATACGCGAGCCAGCAAAGAGGATTGAACCAGTATATGGTAAGAAGCAGGAATCCCAATGGTTTCCATAACTGGTCCCGACGTGCCAGATGCGCTCTTTCGTGCGCCAGGACATAGCTTAATGCTTTCTTGTTCATCGCAGAAGGTATATATATCTTCGGATGGATGATTCCGAAAATAAACGGAGACTTTACTTCGTCGCACTCCATAATACCCGCTTCAATCTCGATCGAAGCGGCTATTCTTCTTTTCAGACGCCATGCGCTGACCCATGCATAGCCCAGAAGAAGCACTACTCCCGAAGCCCACACGACAGATGCAATAGTAAATACAGTCTGCATCATCATTTTTCCATCTCTGTTCGTAGAAGGTGAAATCTCCCCGGCACGAGTTCCGTTTTCTGAAGAACCCGTTGAAGTATTCACACCATGTTTGACCTGGTTCTCAGCAGCTTTCGCATCTGAAGGAGTATCAATAGCTTTGTCGATCGCTGGATTGATTACCCTGTCAATGTAATTGAAACCACTATCAATCTGGGGGCTGTCCATGGTAACGATTTCCATCGGGATCGGTTCACTGCTGGGAATCAGGCTGATCACACTTTCAAAGGAAAAAGGCAGGACCAACCTAATCGCTACAATTGCCCAAAGTGCACATGGGAACCACTTTGGCGCCTTTTTGAAGATTGCACGCAAAAAAAGAACGACTAAGATAAGCCAGCTTGCGGACAAGCTCAAATTCAATAACTTAATCAATATCGAGTTCATGATCAAAGCTCCTTTTTAAATGCATCGATCATCTTCTGAATCTGCTCGGCCTCCTCTGGCGTCAGTTTTTTTCTTGAGATAAAGGATGCGACAAAAGATGGGAGCGATCCTTGATACGAATCCTCCACGATCCGTTCACTCCTGGCCGAATAGAATTCATCTCGTGGAATCTTTGATGTCACGATACCATTCTCATTCTGAAGCAACCCTTTCTCACAGAGCTTCCGAAGCACGGTATATGTCGTAGGTTTTTTCCACTTCAGTTCTTTTTCGCATATCTTTACCAGATCTCCAGATGCTATTGGCTCGTGCGCCCAGACTATATCAGCAAATCGCATCTGTACTGCTGCTAATTCCATATCAATCATCTTATATCTCCTCACCAACTCCGTCGAAGCAGTATATTCTCCAACATTATTTACAACCCGAGCAGAATGGATTGTTGGTTTATACCTCTAAACCACTTTTAGTTTACACCTATAAACCATCACTGTCAAGAAAAGGACGTTTGCTTTTTTCTATCAAAGAAACGCGGGTTCGGGCTGCCGCCCGTTTCATCTGCATTCGGTGGCACGCCAAATGCTCTGCTTGCCTTTTTCAGATTCAGTTTCTAAAGCGCCGTCCGCAGGACTCCATCCAAGTGAAACTTGGTCCAGGTCAAGGAGCGAAGCGTCCTTGTAGGATTCCACAAGGACAACGTCCTTTGGTGCCGGCTACATAAGCTCCCTCGGAGAGCGCGCTTGGATGTGGGCTCCGCCCACATATAAGTGCGCCCTTAACAAGTTAAGGGAATGGGGATCGGGAGAGTTTCTTTTTTCAAATAGTCGGCTTCGCCGTTTACTTGGTTGAAAAGGAAAATGTATTTGGGGGTACATCATCTTCACTTGGGGAAAGACAAAAACACTTTCTTCAACCCCACCGACGCACAAACGATTCCCTGATTGCTAACTCTTTCGGTTCAAAGACGCACTAATATATGAATACCCGTTCAGGTGACGCACTGTGAAAATGTTGATCTCGAGGCCTTGAAAGGCCTTAATGGCGGGCACTGTCCGTCATTGTGAACGGAGAAGGAGATGGCCGTCGACGCACTCCCTTTATCCTGCTTATTTTTCACTCACGCTTGAGAGCTGTTTTGGGCCGGGATTTTGTAGTCAAAGATCAATAGGAATAACGATTTTTCATCAATAAGGCTCAAAAAGTGGTTTTTCTGCTCAACGAGGCTGTAAACGTCTGAGTTTCCGTGGTTTTAACCGTATGTCGAAAAACCGTATACGGAAAAACCGTATACGGAAAAACCGCATGCGGAAAATCGATCACAAGTAAATACTAATAAACAAAATACTAAATATATTAAATACTAAGAGACAAAGATATACTTGCTTACATACTTCGCGCGTGCGTGCGCGTACGCGCGCGAGAGTGCGTGTTATTGTGTTCAAAAACGCGCTCTAAAAGTGCCTCTGAGAAAAAGCAAAAAAGAAGCAGGATAAAGGAGTGACGGCATTTTCAATGCGCCGCTCATTCACAATAACGGTCAGTGCCCGTTATTACTGGATTCCTGCCATTGGGTGAAAGTGAAAAGTTGACGTCACATTCTTGGAGTTTCAGGAAAATTGACGTCACAGGCCCGGAAAGCGCTGGCAATAGGGAATGTATCTGACAGCAAATAAGATGACGGTGCAGATTTTCCTTCCTACACCGCCATCATTGAAATACTTTGGCTAAACTCATCTTCGTAACCTTTCTATACTTGCAAACGCCATCGTATCGTCATCAGATTTCCACCTTGATGTTATCCGAGTGGGACTCGATCCATTCCAGAAATCTGTCTGTTGAAACCAGAAGTCTCTTTCCGACCCGAAGTGTCGGGAAGGATCCGGAGTTCATCAGATTGTATGCACCCTGCTTGGAGATGCCGAGGTACTCTGCTACCTGCATGGCATTCATCACTTTCGGTACACTTACATTCATTTCACTGTCCATAGGCACGGCCTCCTTTCCAGTTCGCAGATAATCGCGAACAAATTTTTGATTTTGTTCAGTATAGCACTTGACACCATGGATTGCAAGGGGATAAAATGTATGTAATCTACCGCGAAAGGAACAACACATGAGAACATTCGGACTTACATCTTTCATCACCTCACTGGATCAGATCGGGACCGATCTGAAGGTGGGTGCGTCCATAACGGAAGACAAGGAATACTTCTTCATCATCGGGAAAGATGGTGACGGAGAGTATAACGTCATCTCGTATATCTATTCCTGTGCCCTGGGACAGTCTGTAGGAGATTTGATCGGCGCTACAGAACCGATTCCGGGAGTACCGTCTTCGGAAGATGTACTGAAAGAGATCAGGGAGACCTATGATCAGGTTGCCTCTGTATTTGAGGAAGCGGGTAAGAACGGCAGTAAAGTACAGTTCATCAACACGATCGAGTTAATGTCATGGGAGCTCTTCGAGTACAAGGTAGTGGGAATGCCTGCCAAGAAGAACCTTCTTGCTCTTCCGCTCATCGTGGAACTCATGAACGGTGCCCTGAAGGATGGAGCAAAATATAGCTTTAAGAAGAGCGGAAAGATCCTGGCCTCTTATCCGAAGTACCAGAAGAGTATTGCAACTTTCATCGAAGATGTTATGCTATACCCTAAGAATGAGAATCCTGAGGTTGAGTTGACAAGGAAGAGTTTGAACAGGATTCCCTCTCTGACCTATTCGGGAGTTACTTCATTAATCCGATTTCCTGATTCCTATCCCGAAACCAAGTTCTACGAAGCATTTATACCGGACACCTTTGATGACCTGATCTCGTTCCTGTTGAACAGATACATCTTCAATTTCCACTTCTACTGCTGTGCCAACTGCAGACGGTATTTCGCTTTTAGAACGGACACAACGACGAAGAACTGCTCGAGAGTGATCGAGTCCGCCCATTACCTGAAGGACATCGGAAGGACCTGTAAGGACGTGGGAAGGCTCAGAGCACATGTAAGAGGGTTATACAGTAACGAGACGCAGGTGCTTTACCAGCGGAATTACAAGGCCACATTTGCCAGAAAGACAAAGGGTAAGATCTCCGAGGAACATTTCCGTAAATGGGGCGAGAAGGCCCGGGAAATGCGCGACAAGTGCCTTGCAGGGGAAATATCCTACGATGAGCTGGAAAAGTGGTTCTACGACAATTATTTACGGGAATAAGTGGGCTGACCACACACTTGTTTTATAAGTCTGAAGGAAGGAGGTTAAAATGCCGAAAATGAAGAGAAACGCGAATGGTAGTGGAACGATCTACAAGAGAGATGACGGAAGATGGGAAGGGAAGTACTCGATGCCGGCTGCAGATGGCAGCGGTAAGTACGTCCGCAAGTCTGTCTATGGAAAGACGCAGGAAGAGGTTCGGAAGAAACTTACAGAGATCACTGCGAAGATCGATGAGGGAACCTTTGTGGCTCCGTCGCAGTATAGATTGTCGGAATGGCTCGAGAACTGGCTGGAAGTGTATGTCAGACACTCTGTAAAGGAATTCACCATGGATTCCTACACCAACATCTGTCACAAGTATATCAACCCGGTTCTCGGGAAGATCAAACTCAAGGAACTGAACTCCACACAGATCCAGAAGTTCTATAATGACCTTCTGGACAAGAATCTGTCCGGAAAGACAGTCAAGAATATTCATGGTGTACTGCACAGAGCGCTGGAGCAGGCCTATGTAATTGGAGAAATCAAGGTGAATCCCTCTGACAGATGCCTGCTGCCTAAAGTATCTCGTCCGAAGATCGAACCGATGGAAGCGGATGAAGTATCGAGTTTCCTTTCTGCCATTAAGGGGCACAAGTATGAGAATGTGTACTATCTCACCCTGTTCGCCGGTCTGCGTCAAGGCGAAGTTCTAGGGCTTACATGGGATTGTGTGGACTTCGAGAATAGCATGATCCTTATCAATAAGCAGCTCAAGCGGACCAGCCATCACAAGGGAGCCGTATACCATCTGGATTCCACCAAGAACGGAAAAGAGAGGCTGATAGCTGTTGCCCCGACTGTTTTGGATATGCTTCAGAGACAGCGAGAAGCCCAGCAGAGTTGGGCGGAGAAGGCAGGTTCAGCATGGAGTAATGAGTGGAACCTGGTCTTTACCAACGCTCTGGGAGAACATCTTTGTCACTCGACGGTGTACAACAACTACAAACGGATCGTCAAAGATCTGGGGATCGAGAACAAGAGATTCCATGATCTGCGGCACACTTACGCTGTTGCTTCACTGGAAAGCGGAGACGATATCAAGACCGTACAGGACAATCTGGGACATGCTACCGCATCTTTCACGCTGGATGTATACGGACATGTCAGCAGACAGATGAAAATGAAATCGGCACAGAACATGCAGCAATATATAAATAGAGTCTCGTAGAGAACATTGAAAAACATCGTGAATGTCGTCAAAATCGTCGTCATTCAGGTGTTTGAGAAGAAAAGAAAAATCCCAAAAGCCGTGATTTCAGGGCTTTCAGGATTTGTCTTTTGGCGGAGAAGGAGGGAGTCGAACCCTCGCGCGGGCGCAAACCCACCTAAAGCTTTAGCAAAGCCTCCCCTTCGGCCTCTTGGGTACTTCTCCATGCCGAAGTCATATGCTTCTATTGAAGCGACAAGTGATATTCTAACACAGAAAACAAAACATTTCCATATTTATTTCTCTTTTTCTTGCTTTGTACCCCTTCTTCTCCTGCAAATCCTGTTTTTACAAGGTTTTCCGCTATTCTAACAATCCCTGTTCATCCTCGTATTCTGTTATGCTCCGCAATGCACGGTTCATCGCATTTGTACGAGTAGTCCGAAGTGTATCCAGGTTGTTCGTAGCCGTCTCCAGGCTCTTTCGTACTTTCTCCAGGGATTCTTCGTACTTACTGAATTCCTTCTTGACTGCACTCAGAGTCCTCTCGATCTCATGAGACTTCTTCTCGATGGCCAGGGCCTGGAAGTAGTTGGTGACTGTGCTGAGGATCGCCATGAGCGTGTAGGGACCGGCTACGGTAACATGCATCTGGTTAAGTTCCGTAAGAAGATTCAGGTTCACGATCTCGGAATACATGCCCTCGAAGGGTACGAAGAGGATCGCGTACGGTGTCGTATCCGGCACGCTGATGTACTTCTCCGCGATGGCACGGGCATCTTCTCGTATCGCTGCACTGAATTCCTTCTTCGCCCGCTGGATCGCCTCCTTGTCCCCGGAATCGTACGCTTGTAACAGTGTTTCATAGCGATCCAGATGACATTTCGAGTCGATGGGAAGGTAAAGAAAGCCATTCCCGTCCCGAGTCGGCATCTTGATGGCGATCTCAACATGCTCTGTGGAACCGGGCTTGGTAGGCACTTCGACATCATACTGCTGAGGCGTCAGTACATCGGCGATGATCTGCTTGAGCTGCACTTCGCCCATGATTCCACGGGTCTTGACGCCATTCAGCGTCTTCTCCAGACTTCCCACCTGGTTGGAAATACCCTTCAGCTCACCCATGGTCTTCTGTAGTTCCGTCATCTGGGTCAGGACACCCTTGAAACTCTTCTCGAACTGCTCATTCAACGTCTTGTCCAGTTTCTCATTGACTGTCTCACGGATCTTCTCGATCTGCTGGTTATTCTCTGTCCGCATCTTGGTGAAATCCGCGGAGAGTGTCTCTGTAAGCTTGGTAAGACGCGTCTCCATGGACTTGTTCAAAGTATCCAGTCCGGTACTCAGGATCTTGTTGTTACCTTCCAGAAGGGCGGTATTTCCTTCTTTATCCGTCTTCAGCACGGCAATGATGCTGTTGCTCATGGCATCGAATTTCTGGGTATAGAGCCGGTTATTCATGGTGTTCAGCTGCTCATTGTGGTTGCGGGTAGTCGTCTGCTGTTCGTTCTCCACACGCGTAAGATTCGTCTCCATGGAGGTGATCCGCTGCTCGATCATCTTATTGAGAGATTCTTCCATATTCGTAATGCGCTGGTCCGTAGCTCTGCACAATGCATCCTGCATCTTGGCCGGATCCTCAGACGTCTTCTCCTTCTCTGCCAGAACATGCACAGAGGCATATGTGCGTACCAGCAGAAAACCGAGTACCAGCATCAGAATAAAAACGATGATTGAAAGAACAAGAATGGCAATGTCCATATATCCTCCTTCTGCTTCCCAAGGGATCCTTCACAAAACGAATCATCGGCAGAGATGCCGAAAAGCCTTGGAAAATCAAGTTCTTTTCCCTTGAATGAAATACTTACTTTAGACTAAGATCTCACAGAATAACACAGAAGCGTTTTTGAGGCTTTCTCGAGCCGAATTTTGATATGTTTTCGACCTGAAACGTGCTATAATCCAATTAAATTCTGTTGTTGCTGGTATTTTATGGCATAGCAAACAAGCGTCTCGCAAACCGTTGTGCAAAAGTAAACGCGACCCGCCTTTTATAGTTTTATACGGTTGTGTCGGTCACCATCTGCAATAGAATCTAGTTTACTTATTTCAGCTTAAACAAGCTGGGTTTCAGATGGACTTCATCCGCTGGGATGAGGTCCATTTCTAACAAACTCATCAGTTCGTGCATGTCTTCATCGTCATCGGAAATCAGTTCATACGGAGCTTTATTTCCAAGTCCCGGACGTTTCGTACTGTTGATGTGATTCATCAGCAGCGTAATGTCCTCGTCAGTATACGGATTCAGGCTTCGCCCTCTTGGTATAACATATCGGATAAACTCGTGATTTTTCTCGATATGCGGCTTCTGCCACGACGCCATCGGATCACAGTAATAGATACTGGTTCGAGGAACGAGATCCGCGTTGTACTCCAGTTCGATCGGCCGTTTGAATTCGGCTCCGTTATCCGTCAGGATCACGGGAAACAGTCTGTGGAATCTTTCCAGACCCAGGCCAAACTCAAGAAAATCAAATACGGTCTTTACCGAATCTGCCGTTCCGTCCGGCATCAGAAACAGGAGCATCACCGAATTCTTCCGAAGAATCATCGTGAGAAGTCTTTTCCCTGATTCTCTTGTACCTTTTACGGTATCCATCTCGACCGATTCGTACTCGTATGTAAGACTATGCTTGGCTTCTCTCTGGAAGTCCTCATACGTCCTTCCCTCTCGGTATGCCTGGTTCAGTCGCTTCTGTCTTTCCTTTTTCCGTCTTCTCCGATAAGCAACTTTCCGACGCAAATCGACATTCTTTATCGTCATCTCTCCGGCATCTATATAATTGTAGATACTCCGAAGGCAAACCGGCAATTCGTGTTCATGTTCAGCATAGATGTGAGAAAGTGGCTGTCCCTTCTTCACATACTTAGTAATCAGTTCATCCATCTCTCGGAACTGTTCGTCCCTTATCCGGATTCCCATCCTGCTTTCAGAACGCCGTCTACTTACTGCTGCATCAGCAAACTTAGCACTGTATATATACTTCGTCTTATGACACAACTTCTTATTCGGACACGTATTGCATACATATGGTGCTTTCTCAAACTTGTGGCACGCTGTTGACGCATACCTGCTACAAAGTTCCCTGCAATCGTATGTCTTGCAACTGCAACAACGATAGGTACACTCGCTGTCACACAAACCCTTCACTGCGCAATTCCTCACAAATTTACAATCCTTGC
This sequence comes from Clostridiales bacterium Firm_16, assembly GCA_001604185.1. Lineage (GTDB taxonomy): Bacteria > Bacillota > Clostridia > Saccharofermentanales > Saccharofermentanaceae > Scatonaster. Next base: position 74,478 of record LVAV01000002.1, on the reverse strand, counting down.
CAAGGAAGTAATGCCCCTTGATTAACGTTCGGTTTGTTTTCACCTCGTGAGACACTGTAGTTGGATGCCTGTGGATTCTTCTTGCAATTTTCTTGAATGACTCACCTCTGCAAATTCCGGTCTCTATGGCTATCCTGTCGGACATGTCCAATTGACCCTGTTCATAGTAAAACATCTTATCCGCTCCTTTCAGCAGATGGCAACGTCCACCACAAACTATATATCGCTTCAGCGCCGAGTACCAGTCCAGCCTCAGTTGGGCTGATACTCCTTCTCTCATTGCAAGAGTAAACTAGACTTTTTCTGCTTTATTCTGTTGTCAAAGTTCAGTGTTAGTTTTTCACTCTAGGTCAAGTTCTTTTCTAGAGGATATCAAAACAGGTGTCCCATAAACGGGTCTTCAAACCGGGGGAGCGGATCAGTATACGAACAGATAGATGCCGAACCAGTGGGCCGCTGCGCCGAGAAGAACGAAGATATGCCAGATAAAGTGGTCACCTTTCTGGTCCTTCACGAAGGGGATCATGCCGAAAGTATAAAGGAGCCCGCCGCCCAGGATCGTGATGAACAGCCACAGATCGTGCTTGAACATGTCGGGCACGAAGAGAAGTCCGCTCCAGCCGATGATGAAATATAACGCCATATGTACCGGCATCAGCCGGGCAGGACCGAATATGCCGATAAATGTAATTCCCAGCAGGATCAGTCCCCACTGGATACAGAACATGACAATACCCTTGGTGTCTCCCCAATAGACCAGACATAGGGGCGCAAAGGTGCCTCCGATTAGAAGATAGATCGAGGAATAGTCGAAACGCCGCCAGAGTTTCTTGACGAACAGGCCGCTCTTCCAGGCATGGTAAAGACAGCTCATGGAGAAAAGAAGGATCAGGCAAATTCCGTAAAAACAGGAAGCCATAACTTTCAGTCCGGTATCGGATTTCAGAAGCATAAGGATAAATCCGGCAATAGAAAGTCCGGCACCGATTCCGTGGGTAACGGCATTACCGATCTCTTCCAGTAATGTCAGCCTCGGCGGCTCATTCTTCTGATCGATCTCTTCCTTGGTCAGGCGACGAAAACGCACGTTGATCTTCCTGTCCTTTCTATTGTTTTCGGCGATTCCAGTATAAACCTTTTGTGTTGTTGTGCAAGTCAAGGACACAGCAAGTGAAAACACTTTGTCTATCGACTCTATACAATTCTTTTACATTTGCCGACAAGAATATGTTAAATTTCGCTGTATAATCAAAGTATGTGAGGTATTTGCTTATGAAGATATGCGCTTTTGTGGGTGATATGTATCGTGACTATTCATCCGCCATCATTATGAATCTACAGAAACGCTCTCTGGAGAAAGGCCACCGGCTCGATGTTTTCGGCAACTGTTCCGTTCCCAGCGAGAGCCCTCTCCATGCGGAAGGCCTGAAAAGTATCCTTTCTCTTCCTACGCTGGAAGATTACGATGGTATCATTATCTGCTCTGATACTCTGAGCCATGCCGGTCTGGATAAGAACCTTCTGGAGACGCTCATCTCTACCAGAAACCTTCCACCGGTAATCAGTATTCGTGCGGAAGAACAGGGTTTCTACAGTATCGTTCCGGATAACCGCCAGATCCTCCACGACATCACAGAATATGTGATCAAGAAATGTGGCTGCGATGACATCGGATTTGTCACCGGAAGAAGTGACCTGAAGGACTCCTTTGAGAGAAGTGCCGGATTCGCAGATGCGATGAAAGAAGCAGGATATACGGTTCGTGAAGAAATGATCTTCCACGGCAACTACTGGACCAATCAGGGCCCGGAGACGGCAGACTTCTTCATTAAAGAAGACGGTACACTGCCCCGTGCGATCATCTGTTCTAACGACTATATGGCCATCGCCCTGATGGATGAACTGACTAAGAGGGGTTATTCCATCCCGAAGGATACGTACATCACCGGCGTAGATAATATCGATGCATCAGCGGTACACATTCCTTCCCTGACCACTTCGGATATTCCCGAGACTACACTGGCATTTACTGCCGTGGAATATCTCGAGAAGATCTACGCAGGCGAAGATGTGGACATCACCATTTCCGTACCCGGACGCATTATCCTGCGTGAGAGTACGAAGGAAGTCATGAGTGAGAAAGACTACGATGACATGCATAAGCGTCTGGAAGCTTTGCAGACCAACTACTATGACAAGACCCGCACTTTCGTTCTCATGAGTGCAAACTATGAGGATGTTCTGTCCAGTAAAGCCTGCTCGTCGAAGACACTTCAGTATCTCAAGGAATTCGGCATCTTCAAGAAGGCGTTCCTCTGTCAGTATTGTGAGAATGATCGCATGCTTACCGGTTACTTCATTGATGACAAGTGTGAGACTTCCGCGATTTCTTTCCCGAAGGAGGATCTGCTTCCGAAACAGTTCGACGAAGATATACCTGAGACGCGTATCTTCCTGCCGACCATCTATAAGAGCGAAGTGTATGGTTATACGATCCTGACGATGGAGCCGGATGCGAAGTACTTTATCGATGAGAAGCTGGAGTTCGTAATGGTACTTTTCGGTCAGACATTGAACCGTCTTCGTCTTTACAGCAAGCTCTCCGAAGTCAGCAACATCATGGATCTTTATATCAAGGATGCCCTCACCGGTCTTTATAACCGTCGTGGTTTCGAGCAGAAGATCTCGGAGTTCTTCACGAACGGAACCACCGACAAGTACACGATCGCTGTAGCCAGCGTAGATATGGATGGTCTGAAGACGATCAACGACAATCTCGGACATGCCGCCGGCGATGAGGCCCTGAAAGGCATCGCCGAGTGTCTGCAGAATTCTCTGCGTGGAGATGAATTTGCCGCCAGAATGGGCGGTGATGAATTCGAAGCCGTGCTGATCCTCGACGATCAGGCCAGGATCGGACAGTTCATCCGCAGCTTCCGTGCCGCCATCAAGAAAGCCAATACCGAGCGCAATGCCGAGTATACGCTCAGTGCCAGCATCGGTACCTGTGAAGTATCTGAATGGAGTGCCCTGATGGAATGTATGGGTAAAGCAGACAAGATCATGTATATTGAGAAGAAAACAAAGAAACACCGTTCCTGACCGGAACGGTGTTTTTACTTTCTGTTGCGGATAATTTCAGACGTACGGTCCTGTATCTTCGTGCAGACTTCTTCGATGTCGGCCCCTTCTCTGAAATATCTCGATGATTCTTCTACGATCACGAGATAAAGATCCATGTCGACCGTATCGATCGTGCTGATGTTCTCGACTACACCCTTCAATCCTTCTATATCATCCGGGGTGATCGGTTTCAATTCTTCTCTCATCTCCGGGTTTTCCTTCAGGAGATTGTTTCTCATATCCATGACACTCTTGCATCTGGAATCCAGCGCCTTTCTGTTCATCGGGATACTGTATTCATTCTCAGCGTGTTTTTCCTGCTCCGCTTCATCGAAAAGATAGCGGATAAAGTCCCAGTCCTGATCCTTGCAGGAAGATCCGGCAGAGATGGCCAGTGTCAATATCGGACGGGCTGACATTCCCGTTCCGTCCGGAGAAGGATAGCCTACATAGATCGCTTTTCCGTTACAAAGACCTGTATTCTGTGCGAAAGTACTCACATCATAGAGATATGCCTCTACGATGGCAACCTGACCTTCATCCAGCTGATCGTACGCATATTCGTTATCCGAACCTAAGTCATTCGTACCTTCGATATTCGATTCGGGGTCACTGTGTCCGTAAGTCTTCGCCATGGTAAGGATCTGCTTGAATTCATCGCTGTCAAAGTAGACTTCTTTCTTCTCATAGTCTACAAACGTGTTCATAGAGTTCGACAGAAGCATGGAAAGAAGCTTCATATGCTCGATATCGTAAAGGACCGTAACATTCTTCGGAATCTGACTGACGACCTGCTCGAACTCCGTGAAAGTCCAACCGGTTCTTTCTCCGATCAGATCTCGGTTCGCCAGGAAACCCGTTATTTCCACGCATACCGGAATCTGGAAAAGTTTTCCTTTCGTCTCGAAAGCGCGGAATACATTGTCGAAGTATTCTTCACGGTTCAGACCTTGCTGCCCGCCGATATATGTATTCATGTCTACAAGCACATTCTCTGTGTTGAACTGGCTGTATCCCGAGAAATTCACCAGGATATCCGGACCGTCTCCGGATGCTATCTCCTGATAGATCTTATCCGCAACTTTATAACTCTTAGACAGGATGAAATCTTCTTCCGTGAAAGACCGGTAGTCCTTGATCTGAATACGGGCCGGGCTGTTCTCCTTCGTATTGTACCTGCTTATATATTCGTGTAATTGATCCGTTGAATACTCATTTACACCCAAAGTGATCAGGGGTTTCCCTGCATAAGGATTCTTCTCTTCCTTCTTGTATTCGACCACACTCATATTCTGGACGATTCGGGTACTCCCGTCCCATGTTTTTCCTTCCAGATCATAGTCGGACTTCAGGAACCGGAAACCTCCCGAAGCGGTCGTAACAAAACTGGATACTTCCAATTTTGCCTTGCTATAATCGCCCCAATACCAATCCAGCACTTCTTCTTCCTTGCAGGTCATCAGGTCAGCAGAATAGATGCCGTTGTCTTTCTCGAAATAGCAATGGTTGCCTCTTGTAAAGATATTCGAAGACAAAGCCTGGCTGATGGGGATCTTCTGATTGCTCAAAGATCCGTTCTTATCATCAAATTTCTGGATAAACTTGGACTCATCCATGTAATCATCACCGTATACAGAACCGCTGATATACCAGTTTCCATTATCGTTGTAGCACCGGCTGACATAGCCCATATTCTGGCCCAGAGTCAACTTTGTTTTCCAGACGATCTCTCCCTTCTGGTTAAAACAATAGATGGCATCGTAATTGACCGTAATCAGATTTCCTTCTTCATTCATTTCGAAATCACAACTCCAGATCGGATTGTCATCGCTCTGTAGAAAGGACGCTTCAAGGATATTTCCTTCTTTGTTGAATTTCAGGAATTTATACTTCTCCACACTGGAAATGCTGGAATTCTCGACTACGGCCAGGAATTGATCTTTATCGATGGCGAAAGAACGCTTGACTGAAAGATTCTCTCCCAGCGGAATCTTTCCAAGCTGTCTGCCTTCCATGTCGAAGATCAATAAGACCGACTTATTTCCACCTTTCTGGAGTTCATAGAGTTCGTCCCAGAGGCCTTGATCGGCATACTCTTGATAAACAGCGAACTCTTCCTCCGTCGGGTAATGCGTCATCGTATAGGAAACCAGCACACAATCTCCGATGATCTCGTGGGAATCGGACGTAAAGGTATAGAAATCGCCTTCCATCGCATAGTCCAATGACAAATTGGTTTCCTTCACGGAATAATAGGGAGTATCCTCACTGACCGTCTTCTGGACCGGTGCAGGTTTAGTCACATCTCTCTTACAGGAAGTGATGGATAGAAACACTGATGCGGTAAGCAATATAGACAGTATGCGCCTGGCCGACAGTTTCATCTTCCTCTCCTCCTCCAAAGAATCCACTACATTATAAACGAAAAAGTAGTGAAAAAACAGAGAAAGAGGAAGACTGTCAGTCAGAACCGAGCTGATTCAGGTAATCACAGGCACTGATGGCCGCGTAGGCACCGTCTGCACATGCGGTGGTGACCTGTCTCAAAGTCTTGCGGCAGCAGTCTCCTGCTACGAAAATACCCGGGGTCCTGGTATGGCAGATGTTCTCCGGAAGGAAGTATCCACGCTCATCCAGTTCTGCCCATTCCTTGAAAGCTTCATTGTCCGGTACAAGACCTACTGCCAGGAATACACCGTCACAGGATACGGTCTTCTTCTCGCCGTTCTCCTCATAGGTCACACCGGTCAGATGCTTGTCCGCATCATCAGATGTCTCATAAGCAAGTACTTTCGTTCCGGTGTGGGTCTCCACATTTCCGGATGCAAGGACCTGGTCCTGGAGCTTCTGGTCTGCGGTGAAAGCAGGAAGATCCTGCAGGATGATAAGCTTCTTCACAATGCCTACCAGCAGAGCGGACTCAACAAAAGCCGAGTTTCCTCCGCCAACCATCACGACCGTCTTATCCCGATAGAATTCGCCGTCACAGACGGCACAAAAACTGATGCTGCTTCCGATCAGGTCTTCTTCTCCCGGAAGTCCCAGGGTTCTATGTGTCGTACCTGTTGCGAGGATCACCGTCTTTCCCTCATACTCGGATCCGTCCTCTGTGGATACGAGGAAGCCCTCATCGGTCTTCCGGATCCCGGTCACGGCCTCGATCGTTGCCTCTGCACCCTGGCCCATGGCCTGTTCCAGAAGCTTGTCTCCGAACTCATCTCCGCTGATGGAATCGAATCCGGGAATATTCTCTACTTTAGGGGAATTGACGATCTGTCCGCCAAATACAGATCTCTCGATGACCAGTACGGTCTTCAGGTTACGTCTTCCATATATAGCGGCGGTGAGACCCGCAGGTCCACCGCCGATAACGATAATATCGTACATTATGATTGCTCCTTAAGATACGCTCTCTGCTGCGTGTGCTTTGATCCAGTCTGCTGCTGCAGTGTCGCCTACATATCTTGTTCCGTCCGGATCGATAATGGTAGGTGTCTGCTGGATATTCAGTTCTCTTGCAAGATCCATATCCTGTGAGCAGTTCACGACGTTATATTCGATCTTAGCCAGCTTGAACTTCTGCTCTGCACCCTTGCACTTCGGGCAGTGATCCTTCACATACATGGTAGGGATACCTGCTTCAGCAACAGGAGCTTTAGCTGCTTCTGCCGGAGCCTCGTTCGCAGCTTCCTCGATATGCTCTACCTTATGGATCATCGGTCCACAGTGGCAGAGGTGGCTGTTCATGATATCGTATTCTCTTCTGTCGTTATACTCCTGGGCCTTACCGTCGTTCCAGTTCTGGATCGGACGATAGTAACCGGTGATACGGCTGTATACTTCTGTCTTCTGGCCGCAGTCCGGGCAGACAAATACTTCGCCGGTGATGTAGCCATGGTTCTTACATACAGAGTATGTCGGAGACATGGTGTAGTACGGGAGTCTGTAGTTCTCTGCGATCTTACGTACCAGTGTAGCTGCTGCTTTCCAGTCCGGAAGCTTCTCGCCGAGGAAGGCATGGAATACTGTACCGGATGTGTAGAGAGTCTGCAGGTTATCCTGAACGTCCAGAGCGGAGAAGATATCCTCTGTGTAGCCTACCGGCAGGTGGGAAGAGTTGGTGTAGTAAGGTGTACCATTCTCATTCGCCGTGATGATATCCGGGAACTGCTCCTTGTCGTGCTTAGCAAATCTGTAAGTTGTGGACTCGGCCGGTGTTGCTTCCAGGTTATAAAGATCGCCGTATTCTTCCTGATAATCACTGAGCTTATCTCTCATGTGGTTGAGGACTTCTGCTGCGAATTCCTGTGTCTCAACATGTGTAAGATCCTTGTGGAGCCAGTTGGCGTTCAGACCTACTTCGTTCATACCGATCAGACCGATGGTAGAGAAGTGATTGTCGAAGGTACCCAGGTATCTCTTCGTATACGGATAAAGACCTGTATCAAGAAGCTTCGTGATAACGGTTCTCTTGGTCTTGAGGGATCTGGCTGCGATATCCATCAGTCTGTCCAGTCTAGCGTAGAAGTCGGCCTTATCCTTGGCAAGGTAAGCGATACGCGGGAGGTTGATGGTAACTACACCGACAGAACCTGTAGACTCACCGCTGCCGAAGAAACCACCGGACTTCTTACGCAGTTCGCGAAGGTCCAGTCTCAGACGGCAGCACATGCTTCGAACATCGCTCGGCTCCATATCGGAGTTGATGTAGTTAGAGAAATACGGAGTACCGTACTTAGCTGTCATTTCGAAGAGAAGCTTGTTATTCTCTGTCTCATCCCAGTTAAAATCTCTGGTGATGGAATATGTCGGGATCGGATACTGGAATCCACGGCCGTTGGCATCGCCCTCGATCATGATCTCGATGAAGGCCTTGTTGACCATATCCATTTCCTTCTGGCACTCGCCATAGGTGAAATCAACCTGCTTGCCGCCGACCCAGCACTGCTCGTCCATCATATCCTTCGGAACGACCCAGTCAAGAGTAATGTTGGTAAACGGAGACTGTGTGCCCCATCTGGAAGGTGTGTTAACACCGAAGATGAAGGACTGGATGCACTGCTTGACTTCCTTCTGGGAAAGATTGTCGATCTTTACGAAAGGAGCCAGATAAGTATCGAAAGAGGAGAATGCCTGAGCGCCGGCCCACTCATTCTGCATGATACCCAGGAAGTTGACCATCTGGTTGCAGAGGGTGGAGAGGTGGCCTGCCGGAGAGGAAGTGATCTTACCGACGACACCGCCGAGACCTTCCTGGATAAGCTGCTTCAGAGACCAGCCTGCGCAGTAACCTGTCAGCATGGAGAGGTCATGGATATGGATCGAAGCGCTTCTGTGAGCTTCAGCGATCTCTTCGTCATAGATCTCAGAGAGCCAGTAGTTCGCTGTGATCGCACCGGAGTTGGAAAGGATAAGTCCGCCTACGCTGTAGGTAACGGTGGAATTCTCCTTAACACGCCAGTCGTTGATCTTCAGATAGTTATCAACGATATCTCTATAGTTCAGCATCGTGTTACGGACATTACGGATCTTCTCACGCTGCTTTCTGTAAAGGATGTAAGCCTTGGCAACATCAGCATATCCTGCTTCGGAAAGGATCTTCTCGACGCTGTCCTGAATATCTTCTACGGAGATCACATCATTCTTGATCTTCGCCTCAAAATCACTGGTTACACGCAGTGCAAGCATATCGATCACGCTTGGGTGATACTGCTTATTACAAGCTACAAATGCTTTCTCAATAGCTGCGCTGATTTTAGATACATTAAAGTCTACTACGACTCCATCTCTTTTAGATACCCGATACATACCTCTGCCTCCAACTCGCATTTATTACGATGGCCGGTCGGCCATCGAACACTCCCCTAAAATGGCTGTTATATAAAAGATAACACTACGGGAGGAAAAGTCAATATCTTGTGAAAAGAAAAATGTTAAACACAATATATTGTGTTTAACATTTTCATTACGTATTTGATTTTTGGATTACATTCCTCTCAGGGCAACCTCTTCCACACATGGTTTTACAATGTCCAGGAAGGTCTTCATCTGTTCTTCGGAACAAGCCTGCAGACCCTTACAGGGAACGGTATCCCTGTCCACAAAACCCTGCAGAAAATATCGTTTCGCACCATGGATCCATTTACCGATCTCCGCCATGGATTCTTCGTCGTGAAACTGCTGAACTACCGTTGTTCTGAACTCATAGTCGACTTTCCCGCTCAGCAGGTACTCGACACTTTTAAAAATTTTAGAAATATCGAAATCCGGGATACCGATGGTGATACCATACTTATTTTGACTGTTTTTGATATCCATGGCCACATAATCCACAAGGCCTGCCTCTACGATCTCTTTGAGGCGGTCAGGGTGATTTCCGTTGGTATCCAGCTTGATCTGGAAACCCATCTCACGGATCGAAGTCATAAGAGGAATAATATCTTTTCGAAGCAGCGGTTCGCCTCCGGTAAAGACTACACCGTCCAGAAGACCCTTGCGCGTGGAAAGGAAACGGAGAAGTTCCGCATCGTCCATGACCTCCGGCGCATCCGGATCCAGAAGCTCGCGGTTGTGGCAGAAAGGACACCGCATATCGCAGCCACCCAGGAAAACAGTACAGGCTACCTTCCCCGGAAAATCCAGAAGCGTCATCTTCATCAAACCATGTATCTTCATGTGAGCCAATCCTCCTGCACCAGCGCTGCTCCGGGAGCATCGGCACGGCTTCAGATGATCCGCATACGCCTCCCGCCGAAAAGTTATATTTCGCCCATTATACCACTTATGGTGCGAGTGCTTTTGCAGAAAAATCTTTAAATGCCGGCAGGCCTATAGAAGAAAACTATAACCAGTTCAACCGGTTGGTAAAGGCGATCTTCCTGTCTCCCTGCTTCACGGTCCCGATCTCATAGCAGTCGTAGGTCTTACCGATATACTTCATGACAGAGGCTTTGTCCTTCTGCGAGGTCACCACGATGAATCCGACACCGCAGTTGAAGGTGCGCAGCATCTCTTCGTCGCTGATGTTGCCGTTGTCACGGATGTACTTGAACAGATTCAGAATTCGAATGGCGGAAAGATCGATCTCGGCACAGAGTCCCTCCGGAATTACCCGGCAGAGATTTCCTTCAATGCCGCCGCCCGTGATATGGGCCATGCCGTGAATCACTTCCTGCGGGAAAAGCTCTTTGATCGCCTTATAGTATGGGGTGTGAGGCTTCATGATCTGCTCGATGAAGGTCGACCCGTCGATCTTATCCAGCTTGATCTGGGGCATCTTGTCCATCAGAAGACGGACCAGAGAATAACCGTTGGTGTGCAGACCGTTGGAAGCGATGGCCAGCACCGCATCCCCTTCCCGGATCGCGGATCCATCGATGACCTTCGATCTTTCCACGATACCGGCAATACTGGATGTCAGGACATAGACACCGGAATCCACCACCAGCGGCTGGATGGAGGTCTCGCCGCCTACCAGAGAGCACTCATTCTCACGGCAGGCATCCGATACTCCCTTTACCAGCGTCTTGATGGTATCTTTCTCCGCGTTACCGCAGACGATAGTATCAAGCACCGCCAGAGGTTTTGCACCCATGACTACAATATCGTTCACCAGGTGGTTGATCATGTCATGGCAGATGGATTCCGTGTAACCGTACTCCATAGCCAGTTTCTGCTTGGAACCAGGTTCTTCTGATTTCAGGACCAGGACCGGATCCTGGATCTCCGGGAATTTAATATCGTATAAGGAAGCAAAAGGTCCCAGACCGTTCAGCACACGACGGTCCTTCGTCTCCAGGCTCTTCGCCATTTCCTTCTTGATGGTATCTGTATAGGTAATATCGATTCCGGCCTTGCTGTAAGAAAGGCCGTCTGCCTCTTTCTCGCTGCCTGCCAGTATCTCATCCACCGACACATCCAGCACGGTGGCCAGATCCTTCAGGATCTCGATATTCGGAAACGTTGTGCCGTTCTCCCACTTCGACACCGCCTGAAAAGACACATTCAGTCTGTCGGCAAGCTGCTGCTGGGTCAGGCCGAGCCTCTTTCTCTTCTCCACGATAAAGCGTCCGATCTTCGCACTGTCAAGCATAGGAAAAACCTCCGTTTTTCTTTTATCTTACCTTCCGTGCCCATGGGGCAACAATAACCGCGGAAGGGAGTTGCAGACCTGGATTCAACTTCCGGTTGAGTTCATCTTCACCCGTTACGAGAAGCAGACTCGGTTTCTTCCTGTCTCCTTGGCTGTATAGAGCCGGCCGTCCGCGATACTGATATTCTCCTCGATGGTCTTCTCCGGATCGAAGAGTGCACAGCCGAAGCTCATCGTACAGCGGATAATGGTGCCGTCTGCATCGATATCGGATTCCATAAGCTTGACCCGAACGGCTTCCGCCTTCTCCGCGGCACCGGCCAGATCTGTATCCCGCATGACCATAACGAACTCCTCTCCGCCCCATCTGTAGACGCTGTCCTTCTCGCCACAGGCTGACTCAATGAGATGGGATGCGAACGCCAGAACGTCGTCTCCTGCGTTATGGCCGTAGGTATCGTTGACGCGCTTAAACTTATCGATATCGCAGATGAAGACCGACATGGTTTTTCCGGAATCCGGAATAAGATATTCCTTGAACTTGCCTCCGAAGTCGAAATAGAAACCCATTCTGTTCTTCAGTCCCGTGAGCTTATCGTGATGCGATTCTTCCAGGAAAGTCTCCGACTCCAGCGCAATACCGCATACCAGCGCGGCCAGGGACAGCTTACGGGTATCTTCCACTTCATCGAAACCCTTATCATCGTTCTTGTTCACCAGCTGCAGGGCTCCGATAAAACTTCCGTTAATATCTGCTACCGGCAGCACCAGGACCGATTTGGTCACATAACCGGTCTTCTTATCGACCTCACGGTTAAAGTCCGGATCGGAATAGGGATCGTTGGTGATCACGGTCTTTCGGTTTCTCAAGGACTTGCCCACCAGACCGGTGCTGTCCGGGATGACGATCTTATCCACTCCTGTGGCGGACATCGTCCAGAGTTCGCCCTTTCTCTTATCCCACTTCCAGAAGCTGGCCCGGTCCGCGTTGACGATGATCTTGGCAAGCTCGGTCAGATAGGAGAAAAGCAGTGCATGGTCCTTGTGGTCGCTCATGCACATATCCTTATAAAGACTGTCCGTGATTCCGAAAATGTCGTTCAGCATTTTTCCATTGTCTTCCATATCCACCTCATCCAGCGGCGCCTTCACGGCTCCGGTTCCTTTCATGATTGCTTCTATCTTCTCTTCGTTATCCATATGCATGAGGAAAACCTGCACGCCCTTTGCCACGTAATCTATGACTTTCTCCCGCACCTCTTCGCAGAAGAGATGCACGTCGGTCTTCATGGATGCGATCTCCATATAGAGGGCCGTCCCCTCCGTGAGATGTTTCTCGAAAGGCTCCATGGTGTTGGTATCACCGGTGTAGATCACCTTCCGGTCCTCGATCTGCAAGGAATATCCGAAGCATTTGCCGGCCAGTTCTTCGGTATGCGTGGTCGGGATCACCTCCGAGAGCCACGGCTTGTCCAGATCCTTTGCTTCGACCAGTTCATACCAGGCATCGTTGCATCCTTCTATATTCTTCAGAAAATACCGAAGATCGTCGCAGACTTCTTTGGACGGCGCCACAATGGTGACCCGGACCTTAACGACGAAGAAGATATAATCGATGAGCATCCCGATGCCGCCACTGTGATCCCCATGGGTGTGGGTGATCAGAACATAGACATGACTAAATGAGGCGAGAGCTTTTGCCTTTAACTTGGCAAAAGAACTCATGGGGCAGTCGATCAGGACCAACTCGTTGTCCGCTTCAAAATATGCACTGTTATGTTCTTGGGCGAAAGCAGAACCTCTTCCCAGAAAACGAAGCATGTTTTATTCCTCCTTGCCTTCCAGCTTGAGCACTTCAAATCCGTCGGCCTTGCCCTTCAGCTTGATGGAGTCACCGAGAGAGGTGAATCGCATACGTCCCTTCAGCTCTTCAGCCACGGCGCGGCTGATATAGACCGTGCCGCCGGGAGCGTTGGACTCCAGTCTTGCCGCGGTGTTGACCGTATCTCCGATGGCCGTGTAGTCCATATGTTTCAGGGATCCCATGTTGCCGACAACCGCCGGACCATAGTGGATTCCGACACCGACGTTAAGTTCCTCGTTGATCTCTTCTTTCAGTTTCGCCGACAGGGCCTTCGCGCCTTCGACGATATCCAGAGCCGTCTTGGCCGCCAGGTACACCGAGTCTTCCTCCGGAAGCGGTGCGCCCCAGAATGCCATGGTCGCGTCTCCTACGAATTTATCCAGTGTACCCTTATTATTCTCGATACAGGTACTGGTCATGGAAAGGTACTGATTCAGGATATGCACGACTTCCTCCGGAGACAATCGCTCAGACATCGTGGTGAATCCGCGGATATCCACGAAGAGCACAGCGATATCACAGAGTTTGCCTCCCAGTTTCAGGCTGTCTGTTCCTTCCTTCAGGATCTCGCCGACGATATTCGGCGCTACATATCTCTCGAAAGTCTTCGTGACATTCTGTCTTGCAATAGATGCGCGGATATAATTCGTAGCTACCGCAACGATAAACAGCAGGAAAACACTCGCCGGGATCCACAGCGCATGGGTGATCCATCCGGAAGAATAAAGCATCAGGGATCCGACGATGCTCAGTCCTTCAAAGACCACCAGCAGTGGTACCGAGATCAGAAGACGCCGGTTATTGCAGAAAAAGAAAAAGGCGAAAGAAACCAGACCCGTGACCAGGAGCTGCACGAAATCCGGCACTTCCCGCTTGTAGTTTCCGTCGAGGATCTGCTGGATCACATTAGCGTGGAATTCGACGCCCTGCATCATGACCGAGTGAGCGATGGCCGTGGTATAGGCATCTGCCAATCCTACTGCATAAGGCCCGATGAGAACCAGTTTCCCGGCATAGCAGGAAGGGTCGATCTCCCCCTTGATCAACTGATTAAGCGAAGCACCGTCATAGAAACCGTCCGGTCTGGCGGAGAAAGAAACGAAGTACTGACCTCGGGAATTCACCGGTGGTTCAGTGATCGTCATACCGTTCTTCTCGGCATACATCTTCGCAGCTTCGTAAGCGATGGAATATACGCGCTGTCCCGAAGGTTCCACATACAGTATGCCGTGCCGCAGTACACCGTCGTCATCGTACATGACATTGATATGTCCCTGGGTCGTGACTGCCTTCAACGCATCGTAGGGTTCTTCGTAATTGAGTATCGCGTAATGGTCCACCAGGACTGAGTTCTTGCCAAAAGTTCTCTGGATATCGATCTTGGCACTGGTCGCGGCGATCACATTACCGAGTTTATCTGCAGCGGCGACCAGTCTGGCATCCGACTCCGGATCGGTATTGCCTGAATATACACCGTCCACAGCCACCACGGCCGGGAGTCTGTGCGGATCTACAGCCAGCATTTCCAGCGCAGAGGCCATGACGTTCCGGTCCCAGCTGTTATACGGGCCCAGTTCCCGCAGGTCATCGTCAGTGATACCTATAATGTAAATATCTCCGGGAACATAGATCGCGGATTGAAAAAGATAGTCCTGAAATCCCATATCCAGGCTCTGGAACATACCTTTCCCGCACAATAACGTGACGATCAGGGCGCCCACCAGTGAAAATAACAGGTTCTTGTTTCTCTCATTCATCCGCCTTCATCCCGCTATCTTACATAATAAACGATAGTCTTCCCATCCTTGACATAAGTAAATGTCTCCGTATAGTCTTCGTCGACAGTACAGGTGAGTTCGATCCACTCTCCGTCAACATAGCCGATGTACATCTCTTCCTCATCCTCAGTCATTCCCCACAGGATGAAGACCAGTTCCTCTTCGTTCCACTCGATCCTTTCTCCGAAGCCTTCCGGGATCTCCTCCTCGTTCGGGATCGGATTCGGTGTCGGTGTCGGAGACGTTGATGGTGTAGGTGTCGATGTCGGTGTAGGTGTCGACGTTGGTGTAGGTGTCGACGTTGGTGTAGGTGTCGGGGTCGACGTCGGTGTAGGCGTTGGTGTCGACGTTGGCGTAGGCGTCGGAGTGGACGTCGGTGTCGGCGTCGGTGTGGACGTCGGTGTCGGCGTTGGTGTGGACGTCGGTGTCGGCGTTGGAGTGGACGTCGGTGTCGGCGTCGGGGTGGACGTCGGCGTAGGCGTCGGGGTGGACGTCGGCGTAGGCGTCGGGGTGGACGTCGGGGTAGGCGTCGGAGTGGACGTCGGTGTAGGTGTCGGAGTGGACGTCGGTGTAGGTGTTGGAGTCGACGTCAGTGTAGGCGTCGGGGTCAACGTTGGCGTTGGCGTCAGAGTAGACGCAGGTGTAGGTGTCGGAGTCAAGGTCGGCGTAGGTGTCGATGTTGTCTCCGGAGTTGGTGTAGGTGTCGTCTGCGACGTAGGGGTCGGATCCTTCTTCGAAGTCGGAGTCGGCGTCGTCGAAGGCGTCGGCTCGGTCGTAGGCTCAGGCGTCAACGTCGGAGTCGGTTCCGGCGTTACCGTAGGTGTCGGAGAAAGCGACGGCGTCGGTGTAAGCGTAGGTGTAGGTGTCAGTTCGGTCTCGCCACCGTGATTCGGATCCAGCAGATCGGAAACCAGTCCAAGGATCTTCTCCTTGCTCCAGCCCGTATCCGCGCAGACCTTATCCAGAAGCGCACTGTTATCCGCCAGCATCTTCAGCGAGAATGCCGGGATCTCGTCTTCCTTCAGGCTCTCCAGGAAGAAATCTACGGTATCGGTCTCTCTGTCCGAATACAGATAGACCTTGACCTTCTGGCCCGCGTACACGTCCGTCTCTTTGATTTCTTTCGTTTCCGGGTTATTCGCAACAACATGGACCACGCCATCGGTAACCACCAGCGCGACTCTTCCGTCATCATCGTAGAAAATATATCCGGAAGTTCCACGGATGCCGGCAGTCATGGTGGACGTCTTGATCTCGAAAGTCTCGTCGTCCTTCAGGTGCTCCATTACTTCGAAGAACAGCGCACCCTTGGTGAGCTTAAGTTCCAGTTTCTTTCTCTTCTTGATGAATTCCGCACGGCTGTCATTCTGCAAAGTGACGATCTTGGTATCATCCAGTCCCACCGAAGCCAGTCCGTCGGAACCGGTGTTCAGCGCATCGCCTGTCTGGAAACGGGTATTATTGACTACAGGCTTCGCATTGCCCTTGGAATCTTCGATATTAACAGTACCTTCTACTCGGAGAAGTCTCATGGTCGTGGCATAGTAACCGCCACCGAAAAACAGGTAACAGAGCACAATTATGGCCGCAATAACGATCAAGACCGCACTCGAAAGAATGATCTTACTCTTCGTGGTCAAACCCTTGAATTTATCTAACAGCACCATATGCGCACACTTTTCCCTCGCCCCAGAAATGACACTGTCATTGTATAATATTTGAGCGATTTTATAAATAGCGGATTCCGAAAGCCTCCGCTGAAGGAGACTTCGAAATCATCGAAGAGGGCTCATTTCCCGCTCTCACCAAGCTTCACAGTCAGGATATGCCGGGTCGGCCAGAACTCGTATAAATGTAGATAAGCAACCTTGCCACCGAAAGAAGTGAAGTTCTCCAGCACAGTCGGCAAGGCCTGCAGGATCGTCTCCGGCTCATCGATCAGCATCGTGGTATGAGGTGCCCAGCCGAAGCTGTCCCCGAAGCACTCCTTCAGTTCCAGGAGTTTTTGCGTCGCATCCGGCGCTACGAACAAGACCTTCGAACCGCCGAAAATTCCAACATGACTGAATGTAACATCGAAGGCTTCCGTCTTCGCGGCCAGGTCCCGGAGCATATCGACCAGTTCCTGCTCCTTCTCCGTCGGAAAAGAACCCAGCGTCGTGTGTTGAGGAATATTCTTGGTATGCACGCCGGAGAAGCCCTTCTCGTAGAGCTTATTCTGGATCCCCGCCAGCCGGGCCTCCGTGTCGTCATCGTATCCTGCAAGGATATATAAAGCTTTATCCGCCATACTGTCTTCACTCCATGGAAAGTTCAATGAGTTTTCTGATATGGATCTCTACCGCGTCAAAACAACTTACGGGACAGTTTCCTGAATTGAGTATCAGCGGTAACTCCGTGCATCCAAGGATCACGCCTTCGATGCCGTCTTCTCTCTTCATGCGCTCGATGATGGCCTGAAGTTCCTGCAAAGTGGACTCCTTAACGATTCCCTTCTCCAGCTCCTCGTAGATCCTTTGACCGATCAAGGACCGCTCCTCTTCCTTCGGAACGATCACCTCCACGCCGGCAGAAAGGAAATCTTTCTTCATGTAATCCTGCTCCATGGTGAATACCGTACCCAGAAGACCGATCTTGCGGATCCCCTTCGAAACCACTTCATCGCAGACTACCTTCGGAATACTGACCAGCGGAAGATTCGTCCGCTGCACCAGATCATCGAAAACCAGATGCATCGTCACCGCCGTCAGGGAGATAACTTCGGCACGGCCTGCGGCCAGCGCCTGGATCTTCTCCACGAAATAGTCGGTCAGAGCGGCTCTGTCGTCTTGTGTAACATAGTTCCATGCCCGGCGGAAATCGACACTTTCGATAGCAATATCCGGCATGGCCTTCTCCGCCGTCAGCCGGTCGATCTCCTCGTTAAGTTTCTTATAGTACATCACGGTAGACTCGGGACCTGTCCCGCCTACCAATCCGATTTTTCTCATAGCTTTCCTTTACTCGATTACTGCTGGACCGGTCGGATCATCAACGGCAGTTTGAAGATTGCCTGGTAACCATGCGCATTCAATTCCGCAACGATCACCTGATTCATCCGGTTAGCGAAGAGCATCAGGAACTTGAGATCTCCCATAGAATTGATCTGCGGAACCATCTCTCTCTGGAGAACCTCACGGGCAATCGTTCTGATCTCCTGCTTCTGCCCCTCTGCATCCAGGGAACTCATACCCATCGGCTTCGCATGGATCAGACCATTAGCTACGACCTTCACATTCTGGCCTTGTGCGTTGGTGCCCAGATCGAAGGGTTCTTCCGGATTCATCTTCACGGCAACCACGCCTTCCGGAAGACGGCTCTGCGGTCTCGCATGGACCGGACGTCCTGCTGCCGTTCTGGCCATCGGCTGTTGCTTCTGCTGTTCGGCACGCTGTCTCTCGATATTGGCATTCGCTGCGTCCTTCGCCGCTGCCATCGCTGATTTGAAATTATCCAAAAACCCCATTCTCAAATACCTCCTAAAAAACATGCAACACTACTTTAGCACTATAAACATGTCGCTTTCAACCTGCGTATTTCGAAGAATAGCCATTTTAATTCGCCAACAGTTCAGCCTTCGTCACAGGATCATTTCATAAAACAGAGGATCCTTTCCTTCTTCATGTCATTGCACAGACGAAGATTCTTCTCCGATACATCGTAGACCCGGATGATGTCCGAAAGTTCCTCCGCCTTCGGATCAAAATCTGTAAGAAGATTCGGCAGTCCGTCTATGATCTCCGGATTGAAAACACGGGTCTTCTCATTCTCGAAAAGTGCGTTATAGAGGATGCCCGCTTCCACCAGATCCTGGAAGAAGTGGCTGCCGTACGAAAGCTCAGGGTTATAACCGGCTCTTGAATCCGCGATTTCGCAGATGCATTCGAATTCACTTATATCCGAGAAAAGCGCTGGTACTCCGAGCTCCGGGGATGAGGTGCCGATGCGCCCCGGTGTCAGAAGAAGCATCTTCTTATTCTTCCCTCGCATGGCCCAGTTGACCGATCCCAATGCATTTCCCACTCGGTATTTATCCTTATACGGCATGTTATAGTACTTCACCGGATCGATGGACACGACCATGTCCAGTTTCTCCATACGGGACAGCCCCATGGAAGAACCATGGCATTCAAAGAGGATCTTCTCCTTCTCCACATCCTCCGGAAGCGCCAGTTCTTCTGCATCCTGATAGACCTGAAGCGGCCGGCACTGCAGAAGGTTGATCACGTAATCCCCATCCTCAGAAAGGTTGATCGTGAATTCCGTATCAACAGGATAGTTGTACTCCGTCTGGATCGCATGGAGGATCTGCTGCATCTGCTTCATGAGCTCCTCTTTATCCACGATGCCCTTGCAGGAAACAAACTCGATATCTCTTGCCTGTCCTCTCTCCCGGAACATCCTTTCCGTGATGGTATCGTGTTCGAAAAGAAGTCTCTTCATAAATTCCGGCAGGAAGGGTTTCACCTTATCCGGATCGACCTGTTCGAGCTGCCTCGAAGTACGGTTCATGAGTTCCATTTTTCTCTGAGAATGCTGGTGTTTCTCCACCGAATCCTTCATGGGCTGGGCTTTCGGTTTATCCAGGCTTACAAGTCTCGGATACGAGCCTTCAGTACGGTCTACGGCAGAAGTACCGAGGCCCATGACAAGACGCAGCATACCTGCATTCGGATCCAGATCAACCATGAAACGATACGGACTGTATGAATAGCCGACACCCGCCACACAAGGCATATAGAATTCTCCATAGTACGAACCGGACACACGCATTACCAGAAGCGCCATCTGCTCATCTCGTTTCTGCAGGCCACGTCTGCTTCGATAATCCAGTGCAGATTTACTCATGGTACTGGCATACACTGTTCGGATCGCATTCTCCAGTTCTTCGAGGCGCTGATCCATGTCTCCTGAATTGGAACAGAATACGGACTCGTATTTCCCGGCAAAAGCATTACCGAAGCCATCTTCCAGAATGGAACTGGAACGCACAATGATCGGATCCTGTCCGTAGTATTCCAGAAGTTTCACCAGCTGCTCTTCCATCTCTCTGCTGAACTTACCGGTATGGAGTCTTTCGGCGAATTCATCGGCAAGGGAGAAGTATTCGTCTTCACTTCTCTGACGGATACGAAGATCCCAGAATTTGTTTTCCACGATAAAGGAATAAAACACGTCCGAACCGATATAGAAGGAGTCATGCGGCTCGAATTTCGAATAGATCTCCGGGCACTTGTTCTCGACGATCTTACGCGCAAGGAGCATACCGGTTGCTTTACCGCCGATCATGCCGGTACCGATCATTCTCTTTTTCACGGCTAAATAATCCTTCGGTGTAAAGTTTACCTTGATCATCTCGCGGATACGTTCATCTCTGGACAGCATGATGTTGCACATACGATGGCACTGCTCGGTCACGTCCATGCCGTTCTCGTACATCATCTCAGTCATGTTGAAGAAACGGTCCCAGCTGTCCATGTTTCCACGGTCTGCAGACGAAGCATTGTTTCCCAGTACCTGGTAGAAATGACTGGCCAGAACACCGTCTAGGATTGGTTTGAATTCACCGGTTTTCGGAACATAAAGATGCGGCAGGAACATGGTCTCGGAATAACGGTTCCAAACCTTATCCGGTCTGACATAGACGTTCTCATTGTCAGCATAGACATCCAGGAAAAGCTGGGTGGTATCACGGATCTTCGCGATAGCCTGGAACGAGTGCTTTCCGCGGATCAGCGGGAAGAAAGCGACGGTGTCGAGGATAAAAAGATACGGGCAGGTCACCTGGAAAAAGTTGCCCATCATGAGGTCGGTGGCCCAAGCTGTCTGAAGCTCGGACAGGCAGTCGAACACATAGAACGCGTCGCGTCCTTCACGTGTGATGTGCTTTCGGATCTCTACCGTGAAGTTCTCAAATCTGTGGTTCAGTTCGACGTTAATGATCTTCAGCCCTTCCTGCTCCTCGAGGAGTGGCTCGTGTGTCGCGAAGCGGAAGTAGATCAGGTTTCTGCCATCCGCGATCGCCTGCTTTACGTAAGGCTTCATGAAGAGCTTGAACTGCTCCAGGTTATCCACACGCCACACGACGTTGTCGCCCAGACGTATGTTGTCAAAGTGTGTGTCCATCTGCGGGATTCCCGATAGTACTCGATCAAAAGCTGCCATGAAGAACTCCTCCCTGCCGGATCCCGCTTTTGCGCAAAACAAAAAGGCAAAAGCTCCAAATCCGGCGCCTTTGCCTTTTCTTTATTCTACAACGTTGTTCCGAGGTTTTCCAGTACCCTCATTCCGTGATCAATGATTCGATCGTCTTCTCATAGTCATCTTCGATCAGCGTGACCTTTTCACCCGCATTTGAAAAGCCCTTGATAAACTCCCGATTGCACTTCATCAGCCATTCCTTCGTGCAGTCGGAATCATCCATCCGATTCTCGACATCAGAGGCATGAGAAGTGATGGCATCGAAATGCGAATCGATATATGTATCGCTCAATGCCAGGCAGATAAAACGAATCTCGGAAAGATACTCCTCACTGAGCTCCTTCCGCCAGTCAAATGGAATATAGCATCCTTCGACGACCATGTTCTGCTTATTCTCGATCGCGGTCTTGATCATCTCCCTCTCGATCGGCCAGAGATAGTCTGTCAGTTTATCGTCATCCATCGGAGTCAGCTCTGTGTTTCCGCTTCGGATCAGACCCATCTTAAGATGATCCACCGAAAGATAGGGATACTTATATTTCTCCAGCATTCTCTGCGCAAGAACCGTTTTCCCGGTATGGGATGCACCGGTAATCAATATAACCATATGTTTCTCCTTCAGATATTCTTAGCAAATTGCAGGATCTCGTCTTTTCTCGGCGCCACGTCTTCTTTCCACTCCACTGAGCAAAGTCCCAGATGACCGCTGCACTCGATCTCCAGGTGTCCGTAGAAATGTTCGATACTCGAGATCAGTCTTTCGCATTCCTTCATGTTCGGTCCTGTACGAAGTGCGATGGCGTAGCCTTTCTTTCCGGAAGGAATCGTCTTATGGGGTTCGTGGGTATTGCACCAGGGTGTGCATCTGTCGATGAAAGCCTTAAACTGGCCCGGGATATCTGCCCAGTAGGAAGGCGCTACAGATACGATCACATCTGCGGTTTCAAACTCATTCATGAGAAGATCCACGTCATCACTCTGTACACATTCTGCTGTTTTATGGCAGCTTCGGCAGCCCTTACAATATTCAAATTTGTAATCGTCGATACAGACGGATCTCACTTCATATCGGGAAGACAATTCCTCGGAAACGATGTTTACGATCTCCGCGGTGGCGCCGTTACGGACAGGACTACAGTTAATGACAAGTGCTTTCATGTACATCTCTCCTTCTTACATCAAATCTTTCAGGAAGTGCGCTACCGCGTCTTCCTCATTATAACCGATTACTTCTGTGGCCAGTGCTTTTAACTCATCACGGGCATTGGCGACCGCATAGGCTTCATCGGCGATCTTAAACATCGACACGTCATTCAGAGAATCTCCAAAAACCACGAGACGGTCAAAGCCATAGTCTTCTTTCAGTTTCAGAAGGGACTTGGCTTTGGTGCAGTTCTTCGGGCAGATCTCCAGCCAGTATTCGTCCCGATAGGTGTCTCTCTGGAACATGCTTTCCCAGCAATCGTAGGCACGGACTCTCTCGTAGATCGGTTCGATCTCATCCTTCTCGCCGATGCACGTCACGTAGCCGGGTAAACCGCAGAACATCTCGTCGTAGGAACCGACATGCTTCATGGTGGGATCGTCTTTATAGTAATCCAGATAACCCTGAAGACCCACACTGTGCTTTCCCGGAAGCGTGGTTCGGATCATCTCCTTTCCGATAAAACAGGAGACATATCCGCAGTACGGAATGTCTGTGAGAAGGGATTTCAGAAGCGCCACTTCGCTTTCGGAAAAGACGGCTTTCTTGATGTGTTTTCCCGTGGCATTGTCTGCCAGGACCGCCCCGTTTCTTGTGACCACAGGGAGATGAAGTTTCAGTCCGCTGGTAATGGGTCTTGCACTCTCCACCGACCGGGCCGTCGCGTAAGTGAAACACAATCCTTTCTCCACCAGTTCATTAATGATCCGGACTGTGTTCTCGGAAAGCGTCTCATCGTTACGCATCAGCGTCCCGTCCAGATCAGAAACATAAAGTGTTTTTTCACCCATGTCGGTTTACTCCTTCTTTTCCTTAGCAGTAACTTTATCTTTCAGCTTGTTGAAGATCTTGTTATATAGCTTGATCAGTAAGCCCACCAGTACGGCGGCAAAGATACTTCCTTCACGGACACCCTCCAGCTTTCCGAGGAACGCAAGACAGATGATCGCGGCCAGTGTGATGTAGAAGATGTCGAAGAAAATCTTCACGTTCTCATATTTCTTCCCTGTCACCTGCGAGATGGCACGGTTCATGGCTTCCCCCGGAAGCATGGCCACACCGCCTTTGAACTGCACCCAGATGCCCAGTGCGAGAATGATGCATCCCAGAAGCATAAACAGAAGCTTCGCACCGTAGGTCACCAGAAGGATATCCTCCAGGAGCCAGCAGGAGAAGTTCGTAAGATAGCCGTATACGAATGCCAGGATCGTCTGGACCGTGATCTCCAGCCAGTTGCATCTGGACTTTAGAAGAATGATCTGCACCGTGATCTGGATCACACTCAGAAGATTCAGCCAGCCGCCGAAGGTCAGAAGATCGCTTACCCGGGAAACCGAGTAGGGGACCGACGCAACGGGGGAAGTACCGAGTTCTGCCACCGTAGAAAAAGCAACACCCATCGATGCGATAAAAAGCCCGAGAAGGAATATTGAATAGCGCCGGACGAGGTGATCTTTCGGTACAGGTTTCGGTCTGGGCGCGACCTGTGCTGTGGGTTGTTCCAGAATATTTCTTTTCTTCTCTTCGATCTTGAACCGGTCGCAGAAAGACTTCATCGACGTCTCTATTTCATATTGGCATTCATCCGGATCGGTCACTTCATCTGTGACACCGTAGAGACCGGCATTCGCGGTTGTATTCCACTTGATCAGTTCCGTGATCTCCAGGCTGTCGAAAGACGTGGGCACTTTGGCTCCTCCAAGCACTTTCAGCTCTTTGGAAAGGTTCAAGATCTCCCCGTCCTTCAGGAGGGTGAAATATAGAAGGTGATGTTCGTAATCTTTATCCAGAAGGACCTCCACCGAGTACACCCGGCCGAGGTTCTCCTTGATATACTCATCGGCATATTTCTGCGCATTCTTTCTCGCTTCCTCCAGAAGCGGCGCCAGCTCTTCTTCTTTGTAGAATCTTTTGTGGAACTGTTGCAGGCAACGGTCGACGAAGGCGATGTTATATTTCCCGATCGCCGTATATACTTCGGGACGACTCAGTTTATATCCAAGCAGTTTATCCGTGAATTCTTCGCGGTCCTGCGTTCGGAAAGAAGATTCATTATCCAGATCGATCTCCATGCTCCGGATCGCGTCGAAGGGAATCAGTTTCGACTTGAATCCTTTTTTTACTACAATACCTTCGCCGGTTACGGAGAATTGCATCCTGCGCCTCCTTCTCAACCAAAATCACTGCTGAGCGGTTTCCACGTTTTCCATCCACTGGTGCATGCCCGGACCAAACTGCTCGCTGGGCCGGTCGACAAATCCGAACTTCTTATAGAATTCATTCTTTCCTTTGGCAGACATAAGAGTCACCATAAACCGATATCCGGGCTTGAGCTGCGAGCGCAGGAACGCCAGGATCGTCTCCATCAGTTCTCGTCCCAGACCCTGTCCCTGGTACTCGGGAAGAACGATGACATCGGCGATATATACCACATATCCGTGATCCCAGACCACTCTGGCCATACCGATGGGCCGGTCGTGTTCTCGGATACACCATTTATATGAATTCTTCAGTCCTTCCGCGGCCTGCTCGACCGGAAAATCATGCCAGCCGACGATCTTCCTCATTTCCATATATTCCTCCGGGGAGATGGTATCTGTCATCACAAAGTTCGAATTCATAAGGTGCATCCCTCATTTCCATATCGATTGATTTACATTATAGCAAAAGTTCCCCCGCTGCATTTACACGGCTGGTATACATTTTGAAGACCCGATCCACACTGTCAGTTCGTTGCCTCTTCACCTGTTTTCGATTACAATCTTTACTGACACAAACGGGAGGACATCATCATGAACCTAAAAAACGCATTTGAATCCAGATTTAAGATCGGCGCGGCCATCTCGCGCATGAACCTCGATACACCGGCCAACACGCATTTCCTGCTTGACCAGTTCAACAGTTTCACCGTGGAGAACGACATGAAGCCTATGTTTTCCCTCGACAACGAAGCCAACTGCAAGGACCCGGCCAAGTACGATCTGGAGCCGAAGCTTCGCTTCGATTTCGCTACTCCCTATCTCGATTTTGCCAAAGAGACCCGCATCCCCATGAGAGGCCACACACTGGTCTGGCATAACCAGACACCGAAGTGGTTCTTCTGCAAGAACTATGACGAAACAGCAGGTCTTGCAGATCGGGACAAGATGCTCGCAAGACTGGAGAACTATATCAAGGGCGTCCTGACCTTCGTACAGGAGAATTACCCGAATCAGATCTATGCCTGGGATGTGGTCAACGAAGCCATTGACGAAGGCGCCATGAGAAAGTCCCTGTGGACCGAGACCATCGGCGAAGACTTCGTCATCAAGGCCTTCGAATTCGCAAGAAAATACGCCGCTCCGGGTGTGAAGCTGTTCTACAACGACTACAACACTTTCGAGCCATGGAAGAGAGACTGCATTCTCAACCTGATCCTTAAGCCTCTTATGGAGAAGAACCTGATCGACGGTGCCGGAATGCAGACCCATCTCCTGATGGACACCAGTCTTTCTGACTATGCAGACACACTTTATGCTTTCGGTGCGACTGGTCTGGAGATCCAGATCACGGAGCTGGATATCCACAATGCCGATGCCTCCGAAGAATCCATGAATGCCCTGGCAGAAAAGTATAAAGAGCTTTTCACGATACTGGTGAAGGCTAAGGATGAGGGCAAAGCCAATGTCACCTCGGTCACGTTCTGGAATCTTCTGGACGAGAATTCCTGGCTCACCAATTTCAGAAAAGAAGTCAGTCATCCACTCCTCTTCGAAGGCCGCTGCCAGGCCAAGAAAGCCTACTACAGTGTCCTGGAGACCGTGCTGGAGAAGGACCAGATCGAACCTTGGAATCCGACCTACACGGAAGAAGAATATAAGAGCCATCTCGCACCGGATTATTTCCGTAAGATGAGCCGGCTTTGGTACCACCAGATCAACATCGAGCCGGGTATTGATCTCTGCTACGAAGAATTCGGATCCGGTGACAACTATATCCTCTCTGCTCAGATGGGCTTCTATCCCCTCGGATTGCAGCAGTATCTCGCCGGAAAAGGCTACCACGTCATCTGCATCACGCTGCGCGGATTCTATCCTTCCTCATACGTTGAAGAAGATTACGGTGAAGCCTGGTACGATATTTTCGCAAGCGACGTCATCAAGGTGGCAGACAAGCTTCACATCGACAAGTTCATCTACATGGGTGCGTCCCACGGAGCAGGTGTAGGCTGGCATCTCATGCTCAATTCACCTGAACGTGTTACCGGCTTCATCGCCTGTGTACCGGGACCGCACAGTCTCAAGGAAGGCGCCATGTCTATCCGTCAGATGGTCCTTTCGGGGATCATCAAGGAACCACCGCCGATGGATCCGCCGATCGACAACGACCCGAGAAGAGAGCAGAGACGTGCTCTCCGTGCGATGCATATCGCCATGAATCCGGAACCGGATCCGCGGGAGAAGGCCATCGATTACGGCAGACCGCTTCTGAAGTATAAGACAGAAGAGAAACTGGTAGAGATGTTACACACCATTTCAACCCCGACCCTGATCCTGGGTGCCATCGATGATCCCATCAGCACGCCGGAACTCATGCTCCGCACGGCGCAGGCACTTCCGCACTGCAAACTGGTAATGTACTCCAACTGCGGACACAACATCGATACAGATCTCGTCGAAGAACTGGGCGGCGAAGCCGACAGATTCATCAAGCAGGTTCAGAAAGACGGACGTGTTTATGAATGGGATGAGAAAAACACACCTCGTTTCTGATCAGGAAACACACATCCGGAAACAATCGAGTGAAAAAAAGAAGGGGTTATTTCAATAACCCCTTCATTACGTTTATGCCGTGTTTAGCTACTTCCAGGTCCTCTTCGGAGAGCGCGGTAATGATACCTGCGCGCAGTTCTTCGCTTGTCATATGTCTACCTCCTCTAACTTTGCTTCGTCAGACGTCTTCCTTTCAAACGAACGGAATCGGGATTGATCCTCCTTCGGAAACCCATATACCGCATCCATGCCGTCAGACCACTCATTGCCCAGACAATACCCACGGACCACCAGATCCCCCAGAGGCCGATGGTAGCAATACCGGTCAGGGCAACCGGAACAATGAATCTTCCGATGACTTCCACGATACCGTTAAACAGGGCAAAGAAAGAATCTCCCAGACCGTTCAGGACGCCTCGTACAACATAGATGATACCCAGCATGATATAGAAGATACTGGTGATACTCAGGGCTCTTGCACCCATCGCGATCACGTCCTCTTCTTTGACGAAGATCCGGATGATACTCTCTCCGCAAAGCTGCATGACCGGCACCATGAGCAGCGTGAAGACCAGCATGATCATGAAGCTCTTTTTGAAGCCCACCTTGACCCGGTCCATCTTCCGTGCACCGTAATTCTGACCGGTGTAGGTGGCCAGTGCCGCGCTCAAAGTCTGGTACGGCTGATGGATGATCTGCTCAATCCGGCTCGTGGCCGTAAAAGCGGCAATGGCAACATTCTCGTAAGCATTTACGACTTTCTGAAGTGCCATACAGGAGATGGCAATCAGGGAGAACTGTAGTGACAGAGGTCCACCGAGCTTGATCACCTTAAGTGAGATCGTCTTGTCGAACTTCATGTCTTCCCGGGTCATCTTGAAATACGGATTCTTCTTGATCGCATAGCCCAGGCAGGAAAAAGCCGAGATGATCTGCGCGATCACGGTAGCAATTCCGGCACCCTCGACACTCATATTCAACCCATATACGAAAAGCACGTCCAGTCCCGTGTTCAGTATGCAGGAGAAGATCAGGAAATAAAGTGGTGTTTTCGAATCTCCCAATGCACGGAGCATTGCCGATGCATAGTTGTATAAGGACACAAAAACCATTCCCAGGCACATGATCCTCATGTAGGATACAGAGTCAGCAAGAAGTCCCTCCGGCGTGTCCAGTAACGTCAGCACCGGTACCGTCAGAAAATAAGATACGATACCGACAATGATCGGAAAGATGACCATGATGTAGCCGGTATTGGTGATGCATTTCTTGACAGAAGAATCGTCTCCCTTGCCGAAAAACTGGGACGTGATGATACCGCCTCCGTTACCGAACCCGTTACATAAAGCGAAGAACAGGAACGTCACGGAGTTGGTGGCACCGATCGAAGCCAGGGCATCGGCACCGACAAAGTGTCCTACGACCACGGAATCTACGAGATTATAAAGCTGTTGAAACAGGTTGCCGATCAACATCGGAATGGAGAACCGGATGATCAGAGACACCGGATCTCCTTCCGTCATATTCAATACGGATGATCTATGCTCGCTCATCTTAGAAAGGCATATTATCCGGATCTCCGGACAGACCTACGCAGCCCTGAAGTTCCTCTGCGATCATCTTCACATCGCTGTCATCCAGTTCGAAATCGAATACTTTGAGGTTCTCCTCGATCCTGGACGGAGTAACCGACTTAGGCAGCGGGAGATATCCACGCTGCAGACTCCAACGGATACAGATCTGTGCGATACTGCGGCCGTATTTATCAGCCAGTTCCTGCATCTGCGGAACGCTGAAGATCTTACCTGTGCCCAGCGGGCTGTATGCCTCAAGGACCATACCCAGAGATCTGCAGTAATCCACGACTTCGTCCTGTGTCTCACCCGGGCACAGTCTGATCTGGTTGACCATCGGTGCAATCTCGGCCGTCTTCAGAAGTGCTTCGATGTGATGCTGACGGAAATTACTGATACCGATCGCGCGGACTTTGCCGGCCTTATAGAGCTCTTCCATGGCTTTCCATGTTTCTGCATTGGCTTCCTCCCAGCGGGAACGGAACGGCAGCGGATTCGGCCAGTGGATCAGAAGAAGGTCCACATAGGATGTCTCCAGTTTCTTCAGGGATTCTTCCATCGAACTCATCACCAGATCGTAGCTGTGATTATTGTTCCAGATCTTCGTTGTAATGAAGAGGTCTTCTCTCTTCGCTCCGGTCTCAAGCAATGCCTGTCCGACACAACCTTCGTTTCTATATGCCTGTGCCGTATCAATATGACGGTAACCCGCCGCGATGGCACTCTTTACTGAATTCACACCCACTACATCATCAGGGGTCTGCCACATTCCAAATCCGATACAAGGGATCTCTACACCGTTTGCAAGTTTATACGTACTGTTCTGGTCGATCATGTTTACTCCTCCGATCTGCTTTTTCATGTTACATATTCATAGTATCACGGAGAATTTGAACTTATATCAAGATCATGCTCATTTATATACGATATGTGGCTTTATGCCTTTTCCGCGTTTTGAAGATCCTTCGTCACAGCGGAATATACACGATAAATTCCATCTCGCCGGATTCCTCGAGTCTTCTGGCAAAAATATTCCCGCCCAGTGCGGTGGCCACGGATTTGGCTGTGTAAAGACCGATTCCGCTGCCTTCTTTCCCGGATGCATTAGAGCCTCTTCGGAAACTTGTGAATATGAAGGACAGTTCTTCCTCCGGAAGCAGTTCGCCTTTGTTTCTCACAGAGACTGTGATCCCTTCGTCCTCACTCATCATGGAGACAACGATGCCCTTACCGTTTCCGTATTTAACTGCATTATCCATAAGAAGCGAGATGATCCTTAAGATCCCGTAGCGGTCACTTCGTACCAGTGGATTGTCATCGCAATCCACACGGAAAGGGATCCTTGTCAGCTGCATCCGCTGGGAGTATTCCTCTTCAACCATCGTCGCCAGATCCTTGAGATAGAACTCTTCCATCTCCGGTTCATACGCACTGACTGCCGTGGAAGATGCGCCGATCACTTCTGCCGTCAGTTTCTGGATCCTCTCCGCATTACTGTCGATCTTATCGGCGATCTCGTTGATATCGGCCTTCTGTCCGTTCTCCAGCGTCAATCCGCCTTTGAGAGCCTCCGCATAAAGGCGGATATTCATGACCGGGGTCTTAACACTGTGGGCAATAGAGGCAACAAGAGTCTGTCTTTCACACTCCAGTTTCTCGGCTCTCTTTCTTTCCTTTCCAAGCACATCCCTCAGCATGTTCATGCTCCAGATGTATTTACCGAACCACCGGTTTCTGTCCTCCGGAAGCTGTGCGACATCCGGCATCTTTGCGATCCGCTCAGGGTATTCCGACAATCGGTTAAATGGGGTCAGGATCTTTTTTCTGATGAACAGGGCCAGAGCAACTGCAATAATCGCGCAGGCTGCGATGGCAATATTCACTGCCAGTCGGACCTTTCCGTGAATCCCGTTGGAAAAGCTGTATTTCACAAATCCTTTCAGTTCCGAATCGCGATATAATGCACAGAGCACGGTGCCATCTGTTTCCGCTTCCACAAAGACCTGTCCGGACCCCTGCCTCCCCATTCCATAGAACGTGATGCTTTCCGGTGTATCCTCGCCGAAGGAATCTTTCCAGGAATCGTATTGCTTAGTGATTACCGTCTCCGGATCTTCTTTCGATTTCGCGATCACATCGTTGATGCGGTTGATCGTCACATTCCGGCTTTCACTTCTGGAAGAAAGAATCCTGGAATAACCGAAATTAAAACCCGCGAAAATGAGCACGAAAAGAAAGGTCAGGATGAGGGCCGGCAAGTAGGATCTCTTCATTCTGCATCACCAAACCTGTAGCCGAGCTTAAAGACTGTGTTAATGATCCTGGGATTCTTCGGATCCTCTTCCAGTTTCTCCCGGAGCCATCGGATATGGACAGTAACTGTACTGGGTTCCGTGAAACAATCTGTGCCCCACACTTCGCTGAAAAGCCGGTTCTTGTCGAGGGCTTCTCCTTCGTGTTCCATGAGATACTTCAGAAGGTCGAACTCCTTGATGTTCAACTTCACGGGAGCACCGTTCTGGGTAACAGTCCTGGAGACCGGATCCAGTTCGATGCCATGCGATACGAGTACCGCTTTGGCTTCTTCTTTTACCTCGCCGCCACGCTTGAGCATGGCCTTCACCTTCGCGATCAGAACAGCAGTAGAAAACGGTTTCTCAATGAAGTCATCGGCGCCGGTCTCATAGCCCAGAAGCATACTTCCTTCGTCCGCCCGTGCACTCATCAGGAGGATCGGGATATCCCCTTTCCCACGGATCTCACGGCAGAGATCATAGCCGCTTTTGCCCGGGAGCATGATGTCCACGATCGCCAGACGCACGCTCTCCGTCGCGAGCATCTCTGATGCCTTCTCCGCATCCGCAGAAAGGAGTACGCTGTAGCCCGCCGCAGTAATGAAACTGCGAAGAAGCGTACCAAGTTCGACATCGTCTTCGACTATCAGGATATCCGTCATTCTGGGTCCTCCCCTGTGTAGAATAAGACCATTGTAATGATATCGGGAGCGGTTTGGCAACCTCGCTGTCAAAATTGTGCCACCGTATAGAGCACAGGCGCATCACCCTTCGGATCGGCTACGACAAATGAGGCCTGGATCGTTCTTGTATCGTAATCGGCAATGACCCAGTGGAACGCGGAATCGTTATTTCCCACCAGCTGGATCGACCGTTCTGTGTTCTCGCATGTCATGATCTCCTTGAAAGTTTCCAGGGAGAATTTCTTATTGCCCGTAAACCACGAATCGAACCGATCCCACCGGATCCGGTTGCCCAGTTTGTATGAGACGATATCTTTGTGTCCTTCACAGACGAAACCGTTGACGACGAAAATGCAGTTCTCTGCCGTATTCGGCAACGTGGGAAATATGGGCGTCTCCTCGTTTCGGATGATCGGTTCTCCTTCATCCGGAGTCACCGACATTTCCACACAGAATGCATCTTTCTCATCGGTAACAAGGATATTCGCACAATAAGTGTAGTCGTACGCATGCTCCGCCATATACTCGGCCGCCTCTTTGGCTGTCGTCAGGTTCTCGATGGAATAACGCATGCCGAAGGTATAACTGGATTTGTTTTCGCAGGTAAAAGCCGTATTATTCGATCCGACATCCAGCATGCCGATGAAGACTCCATGACTGCTCATGAGAGAGAAGGGTGTCAGCACACCAAGGACACCCACGCTGACAAAAGAACTCTCGCCTTGGTTATAGTGGACCACCGCGTGCATGTTCGCTACCTGCGACTTGGTCCCGGTAGGCCACTCAAGAAGTCTCGACGTGATCCGCTTGCCGGATTCGGTCCTTTCACCGTCCAGGGATACTGCACTGCACGCGGAACCGCGCAGCGCATCCGGGATGAACTGTGCCAGGATCATCTCTTCGTAGGACAGCACGCCGTCCTCTACAAAACCTTTCGCATCCGTGACCGCCTCAGCCAGTCCGCGGATCTCGTCCTGGTACTCCTTCGGCAGGGAAGAATATAACGAGGCAGATCTTTTGCCTAATTCTTCGTAGGTGGAAGCATCTACATCGGTGAAGAAATACCGGGCGTTCTCATATAAATAGGATTCCATTCCGCCGAAACGATCGCCGGCTACCATCTTGACCACTTCACCATAGGCTTTGCCGACTGAATAGTGATCCCCTTTCTCCAGGTCCAGGGTAATATCGAAATAGTGTTCCTTGACATCCATCACGCAGAGCCCGTCCTGAGAACGGACGACCGTTACACTCTTGTCCACGGGGGCCTCGTTGTCATAATCTGTCTTTCTCGAATAGTCCGCTACCTTCACGAGCACACTGTCCTCGTTCTCCGGGAAAGTGAAGTTCTCATAGGAGTTCGAGGCACAGGATGTAAGAAGGGAACCTGCAAGAGTCATGGCTACCGCACAGGTCAGGCGCGTATGCTTCTTCATCTTACCATCCCCTTTCGATCAGCCAGTTATTCAGCGTTTTCTCACGCTCACGAAGATCGTTCTCGTCTTTCATCTTGCCCAGGATCAGCTCACCCTCAATGCCGCCGTCCATGAGATAAATGACTCGTTCGCTTCTTGCGGCGACTTTTACCGAGTGCGTGACCATAAGAATGCCGGTGCCTCTCCGGTTAGCTTCCAAGAGTTCGTGCATGACACCGCCGGCCGCCTTGGAATTCAGCGCACCTGTGGGCTCATCCGCGAAGACTACCTCCGGATCATTGATCAGGGCCCGGCACAGGCAGGCTCTCTGCAGTTCGCCTCCGGAGACCTCCGTGATCTCCTTCTCGGCGATGTCGATAATGCCCAGTCTTCTCATCAGATCCTCGGCCCGCTCCTTTACCGCCGAGCGGGTACCTCCCGCCTGGAATCCGGGAAGAACGATATTGTCCAGGATGCAGAGCTTCTTCATCATGTACATGTGCTGGAAAATAAATCCCATCTTGCGGAGACGCAGCTGCATCATCTCTTTTCTGCCCAGTGAAGTCAGCTTTTTGCCACAGAATTCTACTTCGCCGTTGGTGACGTTATCCATACCGCTGACGGTGTAGAGCAGTGTCGATTTGCCACTTCCCGAAGGGCCCATGACACTGACGAATTCGCCTTTCTTCATCTCGAAATTCACATTCCGAAGTACATTGTTGCTGTTGGATTTGATGATGTATGTTTTGCAGAGGTCCTTGACCTTGATTACGTTTTCCATGATTTCCTCCTTATTCTTCCGCGATGTCAGCGAGCTTGGTCTTCCTGAGATCTTTCAGTTTCAGTACTGTCGGTATAAGCGCGGACCCGATGATGATAGCCGGCATGATGACCAGCGTCGTGAACCAGTTCACGATAAACCGGAAGCCTTTGAGCTTAACGTAATTGAAAAGCACTCCTACCAGTAGCTGTCCTAATGTATTGACCAGTATCGTGCCCAGTACGATCGATATCAGCACAAGGATCAGCATACGAAGTATCTGCCAGGCTGCCACCGATCCGTTACCGAATCCGAGTGTGTTCAGAAGTGCGATCTCTGATCTGTCTTCATATCGGAAGATGTTGACGTAGAGCACGGTCATCAGAACCGTGATGAAGATGACGGTTGCCGTCATGACGATCTTCAGCATATTGAAAAGTCCGATATAGTCCATCAGCGAATGCTCGAGATATTCCTGCGCAGACATGACGTTCGTTTCACCGTAAAGATCCTCGATCCGCTTGAAAGTATCCTGCCCGCCTTCATCGATGATGATCGACGAGAAACCATGAAAATCGCGGGCACCGGCATGATATTCCGAACCCATGAGCGCCGCACGATATGAAAACTCCGAATAGTTCAGAAAACCGGTAACGACCAGTTCCCTTTGATTCCGGGTCACCGTGATTCCGCCGTCATCTGTCTCGGGGAGTTCCATGGTGATGATATCTCCGATCTTGATCCCGTACAGCTTCGCACTATACTCAGAAAGAGCGACCTCATTTGCAAGTACAGGGACGCGGCTTCCCTCGCAGTACAGATATTTATCCGGCTCCCCGCATTCGAACCAGACCGTGTATTCCACCTGCTCGTTGCCGTAGAGCATATATCCGGTCATTTCATCAAAGGTAACGATGTGGGCCGGGATATCGTTCTGCTGAAAATCTTCATTGATCAGATCATAGAATTCCTTTCCTTCCGTATAGCATCGCTCACCGTATTCGTACATCAGTTCCGAGTGAAAATCCGGATAGAAATCGATCTGGTTCAACCCGTAATATCTCATGAACTCCTTGCTGACAACGGAACTCGCCACATAGAAGACCAGAAGAATGATCATGCAGCCCAGCATATATCCGGCAACAAGGAAAATGTACCGCTTAAAGTTCTTCAGGATATCCGAGATCGCCAGGTACCACGGAACCCGCATAGCCTTTCTTTTATGAAGGAAAAGAAGGGAAATGTTTCCGAATCTTTCGCCGCCTTCTCCACCACGGATGGCATCGATGACAGAAATCTTCTTGATCTTCCGCATCACAAAGAAGCAGAACAGTATGATCAGACATACCATCACGAGGACCGCGATCGTACCGATGACCAGCTGGACGCCTACAGGCGGGAAAAGAAGATTCGCCGAGAAGATATTCAGGAATTGATTCGACAATATGAAACCGACGATCACACCGAGGATTCCGCCCAGCACGGCAAAAGCGATATACTTGGCGGCGAAGAGCCAACGGAAAGAGATGCTGTCGGTACCGATGGCCCGCATGGTTCCGATCTCCTTCTCCTCATCCCGAATCGCGGAGATCATCGTGAAACGGATCGTCATGAAGATGATCAGTATCATGAAGATACTTACCACCGCGATGAAGGCTGCAAGAATGAAGGTCAATGTCGCATCGGTAGTCATATCCAAACGACGGAATGCGGTCAGACCGACCCCTTCGCTCCGAAGGTCGCTGTAAAGCTTATTCCGGCTAAGTTCATCTTTGTTCTTCAGATTCAGTTCGAAGACGGAAAGGCCGATGGGATATTCCTTATTCAGAATTTCATAGTCACTGTCGGAAATGATGTATCGGTTTCGATAGTCAAAGCCCTCTTTATAGAAACCTGCGATGGTAAAGGAATAAGTATTTCCCATATGCGTGGTCAGCTTGACGGTATCGCCGATACAAGCTCCCGCAAGATCCTTCATCCGAAGAGGAACATACATCGTCCCGCTTTTCACATAGAACGGGTGACCGAATTCGTCATATACCAGATCTGTCTTTCTGGGTTGACGAACCAGATAGTGTCCGCTCGCATCGAAATGGTCATCTTCCGTTTCTTCGAAACATTCAAAATCCAATTGCGAAGAGATCAGCATCCTGGCATCTGATTCATAATAGTCAAGGACATTCTCGCTTGCATCCAGGATCGATTTCGCCTTATCGTGATTGCCTTCCGATACATAAAGATAGATATCGGACATCTTGCACATATCAGCGGTATACTCTTTGCCGTTCAAGGCCGAATAGATCTGGACCGCTCCTGCAAATACCAGTGCCGCCGATGCGATCAAGAAGATAAAAAGGATCACATTCAGACCCTTCTTCGCCTTCAGATCATTTCTTAGCATTCTGAAAAACATAAACATTCTCTCCGGTTTTTCCGTATTATGCCAATAGTATGTCTGACTTGCGATTAAAAAGTCCTTAAAAGTTTGAAACTTCAAAAGAAGGCATTTCTTCGGGCGTCAAGAAGGCGGATTCATCGGCATCAGAACAGATCCAGCATACTGTCCAGATAGATCTCTTCCCTCACCTGAAGCTGGTACTCGGGTTTCGTCATATAGTAAAGTAGGAACTCCAATATCACGGCACTGCCTAGGCTGCGCCCCTCGATCTTGAAATGGGAAAACCCATATGGCAGATATACGTTTTTTATATCCTCGATCCCGATAAAGCCGGGATTCTTCTTGGCATCGGAGAACCGGTAACCTTTTGCTGCATCCGGAGATACACAGATGTGATCTTCGCACTCTTCTCCCAGGCTCTTCCGACTGACATTCTCATAACAGTTTTTCCTGTCATAACAATCGAACCAGCAACACTCATTACACAGAAATTCCACTTTCTTTTTCTGTGCTTCCGGAAGTGCCTTCAAGTTCGCCAGATCCTTGTTCAATCTGAAATCCGGCACGACAAATCGAAACTCCTCCCGTGTCAGCTCGCTCTCAAGCTGCACAAAGTCTGTAAGTACTTTTGTCGTCGAAGATACGAAATAGAAACCCGGATACTTCGCCTTGATGTAATCCATAAGAAGATCGGAGCAGAGGATGATTCCGTTCTCCACCGGCCCCGTTTTCTCGAACATGGAACAGAGTGCATTGCATTTCTTGTCAGATAGATGTGCCTCTGTCAGCAGGGAATTGCTGAATGTAAGACGAGCCGATACTCCGTACTCCTTGATCAGATCGACCACATTCTCCGGCGGTTCTTCTCCGAATCCGACTCTGCCTCCGCCCCACAGACAATCCTGCGGCGCACCATAGATCGAACCGATCTCGCACCAATCGTAAAAGTATTCCCGATGCTCGCGGAATAAAGGCAAAAAGGCGCGGTACAGATCGTAGAATTCGAACAGCCCCGGAAGATGATAGTATGCCTTATCGCTCATAGACCACTCGCCCTCTCCGCTGAATAGAAGTGATAGGAGGCGCCGGCGCAGAAGATCACGAGGATCGTGATGACCACAAGCATCACAACAGTATTCCAGCTTCCCGGCAGAAGCAAGGACAGGATGATCAATACGAATCCGCCGATCACAGAAGCGATGCCTCCGATGCGCTGGCTCTTCTGCCAGACAGAATCGTTGTACATGCTCCAGGAGGTCCGGATGCCGAACATAGAATTTCTTCTGGCCTTGGGCATGATATTTCCCAGTACAACGAGTAATGCACCGATTCCCACGCCGATCAGCTTGTTCGTATCATCGTAACCTAGTTTCACCGGGTTTTCGGGATCGTAGTGGATCGCTTTTACCATAAAGTAGAATCCGACCAGCATAAGCAGAATGGTTACACCGATTCCGACAAGCATGACCACTCGTTCATTTGAGTTTTCGCCCTTCTTCTGCTCGATCTTCGACATAAGAAGGAAAAACAGACCAATTCCGATTTCAATGGCAGGAAACACCAGAAATTCATATTTGCTCCCGATACGATCCATCTCTCCGGAGAAATTGAAATGTACCGGAATCTGATCCGGAGAAAGGATCAGAAAAACGACCACACCGACAACGCAGACCAGTAAAGTAATTAACAGGATCGAATGAAGTTTTCTCATTTTGACTCACCTCGCAAGTCTTGAAGCCATAGCAAAGCTTCGTCCAGAACGGAGGCATTCAGTTCATAGAAAATGTACTTGCCTTCTCTCTGGTCTCGGATTAAGTCTGCTTCCTTCAAAACATTCAGATGCTTCGAAACAGCAGGCAGACTCATGTTAAAATGTTCGGCTATCTCCCCCGCTGATAATCGATTCTTCTTTAAAAGGTTCAAGATGGTTCTGCGGGTGGGATCAGCTATAGCTTTTAATGTCGATTGGATACCCACAACATTCCCGTCCTTCTCATTTAACCTTTTGGTTAATTGTATTGCGTAAGGGGTCCTTCGTCAAGATGTCAGGCGAAAATTCATAGTATAGGAAACTGTGTCCGTAGTGTGATCGGACAACCGTAGATGAGTCTATTGAATCTCCGCCAGTACTTTAAGATAATTCTCCTGAAGATCTCCTGCACCATCCAGGACGATCTGCTTACACTTAAGAAGTTTCTGCCACTCATCGTGCATGGCTTTGCTTCGCATATTGGCACTTCCGGTATCATATTGTCCTGCCCACTGAAGAAACGCCTGATGCTCATCATACCTGTCACCTCCGGGCAGGATACGGTCTCCGAATTTATTCCGCTCTCGGATCTTAATTCTCTCGATTCGGACTTCTGTATCCGTAACAAGGCGAATCGTCAGCGTAAAGTACGGTATAAGCTCATCGCCCCAGTTGACAAGGGATCCGGAGACCACCACATTCTCATGCTCGGCAATATCCTTTTTCATTAGAGCAAGACGCTCCTCCACACTTCTTTTCGTCGTATACTTGGGTTCAGTCGGCATCCAGAAATAGTCATCTGTATCCATGAAGAAATATCCCAGTTCGTCACAGATCTTCCTTCCAAGTGTAGACGTACCGGAACCGGATGCCCCGAAAATATGGATCACGTTTTTCATTGTTTCGCTCCTTTTCTTTCTTTCAATAACTTGATTCCCAGGATAAACACTGCCGTACCAAGAAGAATGAAGAATCCCCAAATCAGATTCCAGTATGCGGATTTTGTATCAAACATCTTATCCAGGATCTTCTGCCAGACCTCCATCCCGGTCGCAATTGCAAACAGGTCAAAAAGCACATAACCACCGCCACAAAGATAAATCCATCGCCACCAGTAATTGTTCTTCCTTTCACGTATAAAAGTGATGATTCCGAGAACACAAAGAAGTGCCAGGATCCCCATCAGGATGAAATAGAATGCACCTTTCTCCTCCATGGTTCCCATCCAGAAAGAAGCATAGGAAGCACGGTCAATCAAAGCCCAGATCCGGTGCATATGGAAGATTCCGAAAAACATAAAGAACCATGGCTCCCATGCGTAAATCTTTTTCATTTATATCCTCACTTTTTCTTCTTCGGTGCCGGCAGTTCCGGATACATACTTTCCAGAAGTTCTTCCAGGAACTCCCTGTTCTCCACATTGTCTACCAGGAGCATTTCCTTTGCCCCTTCATATGGAAGTTCGAGATCCGCATCCGGCATCAGATCCCGCGCCGCTTTCACGTCCTTTACAAGAAACCTGTCGTCATAGATCCCACCGACGATTTTACCACAGTAGTAGAGGATGTATTCACCCATCATGCCCCTGTATGTGATGTCTTCCAGTCCGGAAAGCTGCTCTAAAACAAAGTCCAGATACTCTTTACTCGATGCCATTTTTCATTCTCTCTTTTCATTTAGGGAACTTTTACGTTCCTTTTACCTGAAAAAGTTCCCTAAATAATCTCTAAGTCATTCTGCAAGAAAATTACGCTTCTTTCAGATCTTTCTCCTCGTACGGCTTATTCCAAGAACCAATCTCGATCAGGTTACCTTCCGGATCCGCGATGTAGCATGTTCTCTGTCCCCAGGGTTCCAGCTCAGGTTCAAGTACAGCAGTTGCGCCATTTTCGACCGCATTTTTAAATGCCGCATCCACATCGTCAAAAGTATCCACATAGAGGGCGATTTCGAAGTGTCCGTTCAGACCCTTGATGTACTCATACCTGCAACTCGTCATCTTCTCAAAATCTTTTCTTCCATAAAGAAGGAAAAGCGTTCCGTCCTTCACGAGATATACATTCGATGTATCCTCCGCTTCTTTGATCTCAAATCCGAGGACATCCCTGTAGAAGCGTATCATCGTTCCCATATCTTCAACTAACAAACCAAAACCATCTAATCTCATTTTCACTTTTTCCCTTTCTGATCCAGTTTACTTGTGATTCTGCACATCGCCTCGATATGCATGATCCAGTGCCGGCTGAACGGCATCTTCACAAGACCACGTAGATCCTTCCCACACCAGTAATCGATCAGCCAGATCGCGCTCTCATCGGTACTCACGCTGCCACTGTCCAGGATCCGTTTCTTATCGTCTTCCGCGAACTTCCGCTTCATATCCTTATACGTCAGATTGCGAAGGATCTCGTTCGAAGATTCCATAACGGCCCTGCAGTATTCATACACTGCCTTCACATCCAGTTTCTTCGAAAACTCCGCGATGCCCTCATCATGAAATTCATTGCCGGTAGTAATGACCGGACTCTTCGTTTTCTTGAGCCAGTTCTTCGTAAAAAGCACTTGCTTATCTTTTGCGATCAATTCATGTGCCACGATATCCTCGATACGGAAGATATGCCACATCGAGTAGACGAGCGTCTTACTATGGTAGCCTTCCGCCCCGGCATACGGCATCAATGAGAACGCCTCTTCCGGATACTCCTTTACGATCGATGTGATCTTTTCGAAGAGGTCGTTTCTATGATCGATGAGCACATCGATGCCTTCTGAAAACGTCGCTTCTTTTCCAATCAAGGTCTGCATCTTCTTGTTCTTTTCTGACCAGTCTTTATTCATGTGTTACCTCCCGTACGTTTTCTGCAGTGCTTTGACAATGCTTCGAACTTTTTCTCTGGCTTCTTTCGGCTCGAGGATCTCCGCTTTCTCACCAAAGCCCAATATCCATGTGATCAGATAGTCCACATCCGTGTAGTCCGCGGTAAACAACAGTTTTCCGTCCTCCGTCTCCGTGAAGCACTTCAGCCCGAATTCCTCGATCACCCGCCACTTCACATCCGGCTCGAAAAGCACTACCGCCTTGATCTTCTTGGGGAAGACTTTTTCTTCCGACAGATTCGGCAGCGGAACTTCCCTGGTTTCAAACGTCTTTTCCGACTTTCCCACTTTATCCATGCGGTTCAGTTTGAAAAGCCGGAAATCCTTTCTTGTCCGACACCATCCCCATACATACCAGCTCGCCCATTTGAACACGATATAGTATGGTTCGATCGTACGTGTCCCTTCTCCTGAAGACGAATAGTAATCGAATGTCAGCAGGTGTCTCTCTTCGATTGCTTCCTGGATCGTACTGATCTTCGGCGTCAGCGAGTCCTTATACCAGGACGACAGATCGATCAGCATCGAGTCATTTCCGCTGACCAGATCCGAAGATCCTATCTTCAATTTCTCCATCAGCTGACCGTAGTAACTGCTTCCGCTAACACTGTCGAGGCCTCGAAGACCAGCAAGGATCATCTGCATATCCTTTGAAGTCAGGATCGTCCGATCCACACGGTACCCACTTACAATACGGATACCACCGCCCGTTCCCTGGCGTGTCTCGATCGGTATTCCGGCATAGCAAAGAGTATCGATGTCTCTGTTGATCGTCCGCCTCGACACCTCGAAATGCTCGGCAAGTTCCGGTGCAGTAACCGTCTCCTTCTGCAGCAGTATAGACAGTATTCCGATAAGCCGGTCAATCTTCATCTGATCACACTCCAACTACATGCTAACATCTTAAACATGACATCTCTATGTCATGTTTATTGTAACATATCATGCATGTGAAAG
The DNA here is from genome assembly GCA_001604185.1 of Clostridiales bacterium Firm_16. Taxonomy (GTDB): domain Bacteria; phylum Bacillota; class Clostridia; order Saccharofermentanales; family Saccharofermentanaceae; genus Scatonaster. The sequence goes on along the minus strand of LVAV01000002.1, from coordinate 32,718 downwards.
ATCCGGGAAATAGAGTTTCTCCTGTTCAATAGACCTCAGTGCTTCACCCATATAGAAAAGCCTGTAATCGTCTCCGCCGTCGTATACTTCGGAGAGGCATTTCTCTTCATCCTCATCAAGGGGCGTAAAGCCTAACCTGCAGTGATCAATATCCAGTCTTCGCAGAACTTCTGTGAGCGCAACTTTTTCCGTACTCAATACAGACTGCAAGACCGGACACTCACCCTGTTCAATCACGATGAAACAATCGATATCTTCTGCATAGAAAACATTGTCGAAGCCGGATGTATAGAACATCTGAAGTCCGTATTTATTCACCTGTTCGAAAGATGAATGCGGCGCACTTTCACGGACAAGATCCAGATACTGTTTCTTTTTCTCATCACCAAAATCAGCGACCGGCTTAAATCTCGAGGCCGCCTTCTCAGATTTACAGAACTCTTCTTTCACTAAGTATTGGTACTGGTTTGCCATCGCAAATCCCATCTTCTGATAGAATCCCAGAGCGTCCATATTTCCAAACAGATAGATCCCGTCGCATACATCCTTATATTCCTCGATCACACGCTTGATCAGGTCAGCCGCAAGGCCCTGCTTCCGGAAAATTTCATCCGTCATAACCGTGCCGATCTGGATGTAGTTTTTCAGCACTCCATTCTGCATAAACTGCATCCGATTGGCAGATACATTGGAGATGATCTTTCCTTCGTGCTCGATGGAATACGGAATATAATCGCCTTCGAAATACCCGTTTGTGACCCAGCCTTCGAAATCAAACCCGAAAGTTTTCTGTGTCAGTTCATTCAGCATATGTCGGGATTTCTCATCCCTCATGTAATTACTTATCTGTTTCATTTCTCAATCCTTGAGGAAGGCATACAAGTTTCTTCCCGGTGTCTTCGATTCATACGGGATCAGTCCGAAACCTTCTCCTGTGACGGCACAGCGGATCATCTTCTTTGTCAGATCCGGAACGGTTTCATCGGTAAGTGCTTCCTCTATATCCATCCACACGACCTTATCGTTTTCATCTCCGTCCGACCGTGCTTCGCCCTCGACATACTCCGCTTCGAAAACAGCATACCAGTCCTTCGCGCTGAATCGCATTCCGTAGAGCTTGCCGGCCTTCACGGTCACACCGGTCTCTTCCTGGAATTCTCTCACCAAGGTCTCCTCCGGTGTCTCTCCGAAATCCACATATCCGCCCGGGATGATCAGCATTCCCTTTCCTGCTCCGTATGTATGACGTGCCAACAGGACCTTCCCGTCCTTGATGCACACTCCGCCGACAGACTGACTCCAATTTGTTTTTCCAAGATCTACTGTAGCCATGTTTATTCCTTTCCGATATCACGTGCAATTCTCTCGATGATCTCATCCAGAACCGCATCTCTGTTCTCTGAAGTGTCGTAGATGTCGAAGCCGTGTTTCTTAAGAAGCGTATACATCTCTTCGTTATAGGAAACGGCATCTTCTGCGACACCCTTGAGTTCGTCATCACTCAGACTGAATGTCCAGTCTTTTTCCGTATCGAATTTTCTGAAATCCCGGAAAAAGTCCTCGGCCGTCTTCTTTCTTTGCACCAGACCGATAAGGTGAAAACTCTCCTTCATGTCGTTCACACCATAGTTCTGTAGAACAGATTCGATGGCACCAAAATCATAGTACGCACCTTCCAGAACGAAGAGGTTATTCTCCACAGCGCCGTGACTATATCCCAGGAGTCCCCGGCCGTCAGAGGAAGAAAACATACCCAGGTAGTGACCCAGAAACGGAGCGATATTCTCCGTCGTTTTCTCTCTGTCCCAGTTCAGACGGATATCCAGTTGCGGATACGCACTTTGGAAGACGCCCACAAGTTTATCGATGCTGATCACGTAGTAATTCAGTTCATCGTGAATCCTTCGGGCTAATGTCGACTTGCCGGACCGGCTCGGTCCCACAATGATAATATTCTTACTCATCTGTTCTCCTCGAAGACCCTGACCTCATGTATCAGTCAGCATAGCCGCATCCGGATCTGGATGGACCGTCATTTCCGGATACATAACGTGCGTTATACTCCATGTTGATCTCACGGATCTCTTTCTTACCATCGATGTAGTCCTGATACATCTCGGCAAGACCGGCCATGCATCCATCGCACGCTCCTTCCAGATTTCCCAGTGACTCGGCAACGATCTTCTTGCGCTCTTCTCTTGTCGTATCTTTGATCAGAATACTCATTCTCCATTACCTCTCATTTCTTCAAAGCATACACACCATAATGTATTCTTCACTATTCTCATCCACCGTCCGGAAACCGACTTTCTCATACATCCTGACCGCGTAATTACTCTTCTGCACAGCCAGAGATGCTTGTTTGAAACCCTGATCCTTCAGATGCTCCAGCATCTTTCTCATCAGCTCGGTACCGATTCCTTTGCCGCGGTATTCCTTGATCAGGGAGATGGCAAAGGACGGAGTCTCCATATCCACATGCCCGTAATCGTCCATGATGCGGGTCCAGACTGCACCCACGACTTTGCCGTCATCCTCGGCCACAAAACAATAGTCTGCATTACCTGATCCGAAGTCTTCGTAATACAACTTTAACTCCGGTCGCTCGATAATGTCTCTCGGTGGCGGTTCCATGCCTTCTGGAATAAAGATCGCCTCATAAAGGAAATCACGAAGCAGATCTTTTTCATTGTCTCTTAGTTCCCGTATTACCATATCCAATCCAGAATTCTACCCTTTCGGAATCAGGCATCGAAGCGGAATGACATAAAATCCGCGGATCCTGCTCCTTCGTACGTGAAATAGATGGCGTGCCTGCCGGATTCTATGGTAAGCGGAGCAGAAAAGCTTGTCCAGTCTACTGATGGTTTAATCGGGATACGGGAAACAACAGGACCGTTTCTTCCGTCTCTCACAACGAATTCCCCATCTGCCGTACCTCTGACCTCCACCGAGATCGTCTTTGCCGTTTCAAAGTTGAAATAACGGTATCCGGCAGTCGCACCGTCTACCATGTTATTGATGTACTGGTTCGGGTTATCTTCCCTGTCTTCGCCCTCCTGGGTGAATGCAGGGTGGTTGCTGTCCTGCTGCTCGGCAAGGCTTTCAGTCGTGCCGTTCTTACTGTAGAGATGGCAGGCAATTCTTGCTTCGTAGCTGCCCTCATCCTTGAGGGGGCCGCCGTTAAGACCGCAGGATGTGATCTCCGCCTGATGGAAGGCTTCGCCGTCGAAATAGATCTCCTCGGCACAAGCCTGACGGGAGAAGAAATGACGGTTGGTCTGGCGATGGTAGAACACATACCATTTTCCGTTTACGAAAGCTACGCTTCCGTGGGTATTGCCACGATAGTTGAGGGCTTCGGTATTACCGTTAGCACCGATGTCTGCATTCGAGACCAGCACACCGCCGTAATGGTATTCACCCAGCGGGGAATCGGCTACCGCCCAGCAGAGTTCATGCATCCAGCAGGACGAATAGATGAAGTAATACTTACCGTTGATTTTTCTTACAGAACTTGCCTCGAAGAAAGGATGGGCCTCGTACTCCGTGCCGTCTGCATCGTTGATGATCGGCAGGTTGTGGAAAGGACCGTCCTTGACCGTGATCATGTCCTGCTCCAGTTCCATCTTCAGGCTGTCCTTGTCGACTGGTGTCTGCTTATAGCGCGGACTGTTACCGGAGAAAAGATAGATACGCTTATCGTCGTCGATGAAGATACCCGGATCGAACTGACGGATCTCATCCGGTCTTGATCCGAGAATATCTCCGTTCTTATATCTCACAAAATCCAGGAATTCGAAAGGTCCTGTCGGGGTATCTGCGACCGCTACACCGATTTCTTTCAGGAAATCGAGGCAGTAATAGAGATAGTACTTGCCGTCATTTCCCCGGCATACATCCGGTGCCCACAAAGCATGGGATCCATCCGGATTTCTGGGGTCCTGGGTCTTCTTAAAGATGACGCCCTCATAACGCCAGTCGGAGAGATCGTCCTCCGGAGCGGACCAGCATACATAGTCGTTGGCACAGTAGACCTCGCCGTTAAACCGGTCATGGCTTCCGTAGATGTATAGACGCCCGTCAAAGACACGGGGTTCACCGTCCGGAATATACTCATAGCTGGGAAGATATGGATTGAACACTTGTTTTTTCATAGTCATCACTCCTAAGAGGTATTATGAGCAAGTCACGATCCTATTATATCACCCAGCTATGAGACGATTCTTTCTTGTATTTGTCTGTTTTTATCAGAGATTAATGCAGAACTGTTTTATTCTTTCCATCCAGAGATACTCGGAGAGTCGCGGTATTGGTCTCATCCATGAAATAGATGTTTTCACCGACGATAGAGAAACGGGCGGAATTTCCGATCTTCTCATCGAAGATCTGTGTCGGATTCATATCTTTATCCAGAACATTCAGACCATCGGACGTGGAAAGGAAAAGCTTGCCGTTGGCGGAGTTGATAGAACTCGGAGAATAACGGTTGATGTGTCTGAAATCACTTCCGTCCAGCTTGCAGCCAAGATAACCGAAGACACTCTGATCCTCAGAACTTCCATAGAAGAACAGCCACTCTCCGTCTGTGAAAAACAGCTCGCCATTACTTGCGGATACTCCCGAGGGGAAATCCTTCTGGTTCTTGCCATCCAGATCCATGGAGAATACTTTACCGAAGAAGGAGCCACCGGTTGCGAAATCCGTCGGGTTCACGAAGTAGATCGTATCGTTTACGATGCTGAAGGCTACATCCGCCGGCATAGAAGAATGCTCTGCCTTGAAGAGCTCTTCCTTGTTGCTGCCGTCCAGACCACATCTTACGAGGCAGCTGTTCTCACTGAAATACAGGTGGTCGCCATATGCGGTCAGGTTGGTTACCTGTCCGTTATAGATCTTCTTGGTAGCTCCGTCGGCAAGACTCAGCTTCGTGACCGCACTGCTTTCTTCACGGAAATACAGTGCATCACCCAGAAGATTCATGCTGTCGATCGATGAAGTGGTATAAAGATCCTTCTTCTCGCCGGAAGCATTATCCTCCTGGACCAGTGTCACCGTATTAGCAGTCGGATGGTAAGTGTAGAATGTATACTTGCTGTTTCCGGTCGCTAAACCGTCATTCGTAATGTTGCCGAATCCAAGTGTCACGTCCTTCGCCGGAGTTTCATCAGAAGTAGCAGAGGTTTCTTCTGTTGTTGCTTTTGTATCCTCTGTAGATGCAGATGTCTCTTCTGTTGTCGCGGAAGTGTCCTCGGTCGTGGCAGAAGTATCTTCTGTCGTAACTGTTGTGTCTTCGCTGCTCTGTACCGTTGTGGCGGTTGTTTCAGAAGCCTTGGTTGTCTCACTGTTCTTCTTGTCATCCGACTTCTGGCAGGCTGTACTCAGACAGCAGACTGCGATCAGTGCAATGATCAATTTGCTCGAATTGTTGTTGCCCTTGTTTTTCATAGTTAACCCTCTTTCATGTCTCTCTTTTTTTGTTTACCGCAGGCATAATAGCACATCCGGTTTTTCCTAAAGTGAAAGCACTGTCACAAACCTCACGTGATCGTGGATTTGTTATGAAAGTGAAATACGGTATAATAAAATCATTACAAACGCAAAGATTATAAAGCCATTATTTACCGAAGAAAGTTCCAAGGGGGGGTGCACGGTTGAAACGTCTTTTGATCCTACAAATCATAGGCTGTCTCTTATTTGCGGGATTCGTTGCACTTCTGTGGGCATTAGGGATCTTCTCTCCTGTCAGCGCCGTGATCCTGTATGTGATCCTGGGCCTCGGCAATGTCATCAACGCCCGGACCATGCTGATGAAACCCATCGAGCACCTCAGCACCCACGACAAGCTCACCGGTGTATATAACCGGATCAAGCTGGAATCGAAGATTCCGGAATACGAGCGGTACAGCGATTACGCCATCATATTCTTCGACGTAAACAATCTCAAGAAGATCAACGACATTCACGGTCATCATGCCGGTGATAAGATCCTCATCGCAGCTTCGAACCAGCTGCGTTTCTGGCACAAATACGGGTATCTTTACCGGATCGGCGGAGATGAATTTATTGTGGTAGTAACCAACATGCCGGAAACCAGACTGGACTCCATCGTGCATGAGTGGTATTCCACATTAACAGTACTTAACGAAGAATTCAACGATGATTTCATCTGCAACCTCAGTTACGGCATCTACTTCAAAACCGTATCTTCTTCTATGTCATTCAAGGAAGTCATGGAACACGCCGATGTGAAGATGTACGAGATGAAGAAAGAGATGAAGAAGGGCGAATAAGTGTACGAGCTTATGCCCGTTCTTTCTTATAGATCAGCATGCCCTTGTTATACGGATCATCCTCCGCACCGAACTCTTCTGTCTCATACACGTAGTTGTTCTTTTCCAGGACTCGGACGGAAGCATCGTTACCATGCATGACGCGGCCGTAAATCACGGCAACATCGAAATTCGAGAACGCAAAATCCGTCATCGCTTTCACCAATTCCGTCGCATATCCTTTTCCACTATGCTTCTTACAGATCGTGTATCCGATCTCCACTTCCCCTTCCTGACCTTCGACTTCGTTGATTCCGGTGTCGCCGATCAGTTCTTGTGTTTCTTTTAGTTCTACTGCCAGAACATATGGAAGATGTGCTTGTTTCACGCAGTCCGAAAAGAACTCGATCGCACCTTGTGCTTCTTCTAAATCAGCATAGCTCTCGTTAGGGATCCACTGCTTTACCTCATCTTCCAGATGATTCTTGTACAGTGCTTTTGCATCGGCAGGATCAAAAATCCGGACCAGCAGATGCTCCGTCTCAAAAATGTTCTCCATCTTATTTCTTCTCTTTCTCGATTCTATACGATTCAACTTCGACCCATGCAGGACAGAAGCCCGCGCTCAGCGCAATCTTCTGCGAGTGGATATTCGACGAGGCAGTACCGTAGAAAGGTACAGCTCCCTGCTCGATGATCTTGTTCTTCATCAGGGTCACCAGATAGGTTCCTACTCCTCTGGAACGATATTCGGGCAATACATCGACACCCACCTGCATCCAGTTCGGGGCATCTTCAGAACACCCGGACATGCCCATGATCGTGTCCCCGTCATAGGCCGCCACGACCATTCGGTCACGGATCGTCGGGGACGGCTTCGGATAACAGATTGAATTCGGAAATCTCGAATCGCCGTAGAAGCCATTGATTTCTTCGTCGAAGAACCACTTCACCGGATAGCGTTCTTCCACCTCGACCTTGCGGCACGGAAGAAACATATGGTGACTCCCGGCCATCTTATAGCCGTACTTTCTGACCTCCTGATCGAGTATGGAAAGTTTCCCGACTTCGAAAAGTCTGTGTCCTTCTGCGTCCTTGATAAATCCACGAAGGAATTCGTGCAGGCACTCGTCTGCAGTAACAAGCGCATTTCCGCCCAGTGTGACCATATCCAGGAATGTCTTATTCGGATCGTACATCCTTCTTCCTGCATTATCCGCTGAAACCGTGATCTTGTTTTCCTTCGCCAGAAGGTCTTCCGGCGTGCAGTTGAAATCGATCGACAACTGCTTCAGCATTTTTTCATAGTATTCCTTAAACATAAGAATTTCCTTTCTATTCTTCCGACACACTGTTCATGCGCGTGTAGCTTCCGTTCAAGGCCATCAGCTCCTCGTGGGTGCCTCTTTCCGTAATGCGTCCGTTCTCGATAACGATGATCTGATCGGCGTTTCTGATCGTGGAAAGACGGTGCGCTATGGCGATGATCGTTCTTTTTCCCGAAATGCCGGAGATGGCTTTCTGGATCTGACGCTCGGTCTCCACATCTACCGATGCCGTCGCCTCATCGAGGATGATGATTGGTGACTTTCTAAGGATCGCACGTGAGATGGCCACTCTCTGCTTCTGTCCGCCGGAAAGGCGGAGTCCGCGCTCGCCTACCAGTGTATCATACTGGTCCGGCATCTCCATGATGTCGTTGTGGATATTGGCAGCTTTGGCCGCCTCCATGATCTCCTCCCGGCTGGCATCCGGAACCGCATACCCGATATTCTCGGCGATCGTTCCGTTGAACAGGAACGTATCCTGAAGCACAGGAGAGATATTCAGTCTTAAACTGTCGATAGTGATATCGTTGAGGTCACGGCCATCGATCAGGATCCGTCCTTCAGAAGGCTCGTAGAAGCGGGAGATCAAGCGTGTGAGGGTAGTCTTACCGACACCCGTCGGACCGACGATAGCCAGCATTTTTCCCGGTTCACACTTGAAAGACACGTCATCCAGGATCTTACCTCCGGTCTCATAGGAGAAGCTTACATGCTCGAATTCGATGGCTCCCTTCGCCTCTTCGAGGGGGGCGGCATCGCTCTTATCTTTGATCTCACAGGGCGCATCCAGTACAGAAAGCACGCGCTCTGCACCGGCCAGAGACTGCTGCATGTTCTCCAGAAGATTCGCAAGTCCCGTCACCGGCGCGTAGAAAAGGCTCAGATACAGGAGAAATGCGACGATGTCTTCCACCTTGAGGCCCTCGTGCAGGGCCAGAAACCCGCCAAAAGCCACGATGAGGATCGTTCCCAGAGAGGAGATGAACTCCACCGTCGGATGGAAGATCGCACTGATCTTCAGGGCTTTCAGCATCGCACGGATGTGCTCGAAGTTCTTCTTATCGACGCTGTCCGTCTCGTACTCTTCCCGACCGAAGGACTGGATCTCCTGAATGCCCGACAGGTTATCCTGGAGCTTGCCGTTCAGCTCACCCATCTTCTTCTGGGAGACTTTGAAGTAAGGTCTGACCTTCTTGGAGAAGATGATTCCGGATATGAAAATGAGCGGAAGCGGCGCGCAGGTGATCAGGGCCAGTTTCCAGTTGATAATGAGCAAAACCACCAGAACTCCAACGAATGTAACAATGTTCGTTATGGTTTCCGGGATCATGTGGGCGTATAAAAGTTCGAAATCTCGCGTGTCATTCACAATCCGGCTCATGAGGTCACCGGTCTGCTTGTCATGAAAATACCCGATGTGCATCCGCTCGAGTTTATCGTAGGTCCTCGTACGCAGATCGCCTACCAGATACCATGCCGCCTTATGGGCCAGATAGTTACTGAGAAACCGGAAAAGAACTCGCGAAAGAAAGAGCCCTACCAGAATAGCGGTAAGCACATAGATCCGCGACATCCCCGCCTCGCTCATGCCGGAGTTGACGATGCCTGTCATCTCGGATAAGACTTTCGGCGCCGTCAGGTTCACCAGGGTAAGCAACAGCGTCGCCAGGATGGCAATGACGTAAAGAGATCTGTATTTCAGCGCTTCGCGGCTCAGTCGTAATAACATTTTCATAGCGTTCTATCCTTATGTCCGGTCTTTCAGGCCTTTTCCGCCTCGAAAAAAGCTCTGACGGCGGAAGCCATCTCATCCAGATGTTTCGTGAAACAGTGGTCGTCGCCGTGGATCGGGACAAGTTTCGCATTCTTGTAAAGCTGCAGTGCTTTTTCCGCGAAGAAAAAGGGAACGGTCTCATCTGCATCGCCGTGAACGATCAGGACCGGGCCTTCGTATCTGGCGATCTCATCCTCCGGATGGATCGTCTGGGCTACACGGACATAGTCTCCGGACAGCACCACATTCCCGTTTTCAAGGATATCCGGAATATGCTGCGGATCGAAAGTAATGCCCAGAAGATTACCTTCTCTTGCTCCGTCCGGGATCATCCAGGCCGGGGAAAGCGGAAGGATCGCTTTGAATGTATCCGGGCACATACCGCCGATGAGCATGGTCAGAAGACCGCCCTGGGAGTGTCCGCTAAGGTAAAGGTCCGTCACAAAATCGAGGGATCGGGCATATTTCACTGCCGAAAGGGCATTGGTCACCCACTTATAGAGTGTGTGATCCTTGAATTCACCGTCACTTCCGCCATGACCGTACATCTCTACACGAAGGACCGCCACACCGGCTTCGTTCATGGCTTTCTGGGCCGCGATAATGTGATCCTCTTCCATATGACCCGTGAAACCATGGATCAGTATACAAAGCGGTCCTCTCTCCACACCCTCAGCCTTATCCAGCTTCGCATGCAGGCGGGTCCCGTCACTATTGATATAAAATTCTTCCATATTCTCCTCCCGTGAGTACGAAAAATACACTATCCATAGTATTAGGATAGTGTATAATCCCCGAAAACAAAATAATTATGTTTTCACGTTTTTTCAGTATTTTGATGTGTAAGAATGACCACACATCGTAGTGTGAATCTCCTCTTCGCTCACTCCTCTTCAGACGGGAAATACCGCTCCACCGGGGCCTGCAGATCCGTGGAGATCGTCTTATCCACACGCTCGATATACTCCGGGCTTTGGCGCAAAGTTTCCATGTCGTCCTTCACGACTTGCTGGAAAGCGCCGAGATTGTATTGAGTCGTGTTTCCGCGGTTATCGAGGAAAGTCACACTGGAACTGAATTCCCTGGCCTTGCGGGTCTCATCTCCCAGGTTGTTGGAACGGTTCAGGTACGCGGCAGCAAACGCGAAAGTGATTCCGATCCCCAGCGGTATACCGAATAGTAATGCAACAAACCACTCCATACCATCACCCCTGTCTCTTCTTATTGAAATTGAAGATCGACTCATCCTGGGACCGTTCGAGCTGCTTTTTCGCTTTCCGGTAATACTCGAAACCGAAGGTAAAAACAAGGATCCCCATCGTAATGAAGGCCATGTAGAACATCATGATGTTATCGTCCAGATTGTTATTGGAAATTCCGGCGGCCGCACTTTCGACCGGAGTCTGAAAAATAACGGGCAGCAGAACGAACCGGAAAAGAAGTACGAGAAGGGTAGCCAGGATCACAGACCCGGCCGCCACGATGCCCTTAAAAAGTTTCTCGTTCCACGGTACGCCGCCGACCACCTTGCCGGTCTGGCCGTTGACCATGATAGTAGTATGTTTTCCGTTATAGAAGAAAGAAACAAACCATACCGGAAGAAGCACATAACGCAGATCCTGATCGATCAGGGTCTCAGTCTCGGCCAGAACGACTTTCCTGTTACCGCCGTCGATCGCTTCGATAGCCTGCTCTTCGAAAGCCTCCTGTGCCCTCTTACAGACGGAGTCCCGCAGGTCTCCGACACGGATATCGGAAATGTTGGAATAAAATCCCAGAAGATAGTCCTCATCGAACAGTTTCACTTCTGAGAAATCATAGGGCTCGAGTCTCTGAGCGCTCTCGTCAGAGAGGATCAGGGACGCATCGACCGGAAGGTTTCGGATGATCATTCTGCCGGAGCGGTTAGAGTATCTGGTGACAGACTTACTATCCTTGGACTCCGTTGAGGAGATGATCGTCGACTCAAGATGGTACGCATTTGCCAGCCAGCATGGAATATAGATTCCACGCATGACATCGACCTTGAGGTTTTTCAACTCTTTCGGAATGAAGGCGCCTCGGCGGAAACGCTTCTTGATCCTGTCCAGTGCGTCCTCCTTGGTAATGGAAAAAGGTATGATGAACTCCGGTGCTTTTTCCTTCGAAACACGACTGAAGACCACACTGGAACTTCCGCAGTAGATGCATCTCGTTGATGCTTCCGTTCCGTTGATATTGATCTCTCCGCCGCAAGAATTGCAAGAATAAACATAGCATTCGATGAACTCTTCTTTCAGTCCCTCGTCGACACCTTCTACCAGAGAAGGCTTCTCCTGGTACTGCTTGTCAGAAGATTCCACTTCTTCGGCATCCCAGGAGGCGCCGCAAGACCGGCACACGACTTTCTGTGTGGCCGGGTCAAAAATCAGCGGTGTTGCACAATTTCTGCAAAGTGTTGCCATTGTTCTCTCCCGTTATGCAAAGTATTGTTATTCATACTTTACGCTTTTTCGGGCGATCTTGGAAGTCCACAATTTCTTATTCGACAGGAATGCATACTTCCGTGACATATTCGTCCGGATTATTCGTCTGTGCCGGGCTCACGTGATAGATGTTGAACATCGGGGCTGCGATCTTGTATCCGTTTGCGTTGATCCACGTGATCACGGCGCCATAGACATCGCTCATCTGATGGTAACAACCCTTCACGATACAGCTGGCAACCTTGACCTCAGGAAGTGTCTTGAACTTAACGTGTTCCGTATCCTCGTATTTGCCTTTTACCGCCATGGATACAACCACTTCAACATTCTCTTCCTTATACTCGTTGTCCAGGAATTCTGCGGTTGCAAAGCAAGGATCCGCCGGGATCAGCTGATCTCTGCATTCGCCCATCAGGGCCCATGCCATTCCCTCATCTTCGTACTTCGGAATGATCGTATGGACCGTAGCTGCATATCTTTCCGGAATCGTCTTTACTGTTACATCGTAGTTCATGTTTTGCTCCTTTCTCAGCCTCTCTCGGGCTGAATCCAGAAGCATCAGTTTGTATGCCGTGTCCTTCGCCTGATCCTCCAGTTCCTTCTGTCTGGCGACCAGGAAGGCGTCGAGCTGCTCTTTATCGTCATAGACCTCAAGGATCTGCGCAATATCCGCCAAGGCAAAACCCATATCTTTTAAGGCGGTGATCCTTCCGATGACGAATAACTGCTCTTCCTGATAGTATCTGTATCCCGTAAATTCATCGATCTGGGCAGGACTCAGTAATCCGATCTCGTCGTAGTGACGGAGCATCCTGATGCTTACTCTGGATAGTTTTGAAAAATCTCCGATTTTTAGCATTTGTTTCTCCCTCCATGGATGGTTTTTCTTGAGCTCATGCCTACGATAATCCCTCACACTATGTGAGAGTCAATACCCATTCCGAAAACTTTTTATTTCCTTGCCAGTTCCAGATCCAGCGTGTCTTTTATCGTGATTTTTCCGCCATGGCGGTCGATTGCTTCTTCGATCTTCTTAAAGAAAATCTTTCTGGTCCCTTCCTCGATGGCGATATGGTCGGAATACGTGCCCAGCAGCTGTGTATATTCTTTCGCCGTGAACACTCTTTCCCGATAGAAAAGATGGTAGCAGATATCTTTGAAACCATACTTTTCCGGGATCTTGGAAATGTTCACCGCATCCTCTTCCGAGAACCACTTCTTCGTGCCGGGCCGGATATTATAGTGCTTGTTATAGTATTCATCGTAAATTTCATTTATCTCGTTGGCCAGATCCGGCATATCCTGACTGATACACGGGCGATTGGCAAATCTTGCAAAAGCCCCGCCCTCCTTCAGGATAGAGAGTACTTTCGGATACCCGATCTCCTCCGGAACCCAGTGGAATGCCGTTGCAGAAAAGACCAGATCGTACGTGTTCTCCTCCAGCTCAACGTCTTCGAACTTACCTGTGATCACGTTGAACCGATAGTCTTTGAACTTCTCTTTCAGAAGCTTGGAGAAGTTCTCGCCGTATTCAACAGCGGTAAGTTCGCATCCTGTCCGAAGCACCGGCAGCGTCGCCTGCCCGCTTCCGCTTCCTACCTCAATGACACGGCTGCTGCCATCGATCTTCACATACTCAAAGATCGCCTTATACAGGTCATCCACATAGCCCGGACGCATCTTCTCGTACAAAGACACGGTGGTATCAAAAGTCTCGCCAAGTTCTTTTCTGTTATCTTCTTTCATAGCATTCACTCCACAGTCCATTCGGTCCAATCGATATGATTATACTTCATCACTTCATCGGCATGCTTCATTCCCAGCTTCTCATAGAAAGGAATTGCATCCTCGTTTGCGATCAGGTACACCGCAATATCTTTCTCCCCGCCGGCAAGTCTGTGCGCTTCACGCATCAGTCTGGTCGCGATGCCTTGCCTTTCATAGTTTCTGTCTACTCCGAGGTCAGTAATATACAGCCAATAGCAATAATCCGTCAGACCGAAGAGCGCGCCTACAACGATACCCTCTCTGTTTCTGGCAAGAAGGCTGATCGTCACATTCTTCACCAGTTTCGGGATCCTCTCGTAAAAACGCTCTTTCGGATATTGCGACCCCAGATCCGTCCTCTTCAGAAACTCGATATATTCTTCAGCGGAGATCCGCTCTTCTTTGATTATGATCTCTTCATCCATATTCACACCTTCATCAACTCATAGGATCAGCAAAGGATGGGATCACACGATCATGTATCCCTCTTCAGCCAATACTTCTAAAGCTCTCTCGAAGTTTTCTTCTTTCACAAGAATATAGTCCGTGTTATAGGTCGACACGGCAAATATCCCAATCTTATGCTCTGCCAGGATCCCGGAAAGCTTGGACAGGATCCCGATCAACGAGAAATCCAGGACTCCCTCAATCCGAAAACCTCTCCATCCATCATCGCGCTCGACCGTCTCTTTCGGCGTGTCCTCGGTCTTGCAGACCAGAGACAGTTCTTCATCCGTCTTCCCGATAAAAAAGAATTCCGAATTCATATCAATATCCGACACATTCTTCACTTTGCACACGGTCAGTTTATAAGATATTTTTTTCAAATCCATATCTACTGCCCCTTAAATCTCATCGCTACATATCGTTCCGCAAATCCCAGACTCTTCCAGAACGCAACGCCTGCCTCATTCCACGGAAGCACGTCGATATCAATACAGTCCGTTCCCAGATATTCCAGCAATGCACGAAAAGCACTCTTTCCATAGTGTTTTCTACGTTGTTCCCGGTCGATATAGAACTGTCTCAGGTAGAGCGGTTTTGCAGTACGGTCCACCAGCGCATATCCGACTATTGTCTCTCCGTCCATAAAAAAATACGCATCGTAATCGCCCTCGAGGAAACCCTGCATACGCACCTCAAGCTCCGAAAGATTCATCGGATTACTGCTTCTTTCATCCTCGATCAGACACTTATTCATGAACGCCAATGTTTTCACATCTTTGATTGTACACTTCTCGATTTTCATGCTTTCTCCGTAATCTTGATCCGACATTCTTTATCGCCCAGTTTCACTGACTTGATCAGCTCCACTTCCACTTCTTTTCCTAAGACATACTCGAACATTCTCTTCGAATATCCAAGTGTACAGTAACACCATGTCTTCGTAAGTGTATCCTCGACCTGATTTACGAAATCGCAGTAGCACTGCGGATACATCAGAAAGTAAGAAGTGCCGTCAAATTCGAGCCAGTAACCCAGCTCCAGCGCGTTTGTTTTCTCCACAAAATCCGCCGGATCCGTCGAAGCATCGTATGCGTCTTTCACGCTCTGGATCCACTCGTATTGCGGTCCGCAAGCGCAGTCCATGCGGATCGCTTTTACGGTATCGTTATCAAAGTTTTCTTCAAGAAAAGCACATGTCTTCTTCGCCCATTCGAATTTACCATTAACATCCGCAGACTCTTCGATCGGGTTCTCGTTAGAAAACTTCTCTCCCGCTTCTTTCTGCCCATGTTTCTCCATACTTTCCAAAAGACGCATCATGTTCGGATCTTCATTCTTAGCCATAGGTTATTCCCCCTTTAATACTTTCAGCGAATCTGCGAACTCCGTAAGCGCAGATCTTCCGTCATCCGTTAATCCATATACTCCGCTCTTTACGTGAACAAACCATCCGTAGTGATTGTCGCGAAGGATATTGGGTGTCTTCTCCACATGCGAGATCGCCTTCACATTTTTCGGAGACGATTCTCCTCCGAGCTGAGATAAGGCATCCAGCACCAGAAGCGCATCTTCTCTGTATCCGGTCATCAGTTTTCTGCCCGTGACACCTCCGATATTGGACTTCACTTTCCGCTTCGAAAACTCTTTCTCGAGTGCCGCCTTTTTCCACTTGTTGCGTGACCGGAAAGTCTTTAATTCCACCACTTCCGGCTTACAAACAATCTCCGCGCACATCTGCCGTTTAGACACAACGATCAGGCCGATTCCGAGGCGTTTAAGAAGATAGATCTTCTCCTTGAATTCCTTTGTGTACAGGTTCTTCGGTGTAAAGATCCCGATATAAACCGTATCCACGATCTTCTGGCGGAGCGCCGCCTGACGGATCGACTTAAAATCCAGAGTCTGCTTCAGCTCGACAGCACAGGATTCCTCATCTTTCTGCATATAAAGATCGATGTCATTGACCTCACCATCGCAGACATATCCGAGTTCCGCAAAATAACTCTTTATCGGTTCAAACAGATCCTGTTCCATCTCTAGCCTTTACCCGTAATCTCAAAACCGGTCTTCTTATACAGCTCGATCGCTCTCTTATTCCAATCCGCAACGTGAAGTATCACGCGCTCTGTTTTCATGTGTTCCAGCGCCCAAAGAAGAATCTGCTTTCCATATCCCTGGCCCTGGAACTTTCGGTTCACGATAAGATCATCGATCTCATCTTTCTTCAACGCCACACTTCCGATTATCTCTCCATTCTCAACGAGGAGATACACATTCTCCATGCCCGAATCGAAAAAAGAATCATCCTGGATAAAATCATAAGGCTTGATATCCAGTGCTTCTCTCATCTCATGATAACACTCGTTATACAGTGTCTTATACTGCTCCTGATACGAAGAAGAATATGGGATCAGCTCAACAGCAGATCTCTCCTGAACCGGGTGTTTATATTCCATCTCGTATGCCAGCACCATATTCACTCACTTTACCCTTTGTCCGCCGAAAGCATGAATCGAACGCGTTCCGGCCTTAACTCTTCCACCCTGCATACTTCCCTTGGGAATAAACAGTTCATCTCCGGCATGAAGAACATGTTCTTCGCCGTTGATCGTCACCACATATTCACCTTCTACGCACAGCATGTATTCATCGTAATCATGCGTGTGTTCTTTAGAGACACGGTCTGCTTTATAGATCCAGAATGCCATCTGGCTTCCATCATTGGCAGTATAGTAATACCCTTCGATATCCGGTGTATTCTGCTGCGCTGCAGGAATCTTATTCTGTGCTCGAAACATAAATCCCGGAAAGTCCATACTTTTCAATTCTCCTTTTTGATCCGCATAAATAGGTCCTCCGCTGAACCGTACTTTCTGCTTCATAACGTTCACTTCTATATCATACCATGATAAAATGCCTATAAGACGAAAAAGGACGTAGCCTATGAGTATAAATGTGATCGATCAGTGGAACGAAGCCGCCAAAGCGTTTTCTGAAGAGCAGGAACGCTCCTCTTTCGCGCGGCTCAACAAGTCCATCGTAACGAGAAGATTTCCGAAACTTCACGGCGAGAAAGTCCTGGATCTCGGTTGCGGTTATGGTTTTTATACGGATTATCTGCGAAGCATCGGAGGTGATGTGATCGGCATCGACGGTGCACAAGCCATGGTAGATATCGCAAAAGAAAAGTATCCTGCCTGCACGTTTATGACATCGGATATTACGCAACCTCTTCCTTTAGAAAACGGCTCCTTCGACATCGTTTTCTGTAATCAGGTCCTGATGGATATCGAGCATATCGATGGTGTACTAAACGAGTGCAGAAGAGTTCTGAAAGTCAGTGGCATCTTCTACTATTCCATCGTGCATCCCGCGTTCTTCGGTGGAAACTGGACGAAAGACGAGACTACCGGGAAGGCCGGGAAATTCATCTCTTCTTATCTCACGGAAGAAACTTCCGAGAATGCGTTCTGGGGAAGTACGACACACTATCACCGCCCGATTTCCTACTATCTGAACGCCGCTTCCGACGCAGGTCTCACCCTTATCCGAACAGAGGAACCGCAAGCATACGAAAGTGAGGACAGAAATCCAGATCTGCCCCTGTTCTTCTTCGCTGAATACAGGAAATAATAGTTCGGCTTTTGTGGCCAGATTTTTCCCTATAAAAGAACGATCCCGAAAGCCTTAACAGACCTCCGGGATGATTCTTCCACACTACACTGAACTATTAGTCAGCAATAATATACCCCGTCGCCTGTTTCGAAGGACTCCACCGTCTGCTCTTCGCCAATGTGTTTAACACCGACATAGAATATGCCGTCAGCGGTCATGAATTCAGCCATGGTATCGATATCTTCCTCGCTGCCCAGGTCGTCAACTGCTTCTTCATATTCTTCTTCGCTGCCGAAATCGGAACGGTCTACGATCTTTACGATTGCTGCCTCAGTGATCGATACGGCTTCTCCGTCCTCATCCTTAGCAATAACACTTGCTTTCGCATTCACATCAAAATCCTCAACCCAAAGATAGAAATCATCATAATCGGTAATTACACCGGTAGTAAGCTGAACATCCATAAACCCATTCTCCTGAATCAAATTTCTTCTGGATAATACTTAAAACACGTGCCATATTCAACCAAGATTTCGAAATTCGAGTTGGTTCTGCGCATTCTTGGTTTAGTTTATGCAACTTATGTATTCTTTTGAAAACTCAGGCAACGATTCAGTCCTTCCCGTATATGTCATCTTTGACCCCGCTTGACTGTTCAGATAATGTAATCTCGTAGGAATGGATCATAACGTTCGGAACTTTCGTTTTCAAGTAAGTTATGAAGCTTAGAAGATCATCATGGAAAAGATGAACGATCGCGTGTTTTTTCTTCTTGTCGTTGAGTACGATCGTCAGCCAGAATGCATTGTAGAAACGGTCGACTTTGTCTTTGTTGGAATGGTCAACTCTCCTGCCGTTGTGCGTGTCTCTCTGGATCGTTATGCTGTAGACCGATTTCCATTCGACAATACACCAGTACACAAATATGCCGTAATCCTCGGTTCCGACGATAAAAGTGTCTTTCTCTTTCTGAGAATATTTCAGACAGAACCTTCTCGATTTGTCTGAAGTCATTTGCTTGATCAACCTGTCAGGACCGATCTTTGCCACATCTCTCAGATATCTTTCTTTGTACGAATCTATACGTGCGAAGATAATCATCATCGTGAAAATAAAACATACACAAAATCCGATAACCACCGGTAAGGCAAAGCGTGCGTCTTTAAAAGGAAATCTCTGACGCAGAAACACGATCATGGCCGCATACGCACCATAAATAAGTGCCAGGGCAATATATCTGCCCCAAAGGATATGTGGTTTTTCCTCTTTCCCTGGAGTTTGCCCAAGAAGATCTCTTGCCTCTTCTTCGCACATTACATCCAGATTCTGGGGGGCTTCCTCGATCGTCCCTTCCAGAGAACGAAGAAGAAACTCACCGAAATCATAATCGGTCTTCATCGTGATCACAAACCCATCTTCACCATAGTAAGCAAGAGTGATGAGCGGCTCCAGACCATTCATTCTGGAATAATCGAAATAGGCAATATTACCGCCCTTGTCACAGGTGTTAAAGAAGGGGATAAGATTCCGATCCAGACCGGCTCTTCGTGCCTCAAGAGTGACCGCCAGAAGATTGCAGGAGAGGTCTTCACTGTCATTCGGATCCAGCCAGAGAACATCTTTACCTTCGATGGTCATGTCTCCATGATTCTGGTAGAAATCGGTCATCTGGTCAGAGAACTTCACACCCAGTTTTTTCTCCACGGCGGCGATATCCTCACGACTGACGCTTCGCTCCGGAAAGAGCAGGTCGAGTTCTTTTGCTTTTGCAATCACTTGTTCGTAGTCTTTGTAGCTCATCTGTCTCTCCTCACGGTCACGTATAAAGATTACAATGTTCTGTTCCAGGCCTCCAGAAGCACCGTATGTCCGTCAACATATTTGGATCTGAAAACCTCTGCGGTCTCCCTGTCGGCGCAGATCTCTAAAGGATATTCTTTTCCTATTCTCCGGAATTCTTCCATATCCCTTTTACCAACCTTTCTAAAACCAGTTTAATCTCTTTTATACTCACACTACAAGATGGCTTGTCCGCTAAAATTCCTGGCTACATCACGGATTCCCCGAAGTACCGTCTCATCCTCGATCGCCGGCTGGGAATTCGTGTTGTGACAGCTTATGAGTTCATGGATATCCCGGCAGTTCATGTGGTGCAATAACGTACACGCAGTATCGAAGGCTTTGTCCATGTTTCCATCGCCGCCTCCGACCAGGATCACAGCGCCCTTTTTATGCTTTGCGACAGGAGTTTCTCCGCGAAAAGTTCTGGCGCAGAAATATCGCTGCAATCTGCTGCTGACATCAAGTAGTTTTCCGGTCAGCTCCGAGAAATAGATCGGGGAAGCAATGACGATATTATCGCATTCCTGAATATAGTCATACACCTTCTGCATGCCATCCTTGATCGAACAACCATCATGCTCCCAGCAATATCTGCAGTCGACACATGGTGAGATACCTTCATCGTATGCATTTACGATGAGGTATTCTCCGGAAAGCTCCTCAAGCAGTTTCTCGATCAAGGAAACCGTATCTCCGCACTTTCGCGGTGAACCATTGAAGATCAATGTTTTCATTACTTGTTCTCCTTGAGCAGGCGGATCACTGCCTCAAGAATAGGAGCATCCACGGAAACTTTATACTTCAGAGGATCGATCAGATAACCGATCTTGACCGGCAGCTTACCCTCTTTGTTGCGTGCAAGACCGACCTCCAAAACGTCTACAAACGGGCCTTTCAGGATCGTATACGGTCCGCGGCCGATTCTCTCATAGTACTCCTTCATTTCAGTCGTATTGAGAAACAGTGGCATATACCCCGTCGGAGCAGGTCCCGGGATAAGAAAAAGCTTATGCTGTCCGTCTTTCGTGTCCCCGAAAGGAGTCGAATAAAGCACCTCGATTTTTCCGAAAGCCTTCAGAAACGCAGTATCGTTCAATGCCTTCGTCTCATGCGCATCGAGTAATTCTCTCGCTTTTGTTTCGTTCTCGGAAATACCGGAGTCCTTCTTTTTCAATCCGTCAAATAATCCCATAGGTTCCTCCATCATCGAGTATACTTTATAGTATATCTCTAAATCCTAGATTTCTGTAAAGGATACTATGATCTTCGTCTTTTTCAGATATTCGATCCTGTACTGCTTTCCTTCTTTCGGCAGTTCTTCAAATGCACTTCTCAAAAGGATCAGTCTGCTGCCCGGACTAGATAGAAGAATCGGACGGAAAGAATGACGCTCTGCATACTCATACTCTGTCCAGCCGACTTCGTTTCGTCCGCATGCTCCAAGTTCCTTGTATTTTCCTTCGGCTACACATACTTCTCCCGCTTTATACGACTTATAGTCTTCCTTGACCAGGTTCGAATCCTGGTACCATGTCCCGACAAATCCTACAACCAACATGGCTGCGGCTACCAGTGAAATAGCCGTAACCGTGATCCGGTTTCTACTTGTCAGCTTATCCTTAAAGCGTATCGGCTTGATAAAACAGCGGACAATAAACGCCACAAGTGCCGAAATTGCGGTAATTATGAGTGCTTTCAGGAAATAATCTACTTCATACGATGAGTAGAACAAGTATCTTTCGATCTCGTTTTTCGGAGCCGCAGCAGAAAGGAATCTCGGATAGAATATCAGGGACAACGTAAAGACAACGGACACAAACAAAACAAGAACAGACGTACAGGGCAGCTCTCCTTTCGTCCTCTCCTCTGACTCAAGCGGATCGATCGGGTACTCGATCTTATCCATATAACCGTATCCGTTCTTGAAATAGATTACTGTGTTATCGTACGGAACAGATATGCGTCCGGCTTTCGGCGCGATTTGCGTATGGATACCCTTATTTCTTTTCCATCTCGATATCTCATTACGCTTGAAAACTTTCTTATTGAACATGCCGAAATACACCAGCACATCTTTGGTCAGAAGATACCGTCCACGCTTTGTAGTTTCGGGTATTTCTTTCTTGACAGCTTCCTGCATCTCTTCGGGCAATAGTTTCAGACTCTTGAAGAATTTTACGTTGGAAACGACCTGATAAAGGATCAGTCCCAAACCCGTGATCACTAGCAGAGCAGTCAGCAGGCGGAAGAACAACTCTAAACTATAGGATCTGCCGGTCGTCTCATACCGGTATATCAGAATCTCTGCCACGAAGATAAAAGGCAGCAGACTTAAAAACCAGTATGTAAATCTCTCGTTCCTATAGTATTTGTTCAGTTGCTTGATCATGCCGGTTTCCGTTACAGTTTCTTCATCATCCAGTATGTATCCATGTATGTTCCATCCGGATACTTCATATTATCCGGGAAAGTACCGTACTTCTTAAATCCCAGCTTCTCATACAGTGCGATCGCACCTGTATTTGCGGAAGCCACTTCCAGTTCCGCCTGCTCGTAGCCGACACGCGCTGCGATATCCAGAACAGTCTGGAGCATCGCCTTCCCGATTCCACAGCCGCAGTATTCCTGATATAAGGCTATGGCCACGCTGCAACGATGCGCATATCTCTTGTATGGCACCAGTCCCATCAGCGAACAGTTACCGACATGCTTTCCGTCAACCAAAGCGATGAGAAGCAACTCCCGTTCCTCGTCGATCTTTTCTCGGATAAATGCCGTTTCCCTCTCCATCGTAATCGTTATCTCCTCCGGTTCGCGGATCAGGTAAGGCGTCTCCCCGCTCGTCACTTTAAGATACTGTATCAGATCCGCCGCATCTTCCGGCGCAGCTGCTCTTAAAACCACGGTTCTTCCAAGCTTATCCTTTATCGTGATGGGTTCTATGATCATGTCTTCTCCTCAAAAAGCACTCGTGCTATGTCACTTCTCTAACCAGTATACCGCGTATTCGGCCTGAGGTACAAAACCATGGCCGATCGCCATCTTCGCCGACATCGGATTCTGCGCATCCCAGTGCACGGTCAGGCCTTTACTGTGGCTTTGCCGGATCATCTCGTAAACACAGTGATCCGCCAGTCCTTTTCCCCTATGTTCCTCATCCGTAAACACATCCAGTTCCACGTGGTCTTCGAAGGTCAGGAAGCTCGACGATGCCGACACGACCTTTCCGTCAAACAGCACCACCGCGCCCGTTGCTTTTTCTGAAAAATCCTGATAATCCGCATATCCCCGTCCGTGATCGAAGGGATGCGATTCGAATATCTCTTCTGTAAAAGAACTGATGCTGTACCCCTTCGGAAGTGCACGCATCACTTTTTTAGATTCCGAGCACAACGGAGCCATCAGCTCTCTTCGAAGAATAAACTTGATCGGAAGTTTTCGGATATACTCCTCCCATTCCGAACTCATGCAGACCAGTCTAGTGTTATAGATCACATCCGGATTCTCCGCGAGAAACTGTTCATCCGGTTTGCCGCACAAATACGTAAAGATCGTCTTGTAGATCGCGCCACCCGGATATGACAATACTGTCCCGAGCTTTCCTTCTTTACATGCCGTAAGGATCAGCGGTTCCTCAGCAAGAACACCGCTTCCATCCTTGTTCCAGATCTCATAAATATCTTGCGTTGCCATTATTTTGTCACTCTGCCTTTCCGATATCTTCCGAACAGAATACCATCGTCGACATACTTGTCCGCCTGGGAGACCCACATAGGGAACTTTCCCGTAGCCAGCGCAGTCTGTCCGTTAAGCATTCCGGTGTGGAAGGAAATATGTCTGAACTGACGAAGAACCAGTTCCAGTCGTGTATGCTCACAGTTTTCAGGACACTCGTAAAGCATCTCGTCTGTCAGCGAATCGAGATACTCGTTAGTCTTCTTTTCGATGCTGTCCAGATACTCCAGCAGCTGTTCATCTGTGAGAACCACAGATGTCGGGTTATCCGGATTATCCATACCTTCCTCATAGAACTCCGGTTCTTCAAAAACGCATGGGTTGATAAACCATTTGTCTGCAGAATGAAGTGCGTGAAAAGCCCATCTCCAACACGGCGCGCCACAGCACAGAGCATCTCTGTCATACGCCTGGATAGAAGTTCTTATGTTAAGGAAATTCGGCTTCACCATATCCTTGATTATCTTACATAACTCGTTCATTTTCTTTCTCCCTATTTCTAAGTCTTTCAAAATCAGCCCGGTTCTACCAGTTCAATTGAAATACTGTCTCGCCATCGATGACCTCACCGGTTGCCTCGAACCCGACAGATCTGTATAAACGGATCGCATTGACGTTGCTCTCTTTTGTGGAGAGCCGGATGTTCGTAGCCCCATTGTCTTTGAAATAAGTAACAATGTTATTCAGCGCTTCTTTCCCAAATCCACGCCCCTGATACTTCTCATCGATCATGAATCTCCATAACCAGTACCGGTCATTGGGATCTTCGCATGCCAGGTCAAAGGCAAACATGGTGAACCCGACAGCTACCCCGTCTGCATAGATCACAAAAGGTCTGGCGACATCCGGGTGCTCTTTCGCTGCTTCAAAAGAACTTGCATTTGAAGCGATATTCTCCGCCTGTGCTTCCGATACCTTCAGACGGAAGCAGTCCTCTTTATTCGCATCACTCAAGGGTCTCAATTCAATACTCATATTCTTTGTTCATATTCATTTTTTTCCGTTACATAGCACGCGAGCTCCAGGGCAATATCAAAATGTCCCGGATCGTGCTGTGTATGTTTCTTCTGGTTTTTCTCCATCCTTGCATCCCACTTGGGTGCATCGAGAAGATCTCCACAGGTAAGAAAATAGTAAACGTTCAATCCTCTGAAATCACACATGGCCTGCACTGCAGCGCACTCCATCTCGACAGAGATACAACCTTCGTTTTTTCTTTTTTCGAAATTACCCCTGGTTTCACGGTGCGGCGCATCCGTCGTCCAGGTCTTTCCCTGGATATAAGGAAGTCCTGCGTCCTCCATAAAAGCGGCGACCACATCGCAGTTTTTTACGTCGATATAATCCGATGCCGGTGCGAAATGATACGATGTTCCTTCGTCACGATAGGCCGCTGTCGGAACCATGACCTTGCCTCTTGCGATCTCTTTATTCAGACATCCGCTGCCACCGAAAACGATGTATTTATCTGTGCTGATAATAGACATGGTGTCTTCCATATCGCCCACGCATCCGGGACCTCCGATGAAGGACATATACACGGCGAATTCTTTTCCCTTATACGTAAAACCATATATCGGTTTCGGGCCGTTGCTGGAATACAGATCTCCGATCTTTTCGCAGTCAAATGCTTCCAGCACATACTGGAATATCTCATTCGAAAAAGTCAGGATACACGCATCTACTTTCTTCGCATCTTCGTTCTTCCAGACCTTGATGATCTCCTCTGTTTTGTTATCAAATGAATCTGTGATCATGACACATCACCTCCGGTATATGTATGTTTATTCTTCATAAGGAAAATAGTGTTCTGGTTTAGACTGGAATTCACTCAGTCTTCTTATCTTTCCGGTGTCATCAAAATCAGCGATCGTCACACCATCAAATCCGTCGACATTGCCTTCGTATTCGCATTTAAAGTACCATTCCACAACGATCGTAGATCCCTGTTCGATCGTCCGCTTGATCGTCCATTCAAGCACGCGGCCTTTCTGATTCCAATCAGTAAACCATCTCATGATTTGAGAAAGACCATGGTATTCCGGGCCGTAACATTCACTATATATCACATCTTCGGAAAACAGTTCTTTTACCGTATCCGGATCCACATCGATCCATGCTTGAAAATACTTTTCTATCGTTTTCTTCATGACCTATTTCTCCTATCATGTTTTTCTTCCATTTACACTAATCGGTGATAACTCGTACTTTTACCGACTCCTTTACAGGGAAATTCCTTTAAAACTACACCTAGTTTAATGGAAAACTGCACGTTTTAAGGGAAACTATTTCAAGTTACAATAACTTATCCAGTTCTACTTTAAGCTTCGCTTTCAAGTCCTCTAATTCCTCTTCTGTCGGGCGATTTCTATCATCATACATCTTCTCCATCGGATAGCTCCAGACAGGACCCACGCCCTTGTTTCCATACTCTCCGATATCCCCTTGTCTTCTGGGGAAAAGATGCCAATGTAGATGTGCATCTCCCATGCCAAGAAGTTCATAGTTCATCTTGACCGGACCAAATGCTTTTGCCGTAGCTTCTGCGACAATCGACATCTCTTCCATAAACTTCGCGCGTTCCTTCAGTTCCATCTGAAAAAGCTCTGTTTTATCGTGGTTTTTGTACAGAAACAAAGTATAACCTCGGAAATGCTGATGATCTCCGATCACCACATAACCTGTTTCCAATTCTCTGACAAAGTACGGATTCGTCCCGTTCTTGATCATTTCAATTCTGTCGCAAATCAAACACATATATTCTCTCCTTTTCAGCAATAGATATCTGCTACGGAAAACAAAACCGCTTTTCCCGACAGTAAAATTCTGTTATGCTTTCTTTCCGCATAGAGTATCCCGGATCTTTCAGATGCCTGAAAACATACCAGCTCTTCTTTCCCCAACCGATCGCACCAATACGGAACGATCATGCAATGCGAGCTTCCGGTGACAGGGTCTTCCGAGATACTCAATTCCGGTACGAAAACACGGCTAATACAATCATATTCCGGAACATCGGACTTCGCTGTTACAGCTATAGCTAATCCATCGAGTTCTTTCAGTTTATTCTGATCGGGGCAAAGCGTTCTGACCTGTTCCGCATTCTCCAAAACCAATAGCAGATCCCGATCCAGATATGCTTCTACAGGCCTTACACCGAGCGCGGATTCCATCTTTTCCGTTACATCGATTTTCTTGCAAGAGTAAGCCGGAAAATCCAGTTTAAACAGGTCATCTTGTTTTTCTACTAGGAGCTCACCGACTTGCGTATTAAATATGATCCTCGTTGCATCCTTCTCGTAGAAGTTGTAGAGAACATATGCCGTCCCGAGCGTAGCATGCCCGCAGAAATTGATTTCCGCTGCCGGTGTAAACCAGCGAAGATGATACACTTCGCCTTCTTTCACTGCAAAAGCTGTTTCGGAGAAATTATTCTCTTTCGCAATGCTCTGCATCAATTCATCAGGTATCCAGTTATCAAGGATGCAGACCGCGGCCTGATTCCCTCCAAATAGCTTATCCGTAAATGCATCTACAATGTACTGTTTCATGCTTTCCACCTCTTCTCCATATCTAAATCACAGCTATATCATATCATCTTGTACTACGAATTGTATGGATTTAGATTATCGGTATACAGTTCTATGCGTAGTGCAATCCCGTCTGACGGATCACTTCCAGATCGGCGGCCTTCATGCCAGCCTTATATAGCTTTAAGTACTCTTCCGACAAGGTGGAGTTGAATATCAGCAGATCGTCCGTATTAATCGTGACCTTCACGCCATTTGCAAAGAGTGTATGGATCGGGTGGGTCTCATAGTCAGCACTCACTTTCAGCATGACGTTGCTTGTCGGGCAGACATTGAGCTGGATCCGATTGTCAGCAAGATACCTCATGACCTTGTCCGACTTTGCGGCTAGAACTCCATGCTGGATCTGATCCAGACCCAGTTCTTCCGCATATCTCCATACATCATCGGCCTCACCGAATTCCCCGATATGCGCCTTCAGAATCAGCTCGTTTTCTTTCAATTTCCTGCAGATACGCTTCAGTTCATCCATCGTATATGTACCCATGTAGTTCATAATATCCACACCTGAAAAGAACTTGCGCTCCAAGATCTCGTCCAGGGCATTTACTTCTTCAGGGAAGTAACCGAGAGCCAGATCCGGATACAGTTTCGTATTCGGAGCATATTTCTCGCGCAAACCGTCAATCGTATTCTTAAAGGCTTCCATACCTCCGAGCAGTTGGATCTCATCCACACAGAAGCTTAATGCCAGTACAGTAACGTTGTCTGCTGCTGCCTGCGCAAAAGAAGCTTCGATCTGCTTGAGATACCCTTCCGCACCGCCGGGAAGGTGACATTTCACATTCTCCTTAAGCCACTGATTCATCTCATAAAGACTCTCGAAAGGAACTTCATTTGGTGTGATCTTTACGTTTGCATATTTCTCGATATACGAGATATGTCCGCCTCTTCCCGCATGGCTGTGAAGATCACTCTTCGGTATTTTCGAAAGAGCAGAAAGAGAACCATTTTCTAATGCGAATACCAGACTGCTATCACTCATTTTTTCTCTTCTCCTCATTCACCATGCGCTATCTTCTTAAGACGGATCTGATCGAATAGTTCGATGATATACTTTCTTCTGGTGTGCAGGACAAATCCCTCCGGATCATCAAGACGTATGAATTGAATAGTCTTCAATTCGTTGTCGTGTGCATTACGCATAAACATATCTTCCAGTGCTTTTTTAGTATGATCTGTTTTCACTTC
Organism: Clostridiales bacterium Firm_16; assembly: GCA_001604185.1. Taxonomy (GTDB): domain Bacteria; phylum Bacillota; class Clostridia; order Saccharofermentanales; family Saccharofermentanaceae; genus Scatonaster. The sequence goes on along the minus strand of LVAV01000002.1, from coordinate 4,689 downwards.
GTAGAGCAGACCGACTGGGAAATAAAACTCGTCACCGTCAATCCTGATATACTTCAGTTCATAGCAGAAATGCTCGTCTGTAATATCAATACCCATCTCCTCTTTGCTCTCTCTTATGAGACAAAGTTCCGGTACAAATCTACCATCTTTGAAGTCATCCTTGGATGCCAGACCACCGATAAGATTGATCTGGTTTTCCCAGTCCACAGCAAGGCAATAGTATCCGTCACTTGTGAGAATGTAGCCTCCCGAGAAGATACTTCTTGTCTTGATGTTTCCGACGTGTTTACTGTAGAAAGCTTCGTAGTAATTGATCCATCCGATGCGAAGTTTCAATCCCTCTTCTGTCTCTTCCGTATCGAAAAGATGCAAGATCTTTTCACTGAAGGCAGAAGGATCTTCCAGGCAATGTTTCTTCCACACGTTCTCAATATCCTCTCGGAATCGGAAGAACGGATCAGCAGTCTCTATCATTTCGAATTCTACATTTTTCACTTCGCGTATCATAGTAAGATTATACCTTAAAGCACCAACTCCATCAGCCAGCAGTCTTCCGTCTTTTCAGTTCTTCGGCCATCCAGCCGGTCATCCCGTTCGGGAGCCGCGGATCCATCGGAGTCCCGTCCAAGAACATAAGGTTCGACTGCACACCGTTCATCAGGCAATGCTGACCCATCTCGAAGCCGAAGTTGATCGAAGCGATGCCCTTGTCCGCATTCCTGACCCAATCCGGAGTATAGATGAAACTGTTCTTCATTCTTTCCATACGTGCGCGCCTTGCCTCGATTTTCTCGTGGCTTACGATCTCATCGCGCATGCCGTCGGCAAAAAACAGTGTGACACCGTTTCTTTCCAGCTCGTCCATCACGTCATCATTCGGGATTGCATCGGTCCCAACGGGAACCAGCACATCAAACTTATCCGGAGCATGTGTCGCCAGCGCAAACGTGAATCTCGCGCCGGCAGAATTTCCCAGCAGGAACTTCACGCCGACACCTTCTGTATATTTCGCTTCAAAAGCACTGATCAATTTCATGACCGGCTCAATATAGGTTTCATCCCAACTGCCCGCGTAGCCGCCACTCTCTATCTTGTATTCATTTGCGATCGGGATCAGGATATACGCACCGCCAAGAGTCTTCTGGTACTCATCCGATGCATAGTATTCCGCACCCGTATAGTTAATGCAGAGCTCACCAACCAGCGCATTCGATCCTCCGTGCAGGAAAATAAGGAGCGGATAGTCTTTTTTCTTCGGAAAACCATGCTCGGAAGGATCGAAGAAATAGTACTTCAGTCCTTCCGCCTGATCATTCTTGAAGCGGTCGAAATACTTGCCTGTTTCATACGATGGTTCTGTGGTAATAAATGCACCTTCAGGGATCTCATCGATCCAGGGTGGAGTTGGAGTAGCCATAATTCATCTATGCCCTTTCTTTGCTTTTTTGTTGCATGATACACCATCGGGGTCGGGTCGTTCAATATACCGCTTCTGTAATGACTTCATCATCCAAAATAGTATTTCATCACAAACGATCCTCATAAAATATCTCTACTTGTACTTTCTTAGTACACAGTTATACCGGACCGCCTTCCCGTCAGGGTATTCGATCACAACCATTTCATCGGAAAAACCACATTTGCGGTAAAATCCGATAGCATCATCATCTGTCTGTGCCTTGATACAATTCAGATTCTCTTGGTTCATAACAGACGAAATCATGTATCTGCCAATCCCCTTTTTGCGTGATGGATCCAAAACAGAAATACCGATTATCTCCGCATCTTGCTGATCTTTAGACAGAACCAGGATCCCTGCCTTTTTCCCATCATCTTCGCATACATAAAACTCCACAAAAGGGTCTAGTAGATACTTTTCTATCTTCTCCATATAGTCCGCATATGTTGGCTGATACATGCATGGTGCATATATGTGGAATGCCTCTTCAGATAACAGCCATTCTTTGTCTGTACACAATGCAACTTTCATATTACACCCTTTATCTTTCTAAAACGAACCGCGCAACTTTTACATTCCCGTCCATTTCCATAGACTCTATAGCAAAGCCGCATCTCTCTGTATAGAACTTCACGTTCTCACTTTTATCTATCGGTGTCACCAAAGTAAATCTATTCCAGTTACAATACTGTTCTTTCGCAAATTTCATCGCAGATGTGCCGATACCTTTTCCCTGGTACTCCGGAATCACACATAAGCATCCGACATAATAAACTCCGGGATCCGTCTCCTGGCATGAAATGCAGCCGACCGGCTTACCGTCACAGATGATCAGGAATTTGGAATACTCGATGATCGACTGCTCCATCTCTTCCTTCGTTTTTCCATATGCAGGGCATTCTCCATATCGGATGAAATCGCTGTAAAATGAAGAGTTGTAGATATCGATCAATAACTCTGCATCGGCTTTATCTGCTTTTCTATATTCGATCTGCATAAGAAACCCTTTCTCTGTTCATTCCCCACGTTCGATCTTATCCAGTGTATCTTGAAGGATCTCTTTCCGAAGATCTGTCAGCCACTCGGAAAACTCTACCGTATTAAATGCATAGGTCTTGTTCAATTCGTACTCATTCTCCGACCATGTAGAGATCGGTGATTCGTTATGCTGGATCAGCGCCTCCAGTTTATCGAGGGCCTTATAGATCTTTGCTTCTTTCGTTTCCTGCGCATCCATTTCCCGATACAGTGCTTTTAGATCAGAAGAAAGATCGTCTGGAAGCGAAGCGATCCACTGATCCAGCAAACTATCTTCCACCTGGCGATCTGAATCCGTCTTTACAAACGTCGGAATATCTCCCGTGAAACACTCGCCCAGATCATGAATCAGACACATAGAAACGACCTTGTCGATATCTACATCCGGAAACTCCCTCTTCAGGAAAAGCGCCATCAGCGATACTCTCCAGCTGTGTTCCGCGACGCTTTCCGTTTTGCCTTTCGACGTAGTACAGTGACGCGGTGTATCTTTCAGTTTTTCAGCTACATGTAATATCTCCAGATAGGTTCTTGCATCCATTTTTTACTCGTCCTTAGAAAAAAGCTATTTGTTGGTCACCCTTATATCATACCATTTGAGGAGCGTTTGCAGTGGCACTCCCCATTCTCGAAAGATACTGCTGAATCGCAGATCTTACATCTTCGGGCTTGTCCATCATGCCGCGCCTGACCCAGAGAGAAATGACATTCCAGATGCCGCCGATATTGAGCGTGATGAGGTAATCTGAATCCAGTCCTGCGAACAATTTTGAAAACGGATTGAGCTCCGGATTCTGTTCGGATTTGACCGACAGTATGAATTCGTTCATGCCTTGGAGGACGAAGTGCATCATGTCGTTTTTATCGAGTAGTTTCAGGAGCTTCTTGTTCTTTTTCGCAAACTCGAAGATCGTCGTAAGAACGTCGCCTCTGGCATTGTTTACGATATCGAAATAGTCTCGAAGGATTGTTCTGATATACGATCGGAGAACATCGTCTTTTGATTCGAAATTACGGTAAAAAGTCTTTCTGACAAGGTCCGTCTCAAGGACGATCTGTTTCACACTGATCTCGCTGTACGGGTATTTCTCCATCAATAGAATAAGCGCATCGGTGATCTGTTTTCTGGATCTGATTGCAGATGGGTTGTTTGAATCGTTCATGGTATTCTCCCTTGCGCAAATGACACAAAAGTGCGAGTTTGTGTATCTTTCTCCAAATCCGTTGATTTTGCCTCGTTCTGATAATAGTATGTCATAAAAATACACACATGTGTACCTTTTCAAAGGAGAAATGCCAATGAAGATCGTCATTATCAACGGGAGTCCTCGTGTAAAAGGGCTGACTGCGGGTGTTCTTCACCGTCTCGAGAAAAACCTGACCGAACAAGGCGCGGATGTCGAGTTCTATGACCTAAGTACGCTGAAAATGTCCCAGTGCCAAGGCTGCTGTGCTTGCTATACAACAGGCAGATGCAGCATAAACGACGATGCTGAGATGCTATCCCACGCGATTGAAAACGCAGACGGTCTCATTCTCGGAACACCAACTTATGCGAGTAATGTCTCGGGTTACATGAAACTCCTGATCGACAGAGGTCACTTCGTCATTGAACAATTACTGTCCGAAAAGCACTGTATCACAGTCACAACCGGAGAGAACTACGGTAGCAAAGACGCCTCCAAAATCCTGAAGAAACTGGTCCTCTATTCAGGTGGGTATCTGGTCAGAAGTATTGTCATCAACGCACCTTTTAACAGCGGTATTTCGAGAAGTAAAGAAAAGCAAATTGAAGCTTCCGCGCAAAAGCTTTTCCGGGCAATTAACAAACACCAAAACTACCCTTTTCAAACTCTGTTTCACGGGATCATTTTCTCGTTCGGAATCAAACCCTTCGTGAAGAAGAAAGGCGAGAAATACCACGGTGTAGTCACCAAATGGAAGGAGTATGGCGTATGAGAGAACACTTGTTGTGGCTATTTTCAACTTGGTAGTTGAGATTTATAAATCACCGATAAGCATAGGCCTATCGGAAATTTAATGGCACTAGCCGGATGCCTCTACCTGATCTAATTCAGGCTACTTGTAGTTTGGAGATCTGCTCTCCTTCCTTGATCCGGAGTTCTCGTTTGCAGCCAAACTTGATTATCTGGTAAGCCGCATTCACATCTGCATTTATATAGACGCCGGTA
>LVAV01000001.1 GCA_001604185.1 Clostridiales bacterium Firm_16 | reverse complement strand
GCCGCATACACCCCGTCAAGCTTTAATGCGCAGTACGAATCCTGCGCCAAAGGCGTACACAGCCGTAACTTCTTTTCCCGGTACGGCTTCTTCTTCGTTTCTTCTTTCCTTCCCTGTTTATTTCAAAGATCCGCCGCAGCTTTGCGTCTCCGCTCCGCCGCTTATGGAGATAAGGGGGTTCGAACCCCTGACCCTCGGCTTGCAAAGCCGATGCTCTAGCCAGCTGAGCTATATCCCCAATATATAAAAAATAAGGAGGAAAAGAAAAGTTGTCAGTTTCTATCGCTTTGTACACAAAGCTTCTTTACCTTTCTCTCAGAAAGGAGGTGATCCAGCCGCACCTTCCGGTACGGCTACCTTGTTACGACTTCACCCTCCTTACAAAGCATACCTTCGACGGCGCCCCCCTTGCGGTTAGACTGCCGGCTTCGGGTATCCTCTACTCGGATGGTGTGACGGGCGGTGTGTACAAGGCCCGGGAACGTATTCACCGCGCCGTGCTGATGCGCGATTACTAGCGATTCCAACTTCACGGAGTCGGGTTTCAGACTCCGATCCGAACTACGGCCGCTTTTTTGCGTTTTGCTCCGCGTCGCCGCTTCGCTTCGCTCTGTTTCGACCATTGTAGCACGTGTGTAGCCCTGGACATAAGGGCCATGATGACTTGACGTCGTCCCCACCTTCCTCCGGTTTGTCACCGGCAGTTCCGCCTGAGTCCCCACCTTTACGTGCTGGTAACCGGCAGTAGGGGTTGCGCTCGTTGCGGGACTTAACCCAACACCTCACGGCACGAGCTGACGACAGCCATGCAGCACCTGTATACGGTCGCATTGCTGCGCTTACCTGTCTCCAGATAATCACCGTATATGTCAAACCCAGGTAAGGTTCCTCGCGTACCATCGAATTAAACCACATGCTCCACCGCTTGTGCGGGCCCCCGTCAATTCCTTTGAGTTTCACCCTTGCGGGCATACTCCCCAGGCGGCACACTTATCACGTTCGCTCCGGCACAGAGACTTCTGCCCCTACACCTAGTGTGCATCGTTTACTGTGCGGACTACCAGGGTATCTAATCCTGTTCGCTACCCGCACTTTCGTACCTCAGCGTCAATCATCTGCCAGCAGCCTGCCTTCGCCATCGGTGTTCTTCCAGATATCTACAGATTTCACCCCTACACCTGGAATTCCGGCTGCCCTTCAGTGATTCCAGAACTGAAGTTCCCATCGCAGCTCAGAAGTTAAGCTTCTGCATTTCACGACAGGCTTTCAGCTCCGCCTACATACCCTTTACGCCCAATAATTCCGAACAACGCTCGAGGCTTACGTGTTACCGCGGCTGCTGGCACGTAATTAGCCGCCTCTTATTCAAATGCTACCGTCACCGCACGCCCATTACCTGACCTGCTTATTCTTCACATTCAAAAGCACTTTACAACCTTCCGGCCTTCTTCATTCACGCGGTGTCGCTCCGTCAGACTTCCGTCCATTGCGGAATATTCTTAGCTGCTGCCTCCCGTAGGAGTCTGGGCCGTATCTCAGTCCCAATGTGTCCGTTCACCCTCTCAGGCCGGATACCCATCATCGCCTTGGTGCGCCGTTACCACACCAACCAGCTAATGGGCCGCAAGCCATTCCTCCCGCGGAGCCGAAGCTCCCTTTCCACGTACACCTCTAACCTGTACGTGCGTATCCGGTATTACCCCTTATTTCTAAAGGCTATCCCCGTCAGGAGGGTATGTCACCCACGTGTTACTCACCAGTCCGCCACTCTCATCAACAGCAAGCTGCTGAATCCCGTTCGACTTGCATGCTTAAGACGCACCGCCAGCGTTCGTTCTGAGCCAGGATCAAACTCTCCATGATTTATTCACCAGCCCCGAAGGGCTGTTGATTCTCACTTCAAATCCGATCCCTTCAATCTTCATTAAAGGAATCCGGGTATCCTTCCGCTTCCGCTTCAGAATACCTCTTTATTTCTTTGATTTCTCTCAAAATCTTACCTGACTTTCGCATGGTTTCTTCAAAAACCTCTGCTCTGTCTCTTCTTTTCCTTCCCTATCTTTTTTTCAAATAACCCTGCTCAGGAGCCCTTCCAGTCTCCCGCGCCGCTTCATACCCGAAGGTGAAGCGTTAAAGAATATATCACTACTCTTTGTTTCTTGTCAAGCTTTTTT